>JBKQHO010000066.1:0-189784 GCA_052267165.1 Vulcanimicrobiaceae bacterium | reverse complement strand
AGTCGACGCCGGGCTGCGGGGTGATGCGGAAGGCGCACAGGACGTCGGTGTCCTTGGGCTCGTAGTCGGGCTGCCAGTAGCCCATCTCCGCATACGGGGTCACGCCGGCAGTCAGCCGGTTGTTCTTTGGCGGACTTGCAATTGTCGTCATCCTCTTCAGTATGAGGACCTGAACACATAGAGGTCAAATACAAGTTTACCGTCTATTCATAAGGGTAGCCTTATGTTATCGCTTTATCAGCTCCGCGCGTTCCTCGAGCTCGCCCGCCTTGGCTCCGTCCAGGAGGCGGCGGACGCGCTGGTCGTCTCGCAGCCGGCGGTCTCCGCGGCACTGGCCGGCCTGCAGCGCGCCGTCGGCGTCAAGCTGACGGAACGCGACGGGCGCAAAATTAGGCTTACCGAATCCGGCAAGGCCTTCGAGCTCTACGGCCGCCGCATCTTCGCGCTGCTCGATGAGGCACAGCGCCGAGCTCACGAGCTGGCGGCCGAATCGGCAAGCCGGCTGCGCGTCGCCGCGGTGACGACCGCCGCCGAGCATCTCGTCCCGCAGCTGCTGCAGCGCTTTCGCCTGCGCGAACCGAACATCGGCGTCGAGCTCGATGTCGGGAACCACGTTCATGTCTGGGACCGGCTCAGCCACTGGGAAGTCGATCTCGTGCTCGCGGGCCGCCCGCCGCTCGACATGCGGCTGCGAACGCTCGCGACCCGGGCGCACGAGCTCATCGTCATCGCACCGGCCGGCGACGCGTTCGCCCTGATGCCGCTCGGCGCCGCGACCTGGCTCGTGCGCGAGCAAGGCTCCGGGACGCGCTCGGCGACCGAGGAGTGCTTCGCAGCGCTGGGCATCGATCCGCCGCGGCTGTCGATCGCCTCGAATGGTGCGATCGGCGCATGCGTGCGCGCCGGCCTCGGCTATTCGCTCGTCTCGCGTGACGCGGTCGAGCGCGACCTACGGGCCGGCCTCATCCAGCAGATTCCGACGCCGGTGACGCCGCTCGACAAGCAGTGGCATCTGGTCGCGGCACGCGACCGCGACCTGCCGGCCGCCGTCGACCGTTTCGTCGCCTTCGCCATCGAGCACTACGCCTTCGTCGCGCACACCGAGGAGCCGCTCAGCCGGTCCGGATGAAGGCGCGCCAGTACCAGATTCCCCACGTTCCGACGAGCGTCGAGACCAGGCACAAGGCCGTGCCGATCGCGCGCAACCCGCGCCGCGCGGCCAGCGCCATCAGCACGAAGAGAAACGGCTCGAAATCGAGCGCGTGGCGCATGCCGAACTGGGCGAAGCCGTTCACGTAGTAGAGCAGGCTCGGCACGGCCGTCAACACCGCCGCGCACCACATCGCGACGACGAGCGTGAGCGGGCGGCGGGCGAAGAACGCGAGCACGAGCGCGGGCGACGTCCACGTCAACGCGACGCCGTCATAGGTTGGAATCAGGTACGGAAACGCCGCCCTCACGTTGGGGAAACGCACGAAAAACGAGTAGAGCTGATAGGGCACGTACAGCAGTTGAAACGGCGAGCCGGTCGGCGAGCCGGCCTGATCCTGGTGGTACCAGGCGGTGTAACCGATATCGTACGGCACGCCCCAGCGCAACTCGTTGTACCCGACCCAAATCAGAGCGAACGGCACCAGCGTCAGCGCGAACGCGAGCACCGCGCGGCGCCGTTCGTCCGGCGTTCGCTCGTCGGCCGTATCGCCCCAACGCAAACCGAGCAACGCGGCGTAGACGGGCACCGCCAGCAGCATTGAGAAGCGTGACTCGACAGCGCACGCGGCGAGAATTGCGACGAGCCAGCCGCGCCGGCCTCCCAGCAGCTCGAGCAGCGCGAGCAGCGTAAAGGCCGCCGACGAGACGTGGGCGATGAACCATACGTCACCCAGCATCGCGCACCAAAAGAGATCGGTTCCCAGCAGGAAGAACCCGCAGAGCAGCAGGCTGCTCGACGCGGGGACGCCCAGACGCCGGCAGATCTCCCACGCCGCGTAGATCGCGACGCCGCCGAGCAACGCGGCCAGCACCGACTGGTCGGCAAGCTTTCCGTAGAGCATGACCGTGGGCAGCATCAGCACCGCGGGCAGCGGCGCCTCGATCACGTAGTAGCGGCCGGCGTGACTGAGCGCGTCGATGTAGGGGCCGGGCCACTCGATCCACACTCTGCCGTGCCGGAACGCGTCGGCGAGCAGGACGTAGTTGTTGTAGGGGGTCGGTTGAAAGCCCCCGGCCAGCAGGATTGCGAACGTCACCACCACGCCGGCGACCGCTCCGAACGAGCCGATCTTCATCGCGTCTGCGCGTCCGCCTCGACACGGAAAATGTTGAAGAGCTCGCTGACGCGCCTCAGCCGGTACCCGGGCAAGTCGGGTGTGGCGGAGAACGTGACGAGGAAGAGCGGCCGGTGCGCGAGCCATGCGGGATAGTACGGTTCGAACTGATCGGGTGCAGCGCTCACTACGGTCCGGTCGTCCAGCGCGTGCTCGACGTAGGCCGCGTAGGCGAGCGGCGTCGCGAACGACCACTCCGCAACGAGGATCGCTCCAGGCGGCGTGACCCGCTCGATCTCGGCGACGTAAGCGGAAGCGCCCGGATCGTAACGCTGCACGAAGATTTCGGCGCGACTGGAGGTGCCCCAGAGAAACGAAGCACCCAGCACGGCGGCGGCGATCCAGCGCCAGGCGGATTCGTCGCTCAGCCACTGGACCAGCGCCGCGGCGCCAAGCGCGATCGCCGTCGCCGCACACCACAGCGGGAGCAGATAGTATCGGTCGGGATCGGTCAGCTCGCCGTACGATTCGGTATACGGAATCGGCAGCAGCCCCGCGACCAGAAGCGCCCACAGTTCGAGGCGCCGCGAGACGACGATGACGAGCGTGCCGAGTGCCGTCGCAAACGCACCGAGCCAGCCGTAGTTCTCACCGACCCGTCTCGCCGCGGCCTGCACGAACTGCGGATACGCCGCGACGTTCCAGAACCCCGCGAAACCCGAATGCGTATCGAAGTCGGCCCCGGTCACCAAGCGAAAGAAGCCGCGCAGCGTCGACGGATGGTCGTAATCCCAAAATGCCATGCCGAGCGGAAGGCCGAGAACGTGCGTCGGATCGAGACCGGCCGCCGTCACGACGGCGCTGCGCAGCGGCAAATAGGCGAACGGAAGCAGCCCCACCACGAATCCGCCGGCGAGCAACGCGTACGAGCGCGGCCGCAGCGCGTCGCGCCGAGCCGGCACGAAGAGCGCGAGCGCCGGCAGCACGAGCAGGGCGAGGCCGTGCGTCGCGAACGCCAATCCTGCGAACAGCGCGAGGGCGAAGAGGTCACGTTCGTTACCGCCGGCGGCCCAGCGCAATCCGAAGAACAGGGCGAGGACGCGAAAGAGCAGCGCGACGTCTTGGACTTCGGCGCGCGTCGCGTCTTGCCAAGGGATCGGCGCGAACGCGAAGCCGAGCGCGCACACCAGTGCGAGCACCCGCGGTGCCGCGAGCCCGCGCAGGGTCGCGAAGAGAAGCGCGGCGCTGCACGCGACGACGACCGAGCACATCGCGTCGACCCGCGTGGCGACCGCTCCGAAGGGCAATGCGTGCGTGAAGAGCCAGCCGAGCAAGACAAACGAGGGGCTCGCAGTGGGGTGCGCGATGCCCAGAATGTACGGAACCGTCTGGAGCTCGCCCGTGTCCCAGAATGAGACCGACCGCGGCAGCGTCGCCACGTATCCACTCAGGGCGACGATCCCGACCATCGTGGCGACGAGCAGGTCGGAACGCCGTTCCAGCGGCGTTCGTGCTATCAAAGTCGCACCGCTGCGCACGCCGCTCTCACGCGAGTGCTCCAACGATGGAACTGGTCGCCCTGAGATGACTGCGCAGCCATTTCAGCAAAAACGTGCCAGGTCGCTTGGGCGACCGATTACCACCCGAGGAGAACCGATGAGCCTGTCCCCCGCCGCTTCGTTCGAGGCGGCACATTAGCGCCGTGAACGGAACCCGCCTGTTCCCCGCCCGCGTCGTGGTCGCCGAGCCCTTCGCCGACAGCGGCCTGGCCGTCTTGCGCGAGCACGGAATCGAGATCGTCTCCTGCGTGGGCCAGCCGCGCGAGGCGCTGCGCAAAGCGCTGCTCGAGGCCGACGGCCTCATCGTCCGCTCCGAGACGAAAGTGGACCGCTCGCTGCTCGAGGGCGCGCCGAAACTCTCCGTGGTGGCGCGCGCGGGCGTGGGGGTCGACGCGATCGACGTCGGCGCCGCGACCGACGCGGGGATCGTCGTGCTCAATACGCCGGGCGCGAACACGCTGGCGGCGACCGAGCAGACTTTCGCGCTGACGCTTGCGCTGGCGCGCTATACCGTCGACGCGGTGAACTCGGTGCGGGCGGGCCGCTGGGAGCGCAAGCCCTTCATCGGCACCGAGCTGGCCGGCAAAACGCTCGGAATCATCGGATTAGGACGGATCGGCGGAGCGGTCGCGCACCGCGCGGCGGCCTTCGGCATGAAGCTGCTGGCGACCGATCCCTTCATCTCCAAGGCGCGCGCCGATGCCTTGCGCGCCGAGCTCGTGCCACTCGACGAGCTGCTCGGCCGGGCTGACATCGTCACGCTCCACGTGCCGCTCAACCAGCTCACCCGAGGCATGATCGACTCGGCCAAGCTTACCTTGATGAAAGGCCACGCGCTGCTCATCAACTGCGCCCGCGGCGGCGTCATCGACGAGGCTGCGCTGCTCTCGGCACTCGACGCCGGCACGATTGCGGGCGCCGCGATCGACGTCGTGGCGCAAGAGCCACCGCCACCCGACGGCAGCGGGGCTAAACTGCATCGCCATCCGAAGGTGCTCGCGACGCCGCATCTGGGCGGCTCGACCCACGAGGCGCTCGAGCGAATCGCGGTCGAGTTGGCTCAAGACGTTGCCAGCGTCTTGCTGGGCGGCCCTGCCTCGGCGGCCGTCAACGCGCCGGTCGCCGACGGACCCGACGCGGAGCGTCTGCGCCCGTTCGTCGACCTTGCCTACCGCATCGGCAAGATCTATCCGCAGATCGCGCAGGCAAGCGCGCTTCCACCGTTCACGATCGTGATGGAAGGGCAGCTCGCGCCGCTCGATCCCGAGCCCGTGGTCACCACGTTCCTCGCCGGGCTCTTGCAGATGACGACCGACCGGCGCGTGACGATCGTCAACGCGCGCTCGATCGCAGCCGAGCTCGGCTTGCACGTCGACGTGCGCGCCGACGACCGGCCGAGCACCTACGCGGCGACGTTGCGCGTCATCGGCGGCGAGATCTCGCTCGTCGGCACCGCAGCCTTCGGCGGCCCACGCCTGATCGAGATCGACGGCCTCGAGATCGACGCAATTCCCAGCGGCCCGATGATCGTCACCCGCCACCCCGACGTGCCGGGCATGATCGGCAAATTCGGCACCATCCTGGGCGAGGCGAAGATCAACATCTCGACCATGCAGGTCTCGCGCCGCGACGCGGGCGGCGACGCGATCATGATCCTCGCGACCGACCGGCGCGCCGACGACGCGACGATCGAACGTCTCCGCGCGATCCCCGGCGTGCGCGCGGTCCACGCGCTCGACGTTTAGTTTCCAATTCCAGAGGTTCGCTGCATACTTCGCGATTGGATTTTTGCTCGTATCGAGGAGCGAGGAGCGTGAAATGACGAGTCTGCCTGTCCCCGAAGCGGAGCGCAGGGGGAGCGACGAGCGACGATGAGACGGGCGAAATGCCGCCCCGAATTATGTGAATCTCTGGGACGGGACACGAAGGTCCGATGATCTACGTCGCCCGCCACGGCGAAACGACGTGGAACGTCGCCGGCCGCTACCAAGGGCGCATGGAGTCGGCCCTCTCGGCGCTCGGCGTTCGGCAAGGCTTCGCGCTCGCCGATCACTTCGCGCAGCGCTTGGCACGCGGCGAACCGGTCCCCACGCGGATCCTCGCTAGCCCGCTGTTGCGCTGCGCGGCGACGGCGCGCTTCGTCGGCGAACGTCTCGGCGTGCCGGTCGAAACCGATCGACTGCTCATCGAGATCGGCCACGGAACCTGGGAGGGGCGCTATCGCGACGAGATCGCGGCCAACGACCCCGAGCGCTATCGCACCTGGCGCGAGGATCCCGCGCACGTCGCCTTCGAGGGCGGCGAGAAGGTCGACGCGGTCATGACCCGCTGGCGCGAATTCGCGGCGACGCTGGTCGCGGTCCGTGACGACGTGCTCGTCGTCACGCACGATGCGGTCGTGCGTTGCGCGCTGCTCGAGGCGATGGACCGGCCGCTCGCCGATTTTTGGCGCGTGCACGTCGAGAACGCTGCCTTCGCCGTGTTGCACGGCGACGGACGGCGCTTGGTGCTCGACGTCGAGTGCAGCTTCGAGCATCTCGCCGAAGTCCGAGCCGAGATCGCCGGACAAGCGCTGTAGCAGAGTGATGAAAAACCCCCGCGCTGCAAAGCGGCGCGGATTTTCCGGTGGAGCGAGGCCGCGCCTAACGCGCATCCTGCGCTGCGCGGCAATGCCGGGGCGCATTGTAACCGAGGCGGCGACGAAGAGCCGGCGGGAAAGCTAGAGCGGGCTTTGGCCTTCGCTGCGTTCTTCGGCGGCGGCCGGCGTCGCGAGCGGTTCAAGCGAAGCCGGCTCGCGGAACGTCGAGGGCGGCAAGCTCTCCGGAAAACGGTACTTCGACCAGACGATGCGCTCGTGCGAGAGCTTTCCGCTCGGCAAAAGCGCGTCGGCGGTCGCTTCGCTCACCACCCAATAGCCTTGCGAACCGACGTAGTGCAGCCGTCCGCTGGCCCGCGCGTTCCCGCCGGTCGCGTGAAAGTGGAGGACCGAGGGGAGGTAGCTCTGACCGTCGATCGTCACGCCGGTCACCGAGAACGAGGCCGGCCCTCGCAGCTTCGTCACGAACGAGTATGCGTAGTGGTTGCCGACCCGCTCCACACCGGAGTACGCGAAGTCGTACGCTTGCGGCTTCGGTGCAAGCGTCGCGATGTCGTAGCGATAACCCCGGTTCCGAAAGATGCGAACGGCCGGATTCTTGAGCGCGTATCCGTCGATGCTCAGCGTCTCGTCGCGTTCCTTATGCCCGCTGCGATAGACGCGATGCGTCTGCTCGATGTTGCGCAAGCCGAGCTGTTCGACCGAGAACTCGAACGACAGCGCCCCAGGGTGCTTGACCGCCGCGAGCGCCTCGCCGTAGCGCACCAAGACCGTTGCCGGTTCCAGCGGCGCGGCGACAGGCCGCACCACCGGAGCGGGTGTCGGGAAACGCGCCGCCCACGTCGCGACCAGCACGCCGGCGACGAGCAGCGCGCGCCCATAGCGGTTCACGTCTGCAACGCGTTGCGAATTGCGGCCAGTGCCGCTTCCGCACCGGCGGGATTCTTGCCGCCGCCCTGCGCCTGCGCCGGAGCGCCGCCTCCGCGTCCACCGACGAGCGGCGCCGCCAGCTTGACGAGATTGCCCGCGTGCACGCCGCGTTTGACGGCGTCGTCGCTGGCGGAGATCAGCAGCGAGACCGTCCCGTTCTCGAGGCCGGCGAGGGCGATCACGCCGCTGCGGAGTTTGCCGCGAATCGCAGAACTCAAGTGCTTGAGCGTCTCGGCGCTCGCTTCGCGCACGATTGCGGCCACCACGCGCGTGTCGCCGATCGTTTCGGCGGCCGCGACGTAGGCGTCGGCGTCGGCCGCCGCGAGCCGCGCCTTGCTGTCGGCGAGCTCCTTTTGGAGTGCACGCGTCTCGACCAGAAGCCGCTCGATGCGCTCGGCGAGCTCGGCCGGCTTGGTCGAAAGCGCTTCGGAAAGCGTCCCGACGAGGTCTTGCTGATCGAGCACGTAGCCTTCGGCCGCCTTCGAGACGATCGCTTCGATGCGGCGGATGCCGCTGCCGATCGACGACTCTGAGAGGATCAAGAACAGTCCCAACTCGCCGGTCGTGATCGAATGCGTGCCCCCGCAAAACTCGATCGAGGGGCCGGCGCGCACGACGCGCACGCGCTCGCCGTATTTCTCGCCGGCCATCGAGATCGCGCCTGAAGCCGCAGCTTCAGCCGGCGTCATGACCGTGATGACCAAGTGGTGGTCGTCGCGAATCATGGCGTTGACCGCGGCCAGCACGTCGCGCTTCTGACTCGGCGAAAGGGCGCCCGCGGGCGAACGAAAGTCGAAGCGCATGCGGTCGACGCCGACCCACGACCCGGCCTGCACCACCTCGTCGCCCAACACGTCTTTGAGCGCGCGCTGCAGCAAGTGGGCGCTCGTGTGATGACGGCGGATCTCCTGTCGCCACAGCGGATCGACGGCCGTATGCACCGTATCGCGGACCTCAATCGCGCCGCCGCGCAGGACGCCGCGATGCGCGATCGCTTCGCCGACGTATTGAGTGTCGACGACGTGGAAGGTCGCGCCTTCGCTCGTCAGGATCGTGCCGCGATCGCCGATCTGGCCGCCCTTCTCGCCGTAGAACGAGGTGCGGTCGAGCACGAGCTGCGCCTCGTCGCCGTCGACGATCGATTCGACCGACGCGCCGTCGCGCAGGATCAAGGTGACGGTACCGTCGCTTTCGAGGCCGTCGTATCCGGTGTACTCGCTCGCGAGCGCCGGCAAATCGGCGAGCGCGACGACCGCGCGCTTGCGCTTGGCATCAGCCCGCGCACGCTCGCGCTGCTCCTCCATGGCTTTTTCGTAACCGGCGAGATCGACCTCGACGCCCGCATCGGAGGCCATTTCACGCGTCAGTTCCCTCGGAAAACCGTAGGTGTCGTGCAGCGTGAAGATGTCGTCGCCGGCGAGCGGCCTACCCTCGCGCTTGGCGCGCTCGAGCAGAACGGCGAGCATCTCGTCGCCGCGCTCGAGCGTCCGGTCGAAGGTCATCTCTTCCGCACCCAGCACCTGCTCGATGCGCGGCAGCGCCGTCCTCAATTCCGGGTAACCGGATTCGAGCGAACGCACGACGTGCGGTGCGAGCGCGGTCAGAGAACCGTGCGGATAGCCGAGGAGACGGCCGTTGAGGATCGCCCGCCGCGCCAGGAAACGCAACACGTAGCCGCGGTCGGTGTTCGAGGGATAGATGCCGTCGGCGACGAGGAACGTCACGGAGCGCGCATGGTCGGCGATGATGCGGCGCCGCACGAGCTGCTCGCCCGGCGAGAGCGAGGTCACGCCGACGTCCGGCTGCGCTTCGACCAAGTCGACGAACAGGTCGGTCTCGTACATCGAAGCCTTGCCGTTGACGACCGCCAGCATCCGCTCGAAGCCGGCGCCGGTGTCGATCGATTTCTTCGGCAACTCGTGGAGCACGCCGTCGCCGGTCCGGTTGTACTGCTGGAACACGAGGTTCCAAATCTCGACGAAACGCGAGCCGAGATTGGGCCCGGTGTCGCCCGGCCCGTCGGCTAACTCGGGACCGAGGTCGTAAAAGAGCTCGCTGCACGGACCGCACGGGCCGGTCGGTCCCATCGTCCAAAAATTGTCGGCGTCGAAGCGCGTGATCCGTGAAGCGGGTAAGCCGATCTCCGATTCCCAGAGCGCTTGCGCCTCGTCGTCGCTCGTGTGGACGGTGACGTACAAACGGTCGCCGGCTAAAGCGAGGCGCTCGGTCAGATACTCCCACGCCCAGACGATCGCTTCACGCTTGTAGTAATCGCCGAAGCTGAAGTTGCCAAGCATCTCCAAGAAGGTGCCGTGGCGGCCCGTGCGCCCGACGTTCTCGATGTCGCTCTTGGCGCCGGCGACCCGCAAACAACGCTGCACCGTCACCGCGCGAGACGCCGGCGGCGGCACGTCGCCCAGGAACACCGGAACGAACTGCTCCATGCCCGCAATGGTGAAAAGCGTCGTCGACATTTCGTCCGGAATCAAGCTGGCCGGCGGCAGATGCTTGTGTCCCTTGGAAACGAAAAAGTCGACGAACGAGCGCCGAAGTTCTTGGCTGGAGATGCTCATGGCCCGCCGATGTTCCGGACGGCGCCCCTCAACGCCTATCGGCGCTTAGACGGAGCTCCGGCCTCCGCCGTCCCGCAGCCGGTGGTAGTCCGCAACCGAGCGCTTCTCTTCCACGGCCGCGCCCCAGAAGATGACCGCCGTGATAACGAGCGCCAAGATGTGAAGCATGATCCCGACAACCGAATCAGACACGCCTACAAGTATACGTCCCGAGCAACCCTCGTCAAGCGAGTTTGTTGCTAGCGGGTACTTCTGCCGACAACTTCTTGCGTTGCTAGGCCTCCGGGTCGTGAGGGCGGCGCGGTGGGGCCGCGGCGCGCTGCTCGTCGCCCGCCCCCAGGGCGGGCTCCTGCTGCACGGCACACCACAATGCACGCATCGTGGGGACCCCCCAAGTTTGAACCGCTCCGCCTTCGGCTCCGCGCCCCCCACACGCAAATGGCGCGTGGGGCCCCCGGCTCCCGCCATCCTGGCTTCGCTCGTCGGTCCGAGCCGCCGCCACCCCGCCGCGTCACCCCCACGCCCCGGTCACGTGCCCGCCCGCGAGATCCGCTCCTCCCGCGGCACCACCACGGCGCGATGCGCGTCGCTCGGCACTCCACTTCCGCGTTTCGAAGAGCGGGGTTGGCGGGCTCATGGGGAGGGTGAGTGCAGTTCGTTTGCCGCGGCGGTCGATATGGACCCAGTAGGCCCACGCTAAGGTCGAGGCACCTCGCGCGCCGATTTGCGCTAAGGGTACCGATTTGTGGGGGCGGCGGGGGAGGGGTTGGCTCCGGGCTCGGACCGACGAGCGGCGCCAGCCTGACGTGAGCCGGGCTGCTTACGACCTTTCGACTAAGGCGTCGCGGAGCTTTTCCAGCGCCTTCTGCTGGAGGCGGGAGACGTGCATTTGGGAGACGTTGAGGCGCTTGGCGATCTCGGTTTGCGAGATCGATTCGTAGAAGCGCAGGAAGAGGATGATGCGCTCGCGGCGGGAGAGGACTTCGAAGGCGCGCTCGAGATTGGCGCGGTCTTCGAGGTTGGCGAGGTGCGGATCTTGCTCGCCGATGTAGTCGGCTAGCTTCTGCGAGTTCTTGTCCCCTTCGCCCGTAATCTCGGTGTCGAGCGAGAGGAGGTTGTAGGCCTGCCCGAGCTCTTGCGCCTCGAGCACTTCTTCTTCCGAAGCGTGCAGCTCGTCGGCGAGCTCTTTGACCGTGGGCGAATGGCCGAGCGAGATGGTGAGCTTCTCGATCGCGCGGTTGACGCTCAGATTGAGCTCCTGCAGACGGCGCGGAACTTTGACGGCCCAGCCTTTGTCGCGGAAGTGGCGCTTGATCTCGCCCACGATCGTCGGCGTGGCGTAGGTCGTGAACTCGACGCCGCGCTCGAGGTCGAAGCGGTCGATCGCCTTGATGAGGCCGACCGTGCCGACCTGAATCAGATCGTCGAGCGCCTCGCCGCGATTGGCGAACTTGACGGCCAGATAGCGCACCAAATTCAGGTGTGCGACGACCAGCTCGTCGCGCAGCCGCTCGGATTCGGGCGCGTTCGTCTTGCGCGCGCGAGCGAGCTCGGAGAACGCTTCGCGAGTGCGACGGCGATCCCAACGCTCCTCGTCGACGTGCGTGGTAGGGTCCACGTCAGCGCTACGCGCCGACCCGCTTGGTCATCACGAGCTCGGTCCCCGACTGCGGATCGACCTTGTACTCCACGACGTCCATCAGCGCCTGAATCAGAAAGATGCCCAGACCTTCGACGGCCAGCATCGACGGGCGTTTCGCGGGGACCGCCTCGGGACGCGTGCCCTGACGGTAATCGCGAACGTGTACGCGTAAGTATTCGGTCGCCGCGTCGCACGTGATGGCGATCGCACTGGACGACGGCGTCTGCTGGATACAGATCGTGCACGCCTCGGCGATCGCGAGCTTGAGATCCTCGATTTCCTCGACCGAGAACGGCAGCCTGTTTGCAATCGCGGCGACGGCCAGGCGAGCGACCGCGACCCATTCCGGTTTACTTGGGATCCGCAGATCGACGGTCCCGAGCAGGTCGGAGCTCGGCTCAGCCACGTTCACGTAAGCGTCTTCTTGGCGCTCTGCTCGTCGTCGTAGATCCCGAAGATTTTGACAAGCCCGGTGATATCGAAGATCTTCTTGATCTGCGGGTTCGTGCACACCAGATTGACCGTTCCCCCGTGCTCGCGGACGCGTTTGAGCCCCCCGATCAGGACTCCGAGGCCGGTCGAATCGATGTACCGCACCTTCTCGAGGTTGATGACCAGATTATAATGACCTTGATCGATCAGCTCGGTGATGGCGTCTTTGACTTTCGGCGACGTGTAAACGTCGATCTCGCCGCCAAGCTCGACGACGTAAGCGTCGGCATCCGATTCGCGGACATGCACTTTGATATCCAAGGCGTCTCCTACATCACATCGTCGTCGGGATTGGTCTTCTTGCGCGTATACATGTCGGTCGCAAAATCGCTGATGTCTCCGGCCGCGTCGCGAGCCCGGTTGCTCGCTTCTCGCGCCTTGGCCCGGAGCAGGTCGCGCATCTCTTCGCCGCTCGCAGGAGCGAGAACCATCGCCAGCGCCGCGCCGACGAGCGCTCCCGTGAACAAGCCGGCAACGAAGGTATTGGGATCGGCCGGTTCCGGTGCTTGCCGATCCTTCGACTGCTCCTGCATTGCATCCTCAGCCGAGCTGTCTATGTCGGCCCGGTCTTCGGTTTCGTGCGCACCGCGTTGCTCACCGAGTTCAAGGTCGAGTTGATCAAGGTGGCCGTCTTCGACGCGCCGGCGGCAACGTTCTCGAGCTGGTTGACGACGCTTCCCAGACGCGCGATCGTCATGTCGGCCGTGTCGGCGATACCCCCGACGTGCTCGAGCGTTACGGCGATCGGAGCCGACAAGGCCCCGATCTGCTTGTCGACCTGGTCCAACGTCTGGCCGACCCGCGTCAGCAGGCCGCCCGCCCGCACGCACAACACGAAAACCCCTAAGCCGACCAGCAACGCGCCGAGGCCGACGCCGACATACAGCGCAATCGACCACTGTTCGGGCGAACCAATCAAGACCTTACCTCCGAACGGCCCGTAACCGAGCCGCGATAAGCTGTACCCAATTCAACAGGCTTCGCCGCGCAACGCGGCCACCACACCTGGAAGCATCCGTGTCAAAGCTTCGACGTCCTCCTCGAGCGTCAGCTTTCCGAACGAAAAGCGAACGGTTCCTGTCCTCGCCCAACGGGGGACGTCCAGCGCGTTCAATACGTGACTCGGCTCGCTTGCGCCGGCCGCGCACGCGCTGCCCGCCGAGACGGCCACGCCTTCGAGGTCAAGGCGAATGATCGCCTCAAGGGCCGAAATCCCCTCGAATGCGAGGCTGCTGACGTTCGGGAGGCGCTCGGCTGCCGCAGCATTGACGCGGACCCCGCCGATCGCGGCGGAAACCTGCGTCTCGAAGCGCTCGCGTAAGGCATGTAAACGTTCGGCTTCGCCCGCGAACTCAGCGACCGCCAATTCGAAGGCTACGGCGAATCCGGCGATTCCTGCCACATTCTCCGTCCCGGCACGTAAGCCGGCTTCTTGGCCGCCCCCGACGACGACTCCGGCGAGCGGGGTACCGCTGCGCGCGTAGAGCGCACCGACGCCCTTGGGCCCGTAAAACTTGTGCGACGAAAGTGACAGCAAGTCGACGCCGAGCGCGGCGACGTCGAGCGGATACCTGCCTGGCGCCGCGATGGCGTCGGTGTGAAAGAACCGTCCGGGCCGGCGCGCGACGTCTGCCAGCTCGGCGACCGGATTGAGCGTCCCAAGCTCGTTGTTTGCGAGCATGAGCGAGACGAGGACGGTTTGCGGCCGCAGCGCGGCAGCCAGCGCCGCCGGGTCGACCCGGCCGTTCGAATCGACGCCGAGCAGCGTGATCTCCCAACCTCGCTCGCGCAACACGTCGAAGGCGTGCAGAACGGCATGGTGTTCGACCGCCGAGGTGACCGCATGGGCAGGCCGGCCGTGGGCGCGGGCAACTCCGAGAATGGCGAGGTTGTCCGCCTCGGAACCGCATCCGGTGAAAACGATTTCGCGCGGCGCCGCCCCGAGCGAGGCTGCGACGCTCGTTCGAGCCGCGTCGAGCGCGGCCCGCGCGGTCCGCCCCTCGCGATGCAGCGAACTCGGATTGAACCCGCTGCCGAAGTGCGGCAGCATCGCATCGACAACCTCGGGCCGCACCGGCGTGGTCGCGGCGTGATCGGCGTAGATGCGCCGCATCAGTCTTGCGCCGGCGGCTCCGCCGCGCGCCGCGCGTCGATCCAAACGCGAAGCTTTCCCTCTTCGCCCTGCTCACCCGGCTCGAAATATGCCCGATCGCGCAAGTTCGATGGAAGGTAGTCCTCGAGACGTTCCGGCGGGGGGAGATCGCCCGTCGCGCCGGCGGAGGCGTAGTCGTCGTGCGCGTAGCGATAGCCTTCACCGTAGCCGAGGCTGCGCATCAGGCCGGTCGGCGCATTGCGCAGATTGAGCGGCACGGGATCGTTGCGCGTCTGCTCGACGTCGCGCAGCGCGGCGCCGTACGCGCGGCCGACGCTGTTGGATTTCGGCGCGGTAGCTAAATAGAGCGTCGCGTGTGCGAGCGGATAGAAACCCTCAGGCATGCCGACGAAGTGAACCGCCTGCTGCGCCGCGATCGCGACCGAAAGGCCGCGCGAGTCGGCCAAGCCCACGTCCTCCGAGGCCAAGATGACGAGCCGTCGCACGATGAAGAGCGGGTCCTCGCCAGCCTCGAGCATGCGCGCGAGCCAGTAAACGGCCGCGTCAGGGTCGCTGCCGCGAATCGACTTGATGAAGGCGCTGATGACGTCATAATGGTTGTCGCCCTTCTTGTCGTAGGCGACGAGCCGGCGCTGCAGCGCATCCGCGATCAGCGCTTTGTCGATGCGGCGGGTTCCAGCGGCATCCACCGGCGCCGTGTTTGCCGCGAACTCGAGCGTCGAAAGCGCGACCCGCGCGTCGCCGTTGGAAAGGCCGGCGAGCGCTGCGAGCGCATCGTCGTCGATCGCCACGTTTAGAGCGCCGAGTCCGCGTTCGCGGTCTTCGAGCGCGCGGCGCACGAGCAGCGCGATCTCGTCGTCGCGCAAGGCGTGCAGCACGAACACGCGCGTGCGCGAGAGCAGCGCCGAGTTCACCTCGAACGATGGGTTCTCCGTGGTCGCGCCGATCAGCGTGACGGTGCCGTCCTCCACGTAGGGCAGCACGGCGTCTTGCTGCGCTTTGTTGAAGCGGTGGATCTCGTCGATGAAGAGCACGGTGCGTTTGCCGAGAGTGCGCGCTTTCTTCGCATCGGCGACGACCGCGCGCAGATCCGCGACCCCGGCGCTGACCGCTGAGAGCGCGACGAAGTTCGCTCCGGTCGCGCGCGCGATCACTTCGGCAAGCGTCGTCTTGCCCGTCCCAGGTGGTCCCCACAGGATCATCGAGGGAACGTTGTCGCTTTCGATGGCGCGCCGCAGCGCGCGACCTTCTCCGACGATATCGGCCTGACCCACGAATTCCGCAAGCGAGTGCGGGCGCATGCGAGCCGCCAGCGGCGCAGGAGCCTCATGCTCGAACAGGCCGACACGCTCGCCGCGCCCGCGCGGGCTCATCCGTTCACTTCCGCTTCTTCTTGCCCTTCGGCACGGCCGCCGATGGCCCCGGCGTCGCGGTCTGCACCGGAGCGACGATGGTGACGTTGCCGTGACCGATAATCTCACCCGTTAGCGTGTCGTAGTCAAGCACGTCGGCGTCGATCGACTGTTCGCCGCTGCGCACGTGCACGTGGCCGACCATGTGCAGGTGGTGATTGAGATCGTCGAGCGTCGCGGAGTCGGCGGTCGCTTCGCGATCCTCTTGGGTGAAGTGCACGTTGCCCGTCGCGACGTAATACTGGCGCGTACCGTCGGCATCGAGCTTGTCGCAGGTCAAGGTCGACGGCTTTTGCGTGAGCTCCGTCGTCTTGCCGCGGTTGGGCAACGGCTCGTTTTGGTGGACGACGACGTGACCGGCGGCACGCAACATCTTCTTATGCGAGTTTCCGGTCGCGTGGTCCGCGGTGATGTCGATCCCTTTGCGCGAGGCCGTGAACCGGTTCTTCAACTCGAAGTCGCCGGTGTTGAGATTGTATTGAACGTCGTCGGTTTGAATGTGATCGAAACCGGCGACGTTTTGGAATTGAGCGCCGGCCGAGCCGGGCGGCGCCGGCGCCACCGGGGCGGGAACCGCCGGAGCCGGATTCGCTTCCTGTGTCGGTAACGGGGTCGGAGCCGCCGTGCGCGCTCGCACCGGAGCCGGCGCAGGCGGCGGAGGCGAGGGCGACTGCGCCCGCACCACGAGCGGCATCGTCCCAAGCAGCGTGACGAGGAGCCACGCGGGGACGGCGGGCTCACGCATCAAGCGTCACCCCGTGCGTCGGCGCCCTCGCTGCGCGTGGCGGACGGCGTGACCCGGCCCAAGTGTTTTTCCAACATCGCGACGCTGATGATTCCCTCTCGAACGAGGCGCGGCTCTTCGTGTGACAGATCGATGACGGTCGATTCGGCCCCGAGCGGCGTCGGCCCGTCGTCGACGAGCAGATCCGCAGGCGGCAGTTCGGTCCCATTGGTTCCAGTGAACGACGGCGCGCCGCTGACGTTTGCGCTCGTCGCCGCGAGCGGTCCGCAGCGTTCCAAGATGGCTCGGCACAACGCGTGATCGGGCACACGCAAACCGACCGACGGCAGGCCTGCGCTGATGCGCTCGTCGACGAAGGGCAATCGTTCGACGACGATCGTCAGCGGGCCGGGCAGAAACCGGCGCGCGGCGACCGCGGCCAACCGGTTTCCGGGCGCGTATTCGAGCAGCTCGGCGACGCTTCCGAAATAGAGTCCCAGCGGTTTGTTCGGCGGCCGGTTCTTCAGTGCGAAGATGCGCTCGACGGCTTTGGGCTGCGCCGCGTCGCAGCCGATGCCGTACACCGTGTCGGTCGGAAAGATGACCGTCCCACCGCCTTGCACGACTTCGGCAACCGCGTCGAGGACCTGCTGCAAGGCTTCGGCGCGGGCGTCGATGCGTTTCATCGCAGCCCTGTGACGAGCTCGCGCGAACGGCTACGACCGGCCGGCACTAACGCGACTTCCCGCAAGGAACGCGGCCCGGCAGAGCCGGGAAAGCGACGAGCGGCGCCGCGGCGGCGGAAAAGCGCCGAGCGACTTTCTTGCCACCCCCGCAAAGGCACACTAAATGCGAACGCGCAGGCCCGTGCCGATGGCGACGCACGACATCGGGTCGTCGGCTACGATGACCGGGATCCCCGTGATCTCGCCGAGCAGCGTGTCGAGCCCGCGCAGCAGCGCGCCGCCGCCCGTCATGATGATGCCGCGGTCGATGATGTCGGCCGCAAGCTCGGGCGGCGTCTTCTCGAGAACGGATTTGACGGCTTCGACGATCGACTGCAGCGGTTCGGAGAGCGCCTCGCGAACTTCCTCGCTCGTGATGCGCACCGTCTTGGGCAGACCGTTGATCAAGTCGCGGCCGCGAATCTCCATCACCAACTCTTGCTCGAGGCGATAGGCGGAGCCGATCCTGATCTTGATCTCCTCGGAGGTGCGCTCGCCGATCATCAGGTTGTAAACGCGGCGAATGTGGCGGATGATCGCTTCGTCGAGCTTGTTGCCCGCGACGCGCAGCGATTGCGAGACGACGATGCCGCCAAGCGAGATGACGGCGACGTCGGTCGTGCCGCCGCCGATGTCGACGACCATGTTGCCGGCGGGGCCGTCGATGGGCAGGCCTGCGCCGATCGCGGCGGCCATCGGCTCCTCGATGATCTCGACGCTGCGCGCTCCTGCAAGTTTGGCGGCGTCGCGCACGGCGCGCTCTTCGACGCTCGTGATCTCGGCCGGGACGCAGATGACGACCGCCGGCTTTGGATGCAACAGGCTGTCGATGAACGATCGGTTGCGCGTCACCTTCTTGATGAAATAGTTGAGCATCGCCTCGGTGACTTCGAAGTCGGCGATGACGCCGTCGCGCAGCGGCCGGATCGCCTGAATGTTACTCGGCGTGCGCCCGAGCATCTGCCGAGCTTCTTCGCCCACGGCGAGCGTCCGGTTCGTGCGCACATCCTTCGCGACGACGGATGGCTCGCGCAGGACGATACCCTTGCCCTTGACGTAGACGAGCACGTTTGCCGTACCGAGGTCGATGCCGATGTCCAAGGTGATCCCCATGAAGTTGCGCTTCGCCGAGACCCTTTAGCCGGTTTCGAACCCCGCACGACGGAGCGCGGAGCGCCCGGGCCTCGCAAAGCGCTGACGCAATAACTCGGCCCAGGCGGCATGACGGTCGCAAGGCCGACCTTCTGAGATTGCGCGCGAGCCTTAGACTACCTTCGGGTACGCCGTGGTCTCGTAGGTGCCGACCGGCTCGATGAAGGGCGCGATGCCGCTGGACCGCTGGACCTGCCCACCCAGCGCCGAAAGGATCTCCTCCAAGCGCTCGTAGCCGCGGTCGATGTATTCGAGACCGATGATCTCGGTCTCACCCTGAGCCGCCAGCCCGGCGACGACAAGCGCCGCGCCGGCGCGAATGTCGGGGGCCTCGACCGGCGCGCCCGAGAGGGCCGTCCCGCCCTTGATGAGGGCGGTGTTGTTGGCGACGCGCACGTCGGCGCCCATGCGCGCGAGCTCGTTGACGTAGGAGAAGCGCGCGTTGAAGATCGTCTCCTCGACGATGCTGGTCCCCGGACAGGTGCACAGGAAGCTGAGCATGGGCGGTTGGAGGTCGGTTGGGAAGCCGGGATACGGCGCGGTCAAGATCTCGGTGCCGCCGGTGATCCGGTCGGCGGCCTGAACCCGCACCCAGTCGTCGCCGCTCGAAAGTTTGACGCCGCACTCGCTGAGCTTTGCCGTCAACCCGGCGAGATGTTCGGGATTGCAGCGCTTGACGGTCACGTCGCCGCGCGTGGCGCAACCTGCGACTAAAATCGTTCCCGACACGATGCGGTCGGGGATCACCTCGTACTCGCAGCCGTGCAACTCGCTGACGCCCTCGACGACGATCGTCTCGCCGCCTTGGCCGGAGACCTTGGCCCCCATCGCGACGAGGAAATTCGCCAAGTCGACGACCTCCGGCTCCATCGCGACGTTGCGCAGCGTCGTCGTGCCGTCCGCGAGAACCGCGGCCAGCATTGCGTTCTTTGTCGCGCCGACGCTCGGCTGGCGAAACTCGACGTCGGCGCCCTCGAGCCGCGAGCCCGTGGCTTTCGCGATCAGATAGCCGTGGGCGTTGGAAACCTCGGCACCGAGCCCCCGGAACGCTTGTTCGTGCATGTCCGTCGCCCGGGTCCCGAGGATGCACCCGCCGGGAAGCGGCACCTCGGCGCGGCCGAAACGCCCGAGCAGCGGACCGACCAGGTCGAACGAGGCGTTGAGCTTTCGCACCAGCGTGTACGGAGCGCGCGCCGTGCAGACGTTCGAGCAATCGATCGTGACGGTTCCGCCGCCCTCGGAGATCAGCCGTGCGCCGAGCGATTCAAGCAGCTGCCACATGACGGAAACGTCCGTGATGCGCGGGACGCGGTGCAGCGTCACCTGGCCCTTCGCGAGCAGCAAGGTCGCGGCCAGGATCGGAAGGGCGGCGTTCTTGGCACCATGCGTTTCGACCGAGCCCGAGAGCTGCAGGCCGCCGCGCACGCGCAACGTGGTTTCAAGCCGGTCGAGAAGATTCATGATCGGTCCATCATCGGTTCGCAGGCCGGGGCGGCGAATCCTGAGGCGAGGGTCGTCAACGCCATTTCGCTTTCCGAAAAGAAATTTCAGCTTCCGCTTCGCACGGCAGTGCGTTGCAACCATTATCGGCATCGCCCGGCGCCGCATGCAACGCCGTCGAGGCTGCCGTCTCACGAGCCGGTTTCTAATCTACCAGGCTGCGGAACAACTCCCGCACCAGTCGCGAGGCGGCTTTTCCGCCGGCTCTTCGTCGCCGCCTCAGTCACAATGCGCTGTGGCATTGCGCCCTCGGCGGCTTCTCGATCCGGCAAAAAATCCAGGCCGATTTGTGGCACGGGGATTTTTCGCACCCTGCTAATCTAAACAATTTAACGTCGTCCGGTGCCGGTACTCGGACTCGTGCAAATCGCACGGTTAGCGCTTTGTGGCACGGGGTTTTTCTGCACCCTGCTAGTCGTTCGAAGGGCGAGGAAGCGGACCCGACAAGTAATCTTCGCGCGGCGGCACGAAGTCGGGATGCTCCTTTTCACACCGTGCGGAGAATAGCGCCGAATGGCCGTCGCTGGAACGATCGCTCGCCCCGTGGGCCGCATCCGTTGGGAGATCGCGCTTTTACTCGGCTTCGGCATCCTCGTGAACTATGTCGACCGGGTCGGGCTCTCGGTTGCACAGGATCCCCTCAACCGCGAGTTCGGCATCGGGCCCGCTGCGTTCGGGATCGTCAGCGCCACCTTCTTCTGGGTCTATGCGCTGTGTCAGATCCCGGTCGGAGTCGTGCTCGACCGCTTCGGCGTGGTATTGATCGGCCGGATCGGCGCGTTCTTGTGGGGATGCGCGGCGCTCGCCACGGCGCTCGCTCCGTCGTTCGGTGCGCTCAACCTAGCGCGCGCCTTCTTGGGCGTTGCAGAGGCGCCGGCGTTTCCCGCAAATGCGAAGGCGACGAGCTACTGGTTTCCCAACCAGGAGCGCAGCCTCGCGACCTCGATCTTCGACTCGGCCGCGAAGGCTTCGAACGTCGTCGCGGTTCCGTTGGTCGCCTATCTCGTCACGGCATACGGGTGGCGCGCGGCGTTCGCATGCACGGCGGCGCTGAGCTTCATCTATTTTGGAATCTACTACGTTTTCTATCGCAATCCGAGCGAGCACCCGCGGGTCTCACGAAGCGAACGCGAGTATATCGTGAAGGGCGGCGCCCAACCCGAGGGCAGCTCGAGCGCGAGCAACGAACGCGCGCGGCTCGGCTATCTGCTCAGCCGCCGAAAAGTATGGGGCTTAACGATCGGCTTTAGCGCCTACGGCTATCTCTTCGGGTTGCTGCTCACGTGGCTGCCCGGATATTTGAAGGCGACCTATCACACCAGCCTGATCGGCTCGGCCGGCTACGCCGCGATCCCCTGGTTCGTCGCGACCGTCACCGACCTCGTCATCGGCGGCTGGCTCGTCGACTCGTTGATCGGAAAGGGTTATTCGTCGACGCGCGTGCGCCAGGTGGTGCTCATCACCGGCATGGTCCTGGGCTTGGCGATCGTCGGCGCGGCGTACACGACCGACATCCGCATCGCGATCGTGTTCGTCTCGATCGCTCTGGGCGGCGTCGCGTTCTCCGCGCCGGTGGGCTGGTCGATTCCGGGCCTGATCGCGCCCAAGGGCAGCGTCGGCACGGTGGGCGCGATCATGAACTGCTTCAACAATTTGGCCAACGCCGCCGCGCCGGTCGCAACCGGCTTCATCGTCGCGAGCACCGGCTCGTTCACGATCGCGCTCGCGACCGCCGGCGTGGTGCTCGTCATCGGCATCGCAAGCTACGTCTTCGTCTTAGGGAAGATCGAGCCGATCCCCGAGCCGGCCTGACGATGCCTGCCGAACGCAGCGCGCTCGTCGGCGTCGACATCGGCACGAGCGCCGCCAAGGTGTTGGCCAGCACGTTCGAAGGAAAGATCGTCGCGAGCGCCTCCGCTTCGTATCCGCTCGAGACGCCGCGCCCCGGCTACGTCGAGCAGGACGCCGAAGAAGTCTACCGCGCCACCATGAAGGCGCTGCACGACGTGCTGGCCGAGGTCGGGCTGCGCGGCGACCGCGTACTCGCGCTCGGTTTCTCGAGCGCGATGCACGGCGTGCTTCCGGTCGACGAGCGAGGCGAACCGCTGGGGCGGCTGGTGACGTGGATGGACCGGCGCGCCGCCGAGATCGCCGAACGCTGGAACGCCGACGGCACCGCGCGCGCCCTCTATGGGTCGACGGGCGCGCCGATGCACCCGATGCTTCCGTCGTGCAAGCTGCGCTGGTTTGCCGAAAACGAGCCGGAGGTGATTCGTCGCGCGGCCAAGGTCGTCTCGATGAAAGAGCTGTTCATCTTTCGCTGGACGGGCGAGTGGCTCGTCGATTGGGGAATCGCCTCGGCGACGGGCCTCTTCGATCTGCAGTCGCGCGACTGGAACGCGCGAGCCCTGGAGCTTGCACGGGTCGAGCGCACGCAGCTCTCGCAGGCGGTCCAGCCGTCGACGACGCTGCGCACGCTGCGCCAACCCGTCGCGAGCGCGCTCGGGCTGGGTGACGCGGCGATCGTGCTGGCTTCCAGCGACGGCGCGCTGGCCAACCTCGGCGTCGGCGCCGTCGGTCCCGGCGAGCTCGCACTCACGTTGGGCACGAGTGGCGCGATTCGCATGGTCGTCGAGCGCCCGGCGCTCGACGCGCAGGGGCGCACCTTCTGCTACGCCTTCGACGACCGGCGCTTCATCGCCGGTGGACCGACGAGCTCTGCGGGCGCCGTGCTCAACAAGATTCAAGAGCTCTTCGCGGGCGAAATTCCCGTCGCCGAACGCTTCAACCGTGCGATCGAGCTCGCCGAAGGCGCGCCGCCCGGCGCGAACGGGCTGACGGTGTTGCCGTTTCTCTCGGGCGAACGCGCGCCGTACTGGCTCGCGGAATTGCGCGGCGGCCTGCTCGGGCTCGATCTCGCGCACACGCGCGCCGACGTCTTCCGCGCGTCCTTCGAAAGCGTCGTGTTCGCGCTTGCCACGGTCCTGGACGTCTTGCGCGAAAGCACCGGCGCACCAGCGCGAGTCCGCCTCTCGGGCGGCTTGACGCGCGCCGCCCTCGTCCGTCAGCTCGTCGCCGACGTCTTCGGCTGCCAGGCGGCGCTCGCCGACCAGGAGGAGGCTTCGGCTTTCGGCGCGGCCATGATGGCCGGCATCGCGGTGGGCGCGCTCGCGGGCCCCGAGGCAGTCGCAGCGTTGCTGGAGCCGCTTCACGTCCACGAGCCGCAGCCCGCGATGGTCGCGCGCTATGCGGAGATCTTCGCGCGCTATCGCGCCTGCGTCGAGGCGACCTTACCGCTGTACGCCAAGCCGCCGCAGCCTGCAACCGCCGTGCGGGGCGCGTGACCTACCCGTTTCGAGCGGCGCTTGCGAGCTCGAGCGCGCTATCCTGTGCCCACGCCTCTTCTTCGGAAGTCGTGGGCTCAGACTCCGGAGCGGGCGCCGCAACGACGCCCGGCAGGCGGAAGTAGAAACCGGAATACGCTTTGACGGAGTATTCGGGAAGCAACGGGAGCTGGTAGCATAACCCCGGCTCAGCCCAATCGTCGACCAGCTCGTAGCCGAGGCAGCGGAACTCTTCGATAATGCGCTCTCGGCTGCGCAGCATGCACGGAAAGGCGTAGGAGCCGCGTTGCCGCTGCACGACGACGACGTTTTCTCCGCGCTCGCGGACCGGCGAGCGATTGACGATGACGTGTGGGGGCAGCGTGCCGAGCCGGTCGAAAAACGTCGTAATCGGCTCTTCCCAGTAATGCAGCGAGCCTGAGAAGAGGAGCAGGTCGCAATCGCTCCCCGCGGAGAGCTCGCTCGCGAAGTGCAAGGCCGTTGCACCGCGTTCGCGCGCGATATCCCGGCCGTACTCGACGACGTCCGGCAAATCGTATCCCGTCCAGTCCCAGGTCCACCTGGAGTTCAGGAAAGGGCGATACATGTAGTAGACGTTGCCGACCGAGCTCCCGAACTCGAAGAGCCGTCTCCCGGCGATCGTTGCGATATGCATCATCGCGGGATAGTCGCTGGGCCGCACCGGCAATTCGAGCTGTTCGTCGTGCAGCGACGCGTTGTGCTCGTAGCCGCTGCTTCCCGTGCTCCGGCAAGCGTTGCGGGCTTGGTCGAAGCCGGGATAAACGCGCCGGATGCCCGAGAGCCGGTTCAGGAGGGCGAATCCGAGCGACGTCCGGCCGGCGCGGATCAGGATCTGTCGAACCGGCGGGACGGCGAGCAACGCAGAAATGACGTCCCGCATAGACGTCTGCCTCATAGGGTCCTCTTAGTGTAGTGCTGGGCAGGCTTGGGGGCAACCGTCTAAATTGAGGCTTGTTCGGCGCATCGCGAAGGATTAACATTAGCAAACGATGCGACTCCAGCGCTTAAAGCGAATGGCGCGTTTCCTACTGTCAACCGGGCCGTCGCGCCGGCTCATCGCGAGCGCCGGCCGGACGCCGACCGGTTTCCGCATCCTCAACCGCCTCTCGGGATTGCGGCGGACCTATGCGACGTTCGGCGAGGCCGCGGAGGCCTGCCGGCGAGCGGGATACGTCGGCCACGAGCTGCCCGAGCTGCGCCAAATCCATCTGAACTGGCCGCGCGAGCTCAGCGATTATCCGGTCCTCTTGCGTTTGGCGAGCGTCGACGGCACGAAAGTCTTCGACTTCGGCGGCTCCGTCGGGAACATGTACTATTCGTACGCCGCCCGGCTGGCATCGCTCTCGCGCTTCGAATGGACCGTCTACGACCTGCCGCCCCTGGTCGACGCGGGACTTGCCCTGGCACGGGAGCGCGGCGACACCAATCTTCGCTTCTCCAGCGACCTCGCCGCAGGGCGGGATTGCGACATCGCCCTGTTTTCCGGCTCGCTCCATTACTGGGAAGGCACGCTCGCGGAGCTCTTCGCCCGCATGGGTTCGCGGCCGCGTCACGTCATCGTCAACCGTTCCCCCATGCGGGACCGCGGCGAGCACGTCGTCGTCGTTCAGACCGGGCTGGCCGCGTTTCCATGCCGCCTGCTCAGCCGCGAGCGCCTCGAAGCGGAATTTAGCGCGCTAGGCTACGAGCTGGTCGACTGGTGGCGGGAGTACACCCTCTCGTACCAGCTCACGCTGCTGCCCGAGTACTCCGCGCAGACCTACTTCGGCTGCTACCTGCGCTTGGCAGAGCCGGTCGCGGCGCCAAGCGAACAACGGCACCGAGCGAGCCTCGCAAGCTGACCTATTGCGTGCCTCGCTCGATTTCTTGTAGGCGTTCCTAAACCAGCGAGAGCCGAGCGTTCGCGAACTCGATCATCGACTGCTCGCGGACGTAATCGGCCGTCTGCGGGGCGAACGCCTTCTGCCGCTCTTGCGCTTCCTGCAGTTCCACGCGCACCGCGGCGGCGTCGATCTGCTCCTTGGTCCGAGCCTCGTCGACCAGCACGGTCACGCGGTCGGGCAGCGCCTGCATGAAGCCTTCGCTGGTCGCGAACTCGAGCCGCTGCGGCATGCCCGAGCTGACGACGTTTGCGCGCAACACGCCCGGCCGCAGCGCCGTCAGGAACGGCGCGTGGCCGGCGAGGATCCCTTCCTCGCCCTCGGTTCCGACGGCGATCACCAGCTCCGCTTCGCCCTCGAAAGCGATCGCCTGCGGCGTGATGAGTTTGAACGGAATGGTCTTGGCCACGGGCTAGACCTTGACGCCCAGCTTTTCGGCCTTCTGCCGCACTTCGTCGGTGCCGCCGACATAGTAGAACGCCTGTTCCGGGATGTGGTCGAGTTTGCCGTCGAGGACTTCCTTGAACGAGGCGATCGTGTCTTCGAGCTTGACGTACTTGCCCGGCGTTCCGGTGAACTGCTCGGCGACGAAGAACGGCTGCGAGAAGAGCCGCTGCAAGCGCCGTGCGCGCCCGACGACGACTTTGTCGTCCTCGGAGAGCTCTTCGACGCCCAAGATCGCGATGATGTCCTGCAAGTCCTTGTAGCGCTGCAGCGTCTCTTGCACGCCGCGGGCGACGCGGTAGTGCTCTTCTCCGACGATTTGCGGATCGAGGATGCGCGACGACGAAGCGAGCGGGTCGACGGCGGGGTAGATGCCGAGCTCCGAGATCGGGCGCGAGAGCGCGGTCGTCGCGTCGAGATGTCCGAAGGTCGTCGCCACGGCGGGGTCGGTGTAGTCGTCGGCCGGCACGTACACGGCCTGCACCGAGGTGATCGAGCCCTTGCGGGTCGAGGTGATGCGCTCTTCGAGCGCGCCCATCTCGGTCGCGAGCGTCGGCTGATAGCCGACCGCCGAGGGCATGCGGCCCATCAGCGCCGAGACTTCGGAGCCGGCCTGCATGAAGCGGAAGATGTTGTCGATGAAGAGCAGCACGTCAGCGCCCTTCTCGTCGCGGAAGTACTCCGCCATCGTGACGCCGGTCTGCGCGACCCGGAAGCGCACGCCCGGCGGTTCGTCCATCTGCCCGAAGACCAGCGTCGTCTGCGCGATGACGCCCGACTCTTTCATCTCGAGCCACAGGTCGTTGCCTTCGCGCGTGCGTTCGCCGACGCCGGTGAACACCGAGAAGCCCTTGTGTACCTGCGCGATGTTGCGGATCAGCTCTTGGATGAGCACGGTCTTGCCCACGCCGGCGCCGCCGAAGAGTCCGACTTTACCGCCGCGCGTGTACGGCGCCATCAGGTCGACGACCTTGATGCCCGTCTCGAAGATCTTCGGCGTCGGATCCTGGGCTTCGAAGTTGGGCGGGATGCGATGGATCGGCCAATACGCGGCGGCATCGACCGGCGCGTCGGAATCGATGGCCTTACCCATGACGTTGAAGATGCGGCCCAGCGTCCCTTCGCCGACCGGAACGGTGATCGGGCTGCCCGTACTCGTGACGCTCTGCCCGCGCACGAGGCCGTCGGTCGAGCCCATCGCCAAGCAACGCACCTGGCTGTTCCCCAACTCGTCCTGCACTTCGAGCACGAGGTCGCGCGTCTGCATCGCCGTTCCGCCGAGTTCGATGCCGTCGGTCGCAGCCATGCTGCCAGCCCGGCCGTTGGCCGTTCCGGCACCTTCGCCCACGCGAACGATGAGCGCCGTGTTGATGGAGGGCAGCGTCTCCGGCGTGAACTCGACGTCGACGACGTTACCTAAAACCTGAACGATCTTGCCGGTGGCGGTTGAGGTGGCGGTTGCTGACATCTCGCTAAACTTCGCTTTCTATCCGGTGAGCGCCTCGGCGCCGCCGACGATCTCGAGGAGCTCCTTGGTAATCGCGGCTTGACGGGCTTTGTTCATATCGATCGTAAGCTGGTCGATGAGCTTGCCTGCGTTGTCGGTCGCGTTGCTCATCGCGGTAAGTTGCGCGGCAAAATAGGCCGCCTCGCCTTCGAGCATCGCCGAGAACAGCGTGAACTCGAGGTATTTGGGAAGCAGGCGCGAGAGCACGTCCTCGGGCGAGGGCGAGAATTCGACGAGGGCCCGCGGCCCTTCGTGCGCCCGCTTCTCGCCCGGCTTGATCGGCACGACCGTTCGCGTATCGACGTGCTGGACCATCACCGTGATGAACTTGCTCGAGATCAAGACGATCTCGCTGATGCGCCCCGAGGTGAAATCGTCGCTGGCCTTGGCCGCAACGTCGCGCGCCGTGTCGAGCTTCGAGCCCTGCTGCAACGGCCCGCCCACGACGACTTCCTGCGAAAGCCGGCGCAGGGCCGTGAGCCCCTTGTTTCCGATCGAGTACCACAGCACGTTCGGATCCTGCGCCTGCAAAAGAACAGCCGCGCGCAGAATGTTCCCGTTGTACGCGCCCGCCAACCCTTTATCCGAGGTAACGACGATGACGCCGCGCGGCGCCCCCTCTTTGCCCGGCCGCATGAACGGATGATCGACGGTCCCCACCGCCTCGATCAGATCCTGAAGCATCGCCGAGATCGCGTCCGCATACGGCCGCGCCCGCTTCTGAGCCGCTTCCGCGCGCCGAATCTTCGCCGCAGCGACTTGCTTCATCGCCTTCGTAATCTGCTGCGTGTTCTTCAAGGACCGAATCCGGTCGCGCAAATCCCGTACGCTAGGCATGCACTACTCCCATCGCAGCAACGCCCGCGAAGCCCACGCGTATTCCCGCAGCCTCACCCTGCACTCCCATCCCCCCACGACACGCGAAGGGCCGCACAAGCGCAGCCATCGGGATTCCACAACCCGTCCCCCGTCGCTCACCGCAAAGGTAGGCTGGGGGCGGCGCGGGGATGCGGCGGAGCGTGCAGCTTTTCCGCGGAGCCATGGCTGGCGGGAGCGGAAAAGTGCACGAGTAGCGGTTTCGCACGATGCGAAACCGCGGGCGTCTCCGCCGCGTCCCCGCGCCGCCCCCAGCCGGGCCTCAAAACGGTACAGCAACATCAGAACGTCTTGTTAAACTCCTCGACAAGCGTGCCAAGCGCCTTAGCCGTGTCGTCCTGCAACAGCTTCGTGTCGACGATGGATTTCGGAATCTCCGGATGCTTGTCGTGCACGAAGCCGATGAAGCTGGCGGCCCAGTCTTGCAGGCGCGCCGTCTGGATGTTCGTCAGGTAGCCGCGCGTCGCGGCGAACAGCACCATGACCTGATCTTCGACGGTCTGCGGCTGGTACTGCGGCTGCTTGAGGATCTCGGTGATCTTCTCGCCGCGGGTCAGCGTCGCTTGGGTCGTCTTATCGAGGTCGCTCGAGAGCTTGGCGAAGGCCGCCAGTTCGCGATACTGTGCGAGGTCGAGCTTGAGCTGGCCCGCGACCGAACGCATCGCCTTGATCTGGGCCGAGCCGCCCACGCGCGAGACCGAGATGCCGACGTCGACGGCGGGCCGGACGCCTTGGAAGAAGAGCCCGGTTGTCAGGTAGATCTGGCCGTCGGTGATCGAGATGAGGTTCGTGGGAATGTAAGCCGACACGTCGCCGGCCTGCGTCTCGATGACCGGCAGCGCGGTCAGCGAGCCGCCCCCCATCTCATCCGAAAGCTTGGCTGCGCGTTCGAGGAGCCGTGAGTGGAGGTAGAAGATGTCGCCCGGGTAGGCTTCGCGTCCCGGCGGCCGGCGCAGCAGCAGCGACACTTCGCGGTAGGCCTGCGCGTGCTTGGTGAGGTCGTCGTAGATGATCAGCACGTCCTTGTTCTGATACATCAGCTCTTCGCCCATCGCGCAGCCCGAGTAGGGGGCGATGTACTTGAGCGCCGGCGACTCGGAGGGCCCGATGGCGACGATCGTCGTGTATTCGAGCGCGCCGTTCTTCTCCAGGATCTGCGAGATCGACGCGACGGTCGAGTTCTTCTGCCCGATCGCGACGTAGATGCAGAAGACGCCCTTGCCCTTCTGGTTGATGATCGTGTCGATCGCGATCGCCGTCTTGCCGGTCGAGCGGTCGCCGATGATGAGCTCGCGCTGGCCGCGGCCGATCGGGATCAGCGCATCGATCGCGCGGATGCCGGTTTGCAGCGGTTGCTTCACCGGTTGCCGCTGGATGACCGAAGGCGCCGTGTTCTCGATGGTACGGTACTTTTTCGTATCGACCGGGCCCTTACCGTCGATCGGGTTGCCGAGCGGGTCGACCACGCGCCCCAGCAGCGCCTCGCCGACGGGAACCGAAACGATGCGGCCCGTGCGCCGGACCTGCATCCCTTCCTTGATATCCGTGTCAGGCCCGAGGATGACGACGCCGACGTTGTCCTCTTCCAGGTTCAGCGCGATCCCTTGGAGGCCGTTGGGGAACTCGACGAGCTCCGACTGCTGCACGGCCTCGAGCCCGTAGATGCGCGCGATGTTCGAGCCGACCTCAATGACGGTCCCGACCTGATCCTCGTGGATCTCGCTCTTGAAGTTCGCGATTTGCTCTTTGAGTATGCCGGCGATTTCGTCAGCGTTGATCATCGTGGAGACACCTTCGTCTTAAATCGTGCTTGCCGGTGAGCTCGGCTCGCCCGTCGTGGGAATGGATCCGGCGAGTCGCGCTCGCTGGTCTACGAGAGGTACGAATGGGACCGTCCGATCGCGGTTGGCGCCGTCGGCACGAGCTCGCGCGCGAGGTTATCGAGCCGGCCGGCGATCGAGCCGTCGATGCTGCGGTCACCCATCGTGATGCGAACTCCGCCGAGCAGCCGCGGATCGACCCGGACCGCGACCTCGTAGTGGGCTCCGTTGACGCGCGAGAGCCGCGTGACGATCCGGTCGATCTCGTCTTGGCCCAGGGGCCTGGCGCTGACGATCTCGAGCGGCTCCTTGCCGGCGGCCGCGAGCGCGAGCTTGTCGTATTCCGCGACGATCACCGGCAGCAGTGCCTCGCGGCGTTTGCGAACCAGCAGGAGCACCGTGTGCAGCGCGATCTCGTCGAGTTTGCCTTCGAAGATGCCGGCCAGGACCAGCGCCTTCTGCTTGCGCACGAAGACCGGCGAGAGAAAGAAGCGGCGCGTCTCCTGGTCCCCGAAGATCGCGTTCGAGACCGTCCGCAGGTTGGATGCGATCTCGTCCGTCTTTCCCGCTTCTCGTGCCAGGGAGAGGATGGCGCTGGCGTAACGGCGCGCGACCGTTTCGTTCTGCATCAGTTGCCTCCCCCGCGCTCGATCGTCTCGACGACTTCGCCGACGAGCCGTTCATTCGTCGCGTCGTCGAGCCGGCCCGCTCCCTCGCGAGCGATGGCGATGGCCTTCTCGAAGAGCTCGGCGCGCAGCCGCTCTCGCGCGGCCGTGCGGCGCCGTTCCATCTCGCCTCCGGCATTACGCACGACGCGCTGCCCCTCGGAGCGAGCTTCAGCGACTATTCGTTCGTAGACCCGGCGCGCGTCGACCTCGGCCCGTTGGTGGATCGCGGCGACGTCGCCGTCGGCCGCCAGCAGCTCGCGCTGGGCGACCTCGACTTCCTCTTTTGTCTCGTCGCGCCGCTTTTCTGCCTCGGCGAGCTCGGCGTTCTTACGCTCCTGCGACGCCACGACCGCCGGGTTCACGAAGCGCACCCACAGCCACACAATGACGACCAAGAAGGCGATCGAGCCGAGGACCTGGCTCCAGATTGCGAGCGACTGATAGAAGTTCTCGTTCAACGGCCGTTTCCGATCGCGCGTTCGAGCAGCAGCTGGCCGAGCGCTTTGGAGAGCGAGTCTTCCTGAGCCTTGGCGGCGACGACTTCAGAATCGACCGTCGAGCGCGCCCGATCTGCCAGGGTTGCCGCCTCGGTTCCGAATTCTTCTGCGATCTTGGCGCCTTCGGACTCGGCCGACCCGCGGGACTTCGAGATCTGCTCTTCGGCTCCGCGCCGCGCCGCGGCACGCTTTTGGTCAGCCTCGCCTCGGAGCGTCTGGACCTGGTGCGTGTAGCGCTCGAAATCCGCTTGCACGCCGTCGATGTATTCGCGGCGTTTGCGGATCGCTTCGCCGACAGGGCGCAGAAACACGAAGTTGAGGATCAAAAAGAAGATCCCGAAGTTGATCAGCTGGACGAAAAGCGTCGGGCCGAGACTGAGAAACACCGGTTGGCTACTTCGAGAGGTGCGTCAGCAGGCTCGGAACGTTGGCGACGACCAGCAGCAGATAGAACGCGAGCCCGAGCGCGATGATCGGGAAAGCTTCCAGAACGCCGACGCCGAGGAACAGGAAGGTGAAGATGTTGGGCCGCGCCTCGGGCTGGCGCGCGATCGCCTCGACCGCCTTCGAAGCGACGATGCCGTCGCCGACCGCCGAACCGAAGGCCACGCCCAAGACGATCAGTCCGAACGCGATGATCGTTGCGGCAGCAACTAAGCTCTCAGAAGTCAAGATGAGTACCCTTTCTCGGATCTAGTGCTCGTCGGCGATCGCTAGCGAGAGATAGACGATGCCGAGTAAAGTGAAGACGAACGCCTGTACGGTGCCGACGAAGAAGTTAAAGAACTGAATGAAAAACGGCAGGATGCTCACGGCCGCCGACAGGTTGAAAGCCCCGATCGAGACCTTCGCGAGCGTGATCGAGGCGATGATGATGAACAGCAGCTCGCCGACGAAGATGTTAAAGAACAGGCGCGCCGCTAGCGTGACCGGCCGGGCCAGCTCCTCCAGCAAGTTGATCGGCAGGAGCACTGGGAAGGGCTGCGCGAGGTGCGCATAGGCGCCCAGGCCCTTCTTGCGGATCGCGGCGATCTGAATCATGAAGAAGATCATCAGCGCGAGCGGGACCGTCGTGTTGAGGTCGGCGGTCGGCGAACCGCCGAAGGGCAGCCCCAGCGCCTTGAACGGGAAGATCCCGAACTGGTTCAAGAGGAAAATGAAGATGAACAGGGCCAGGAAGAACGGCACGAACGGCTCGCCGTTCTTGCCAAGCGAGCCGTAGACCATGTCGGCCACGTAGTTGATGACGCCTTCGAAGATCGTCTGCGTCTTGCCGACGCGGGGCTGCCGGTAGCTGTTGCCCACGTAGGCCAGGAAAAGCAACGCGACGAGCATGGCTAGCCAGGTCGTCAAAATCGTATCCGCGTGAACCGTCCCCAGCAGGGGGACGTTCCACAGAGTATGGGCCCCGATTTCCTCTTGCAATTAGCTCAACCCGTCCGGATGGACCGTCCTACCATGACCGCATAGAGCGCGAGCGGCGTGAAGAACCCGACGAAGTATGGGGCCATCGTCCACCACGGACTATGAAGACAGAACTCCACCGGGACTATACCGAATACGCAGATCCTAACGATACTGCTAAAGACGAAAGATGCCACACTCCGGTGGTCGATGAGGCGTTCGTTTCCACGCATCGTGAGGAGGGCGTTCGCGAGGCCGCAACAAGTGCCGAACACCAGTGCGACGCCCGCGATCGGGGATCTCGTCGCGATGACGAGCCCCACCAGGAGAGCGAACGTAATCGACCACGCGGCCATCGGCCGCTTGCGGGCATGATAAGCACGCAAATCAGCCTCTGACACGGCGCATTCCTGTTTGGGCTCGTCGTTGACGGGTCCTCTCGCGGCGGGTCCGCCGGCGCTTGCCGAGCGAAGCTAGAAGGAGGAAATGGAGGAGGTTTCGCTCGGTTTGAAAGCAGCGGCGGAGGGGTCCTCGGCGCGGCCGCGAGGGCTGAGCGGGGACGAAGCGCTCGTGCTCTTCTGCGCGACGGTGCTGTGCATGCGCTTCGCGCTGACGACCAACTTCGAGCATCCGGACTTTGCGGCGATCGGTGCGGCGCTGGGAGGCGTCGTCTGCCTGGGGCTGATCGCTCGGCGGGACCGGCGCGCCGCCTGGGCGGTGCTCGCGCTATCCGTCGCCTTGGGATTGGGATTGCGTCTCGAATTCACGCCGTTCCGCGCAAGCGACGTGATGCCGGCCACGCACGAGGCGCTCGCGACCTTGCTCGCCGGCGGGAACCCGTACGCCCACGATTACCTTACTACACAACCTCAGCACTCGATCTTCCCGTACCTGCCGGGCGAGATCGCCTTCTACGCGCTGACCGAGCCGCTTGTGCCGGCTTGGCTGGGGCCGCCGGACCGTCTGGCCGGGATGCTCGTCCTGTTGCTGATCGGCTCGCTCGCCTTCGTCGCCGGGCCCCTGCGGGCGGCGCTGTTTGCGGCGCTCTACGCGACGTTCACGATGGCGATCCAGAACTCGTCCGACGGCGGCAACGACACCGCCCTCGCGTTGCTGACCTGCGGCTCGGTCATCGCCGGCGCGTGGGGCGCGGCGGCCCGGCACCCGGCCCTTCGTTCCGTGCTCTACGGCCTGGCCGCGGCACTGCTCGGCTGGGCGATCTGCTTCAAGATGCTCGCCTGGCTGATCGCGCCGTTCGTGGCCCGCTGGCTGCTCGCGACCTCTCCCCGGCCCAAGCGCGACGGAGCGATCCTCGCCGCAGTCGCGCTTCTTCCGATTCTCCCCTTCTTTTTCTGGAACCCGGCCGGCCTGGTCGGCAATATCGTCAGCGCTCCGACCTTCCATCCCAATATTTGGGGACTGAACCTTTGGAGCTTCCCCTTTCAGCTGGGGATCGAGCCGACGTGGCCGCTGACGATCCCGGCGGTCATGCTGCTGACGGCGCTGGCTGGGGCGGTCTTCGCGTTCCGCGTCGGCGGCGAGGACCTCGGCTCGGGCGTGGCGGCCGGCTGCATCTGGCTGCTCGCCGTTGTCCTGGTTTCGCGCTGGACCACGAGTGCGTACTACACGTACCCGCTCACCGTGTTGAGCGCTGCCGTCCCGCTGACGGGACTGCTCCTGGGCGCCTCAAGCGACGCGAACGCGGAACTCGTCGGGAAGTCGGCCGTCGCGTAAGCGCGCCAACAGCCAGCCGACGATGCGCTGCGCCGCGTTTCCGTCGCCGTAGGGATTGTTCGCCCGAGCCATGCGCGCGTAGGCGACCTCGTTGCCCAAGAGCCGGCGGGTCGCGTCGACGATACGCCGGCGGTGCGGGCCGACCAGTTCGAGCGTTCCGGCCTCGATTCCCTCGGGGCGCTCGGTCTCGTCGCGCATGACCAGGACCGGCTTGCCCAGGCACGGCGCTTCCTCTTGGAGCCCGCCGCTGTCGGTCAACACCAGGGTCGACCGCTTGACCGAGCGGACCGTCACGTCGTAGCCGAGCGGTTCCGTCAGCGTCACCCCCGCCACCCCGTCGAGCAGCGCGTGGGCGATCGGGGCGACGCGCGGCGAGGGATGGACCGGCCAGAGAATCTGCGGCCGCTGGGGGAGCCCGACGATCTCGGTCAGCGCCCCGCAGATCTCGGCCATCTTCTCGTGATTCTCGCGGCGGTGGGCGGTCACGAAGATCAGCGGACGCTTGGGGTCGAGCCCGGCCCAGGCCGGCGGGTCGCCTTGGTACGCTCGGGCGGCCGTCTCGAGGAAGGCATCGATCACGGTGTTGCCGGTCACGAACACGTCGGCCGGGTCGACGTTCTCGGACTCGAGGTTCCGGCGCGCGCGCGAGGTCGGCGCGAAATGATACGAGGCGATCCGGCCGGTCAAGCGGCGGTTCATCTCCTCCGGGAACGGCTCCCAGCGCGTCGCGGTCCGCAGCCCCGCTTCGACGTGCCCCACGGGAATCTGCCGGTAGAAGGCGGCCAGGGCGGCGGCGGTGCTGGTCGCGGTGTCGCCGTGGACGAGCACCACGTCCGGCTGCGCCTTCGCCAGGACGGGCTCCATGCCGATCAGTACCCGGGTCGTGATCTCGGTCAGCGTTTGGTCGGGACGCATGATGTCGAGGTCGTAGTCGGGCGCGATCGCAAAGAGCTCGAGCAAGTCGTCGAGCATCTCGCGGTGCTGCGCGGTGACGCAGACGATCGGGTCGATCGCCGCTCCGGCGGAGGCCAGCGCTCGCACCACGGGTGCCATCTTGATCGTGTCCGGACGCGTCCCGAACACGGTCATCACGCGCAGCGGACCGCTCCTGCTCATGGCCTTGCCGTCCGCGCGCCACAGCCGCGCGAGCGTTGCACAGCTCCAGCAGGGTGCCGAAAAACTCCCGCACCAGTCGCGACGCGGCCTTTCCGCCGGCTCTTCGTCGCCGCCTCAGCTACAATGCGCTGTGGCATTGCGCCCTCGGCGGCTTCTCGATCCGGCAAAAAATCCACGCCGCTTTGTGGCACGGGTTTTTTTTCCGCATCCTGCTTAGACGAGCCCGACGGCCCGGAAGTGCGGCGTGACGCCGCCCGAGAGCAGATATGCCGCCGCGCCGAGCGCGAACGAGACGACATAGATAAGCAGCACGGCCTGCTTCACGTTGAGCCCGAAGCGGAAGACCAGGACGTGGTGGAAGTGACCGCGGTCCGCCTCGGTGATGCGCTTGCCGGCCCGAAAGCGGCGCAAGATCGCGGCCGCCGTGTCGACGACCGGCAATGCGAGGGCGACGAGCGGCACGAGCAGGCTGACGGTGATCGCGACCTTCGCGGTGACGATGATCGAGACCGTCGCGAAGACGTAGCCGATGAAGAGCGAGCCGGTGTCGCCCAGAAAGATCTTCGCGGGGTTGAAGTTGTAGGGAAGGAAGCCCAGCGCCCCGCCGACCAGCGCGCACAGCACGAGCGCGGCGGCCACGTGCCCGTGGCCGAGCGCAATCGCGAACAGGAACAGCCCCGAGATGGCGGTGACGCCCGCGAGCAGCCCGTCGAGCCCGTCGAGGAAATTGATCGCGTTCATCATGCCGAGGTACCAGACCAGCGTCAGCGGATAGCCCAGGAGCGGCGGAACGTTGACGTAGTGGTGGATGGGCGGCAGGTCGAACCCCTCGACCCGGAAGCCGTAGACCATCGAGATCAGGGCGACCACGATCTGCGAGAGAAACTTGTCGCGCGGCTTCATGCCCATGACGTCGTCCCAGACGCCGACGAGCATGATCAGCGTGCCGCCGAAGAGCAGGCCCAGGAAATTATGAATGTCGCGCGGGTTGTGGAAGAGCGACTTGGTCTGCTGCGCGAAGCCGACCGCGACGAACAGCGCGAACGCGAAGCCGAGATAGACGGCGATTCCGCCGATGCGCGGCTTGGGCTCATCGTGCATGCGCCGCTCGTCGACGGCGTCGAGCACGCCGACGTGCAGGGCCAGCTTGCGGACCTGCGGCGTGATTGACAGCGACGTCACGAACGCCGTCGCCACCGCCAACAGGAAGATGAACTGCAGGTTCACGCGCGAGCCCGCTCGAGCGTCGCGAAGTGAACGAGGGCGACGCCGGCTTCGGCCAGGAGCAGCTGTGCGAACTCGTCGGGATAGGCCGCGTCGTAGACGATGCGCTCGATACCGGCACTGATCAGCAGCTTGGCGCAGTTGACGCAGGGTTGGTGCGTGCAGTAGGCGCTCGCGCCTTCCAACTGGACGCCGTGCAGCGCGCCTTGGACGACGGCGTTGGCCTCGGCATGGGTCGAACGCACGCAGTGGCCGCCGACCATCTCGCAGCCGACCTCGGTACAATGCGCCACATGGCGGGGTGCGCCGTTGTAGCCCGTGGTGAGGATCCGGTGCTGGCGCACCAGGACCGCGCCGACGCTCGCGCGCGGGCAGGTCGCACGCGTGGCTACCGTCCGCGCGACCTCCATAAAGTATTCGTCCCAGCCCGGTCGCATCGGTTGAAGAACGTTAGGCATGTCGCGTTGCTCTACCCGCCCCTGCTGGTTTTGTAGCCGGCCGGGACGGAGGTCGCGCTCCCGAACATGCGGTCGCCGGCGTCGCCGAGCCCCGGGACGATGTAGCCGTGCTCGTTGAGCCGCTCGTCGACCGCGCAGGTGACGATTCTGGCCTCAGGGTGCGTGGAAGTCAGGTGCGCGATCCCTTCGGGCGCCGCGATCGTGCAGAGCACGGAGAGATCGCGCGCGCCGCGCGCCTCCAGCACGCCGAGCCCGGCGGCGGCGGAGTGGCCCGTCGCCAACATCGGATCGAGCACGTAGACTGCGGCGGCGCTCAAGTCGTCCGGCAGATTGGCGTAGTACGGCACGGCCGCGAGCGTCGCCGGATCGCGGAAAAAGCCGAGGTGCGCGACGACCGCGTCGTCGACGACCGAGAGAAAGCCCGGCAGCAACCCCAAGCCTGCGCGCAGAATCGGCGCCACGACGATGCGTTGCGAGAGCCGCTCCGCCTGCGCCGGCCCCATCGGGGTCTCGACGCCGCATTCGCGCAGCGGCAACTCGCGCGTCGCCTCGTAGGCAAGAAAGATCCCGAGTTCCTCGACCAAACGCCGGAAAACGGGGGCGGGCGTCGTCCTGTCGCGGATACGCGCGAGGCGATCGGCAACGGCGGGGTGAGCGACGACCCGTACGCGTTCCATTACGAATCGTCGGCTTCACGTCCGAGCGAAAGGCGACCTTGGCGCGGGCGCGAACCGCCATAGCTGAGGATAATGGTAGGAAAGCTTCGCTCTTTCGCTTGGACCTTCGCGCTTGCAGCGGTTACGTTCGCTGGTGCGAGCTTGACCGAAACTTCGGTGAAAGCTCAGCCTGCGGCGTCCCCGGCTGCGCCGGCGACGTCGTCGAGCGCAAGCCCCGCCGCAGCTTCACCGGCGCCGAACGGCACGCCGACGTCGGTCCCGGCGCAGGCAGCAACCGCTGCCGCAACGCCTGCGCCGAGCATGACGGCATCCGCAACGCCGGCGCCCGCGCTGACGATGACCCCCGCCGTTAGAAGCGTTCCGATACTGAGCTCGCCTTCGCCGGCCGCATCCGTTACGGCGCCGCCGCCCGCGACCGCGTTGCCGCCCGCGACCGCGTTCCCGCCCGCGACCGCGTCCCCGCCCTCGCCGAGCCCCGCTCCAACCGCGTCGCCCGAGCCTTCGCCCGCGCCGTCAGCGAAAAGCCGGCATCACGTTGAGCCGACGCCGCCGCCGGGGCCCACGCCCGTTCCGACGCCCGCCGCCGTCATCCCCGCACCGGATAGCAAGTACATCGATTCCTACTTGCTCTTGCGGCCCGGCGCCGACAGCACGCAAGGCTTGACGCTGCGCTTGCGCGGCGACGGCCTCGCGACGCTGCGCACCGAATTTCCCGGCTACACGCAAACCGCTGCCGGCTCCTCGGTCACGCCGGTCGACGAGCTCGGCACGTGGATCGAACGCAACGGCTACGCCTACGTTCACTTGACGCAACGGCAGAATGCGCCCGTCCCGAACGCTTCGCTTCCAAACGTTCCGGCCCCGAGCGCTTCCGCACCGACGGCCTCGCCGACCCCGCCTCCGCAGCCGGAGTCCGTCATGCTCGCGTTCTCGTTAAAGCGCTGCTCGCTCAAACTCGTCGGCGATCCGGGGCATGTCTTCGGAACAAAAGGCCTCCAGTTCACGAAGCACCACTGTCCTTAGGCTGCGTTATTTAGCCGCCGCCGGCCTGGGTTTGGGGCATGTACGCCCGCCCCGGGCCCGCGTCGGTTTAGCTTTTAGCGCTATGGCACGTCGAAGCGCGCGGTTAGCTCGGCGACGCGGGCGCGGAGGCTTTCCATCTTGGCGCGAGCGGCGACGTCGTCGAGAGCTTCGCCGATAATGGCGCCGATCTCGCGGGCTTCGGCCTCGCCCATGCCGCGCGAGGTGATCGCGGGAGAGCCGAGACGGATTCCGCTGGTGACCGCGGGCTTTTGCGGATCGAAGGGGATCGCGTTCTTGTTGACCGTGATGCGGATCTCGTCGAGATAGCTCTCGACCGCCTTGCCCGTGAGGCCCTTGGGGCCGAGGTCGACGAGCAGCAGGTGCGTGTCGGTTCCACCCGCGACGAGTCGCGCGCCGGCGCGCTGCAACTCCTCGCCCATCACCCGCGCGTTGAGCGTGACCTGTTGCTGGTACGTCTTGAACGACGGGCGCAGCGCTTCGCCGAAGGCGGCCGCCTTCGCGGCGATGATGTGCATGAACGGTCCGCCTTGAATGCCGGGAAACACGCTCTTGTCGATCGCTTGGGCGTACTGCGCCTTCGTGAAGATCAGGCCGCCGCGGGGCCCGCGCAACGTCTTGTGCGTCGTGGTCGTGACGCTGTCGGCCACGGGAACCGGCGAGGGATGGAGGCCGACCGCGACCAGGCCCGCGATGTGCGCCATGTCGACCATCAAATGCGCGCCGACCTCGTCGGCGATCTCACGGAAGGGCGCGTAATCCATCGTGCGCGGATACGCGCTCGCGCCGGCGATGATCAGCTTGGGTTTGTGCTCGCGCGCGAGCGCCCGAACCTCGTCGTAATCGATCAGCTCGGTATCTTTGCGCACGCCGTACGCGACGGCGTTGTACAACTTGCCGCTGAAGCTGACTTTCGTGCCGTGGGTGAGGTGGCCGCCGTGTGCGAGCGACATGCCGAGCACGGCGTCGCCGGGTTTGAGAACCGCCATGAAAACGGCCATGTTGGCCTGAGCGCCCGCGTGCGGCTGCACGTTGACGTGCTCGGCTCCGAAAATCGTCTTGGCGCGATCGATCGCGAGCTGCTCGGCGACGTCGACGAACTCGCAGCCGCCGTAATAGCGCTTGCCCGGATAGCCTTCCGCATATTTGTTGGTGAGCACGCTCGCCGCCGCTTCGCGCACGGCTCGGCTGGCGTAATTCTCGGAGGCGATCAACTCGAGGTTGTCGCGCTGACGAATCTCCTCGTTGCGGATCGCGGCGGACAGCTCGGGATCTAGTTCGAGGAGGGCGGTTCGGTCGAGCAACTGCATGCCGCCTTCTTCAACGCCCGGCCATTCCGTACCGTTCCGCGAACGGAGCGCCGGGTCACGCTCGGCCTCGCCCCGGCGGCTGGCAGGGCGAAACCGTTCGGTCGAGCTGCCGCGCAAGGCAAAGCGAGGTTTACACTTCCCTAACACCCGGTCCGCCTAGCCCGGCAAGGCCAAACGCTCGCCAGCCTACCGACAAAGCGGCGCCAGGCCCTCAGGAACGCCTAGTTTAGGGTATTGGCGTGCGACTCGCCTCGTGCTATTCTCGTGCCCAGCCCAAAGGAAAAGAAGTTCACGGTTCCCCGGCGACCCCTGCGTCTCGTCTAGCAAACGAGCTGTTCCCATGCACCGACTCTGATGATTGCCGCCGCTCCAGGCCGTTTTGCCGGGAGGGGTTTGCGCATCGAGCGTTGCCGCACCACAGGCGACGCGCACCGGCTCTCGAGCTGCGTCGGGCGCAACATCGAAACAAGCGACGACTGGAGCGATAGATGACGGCGAAAAACGTGCGGTGGTTCGAGCGATGACGATGCCGGCAGAGCGCACGACGCTCTTCGGAGAGACCGAAGCCCTGCGCACGGGGTTCAATCGCACGCCGCTCCTGTTCGAGCACACGTTGAACGACCATCCGCTCCTCTCGTTGGACGCGATCGCGGCGCTGGCGGAGCGGCTCGCGGCTGAACCGTCGCCGCGCGGTTTCTTCATCCTGCCGGCGGGCGAGCCCGATCCCGGGCAATGGGGGAGTGCCCAGTTCCAGCGTGCCGTCGCGGGCGCCGTCGCAAACATCAAGTCGAGCAGAATGCGCCTCAAGCTCAGCTCGGTCCATCTCGAACCGGGTTATCGCGAGCTGCTCGAGGAGTGCGCCGCCCAACTCGATGCGTTGACCGGAGGCGCACTGCTGCGCGACTTCCCGGCACCGCTCGCGACGCTGTTCATCTCCTCGCCCGGCGAAGTGACGCCGTACCACGTCGACTCCGAGACGAACTTCTTGCTCCAGATCTCGGGCGCCAAAAGCGTGCACATCTATGACGGCACCGATCGATCGCTGATCGACACGCGCGACTTCGAGCGCTATTGGGGGCTCGGTCACATCGACATGCCGGATGGCAACGCGGGGACGTCCTTCGAACTGCGACCGGGACTCGGCGTCCATAATCCGGTGCATTTCCCGCACTGGGTCCAAAACGGACAGGGGCCTTCGATCTCCCTTTCACTCGGCTTCGTTTCCCGTCACGATCTCTCCGACGTCTTCCGGGTGAATCACCAGCTGCGACGACTTGGCCTCACTCCCTCCGAGCCCGGCTCGAATGCCGTGCTGGACGACGCGAAACGGACCGCCGCGCGCTCGGTTCGTTCGCTCAAATACCTCCTGAAAGGGCAGAAGGCGCCGGGCATCAAGCTCCGTTAGCGCGAGCCGCGCCGCCCTCAGCCTACGGCGCCGCCACCACGGCCACGCCGATCATGGCGTCGCGCGTTACGAGGGCGGCGCAGCTCTCCTCGTCGAGCGCCTCGCTGCCGGCGGGACGCATCGGCAGGACGAGGTAGCGCATGTCGGCCGTGCTGTCGTGCACGCGCACCGCCACCTCGTCGGGGAGTCGTACACCGAACTCCGCCAGCACGGCGCGCGGCTCGCGCACGGCGCGCGAACGATAGGCGATGCTCTTGTACCAATCGGGCGGCATCCCCAGCAGCATGCGCGGATAGCACGAGCAGAGCGTGCAGACGATGATGTTGTGAACCTGGGGCGTGTTCTCGACGACGACGAGCTTGAGCGCTCCGACCTCGATCCCGAGTTCGCGCACCGCGGCGCTTCCGTTCGCGAGCAGCCGCGCTTTGAAGTCCGGATCAAACCAAGCGCGGGCGACGACGCGAGCGCCGAGCGCCGGCCGCCGCGAATACATCGACTCGACGCGTTCGTCGACCTCGGCTTGCGTGAGCACGCTCCGTTCGATCAGCAGCTCGCGCAACGCGCGCTCGAGCGTCTCGAAACGGTGCTCGGCCGCGTCGTGCGTCGCGCTCATGCTCGTTCCTCCGCCGGTTCCAGCCAGTGTTCGTAGAGCTCGACGTCGACCGTGTCGCCGGCCGGCCCGCCGTAATCCGGCCACAGCTCGCACTGCGCGAACCGGATACGATAGAGCGGCAGCGGGAGGCCGTTCCAGCGTCCGTAGGCCAGCTCTTCGGGGTTGCGGAACGCGCCGCAGAGACGCTCGACGACGCCTCGTTTTCCGCGCACGTAGCGCGGCGTGCGGACGTGGCCGTGCGTCTCGAGCTGGCGCACGCGAACCGGATCGCCCGGCGCGAAACGAGCGCTCACCGCGCGTCCACCGCAGCCGCCTCGAGCTCGGCGACCCGCCCTTTGAGCTCGTCGCGTTCGACCAACCCGCGCTCGAGCATGATGTCGACGATCGAGCGCAGCCACTTCTCGTAGTACCCGAGCGAACGGTATTCGGCGGCCGGCAAGGACTCGATGCCCCGGCGTAGCTCGTCGACCGTCATCCGCGGGCCGCCCGGACGCGTCGGATCCGTCAAGATCCACATCAGCGCGTCGACCCGGAACTCCCACGGCATGAACGCGTGCTGCCCGCGCGGGATCGGTTCGTTCTCGGGTCGCCCGCCTACGTCGTGAGCTGGCTCGTCCATCCGCCTGTATTCCGTGCCAACGGGACGCCGCCCGCTTGACTCGAACGAGGCGGCGATGAAGATCGCGTGCTCCACCGCGAGCTTCGAGCGCGTGCTCGGCGAGGGGTCGCTGACCCAGCTCGAATGGCTGGACCTTTGCGCGAACGAGCTGGAACTCGAGGGCGTCGTCTTCGATGCGCGTCATTTCCCGCGGACCGACGACCAATATCTGGCCCAGCTCAAGAAGTCGTGCATCGACCTGGGGCTGACCGTCGCCGGCCTCGCGGCCGACGACGTTCTCCGCGGCCAAGCGGCCGAGCGCGTCGCGCAGGCGCTGGCTCTGGGCGCCCCCTTGGTCGCGGCTCGCGCTCCCGCGGCGAGCGAGGACCCGGCGGCTTGGGGCGCCTTCGTGGACGGTGCGCGCGAGGCGGCCTCCGAGGGCAAGCGGCAGAACGTGACGCTCGCCCTGCGCAACGCGCCGGGAACGCTCTGCGGGGACGTCTCCGACCTGAAGCGGCTCGCCAAAGACGTCGACAGCGCCTGGCTGCGCTTCGCCCCCGAGGTAGCCGCGTTCGGTTCGCTCGACCCGACTCTCGGGATCGTCGCCAAGGCCGTCCTGACGGTCCACACGCTCGATTCCGTCGACGGCTTCGCGACCGGCGACGACCCAGCGGCCCCCGCGCTGATCCGTGACCTGCGCCGTTTCCGCGGCTTCGTTCTCCTCGAACGCGCCGGCGACGGCGGAGCGCGCGACGCGTATCATCGCGCACTCGAGCGCTTCCGCGCGTTACGCGCGGCCGCGCTCGACGCCGGTGCAAGTGCACCGGCTCACTGACACTGGTGTCAAGCAGAGGACGACAACCGCACTGCCGTCTGCATACCCGGGTAGAGACCTGCATCTCGCAGGTGGGTGCGGCCCGGGCGCCAGGCTGAGAGGCGGGGTATGCCGCTCTCGTGCTGTCGTATCCGGAGCTTATGCTCCCGTGGTTCTAGCGTTGGTCCTACACCTGGATAAGTCCGCGCGCGAGCGCAGTCACCGTCCCCATGCATTATCGCACCCGGGTCAAGACTTGACAGCGGCTTTCCTCTTGTCACCGAGCACCGGTCCGTAGGCCGCAAGCGCTCGCTCGCGCGCGGCGGCGTGATCGACGATCGGCGCGGGGTAGTCGCGTCCCAGCCGAAAACCCAACGCCTCGGCCTCGAGCGGCGGCTGGAGCCAAGGCGCATGGACGTGCTCGGCACCGAGCTTGGCGAGCTCGGGCAGCATTTTACGAATGAAGCGTCCTTCGGGATCAAACTTGCGGCTCTGCAGGATCGGGTTGAAGACCCGGAAGTAGGGCGCGGCGTCGGTCCCCGTCGACGCGGACCACTGCCATCCTCCATTGTTGGCGGCCAAGTCGCCGTCCGCGAGATGCCGTTCGAAGTAGCGCTCGCCAAGGCGATAATCAAGCAGTAAATCTTTGGTCAAGAAGGAAGCGACGACCATGCGCAGGCGGTTGTGCATCCAGCCGTAGGTGTTGAGCGCGCGCATGGCGGCGTCGACGATCGGATAACCCGTCGTCCCGTCGCACCAAGCGCGCCAGTCGGCCTCCGGCTCGCGGTAGGGCAGATGCTTGGCGGCGCCGATGAACGGCTCGCGCGCGACGTGCGGGAAGTTGGCCAGGATCTGTTGGTAGAACTCGCGCCAGATCAGCTCGGAGAGCCACGTTTCGACGCCCCCGGCGGTTGCCCCGCCCGCACCCTGCCGGGCTTGCAGCGCGGCGCTGACGCAGGTGCGGATTCCGATCGTGCCGGCGCGCAGATGCGGCGAGAGCCGCGAGGTGCCGCTTTGGGCCGGGAAGTTGCGCGCGCCCGCGTACGCGCCGATGTGCCGCTCGACGAACGTCGTCAGCAGCTCGTGCGCGAGCCGCTCGCCCCCGCGCGGAAAGTGCGGCGAACGCGCGTGACCGTATCGTTCGACCGGCGGAACCTCGAGCGCCTGGCCGAGCGCGTCGCGCGCGAGCAGCTTGCCCGCAAGCGCGTCGTGCGAGTCGACCGGCGGCCGCGCGTCCTGCTCGTGCCGCGCCAGCCAGCGCCGTTTGTAGGGCGTGAACACCGCGTAGGGCCGCTCACCGCTCTGCAGCACTTCGTTCGCCCCGTAGTATACGTGGTCGAGCGAGGCTTCGACCTGCAAGCCCGCCGCGCACAAAGCCGCGCTGACGCGCTCGTCGCGCGCGATCGCATCGGGCTCGTAATCGACGTTGTAGAAGAGCGCTTCCGCCGCAACGTGCTTCGCGAGCGCGAGCAGCTCGCGTTCGAAGACGCCCTCGAGCAAGACGAGATCGCTGCGCCGCTTGCGCAGGCCCGCGCGCAACTCGGCGAGGGAGTCGAAGAAGAACGAAACGAGCGGCGCGCCGATGCGCTCGGAGCGCAGCAGGACCGGATCGAGCACGAATGCGCAAACGATCCGTTCGCTGTTGCGCGCCGCCCGGGCCAGCGCCACGTGATCGGCCAGCCGCAAGTCGCGCCGAAACCAGACGATCGAGGTCCGGAAGCAGGCCGCCATCCTTAACCGCGTACCCGCGCGGCGGGGCGAGGACCTGCCTGCGGCCCGCGGAACAGGCCCGACGTGGAACTGGCGATCACCGAACTAAACCTTCCCCTCGTACACACCTTCACGATTGCGCGCGGCTCTGAGACGACCGCGCACACGTTGTTGTTCCGCCTGCGGCGAGACGGCCTCGAGGGGCTGGGCGAGACGTCGCCGACGCCGCGCTACAACGAGAGCGCCGCTTCCGTCGCCGCCTATTTCTGCGCGCACCCGTTGCGCAGCGACGACCCGTACGCGCTCGAGACGCTGCTCGAAGGCGTTCCTCCGGCAGCGCGCTGCGGTCTCGATGTCGCGCTCCACGATTTGATCGGGAAGGACGTCGGCCGGCCGTTGTGGCGGCTGCTCGGCCTCGACCCCTCCAAGACGCCGGTCACCTCGTTCACCATCGGGCTCGACAGCATCGAGACGATGCTGGCCAAGCTGGCGGAGGTCGGCGACCATCCGATCGTCAAGGTGAAGCTCGGGACGACCAGCGACGTGGAGATCGTCGCCGCGATCCGCGCCAAGTTCCACGGCACGCTGCGCATCGACGCCAACGAGGCGTGGACGCCCGAACACGCGGTCGCCGTGCTGCGCGAGCTCGAGCGCTACGACGTCGAGTTCTGCGAGCAGCCGATCCCGGCCGGAACGCCCGAGCGCCTGCGCTGGATCCGCGAGCGCACCGCGATACCGCTGGTAGCCGACGAAGACGCGAAGGATGCCTCCGACCTGCCCGCGCTGGCCGGCTGCGTCGACGGCGTCAACATCAAGCTGCTCAAGTGCGGCGGCATTCGCGGCGGCCTCGCGATGATCCACACGGCGCGTGCGCTCGGGCTGAAGATCATGCTGGGCTGCATGGTCGAAAGCGCGATTCTCACGACCGCCGCGGCGCAGCTGACGCCGCTGGTCGACTGGGCCGATCTCGACGGCCCCTTCTTGACGGCGCAAGATCCCTTCGAGGGCGTCACCTACGCAGGCGGCAAGCTCGTCCTCCCGGACGGCCCCGGTTTGGGCGTGCGCGAACGCGCGAGCGCGCGCTGACGCGATGCGACGCTACGCGATCCTCGCGCCGGGGCTCTTCGCAACCCGCAGCGCAAAGACGGCTCACGGCGTGATCGCCTATGCCGCCGACGCAACGGTCGCGGTCGTCGATCCGTCGCTGGCCGGCAAGACCGTGCGCGAAGCCGTGCCCTATCTGGACAGCGACGCGCCGATCGTGCCCGGCGTCGCGCAGGCGCTGGCCTGCAAGCCGAACGCGATCCTGGTCGGCGTCGCGCCGGCCGGCGGCGCGTTGCCGCCCGAGTGGCGCAGCGAGATCGTGGCCGGCCTCGAAGCCGGCCTCGAGATCGTCAGCGGCCTGCACCAAACCCTCGGTGACGACGAGGAGTTCGAGGCCGCGGCGGCCCGTCGACGCGGACGCATTTGGGACGTGCGCGTCCCGCCGCCGGTCCCGCTCTTCTCCGGCAGAGCGTACGACGTAACGGCGCGCGTCGTGTTGACCGTCGGCAGCGATTGCGCGGTCGGCAAGATGACGGCATCGCTCGAGCTGGTGCGCGCCGCGCGGGCTAGCGGCACCGATGCGCGCTTCGTCGCGACCGGGCAGACGGGGATCATGATCGCCGGCAGCGGGATCGCGATCGACCGCGTGATCAGCGATTTCGCATCCGGCGCGGCCGAGCAGCTCGTCGTCGACAACGCCGATGGCGAGCTCATGTTCGTCGAAGGCCAGGGCGGCATCAACCATCCAGCCTTCGCCCCTGTCACGCTCGCCTTGTTATATGGCGCGGCACCCGATGCGCTCGTGCTCGTACATCGCGCCGACCGCACGCACATCGACGACTTCGGAACGCCGCTGCTCGGCTATCGCGCGCTGATTCGCACGTACGAAGCGCTGTGCGCGACCGTGAAGCCGGCGCGAGTCGTCGGGATCGCGCTGAACACGCAAGGCCTCGACGACGGCGCGGCACGGCACGCGCTCGAGCGAGCGCGCAGCGAGACGGGCCTGCCCGCCGACGATGTCGTGCGCTTCGGCCCGCAGGCGCTCTACGACGCGATCGCTCCCGCGCTCGCATCGAAGACGAAGCGCTTGTGAGAGCAGCGTCGGCGCTGACCGCGCTCGCGCTGGCGTTCGCGCTCGGCGGCTGCAGCAAAGTCGCCGGCGACGGCACGCCGGTGCCGGCCCACGCCGGCCACTTGCGGATCGGAAGCCCCGACGAGCCCGACAACCTCAACCCGATGTTCGCGCATACCGACGCGACGGATCAGGTCGACGCGCTCGTCTTTGCCCCGGTCTTCCGCTACGACCAGCACGGCAACTTCGTCCCCGAGCTCGCTACCGAAGTGCCCACCTACGGTAACGGCGGCATCTCGCGCGACTCGCGCACGATCACGCTGCACTGGCGCCGCGGCGTGACCTGGGCCGATGGCGCGCCGCTGACCGCGCGCGACTTGCGGTTCACCTGGCGCGCGGTCATGAGTCCGCGCAACAACACGAAAGCGCTCTTCGGCTGGGACGACATCGCGACGATCGACGTGCCCGACGACTACACGGCGATCATCCGCCTCAAAAGGCCCAACGCCGACGTCCTGGGCATTCTCGGAGGCGGCGGAGGCAGCGCCTATCCGCCGCTCCCCGAACATCTGCTCGGCAAACTGCCCGACCTCGACCAGGCCGCCTTCAATCAGCATCCGCTTTCGAGCGGGCCATGGCTGCTGCGCGCGTGGAACCACGGTTCGTCGCTCGAGTTCGCGCCCAATCTGCGCTACTGGCGCGGTCCGCCCCAGCTCGCCGCCATCTCCTGGAAGATCGTGCCCAACCCGGATTCGCTCGTCTCCGAGCTGCTCACGCACGAGGTCGACGTCGTGCCCAGCGTCTACGAGAACCAGATCGACCGGGTCGCGCAGGCAGCCGGGATCCACACGGTCCCGCACCTCAGCGCGAACTTCCGGCGGCTGATCGTGAATTGCAGCCGCCCCGGGCTCGACGACGTGCGCGTGCGCATGGCGCTGGCGGAGGCGGTCGACTGGGACCGCATCAACCGCACGGTCTACCACTACCGCAATCTGCGCGCGAGCAGCGATATTCTGCCGACCTCGTGGGCCGCGCCGCACATTCCGTTCTACAAGCACGATCCGGCCGATGCGCGCCGTCTGTTGGCCGCGGCAGGCCGGCAAAGCGGCCTGCACCTGACGGTCTCGGCGACCAACAAACCGGGCAACGAGCAGGCCGAGCTGCAGATGCAGCAAGATCTGCGCGCGGTCGGCATCGACCTCTCGATCAAGAACTATCCGGCGAGCTACCTGTTCGCGACGGACGGCCCGCTCTACACGGGCAAATACGATCTCGAATGGTCGATCGACACCAACGGACCCGACCCCGACAACCAAGGCAGCTGGAGCGGCGACTTCGTTCCGCCGCGCGGCGCGAACACGAGCTTCCTCAAAGACCCGATCATCACCCAAACGTCGGACGCGGCGATCCGCACCTTCGACCGCTCGTTGCGCAAAGCGCTCTATCAACGCGAAGAGGGACGCATCCACGAGCTCGTGCCCGCCGTTTTCTTCTACTGGCAGCAAACGGTGGCGGCCTACGACGCCCGGCTAAAGAATTACGAGCCCGCCGAATACATCACCGACAATTGGAACTCGTGGCAGTGGGAGCTCTGAGCACGTGCTGAAGCTGGTTGCGCCCGCTCCCGCAACCGTGCGCATCGAGATCGAGCCGGCCACCGAAGCCGTCGTTTCCTGGAACTCGCGAGCCGCCGAGGGAGCGCTCGAGCTGCGCATCGAGCGCTGCGACGGCGCGCGCTCCGGCTGGCTGCCGTACGTGCGCTGGAGTGCGCTGGGTCGGCGTTCGCTGTCGGGTGCCGACGAGGTGGCGAAGGTCGAGCTGGACACGCTTCGCTCGCCGAGTGTGTTCGCCGCGCTCGAAGTGCGCGCCGATGCAACGCTCGACGCGCTCGCCGTGAGCGTACCGCCGGCGAGTGCAGCGCGCGCCGGCAACGCACGCGACCTGCTCGTCGACGTCGCACCGCGCTCGCAGTATCTTGCCGGGCATCCGCTCGAGCGCGGCTGGTGCTCTCCCGCCTCGCTTGCCATGCTGCTGGCGCATTGGGGCCACGACCTGCCGACCGAGGAAGTGGCGGCGCGCGTGCGCGACGACGCGTACGGCGGCACGGGTAACTGGACGTTCAACGTCGCGCTCGCGAGCGCGTTCGGGCTACGCGCCGCCGTCGTCCACCTGCGCGATCTCGAGCAGGCCGCGGCGTTCGTATCGGTGGGCGTTCCGCTTGCGCTGTCCTTCTCGTGGCGCGCGGGCGAATTGCCGGGCGCGCCGCTCGAGCACACCGACGGACACCTGGCGGTCCTCGTCGGGTTCGACGTGCAGGGCGATCCGATCCTCAACGATCCCGCGCAGCCGGCGCTGCGGGTGCGCTATCCGCACGACGCGTTCGAACGCGCCTGGCTCGGACACGGCGGAATCGCCTACGCGCTGGCGCCGCCGGAGCGCGCCGATCTTGCGGCGCTCGCACGAGCGTGAGCGCGCAGCAGCGCGCGGCGCACCCCGTCGAACGCGTGCGCGAGCACGCGCCGGACGAGGCGCCGCTCCACCTCGTGCTGGTCGAGCCGCAGATCCCGCCCAACGCCGGCAACGTCGCGCGCCTCTGCGCGGCGACCGGCTGCGCGCTGCACCTGGTCGAGCCGCTCGGATTCTCGATCGCCGACCGCGAGCTCAAACGGGCCGGCCTCGACTACTGGCACGAAGTCGCACTGCTCGTGCATCCTTCGCTCGAGGCCTTTCTCGCGAGCTGGCGGCGCCCGCTCTGGCTCTTTTCGACGCGCGCCGCGCAGCGCTACGACGGCGCCGCGTTCGGCTACGGCGACGCGCTCGTCTTCGGGAAAGAGACTGCCGGGCTGCCGCAGCCGCTGCTCGACGCGCATCGCGCGCAAACGCTGCGGATTCCGATGCGGACCGGGGCCGTGCGCAGCCTCAACCTCTCGACCGCGGTCGGCATTGCCGCCTATGCCGGGCTGGCGCGGCTGGGCTTTCCTAAGCTCGGCTGAGTAGCAGAGAAGACACGACCGAAGTCGCACCGAAAGGGCCGGCGTGGGCTTCGCTCAGGCTCGTTCCGCCATCGAACGGCTGCAAACGTTGGAACGCGGCGATGCGCGCATCGCAAGCGAGGGTTATACCCGTCTGCTCGATCACGGTGCGCAAACCGAGCGCGCCATCATCTGCTTTCACGGCTTCACGAACTGCCCTGAGCAGTTCGCCGAGCTCGGGCGCCGCTTTCACGCCAAAGGCGACACGGTCTACATCCCGCGTCTGCCGCACCACGGCTACAGCGACCGGCGCACGCGGGCACTCGCGGCGCTGACGCATCGCGATCTGCAGCTCGCCGCGGTCGAAGCGGTCATCTTGGGCGCGTCGCTCGGCCGTCGCGTGCATGTCGTGGGTTTGTCGCTCGGCGGATTGCTCGCGGCCTGGACCGGACAGATGCTTGAGGTCGCGAGCACGATCGCGATCGCGCCGCTGCTTTCGCTCGCTTTTCCCAGCTGGCTCAACGCCGCCTTCCCGGGATTGATCCGAACGCTGCCCGACATCTACCTGTGGTGGGATCCGCTGCGCCGAGCGGCCAGCTCGCGGACGCCCCCGTACGCGTATCCGGGCTTCCCGAGCCGCGCGCTCGGCGCGCAGCTCGGCTTGCGCGACGAGCTCGTGCGCCGGATGCGCGACGAGAAGCCGCGCACGACGTTCGCCGCGCTGATCCTCAACGATCGCGACAACGTCATCAACAACACGGTCGCGCATGCCCTCTTCCGCTGTTGGCAGCAAGCCGGCGCTTCGGTCGTCGAACTGCAGCTGTCGGATTTGCACGCGCACCACGACATCATCGATCCGTGGCACCGGCACTTGCCGCTCGAACGAATCTACGGCTCGATCGAGGCGCTCGTCCCGGCCTAACCGCCGGGCCTGACGGTTACGCGACGGCGTCGTTGAGCTTGGAGCGCAGGTCGCGGGCGTGGCGCAAATCGGCGGCCCGGCCGGGCAGCGTCGTCGCGATACATGCCGAGACGAAAAGCAGTCCGACGATCGCCTCGAGTGCCGCGGGCAGACCGTAGACATCGGCGATGTGCCCTAAGATCGGCGTTCCCACGCCGCCCAGGCTGATCGCAAGTCCCAGCGTCACGCCCGAAGCGATGCCGATATGGCGCGGCAGATATTCTTGACCCAGCACCACGAAGGCCGTCTGCGAAGCCACCACCGCGAAGCCGACCAGCGCCAGCACCGCGACAGCGAGCGGAACGTTGGGGAAGCGCGCGGTCAGGGCGAGGAATCCGCCGAGCAGCGGGACCGCGGTGAAGGTCGCGAGCACGAACGTTCGCTTGCGGCCGATCCGGTCAGCGAGTTTGCCGCCGTAAATCGTACCCGCGGCTCCCGCCAACAGAAAGATGGTGAGGGTACCGTTACCGACCGTAGCCGACGCGTGCAGCACGCCGATGAAGAACAGCGGGGTGAACGCGACGAGCCCGATGTAGGCCATCGAACGCACGACGACCGCGGCCGTCAGCAGCGCGAACGGGCCCCAGCGGTCCGCGCCGATTCCGGCGACCACGGCGTGCTTGGCCGGAACGAAGGTGTGCAGCCGCGGCAGTTCGCGCAGCACGACCACCGCCATCACGGCTGCGGGGAGCAGCAGCACGAGCGTTCCGGGAAGTCCGAACAGCAGCAGCAGCGGCGTCAACAGCAACGGCCCGAGCGCAAAGCCGAGGTTGCCGCCGACGGAGAACCAGCGCATGCCGGTCGCCTTCCGCCGGCCGGCGACGAAGTTGGCGAAGCGCGCGGCCTCGGGATGGAAGATGGCGATGCCGAGCCCGCTGACGAGCACGCAGGCGACAATGAGCCAATAGTTCGGCATCGCGCCTGCGAGCGCCAAACCCGCCCCGGCCAGAAAGAGACCCAGGGCGATCAACCACGGCATGGAGCGCTTGTCGGCCAGTGCCCCGATGGCGGGCTGGACGACCGAGGAGCTCACGCTCGCGAACAGGATCAGCCCGGCCGCCGCCGTGTACGACAAGCCGCGCTCGGCGATCAGGAAGGGCAGCAGCGCCGGCAGCGCGCTCTGGTTGACGTCGTCGAACAGGTGCGCGAGCGCGAGGACGGTCATTCCGCGTCCGTCCAACTCCTCGCTCGCCCGCCGCTCGTCACCTACCCTCGCCATGCCTACGAGCATCGCACGTCGATCCATAATAGGTCAAATAGATAATCGTGATCGAATCCATAAGCAATCTCTATGGAACTGCGGCAGCTTCGGTACTTCGCAGCGGTAGCCCGGCGCGAGCATTTCACCCGCGCGGCCGAGGACTTGGCCGTCGCCCAGCCGGCGCTCTCGCAGCAGATCGCGCAGCTCGAACGCGAGCTGCGGGTGCGCCTGTTCGACCGCACGAGCCGGCGCGTGCGCCTGACCGACGCCGGCCGGACGCTGCTGGAGACGGTCGAACGGATCCTCGCCGACGTCGAGAGCGTCAGCAGCGAGATGCACCAGTACGCCGGCGAAGTGCGCGGGCACGTCACGCTCGGCACCTTGCAGATGCTCGGCGAGCTGCGCCTGCCCAAGCTGTTGCGGCGCTTCCACGCGCGCTATCCGCTGATCGAGGTCGCGCTGCGCGAAGGCTCGACCGACGAGTTGAGCGCGGGCTTGCGCTCGCGCAGCCTCGAGCTGGCCTTGGTCCACTTCGCGGAAACCGCGCCTCGCGGATTGGTGAGCGAGCAGCTCTTCGTCGACGAGTTGGCGCTGGCGGTCCCGCCCGGTCATCGGCTGGCGACGCGGCGCAGCGTGCGCTTCGAAGAGCTGCGTGACGAGACGTTCGTGGCCTTCAAACCGGGGACCGCGATCAGCCGTACGGTCGCAGCGGCCGCCGCGCAGCACGGCTTCACGCCCAAGGTGACCTTCGAAAGCGGCGACGCGCTGACGGTGCGGGCCCTCGTGGCGGAAGGTTTAGGCGTGACCGTGCTGCCGCGTGAGGTCGCCGAAATTCCGGGACCCGAAGTGCGCATCGTGCCGTTCTCGCGGCCCAAGCTGACTCGCACGATCGCACTCGCCCACCTGGCGCAGCGCCGGCCGAGCCCGGCGAGCCGGCTGCTCGGCGCGTTCTTGCGCGAGCAGCTGCGCGGATGAACGCGCCGCTCGAGGCGCTCGAGCGCCGGATCGTCGCCTGCCAGCGCTGCCCTGAATTGCGCGCGTACTGCTCCGAGGTCGCGCGGGTAAAGAAGCGCGAGTACCGCGAGCAGAGCTACTGGGGCAGGCCGGTCCCGGCGTTCGGCGACCCGCAGGCACGCATCGTGCTGGTCGGCCTTGCACCGGGCGCGCACGGCTCGAACCGCACCGGACGCATGTTCACGGGCGATGCGTCCGGCGTCTGGCTCTACCGGGCGCTCTATCGCGCGGGCTTCGCCAACCAGCCGCAGCAAGTCGACAAGAACGACGGCATGCGCTTGCGCGACGTGCTGATCACCGCCGCGCTGCGCTGCGCCCCGCCCGGCAACAAGCCGACGCCCGGTCAGCTGCGCACGTGTTTCCCATACCTCGCGGCCGAGCTGGCGATCCTCGGCGGTCTGCGGGTGGTCGTCGGGCTCGGTGCGATCGGCGCGCGGGCGGCCACCGCTGCGCTGCTCGGAGCCGGTTACCGCTTCGAGCGCAAGCCGGTCTTCGCGCACGGGGCCGAGGCGGTCGCGCTCCGCGACGTGGCGCCGAGTCGCGTGGTGCTCCTACATTCGTATCACCCGAGCCGTCAGAATACGAACACCGGCGTGCTCACCGAACCGATGTTCGACGCGATTTTCGAGCGCGCCAAGGGGCTGCTCGGGGCCCCGGAATTCCTCGATTAGCAGGGTCTCGTCACAGACGCGGGCAAGCGAGGAATCGTTTCCCAAATCAAGCGCGAGTCCGGGTCGACGCCGTCGTGATTTCGTCTTATGTGCTTCGAAGGGAACGAAGAGTTCTTCGGCAGTCACGTAATTCGCCCGCGATAGTGGAGCACTGAACTTCGCTTCTTTGGTCCACTTCTTCGGTCGGGAGAAAGAACGTGAACGCTTCCCCACGCGCGATTCGCGGTTGGTTCGCGGTCGCCGCCGTAGTTTTTGCGGTCGTGGCCGCCGGCGGCACCGCGCCGGCGCAACCCACCGGCGAGTTGCCGTCCCAATTCGGCTCGCCCCCATCGGGCGACGTCCCGATCATCTTCAACGATCACCACATCTACGCCAAGCCCGACAAGCTCAAGCAGGGACGCGTGCTGGCCGCGATCGTCAAGAACGGCACGGTGCTCGTCCCGCTTCGCTCGCTCTTCGAGCAGACCGGCGCGACCGTTTCTTTCGACGGCTCGACAAAGACCGTCGACGTCGCGAAGCCCGGTGCCGACGTCAAGGTGACCGTGGGCAAGCCGTGGGTCGTCGTCAACGGCGAGGAGCGTCCGCTCGACGTTCCGCCCGAGATCGACAACGGCTTCGTCATGGTCCCGCTGCGCGTTCTCTCCGAGGGCCTGGGCGCGTACGTCCAGTGGGTCCCCGAGAAGCGGCTCGTCGTGATTCGCTACGTCGAGACGCAAGTCTCGCCGCCGCCGACCCCGATGCCGGCTCCGAGCGCGGCTCCGGTCCCGACACCGGCCCCGCTGCCTTCAGCCGCGCCGCCCACGCCGACCCCCAAGACGACTCCGGTCAACGAGAAATTCGTCGTGGCCGATTACTTGATATCGCCGAAAGTCTATAACGAACTCAGCCCCGGCAACACCGCGCACACCTCGTACCAAGTCAAAGGCGCCGCCGAGTTTCCGGCCTTCGGCCAAACCTGGGATCTGAGCGCGAACTACCGCCACATTCTCTACCCGCACTATTCGAACAATGCGACCAGCGGATGCGCGCCCGGAAGCGCCGGCTGCAACACCTTCGCCGGCGGAAACTTCGAGGCCGGCGCGTGCCCCTCGTCCGACCAGGGCTGCGTGACGACGGTCGGCGCGGGCAACGTGCAAGCGATCAACGGGCTCGGGCAGATCTACGTCGCGGCGTTCACCGCGGCCGAGAACGATTTGGACGTGCACTTCGGAATCCGGGTGCTCAACCCGCGTCTCTACATCGGCTTGGCAGGGTTCTTCAAGAACTACGACTACCTCGGCTATCCCAACTTGAGCGGCGTCGGCTTCGGCATCGAGAAGCTGCCCGATCTCGACGAGCCGTTCTCGCTGTACGGCAGCGCGTACTATTACCCGAACGTTTCGGGCAAGTACACCTATCCCACGACGCCGTACCTCGGAGCGCTCTCGGGTTCGGCGATCACGTTGAGCTACAGCGTCTGGAAGTACGAGCTAGGCGGTACCTACAACATCGGTGCCACCGGCGCGTTCCTCGACTTGGGGTACGGCGGCGAGCACGCCAGCGCGAAGCAGAACGCGCCGTCGAGCACCTCCGTCAACTCACCCTACGCCGGTTTAGGCTTACACTTCTAACTTCGTTCCCAGGCCCAAGAGCGAGGGTCGACACGACGGCGGAGGCCGCCGTCGCCAAAGAGGAGATGCACGTGGTTCACCTACGATCCGTGCGCGGATGGGTGACGGCGTTTAGCGCCGCCACCCTTTCCCTCGCCTACGGAAGCGCGGCTCTCGCGCAGGGCTCGGGCGCACCGCCGCCGACCTTCGGCACTCCGCCTGCGGGCGAAGTGCCGATCGTGTTCAGCCCGCTCGACCAGCACGTTTACGCCAAGCCCGACAAGCTCGAGCACGGGCGCCTCCTGGTGGCGCTGGTCAAGGACGGAACGGTCCTCGGGCCGCTGCGCTCGCTCTTCGAGCAGCTCGGCGCGACCGTGACGTACGATCCGGCGAGCAAGACCGTCGATGCCGTCAAGGCGGGAACCGACGTCAAGGTCACGCTCGGCAAGAAGAGCATCGTGCTCAACGGCGAAGCGCGCCCGCTCGACGTCGCTCCCGCGACCTACGAAGGCAACCTGGTCGTTCCCGTGCGCGTCATCAGCGAGGCGCTGGGAGCCTACGTCGTCTGGCTCAACGACAAGCGGTTGGTCGTGGTGCGCTACGTTCCGCCGCCCCCGCAGACGCCCGCACCCGCGCCGCCCGCGTCCATGCCGGCACCGGTCATGACGCCCGAGGCACCGGCTGCAGCCCCGTCGCTGGTTCCGGCGACCGTTCCATCTGTTGTTCCGTCCGCTGCTCCGCCTGCGGTTCCATCGGCCGTTCCACCGGCGAGTCCGGCGGCCGTCCCGGCGGCAAGCGCCGCCCCGACGCCGACTCCGTAAGGGCGGCGTACGACTGGAATTGCGAACCGGCTGGTGCCGGCGTGTACCCAACTCGTTATGGGTTGGAGCCGGCCGGCCCGGCGGGCAGCGGGCGGGGCTTCTGCTTGAGCTCGAGCCCCAGCTCGCGCAATTGGGCCGGCGGGACCGGCGAGGGCGCTTCCTGCATCAAGTCGCGCGCCATCTGGTTCTTCGGGAAGGCGATGACGTCGCGAATGCTCGTCTCGCCGCACGCGAGCATCGCGACCCGGTCGATGCCCCAGGCCATGCCGCCGTGCGGTGGGGCGCCGTAGCGCAGCGCTTCCATGAAGAAGCCGAAACGGTCCTCGATCGTCTGTTCCGAGAGGCCGAAGATCTCGAAGATCTTCTTCTGAAACGCGACGTCGTGAATGCGGATCGAGCCGCTTCCCAGCTCCCAGCCGTTGAGCACCAGGTCGTAATGCTGCGCCCGCATCCCAAGCGGATCGATGTCGAGCAGCGCCTCCTGACCCGGCGCGGGCGCGGTGAACGGGTGATGCGTCGGCACGATCTCGCCGCTATCGGAATCGCGCTCGAAGAGCGGAAAGCCGACGACCCAGCAGAACGCAAATGCGTTGGGATCGCGCAAGCCCAGCCGCTCGGCGACGTGCAGGCGCAGCTTCCCCGCAACGTCGTTCGTCACGAGGGAAGGGCCCGCGACGAGCAGGACCGCGTCACCGTGCTCGGCCCGCGCCAGCTCGCGCAGCGTCGCCACCGTCTCGTCGTCGAGCAGCTTGGCAATCGATGATTTCCAGTTGCCGTCGCTCGCATACGAGATCCAGATCAGGCCGCCCGCACCGAACGTTTTCGCGGTTTCGGTCAGCTCGTCGAAATCGCGGCGCGCGAGCGCCGCTCCGCCGGGGTAACGCACCGCAACGATGCGGCTCTTGGGCTTGGCGACGTGCTCGCTTAAGAACTTGATGGGCGTGCCCAAGAAGGCGACGTCGACGTCGACCAGCTCCAAGCCGAAGCGCAGGTCGGGCTTGTCGCTGCCGTAGCGTTTGATCGCCTTGGCGTAGTCGAGCCGCGGTAAGGGCCGCGCCAGTTCGATGCCCAGCGCCTTTTGCCAGACGTAGGCGATGCAGTCTTCCATCACCGCCGTCACCTCGCTCTCGTCGACGAACGACATCTCGACGTCGAGCTGGGTGAACTCCGGCTGCCGGTCCGAGCGCGAGTCCTCGTCGCGGAAGCAGCGCGCGATCTGCATGTAACGGCCCAGGCCGCCGATCATCAAGATCTGCTTGAGCAGCTGCGGCGACTGGGGCAGCGCGTAGAACTCGCCTTGATGGATGCGGCTGGGAACGAGATAGTCGCGCGCGCCTTCGGGCGTCGACTTGATGAGGCACGGCGTTTCGATCTCGAGGAAGTCGCGCTCGTCGAAGAAGTCGCGCATCGCCTTGACGATCTTGTGGCGGATCGTGAGATTGCGCTGCAGGCGCGGCCGGCGCAGATCGAGGTAGCGGTAGCGCAGGCGCAGCGACTCGTCGACCTCGGCGTCGCTCGTGATTTGGAAGGGCGGCGTCTGCGAACGCGAGAGGACGTCGACGCCCTCGGCCGCGACCTCGACCTCGCCGGTCGCGAGCTTCGGGTTCTCAGTACCGGCGGGGCGGCGGCGAACCGTTCCGTGCACCCGAACGACGTCCTCGCCGCGCAGCGTTCGCGCCGTTTCGAACGGCAGCTCGACGCCGGGATCGAAGACGACTTGCGAAATGCCGTCGCGGTCGCGAACGTCGATGAACACCAGGCCGCCGTGGTCGCGGCGCCGGTTCACCCAACCGTTGAGCTCGACGACGAGGCCGACGTCGGCCGCGGAGATCCCGCCGCACGAGCGCTTATGCACCGTCGTTCTCCAGCGCGTCCTTGATGCCGCTGACGTAATGGTATTGATAGACGAGGTTGCGAGCCAAACCGCCGCGCTTCGAACCGGCACGCTCGAGGCCGCGCAACAGCTCGGGGCGCTTGGCGACCGCGCCGTGAATGACGAGCGAGACCGGCGTCATGCCCAGCCGCGCCTTGACCAGCAGCGTGGGATGCTTGCGGTAGAAGCGCACCGTCGAACGGCCGGCCAGGCGCATCTTTTCCTTTTGCTCGTCGTACGGGACCGGGTGCCAGTGATAGTCGATCGCGCGCGGCTCGTACAGGATGCGCAGCCCGGCCGCTTCGAGCCGGTAGCCCAGCTCGAGATCTTCATGACCGTAGCCGGTGAAATTCTCGTCGAAGCGGCCGAGACGGTCGAGATCCGCTTTGCGCACCGACGCGTTGCCGGTCAGGAAGTAGAGCCACGAGAGCCGTCGGCGCGATGCCGGGTGCAGCGGCCGGCGCAGCTCCGGATGGTCGCGCAGACGCTCGTATTCCTCGAACGAGCCGACCTGCAGCTCCATTCCGACGACCGCGATCCCGCCGCTCTGACGGTGGTGCGAGAGATGCAACGACAGCAGCTCGCGCGACGCGATGATGTCGGCATCGGTAAACATCACGACGGCGCCGCGCGCGGCTTCGATGCCGGCGTTCCGAGCCATCGCCCGGCCGCTATAAGCTCCCGGCAGGTGGCGGACGTTGGCATGCTCGGCGCTCGCGTCGCGCAGGAAGTCGGCCGTCCCATCGTTCGAATTCGAGTCTGCGACCACGATCTCGTAGAGCTCCGGACGCAGATCGGAGGCCAGCAGCGAGGGTATCACGTGGCGCAACGTGTCGAGCCGGTTATAGGTGGGGATGACGACCGTCAGTTCAGGATTTGTCATACGTGGCTGATCGGAGCTGCGGTTCGTCCGTGGAGGAGCGCATCGACCGCTTCGACGATCGAGGCGCGGCATGCGGCGAGCGCCTCGGGCGTCTCGTTCGGAGGCTTACGCAAGCACGCGGACGGAACGCGATAGGGCGACCACTCTTGCGAATTGAGGTGAAAGAAACGGTGTTCGAAAAGAACGACGGTGGGCCTGCGCGCGGCGCTTGCGACATGGGTCGCACCGGTGTCGACCGTCACGACGACGCGGCTCTTTTCGAAGACCGCCGCCCATTGTGAGAACGACAAGCCCACGGCGAGCGCGTCGGCGACGCCGGCGGCGCGAACTGCCGCCGCCTCCTCGATCGCGTCCACGCCGTACGTCACCACGACCGGCAAGCCGAAGCGGCGCAGCTCGGCGATCAGCTCGATCGTGCTCGACAAGGTACAACCGTCTTGGAACCAGCGCGGCGCAAGGTGGAAGGCGATCCCGCCGCCCGGCACGTGCGAGACCGCGTTGCGATCGATCTCGGCGATCGGCACGACGAGCTCGCGCGAGAGCTCGTGCGCGCCGGTCCGCGCCACCAGCGCGAGCAGCTGATCGACCTCGTGACGCACCACGTAATCGCTGCGCTCCTCGCAAAGCTCGGGATCAGCTTCCGATACCATGAGGTCGGTGACGAAGAGCGGCGCGGTCAGGCGCGCGAGATAGCGGCGCCTATACGTGTAGGCGAACCGCTTGCGCGCGCCGGTCGCCGCGATCAGGTTGAAGTCGGGAGCGCACGGCGCAAGCGCGATCGCCAGATCGCAGCGTCCGCGGAAGCGCCGTCCGAAGACGCTGGGGCGAACGTTCGAAGGCAAGATGGCGATCGCGTCCACGTCAGGGTTGCGCTCGACGACGACGGCGTTGTACCGGCTGCAAGCGATCGTCACGTGGGCGCCGGGCCACGAGCGCCGAACCGAGGCGATCGCGGGCGTCGAGAGGATCAGGTCGCCGAGCCGGTCGAGCCGCGAGAGAACGATCTTCACGCGCGCGCGGCGGCGTCGAGCTCCGCGAAGTACGCTTCGCTCGCAAGCGCGCGCGCCGCGGCGAGCTGCGTTCCGTTCAGCGGGCAATCGCCGTCGCGTTCGCCCACGACCCGTTCGAGCAGCATCGGAACGCGTGCCGAACGCGAGGCGCGGTGCACCGTCCGCTGCAGCGGATCGTCGTGCGTGGCCAGGGTGACGCGCCAGTGCGGGTGCAGCTCGCGCAGCTGCAGCGCCGTGCGCGCCTGCGCGCGAGCTTGGCGGAGCATGCCCTCGACGTCCTTCGCGCGCGGCCGCGGCTTGTAGTGAAAGGCGACGGCGTAGCGGTTGAAGTACGACGGCACGCCGGCGAAGCGCAGGCGCAGACCGAGCTCGATGTCTTCCCAGCCGTACTCGCGGAACGCCTCCGTGAAGCAGCCGATGCGGCGCAGCGTCTCGAGCGGGAGCGAGACGTTCGAAGTCCAGAAGTAGTTGCCGCTGTAGTTCGCGAGCGTCCAATACGGGGCGGGCAGGCGCTCGAAGCTTTCGGTGTTGATGACTGCGCCGCGCACGATCGCGTGCGGCGTGCAGTCGTGCGAGCGCAGGTGTTCGGAGACGAACGAGGGGACCGGCAGCACGTCGTCGTCGATGAAGATGATCCGCTCGCCGCTCGCTCGCGCGATGCCGGCGTTGCGGGCGCGCGCCAGCCCTGCGTTGGCCTGATGGATGACGGTGAACGCGCAGGTCGCGCGCTTCTCGGCCGCGGCGATCACGTCGGCCGTCGCGTCTCTCGAACCGTCGTTCACGAGCACGATCTCGTACGAGTCGCGCGGAACCGTCTGTTCGAAGCAGGCGTCCAGCACGCGTCCGACGAGGTGGGCGCGGTTGTAAGTGCAGAGTTGAATGGTCGCGCGCACGGTCAGTAGAGCCGCGCGCCGTTGGGCACGGCGCGTTCGAGGCCAGCGAGCACGACGTTGCCGGCCGGATCGTTCACGCCGAGGACGAGGACCTCGCTGCGGAAGCCGGCGATCCGTTTGGGCGGGAAGTTGACGATCGCGAGCACTTGCCGGCCCACGAGCGTTTCGAGCTCGTAGTTGGCGACGATCTGTGCGCTCGAATTCCGCACGCCGAGCGTCTCGCCGAAGTCGACCGCGAGCTGATATGCCGGTTTGCGCGCGGCGGAGAAGGGCTGCGCGTCGACGATCGTCCCCACGCGAATCTCGACGCGCTCGAACTCATCAGGAGTAAGGTCGCGCGCCGCGCTCTCCGGTTCCATGCAGCGGCGTTTCGTCCCGGCGCTCGAGAAGCCCGCCGAGCGCACCGAGGACGCGCGCCACGTCGAGGTTGGCGATGCACGCGAAGTCGGGACACGTCTCTTTGCGGTGCTGCGGCGGACAGGGATAGGTACCCCGAACGAGCGCGGTCCGCGGGCCGACCGGCGCCCAGCGTTCCGGCTCGTCGGAGCGCAGCGCGAAGATGCCGACGGTGGGCGCGCCCGTCGCCGCCGCCAAGTGCATCGGCCCGCTGTCCATCGCCACGACGGCCTGCGCACCCTCGGCGAGCGCCCCGAACTCGGCAAGCGACGCCTTGCCGCCGAGCGAGACGCCGCCTGCCCCTAAGGCAACGGCCTCGGCGATCTCGCGATCAGCCCCACTGCCGGTGACGACGACCCGCGCGCCCGTCGACGTCCGCAGCGCGCGACCTAATTCGGCGAGCGGAGCGACCGGCCAGCGCTCGCGGGCCGCCGCGATGCCCCGCGTAGGATGAAGCACGACGTACGGCCCGGAGATGCCCGCAGCTCCGAGCAGACGGGCGAGCGACTCGCGCGCGGCTTGCGGCACGACGAACACCGGCGTCGCGTCGGCCACGTCGCAGCCGAGCGCGCGCGCATAGTCGAGGAGAATCTGCGTCCAGTGCGTGGCGTGATCGCCCAGCTCGCTCTTCACCTCGACGCGCCGCGTGAACAGCAGCGAATAAAGACGGCGCGATTGTCCCACGCGCTCGGGCACGCGTCCCACGAAAGGCAGCGCCGCCGTGCGCAGCGTCGCCCAGGTGACGACGGCCGCGTCGAAGCGCGCCTCCGCGATGCGCCGAGCCAGTGCGGCGAAGGGACCTTCGTTGAGCCAGACGCCGGCGAGATCGGGATTGCCCGCGAGCACCTCGCGGTGCGCGGGGGCCGTCAATCCGACGACGGTGCCGTAGCGGGAGCGCAACGCACGCATCACCGGCGTCGCCAGCAGGACGTCCCCGATCCCCCCGCCCGCCGCGATGACCAACGCCTTCATGTGGCAAGGCGTTCGCAGGCGTCCGGGCCCGGCCTCCCTGCCAGAATCTCGATCCGGCTGCAGCCTGCTGGGCAACCGGCAATCGCGGCGTGGTATCATCGAGGTCTATGGAACAGCGCCAGCCTGACCCGTTCTTCGAGCAGTTCAAGGCCGATATCCAGGAGGGCATCGATCAAGCCGAGCGTGGAAAGCTCGTCGACGCGGAAGCAGTTTGGAAAGAGATTCAGTCGCATATAGACGAGATTGACCGCGCGAACTTGCGTTAATGGACTCGCCGGAGTCGGGCGACCGCGTCACGAGTTTGGCGACGGCGTGCGCTCGATTCGAGTGCGGCCAGTAGTCCCATTCTATCGCTTCCAGCACGATGAAATCATAGTGCTGCGAATAGTGGATGGTCGTCGCGATCTCGGCACGATCTTCGCTGACGACACCTAGCACGTTGCGGGCTCCGCGTGCCGCCACCTTACTCGTTACCGTGGAGCAGCACTCTATGCAGAGCTTCCATCAGGCGATCGATGTCAGAGCCCGTCGTATAGAGATGCGGCGACACGCGCAGAGAGTCGCCACGCATCCCTACGTAAACGCCATGCTGTCTCAAAATAGCCGGCGCCACCTCGCGTAGATCGGCAGGCAGGTCTATTCCTAACATATGCGGGCCGCGATCGGTGGCCGCCAACGGCTCAATGCCCAGAGCACGAACTTCGGTCTCGATTCGAGCCGTTATCGCCCCAAGAGTAACCGCAATGCTCGACACACCCCATTCGAGCAATTGTTCGAGACACACAATCGCGGCCGGCGTCAGCTCGAATGCGCTCCGTTCACCCATATCGAAGCGCCGCGCTCCCGGCTGGTAGGAATCTTGGTAGTCGACAAGGCGCGCGAAGTCTTCCGCCCCGAGGCGCAGAATCCAATTTTCTTCGAGCGGCTCCCCATCACGGTGCTCCGGCGCCACGTATAGGTAACCGAGCCCGAAGGGGCCGAGCAGCCATTTGTAGCCCACGCCGACTATGAAATCAGGCCAACGGTTGAGGAGTTGCGGGCGCAAGCTCGGCGAGTGGCAGAAGAAGTGAGGCCGCCTCGACCGAACGCGCCGAAGCCGCGAACTGGAGCGATTTATCGACCCTCTGTGCACGGATCAAATCGTGCAATGGTTGCGGGTATCGGCCGAGTTCACCATTCTTAGCGAGTGCGGGGCGCTCGCTCATTTCCAGAAAATCCCTCGGATAGCGAAGTTGAACGCGGTTGTGCCGACCAGCACGGCGATAGCAAGGCCAACGACCGAGCCGAGGAAACGCGCTTTGGCCTCCTGCCGCTGATTCAGAATCGCGCGGCTGTTCCACTCGTCGAGTGCCCACTCCCTACGCGACTTAATGAAATCGGCAGCAGCCGACATGCTGCCAACGGCACACCGGCCGCCGTAATATACTGCGAAGAGAGTGACGATGCCGCCTATCGCAGTGTAGATGAGGGCGAGGCCCGTTTGCAGTATGGCAGAGATCGGCGTTGTTGGTGGTATTATGACGTACTCGCCTCAACGAGCGGATCGCGTAGCCGTGCGAGTTTCGCTGCGCGAGTCCGGCTTGCTCGCAGGGTGAGATGTTCACGGCTTGACAGAGGCCGGCAGCGGAGTCTGGCGGCTCGGATAGCGGAGCGTAATCGCACTCGTCACGTCGTGTCGGTCAGTTTAGCGTTGGTCAAGTGCGCCTCGCTCAAGTTGGCGCGGGTCAGGTTCGCGCCGCGCAGGTCCGCGTCGTAGAGGTTCGCGCCGTAGAAGTTCGCGCGGGTCAGGTCCGCGCCGCCCAGGTTCGCGCCCTTCAGGTTCGCGCGGGTGAGGTCTGCGCCGCTAAGGTGTGCCCGGGTTAGGTCTGCACCGCTCAGATTCGCGGCGCGCAGGTCCGCGCCGTAGAGGTCCGCGCGGCAGAGGTTCGCGCGGGTCAGGTCCGCGTCGCGAAGGTTCGCGCCGTTCAAGCTCGCGGGGCTCAGGTCGGCACCGCTCAGGTTCGCGTGGCTCAGGTTCGTGCGGGTCAGGTCCGCGCTGCTCAAGTCCGTGTCGCTCAGGTCCGCGCCGTGCAGGTCCGCGTTGCTCAGATTCGCATCGCTGAGGTCCGCGCCGCACAGGTTTGCCTTTTCCGGGTGAGTGCGAGCCCCGTCCAGCCAACCCGGGTAAGCCGTTTCGCGTTCCAGGTACTCGTCATGCTCCGGGAGAGGCTCTCCGAGCAGATTCGCAAGCCAGCCCCGGTGCCTCGCGATGACCTCTTTCAGTTCCTGACCCGTCGCCTTCCATTTGGCGGAACTCCCGGGATGCGCATCCTTCGCGCTTGGATCGCGGCCGCTCTCCGAGGCTTCCGGCCCTGGCTGTCCACCTTGGCGTCCCTCGCTCATGGTGCCCCCTTTCACGCTAGTCGACATCGCGGCTTTCGATTCGGTCGCCAAATCGGACGGTCCTGAGACGAACAGGCCGACGCGTCCATCGCGCGGCCACCCGCCTCGGTTTGCGATCATCTGTCAGGCATCCATGAAGAAAGTTACCACCGGCGCTCCAGATCTCTTTTCGGATTTTCGCCGTGCTCGGGCCCTTCCGAGCGATGTGAGCAGGTTTCGGAGACACTGCCCCGTGGCCGAGGGAGAGCAGCTGGCTCAGCACTCGTTGCTTCAATCGCGGGTCAAAGTCCCAGACTACCTGGGTCGTGAGGTCTGCCCAGCCTCAAAATTTACTCAAGCTTCGACTAAAGTTGTGGAACCTTTGATACTATTGTCGTTAGTCCAAGTGAATAACAATCCGGAAAGGAGGAAGCGAGATGGCCGGTCTCATGGTTTTTGATTCGCTAGCCGACGCCCTCAGAGCGGGCTTCCAAATCTACAATCGCACGCAAGACGGCTACCTCGTCCGGACGCGCACCGCCCAAGGTTGGGCGATGGCGCTCGTGGACTGTCGAAGCCGTCTCTAACAGCTGGATCTTCGCTCTTCACGCGGGAAGAGAAAAGGCGGGGCGCTCAGGCGGCCCGCCTTTCTCGTGGTGCGCCGGGGCATGGGCGCCTTCTTTCGAGGTGAGAGTCCTCTATGGAGCCTGGTCCTGGCAGACCATTAGCCAAGGGCAAGAGCATCCACCGGGAGGTGGAGTCGGAAGGAAAGCCGGTGGCTTGGCGTGAGCGGCCTTCTCGTTGCGTTCGAGCTGCCACACAATCTACCACTGCCGGCGTTCCCCTGGTTCAGCGGTACGCTGGCGATCCCAGGAACAATTGGTCTCGCCCGCGTTCCTCGCGGATGCACGGGCGACGCGCAGCATCAACGTCCTCATCCATGAGCGCAGAGGAAAGATTTGCCGGCCTTCGCGGATCGACCTCATCCTGGCGGCTTTCCCGGCATCATCACGCGGCGGCGCGGCGAAGGAAGCCGCACGGATGCGGGGTCAACAGCCAGTTCGGAGTTCCCAGTCCGGCGTCGGGCCCCAGCCCGTTGGCGCCGGCCAGCAACACGGTCTTTCCGGAGGCTCGGTGGGAGGCGCCACCGCAGCGGTCTCGGCGACCGAAGTCCTGGCGGGTGTGGTCGAACGCGTCACATTTCACAACGCCGAGAATGGCTTTTGCGTGCTTCGTGTCAAGGCACGCGGCCAAAAGGACCTCATCACCGTCGTCGGCCACGCGGCCGCGATCTCGTCCGGGGAGTTTATCCAGGCAAGCGGAGCGTGGCTGAACGACCGCACTCACGGTGTGCAGTTCCGCGCCGGCTTCCTGCGCGTGACCGCGCCCACCACGGTCGAGGGGATCGAGAAGTACCTCGGATCCGGGATGATCCGGGGCAGCGGTCCCGTCTACGCCAAGAAGCTCGTAGCCGCGTTCGGCGAGAGCGTCTTCGACCTCATCGAACGGCAGCCCGAGCGGCTACGCGAGGTGACCGGGATCGGCCCGGTGCGGGCACAGAGGATCATTGCCGGGTGGGCCGAGCAGAAGGTGATTCGCGAGATCATGCTGTTCCTACACGGCGACGGCGTGGGCACCTCGCGCGCCGTGCGCATCTACAAGACCTACGGCGCCGACGCCGTGCAGCTGATCAGCGAGAACCCCTATCGCCTTGCGCGTGACATCCGCGGCATCGGCTTTCGCACTGCCGATCAGATCGCCGCCAAGCTCAACATCGAGAAAACGGCACTCGTACGGGTGCGCGCCGGCATTGCCTACGCGCTGGCGGAAGCGATGGACGAGGGGCATTGTGGCCTCCCGACCGAGGAACTCATCCCGCTCGGGTGCAGCTTGCTCGAAGTGCCGGCCGATCTGGTCGAGACGGCGCTCGGTCTCTACCCGATGCTCGCGCGCAACCTGCTTTACACTGGGGTGACGCGAGGGAAGCGGCTCGTCGTGCTGGTCGGACAGCGCAAGGCGTTAGCGATCGCAGTCAAAGGGGAGCAGACGCGCCGGCGCTGGTCCAAGTTGTGCGAGTGGCTCGCCGATTGAGCCGAGCACCGGCCACGAGCGGGCCGGATGGCACGTTCTCGGCCGCCGGCATGCGCCTCTGGATTGCCGAAAAACCGTCTCTCGCGCGAGAGATCGCTGCGTACCTGCCCGGACCGCACACGCGCCGGGAGGGTGCCATCGAGTGCGACGGCGGACGGCAGATCGTGACGTGGTGCTTTGGGCACCTGCTCGAGCAGGCGCCGCCGGAGACGTACAATCCAGAATGGAAGTCGTGGCGGCTCGACCACCTGCCGCTCGTGCCGTCGCAGTGGCAGCTTCAGCCTCGCAAAGACGCAAGGGCGCAGCTCGCGATCATTCGCAAACTCCTCGCGTCGGCGAGCGACGTCGTGCACGCTGGCGATCCCGACCGCGAAGGGCAGCTCCTGGTGGACGAGGTGCTCGTCCACTTCAAGAATCGTAAGCCCGTGCAGCGCTGTCTTCTCAACGCGACGGATGCAACCAGCGTCACGCGCGCGATCTCCGCGCTCGAAGACAACGCGAAGTACGCCGCGCTCTCTGGAAGCGCCCTCGCTCGGCAAAGGGCAGACTGGCTCGTCGGGATGTCCGCAACGCGAGCCGCGACGATCACTGGCCGCCGACACGGATACGCCGAAGTGTTGTCCATCGGCAGGGTGCAGACGCCCACACTCGCGCTCATCGTGGCGCGGGACCTCGAGATCGAGGCGTTCGTCGCGATCGACCACTACGGCGTCACGGCCCGCGTCGCCCACGCGCGCGGTGAGTTCGACGCCACGTGGAAACCGGTCGAGGGAAGGGTGGCACTCGACCCGGAGGACCGCGTCCTCGACCGCCTGGTTGCCGAGGCGATCAGCGAAAAGGTGCGCGGGCAAGTCGGTCGGATCACGCGCTACGAGCGTGCGACCAAGAGCGAGGCTGCACCACTCCCGCACTCACTCGCTTCGCTTCAGATCGAGGCGAGCAAACGGTACGGTCTTCGCGCGCGAGACGTGCAAGACGCAGCGCAGGCACTCTACGAGAGGCACAAGCTGACGTCGTACCCGCGCTCAGACTGTCGCTATCTTCCGGCGTCGCAGCACACCGACGCTCCCGCAGTCCTCGCGGCGCTCGCGAGCGTAGACCCCTCGCTTGCGCAACTCGTGAAGGGCGCGGACTCGAAGACGAAGACTGCAGTCTGGAACGACAAGAAGGTTACGGCACACCACGCGATCGTGCCGACGACGGCGACGACCGCCCTCTCCGCACTCGCTGATGCCGAGCGCAAGGTCTACGCGCTCGTGTGTCGCGCCTACATTGCGCAGTTCTATCCAGCACACCGCTTCGAGGCGGTTTCGGCCGACCTCGAGATCGCCGGCGAGCCGTTCACTGCGACCGGTCGCAAGGAGCTTGCTCCGGGGTGGCGTGCCGTCTATGCGGCGATCGCGACGAAGGAGAGGGACGACGACGAGAAACAGGACGTGCCGAAAATGCAGGTTGGCGATGCGGTGAGCTGCCTTGACGCAGCGGTTCGTCAGAAGAAGACGAAGCCCCCGGAGCGCTTCACGGAGGCGACGTTGATTCAGGCGATGATGCGGATCGACCGGTTCGTCAGCGACCAGGCAATGAAGCGGCGGCTCAAGGATTGCGAAGGCATCGGCACTCCGGCGACGCGAGCGGCGATCATCGAACTCCTCAAGATACGCGGATTCCTGGCACCCGACGGCAAGTACATCGTATCGACTCCACGCGCGCGTGCGTTTGTGTCGGCGCTGCCCGATAGTCTGCGCAAGCCGGACATGACGGCGAGATGGGAAGACGGCTTAGCGAAGGTCGCCAAGGGCGAGCTCAGCTGCGAACGGTTCCTCACGGGTGCGGTGACGCTCCTGCGTCAGCTCATCACGGAGATCGTCGCGATGAAGATGCCACCACCGCCGCCCGTAGCCATTTCAGCAGCGAAGAACGTGCCACGTCGAACTTCTTCGGGGAAGGCGGCGAGCCCCCGACGCAAAGCGATAACGCGGCGAAACACCCGCGAGCTTAGTTCGACACAAGGCCAGCTATCCTGCGACCTTGTGACCTTTGTTCCGAGTCGCGAGATACTCTGAAAGCGCGATCTTAACAATCCGATCTTCAAGGGCAGGTACCGGCTGGCACGAACAAAGCGATAAAGCTCGGTAATACCCGTGGAGCGCTAGCCTAAGCCCTCCCAGATCTATCTGCCTACCCCGGTGTCGTACTCCGACCGCACGGGCGACCGAGCGAATGCGCTCTTCAAAGCCCTGCATCGAGCTGCAGAAGTCGAACATCCAGCTGGTCGCCCCAACCGGCTCCGGCAAGACGTACCTGAGAAACCCGATCGCGCGTCGGCGACGCGCGATCGGGTTTTGCGTCGCCAGCGCGAAACCGCTCCGTCACGCGCGGGACCCAGCCCCAAATTCAATCTAGCAAGTGACTTCCCTTATGGACTTCGGGTAAATACACAATCCTTCTCCGGCCTGATGCATCGCTTGTCCAATGCGGCTTTCATGAGCCAGACGGTATCTTGACCTAAACTGCTCCGTCAAGTGGGGATACCCGTTTGTTTTTAGCGGACGTTAACCCATATATCGAGGCACCTAAGTTTCTCAACGCTGGCGACAACGCGTGGCAATTGACCGCCGCGACGTTCGTAGGACTCCAGAGCATTCCCGGCCTGGCGATCCTCTACGGCGGTGTCGTCAAGAGGAAATGGGCGCTCAACTCGGCCGTGATGTGCTTCTACGCCTTCTCGATCATCCTCATCGTCTGGATGTTATGGGCCTATAACATGTCGTTCGGGGCTCCGGCAACCCTCGGTCCAGGCATCCTGGGCAGCTTCGTAGGCATCCCGCATTGGGCGGCGACGCCCGACTTCGAGATCGGCCAGGCCAACATTCCGCTCGCTGCAAGCGGGATGCCACCGCTGCACTTCGGTGGTTCGGCGATGATCTTCTTCCAGTTCGTGTTCGCCGCGATCACGCCGATCCTGATCGCGGGCTCGGTCTTCGCGCGCATGAACTTTAAGGCGTGGATGTTGTTCGTCCCGCTCTGGACGACGCTCGTGTACTCCGTCGGCGCCTTCGCGCTGTGGGGCGGCGGCTGGCTGTCACAGATGGGTGCGCTCGACTACTCCGGCGGCTACGTCATTCATCTCGCGGCCGGCGTCTCCGGCCTCGTCGCGGCTGCCGTGGTGGGCCCGCGTTTGCTCGAAGACCGCCAAGATTTCGAACCAAACAACTTGATCATGGCACTGGCCGGCGCGGGGCTGCTGTGGCTCGGCTGGAACGGCTTCAATGGCGGCGACCCGTACTTCGCGAACACCGACGCCGCCGCGGCCGTCCTCAACACGAACATCGCGACTGCTGTAGCGCTGTTGAGCTGGCTTTTCCTCGACATGTTCGCGGTCGGTAAGCCCAACGCGGTGTCGATGATCAACGGAATGATCACCGGACTCGTGGCCATCACGCCGTGTGCGGGCTACGTCGACGGGTTCGGTGCGATGGCGACCGGGCTGCTCGGCGGCGTGATCGCATGGCTGGCGCTCAACAAGGTGGGCCCGCTAACGTTTATCAAGCGCATCGACGACACGTTGGGTGTATGGGCGACCCACGGTGTCGCGGGCTTCGTCGGCGGAATGTGCGTTGGCCTCTTCGGAAACCCGTACATGATCGAGTACTTGAGCACCGACAAGAAGACTCCGGACGTCTACGCCCAGGGGCTGTTTTTCGGCAACCCCAAGCAGCTGTGGATCCAGTTTTTGGCGGCGCTCTTCATCATCGTGTACGACGCGATCATGACCTTCGTCGTGCTCAAAATCGTTTCGCTCGTCGTGCCGCTGCGTGCCAGCGACGTCGAAGTGGAGGGTGGCGACCTCGCGATTCACGGCGTCGATCCGATGCCGACCTACTTCCCGCAACCGACTGGAAGCGGGGCTAGCGGCAGCTGATCCTCGTCTCATCCATCACGGAGAAGGGTCGCGCCGCCCGGCGCGATCCTTCGCATGCGCGCTCGGAATGGGCGCTGACTCGGAGCCGAGGGCATCCGCACGGCTGCAACCGCGTGCGGATGCTTGGTTTTGGCCTGGCGCGGCTGCAGCGCGGAGCCCGACGCGCCCGATCGATTCCTCATCGAAAGTTGCCCCGCGCACGGGTCGGCGCTCAAAGCACGGGCCGAGCGCGCCGCTGGCCGACATCGCTGGTTCTTCAAACCCGGACATAGCCGAAACCAAAGAAATTGGAGCAGCCTCCAGGAGCCCGAGTTCGACACGCCGGCATTCTCAACGACGCAGCGCCGGCCATCACGCCCGCGCGTAGCCGATTCTCTCGAGGCTGGCGAAGTGAAGCAACGTTGATCAAGGGCGAATCTGGAGTGACAAAGACGGTTCTCCCAACCTCCTCGGTGCGACGTGTTGCACGAGCGCAGGGCCTTCAACTTTGCCATCTATTCGAAGCATGCGACGGGCAGTGATGCTGCTTCCAGAGGTATCAGGCTGGAGCAGTGAACGTGCCAGGGCTGATCGCGCTGGCGTGCCACTCCGCTGTACGTTCCTTCCTCGCTTCGGAGAGTGCATGACGCACACCGGCTGCGTCGTAGTCTTTGGTGTAGACCGGCGTTCCCGGCTGTTGCCGCCAAGACTCGTCAAGCCCGCCAGCGTCGACGCCGTCAAAGCCGAGTTCGTCGACCAAGTGCAACACGATGGTCTTCGCTGCGGGGTCGTCACCCGCGACCGGAAGCGCGATCCGCCCTGGGGTGCCAGAAAGCCGACCCAAGTCCATCAAGTGTTGTGCGTAGATATTATTGAACGCTTTGATCACGGGCCGGTGGAGCTGCTGCTCGACCCACCGGCTCTCGGGCGTCCCCGCTTCGATCGCCTCGATGCGGCCATCGCGCTGCCGCGGGTAGTAGTTGCCGGTGTCGACGACCACGACGTCGTCAGGCACTCCCGCGAACAAATCGGCTGGTAAGTCTGAAATGTTCTTCTCGGGGACCGTTACGACGACGATCTCCCCGCGCCGCGCTGCTTCCTTGGCTGATACCGGCGTCGCACCGGTCTCTCGCGCCAGGTCGGCGAGTGATTCGGGCCCGCGCGAGTTGGCGACGAAGACCTCGTGCCCGAGTTCCCTGAGCCGACGGGTGAGGGTAGCGCCGATGTTACCTGCACCGATGATAGCGATCTTCATCCCTGCTCCTCCCTCGTCGTGGGGACGCGGCATGCTGGGGCTGAGTTTCACCCACCCGCAGCGCTCGAGCCGGAGCTTTTCCAACCCGGCGCGCCGTCAGCTGCGGACAGGAGTGACGGCGTAGATTTCCTCGATTCGCAGCGGGCGGGTAAGCAGGTCCGGATCGTCCGGATTGGAGAGCTGCCACCAGTCGGCGCCTGACGACAACTCGGTGCTGTGCGCAAGAAGTCCGAACTGCGATTCGATGACGCCGTTCTTTGGATTGCGAGCGTAGACGCACACGAGCTTGCCGACCTGATTGCGCAGATTATCGGAGGTGAGCAGGCTACCGGTCGCTTCGGTCTGCGGAAGCTCACTGTAGAAAGTCGAGCGAGCGCCCTGCTCGCCGAGTTCACTGATGACGAGCGGCTGCTCCTGAGCTACCTCCCAACCGTTGATGTCGCGGACCTCAAAACTTGGAGCCCGCGATCCTCGCTCGTAAAATGAACCACGAGTCCGATCGCGATGTTCGATTGTGAGGCGCCCGACGCGATACAGGCCTTTATGGCGGCCGGGTGGGGCTATGAAGAGATAGCATTGCGGCAATCGGGCAAGCTTCTCAAGGGCGTCGAGGACCGACAACGACATGCTTCTTGCGATTCCAGCACCTCTCCAGGCCAACTGGATTCTTCGTTCCAGGGCTTATTCCGTTGAGCGATGCTGCCATGCGGCCTGCAAAGGCGCTCCGACTCCGCCAGAAATCGAAACGTGAACGCACGGATGTCCGATACGCGTGAGGCGCAACCCGGCCAAAATTTCCAAAATTCAACCCCTGAAGTGGTGACCAGCTTCTCGCCTCAACGGAAACCGACCAGAGCGACGGCCGTCCCCGGTGCGCGAGAGGCAGGGGTGGCTCGGGGACGAGAACGGAGCCCGAGCACGAGCGCGCAGGGGCGTGGACCTGTCGGGTCGCTTCACCTCGGATGAGACCCTCACGCCGAGGCAACCGTCCGCGGCAATCAGCACCCTGGGCCTTCGACTACGCGTGCACCAGGGCGAGTGTTCGGAAGGCCTCTCGCCAGCTGGGATAGCGCGGAGGCCAGCCCAGCTCGATGCGAGCCTTCGCGTTCGAGACGGCGCGGAGCATGCTGTCGGGCGTGTTGCCGTAACGGGCCGCGACCTGCGGCGGCGGCGCCCCGATCTCCTCGGCGAACGTCGGCATCCATTCCTTACTGCGAGCCGCCTCGTCGTCGACGACATTGACCGGCCCCTTTGGCCAGCTCAACGCGCGAAGGGCCGCACCGGCTGCGTCGACGATGTGGAGGAACGACGTGAAATCGTTGTTGGCGACGATGGCGCCGCTGCGAACCCGCTCGGCCACGGTGCCTACGGATGAGAACCTCGTGCCCGGCCCATACAGCGTGCCGTATCGCAGCATCACTCCCCGCGCCGCCTTGCCGACCTCCGTTCAAGAGCGATGGTTCCATCGACGCTGCGGCCGTCGGCATTCGGCCGCAGTTCGAGCGGATCGCTTTCGCGCGCGAGTCCCGGACCGGGGCATACCTGCAGCAACCTTGTGCCACGAGGCGGTCCACGCCGGCGGACAACGCCGCCTCCACAAGATTGCGCGTGCCTTCGGCGCGTATCCAGTTAGCAACGGGCTCATCGTTCGGGGGAAGGGCGGTGAGCTGATCGACGATCGCGTCGGGCCGTCAAGCACCGCATCATTCATCGCGCGCACGGAAAGCGCCTAGCAGCGCGCGCCGCGATTTACAAGCACACCGAGACATGCTAGAATCCGCGCAGCGACTGCACTCGACGCTCGGATATTTGCCTCCGATCGCACTCGAAGAGCGGGAGCTTCGCGACAGCGCCGATTTGCGCGCGTCGCCTAGCGGTGGAAGTTTGGATCGTCCGACTCCCAGGGGGAGAAAGATTGCAAAGCTGTGACCACCGCCGCGGGGGAAGTTCGCGTCACTCCCACTAGCGTCGCGCCGGCACCTTGCAACAAAGTAAGGCATCCGAGGCCTACGGCTCCGAACGGCGTAACGATTTGAGCGCCTCTTCACCAGGTCGGCGCAATCGAGCACGATTCCGCCACTCCGGAGAAGGCCGCTCTCTGCCATAAATAGGGCGCGCTTCTCCCATGACGATGATGAGGAGCCATGAAAATGCTAACCGCTATCCTTGAACAACGCCTCGCGGAAGCCGAGCAGAGGCGCCGTGTCATCCAGCTCCGGCGCGAGGACTTGGAGTTGCTGCGGCGGCTAAGGAGGGTCGAGGCCGTTATGCGACTGTACCCGACCCGCCTGGAGCGACAGCGCCGCTCGGCCGCCTAGGGCCACGCGCCGGTCTCGTCTCGTCGGTAACTTCCCAGCGCCCGTCGCGCAAGCCATCACAGTGTCCGTTCATGTGCTACGAAGAGGCCCGCCGCGCTCACAAGGTCCCAGCGAAAATGGCGCCGACTCGCCGCGCCAGGCGATCCCACCTGAGCGCTCGGGGGAGTCCCGACGAGGATGTCACGCTTCCAGGCATGGGTCGATCATAGCCGGTCCTTCGTGTTGCGGAAAGCCTCGACGGCGTCGGCAACTGCGACGACGCCGGCGGCCGCGTGCACGAGTCGCCCGTTTGTGGACCAGGACGGCGCTGAGCGCAAGCGTCGCAGCGAGCGGGCCAAACGCGGCCACGATCGTTGGCGCACGATTGCACGGCTTCAGAACCAAGCGGCATGGCTGGCCGCCGTCGCCGCTGCTCCTTTCGGGGGTCTCGCCGTTCACCGTCGGGCGCAGCGCTGCGCGCGCGGCAAGACCATGCAGCGCCGGTTGCCTGCCCGCGGGGCCCAAACCTTGGTCGTCCTGACCGGCGCGCTCTTGCAAGCATCGCTCACGCTTCTCCCAGCAGCGCCTTCCAGGCCGGTCGCGTCAGCAGCCATTGCGATCGGCGCGGCCGCCTGGGCATTGTCGCTTGCGCTCGTCGTCTCATTCCTTCGCGGATGGAAACGGCAGAAGCTGGTCTATCAGCTCGCGCTTGGACCCGCGGCTACGTGCTATCGGCACAAATCGCAACGCTGCCGGCGCTCGAAGGCGACGGTCTCGTCTTTTCGGGGAACCTGGGCGGCTATTATTGGATTGCAGCTGGGCTGCTTTGTACGCTCGCGTTCGCGATCTATAATGCATAGGTCTTGTTGATCGAGATATTGCGTTGCATGAAGCTTCGGTCAGAGAGGCTAACCCCGCGCCCCAACACGGCTTGCTTTTGTTGGCCTTCTCATGGAAGTCTAGCGCGGTGCTAGTGAAGCGCCTTATTTGCGAACACACACTTCTCGCCATGACGACACGGGAAGCTGATGGCGGTGTAGAACTAGCCCTTCATGAGCCAGACCAGAATGCTTCGGCGCGACATGCTACGGATTGCTGCGGCCGCAGCCGCCATTTGCACGAGTACCATGCCACGACCCTCGAGAGCTGCTGCGTTGCCCGGACGCCGCGCCTTGGTCTTGTCCGGCGGCGGGGCGCATGGTGCTTACGAAGCCGGCGTGATCGCGGGATTGGTTCAAAGCGGCGAGCTCGATTCCTACGATCTGATCTGTGGTACGTCGATCGGAACGCTCAACGCGATGTTGATCGCAACGGGGCAAGGGGGAGCCGTCCGAGAGCTCTGGAGCACGATCGCGAAAGCAAACATCCTGAGGCCGAAGCGCCAGTTCGCGGCGTTCGATCGCAACCGCAGTAACCTTGCACGCGGCGTTGCTGCGCTGCGATTTCTCTACGGGGCGGTCCGCGGCCACGTTACCGGCCTTTTTGATTCGACTGCTCTGCATCAACTAATCGCGAGATATGTGATGCTGCCGAGCGGTTCGGTTCGGCCGTTTCAACGTCCATTGTTATGGACCGCCACAGATCTGACATCGGCGCGCGGCGTCGGGTTCATGCGTGAAGCAGTCGTCGCCGCACCTGGAAGGTCTTTGCCGACGCTCGCAGACGTGACGCTGATCGCGACGGGCTTGCCGGCGGTCTCTTCCGTCGCCGACCCAGACCTCGTTGCCGCCTTGCAGGCGTCAACAGCAATTCCTGGGGCATTCGATCCCGTAACCCTTCCAGCAAGCGCGGCAACGTACGTCGACGGAGGCGTGCTAGATAATTCACCGATGTACCTCGCGCAGTATGCAGGTGCAACCGATATCGACACCGTCCTACTCGTGCGCCCGGTCGCGGGCCGCCAAACGCTTCCGAATGCGCTTTCAATCGTCGAGGAATCTTTCCAGATTATGCGTCAACGTATCCTCAATGATGCAATAGTGCTGGCGCTCCTTCAAAGCGATCCTGCCGTCCGTGCTGCGATTCGAACGGCAATCAGCCGAGACTCGCTCGGCCAGCAGGTGCCGTCGAGTTTCAATGAATTGTTTCGCGAGGAGCGTATCCCGGTCACTATACGCGTGCTCGTCCCGTCGCGGAACCTCTTCGGATCTGGACTCGATGCGAGCGACCAGTCCATCATTGATCGAAACCTCGACCTCGGTTATGGTGACTTTTTGCAAACGGGGTTTCGGCCGATCTCGCAGCCGCTGGATTAGTGTAGGGATCTTGGCCACTCGTCGGTGGTGAAGTGTTGCGCGAGGCGCACAACGCTAAGGCCAATGGACGTTGGCGATAGGCCGAGACCAGGCACAACGCTCCGAACAAGCGCTACACAAAGCCAGCCACCAGCGCAGCGACGACGGCCAAATCATCCATTCTTTCAAGAGCCTCATTACAGAGCTCGCGCTTCGCGCCCGCAACGTAACGCGCATCGGTAAGACCAGCTCGACCTTTACTCGCGTGACCAAGCCGACACCGCTCCAAGAGCAAGCCCTGCGCCTCGTCGCCAATTTCCCGGTTCACGTGTAGACATCAAACGAGGGGCCGGATCGCGAAAAACCGCCGCGAAATCGAGCTCCTTCAAAATCCCGCCGGGTAGCTTCGGGACTAACAGTTCGGTATTATGTTTCGGAGCGAGCTTGAGGACGTTTTCCATGAGGGCTCGTCCGTCATCACGTTGACGCAGCTCAACGGCGACTTGTTTCTTGCCATCGCCGCTCGCAGGGAACGGTCTTGTCCGTCGCGTAAGAAGACCCGTGTTTAGCGATTCTTCCGAGGTAGATCGTTTTCTAAGATTGCATTTCTTAAATCTAAGGAAGGACCTAGTCAATGATGGCTCGGCACGGCATCCCTCAGCGGATTCGACTGCTTGCGCTTGCTCTGGCCTCCGCGCTATTCGGATCTCTCGTAACGGGCACTGCTCTAGAAGCGGCGTATCAACCCAATATGGTTTCAGCTCGCCAGTCGCTCCGACAGGCCTTAACTTACCTGAACCAGGCCACACCGGACAAAGGCGGTCATCGCGACAACGCGATCAATTTGACGCGGCAAGCAATCACTGAGGTTAATCTCGGAATAAGGTACGCGAATAACCATTGAGCTGCTCCCATGTCGTTAGCGTCGAGAGCAGGTATCCTAAACTCCCGGTGGACGAGCTCCGTATTGGCGGGTTGACGCGCGATAGATCACGCACTCGCTTTATCCACGGGCCTGCCCGCTACTGCTTCGGGTTGGCGGAAATTCGCGTGGTTGGGCTAGGCGCAATCATCGAGCACCGGAAGCCGTCTTTGTCACCTTGAGCGAGGGTCTCAAGAGCTTGGCCGCAACAATCTATTGTGGTGGCCGTGAAGCCTATGGATACTGGATTTGCCAGCGTTTGAGCCGTCCTGTTGCGTTACCCTGACGACCGGGTTTGCCCGCCACAAGTGCGACCAAATGGCCAGGGTCGGCGCGCCTCACCCCTAACGCTCGCCAGCAGTATGAAGCCGAATCAAGGCAGGAAAAGGCGGGCCCCGCGCACCAGCCGTTAGGTCAAATCTGGGCCTTGGAAATCCAGGCTAGCTAGGCTTCTGGCCACTCTTTGATATCGGATCGTCGTCCTAGCCTAGGGACGAGAAGCTCGCGCAGCGCATCCGTTACAGCGGTGGCGCCGGCCTCGGCGTCGGGTCCAATTACTATCGTGCGAGACGGCGCGGCCCACGGACGCCAGCGCACGATATCGCATGCGACGTGCGGGGAGGGCTCGAAGAGGTCGACGCACGGTACGCCGGCCATGCCGGCGAGGTGGGCGGCGCCGCTGTCCGGCGTGACGACCGCGAGCGCGTCGCACAGCGCAGCTCGCCATTCCGTCACGCGCGCGAAGGTGCGCGCCTCGACTCCGCTATCCGCAACGATGGCTTCCGCGAGCGCGGCATCGGCGGGCGTTGCGAACACGACCGCGCGGAGACGCTCGGCGACGCTCGCGACGATCGCTGCGAAGCGGCGCGAGCCGGCTTCGTCGGCGTGCACCTTGCGCGCGACTTGCAACGCGACGAAGCCTTCCGCGCCGGCGCGCGAAGCGTTCGGTGCGCTGCTGTCGCCTCCCGAAGCGCCGCCGCAGACGAGCGGCCGCAGCCGTCGCGGATCGCGCGTCGGCTCGGCCTCCGCGTGCAGTCCTGCGCCCAGGCGAAAGAGCGTCTCGACCTCGTGCCCGCGGACGCGCCACGCCGAGGCTTCGCGCACAACCGCTCGCGTCAGTTGCGCGCGTGCCCAGAGCGATTTGAGCGGCTTCTCCCAACCGTTCGTGAAGCCGACGCGCACCCGCGCGCCGGCCTCGCGCGCGAAGCGGTACGCCTCCGGCTCTTCGGACGCGATCAAGGCAACCTCGTAGCCGACCGCGCGCGCCGCTTGCAGCGCGGACGCGTACGACGTGAAGGTCGAACCGTGCGCGGGCCAGGGGATCCGCTCGACGACGTGCACGTGTGCGAACGCCCCGAACGCGAACGCCTCGTCGTTGCGCGTCGAGAGCAGCGCGCCGACTTCGTGGCCGGCGTCGCGCAAGGCGACGAGCAGCGGCGCGCAGACGAGCGCGTCGCCGACGCCGTCCGCTCGCACGAGCAAGACTTTGCTCACCGCTTGTGCTCGGCGAGCGCTTTCCGCAGCGTCTGCGTGTAGGCGCCGCTGAGATACTGGCCGCGTGCGAACGAGCGCAGCGGCGCAGGCACCCGCTCGTTGCGCGCGAGCGAAGCGTAGGCCGAGACCAGCCACGCCGGTGTCGTCAGCATCGCGCCGAACAGGTTGAGATCGTAGGCGCCGGTCGCCATGCGCGCGCGGGGACTGTCGTCCTTCTCGAGCAGCACGGCGGCCATGCGCGCGAGCTCGACCGTCTTCTTGTGCACGACCTCGAGCGTCTCGACCGCCGGCGGCTTGATGTGCCAGAGGTACGCGTCCCACGCGAACACGCGCCGCACGTCGTGGCGGCGCAGACGCAGGCCGACCTCGGTGTCCTCCCAGCCGTAGAGTTTGAAGTTCGCGTCGAAGCAGCCGACGGCCAGCAACGACGAGCGCGGCACCGAGACGTTGCACGTGCAGAAGAACGCGCCCGAATAGTTCCGCAAGCTCGGTTTCGGCTGCGCCTCGTATGAAGGAACGTTGATGATCGGGCCCGAGACCGCGACCGGGAAGATGCCGGTGCGTGCGTGCGCGCGTGCATGCGCGGCGAGGAAGTTCGGCGGCAGCCAGACGTCGTCGTCGACGAAGAGCACGATCGGACCCTCGGCCGCCGCTACTCCGGCGTTCCGAGCGGCGCTGCGGTTCGGCTCGGGAATGAACACGCGGTGCAATCGAAAGGGGCTCGTTCGCGCGCGCTCGTCGACTAGGGCGGCCGTCGCGTCGCTCGAGCCGTTGTCGGCGACCACCACCTCGAACTCCGGCGCACCGTCCTGCGCTGCCAGCGAGTCGAGCGCAGGCTCCAGGAAGGCCGCACGGTCGCGCGTCGCGATCACGACGGACAGCTTCATCGCGGCGCGCCCTCGAGCAGCGCGCGCGCCAAGCGTTCCGACGCGCCGGCATGCGCGGCATAGAGCTCGCGCAGCTTGGTCGCGGCGCGCTCCCTGGCGGGCGCGTCGGACGCGTAGGCCACCACCTTGCGCGCGACCTCGCCGGGCATCAGCGTGCCGCGCAGTTCGGGCATCAACATCTCGCCCGCGTCGATGTTCGGCTGCACCGTGACGGCGAAGCGGCGGTCGACCGCGACCACCGCGGCGCGCTTGAGCGGGATGCCGATCAGCGGCAGGCGTTCGACGTACTGCAGCGGCCCGTTGATGACCACGACCTCCGGCACGTTGAGCGGCACGACGACGAGCGCCGGAACCCCGAGCGCCGCGAGCTCGACGCACTTCGTGCCGGGGATCGTCAACACGAGCCGCGCGTGCGGCGCATGGCGCATCGCATCGCGCACGACCGGGTAGAGCCGCTCGTCTCCGGCGGCTTGCAGCGCGATCCCGGCCTCGGTGCGCACCACGCGACCGCGCGCGCCCCACACGTTCGGATGGCCGCCCGTGGCCAGCGCCCGCTCCAGCTCGTCGACCGGCGTGAACGGCGAGATGGCGAAAGCGACGTTCAGTTCGGGGTCGAGCGTCCGCAACTGCAGCGCCGTCTGCAGGAAGAACGGCACGAGATTCGCGACTTCGTGGCGCCGCGTCCCCGGGAGTACGAGCACGCCGTCGCCGGGAATCGCCGGCTCAGTCGGCTCGGCCGCTGCGAAGGCGCCGGCGGCCTCGGCGAGGGCACCGTCGATCGCCAGATTACCGACGACCTCGATGTGCTCGCGTTCGACGCCGGCACGCACCAGCTCCGCGACGTTCTTCTCGTCGACCGCGTACACGCGCTCGAAGAACGCGTTGTACCGCTTGCGCGAGAACTTGTAGGCGCAGCCGTGCGCACCGAGCCGCGCCCGCACGCGCGCCGCGTGCATCAGATCACCGCCCAGATACAGTACGAGGTCGGCTCGCTGCGGCGCCGACGCGACGTTCCCGCCCAGCGCGAAGCGCACGTAGTCGGGCGACGGCACGACGCGCACGTTCGGAAAGAGGCGGCGCGCTACGTCGGGCTCGCGTCCGGTCGCATAGTCGTCGGGCACGAAGAACAGCGAGATCTCGGTCTGCGGCGCGAGACGCAGCAACGCCGCGACGAGTGGACGCACCCACCCGGCGAACTCACCCGGTCCGTTGCTCGTCAGCGCGATTTGCAGCGGGCACTACCCTCCGTACCGGCGCAGGATCTCGCCCACGATGTCGGTCGTGCTCTTGCCGGCCTGGTGGGGCGCAAGCCTGATCTCGCCGCCGTTTTGCAGCACGACGATGCGCTCGGGCAGATCCTCGAGACGGTACTGCGCGCTCTTGACGTGGACGCTCGGGCGAATGCGTTCGAGCAGCGCCTCCGGCGTGCGCTCCCAAAAGCCGACGACCGCGTCGACGCTGCGCAAGCCGGCCAGCACGGCCGCGCGGTCGGGGAACGGAACGAGCGGACGTTCCGGTCCTTTGAGGGCGCTTACGGATTCGTCGGAGTTGAGCCCGACGATCAGCGCGTCACCCTGCGCGCGTGCCCATTCGAGATACGCCACGTGCCCCGCGTGCACGATGTCGAAGACGCCGTTGGTGAAGACGACGGTCCGGCCGCGAGCCCGCTGCTCTTCGCGCCATGCGACCGCCGCCTCGAGCTCGAGGACCGGGGCCGCGGAGCTCCGCGTCATTCCGTCTCCGCCCCCACGAACTCGAGGATCTCCTCGGGCGAAGCGGTCGCGGTGCCGAGCTTCTCGACGACGGCGCCGGCGGCGAAGTTCGCGAGCTGCACCGCCTGACCGATCTCGGCACCGGCGGCGAGCGCGAGCGTGAGCACCGCGATGACCGTGTCACCCGCGCCGCTGACGTCGAACACGGCGCGCGCGACCGAAGGGATGCGCAGCCGCTCCCCGGCCGCTCCAAAGAGCGCCATGCCTTTCTCACCGCGCGTGATGACGACGTAGCGGCAGCCCAGCTTCTCGAGCAGCGCCGTCCCCGCGCGGTCGAGCGAGGCTTCATCCTTGATCGCGATGCCGGTCGCGAGCGCAGCTTCCTGCGCGTTGGGCGCTACGCAGGTGACGCCGGCGAACAGCGCGAGGTTCTTCGGCTTGGGGTCGGCGGTCACGACCTCGGCGCCCTGCGCCGCTTCGACCAGCTCGCGCGCGAACAAGCCTTTGGCGTAATCGGAGAGCACGACCGCGTCGTGCTGCGGCGCGAGCCGCACGACGGCCTCGTGCACCCGAACGAGGTCCTCGGCGAGCAACGGCTCCGAGGATTCCCAGTCGGCCCGGACGACTTGCTGATTGTGCGCGACGATGCGCGTCTTGCGCGTCGTGGGCCGGTCCGAGACGGCGATCGCGCCCGAACGCTCGACCTCGATCTCGTCGAAGAGCTCGAGCACGCGCTGGCCCGCCGCGTCGTCGCCGACGGCGCCCGCGAACGAGACGGTCGCTCCGATCGCACGCAGGTTGTTCGCGACGTTGCCGGCGCCGCCCAGCGTGAACGAGTGGTTGTCGACCGCGACGACGGGGACGGGTGCCTCGGGCGAGATGCGCGAGACGCTGCCCCAAACCCATTCGTCGAGCATCACGTCGCCGACGACCAGGATGCGCTTGTTGCGCATCCGTTCGAAGAGTGCGCGCGCGTTCGGCGCGGCGAGAACCTCAGGCATGGACGCGCTCCAGAAAAAAGCGCACGCCCTCGAGCAGCGTGCGCGCACGGTAGAGGGGCGGCGGACCGTCGTAGCCGGGCAGCTCGTTGACCAGAATGCCCGGAATGCCGACGTTGTGCGCCAGCCGGATGTCGCTGCCGCGGTCGCCGAAGACGACGCTGCGCGCGAGGTCGAGCTTGCGCTCGAGCTCCGCGCGCCGCACCAATCCGGGATGCGGCTTACGGCAATCGCACGCCTCGAGGTGCGCGCAATAGTAGAAGGCGTCGATCGTCGCGCCGGCCTTCGCGAGCCGGCTCGCGAGCTCGGCGTTGACGCGCTCGACGTCGGCATCGGCAAAATAGCCTCGCGCGACGCCGGACTGATTGGTGACGACGATGCGCTCGAAGCCCGCGTCCGCCAGCAGGCGCAGCGCATCGACGACGCCGTCGAGCACGAGCACCGCAGCCGGATCGCCGATGAAGCCCGAGTCTTCCATCAGCGTGCCGTCGCGGTCCAGAAACGCCGCCGGTTTGTTAATGGCCGCGAATCCGGGTCGGCGGCTGCAACGTGCTGAGATGGTGCGCGACGCCGGACGGCACGCCGTAGCCCTGAATGTCGGTAGCGTCGAGCGCGGAGCCGCCCACGACCTTGCACCAGGCCTCGCCGCGCCGCTGCCAGAGCGACTGCCCCTTCACGCTCCCGGCGCTCCAGGTGCCCAGCGCCCAGGCGCCGTCGAACGAATAGCGCGAGGTGAAGAGCTTGTCGCCGCTCCCCTTGTGCAGGTCGACCAGCTTGGTGACGCACGACCCACCGGCCGCGACCGGCGCGACCTTCACGGGCACGGCCGGCGCGGCGGCAACCGTCGCGCCAAAGGCGAGCAGCAAAAGCGCGAGCACGAGCCTATTCCTCGTCGCGCAGGAAGAGGGATTGCTCGACGAGGTCGCAGATGATGTGGCCGAGCGTGATGTGGACTTCCTGGACGAGCGCCGAATAGCCGTCGGGACCGACGAGCGCGATGTCGGCGATCTCCGCGACCTTGCCGCCGCCGTTCCCCGTGAAGGCGATCGTCGTCGCGCCGTGCTTCTTCGCTTCTTCGAGCGCGAACACGATGTTCTTCGAGTTGCCGCTGGTGGTGATGCCGATCAGCACGTCGCCCGGCAGGACGAAGGCCTCGACTTGGCGCTCGAAGACGCGGTCGTAACCGTAGTCGTTGGCGATCGCCGTCAGCGCCGACGTGTTGACCGAAAGCGCTTCCGAGGGCAGGCCCCGCCGCTCGCGCAGGAACCGTCCGCTGAACTCGGCCGCGAGATGCTGCGCGTCGGCGGCGCTCCCGCCGTTGCCGCACCACAGCACTTTGCGGCCCGCGTTGAAGGCGGCGATCAGCGTGCGCGCGATGCGTTCGACGACCGCTTCGTAGCGGTCGGCATCGAGCAGACCGCGGCGGTCGTCGAGCATCTCACGAAAGGTGCGGCGCGCGCTCGAGGCTACGGTTCGATCCAAAATAGCTCCTCACCAAGCGACACGAGCGCCCCGTTCCCCGGAAGAATGCGCTGGACGGTGCCCGCGTAGTCACTCGTGATCTCGTTCATCAACTTCATGGCTTCGAGAATGCAGAGCACTTGGCCGACTTCGACCTCCGATCCCACCTCGACGAACGGTTCGGCGCCCGGCGCCGGCGCGGTGTAGAACACGCCGATGATGGGAGCCGTGACCTTCTTGTAGTGCGCTCCCGCGTGCTGCCCGTGCAGCGCCGGTGGGCCGGCCGCTTGCTGTGCCGCATTCTCGGACCCGACGACCCCGAACGCCAGCGGAGCTTCCGCGCGCCGGACGAGCTCGTAGGTCGACTTGCCCACGCGCACGGTGAGCGCGTCGAGGTCGTGCTCGCGCATGATGTCGAGCATCCTGCCGAGCGCGTCGCGTTCGCTTCTCATACGGCCTCCCGGATGGCGGTCTCGGCCAAGGGCAGGGCCGCATACCAGCTCAAGATCGCGTCGGCCAGCCGCCCGTCGAGCGCGAGCCGTTCCTGCGTGCGCGCGAGCATGTCGCGCACGACGATTTGGTCCTGCGCGAGCTCGTCGTCGCCGAGGATCACCGCCGCCCGCGCGCGGGCGCGCTCGGCGCGCTTGAAGTGCGCGCCGATCTTGCCCTCGTGATAGTCGACCACGATCGGCACGTCGCCGCTGGCGCGACGCAGCTCCGCGACCAGCGGCACGATGCGGTCGCGCGCATCCGGGCCGAGTGCGATGACCGCGATGCCGGCCGCCGGCGGCGCCGCTTCGACGCCGCTCTTCTCCAGCACCATCAGAAAGCGCTCGATGCCGAGGCCGAAGCCGACCGCGGGCGTCGCCGGGCCGCCGAGCGAGCGCACGAGATCGTCGTAGCGGCCGCCGCCGCACACGGTGCTCTGCGCGCCCAGCGCATCGGAGATGAACTCGAAGACGGTCCGCGTGTAATAGTCGAAGCCGCGCACCAAACGCGGCTGGACGCGATACGGGATGCCGACCGCGTCGAGCAGCGTCTTGACGCGCGCGAAATGCGCCGAACACGCTTCGCAGAGCATGTCGAGGAAGGTCGGTGCGCCCGCGACCAGCGCCTGATCTTCGGGCGCTTTGCTGTCGAGGACGCGCAGCGGATTGCGTTCGAGCCGGCGCTGTGAATCGGCCGACAGCCCCGCGAGGTGCGGCCGGAAATAGTCGAGCAGCGCCTGCCGGTAGCGCGGACGGCAGCAGGTGTCGCCGATCGAGTTCACGTGCAGCATGACACCGGGGATGCGGTGGGCGGTGAGCAGCTCGTGGGCGATCTGGATGACCTCGACGTCGGCCTCGGCTTCGGCGAAGCCGAAACACTCGACGCCGAACTGATTGGCCTGACGGTAGCGCCCCGCTTGCGGACGCTCGTAGCGGAAGAACGGACCGATGTAATACAGCCGCTGCGGCCCGAGGGTGAAGAGGTTGTGCTCGAGCATGGCACGCACGACCGGGGCCGTCCACTCGGGGCGCAAGGTAAGGCTGCGTCCGCCCTTGTCGGTGAACGTATACATCTCTTTTTCGACGACGTCGGTCGTCTCACCGACGCCGCGCACGAACAGCTCGGTCGCCTCGAACATGGGCGTGCGGATCTCGCCGTACCCGAAACGGCGCGCGATCCGGGGGATGAGCGACTCGAGGGCTTGCCAACGCGCGCTCTCGGGGGGATAGAGGTCTGCCGTTCCCCGGGGGGCGGCGATCTTGGTCATCGAGTCCTTCTTAGTCGATTTTCCGGCTAGCTCCGCTCGCCCGTCTCGCGAACGCCCGGCATGCCTCAGCTGAGCGCAATCCGCCCCGCGGTCCGCCTGCTCGCCGTCGCAGGCGTGCTCGCCATCGTGACGCCTGCAACGTTGCAGGGCGCGCTGGCCTCGGCGGCCGGTACCATGTTCGAAGCGACGCCCTTCGTTCTTGCCGCGCACCTCCTCCGAGGAACGTCGCTGCGCTGGCTGGTGGGAATGGCGTCGTGCGGCTGCGTGCGGGGTGTCCCGGGGGCGCTGTCCCTGCCGGCGACGGCGCTCTGCTGGCTGTCGTTCGGACCGTGGGTGGCGCTGGCGCGTCTTGCCGCGGGCGTTCTGCTGGCGATGCGATCCGGACCGTCGCGCCACGACGGGGAAATGGGAGCGGGGCCGCTCGATGAGTTGTTGGTTATCGGGTCGGGAGCGGCGCTTGCATCGCTGGTGGTCGAAGCCCTACGGTTGCCTGGTTCGTCTTACATCGCGCCGGCGCTCGCGATCGTGGCCGGCCTCGTTACGGGCGGGTTCGTCGGGGTCTTGCTCCCGTGCACAAGCGCGGCGATCGCCATCGCCGCCGCGCTGCGGTCGGCCGTGCCGGCGGCGTCGCTGGCGGTCTTACTGACGGCGGGACTGACCACGCCCGGGCTCGCCGCGACCGGACTCACCGCGAGCGCGCGTTCGACGCGCGCGCCAACCTCGCCGCGCTCATCGGGGCGCCCCCAAGGCAAGGGACACTTCGCCCTCGCGTTGTTAGCGGCGGCCTGTGGCGGCCTCGCCCTTCACGGCGGGGCCGGCCTCGTCTCGCCGCATTTCGTTCCCGTCGTCGCAGCGGCCGTGCCGCTTGCGGTCGTGTGCGGCCGAAGCGCAAGGGCGGCCACGCCGTCGAGTTGGTTCGTACCCGCGGGGCTCCTCGCTGCGCTCGCCCTCGGCTCGCCACCTCCCTCCTACGTCGCCACCGAGACGACGCTCGGCGACGCGTTCCCCGGCGAACGCATCACGTTCACCGGCGTATCGTACCGCAGCGGCTCGTCGACGATCCTGCAACGGTTCGTGATCACGTGCTGCCGCGCCGACGCAGTTCCGGTCGCCGTATGCACGCAGCAACCGCTGCCCGTCCCCGACGGCACGTGGCTCCTAGCAAACGGCAAGATCGTCTGGTCGGCCGCCGGCCCCGAATTGGCGGTCCTGCGCTGGCAACGTTTGTCGCCGCCCGAGGATCCCTTCAGTTATCGCTGAGCCGGCGACCTGGGCCTCGATCTTCCCAAGGCGCAACGTTTCTAAGAGGCTTCGAATTCGACTACGTCGGCGTCTCGTCGGAAGACCTCCGTTACGATTGGACCGAGAAAGCCTGGGTCGGAGTTCCATCGGCTTCGAGCGATAACGTCGTCGCGCGCGCCGGCCCGCACTTTACGGATTTCGTCAAGAACACCTATCGCGTTCTGTTGACTCGCAGCATGAAACTCTGCTACGTCTACTTCGTGGACAAAGCCACGGAGCGGTTCGTAAGATCGCGCATGCCTTCCGAACAAAAGTGGCGTGTTGAGCCGGATTCTCGATCGCCGCGCGCACGCAACTTGGCCCCAAACGGGCTCAAAGGTGAACGATTTCGAACGGGCTAGCGCCGCGGTAAGCGTCGCACAGGTACTCGGCGGCGAGTCGACGATGGCAAAGGTCGGGTTTGTGTTCGGAGCACAAGAGGCATGCTCCGTCCAGGTCCTCTGGCTTCAGCACGTCTTTCGGATGTCGCTCGTAGAGGAGCAAGCGGTATCGCTCCTCATACTCCTTCCAGCTCAATTGTTTGTCCCGGTACTGTTTGAGAAGCTCAGCCGTCGGCGCGAAGATGGGCTCCGCGCGATACGCGCTCCCGCTAAGTTCGGCAAGAAAGTACTCGAGATCCACGGCCTTGGCGAACCCGGAAAGTTGACTGTCACGATGGATGCGCGTGTCGAGGACGATGCGAACTCCCGCGGCTGTGATTCTCTCGAAGAACCCGCGCGCCGTCGTTTGCGTGAATCCGATGGTAAAGAGCGTCATTCGTCGCGCCTGGCACGATAGGCGGCATCGATGTCGTATGCCAGCTCTTTGCCGCGCCGTGCATAGGCTTCGTCAGTTGCGGCTTTGCTCGAGACCGAGTCGAACAGTGGAACCTGTTCCAGCTTGTAGCGCCGAAGCAAGCGCCACTCTAGCGCCTCCTGCGCTTCGATCTCCCCGGAAGCATCGATATGTTGAACCTCGATTCCCTCGCTTTGCAGGCACCGTCCGATGAGGACCGCGCGATGACAATCCAAGGGATCCTTTTCGGCGCAAAGCAACGCGCAGCGATATTTCTCGATTCCGAGCTCGACTCTCTCGATACCACCGCGGAACGCGGAGGACCGCGCCATCGCCTCGTACGAAACCCGACCTGCCACATACAGATCGGGGTCGGTCGGCCTTGCGCCCAGCTCGTCGCCCAGAAAGACGTACATGACTGAAGCCTGCTTGAGGTGAGCGCTCAACGCCTCTCGAGAGAAATCGGGAAACCGGGCCGAATAGGGCCACGAGCGGACGTCGGCGACGACCTGCACGCCGTAGTGAGCGATCAGAGACAGGACTTCATCGATCGGTCGGTTTCCGTAGCCGACCGTATAAATCGAGCGGCGCATTTCTCCGGGCGTTTCGCTAACAGGGTGCGGAAAAACCCCCGTGCCACAAAGCGGCGCGGATTTTCCGCCGGATCGAGGAGCCGCCGAGGACGCAATGCCGAGGCGCATTGTAACCGAGGCGGCGACGAAGAGCCGGCGGAAAAGCCACGTCGCGACTGGTGCGCGGGTTTTTCCGCACCCTGCTAAGCAAGGCGACGCGCCAAGCCCGCTTCGAAAGGAAAGATCAAGCCGTTCGCCTGGAGATAGCAGCGTTTCGGGCTGAAGTCATTGGATGAACCCGCCCAGGGCCGCGCCAGACCTAGGCCGATGATCATCGCGCTGCCGCAGCCGGCGGCTGTCCTGATCGCCCGCTCCACCAGCTCAATCGCGCCCGCATCAAAGGCTCTCCTCACCCTCAAGTCCGTGACCGGAACATCGTAATTGGTTTGCCCGTCGCGGAAGTCAATCCTCGGCCGGTCACGGTCCAGATAGACGGTCACTGACCTTGTGTCGGCGCGAACGCGCCCGAGGGAGCGGACCCGGGAATGCTCCGGCACGAATTTGCTCCCGACGAGCGCTTCGCCGAAAATCGCTGCAACCGACGCGTCAACGATGGGAAGTAGGACCGCGAACAGCTCCGGCTCTCCCAGACACTTCCCCAGAATTTGAAAGTCATCGGTGAGCTGAACATCCTCCGTCTCATGTGGAAGGCCCTGAGGGTTCTGCTCTTTGCGAATCCGTTGCCGGACAATCCGCCCTGGCGTGAGTCCCTCCTCCACCAGGGTCTCGGGCCAGTTTGAGTGATTCCATTGCAGAGGCCGAGCTATTTTCTTCGTATGGAGGTCGATACTGGCGACGCACACTTGGCCAGCATTCATCCGCGTAACGTCCGTTATCAGGAAGTGACGGTATCCGGCATGATCAGGATAGTTCCGCTGGAGAGACTCTAGCGACATTGTTAAGCCCTCTTATCATATCTCACAGTTCCCCCGTTTGAACTGGTGCGCGCCATATATCGCTCGAACACTTGAGGCCGAGTGCGCGCTGCGATAATATGGGGGACCACGCCATGTGAAGCGGCGCGACAGCTAGCAGACCACGACGCGTGCCCTCAGAGAGGCTGACGGAGCCTTGAGCCAGGGCTAAGCGAGCATTCTCAGATTGTGAACCGGACGCGCCATGTCCCGCTCAGTCCCCCAGATAGACCGTCGATAGGTGCCAGTCGAGCGCCGTCAGGTGCGGGCGATTGTCGGACTCCGCAGGCAGCCTAATCTCTTGCCCGTGCAGCGCGTAGTAGTCGCGGCCGTTTTCGAACTCCTCACGAATAGCCCGACTGACGCGAAAATGCAGGCTTGGATCGACAGTCACATAGCCCTGATCGAACAAACGGTGGATGTCGGACCGAAGAGCGAGGCCGTTGGTGACCTCGTGTTGCTGAACGACGGCGTAAGGCTGAATATGGGCTGCCTCCAGGGCAGGCAACGTTCGCTCGCCGGTAACCGTGCAACGGCGACCGTACGCGTCGAGGACGACCGTCCTAAACCCGCCCTGACCGAGGCGCGGCCGCACAAGACGAGGATCGCCGTACGCCAGGCCGGCGGCCGCAAGCGGGCTTACCCCCGTGGCAGATGGAACCCGCAGGCGTTCTTGCACGCGCTTCCATAGGAGCAGGCCTTCACCGCCGCCGAGATCGTAGGTCTTCCGCACCTGGGTGCTCGGTTGAAAGTCGCTCGGCACCGGGACGAACTCGTCATCGCGAAAGAAGAACGGTGATGATAGGACGACGCACCCGATCACGGTCGAACCGAATGTTGAGGGCGGGTAAGCTGCCGTCGAATCGTTCCGAAGCCTGCTCAGGGACCACGCGAAGGCCTGATAATCGGGCGCGCCATTCTTCTCGCCGAAGCATTCCCACGCCATCGCGACCGGCATGCTGGTGTAGTGCGCGAAGAACCCGCCGCCGACGATCTTGTTGATCGGCGCCTTGGCCTTGAAGTACCACGGAGTTCCGGGCAGGTCGTTCACCCGGGTCGCCGTCGGACGCCAGAAGTTCACCTCGTCGAGCGCCGGCCGGCCTCTGAGGAATTCGAACCAGCGCGTATCGGTGACCGCCACCGTTCCCCTGACCCCGTCCGCCTTCATCAGCCTCCGCTTGCGACGGATTTGTCCTTAAGATGTGTTAGCCGATGAAGAGGTTAGTTGCGGCCGCATCGTGCGCCTACCGACCGCCAAAAGGCGAGGCCCTCGCCTAAGACGCGGGCTTCGCTGACCGAGCTTCGGCGGTTAGGGTCGGCGCCAGCGCGGTCTTGAGAAACCCGTCGCCGGCGGCGACTATCGCGCGGACGCGCGACTGGAACGCCTCCGCCGCGCCGAGCCTCTCGGCAGCGCGCTGGCCGCTGCGATACGCACCGAGGACGTCGATTACCGCGATCTCGTATCCGTAGCCCTTGCCGATCCAGCGCAGCGCGGCGACGCTCGCCTCGAGCGCGAAGGCCGGGTTCTCGTCGGCGAAGTCGCGCGCAGCGCGGGCGAGCGTTAGCGGATCGCACGGCGACAGGTTCGCCAGCCGCACGGCTTCGTCAAAGAGGCCGGCCGACTTGGCCGTCGCGAACCACTTGCCTTCGTTGCCCGGCGTCGTTGCGACGAGGTCGGCCAGCAATTCCTCCGGCGCTTTTCGCGGATATCTTTTGGCGAGCGCGCGATATTGCGCGAGATACGTCGTCTCCTGCGAGACCGAGACGAGCGCATAGCGCGCATAGGCTTCGTCGGCGAAGCCGGACGCGAGCAGCAGTTCCTCGCAAGCCCGGGAAATCGCAACGTCGTTTTCACTGCGACCGCGCGAGGCCTCGGCATAGCGCAGCGCTTCGGCTCGGCGGCCTTGCGCGGCGAGCGCCTCGAACCCCCAGCGGCGGTACGACCACCAGGGAGACGGACTTGCAAGGTCATCTTTCGGGTCGCCATCTCCCATATTGCCATACTTTCCAGTCACGAGTTGACTGCCACGAGTTGACATTGGGAGCCGGCGGAGCGACCATCGATGTAGTCACAAGAACCACAGGAGGCTGACATGCGAGTTCGGGCAGCCGGGATCCGCGAGGTGAAGGCGCACTTGAGCGAGTTGCTGCGCGACGTCAAGCGCGGTCAGGCGTGGATCATTACGGAGCGCGGAATGCCCGTTGCCAAGCTCGTTCCGGTTGCGGAAAGCGGCACGTCACTGGCCGAGCGCCTACGCCGGCTCGAAGAGGCCGGTTTGCTGGAACCCGCTCCTCGCGAGGTGCGTACGGTGCCTCCTCCCCTGCGGATCGAACCTGAATTCGCCCAGCAGTGTCTTCGCAAGGATCGCGGCGCGTGATCGCGCGCGCCGCGGACGTCACGTATTGGGAGACCTCGGCCATTCTATCGGCCCTCTTTCGTGACGCGAACAGTGACGCCGCGACGGCACGCGCCCGCAGCGCAGGCCTCCACCTCCTCTCATCGCTCGCCTGGAACGAAACGCAGGCGGTGATGGCAAGAATAGAGCGCGAGAAAGCCGCGAGCGCAGCGCTGGTTGAAAGCGCACGCGAAGTCCTTGAAATGGGCCCGTGGCGTCGCGTCAACGTGTCACCTGATTGGCAAATTGCTCGGGAATTGTCCCGTAAGTGGCCGCTGCGCGGGGCGGACCTATGGCATCTCTGCGCCGCCAAGGCGCTTCACGCGGAGTTGCCGGAACTACGCCTTCTCTCGTTCGACACCCGGCTCGCGGTCTCGGCGCAAGGTGAGGGGCTCGCATAACGCGTGACCGAGAGTGAAGCGCTCGAGGCCCTTCTCGGCGCGTCGACGCTCGCCGAGGCGCGTGAGGCCGTCCGCGCGCTCACCAGCGCGGGCGGGTTCGCGTGGCGTCCGCTCGGCGACAAAGAAGGGAATTTCGGACTGGTCAACATCGGCAGCGAGCCGGGGCTGGCATTCGTCGAACGCGTCACCAATGCGCTTGACGCGGTGGTCGACCTCGCCGCGAACGCCGTCGCCCCGGCTATCCGCGCCGATCTCGATACGCCGCGCGATGCGGCGCGCCGGCTCTTCGCGATTCCGGAGGGGCGGCTCACGCATCTCGACGCCGCGGCTGCTCGCGACCTCGCGGCGCGCGTCGTCGTCCGAACCTGCGACGGCGCCGCGCGCGAGCGCCCGACGCTCGAGGTGCGCGACTTCGGCACCGGGATCGCGCCCGAGCAGATGCCCGAGACGATCCTGAACCTCGCGAACAGCAACAAGATCGACAAGCCGTATTTGGCCGGCGCCTACGGTCAGGGCGGCTCGACGACGTTCGCGTTCGCACCGGGCGGCAGCCTCATCGCCTCGGCGAGCGACGACTCGGCGATCGGCGTCACGTTGGTTCGTTATCGTTCGCTCGATCCGCATCGAAACAAGAACGGCCGCTACGAATACCTCGTGCGGGCGAAGTCGAAAGCCCTTGCGACGCTGACCGCAGGCACGCTCGGCTTCACCCGCGGCACGCTCGTGCGTCATTTCGACTACGATCTCGGCGGCGAGGGTCTGCGCGCGCTTCGCGCCGCCTTGTTCGATCCGGTCCTGCCGTTCACGCTCGTCGAATCGCACGGCATGCTTGGCGGCACGCCCGAGATCGTGCGCGGACGCATCGCCGAACTCGAAGATGCCGCGGGCACCGTCGAATATCGTCACTCCATGGCGTTTCCGCTGGGCCGCAATGCATGCGAGGGCCTCGTGCGGGTGCAATACTGGGTGCTCGCGCGCGACGACGATGCCTTGCACCCAAATCCCGAACGTCCGGTCCTGCTGACGAATTTCGGCCAGACCCACGGCACCGAAGACCGGCGCTTCATCGTCGAGACGTTGCGCCTGCCCTACTTGAAATCGTCGCTCATCGTCTCGATCGAGCTCGACGGTCTTTCTCCGGGCGCAAAACGCGAGTTGCTCTCCACGACGCGCGACCGTCTCAAGCGCGGCGCACGTTACCGTGCGCTGCTCGACGGGGTGCGTGACGCCTTACTCGACGATCCGGAACTCGCACGCGCGAACGCGGAGCGCCGCAGACGTCTGCTCGATCGGCAGAATGCGACCGATCAGAAGCGTCTGCGCAAGCGCTTCGCCGAATTGATGGAGAAGTTCCGCCCCGGCGACGAACCGGGTGCGGCCGCCGCTCGCAACGGCAAAAACGGCGGCATCGCGGCCCACGCCGAACCCGGCGCTCATGACGGCGTGCCGCAAGAGCCGTTGCCGACGCTCGCGCACCCGACCTTCGTGCGGCTCGCCGCCATCGAAACGCCCCTGCGACTGGCAGCCGGGCGCAAGAGCCGCATCTCGCTCGAGTCCGACGCACCCGACGCGTATCTCGCGCTTCATGAAGAGGCCCGGCTCGTGCTGGTGCCACAGCCGCTCGAATCGCTCGAAATGCTGCGTGCCTCCGATTTTCGCGGGGGCCGCGCGCGTATCACCGTGCGTACGCTCGGCGTCTCCGGCGACACCGGCCGCTTCACGGTGCGATTGACCGACGCCGAGGGGACAGTTCACGTCGACGATGCGGCCTTTGTCGTCGTCGATCCGCCCGAGCCGGCACCCTCGGAAAAGGCCGGCAACAAGCGCCTCCGCGTGCCCAACGTCTTCGAAGTCTATCGCGTCCAGTGGCAGAAGTACGGCTTCGACGACACCAGCGTCGCTCTCGTCGGAGAGTCGAGCGACGATTACTCGATCTTCGTGAACGTCGACAACCGCCATATTGCGCGCCTGCTCACGAGCGTCGACTACCAAGCAGCCGGGCTCACCCGAATGCGTACGAGCTACCTCGTGCAAGTCGCATTTTACGCCTTTCTGATGCATGAGGCCGCCGGCAGTTTCGGCGCGATCGACGCGGCGGAGCTCGACAATTATCAGCGCTTAGAGTTGGACCGCATCGCCCGGACGGTCGTCAGTTCGATCGCCTCGGTCGAGCGTATCGACTCTGCAATCCTCGTCGACTGAGCTCCGGGTCTCAGGGGTTCGCTCGCGAAGGCTACGCCTGCGCTACGGTGCGGGCACGCAACGAACCCATATGCGGCACGTAGCTGCAGGTCGCACAAATCCTGGGATTTTTCTGAGAACGCCACTCGGTTGCTGCCGTCGGTATCATGAACCTTTCCAAACGCTAATGCAATCATAACTGAAGCACGTACACTTTTCGGCACGAACTCCGTTATAGTGGTAAGGAACGAAAACGGAAAGGAGGAACCGACGATGGCAGGTCTCATGGTGTTCGATTCGCTAGCCGCCGCTCTCAGAGCGGGCTTCCAGATCTACGACCGCACGCAAGACGGGTACCTCGTCCGGACGCGCACAGCCCAAGGGTGGGCGATGGCGCTCGTCAGCCCCAAGGCGCATCTGTAGCGCCTTCCTCACCAAACGAGCGAGCACGAAAGGACGGGCGCTGAGGCGACCCGTCTTTCTTTATACTTACTGCCGACCCCAGCGCGACGATTACTTGGCGAGCCTAGACCGAGACCGAGACCGAGACCGAGACCGACGATCGTCTACCGTCAGACGACGGCGGCGAACGTCCGAGGCGCCTCTGAGAATCTAACCTTCGCGCAAGATGAGGCCCGGCGGAAGCGACTCTCCCAGAAGCCCGGCGCGATCGGAGCGTTCCATCGGCATGTAGCCGCGCAGGGGAGCCGTCCGCGCAGGCGGCACGCCCGAGCGCTCGAGCTTGCTTGCAATGCGCTCCCGCAGCGATTTCGATACTTCGAGCGTTCGATTGTTGACGACGCGTGCGGCGCGCAGGAACGCGGTTTGCAGCTCGACCAGCTTCGGCTCGGCCCAGTCGAACTTTGAGAAGGCGTCGTAGGCTCGCTCGACGAGATCGGCCGAGACCACCGTCTCCGGGCCCGCGTAGAGCGGCGACCGGTTGAGCAAGAGGCCGAGCGCCGCGAGCAAATGGGCGCTGTGACGTTCTTCCGCAACCAGTTTGGACGCGACGGCGATAAAGCGTTCGACCAGCTCCGTTTTCGTTTCGAGGCCGATGCGCTCGAGGGAGCCTGCCAGCAGAACGAGATCGGGCGGAGGGCTCTCTTGCCGGCGCAGTTTGTCGATCTCCGCGGTCAGGATTCGCTCCTGGCGTTCGCTCGACAGACCGCCGCTCACGCGGCGCCAGAGAATGTACTCTTGCAGCTTGAGTTGCCTATTGGCGAAAGCCGGTCCCGACTCGAGCAGTTGCCAAAGGCGGTCGATCCGCTCGCCGTCGAGGGCCGCGCCGAAACCCGGGCGCAGCAAAAAACCTGCGAGGATGAGCCACGCTTCTTCGTGTTCGACCGAGTTTCGGCGGCACGCCGTGTAGCGTTCCAGCGTCGACCAGAGCGAACGAAGGAGGCTGACGTTCCACTCGCTCTTCGGCACGCCGAAGATCGTCTCCAAGCTCTTTATCAGCCGCGTCGCGGTCAGCTTGTCGCGTTTGTTCAGCGGTTGAGCGAAGAGCGTCTCGATGCGGGTGCGGGCTGCGTCGAGCGCGGTCCGCGAAACGTTGGGTTCGCCCTGGCTCGCGGTTTCTGAGCCGGAGAGCGCTTCGGCCGCGGCGTTCTTGCCGTCGTCGTGCAGTCGTAGGTTGAATTCGAGCGGCCATGACTGGCGGATCGCGGGATCTTCGCTCGTGCAGGTTACGGCAAGCAACCCCAACTCGTTGAGCTTGGCGCTCAGGCTGACCGGCACCGTCTCGCCGCTCGCGGCTCGCGCCGGTTCCGCCACCTTCGCGACGGTTTCGAGCGGCGGCAGCGCCGCAAAGTCGCGCGCGTTCCACTCGACGACGTCGCCCGCTCGCGTGGCTCCCTGACGCGTCGAGGAATAGGCGCGAAAGCGCACGGGAACGTTGATTCGCAATTCGAGCGCGAGATCGCCGAGCTCGAACGTCTCTTCGGCGTCGGCGTCTTTCGGAAGGATGCAGACCAGGGACGGCGCACCCTTCGGCTCGGCGTCCGCCGAGAGCGAACGGTGCGCTTCCAGAAAGACGGCGTGCGCGGAACGCGCCTTGATGCGTTGCGCCCTCGAATGAGCGATGCGGCCGAAGCGCGCTGCCCCGCGTGCGACCGCGAACTGAGGCTCCGGGTTTTCCAGGACGAGGGGCGCTTGGGAGCCTTGCCACTTGCCGATCTGTTGGCTGATCCGTTGACGCAACGAGCGCGGCGCCAGCGCGCCGCCGTTGAACAGCACGGCGCCTACGGCGGGACGGTCGCGGAGAAAATCGGCGAGGTGACGCGTCACCCCGGGGTCGGCCGCGTACGGAAGCCCCCACTCGCCGAGCGCCGTTTTCGTTTGGAGTGGCGTCTCGTCCGCAGCGCATTCCGGGAAGAAGCCTTCCAGCAGCAGCTTCTCGATCTCGCTGCGCGAGAGATGCGCCGAGCGCGCGCCCGCGATTAGGCCCGAGCCGCGCCCAGGAATCGAAACGCTGAACGGCTCGTCGGCTGGGCCTTCGCCGGACAATGCTCGTTCCTTGACGTCGCGGCAGCGGGCGACCAGATACGCCCACTGTCCGGCCGAGAGCCCATCGTCGGCGCCGGTCAGCTGCGGTTCGAGACGGTGAGCGAGCGCGAGATCCATGTTGTCGCCGCCGAGCAGGATGTGGTTGCTCACGGCGATTCGCTCGATGCCCGAGCCGCCGCGCTCGGCGTTCGGACGAAACGCGAACAAGCTGAAATCCGACGTGCCCCCGCCGATGTCGACGACCAGAACGTGATTCGTCTCCCCGGCGCCGTCCGCCAGACGGCTTAGTTCGCTGAGCGGGTCGTGCTGCTCCAGCCAGCGATAGAAGGCCGCCTGCGGTTCCTCGAGCAGTCGCAGGCTCTCAGGAAAACCGGCTTCTTGCGCGGCCGCCAAGGTCAAGCGCTGCGCCGCCGCATCGAACGACGCGGGAACGGTCAGCGTCATGCTTTGCGAATCGAACGCGAACTCCGCGCCGCGCTCGGCGAAGCGAACGTTCCACGCATCGCGCAAAGCGGCGAGCAGCAGCACCGAAGCCCGTACCGGTGAGATCTTCTGCTCGCGCGCGAGCTCGTCGGAGCCCCAGGGAAGAAACGGTGCCGTCCGGTCGGCGGCGTGATGGCAGAGCCACGACTTCGCCGAGTGCGCGACGCGGCCCGGAAACTCCGCGGCGTTCGCGCGCGCAAGCCTTCCCGCGACCCACGCGTGATCGCCGGCGCCCGAGCCCCCGAAGCGCTCGGCCTCCGCATCGTGGGGGAGATACAGAAACGACGGCAGCGTCGGCGCATCGGTCACGACGGCCGGAGCATCCCATTGCGGGATCGCTAAGACTTCGGACGCGACATCCCCGTCGAGCGGGACGAAGGCGAGCGCGCTATTCGTCGTGCCGAGATCGATGCCGATGCTGAAACGCGCTCGAGCCATGACGACGTGACGCCGCGCGACGCGCGGTTACTCGGTGCGAACCGCGAACTCGACCTTCCAACGGCGATCGGAGTTCGTGTGCTTCATCCAGAGTTCGAGCGTGCCGAGCTCGGTAACGACGGAGTTGATCTGCACGGGGACGGCCTGCCCGTTGGGCAGACCGTCGATGGAGGGCAGCTCGACTTGCAGCAGCCCCGTCTCCTCGAGCTCGCGTTCCGCATCGGGTAAAATTTGACCGGGCTTGTCGCCGCTGCGCGCTTCCGACGAGAAGAAGCGGAAGTCTGCCGGCTGCCCGGTCACGAGGCCGAATTCGCGGTCCGCGATCAACAGTTCGGAGCCTTCTTCCATGCCTTGCGGGACGACGCAGAGGGCTTTCACGGGCGGCTTGAAACCCGGCACGGCCGGCATCGACGTCTCCAACCCGATGTAGTACGAGCGCGCCGTGCCGGCCTTGATGCGCACGCCTTTCCCGGTGATGCGATTTCGTCCGTAGAGCGACGCGCCTTTGGCAACCGCGAGGTCGAGTTGAACGCCCTCCAATTCACGTACGGGACTCCCTTGCGTCCAGGCTGCAAGCAGATCGCGCACGCGCCGGCGGATCGGCGCGGCGTTGAACACGCCGCCGTTGAAGAGCACGCACGTCGGCGCGAGAAACGTCTGTGAATCGGCAGGTTCGCCGACGAGCGCGCTGAGCGACTCGCTGGCTCGAACGTTCGCCAGGCTTCGCGCGAGAAAACGCGCCAAGTGCTTGCTGATCGCGGCGTCGGCTGCGTACGGCAGGCCGAATTCCCGCAGGCCGACGTTGCGTGCCTCCTGCGGAAAATCCGCCGGCCCGGTCAGCGGGAAAAAGCCTTCGAGCACGACGCATTCGAGGGTCGCGCGGTCGAGCGCCGTCGACAAAGTCTTGGCGAACAGACTCGAGCCGCGGGAAGGTACGCTGATCGGTGCCGCGCCCAGCGACTCGTCGTCGAACAGCGCGACCTTGGCGCCCGCGGCGGCGTGCACGAGCGCGAGCAGCTGCCATGCGTCGATCGACTTGCCTTCCGCCTCCAGTTGCGCTTTCAGCGTGTAGGCCAGCGCGAGGTCCATGTTGTCGCCGCCGAGCAGGATGTGCTCGCCGACGCTGATGCGTTCCAACTCGAGGACGCCGTCGCGCTCGCTGACGGCAATCAGGCTGAAGTCCGCCGTTCCGCCACCGACGTCGCAGACCAGCACGATGTCGCCGCGTCCGACTTGCGTTCGCCACTCCTTGGCGGCCTGTGCGATCCAGGCGTAGAATGCCGCCTGCGGCTCTTCGAGCAGAATGACTTTGCCGAGGCCGGCCGCCTCGGCGGCTTCGGCCGTCAGATTTCTCGCCACTTCGTCGAACGAGGCGGGCACGGTTACGACGGTTACGCCGTCGGAAAGCGTCCGCTCCGAGCCCTTCGCACGTTGCGCGTACAAAAACGCCTCCTTGAGGTGCTCGAGGTAGCGGCGCGAGCACTCGAAGGCGGACAGCTTCTCCTCTTCGATCTGCGAATTCCACGGCAGCGTCCGTTGCCGGGCATCGACGTGCGGATTCGAAAGCCACGATTTCGCCGACGTCACGAGACGGTCGGGGACCTGCGCGCCGTGGTCGCGCGCGAACTGACCGACGATCGTGCTGTAGCGCGCCTCCGTTTCCCACGGCAACCGAAAGGCGTCGTCGCGAAATTCGTCTTTGTGCGGAATGTAGAGGGCCGACGGGAACGCGCGCCTTTCGCCGACGCTGTTCGGCCCCAGGACCTGCGTGACGTCGACGACCTCGGTGCGGTCGCTTTCGACGTCCGTGATTGCGATGGCGCTGTTGGTCGTCCCTAGATCGATCCCGAAACTGAATGTGCTTTTCATGACGCAGCAGTGCTACTGAAGCTCGACCTCGGCGGGCGCGATCGCCGGAAGCCGGTCCTCGTCCGTCCGCAGCATTCTCGGAAGCTTCACCGTTTCGGTCTTCCAGCCGCGATGCATCAGCGTTCCGGTGAAGGGCGGTTGACCGCTGATCTTGCCGACGAGACGATATTCGTCCGCGCGGTATCCCGGCGTGACCGCGACCTTCGAACCTTCGCTCTCATCCCGGACTGGGACGATGCGGAAGTTGTCTCGCAGGACGGCCTTGCATCCGTCGTGCACGACGCGCGCGGCTGCTCCGACTTGCGCGTCGCTATACGGTGTGATGTCGTCCATCACAAAGTCGACGAGGCGTCCCTTCTCTTGGAGCAGCGCGAGAAAACTGACGACCTCGGCCTCCGCTTGGTTCGTGGCGACCGGAGGCGGTGCGGCTTTGACCGCCGCAAGGGGCGGCGTGGGTGCGGCCTTGACGGATTCGACTCGGACGAGTGACGCCGCCGGCGCTTCTTTCCAGCCGACGAGGACGCTCACGAGGACCACGGCCGCCGCCGCCAACGCAGCCGGCACGAGGAACGGGCGGTAGTCGGCGAGCGCCGGAACCAGCGTCAGCGCGATCAGCCCGATCGAGGCAGAGGCTACGGCTATCGAAACGGCTCTCATCGGTCCCGCATATCTCGTTTGGTCTGGCGCGGGAAAGCCGCGCCGAAATCGCATCGGAGGGAGGGGAGTCGCGGACACGACTCCACCCCAGTTAGCTGCGAGGCCGCGCGAGTCGCCTCCTCCGCGCCGAATGCGGCGCGGAGGAGGCGGCGTTCGCCCTCATCGATTCGGCGCACGCTGCGCCGTCTCGTGAACGCAGGCGGTTAGAGACTTGTCGCGCCATTCGCGGTCGGGGCTACGCGATCAACTCCGAACACGGCTTGTGGAGCGCGGAGGCGATCGCAGCTAGCCGCTTCAACGTGATCGACTGCCGCCCGGCCTCGATGTTCGCCAGCGACGGCCGGCTGAGCCCGGCTCGGGCTGCGAGCTGGCCTTGCGACATTCCAGCCGCCTCGCGAGCGGCACGAATCCGGGCCGCAGCCCGGCCGGTCAGATCGGCCGGCTCCATCGAAGGCAGCGCGTCGCCGTGAGCCGAGGCGTTCGGGTCGGCGACATCTATGCTGCCCATGCCACCGCGCCCGTTTTTCGAATCGACGCCGAGCACAGGCTCGGGCAGCGAGCCGCTCGTCGCGCGCCGTGCCGCTTCCCGCCGACGAACGGGACGAAACGGACGGCGCGCGCCAAACGGGCGACATCCAACGGCTCGCACCTGGAATCGAGGACGAGAACGTCGGCCACTTGAGGTCTCCTTCCTGAGAAATCGTTGGTGCGGATCGCGCGAATCGAACGCGCGTCGCCGACTTGGCACGCCGGCATACTTCCACTGTAAGAGATCCGCGGATTTGCGGGAGCCGGTGCCGGCCCGGCTTTCACGAGGTTATGAGGCTCGTCGTGATACTGACCACGCCTCCCGCGATGGTCCGCAGAGCCCGAATCGAACGGGCGAATGTCGGTATGTTACACCGATGCCTTACCACTTGGCGATCCGCGGATAGTCGATCGGGTCGCGCGCGACGGATGGCGCAAGACCACGGCTGAAGACGAACGGAGGAGAGCGGCGGAGTCGAACCACTCACGCTCTTCACGTGACCCCGGTTTTCAGGACCGGTCGCGCACCGCTGCGCGGCGCCCTCCAATGCGTTCGCACGGCCGGGGATTGAGCTTTGTGTGTGGAGAGAGATTCGAACTCCCAACGGCGCCATCGCGCAACGCGTTTACGGCGCGCCTGCTCCATCCGGTTTGCATATCCACACATGGTCGGCGAAGAGCGACTCGAACGCTCACGCTCTCGCGAGCGGCACGGTCTGAGCGTGCTGCGTCTACCGGTTCCCCATCCGCCGGCGAGTGCGTGCGCGCGACGCGCACGCACTTTGGCTGCCGGAGCTGGACTCGAACCAGCATCGATCTCGCTAACTGACGAGGTGCATGGCCATCATGCTGTCCGGCATTTGGTGAAGACGGCGAGAGTCGAACTCGCTTTTGCCTGCTTGCGAAACAGGTGGCCAACCGTTGGCCGACATCCCCGCGTCCGCCCTTTCAAGATGGCAAAGGGCGTAGAATCGCTCCGCGACGCGAGCGCCTCGCGGAGCTTTGGCTTGGATTGGCCGGGAGTGAGGTGCTCGAACCCTCGTCTACGCGTTTTCGGCGCGCCGCTAGACCGTCTCAGCCAACTCCCGAAAGGAACGAGTGCGACTCGAACGCGCGCGACGCTTGCGCGTCTCGCCGCGCGGTTTCGTACCGCTCGGCCATCGTTCCATCACGATCGCGCACGTCGCAACGAACCCTCGAAGCGATTTCCACGTGACCGTGGTAGTGTACGAACCGTTTCAGTTTTCAAAGTGCGTACCAAATGCAAGGCAGCACGGAACTGAGCCGCAGTCTCCGCGTTTGGAGCGCGACTTGACACCCACGTCGCTAGCGTTTTCGTTAACTAAGGAAGGGGACCGGCATTTGCCGATCCCCTTCCGTCTGCACGACGTTCAGAGTACGAACAAATGCCTCAGCCGCAACCCTCGCGATTGACCGAACCGCCCGAATACGACACGACGGCCTCGTGCCCGGCGCGCGTGACGAGATAGACCCGCAGCACAGCCGCGGATCGTAGTGTCGCCTGTTCGGGTAGTCTCTGGATGGACAGCATGTTCCTAATCCTACGGAAAACAAGCACAAAGTCAATATGTCAAGCCGGCAAACACCTGGGGCTTCCAGCGTCTCGACCTTACATCAGGTCACGCGAAGCGAGAGCATCGTTCGCCGCAGCGGCGAGCGAAAAGCGCACAATGGCTGGGCCAATTGCTCTCCCCGAATCGGAAGAGAGGAATGAACGAAGTTGCGGCGCCGGAGAAAGCGCCGAGCGTCGGTCGCGCGATTTACCGCTTCGGCACAATGAGCATCGCGGAATCGTTTCGCTCTGTGGTCGGCTGCAATCGATCTTATGAAGGTCGGCGAGACGCAATAACCGCGTGCTGCAGTCTATCGACGATCTTCGAATCGCTTGATGTGTGACCGTAGGCGATTACCTTCACGTCGAGCTATGAGCAGACCGCATCGCATCAGACCACGAATGGTACAGAGCTTACGCGCATACGATCGGAACGGTTCGTTCCCACTTGCCGCGCCGATGCGTCGTCGTGAACGAGACGTCGAAGAAAGCGCTCCGATCGACTAACCTGACCGTGCGATTCGAGCAACCGTCCCGCGCCGTCGCCGGACGAACCACCGGCGCTACCACTGACGGCCGTTCCTAAAAACCCGCCCTCACTCGGGCGATAACTGTAGTACGTGACAACGGTACGTAACAACGAGGCGGGGGTTCAACACCAGCCATGATCGCAACCGGAAATATCCTTGAAGACGATCTGATCCTCGAAGTGGCACGGCGCTTGAAGATCGGCTTTGGCAGCGAAGTGAGCGAGCTCATCCTCGACCTTCCGCAAGTCTTAGCCAAAAAAGCCTCGCGCGCGCTGCAATTGCACATCGCGTACATCGGCTCGAACGACTTCGGCGAAGAAATCTTCCGAGTCGGGCCCCAGCGCGAAGCCTCGGGCCATTTTAGGCCGGAGATCGAAGGCAGTCCGGTCCTCGGCGTGGACGCCAAGGCCGCCAACGTTAGCGGTTCGGGGCCGTTCAATCCGTTCGGTGCCTTCCGCCGCCTTTTTGCATAAATTCCCTTACGCGGCACCATCGTTTTGCGCCACGTCACATCCGATAACAGATAGAGACGGGACGCATAGAGCCAGGGAGAGCCATCAATGTCGTACGATCCCCGAAGCCCACTGATGAACCCCGGTACGACGGCGCTCGGCGCGGATGCGACTGTCGTCATGAAGCCGCCGGCGCACCCCACCCGCGGCGTGGTCGTCGAGAGCGCACCGCTGCTCGTGGGCGGCGTCCGCTACTGGCGCGTGGCCTGGATGTTTGGCGGTGAGAAGCGGCTGACGTGGTCGCCAGAATCGTCGCTCTTAGCCTGCTAAGGCAGCGCCCCGTTCGATTCCCCAAGTTTTGAAGCGGCCGGCGACTCGCCACCGGTCGCCGGCACCGGATCGGGAGCGAAGTGAGCACCCTCGGGAGGCGTCGCAGCTTGCGGCGCCTCCTCGTTTGGGGCCAGCCGGCCTTCGAGGTAGGACCAGAGGCTCGCAATTTCCATCGCGGCCGGGCCGGTCGGTTCGAACTCGCTGACGCCGCGGCCGGAGGCGACGGCTCGCATGTAGGCCCGCCGCTCGCCCAGCTCGATCGGGGCAAGCGTCAAACCCAGACCCTGGGTCGCCTCGCGCGTTCGGGCGATCTCCGGCGCCCGCGCCGGGCAGCTGTTGAGGACGATGCACCCCGGGCGTCCCGAGGCCAGAATGAGCCGCAGCGTCTGCTGCAGCGTCGCGATGTCGAAGGTGCTCGGCCGCAACGGGACGATCGCGAAATCGACGGCCCGGAGCAAGGCCGCCAGCGGGACCTCGGCCCGGGGCTGCGTGTCGATGATCACCAGCGTGATGCCTTCGCGCCGCGCCCGGTAGAGCCGGATCGGGACTCGCGCGGTCTCGACGCCCTCGACTTCCGGGTCGCCTGCTCCGCGCGTCGCCGCCCAGGAGACTGCCGAGCCCTGGGGGTCCGTGTCGAGCACCAGCACGCGTTCGCCGCGGCGCGCGGCCTCGACGGCTAGGTTCACGCTGAGCGTGCTCTTGCCGCTTCCACCCTTTTGGTTCGTAATCGCCAGCGAGCGCATGAGTCAGCATAGCGCGCGCTCGCCATCTTTCCTGTCAGGACTTGCTTATATTACCGAAAGAAGCAAGCGTGAATTGCCGTTGGGCTTCATCGCTCCTTCGCACGGACGGAGTAAGCTTCCCCGTTGGGAGAGCGCCGCGCTCGTCACGACGCCCGGCTCGATCTCGTCGGCGTTCACGCGCGGGCCGCCGCTTGCGGCGGTCGCAGCGTTCGCCCCGTCCGGTGCCGTGCCGGCGCGTTGTCGGTCCCATCTCCGCTCGAGCATGGCGCGCCCGTGCGGATGGAGGCCCTGCGCCTCGAGCGCCCTTCGAGACCGGCACCGTCGTATGAATTCGGAATCATTCCGGAGGAAGCACATGTCGAACCAGACCCTCACCGTTCCGTCGATCGCCGGCGTGGCAGAACGCGCCGCGCAGCTGTGCGTGCCGCTGTTCTGGCCGCTCGCCAGCGTCGCCGAGCTCGCTGAAGCCGAGCTCAAGCTGGCGGCCCGGAACGTCAAGTTTCTGGCGGAAGCCGAGAAGATCGACTTCGAGTTGCACCCGCAGTTCACGAGCCCCAACGTCGTGGTGGCCGACCTGCGCACGCTGAAGTTGCGCGACTTCTCGAAACCCGGCGCAACCGGGCTGCCGACGATCGTCGATGCGCCGTATGCCGGCCACACGTCGACCATCACCGATTTCTCGCCGGATCAGAGCCTGATCCTCACCTTGCGCGACAGCGGCTGCAGGCGCATCTTCCTGACCGACTGGAAGCCGGCGACGCCCGACATGAAGGACTTCGACTTCGACACGTACCTCGCGGAGATCAACGTCGTCGTCGACGACTTGGGCGGCCGCGTGAACCTGATCGGCCTGTGCCAAGGCGGGTGGATGTCGGCGATGTACGCGGCGCGCTTTCCGGCGAAGGTCAACAGCCTCGTGCTGGCCGGTTCGCCGATCGATACGTTCGCCGGCAACGGACCGGCGCGCAAGCTCGCGATGAAACTCCCGATGGCGTACTTCGAAGAGCTCGTTGCGCTCGGCGGCGGCGTGATGCCGGGACGCTTCATGCTCGCCGCGTACAAGAACATGGATCCGGCGCAGCATTATCTCAAGAAATACGCCGAGCTGTACGCGCACATCAACGACGCCGAGTACCTGCGCAACCAAGAGCGTTTCGCGAGCTGGTACGAGAGCCCGATCGACTTACCCGGCCGCGTCTACCTCGAAGCGGTCGACCGGCTCTTCAAGCAGAATCAGCTCGTGCGCGGCGAGCTCGTCGCGCTCGGCAAGAAACTCTCGCTCAAAGACGTGTGTTGCCCGGCGTATCTGCTGGGCGGCGACCAAGACGACATCACGCCGTACGAGCAGGTGCTCAATGCCGAGCAGTATCTCGGCACGCCCAAAGAACAGCTCGTGAAGACGCTCGCCCCCGGAGGCCACATCGGATTGTTCATGAGCAAACCGTCGCTGGCGAACGTCTGGCCGCACATCGGCGCGTGGGTCGCCGCCTCGTCCTCCTGAGACGTCGCACTTTGCGCTAAGCAGACGCTTCGCGCTAGCCGCGGGCGTCGGGCAGATCGGGCCGCGTCGCCGTCATCGTCGCAAGCGGTGCCGCGCGCGGCCCGGGCAGCAGCGTCAGCGACAAGCCGGCGACCATCAGCGCGGCGCCCGCGATGCCGAGCCGCGCCAGCGTCTCGCCGAGCACGCCGAGCGAGAGCGCGAGCCCGGTGGCGATCGCGGCGTACTGGCTGCCCGCGGTCGCCAGCGTGATTCCGCCGGCGCGGACCGCGCTCGCGTGGAAAGCGGGCGCGACGATTCCCGACGCGATCACGATTCCAAAGAAGATGACGGCCGCCACCTGCGGCGATACGAACGTGTGCGCGATCGCGGCCGGGACGAAAGGAGCGCCGGTCAGCCCGACGATCGCAAATCCGCCGCCCCACGCCAGCGCTGCGATAAACAACGGCGGATACGTTTCCGTCAGCTTGTGCGTTGTCAGTGAGTACGCGGCGAAGATCGCAAGCCAAACGAACAGGATCGCGTCGCCCGCGAGCGACGCGCCGTGACCGCTGCGGCCGAGCGCCACCAGGATCGCGCCGAGCGCGCCCAGCGCCTGGCCCGCGCGTTGACCGGCGCCGAGCACGCGCTTGTAGAGCAGCGCCTCGACTGCGGCCAGCGCGAGCGGAATGAGGCCTTGGAACAGCACCGCGTGCGAGGCGCTGGTGAGCTGGGTCGCGACCTGAAAGAGTAGGTTGAGCCCGAAGCCGACCAGCAGCGCCGCCCACAGAAAGCGCAGCGCGTCGGCGCGCCCGATCGTCTGGCCGCGCGGCCACGTCGCCCACGCGAGCAGCGCCAGCAACGGGGTCGCCCAGACGGAACGGGCGACGGCGAGCGAGTAGCCGTCGAACGACGCACCGCCGCCGCCGCGAAAGAGCCACTTCGAACACGGCGCCAGCAGACCCCAGCAGATGCCGGAGACCACGGCGTAGACGGCCGCGCGGCTCAGCGGAACACGAACGAGGACGGAGAGGTCACGGCCGCCGCATTCAATGGCGAAGCCTGCGAACCGTGCAAGGTTCGCCCCTCCGCCCGACCGGCTCGCGGCTAGGTGATCTTGCCCGCCCGCTCCTCGAGAAGCTCGACCTCGACGCCGTTCGGGTCTTTCACGAACGCGATCCAGCGCGTCCCGCCAGGGGACTTCTTCGGCCCCCGCAAGAGATTGACGCCCTTGGATTTGAGCCGCTCGACGAAGTCGCCGAAGTCGCCGTCGACGGCGACGGCCAGATGCTCGAAGCGGTTCCCGCCGTCGTACGGGGGATGCTCTTCGAGATCGTAGACGAGCTCGATATACGAGTTCCAGTCCGCTCCCACGAACGCCATGTCGCAGTTGCCCGGGTAGTGCAGCGGACCGTCGAGGAGCTTGAGACCGAGCTTCTCGTAGAACGCGATCGACTCGGCCATGTCGTTGACGAAAATCGACGTGTGCAGATAGCGTGACATGCCGCTATCTTACCGCCCCACGCAAGCGGCACCATCCTTCCCGGTCCCGCCGCGGGTGAAAATTGAGTGGAAGCCTGCCCGCTTCGAGGCTCGCTCGCTCTTTCGGAGCACGAGCAACAAATCGCCCGTCCCCCGTCCGGCCACGCCCGCGAGCCCCGGTGCGTCGCCCGCGCGGAGCCATGCTGGAGACCGAAAGCGCGCATTCACAGCGTGCGCTCGAGCTCCGGCAGGCGGACGATGAACGCCTCGGCGCGCGTCGCGAGGTAGGCGGCGGCCAAGATCGGTGCGTGATCGCCGGGCTGCGCCGCGCCGCTCGGGTGACGGCGTCGCCGAGCGCCTCGAAGCCGTGCTCGTGTCGCCTCCGCCTCGCAGAAATCCGGCAACTCTATCGAAGAATTTCAGCGGCTGCTCCAGCAAAGCGAGGCTGTGTATCGGCCGGCCCTCCTCTTGGTCGGGCTCTGCTCTCCTTACCTGTCTCGATGTTCGTGCAGCGACCGCTTTCACTCCCTGCCGGGTCCGTCTCGTCTTCAGGCGAAACGCCGCAAGCAAGAGGGACTAATGACGACATCAGATGTTTACGAAGTGCTCTTGCGGATGACGGCAGCCAACGACGCTGCCGCGGCCAAGCTCATGCAGCGCTTCGATGCACTAGAAGCACGCCTGGAGCGACTCGACCGGCGCATGGAACGCGCGGAGATCCGTTCCGAAAAGATGGATGCCTCCGACGCGCGCCTACGAAGATTGCGGCGTGGCGCCGACGGACGGCTCGGCGATTGAGCCGTTCTCAATTGAGCCGTTCTCAGTGGAGGAAGTAGCGGTACGTCGAGAAGACCAGCGCGACGTTGAGCCGGTCGGCGGCGGCTACGACCTCGGCGTCTCGGATCGAGCCCTCGGGAGCGATCACGGCGCTGCAGCCGGCGCTCGCTGCGGCCTCGAGGCCGTCGGGGAACGGGAAGAATCCGTCGCTGGCACAGGCCGAGCCGCTCGCATAGGCGCCGGCCCGCTCGCCGGCGATCCGGACGGCGCTGACGCGATTGGTTTGGCCCGCGCAGATCCCGCGCGTCACCGCGTCGCGCACCATGACGACGCCGTTGCTCTTGACGTGGCGCACGACGTCCCACGCGAAGCGCAAATCGGACCACTCTCTGACCGTCGGCGCGCGTTCGGATGCGATGCGCCATAATTCGGGCGCCGCTTCCGGATCGTCATCTTCGGCGAGCACACCGCCGATCGCGCTGCGCACGCGTAACTCTTGCGCAAGCTGCTCGGGCAGCCGCATGTCGTAACGGATGATGCGCAGGTTGCGCTTCTTGCGCAGCCGCGCGAGCGCGGCCTCGTCGAAGGCCGGCGCCGCTACGATCTCGAGGAAGAACTCGGCGAGGACGTCGGCCGTCTTCGCGTCGACCGTCCCGTCGACGGCGATGATCCCGCCGAACGCCGAGATCGGGTCGGCGTCGAGCGCGGCTCGCACCGCTTCGACGACCAGCGGCCGCTCCGCGACGCCGCAGGGGACCGTGTGTTTGACGATCGCGGCGCGAAACGCCGGAGCATCCTCCCGTTCGAGCGAAGCTGCGGTCGCGCTGCTCGCGAGGGGTCCCGGCCGCTCGGGCTCGTGCGCGCGCGCCAACAGCCGCAGCGTGGCGTCGAGGTCGAGCAGGTTGTTGTACGAAAGCGCTTTGCCGCCCAGCTGTTCGGGAAGCTGCTCGGTGCGCGAAAGGTAGAACGCGGCGCGCGACTGCGGATTCTCGCCGTAGCGCAGCGGCGTCGCGAGCGGCAGCGTGAGCGCGAGCGAGCCCGGCAGTTCCCTTGCGAGCAGTCCGGCTTCCAGATAGCGCGCGATCGACGAGTCGTATTCCGCCGTGCGCTCGAACGCGCGGGTCGCAAGCCTGCGGCGCGTGGCCACGTCCACGCCGTTGGACGACGTCGCCAAGACCGAATACTGCTCGGGATCGACGAGCACGGTCACGTGCGCGAAGTTCTTCGCGGCCGCGCGAATCAGGGCGACGCCGCCGATGTCGATCTGCTCGATCGCTTCCTCGAGCGTCGCGCCTTCGCGCGCGACGGTCGTCTCGAACGGATACAAGTTCACCACGACGGTCGAGATGGTCGGAACCCCGTGCTCGCTCGCTTCCGCCTGGTGCTCGGGATCTTCGCGGTCGGCCAGGATGCCGCCGAAAACACGCGGGTGCAGCGTCTTCACCCGGCCGCTGAACAGCGACGGGAAGCCCGTCAGCTCGCCGACGTCGCGCGCGTCGATGCCGTGCTCGCGCAGGTGCGCGCAGGTCCCGCCCGTCGCGTAGATCGGGACGCCGCGCGCTTGGAGCGCTCGCGCCAGCTCGACCGCCCCGGTACGGTCGTAGACCGAAAAGAGCGCGGCCTCGCGGATCTCAGCTGACAAGCGCTGCCTCCTCCGGCGATTCAGACGCGGCGGGCGACAGATCCGCGGCGATGACGCTGGAGATTCCCGGTTCGGCCATGGTGACGCCGTACATGCGGTAGGCAAGCTCCATCGTTTTCTTGTTATGGGTGACCAGCAGCAGCTGCGCGCTCGACGCGACCTCGCGCACCATCTGCGAGAAGCGCTCGACGTTCGCGTCGTCGAGCGCGGCGTCGACCTCGTCGAGCAGATAGAACGGCGACGGCTTGACGCTGATCAGCGCGAAGATCAGGGCGGAGGCTGTCATCGCGCGCTCGCCGCCGGAGAGCGCGGCCAGCGGCATGAGCTTCTTCCCCGGCGGCTGAATGGCGATTTCGATGCCCGTCTCCGAAAGCTGGTCGGGGTTCGTCTGCCACATGCGCGCCTGGCCGCCTGGGAACAGACGCGCGTAGACCGATTCGAAAGCGAACCTGACCGCCTCGAACGTTTCATTGAAGCGCTCCTGCGAGGACTCTTCGATCTCTTTGATCGAGGCCAGCAGCGTCTCTCTTGCGCGCGCCAAATCGTCGAGCTGCTCCTTGAGGAAGCGCTCGCGCTCGGTGAGCTCCGCGATCTCGGCTTCGGCGTTCAAGTTGACGTTCTGCAACCGCGCCAGCTCCTCGCGCAGCTTCTGCAGATCGACGGTGACGTCGCCCGGCTCGTTCGCATAGCGCGCCTCGACGTCGGCGCACTCCTCGGCCGTGGCCGGGTGTTGCGCGAACTGCGCCGCGAGCATGCCCAATTCGGCGTCGATCTCCGCCAGCCGCAAACGCGCGCCCTCGCTCTCGTGCGAGGTGGTGCGCTCGGCCTGTTGCGCCAGCCTCAGCTCGCCTTCCAACGCGGTCGCGCGGGACGCGTTCGCCTCGCGTTCGCGCCTGGCCGTCTCCTGACGCGCGTCGAGCAGCGCGACGCGTTCGGCGACCGCGCCCAGCTTCGTGCGCACGTCGACGACCCGCAACGAAAGCGCTTCGATCTCGCCCAGCGTCGTCTCGCGCGCGCCGGCGGCGCGCTCGCGGTCGGCGTCGAGCAGCGCGACGCGGGCCAAGGCGCCATCGCGTTTGGCCGCGAGCGCGGCGACGGCCTCGCGCGCGGCCGCGATCTCGGCAGCGACGGCGCGTTCCGCGTCCTGCGCGCGGGCGATCGTCTGGCGCGCCGAGTTGAGCGCGGTTTCGAGCCGCTCGCGCTCGGCCAGGGTCACGTTCGGATCGACCGCCGGCCGGTCGAGGACCGCTAACCGTTCGCGCGCGACAACCGTCTCGCGCTCGCGCTCGGCGGCGCGCTCGAGCATCGTGCCGATCTCCGCGTCGAGCCGGCGCCGTTCGGTCTCGGCGGCGTCGCTGCGCGCGTGCGCGCCGCGCAGCGCGACCGCCAGTTCGGCTTCGACGCGATGCGCCGCATCGCGCTCGCGGGCTGCCTCCGCGCTTTCCTGGGTCGCGGCCGCGGACGCGGCCTGCGCGCTCGCCAGCGCCTCGCGCAGCTTCGGAATCTGTTCCGAGAGCGTGCGCGCCTGGGCGCGCCGCGAGAGGATCGAGCGCTCGCGCCGGTAGCGGCCGCCGGTCATCGCGCCGCCGCCGCGAATCTCGTCGCCGTCGAGCGTCACGATCGTGTCGCGCGAACCGTCGCCGCGCACCAGCCGCACGCCGACGTCGAGCGTCTCGACCACCAGGATGCGGCCCACGAGAAAGGCGACGATACCGCGGTATTCGGGTACCGCCTCGACGAGCGCGTGCGCCCAGCCGATGACGCCCGGCCGCTGCGGAACCTCGTTCGCCGCGCGTCCCGTGCGGTTACCCAGCGTGTCGAGCGGCAGGAACGTCGCGCGGCCCAGCTCGTGCGCGCGCAGGTAGGCGATCGCGCGTTCCGCGTCTTCCGAACTCGCGGTGACGATGTTGGAGAGTCCCGCGCCGAACGCGACGTCGAGCGCGCGCGCGTACTGTTCGTCGACGCGGATCAGATTCGAGACGACGCCGTGGATGCCGGCGAACTCGCCGCGCGCGTTCGCTTCGAGGACCGCGCGGGTTCCGGGCACGTGCCCCTCGAGATTCGCTTCGAGCTCCTCGATCGTGTGCAGGCGCGCCTCCGCGCTCGCAAGCTCGCTGGTCGCCGCGCGATACGCGCTCTCGGCGGCCGTCAGCGCTTCGCCCGCGTGCGCGACGCGCTCGTCCGCAGCCGCGGCCGCCTTGCGCGCGCCCGCCGCGCGCGCTTCGAGGGCGCTGAGCTCGGCGCGGGCCTGTTCCGCCTCGTGCGTCTGCTGAGCGACCCGCTCGCTCTTGTGGGCGGCTTCTTCGCGCAGCCCGTAGGCTTCGCGTTCGAGCCGCTCGTAGTCGCTTTGGGTCGCCGCCAGCTGCGCGCGCCGTTCGGCTTCGCTGGTTGCGTCGGCGGCGGCCGCCGCCTCGATCTCGCGCAGCGCATTGAAGATGCGGTCGAGCGCGGCGCGCGCCGTCGAGAGCGCTTCCTGCGCGTGCCGTTCGCGCTCGCGCTTGGCCTCGAGCGCCTCGGCGCGCGGTCCGAGCTCACTTTCGAGCTGCGCGATCGTCTCGCGTAGGCTCTGCTGCTCGGCCTCGGCCCGCTCGCGGTCGTCGGTGATCTGAGTGGTCTGCGCTTCGAGCGCCTCGCGGCGCGCGAGCGTCGCAGCCTGCTGCGCCTCGAGCTCGGCGAGCTCGGCACGCGCCCGCGTCGCGTCGTCGCGCAGCGCCTCGAGCGCGCGCTCCTGCGTGAGCAGCGAGGTGCGCAGCACGGTCAGCTCGGCTTCGTGCGCGGCGGCTTTGGCGGCGGCCCCGGCGCGCTCGACCTCGAGCCGCTCGAGGTCGGCTTGCAGGCGCTCGCGTTCGGCCCGGCGCGACGTGCTGGCGCGCAGATACGCGAGGATCTCTAGATCGCGCAGGCGGGCCGAGACCTTGCGATAGCGACGCGCGCGCCTCGCCTGCGTCTCGAGCTCGGGAATGCGCGCTTGGATCTCGGTCAGCAGGTCGTTGACGCGAATGCCGTTCTGCTCGGTCTGCTCGAGGCGGCGCAGCGACTCGTTCTTGCGGGCCAGAAACTTGTTGATGCCGGCCGTTTCCTCGAAGAGGCTGCGCCGCTCGGCAGGCTTCGAGGAAAGGATCGCGTCGATCTGGCCCTGCGAGACGATCGAGTACGAGCCGGGACCCAAGCCCGTCCCCATCAGCAGCTCGATCACGTCGCGCAGACGCACCTGCTGGCGGTTGATGAAGAACTCGCTCTCGCCCGCGCGGTAGGCGCGGCGCGTCAGCTGCACTTCGCTCGCGTCGACCTTGAGCGCGCGGTCGTGATTGTCGAAGGTCAGCGCGACCTCCGCCATGCCCAGCGGCTTACGGCGTTCGTTGCCGGCGAAGATGACGTCCTCGGTCTTGGTCGAGCGCAGCGACTTGGCGCTTTGCTCGCCGAGCACCCAGCGGATCGCGTCGACCAAATTCGATTTGCCCGAACCGTTGGGACCGACCAGCGCGGTGATCCCGGGCTCGAACGTCAACGACGTCTGCTCGGCGAACGTCTTGAAACCGAACAGCTTGAGGGACTTGAGCTTCACGTCCGGCTCTGCTTCGCCGCCGGGGTCCGTTTGCGCTGCGTCCCTTTGCGCGTCATTCGCGGACGGCTCGCGCGAGGCGCCGGCGCGGAGAGCTGGCGCGGTCCCAGGTCGTCGTGGTGCTCGCGCAGGATCTCGAGCGCGCGCTGCGCGGCGGCGCGCTGCGCTGCCTTCTTGCTCGGCCCGCTGCCGTCGGCGAGGAACTCGCCGTTGATCGCGACCTGCGCGAAGAACGTGCGCTCGTGCGCCGGACCATCGGCGCGCTCGGTGTAGTCCGGCGTCACCGTGTAGTGCTTCTGCGACCACTCTTGCAACACGGTCTTGGGATCGTCGAGCGAGAGCGCAAGCTTCTCGCGTTCGGCGATGTGCCGGCGCTCGACGAAGCGGGCTGCGACCTCGAAGCCGCACGTCCGCTCGAGCGCGGCCAGAAACGCCTCGAAGGCGTCGGCGAGGGCCGAGCGATGGCGCCCGGCGGGCAGATTCGCCATGCCCTGCCCGAGCAACAGCAGCGGCTCGAAACCGAGCTGCTCGGCAGTCTCGGCCAGCGCCGCATCGGCGACCAGCGAGGACTTGCGCAGCGCGAGCTCGCCTTCGGGCGCCTGCGGGTAGCGTTCGAAGAGCCAGCGTGCGACCGCGTATCCGAGGACCGCGTCGCCCACGAACTCCAGGCGCTGGTTGGAACGCTGCGCGCGCGCTTCCTTCACCGCGCTCTCGTGCACGAACGCCTCGTCGAACGCCGCCGGGTCGACGTTGGGAACCTCGGCGAGCGCGAGCAGTGCGCGCAGGCGCCGCCGGCGCGACTCACCGGCCAATGCGTCAGTCCCGATACTTGCCGAAGACGATGACGCTGTTGTGTCCGCCGAACCCGAACGAGTTCGAGAGAGCGACATTCACTTCGGCCTTGCGCGCGATGTTTGGGACGTAATCGAGCGTGCACTCCGGGTCGGGAAACTCGTAGTTGATCGTCGGCGGCAGAATGCCGTGCTCGACCGCGAGCACCGTCGCCACGCCCTCGATCGCACCGGCCGCGCCCAGCGCGTGCCCGTGCATGCTCTTGGTCGAGCTGACCGCGAAGCGATGACCGTCCGCGCCGAGGACGCGCTCGAGCGCCTTCGACTCGGCCACGTCGCCGATCGGCGTCGAGGTGCCGTGGGCATTGACGTAGTCGACGTCGCTCGGCGCGATCCCGGAGTTCGCGAAGGCGCGCCGCAGCGCGAGCTCGACGCCGCTCCCCGACGGATCGACTTCGACCAGATGGTGTGCGTCGGCCGACTGTCCGTACCCGAGGACCTCGGCATAGATCTTCGCGCCGCGGCGCCGGGCGTACTCGAGCTCCTCGAAGATCAGGATCGCGCCGCCTTCGCCCATCACGAAGCCGTCCCGCTCGCGATCGAACGGCCGGCTGGCTTTGGCCGGCGCGTCGTTGCGCGTCGAGAGCGCCTTCATCGAGTCGAAGCCACCCATCGCGACGTCGGTGATCGTCGCCTCAGAGCCACCGGTCACCATCGCGGTCGCGTGGCCGTTGATGATCAGGTCGTACGCGATCGCCATCGCGTCGTTGGAGCTCGCGCAGGCGCTCGAGACCGCGTACATCGGCCCGCGAAAATGATGCTTCATCGAGATCTGCGCGGGGCCGGCGTTCCCCATCAGCATCGGCACGAAGAACGGGCTGACGCGGCTGGCCGTCTTCAGCTCGCGCGCTTTGGTGACGGTGTCCTGAATCGTGATGATGCCGCCGATGCCGGTCGCGACCACCACGCCGGTCGCGTCGCGGATCTCCGGGTCGTTCGGAAACTGGGCGTCCTCGAGCGCCTCGAGCGCCGCCGCGAACGAGAACTGCGCGTAGCGGTCCATGCGCCGCGCGTCGCGCCGGCCGATGCGCGCGTCGGGATCGAAGCCTTTGACCTCGGCTCCGATGTGGCAGCGAAGCCCGGCCGCCACGATGTCGAAGGCTTCGACCTTGGCGACCCCGCTCTCGCCAGCGATCAGCCGGCGCCAAAACTCTTCGCGCGTATTTCCCAGCGGCGTGACCGCGCCGAGGCCCGTGATGACGACTCGCTTCTTGTCCAAATCCGTCCGGAGAACTCCCGTTCACGTCACGAAACGGGGCGACCGCCCTGGCCGCCCCCGTACGCCGCCCTGCATCTATCGCAGAGCCCCCCGCGAAGCCTGCCGAAACCGCCTCCAGGCTCGCTTGCCTCGCTTTTCCTTACTAGCGAACGTCACCTAGCTCACCCGGGGGCGCGAGATCTTGAGCTCCGGAGCTCATCGGCACCTTTGCCCCCGGCCCTGCATCCCTCACCCGCTTGCCGCCCAGACTGAAATGATGCTTCCATCTTTCGCTCAAGGTTGGGCGGGGGCCAAACGCACGCTTGCATAACTCTCCCTCGGGAAGATCCAGTAATTTGGTACGGAGGGCTGCCGACGGGGCAACGAGTCGCGTTGACAAAGCAGGCCTTGAAGCACATCCAGGTCGATCAAGGGCGGACGATCAGGCGTGGGCAAATCGTCAAATGCCTGTCCGATCCGGTCGAAATATTTCTTGACAATCGTCCGCAGCACCTAAAGCAAGGTAGGCCGCGGCGCGGGGCGTGCCCCGGTCGCCATGGTTGCAAGGCCGGAGGGGAGCCTGTATACTAAGGGCCGCCATGTTCACGTTCGATCTGCAACTTTTCGCGTCCAAGAAGGGCGCCGGCTCGACCCGCAACGGTCGCGACTCGAATGCCCAACGCCTGGGCATCAAGCGCTTCGGCGGCGAGACCGTGCTGGCGGGCAATATCCTGGTCCGCCAGCGCGGCACCAAGTTCTACCCCGGCCTGGGCGTCGGCATGGGCAAGGACAACACGCTGTTCGCGCTCGTTCCCGGGCGCGTCCACTTCTCGGAGAAGCGGAATCGCAAGCACGTCAACGTCGTCGCTGAGGCGTAAACCGGCTTTTCCGGTCCAAGCCCCGGTGACGCAAAGAGCCTTCGGGCTCTTTTGCATTTCCGTGAGCGCCGGGACGGGTCGGCGCGAGGCCCGAGCCGATTAACTTCGTCGACGAGGTCACGATCGGAGTTGCCGGCGGTCACGGGGGCGACGGCATCGTCGCGTGGCGGCGCGAGAAGTACGTGCCGAAGGGTGGTCCTGCCGGGGGCGACGGCGGGCGCGGCGGCGACGTCTACCTCCAGGCCGAGCCGGAGCTCTCGACCCTGATCGAGTTCCGCTTCAAGAAACAGTTCGCCGCCGAAGCCGGCAAGCCGGGCTCGACCTCCAACAAGTCGGGCCGCAGCGCCGAGGACCTCATCGTGCCCGTGCCGGTCGGGACGCTGGTCTATCGGCTCGAGGAAGACGGCCGCGAGCTGCTGCTCGGCGACCTCTCGACGCCGGGCGGACGCGTCCGGGTCGCCAAAGGCGGCCGCGGGGGCTTGGGCAACCAGCACTTCGCGACCAGCACCCGCCAAGCGCCGCGTTTCGCGGAAAAGGGCGAGCCCGCCGAAAGCTGCACGATTCGTTTAGAACTGAAGCTGTTGGCGGATTGCGGCATCATCGGCTTGCCCAACGCGGGAAAGTCGACGCTGCTGGCGGCCGTCTCGGCGGCGCGCCCGAAGATCGCGGACTATCCGTTCACGACGCTCGAACCGCAGCTCGGCGTCGTGCGCTTGGGGCCCGAAGAGTCGTTTCTGATGGTCGACGTTCCCGGACTCATCGAGGGCGCGCACGCCGGCTCGGGCCTCGGCGACCGTTTCCTGCGCCACGTCGAGCGCACGCGCGTGCTGGTCCATCTCATGGACGGCGGGCGCCCGGCGGCGGAGATCCTCGCCGACAAAGCGGTCATCGAGAACGAGCTGCGACTTTGGAACGCGGCGCTGCTGGAACGCCCGATCCTGCCGGTCATCTCGAAGCTCGATTTGCCCGAGGCGCGCGAGCGTCTGGTCCAGCTTAAGGAAACGATCCCCGAGCTACGCGGCATCTCGGCCGTGACCGGCGAAGGAGTTCGCGACTTGCTGTTCGCCGCGTACAACACGATCCAAACCACGTCTTTGCCCGTCGTCGCCGAGGGCGACGTGCCGCGTTTCGTGTTGACGCCGGATGCGCCGTTCTCGATCGAGGTCGACGCCGACGGCGCTTTCGTCGTCACCGGCGAACGCGTGGAACGCCTGGCAGCGATGACCGATTTCGACAACGACGAAGCGCTCGGGCGGTTCGAACGGATCCTCGCGAAGATGGGCGTGGACAAGCGATTGCGCGATCTCGGTGCACGGGACGGCGACACGGTTCGCATCGGTGGAAATGAGTTCGATTACTCGTGAGTGCTACCGCAAAGTTTTATTCCGGCTTCTTCGTCTTTCTGGCGATCGTGATCGGCCTCTCGTTCTACGGCGGCTACCGCGCGGGGCTGCAGCGCGAGCGCGCCGCGCTGCACGAGGCGCACCGGCTCATGCCGGTCAGCGTTCCCTCGGGGCTGCGTCCAGCCACGCCAGTGGCCGCGCCGTGAAGCTGGGGCTCTTCGGCGGCACGTTCGATCCGGTGCACAACGCGCATCTGTTCGTCGCCGAAGCGGCCCGCGTCGAGCTTGGACTGGAACGGATCCTGTTTCTGCCGACGCGCGGCAGGCACTACCGCGTGCCGCCGATCGCGACTCCCGAGGAACGGTTAACGATGCTGCGCGGGGCGCTTGCGCCCAACCCGTTCTTCGGCATCGACGAGACCGACCTCGAAGAGGAAGCGACCGGCTATAGCGCCGACTTGATGCCGCGCCTGAGAGCGCGTTATCCCGACGACGAGCTGACGTTCATCGTCGGCGGCGACTCGCTGGTCGATTCGCCCTGGCAGCGTTTCGAGACCGTGCTTGCAAGCCTCGAAGGGTTCGCGATCGCGCCGCGCGCCGAACGCGCGCCCGAACGCGTCGACGCCTTTCTCGCGACGCTGGAGCCGCCGGAGCGCGCCAAAATAAAGGTACTCGATTTACCCGCGCTCAACGGCTCGGCCACCCTGGTTCGCACGCAACTCGCGCGTGGCGGTAGCATCCGCTACCTGGTTCCTGAATTTGTTTACCGATATATCGAAAAGCATGGACTCTACGGCCGCCTCACTTCCCCCGCTCGTGCAGACTGACGGCCGCGTGCTCGCGCTGGGCGGAGTCGCAGTCGCCGAGCTCGCCGCAACCTACGGCACGCCGCTGCTCGTGCTCGACACCGACGTGCTCGATGCCAACCTCGCGCGCTTCGCGACGCTCGGCGCGGACGTCGCTTACGCCGGCAAAGCCCTGCTCGTTGTCGCGCTCGCGCGACGCTTGGCCGCGACCCCGCTCGGGCTCGACGTCTGCTCGCTCGGCGAGCTGCTGACCGCCGAGCGCGCGGGCTTCCCCGCCGACCGGATCGCGATGCACGGCTGCGCTAAATCCGAGGACGAACTCGATGCGGCCCTCGCCGGCCGGGTCGGCCGGCTGATCGTCGACAACCGCGAGGAGCTCGAGCGCCTCGCCGCTCGTGCACACGCCGAGCGACCGTTGTCGATCCTGCTTCGGCTCAACACGGGGATCGAGGCCCACACCCATGCCTTCATCCGCACGGGCGGCGAGGATTCTAAGTTCGGTTTCTCGCTCGGCGAGGTCGACGCTGCGCTGGCGCTGGTCCTCGCGACGCCCGGCTTGCGTCTGGCCGGCATTCATGCCCACATCGGCTCGCAGATCTTCGAGCCGGAGCCGTTTGAGGAGAGCCTGACCGTCGAGTTCGGCGTCTATGCGCGAGCCTACGCGGCCGGCGCGCCGCTCGGCGAGTTGATCGTCGGCGGCGGTTTCGGCGTCGACCCGCAGCCGGGCGCGCCTCGCTTCGACCTGGCCGCGGCGCTTGCCCGGCTGGTTGCCAGACGCGATCGCGAGGCGGCTCGGCACGGCATCCCGCCGCCGCGGCTGGGAATCGAGCCCGGCCGTTCGATCGTCGCCGAAGCCGGCACGAGCCTGTACCGGGTCGCATCCGTCAAGCGCCAGGGCACGCGCAAGTTCGCGATCGTCGACGGCGGCCTGACCGACAATCCGCGTCCACTGCTCTACGGTGCTTACCATCATCCGGAGCTCGCGGCGCGCGCCTCGGCCGCTCCTCTCGAAGAGACCACGTTGGCGGGCCGCTCGTGCGAGAACGACGAGATCGTCGTCGCCCCGCTCCCCGCCGATCTGCAAGCGGGCGACCTCGTCGCGCTGCGGACCACCGGCGCCTACACCTTCAGCATGGCGAACAACTACAATCGCGTCCCGCGGCCTGCGGTCGTCTTCGCAGGTAGCGGAAGGCACGCCGTCGCCGTGCGCCGTGAGACGCTCGACGAGGTCTTGCTCGACGACGTGGATGCCGGCTAAGCCTATTGCGCCCGCCTTCGCGCTCGCCGCAAGCCTGGCCGGCTGCAGCCCAGCCGGCAACGACGACTCCAACGCAGCAGTCTACGACGCCTGGCGCCAGCAGCGCTCGCACCTCGAAGTCACGGCCAGCGGCAGCGTGGCCAGCGTCCTCGGAATACGGCCCGGCCCCAGCGGTAATCATGAAGGCTTCCTCTTGCACCTGCGCGGCGCGGGAGGGCACGGATTGACGGTGCGCGTGGAAGATAACATCGATCTTACCGGGCCAATCTCGATCGCTCCGGGCGACGACGTCGAAGTCCGAGGCGAGTACATCTATGATTCGAACGGCGGACTGATCCACTATACGCATCGCGATCCAAGCGGGCGGCATGCCGGCGGTTACGTGAAAGCTGAAGGACGCACGTTTTTGTGATCGCGAATTGGGCTCGTTCCGTATACAAACGCTTCTCACCACCCCTATACTTGTCGTATTGAGCTGGAATGCGCGAACTTCGCTCCATCGTTCTCGCGAGTGCGTCACCTCGACGCCGTGAATTGCTCGTCTCCCTCGGGCTTCGCGTGCGGGTGGCGCCTAGCGACGTCGACGAAGGCGAGCGGCCGGGTTGCGGACCGGCCGAACTCGCGCTGGCGCATGCCCGCGCTAAAAGCGATGCCGCCGCCGCTCGCGAGCGCGAGGGCGTGATCGTCGCGGCCGACACGGTGGTCGACCTCGAAGGGAAGTCCCTCGGCAAGCCGCGCAACGCCGCCGAGGCGGCGGCGACGTTGGCTGCGCTGGCGGGCCGCGAGCATATCGTCCACACGGCCTTCGTGGTCGTCGACAATCCCGGGGGCCGTCGAATCGTGCGATCGTCGTCGACGCGAGTCCGATTCGCGCCGCTTTCGAGCGAGCAGATCGCGCAGTACGTCGCGACCGGCGAGCCGATGGACAAGGCTGGAGCGTATGGGATTCAAGGCCGCGGCGCGGCGCTCGTCGAGCGGATCGACGGCGACTTCTACACCGTGATGGGCTTCCCGCTCGGCGAATTCGTTCGCTCGCTGCCCGAGCTCGGCTACGTTCTTCCGTCCTCCTCCGTTGCGAGTCCAGCCTGATGCAAGCCTTCGATACGATCCGCTCGACCGTCAGCCCGGATATCGGCCTCGACTTGGGGACCGCTAACACCGTCGTCTACGAGCGCGGGGCAGGCGTTATCGTCAGCGAGCCCTCGGTGGTCGCGTTCAACACGCAGACCGACGAGATCATCGCCGTCGGGCACGCCGCCAAAGAGATGGAAGGCCGGGCGCCCAACCGCATCCGGGTGGTACGCCCGCTGCGCCGCGGGACGATCTCCGACTTTCGCGCCGCCCACGCGCTGGTCGGCACCCTCGTCGACCGCGCGCTGGCCGCCCGTCCTCGCATCGCGCCGCGGCTGGTCGCGTCGATTCCGGGCTGTGCGACCGACATCGAATGTAAGGCGGTCGAGCAAGCCGTGCGCGCGGCCGGCGCGCGCTACACCACCTACGTTCCGCAAGCGGTCGCCGCCGCAGTCGGCGCCGGCCTGGACGTCACCAGCTTGCGCGCGCAAATGATCGTCGACATCGGCGGCGGCACGACCGAGGTTGCGATCATCGCAGCCGCCGGCGTCGTACGCCTTTCGTCGATCCAGACCGGCGGCGACTTTCTCGACGAAGCGGTCAGACAGCGTCTTCACGCCCAACATTTCGAGATCGGCCGGCTGACCGCCGAGCGGCTCAAGATCGAGCTCGGCTACGCGGGCCGGGCTCCCGGCCGCCTTCCCTTCGTCATCAACGGCATGGATTTGGACGCGGCCGCGCCGCGCGCGCGTGAAGTGAGCGAGATGCTCGTCGGCGAAGCGATCCACGAGGGGCTCGAGCGGATCCTGCGCGGCGTCTGCTCGGTGCTCGAGTCGACTCCGCCGGACGTTGCCGCCGACCTGATCGAATCCGGCATCACGCTCACCGGCGGCGGCGCGCTGATCGCCGGCATGGCCGGTGAGATCGGCCTTCGCACCAACGTACCGACGACGATCGCACCCGACCCGCTCACCTGCGTCGCGCGCGGCGCGGGCGAGATCCTCGGATCGCCGTCCCTGCTCGAACGGCTGCGGCCTCACGCGGACCGGCTGACGAGGTGGTATCAATCTTTACGTATCGGGATGAGAGAAAGCTATTCGCCGTAATCGGCACGGTCATCGTGGCCGCGCTGATCGCTCTCGTTCAAATCGACGCCGTCAAAAGCGGTAAGCCGAGCGCGATCTCGGTGACCGTCAATTCGAGCCTCCTCCTTTTGCAGAGCGCGGTGGCGACGGTCGTCGGCGGCGTCGGAGGCGCCGCGGGCGCAATCATCGACATTCCGCGCCTCTCCGCCGACAACCAGCGCCTCAAGAGCGAGAACCGCACGCTCGCGGGCGAAAACGCCCAGTTGCGCGAAGCCGTCTCCGCGATGCCGGACGCGCTCGCCATCGAGCAAGCCGCGGCGCGCGAACCGAGCGGCATCGTCGCGATGACCGTCGGCTACGATCCCGAGAACCAAACGCGGATCATCACGATCGACCACGGCGCCCGTGCCGGAATCAAGCGCGAGGACGGCGTGATCACCGACGACGGGGTCGTGGGACGCGTCGTCGAAACCGAGCCGTTCTCGAGCAAAGTGCTGCTGGTGACCGATGCTTCGAGCAAGGTCCCGGCGATCGTGCAACGCGGACGCTGGTGGGGAATCGCGACCGGCACCAGCTCGCGCATCCAGCTTCAGTACGTCTCCCAAGACGCAGGACTGAAGATCGGCGACCTGGTCGTGACCGGCGAAGGCCGTTCGTTCCATGCCGGGCTCGTCATAGGGCGAATCAGCCAGGTCTATCATCCCGAGGGCGCACTCTATCAGAGCGCCCTCGTCGAGCCGGCAGTCGGCTTCGGGCATCTTGGCCGTGTCCTCGTGGTTCCGCGCTAACCCCGAGGGGGCGCCGGCCTACGCTCCCGACCCGCCTGCGTGGCCGCTCGTCGCCCTGACGCTGCTCGGAGCGCTGCTCGTGCAGAGCACGCTCGAGCCGCTGTTGCCGATTCGCGGGGCGACGGTCAGCTGGGTTCTGCTGCTGGTGCTGTGGTGCGCGAATCGCACCGGAACCGGGGCCGGCTTCGTGCTCGGCTTGGTCGCCGGCGCCTGCGAGGATGCGCTGGCCGGAAACACCGGAGCGGCCTGGACGTTCTCGACGGCGCTCGTCGGCGCGGGAGCGGGCCGGCTGGCGCGAACCTGGCTGGGCGACACGAAGCTCGCACTGGTCCCCGGTGTCGCGCTCGCGACCTTGGTGCGCTACGCGCTCTTCAACGCGCTGATGGTCGCGCAAGGCCGAATGCTTCCGCTTGCGCTCATGCATTTCCACGAGGCTTTGTGGCAAGCGCTCTTCAACGCGCTGGTCGCCTTGGCGCTGCTCGCCGCGTTCCCGCAGCTCGGACGGTATGGCGCACCTCACCGCTGATCCACCGCGCGCCTTCCCGCGCTCGACGTGGAAGCTCGTGGTCTTCATCCTCGCCGTCACGCTTGCGCTCGGCTCGCTGGTCGCGCGGCTGACGCAGATTCAGCTCGTCGAGGGCGAGCGCTACGCCGCCGCCGCACGCGCCAACCAAGTCCGGCGCATCCCCGTCGCCGCGCCGCGCGGGCGAATCCTCGACCGGCACGGCGTCGTGCTCGTGCGCAGCCGGCCCTCCTTCGTCTGCGCGCTGATTCCTTCGGAAGTAAAGGATATCGACGCGACGCTGCGCGGCTTGTCCGAGGTGCTGCGCGTGCCCGAAGCGCTCTTGCGCAAACGGCTGTTGCACCACCGCGGCATCGACTACAAGGCGTTCGACGAGGTCGCGACCTACGAGCCGTACGGCCCGATCATTCTCGCGAGCGATCTGAGCAACGCGCAGATGGCGCGCCTCGCCGAGGCGCAGGACGAGTTGCCCGGCGTCGATCTCGAAGCGCAGCCGGTGCGCGACTACCCCTACCACCGCGACGGCTCGCACGTCTTCGGTTACGTCGGATCGATCACGGAGGACGAGTATCACGAGCTCAAGAGCAAAGGCTACACCCCGAACGACGTCATCGGCAAAGACGGTCTCGAAGCACAATACGACGGTTTTTTGCGGGGCAAGCCCGGCGGTCAGCAAATCGAAGTCAACGCGGCGGGTCAGCTCGTGCGGCGCCTGGGGCCGGTCGAGCCGACGCCCGGCGACAGTCTCGTGCTCACGCTCGATTGGCGCTTGCAACGAATTGTCGAAAGCGCGCTCAACAATCAGTTGGCACTGGTCGGTCAGCGCCGAGGCCGCCGCCTGGCCGGCGCGGTGATCGCCATCGACCCGCGCGACGGCGGCGTCCTCGCGCTGGCTTCCTATCCGAGCTTCGACCCCAACGACTTCGCCAACGGTATCAAGGAGTCGACCTACAAAGGCTACCTCGACGATTCGCTGCAGCCGCTGTACGACCGCGCTATCGGGGCGGCAACGCCGACCGGGTCCACCTTCAAGATGGTCACCGGGAGCGCCGCGATCACGTCGGGCGTCATCGGAGAAGATCAAGTTCTGTATGATTCGGGCGAGTGGGATTGCCACGGCGCGACCTTCAGAGACATCGCCGCGGGCGGCATCGGTACGACCGATTTCGTCCACGCGCTGGCAGCCTCGTCCGACGGCTACTTCTATCAGCTCGGCGACCGGTTGGGTCACGCGCGGCTGCGCTACTACGCGCTGCAATACGGTTTGGCCTCACGCCTGGGCATCGACATTCCGGGCGAGTACGCGGGCAACTGGCCGACCAACGCGTGGTCGATGAAGACCTTCGGGCTTCCGCTCGAGCCGAGCGACGTCTGCCAGCTCGCGATCGGTCAAGGCGCCATGCAAGCGACGCCCTTGCAGATGGCCAACGTCGCGGCGACCGTGGTGAACGGCGGAACGCTGTTTCGCCCGCACCTGGTCGCTGCGATTCACGACGCCTCCGGCCGCGTGGTCAAACGCTTCAGCGGCGAAGTCATCCGCAAGGTGCCCGTTAGCGCGGAGTCGCTGCGCGAGGTGCGCGCCGGAATGGACCAAGTCACCAAGCCGTGGGGTACCGCCTACGGCGAGGACGTGCCAGGCGTGCTTTTCGGCGGCAAGACCGGGACCGTCGAAACCGACGGGGGAAGCGGGCCGAATACGACCTGGTTCGTCGCCTACGCGCCCGCACAGAACCCCAAGTTCGCGCTTGCCGTCTACATGGAAAGGACCGGCGGCTACGGCGCCGACACCGCAGCGCCGGTTGCGCGCCGCGTGATCGCCGACTATTTCCACAAGAAGCTTCCGCCCTGACAGGGTGCAGAAAAGCCCCCGTGCCACCAAAGCGGCGGGAATTTTCCGCCGGATCGAGGCCGCGCCTAACGCGCATCCTGCGCTGCGCGGCATGCCTCCTTCCGTGGAGGCGAGAGCCGCCGAGGGCGCAATGCCGGGGCGCATTGGTGCGGGGGCTTTCCGCACCCTGCTAAAGGCGCTCTCCGAGAAGCGTGATGCGCTGCCGGCGCAGCAAGTCTCACCGCACCGCGGCGCGAAGTGCGGTCCCATGCTAGCGACCTCGATTCGTACGTCCACCGCCATTTCGCGCCTTTCGAGCGAAGGCGCCTTCGAGACCCTCGCCCGCGCCCGCGAACTTGAAGCGCTGGGCAAGAACGTCATCCACCTCGAGGTCGGCGAGCCCGATTTCGACACGCCCGAGCACGTCAAGGCGGCCGGCATCGCGGCGATCGAAGCGAACCACACACACTACACGCCCTCGTCCGGGATCGCGGACCTGCGCGACGCGATCGCACAGTACGCGGGGAAGTTCCGCGGGCTGCCGGCCTTCGCGCGCGACGAGGTCGTCGTCAGCCCCGGCCTTAAAGTGCTGATCTGGAACGTCCTTTCGGTGCTGCTCGATCCGGGCGACGAGGTCGTGTTCGCCGATCCCGCGTACCCGGCGTACGCCGGTTGCGCGGCCTACTTACAAGCGAAAGCCGTTCCCGTGCCGCTGCTCGAGCGCACCAACTTTCGCCTGGACCTCGATCAGCTGGCGGCGGCGGTCAACGACCGTACCAAAGTGCTGATCCTCAACTCGCCGCACAACCCGACGGGCGGCGTGCTGACACGCGACGATTTGAGCGTGATCGCCGAGCTTGCCGTCAAACACGACGTCGCCGTCGTCTCGGATGAGATCTACAGCCGCAACTTGTACGGCTCGCAGTTTTGCTCGATCGCGACGCTGCCGGGGATGCGCGAGCGGACGATCGTGCTCGACGGATTCTCCAAGGCGTACGCGATGACGGGCTGGCGCCTGGGCTACGGCATCATGCCCGCACCGGTCGCACGCGCCGTCACGCTGCTCGGCCAGAACAACTACTCGTGCACGACGACGTTCGTGCAATACGCCGGCATCGCCGCGCTCGAAGGGCCCGACGAGCCAGTGCAAGCGATGGTCGCCGAGTTTCGCAAACGTCGCGACACCATCGTCGCGGGTCTCAATGCGATCCCGGGGATCAGCTGCAAAGTCCCCGACGGCGCATTCTACGTGTTTCCCAACGTCTCGGGCATTACGAGCGACGATCGCAAACTCGCCTCGTTCCTGCTCGAAGAGGCCGGCGTCGCCGGGTTGGGCGGGTCGTGTTTCGGCGAGGCCGGACGCGGCTTCATGCGCATGTCGTACGCAACCTCGCTCGAGCAGATCGACGAAGCGTTGGCCCGCATCCGCGAAGCGCTGCCGCGTTTTCGCGCATAACCGAACCGGCGCGAGCTAGGCGGGGGCCGGCGCGAGCTGCTCGCGCAACGCGCCGATTACCGCCGCGATCGCCTCGTCCTCGCCTTCGATCTCGGCGCTTACGTGCGAACCAGCCGCGGCGCCGAGCGAGAGCAGTTGAATGAGGCTCTTCGCGTCGGCCGACTTCGCGCCCAAGCGCAGCGTGACGCGGGCTCCGCTCTTGCTCACGGCCATGGCGAGCGCGGCCGCGGGTCGCGCGTGGATGCCGAGCGGATCGGTGACCACGACTTCTTCGACGACGCGCTTCATGCGGTGACGACCCCAGCCCCGAACGCCGCGATCTCCGAACGCTGCGCGGCATCGAGGCCCGTCGTGAGCCAGACGTCGATCTCGCTTGCAAGCGCGACGCGGTGCGTGAAGGCCAGTCCCCAGCGGCTCGCCGGCGCCACGACCGTCTTGTGCAGAGCGTGCTGCAAGAGGTCGCGCTGAAACTGCGCATCCTGTGCGACGTTCGTGGTGATGCCGGCCTTGAGGTGCACGCCCTCGACCTCGACGAACGCTTTGTTCGCGACGAGAAATTTTAAATCGCTTGCCCCAAGTGGTTGCGGCAACGTGTAGCCGGCGGAATGGACCTTGCCGCCGAGGAGGATGATCTCGATGCCGGGCTTACCCAGTAGCGTCGTCGCGATGTCGAGTTGGTTGGAGACGACGATGAGCCGAATCGGATCGCTCGCGAGTTGACGGGCAACCACCGGCATCACGGCCTGACCCGCCAAGATGACGGCGTCCCCGGGCAAGAGGCGGCTGCGCACCGCGCGCGCCAGCGCCTCGTCCTCTACGGTCGCAGCCGGCGTCGCCAGCGCCTGCCGAGCGGCCACGGCCCCGCCGTGAACGCGCTGCAGCAACCCCGCGTCCTCGAGTCGCGAGAGGTCCCGCCGTACCGTCGCAGAGCTGGTCGCCAGCGCCGAGGCAAGCTCGCCGACCGAGGCCCGCTCGCGCCGTTCGACGTGCTGAAGGATCCGAGCGTGCCGCTCGGCCGCTAGCATGGCGGCGTCCGGCGCGCAACCGAGAACATCGATCCGCTCATTTATGATCGCTTCTATACAGCATGCGCAGCGTTCGGTCAAGATATGCGCGAACATTGCGCGTTTTTGAGCGAAGAGCGCGCAGGCCCCCGGGCCTTCAGGCCAACTTCATGGCCGACTTGACGTCCGCGAGGGTCTCCTTCGTGATCGCGCGCGCTTTGAGGGCACCGTCCTCGAGGATCGCGTCGACCGCGCCGGGGTCAAGCGACGAGCGCCGTTCGCGCATGGGCGCCATCAGGGCGTTGAGCTTCTCCGCGAGCTCGCCCTTGCAGCTCACGCAGCCCAGCGCTCCCGAACGGCAGTGCTCTTCGATCCAGGGGACCCGCGCCGCATTGGCGATCTTCTGAAGCGCGAAGACCGGGCAGACCTCGGGGCGCCCCGGGTCGTTCTTGCGCACCTTCTGGGGGTCGGTGAGCATCGAGCGGACCTTCCTGGTGGTCGTTGCCTCGTCGTCGGCGATGTCGATCGCGTTGCCGTACGACTTCGACATCTTGCGGCCGTCGGTTCCCGGGACGTCGGGAAACTCGCTCAGCTCCGGCTGCGGCTCGACCAGCGTCGGCCCGTACAGATAGTTAAAGCGCCGTACGACCTCGCGACCGAACTCCAAATGCGAGAGCTGATCTCGGCCGACCGGGACGGTATCGGCGCGCACGATCGCGATGTCGACGAGCTGCATGAGGGGATAGCCGAGAAAGCCATAGGTCGCGATGTCGCCGCCCAGCGCGGCGATCTGATCCTTGTAGGTGGGCACGCGCTGCAGCCAGGCGACGGGCACGATCATCGAGAGGAGCAGGTGCAGTTCGCTGATCTCCGGGACGTGCGACTGCACGTACATGGCGCAACGGCTCGGGTCGAGGCCAGCCGCGAGCCAGTCGAGAACCATCTCGCGCGTGTTGGCGAGGATGGCATCGGTTTGTTCGTAGCCGGTCGTCAGCGCGTGGAGGTCGGCCACTTCGAAAAACGCTTCGCTTCTTTGCGCGAGCTCGACCCAGGTCGTCAGCGTTCCGACCAAATGACCGATGTGCAGCCTGCCCGTCGGCCGCATCCCCGACATGATGCGCCGGCGAGCCGGCGCTTGCGTATCTTGCACGACTCGGTACCCTATGTTAGTATCCACGCATAAACGGGCTTCGAATACGCACGCCGGTTAGCCGCTTCTTTTAGGTCGCGAACGGAGCGAGTCGAAACCTTAGAGAGAAAAAGACGAGGACGAGGTAGCTCGCTTTGTATGCCGATGAATCCCTGACCTGCACCGATTGTGGTACAGCGTTTGTTTTTAGCGCGGGTGAGCAAGAGTTCTTCGCCACCAAGGGTTTTCAAAACAAACCCAATCGCTGTCCGGAATGTCGTTCGGCGCGCAAAGCCGCGCGCGCGTCGGGCGGCGCACCGCCCGCGAGTCCCGGGGGCGGCTCGGCGCGCGCGATGTTCTCGGTGACGTGTAGCTCGTGCGGACGGGCTGCCGAGGTTCCGTTTCAACCTCGCGGCGACAAGCCGGTCTTTTGCCGGGACTGCTTCAGCCGTCAACGCTCGTATCGCTGACGACTCGCCTGACGCTTTAGTCATTCAATAAGCCGCGCGCATCGTCGCACTGGCCTCGAGCGCATGCTCGAACTTGCGGCGCACGAAGGCGCGCGCCTCCAAAATTGCTTGTTCGAGCGTTAGCCCGCGAGCGAACGCAGCCGCCAGCGCGGCGGCCAGCAGGCAGCCGGTCCCGCGCATCGAGCCTGGAAGCCGCGAGCCCGAAAACGTTTGCGTCCGCGTTCCCTCGGCGAGCACGTCGAGCGCCGCACCCTGCAGATGGCCGCCTTTGACGAGCGCCGCGCGCGAGCCGAAGGCCAGCAGCGCCTGCGCCGCGGCCGCCATCCCGGCGGCGTCGGCGGCACCGGGCACGCCGAGCAGCGTCGCCGCTTCGGAGAGATTCGGCGTCACCAGCGTAACGACCGGAAGCAGCCGCTCGCGCACGGCCCGCACCACGTTCTCGTCGGCGAACGTGCCGCCGCCGCTCGGCGCGAAGACCGGATCGTAGACGACCGGAACGCTCGCGCGCCGCAGGTGGCGGGCGACGGCGCGAACCGTCGCCGCGTCGAGCAACGCGCCGATGCGATAGGCCGCGACCGGTGCGCCCTGCAATGCGGCGAGCTGCGCGGTGACGAGCGTCGCGGGAATTGCGTGCATCGCGCGCACGCCGCGGTCGTCTTGCGCCGAGACGCCGGCCACGACGGTCACCGGGCGGACTCCGCACTCGGGGAGCGCGCGCAGGTCAAGACCCAGACCCGCGACGTTCCACGGATCGGTCGTGCCGATCGAGCAGACGACTGGTTTCAGGATGCCACCTGCGACCAGCGACGGACCAGAGCGCGGGCGTTGCCGTAGGGATCGTTCGCCTGCACGAGTGCGCCCCCGATACACGCCATGGCCGCGCCGCTGCGCGCCACCGCCTCGAGATCGGCCAAGCCGATGCCGCCGACCGCCGCGATCGGCAAGGCGGTCGCGCCGCGCACTCGGCGCAGGCCGGCTTCGCCGATCGGCGCGCCCGCGTCGAGCTTCGTTCCCGTCGGCGCGAACGGCCCCACCCCGACATAGTCGGCACCGAGCGCGGCCGCGACCTCGACCTCTTGCCGTGTCGCGCACGAGATGCCGAGCATGCGGCGCCCCAAGCGCGCGCGCAGCGTAGCGGCGTCGAGCGCGAGCAAATCCTCTTGACCGACGTGCAGGCCGTCGGCTTCGAGCGCGGCCTCGACGTCGTCGTTGACGATCAGCAAGGCACCCGCGGCCTGCGTGCGCGCGTGCATGCGCCGCACTACCTCTCGCTCGACGCCGGCCTTCGAACGGTATTGCACCAAACGAACTCCGCCCGTCAGCGTCGCGACGAGAAAGCGCAGCGGGTCTGAGACCAGGCCTCGATCGACCAGCGCGTAGATCCCGAACAGCCTCGTTTCGCGCCTGACGGCACCCGCCGAACCCGAGTGCTCTTCGGGCGCACGCACGTCATTCGACATCGCAGGCACGGGTAAGACAACAACTACTTATCATTGCAGAACAATTATTATCCACTAAAAGTCATCTACTGACTCATGCGACTAAACGCCCTCGGGCAGGAGGACGTCGATCAGCCGCGCCAGATCCGCCCCGTCGGCGTAGCGAATCTCGATACGGCCGCCGACGCCGGTCGGGACGATGGCGACGGGGGCGCTCAGCTGGTAACGCAAGCGTGCCTCGACCGCTTCGACGTCGGGCGTCTTCTGCGAGGGCCGCTGGGCGCGCGGCTCCTTCGTTCGCCGCTCGCCGAGCCGCTCGACGTCGCGTACCGTCAAGCCCTCGCGTTCGACCCGCGCGGCTAGCGCGTCCCGGTCGGCTTCGGGAAGGGCGAGCAAGGCGCGGGCGTGGCCGACCGTCAATCCGCCGCCGCGCAGCCGCGCCTTGACGGCGTCCGAGAGCGAGAGGAGGCGTACGGCGTTGGCCACCGCGGGGCGGCTCTTGCCGAGCCGCTCGGCCAGCCGCTCCTGCGTGAACTGATACTGCTCGAGCAAGTGCTGGTAGCCCATCGCTTCTTCGAGCGCATCGAGATCTTGCCGCTGCAGATTCTCAACGAGCGCCAACTCCAAGCTTGCCTCGTCGTCGGCCTCGCGCACGATCGCCGGGATCGACTCGAGACGAGCCGCGGCCGCGGCTCGCCAACGCCGCTCGCCGGCGATCAGCTCGTACGCAGCAGCGTCCGGGCTCGAAGAGAGCGGACGGACGATGATCGGAACGAGTACCCCCAGCTCTCGAATCGACTGCTCGAGCTCCGCAAGCCCGGCCGCCTCGAACCTCGTGCGCGGCTGCTGTGGGTTCGGGCGGATCGAGTCGACCCGGATGCTTCGCAGGCCGTCGACCTGCGGTCGCGGCGTCTCGCCCAGCAGAACTCCCAATCCACGGCCGAGGCCGCGCTTCGGAGCGCTCACGCCCCGAACGCCGGCGGTGCGACTGCGAGGGGTTCCCTCGGCGCCGAACCCTGGTCGCCCGCCAGCTCGCGGGCGAGCGCGATGTACGCCTGCGAGCCACGGCTCTTCACGTCGAAGAGCACTGCGGGCTTACCGAATGAGGGCGCCTCCGAGAGGCGGATGTTCCGAGGGATCTGCGTGCGGAAAACCTGGCTCGGGAAGTGCGTCATGACTTCCTCCAGTACCTCGGTTGCGAGCCGCGTTCGCCCATCGAACATCGTTATGAGCACGCCGGAGATATACAGATCCGGATTGAGCGCCGAACGTATCCTCCCGACCACGCTGGTCAGCTGCGAAAGGCCCTCCAGCGCATAGTACTCGGCTTGCACCGGGATCAAGACCTCGCTTGCAGCCGCCAGCGCGTTGATCGTCAGCAATCCGAGCGACGGCGGGCAGTCGATGAAGATGTAGTCGTACCGGTCGCGCAACGGCGCTAAGGCGCTCTTGAGCTGGGTCTCGCGCGAGAGCATGGAGACCAACTCGATCTCGGCGCCGGCCAAGTTAATGGTCGAAGGCAACAGGGACAAATTGTCGATCCCCGTCGCGACGACGACCCGTTCGGCGGGAACGCCGCCGAGCAAGACGTCGTAGATGTCGCTCTCCAAGCTGCGCTTCTCGATTCCCAAGCCGCTCGTCGCATTACCTTGAGGGTCGAGGTCGACGACGAGGACCTTCCAGCCAAGCATGGCCACGGCCGCTCCGAGATTGACCGCGGTCGTGCTCTTCCCGACGCCGCCCTTTTGGTTGACGATGGCAATGGACCGCACGTTCAAGCACTCTCTTCCTGGGCAAGCCCCGTCTCGAGGCCGTAGCGACGCTTCATGATGGCGTATCGCTCGTAGGAATGTGGATCGATCTGTTGCCACGGCATCGCGTCGAGCAGCGGGATCAAGCGATTTCGCAAGGCGGCGCCGCGAATCATCAGCTGGTAGAAATGCCGCCCTTTGTACTCGTAGGGCCCGTAGAGGCGCGCCCCCGGGCAGCGATCGAGCACCCAATCGAGCAACGGTTTGTGGCGAACGTGCAGCTTCAAGGTGATCTGCGGCTGGAGCCGGTCGCCGCCGAAGTGCCCCTCCCCGATGAGCACGCCTAAGAGCACGCCAAGCTCGAACGGCCGCGAATCACTCATGACGGACCGCTTCTTGTTTCCCGCCCGCGTTCCTCGTGGAACAAAATGCTTGCCTTAGCGACCTGAGCGGGCGTGCCCTGTGAAGCTAATGTCACCGAGGAAGTCGGTCTCCAGAGTTTTAGGCGGTGCGGGGCCGAGAATTCCCGACCAACGTCGTCGTCGCCTGGCCGAAGGCGCAATCACTACGGAAGGCTTAACCGGCAAGCGCCGCTCCCACCAAAGCCTCGTCGATTGGCAGGGACTTCGGCTAGAGGATGCCGCTGGCAAGTTCCGTTCGATCAGGCACCGACGAGACGAACTCCGTCAGCGAGGCTGAGTCGAGCGGGAGCCGCCGACAGTCCCACTTTTAGGGGGAATCGACCGAACGGGTTCCGTCGAGTTCGGCTGCCCGGAGACGGGATCCGCCACGGAACTCCCTCAGGGAACCCGGCGAGGGGAGTCTGCACAGCGAGTCCCCCGGGGGATCTGCCAAGCAATTCGCCGCGGCACGCACCGACACCGATCCGCCGCCGAGCTTGGGGTTCTGGCAGGGCTTTATGCCGAGCTTGGCGCTCAAGGGCGATGCTCATGGGTCACCCCGAATGAGGCTACCCCATGGCAGGCACCCGCCGAGCCTGGCGAGGCGGCTTTTGGGGGCCGAGCGAAGCGGCGCGGAGGGCCACTTAACCTTAAGGGGGTTGAGTCGCTACTGCGAGGCCGCTACCAGGCGCTCCGGGACGCCCGCCCGACCTTTGAGCGCTCACACACCGGTGCAGACCGTTGCGCGCATGGCACTGCTGCCGGAGATGGCGCGTAGCCGCTCGACTGAGGTTTGCCCCTAACGCGGGCTAGCCGCTCCGCGTGTGCGCGACGCTCCTATTGTTTCACGAGAATGTTCGTCATGAAACGGCCGAGGCGAGCCTCCCTGGCCCCTACGCCTCGGAGGGCCGCGCCCAATCGGCCCCGTTCCCGGACGATCCGATCGACGAAGCCGGCGCGGCGCTGTCGATAGCCCCGGGGAGCATCGCGAGCAACGTCTCGCGCTCGTTCACGTGCGGATCATCGACGACGCGCTCGAGCAGCGTGCGAAGCACACCTCCGACCTCGGGGCCGCCTTTCGAACCGCGGGGGAGCCCTCCGCCGGCGACCAGTGCTGCAATGACGTCGTCGCCCGAGATGGCAAGGTCGCGTACGGAGAGCGCTGGACGCTGCGCGAGCACCTCGCGAACCCGTTCCTGGAAGCGTTCGTTGACGTCGCTCCGCTTGGGCAGCCCACTCCCCACGATATCCGCGGCGCGCAGCGCGAACTGACGCTCGAGATTCTCGGGGCCGACGCGCCGGATGAAGCGCCGCAGCGTCGCGTCGGATTGAGATGGGTCGGCCGCGTACATGTGGTTCCGAACGAGGCGCGCGACCGTGTCGGCCGTCTCATTTGGAAAGCGCAACCGGGTCAGCAGTTCGGCGCTTAGCTCCTCGCCGACGATCTCGTGCCGGTAAAAGTGCGGGCCCTCTTTTGTACGAGGCTTTGCGACGTCGTGTAAAAGCGCCGCCAAACGAAGGACGGAGTCGCCTGGCGGAACTGCGTCAAGCGTTTCGAGGCTGTGGCGGTAGACGTCGTACGCATGGAACTCGTTTTGCTCGACGCCCACGCCTTCGGCCACCTCCGGTAGTACGTAGGGCAGGACCCCGGTCTCGCGGAGCAGTTCGAGCCCGACCGACGGGCGCGCCGCGCCCAGCAGCTTGCAGAGTTCGTCCCGCACGCGTTCGGCCGAGACGAAGGCCACGAGCGGGGCGGCTTCGGTCATCGAAGCCAAGGTCGCGCGGGTAAGCGTGTAGTCGAAGCGCGCGGCAAACTGTGCGGCACGCAGCATGCGTAGCGGATCTTCCTCGAAAGCCTGCGCCTTGAGGATGTCGATGCGACGGGCGCGGATATCCGACTCGCCGCCGAAGGGATCGACGAGAATCCCGTCCGGCAGCCTGCGGGCCAGCATGTTCATGCGGAAGTCGCGCCGCGCCAAGTCGTCCTCGAGCGGGATCTGCGGGCCCGCCTCGATGACGAACTCGCGATGACCGGCACCGGTCGAGCTTTCGCGCCGGGGCAGCGCGACGTCGACGGTCAGCGGCGCACCGTCCGTTCCAGGCAGCGTGCACTTGACGACGGCAAAGCTCGCCCCGACAACGTCGCTTTTCCCGATGCGATTGAGGCGCTCGGTCAACTCTTCGAGCTCGATCCCGACCGCGACGTAGTCCAAATCCTTGGCCAGCCGCATAACGCCGTCGAGAGCCGAACGCATCTCGTCCCGCACGCGACCGCCGACCGCGAACAGGGCGCCCGGCGGGAGCGCCGCGGAAAGGAGCCCGTCGATCCGCGCGGTCTCCGCCTCAGTCATACGCCACCTCTCGCCCCAACTTGGCGGCGAAGCATAGGGGGCGCTTCGCCGGGACTCCGCTGCGGCGCGGAAAACGGCCGGGCGTCGAAGCGCGTTTGGTCACGAGTAAAATCCGCCGTCCTTCGGAGGAAGCCGAGTCAAGCATGATCTCGTCGGAAGCGTCCCCGCCGAGCATGAGGGCCGCGTCGGCCACAGCCTGACGCTCTTCTGAGGAGAACGCCCCTCGCTGCAGCGCGGCCACCCCGCCGACCGCCAGGAACGGTAAGGTTAATTCCAAGACCGCGGGGGCGCTGGCGACCGCCCTGGCGGTGGCTGAGGCGAAGCGCTCGCGCAAGGCCGGCTCGTGGGCGGCATCCTCGGCCCGCGCGCAAACGACGCTGACCCGCAAGTCGAGCTGCTCCACGGCTTCCTCTAAGAACCGCGCTTTCTTCTGGACCGATTCTACGAGGGTCACCTGCCAGCCGGTGACGATTGCGAGCGGGAGCGCGGGGAACCCCCCACCACTGCCCACGTCGACGAGGGGCTCGCGGACGTAGGGCAAGACGCTGAGCGAGTCCCGGATCTGCGCGGCCACGCTGTCGGCATCGCGCGCTGCGGTCAGGTTGAGCTGGAGGTTGCGCTCCAGCAGCAGGACGGCGTAGGCCACCAGTCGGTCGCGAGCCGCCTGGGACGGGTGCACATCGGCCAGGGCCGCCACGAGTTTCGCCTTCACGAGGCGGCCGCCGGCGCTGCTTCGCCGGGGCGCTCGCGCCGAAGGTAGACTGCTAGAACCGCGACGTCGGCCGGCGAGATGCCCGGAATTCGGGCGGCTGCACCCAGCGAACGGGGCCGGTGCCGCGCGAGCTTCTCGCGCGCCTCGCCCGAGAGCGCGCCGATCGCGGCATAGGCGAAATCCTCGGGGACGGCGGTCGCCTCGCGCTGCGCCGCCCGGGCCACCGCCAACGTCTGCCGCCGCACGTAACCTTCCAGCTTCACCTCGATGCTCAGCCGTTCCGCAACGTCAGGCTCAAGCGGAAGCCAGGATGCAACGTCGTCGTACGTCACCTCGGGACGCCGGAGCGCCTCGGCGACGGTCGCTCCGGCGAACGCAACACCCGCCGCACCTGGAATGCGCGCCGAGCTCGCGCGGTCGAGCGCGCGCTCCAGCCGTTCGCGCCGGCGGCGGAACCGCTCGAAATCCTCGTCCCCGAGCAGGCCGACAGCGTGCCCTATCGGGGAAAGGCGCAGATCGGCGTTGTCGTGCCGCAGCAACACGCGATGCTCCGCGCGCGAGGTCAGCATGCGATACGGCTCGTCGACGCCCTTGGTGACGAGATCGTCGATCAACACCCCGATGTACGCCTCGGAGCGTTCGAACACGAGCGCCGGCAGCCCCTGGACCGCCCGCGCGGCATTGATCCCTGCGACGATCCCCTGCGCCGCCGCCTCCTCGTAGCCCGACGTGCCGTTGAGCTGGCCGCAGTGGTACAATCCGTCGACCCGGCGAGTCGCGAGGGTCGTGCGCAGCTCCGTCGGCGGCACGTAGTCGTACTCGACGGCGTACCCCGGACGCAGCATCCGCGCTTCCTCGAGCCCGGGCAGCGTGTGAAGCATTTCCAGCTGAACCTCGGCCGGCAGCGAGGTCGAGAAGCCTCCGATGTACAGCGAGTTCGACGACCAGCCCTCGGGCTCGACGAAGACCAGGTGCGTCGGATTATGAGCGAACTTGACGACCTTATCTTCGATCGAGGGACAGTAACGCGGGCCGATGCCGCGGATCAGATCGAGGCCGTACAGCGGCGAGCGCACCAGATTGTCGCGGACGAGCGCGTGGGTCCGTTCGTTCGTGGTGACGATGTGACATGGCAGCTGCGGCCCGGGGAAGAGCGGCTCGCTTCGATAGGAGAAGGGAAGCGGCACGGGGCTCGGCTCCTGAAGGCGCATGCGCGAACGGTCCGCCGAGGCGACGTCGACCCGCGGCGGCGTTCCGGTCTTCAGCCGGCCGGTCGGGAAGCCCAGACGCCGCAGCGAGTGCGCGAGCCCGAGCGCCGGCGCCTCGCCCAGCCGCCCGGCCGCCTCGCTGAACTCCCCACGGAAGATCTTGCCGCCCAAGAACGTACCGGTCGCCAACACAACAGTTGGTGCGTAATATGAGCGACCCTCCAACGTGGCCACGCCGCGCACGCGGCCGCCCTGCACCAGCAGTTCCTCGACGAGGCCGCCGACGATCGTCAATTTACTTTGCGACTGAAGTATTTCGGTCGCGACGCGCACGTACGCAGCTTTGTCGGCCTGCGCGCGCAACGCGCGTGCGGCCGGTCCCTTCGTCTCGTTGAGAAAGCGCACGTGCAATTCGCAGCGGTCGACGATCTGCGCCATCGCGCCGCCGAGAGCGTCGACCTCGCGAACGAGCTGTCCCTTCGCACTTCCGCCGACCGACGGATTGCAGGCCAGCGTGCAAATGCGTTCGGGATCGCCCGTCAGCAGCAGCGTCTCGACGCCCATGCGCGCGGCCGCAAACGCCGCTTCGACGCCCGCATGGCCGCCGCCGACGACGATGACGCCCGCATCATCCGCTCGCGTGCTTGTGCCCATCACTCGCGCTTCGTTCAACACCGCACCCGGCGCCCCATTGGTAGACGGGACGACTGCGCCCGCAGCGGGCGCGAGAAAAACGCGCCCGCGCTTGCGCGAAGGGTGCAATCGCCCCGTCAGGAAACCGCGCGTAGGCCGGCGCTATGACTTCGCTACGGGCCCGTCGCGGCGCGCCACACCAAGCGCGCGTATTGGGCCGCGCCATCCATTTTGCCGGAGTTGTACGCCTCGAACGCGTGATAGAGCGCCAGTTGCCCCGGGCCGTAATCGTGGGCTGCGCTGATGTAATCTTGGGTCAGAATTCGACCGCCCGCAGCGATGTTGGTGCACGGGTCGAACACTTGATCGACGCGCAACCCGAGCCAACCGAGATTGCTCGTGTTCACCTGCATGAGGCCCAAGTCGAGGTTGTGCCCGGCCTGCAGGAGCTCAGAGGCGGCCTTCACCGCACCGTCGCGCGTGCGCAGCACGTACGCCCGGTTGTCGGTGTTGTCGTGAATCGACCACGGCCAGCCCCTGGACTCGACGCTGATGATCGCAAGCGACGTCGTCGGAGACACGTTCGGCGCACAGGTGCGCACGTACCAGCTCAACGCGAGCTCTGGGAGCATAGCCTCTACATGTCCTCGTTCTCGTATATGGGCGGTCCGGGGTCGCAGGCCCGGTTGCCCCTGGGTGACGCCCCGCACTCCTGTGTATCGTCGGCGGCGGGTCGAACCTGAAGGCACCGCCTCACTTGCCGACGCAGAAGCGGGCGAATATTCGGTCGAGTATCGCTTCCCCGGCGGCACGACCGGTTAGCTCCCCGAGTGCTGCGCTGGCTGCCAGCAGGTCGCCTGCTAGCAGATCGACGGGAGCCCCTTCTTCGAGCGTCGCGAGCGCCGCCTGCAGCGAGCGAGCGGCCTCCAGGACGGCGTCCGCTTGTCGCGCGGTCGCCAAGTGCGGCCGTTCGAGATCGACCGCCGGGCCCCCGTCGATGAGCGCCCCGAGCGCGCCGCGAATCTCGGCCAGCGAGCGCGCATCCGCGGTGCTGCCCAGAATCGCCGCGCCTTCGGACGGCTCGCGCGCATCGTAGCCGGCTCGGCCGAGGTCGGCCTTGTTGAAGAAGAGGATCCGCTCGCGGTTGCGCGTCCGCTGCAGCACGTCGCGCGCCTCACCGCCGAGCGCCTGCGAAGCGTCCACTACGACCAGCGCGACCCGCGCCCCAGCCAGGGCGCGCTCCGTCCGGGCGATGCCCTCGGCTTCCAACCGTCCGGCGTGCGCGCGGATCCCGGCCGTGTCGATGAGCCGCGCCACGAAGCCGAGCCCCTTCCCTCGGGGCGCCTCGAGCGCCAGCGTTTCCTCGATCGTATCGCGCGTCGTCCCCGCGAGCTCGGAGACCAGCGCGCGATCGCTGCCCAACAAAGCGTTGAGCAGCGACGACTTGCCGGCGTTCGGCGGCCCGACGATCGCGACGCTGACGCCTTCGCGCACGAGCCGCCCCCGTTCCCACGTCGCGGCCAGCCCGTCCAACGCCTCGCTCACACCGTTCAAACGCGAGCGCAGCTCCGCGCGCGGCGGCGCCTCGACCTCGTCGGGGAAGTCGAGCGCCGCGGCCAATTCCGCCAGGGTCTCGTCGAGCGCTTCGCGCTGCCGCTCGACTTCGCGCGCCAAGCCGCCCGAGAGGTTGGCGGCGGCCGCGCGCGCCGCGCCGCGATGTTCGGCTGCGACCAGCTCCGCGACCGCCTCGGCCGCGCTCAGATCCATCTTGCCTGCGAGGAAGGCGCGCCGCGTGAACTCGCCCGGATTGGCTAGCCGAGCTCCGGCCGCCAAGGTGGCGAGCAACGTTTCGCGCACGACCGCCGGCGAGCCGTGAACGTGCAGTTCCAGCACGTCCTCGCCCGTGTAACTGCGCGGGGCGGCGAACCACAGCGCCAAGCCTTCGTCGATCGTCCCGCCGTCGGCGGCGACGACCGTGCCCTGGGTCGCGACCCGCGGCCGCAGCGGCCGGCGGCAGCGAAAGACGCGGCGGGCGATTTCGCCCGCTCCGGGCCCGCTGACGCGCACGATGCCGACCGCGCCGCGCCCGGCCGCCGTCGCCACGGCCGCGATCGTCTCACCGTTGCCGTTCACGCTGCTGACCATTCGACACGTCGGGGCTAAACCGCATCACCCGGCGACGCGGCAGGCAGCCAGAAAGGGGGCGAGCTACCGGCCGGGGCGCGGCGAGACGACGACGCGCCGCTCGGGTTCGACCCCGGTCGATTCGGTCGTCACGAACGGGTTCTCGGCCAGCGCGAGATGGATGACTTTGCGCTCCGAAGGCAGCATCGGCTCGAGCTCGATCGACTGCTTCTCGCGGATCGCCCGCTCGAGCGTTTGCAGCGCCAAGGCCTTGAGCAGGTCGGCGCGGCGCGCCCGATAGCCCTCAGCGTCGATCGTAAAGTAGTGGCGGTCCTTTTTCACGCCGGCGTTGACGATGTTGTTGAAGATCAAGTTGAGCGCTTCGAGCGTGTGCCCGTGGCGGCCGATGAGGTTAGCCAGATCGGGGCCGTCGACTTCGAGGTATTCGCCTTCGCTGCGCGCGTAGTAGCGCACGCGCGCGCCGCTGATGCCCATCTTCTCGAGGATCGTCTCGAGCAGCTCGCGCGCGGGGCGAACCGATTCAGGCTCGGGGGTCGGCGCGATGCGCGCGCGCGGCGGCCCCTCGAAACGTTCGCCGCTCGGAGGACGGCTCGGTCCCGGGCGCCGCACGCGGCCGGCCCGGCGCCGCTGGCCGTATTCGCGCGGCGCGCCTCCGCCTTGATCGTTCGGCCCTTTGTCGTCCATCGGTTTCGTTGCTCCTCGAAAGTCTTTTCGTTCAGCGGCCCGAGCGGCGCTTGCGCTGGCTGCGCGAGCCGCTGCCGCTGCCGGCCCGCCCGTCACTTTGCTTGGCGGCGGCGGTCCCATTGCTGCTTCCCGAAGCGAGCGCGGCTTTGTCGCCGCGGACGGCGTTTTCGGGATGCGGGCCGACGACGGTCGGATTGCGGTGGTACTTCTCGATCAGATAGAACTGCTGGGCCATCGTGAACAGATTGTACGAGAGCCAGTACAGGATCAGCGCCGACGGCCAGTGGTAGCGAAAGCCCAGATAGCCGATCATCGCCGGCGAGATGAAGGCCATGATCTTCTGCTGCTGCGCCTGCGCCGGATCGGGCGACGGCGGGCTGGTGAAGCGCACGCTGAAATACATCGAAATGACGTAGAGCGCAAGCAGCACGTAGTCGGGCATCGCCAGATTCGCCGCTAGGATGTGATACGGCGAATTGAGCGAAAAGGCGCTGCCCACCCAGAGCCAGGTCGAACTGGCGAACAGCCCTTTGTCGCTGATCACGGCCCAATACAAGCTGATCAGGATCGGCATCTGGAGCAACAGCGGCAGACAGCCCGCCAGCGGGTTGGCGCCCGACTCCTTGTAAAGCGCCATCGTTTCGGTGTTGAGCTTCTCTTTGTCGTTCTTGTAGCGCGCCTGTAAGGCTTTGAGCTTGGGGGACAGCTCCTGCATCTTGAGCATGCCCTTGAACTGCATCGTGTTGAGCGGCCAGAAGACCAGCTTCACGAGGAAAGCCAGGATGACGAGACTCCAGCCGTAGTTGCGAACGAGCGCGTTGATGCTCGACAACACCCCGTGCAGCGCCACGACGATCGGGGCGAGCGGATTGAATACGGCGAGCAGCGGGTGGAAGGGGAACTCCAAGGGACAGCCTTTCAGAACGACCTACGGGACGAAATCGACGCCCCCGGGGTTCCAGGGATGACAGCGGACGAGCCGCCGTGCGGCCAGCACGCCGCCGCGCAGAACTCCGTGCTTCAACACGGCTTCCTTTGCGTACTGCGAACAAGACGGATAGAAACGGCAGTTCGCTCCCAGCAGCGGGGAAACGGCTCTCTGATAGACGGCGATGACGGCGCCGACGGCTCTGCGCACGGTCAGACCGCTCGCGCCAGGCGCGCGAGCGCGCTCGCCACATCGGCGGCCAGCGCGGCATAGGGCAGGGCCGCCGCCGGAGGCGCGGCGACGAACAGGATCACCGCAGGGCGCTCGACGCCGCCCAACGCCTCGAGCGCGCCGGCGATTCGCCGGCGAACGAGGTTTCGGACGACGGCACCCCCCACGCCCTTGCCGACGGTCACCGCGACGCGCGTCCGGCGGTCGCGGGCGGGAACGGCGTAGGCTGCCAGGGTCGGAAAAGCTACCCGGCGCCCCCGGCGCCGGACGAATGCGATCTCGCCCTTGCGCCGCAGGCGGCCATACCAGCGCATCGGCCGCCTAGACGGTCAGGCGCTTGCGGCCCTTCTTGCGGCGCGCGGCGATGACCCGGCGGCCATCCTTGGTGCGCATCCGCTCGAGGAACCCGTGGACGCGCTTACGGCGCTTGTTGTGCGGTTGGTAGGTGCGTTTCACGATACGACTCCGGAGGCAGAAAACAACCTAGTATAGCGGGCGGCCAGGCGTCGAGTCAAGGCTTTCGCCTCCTTTTGCGAACGGCTCGCAGGCTACTCACACTGTGAATAAGCGTGTGGACAGTTGGGCCCCTGGCGGCCCGCAAGCCCCGTCGCACCGACCCTTTCCCGACCTCTGCCACCTGTGGACGGAGCGTTCAAAAAGTGGGTCGAAGCCCATTGTACGGGGCTTCTCATCTGCCCGATCGGGTGTGGATAAGTGGTATAAATTCAGGCCTCTGCGAGCAAAGGATTCGGGGGGTGTCCCGCCAATCGACCGACCTCCTTCTCAAGGTCTACGACGATCTCCGGACGTGTTCGGCCTTGGGAAAGTTTTTTGGTAAGGCGGTCAATCTTCTATGGGATCAGCGGTCGCCAGCATCTCGAACGAACTATGGGGTGCGACCCTCTCGGCGCTCGAGAGAAAATATTCGAAGCCAATCTTCGAGATGTGGCTCAAGCCGATTCGTCCGGTTGCGATGAACGGCACGGAACTCGTTCTCTGCGTTCAAAGCCCGTTCGCACGCGATTGGGTCGAGAACCGGCTCAAGGGCGATATCTCGGACGTGCTGACCGAGTTGCTCGGTCAGCGCCTGGCCCTCCGTTTCGTCGTCGCGAGCGACGCCGGCGATTCTCCCGTCGATTTCGCCGACGACGCACCGGCCCCGGCGCGCTCCGGGCTGCCGGGCGACGACGTGCGCCCGGCCAACCTGAACCTGCGCTACCGCTTCGAAGAGTTCGTCGTCGGCAACTCAAACCGGTTCGCTCACGCCGCCTCACTGGCGGTCGCCGAAGCGCCCGCTCGCGCCTACAATCCGCTGTTCTTATACGGAGGCGTAGGGCTCGGCAAGACGCATCTCATGCATGCGATCGGCCATCGAGTGCTGGCCGCGAACCCCAATGCGAACGTCACCTACGTCTCCAGCGAGAAGTTCACCAACGAGTTCATCATTGCGATCAAGAACAACCAAACGGTCGAGTTTCGTAACAGATATCGTCACGTCGACGTCCTCTTGATCGACGACATTCAGTTCCTCGAAGGCAAGGAACAAACCCAAGAGGAGTTCTTTCACACCTTCAATTCCCTCCACGAGGCGCAGCGCCAGCTGGTCATCTCGAGCGACCGCCCGCCCAAGGAAATCCAGACGCTGGAGTCGCGGCTGCGCTCGCGTTTCGAGTGGGGGCTGCTGACCGATATCCAGCCCCCCGACCTCGAGACTCGTGAAGCAATCCTGCGCAAGAAAGCCGAGTCGGAAAAGATCCCCGTCCCCGACGACGTCACCTCGTTCATCGCCAAGGTGATCCCGTCCAACATCCGGGAGCTCGAAGGAGCGCTCATCCGCGTCGTTGCCTTCGCCTCGCTGACCAAGTCACCGATCACTCCGGACTTGGCCGCCGAGGTCCTCAAGAACGTCGTGAACGCCGTGCCGGCCCGGCGCATCACCGTCCTCATGATCAAGGAAAAGGTGGCCAAGGCCCACGCCCTGACCGTCAAGGAAATGGACCACCAGCGGCGTGACCAGCGTATCGCCGCGCCCCGTCAGATCGCCATGTACCTCGCCTGCGAACTGACCGACAATTCCCTGCCGCAAATCGCGCGTGAGTTCCAGAAGAAGGATCACACGACGATCATGTACGCCCGCGACAAGGTCAAGCATCAGATGAGCGTCGACGAAGCTTACCGCAACAAAGTCCGCTCGCTGATGGCACTCTGCCAAAGCGATTGAGCCATCCCGCTCTCGCCTGGTTCCCTCTTTTTCGAGCCCCGCTTCACGGGGCTCGATTCTTTCCGGCGTTCGCCGGAGCCGGCTCGAGGCGTGCCGCCGCCGCCGAGAGGAAACCCCTCCCCACCCACGTTTCAAGCGCTCGGCGCTATGCACAGTTTTGTGAGGATTGCCGGTACAGGGCGCGCCGTCAGGCGTGGATAACCTTCGAACGCGCCGCTCGCGGTGGAGATGTGCAGATCGTCGCGCCGACGATACACAGCTTCTCCGGCGCTGCGCGCCCCGCGCAGTCGGCGTTTGCGCGCTTTTCCGCGAAATACACCGCGTTATTACTACTACGACGATCCTAGGATTAACGAAGAGGAGCCTCGATGGCGCATCCGGCGGTGAAGAGATGAAGTTTACTTGCAGCACCAAAGACATCGCCGGCGCGGTTGGCGCTGCGAGTAAGGTCGTCAACGCGCATACGACGGTCCCGATCCTCTCCAACGTTCTCCTGACCGCCAGCGACAACGAGATTCGCGTGCGTGCCACGGATCTCGAGGTCACGCTCGAACAGGCGTTCCCCGCTGAAGTCGGGGAACCGGGCAGCATCACGGTGCCCGCTAAGCTCTTTAGCGGCTATCTCGGCAACCTGCCACCCGGCCTGCTCGAGCTTTCCGGCTCGCCGACGCGCGCCAGCGTGAAGTGGGAGCGCTCGAACTACGATTTTCACGCGCTTCCGCCCGACGAGTATCCGCCGCTGCCGTCGACCCAAAAGGGCACCTCGTTCGCGATCGGCGCCAAGACGTTTCGCGACGGCGTCAACTCCACGATCTTTGCGGCCTCCAGCGAGGAAGCGCGCGGCGCCGTCCTCATGGGGACGCTGATCGAGATCACCGGCGACCGGCTCACGATGGTTGCAACCGACGGCTACCGGCTGGCGAAGTGGCAGACGACCTTGGCGCGCGGGCTGGGCGACGGCGGCTCGGTCAAGTACATCGTTCCATCGCGCGCGCTGGCCGAGGCGGCCCGCAATCTGGGTGGCTCGGAGACCATCGAGGTGGCGGCGCTCGGGCCGTCGGGAAATCAGCTGGCGTTCGCGGCCGCCAACGCCTCGATCGTGGTGCGGCTCGTCGACGGACAGTACCCCAATTACAGCCAGGTGATCCCAGCTCAGTTCGATCGTTCGTTGACGGTCAACACCAACGCGCTGATCGCCGGCCTGCGCCGGGCCGAGCTCGTCGCCGGCGACCGTGCCAGCATGGTCAAGATAGCGGTCGCCAACCAACAGCTGATCATCACGGCCAACAGCGATACGACCGGCAACGCCTACGAGGAGCTCGAGGTCGAGCAGACCGGCGCCGATCTGACGATCGCGTTCAACGCGCGCTATCTGATCGAGATCCTCACCCACGTCGATGCGCCGCAGATCGTGCTCGAGTTCTTGGGCCCGCTCTCACCGGCCGCCATTCGCCCGTCCGACGAAGCCGAAGGGGTCGCTCAGCTCTACGTGTTGATGCCGCTCCGGCAATAGGTACGCCGGCACGCGACCTCGGCGCCGGGCATGAAGCTCCATGCTGCTGACCCGCTTGTCGCTCGAGGACGTGCGCAACTATGCGTCGCTGGAGTTTGCGCCGGTCCCCGGACTCAACGTCTTGGGCGGTGCGAACGCGCAGGGTAAGAGCAACCTGCTTGAAGCGATCGCGCTGCTCGGAACGGGAAAATCGTTTCGGACCGCACGCGAAGGCGAGATCGTGCGCGACGGCGCGAGCAGCGCGACGCTGGCCGGCGAGGCGCGGTTGGCGGCAGGGGAGGTACGCCTGTCGTGCCGGCTGGTGCGCGGCACCGCCGGCCTGCGCAAGACGTACACGGTCAACGGGCAAGGCGTTCGCTACGCGGCGTATTTGGGGCGGATGCGCGTCGTGACCTTCGTCCCGGCCCACTTGCAGCTGGTCTCGGGGCCGCCGGGCCTGCGCCGAGCGCTCGTCAACGCTGCGCTGGCTCAAGAAGATCGCGGCTATTACGCCGCGCTGGCCGCCTACACGACGCATCTAACGCAGAAGAATGCACTTCTGCGCGGCGCAGTGGCGCCCGACGACGAGCTGCTGGCGACCTACAACGAACGGCTCGTCGAGCACGGGACGAAGCTCGTTCTCGACCGGCGTCGCTTCATCGCCGCGCTGGACCGGCGCGCGGCGGCCGTCCACCAGACCTGGGTCGGTGAGGCGGAAGGCCGGCTCGAGCTGGTCTACGTTTCGAACGTCGAGTCGGAAGCGCTGACGCACGAGGCCGTGGCGACCGCTTTTGCCGAGCGGCTGGAGCGCCAGCGAAGCCTCGAGTTTGCGCGGCGCTTGTCGCTCGTTGGACCGCACCGCGACGACGTCGCGTTCCGGCTCGACGGCCGGGCGCTCGCGACCTACGGGTCACAGGGGCAGCAGCGCACCGCCGTTCTGGCTTTGAAAGTCGCCGAGTACGGCGAGCTCTTCGAGCGCGGAGGAGAGGCTCCGATTCTGCTCTTGGACGACGTGCTGTCGGAGCTCGATGCAGCTCGCCGGCGTGCGTTCTTGCACGAAGTCGGGAGTTTCGAGCAAGCGTTTTTGACGACCGCGGGAGAACTCGACGTTTCGGTTGCGGCGATCTACCGCGTGCGTGCGGCGACGGTCGAGGCGGTGGCGTGAAAGAAGCGTTGTGAGTTTACGTGCCCTGCGCAGCGTGGTCGGAGAATGGCGGCCGACGCGTTTCAACCCCTCCGACCCGTTGCAGGCGATGCTCGCGGCGTGGCCCGCGATCGTGGGCGAAAACGTGGCCGCGCACTCCGCGCCGCTCGAGCTCAGCGGCGACGCGCTGGTCATCGCGACCCGCTCGAGCGCATGGAGTCAGCAGCTGCAGTTTCTCTCCGACGACATCTTGCGCGCGTTGGGCACGCTGCCCGAAGCGCGGCAGGTCGCGCGCTTGGTATTCCGCAGCGGAGCGCTGCGCCGGCCGCGCGGCCGCGCGGCTCCCGCCGCCTCTGCCCGGCCGGCGCGGCCGGTACAGTCGCTGCCGCCGGAGCCCGCGGCGGATCAGTGGGAAGCGCTCGATCGCTTCCGGCGCCGGGTGGCGTCATTGCGCCGCCACGCGGCGGGGGCTTGTTCGGCCTGCGGCGCGCCGCTCGAAGAGTGCGTCCGGGAGACCTGCGCGCCGTGCGAAGGCGCAGCGCGTCACGAACGGCTTTTAGCGGCCGAGCGGATCCTCTTCATGGCACCCTGGCTCGGCTACGAACAGACCCTGGAGCAGGTAGCCGGGCTCGAAGCCGGCGAGTACGAACGCGCGCGGCGCGCGTTGCTGCAGCGCTGGTGGCTGATGCTGGAGCGGGCGCGGCGCTCGGGCAAGCTGAGCAAAAGCGGGATCGAACGCAAGGTCGCGTCCTCCTACGTTCTGTTGCAGTCGCGTCTGCGCCCCGACCGCGTCTCGCAGGCGGTCATGGCGAACCTGCTCGGTGAGGAGCTGCAAAAGCTGCTGTGGGGCAAGAGCCCGCCGGCAGCGAAGAATAACGCTCGATGAACGACTATACCGGCGAACAGATCGAGGTTCTCAAAGGACTCGAGGCCGTTCGCAAGCGCCCGGGCATGTATATCGGCAACACGGCCGAACGCGGCCTCCACCAACTCGTTTACGAAGCAGTCGACAATTCCGTCGACGAAGCGCTGGCAGGCTACGCGACCAAGATTCGGGTCGTTCTGTACAAAGACGACTCGTGCTCGGTGGAGGACGACGGTCGCGGGATCCCCGTCGATATGATCGCCGAAGAGAAGCTGCCCGCCATCGAGGTCGTCATGACGATCCTGCATGCGGGCGGCAAGTTCGGCAAGGGCGGCTACAAGGTCTCGGGCGGCCTGCACGGCGTCGGCATCTCGGTCGTCAATGCGCTTTCGGAGACGATGATCACGCGCGTCAAGCGCGACGGCAAGGAATACGAGATTCGCTTCGATCACGGCGCGACCAGCCAGAAGTTGCGCGTGATCGGACGCGCGCAGGGGACGGGGACCTACCAGTGGTTCATGCCGGACAAGGCGGTCTTCGAAACGCTCGACTTCCACTGGGACATCCTGCAGAAGCGTCTGCGCGAGCTCGCCTTTCTCAACCGCGGCTTGGCGGTCACGCTGCGCGATGAGCGTCCCGAGGAGCCGAAGGAACGCACCTTCGTCTACGAGGGCGGCATCATCTCGTTCGTCGAGCTTCTCAACGACAAGAAGGATCCGATTCACCCGATCATTTCGACCAACGGCGAACGCGACGGGGTCGCGGTCGAGGCGGCCATGCAGTGGGCCGACACCTACTCCGAGGCGATCTTCGCGTATGCGAACAACATCAACACGACCGAGGGCGGGATGCATCTCATCGGCTTCCGTACCGCGGTCGGCGCTGCGGTCAATGCCTACGCGCGCAAACGAGGCATCCTCAAAGAATCGGACCCGACGCTCTCCACCGACGATTGCCTGGAAGGCCTGACGGCGGTCGTTTCGGTCAAGCTCGAAGAACCGCAGTTCGAAGGCCAAACCAAGACCAAGCTCGGCAACGCGCGCGTCCGGGGCATCGTCTACGGTCTGGTCAACGAACGGCTGGACTTCTTTTTCGAAGAGAATCCCAAGTTCGCGCGAGCGATCGTCGACAAGTGCATGCAGGCGCAGCGCGCGCGCGAAGCGGCGAAGAAGGCGCGCGACCTCTCGCGCCGCAAGAGCGCGCTCGACGGCAGCGGACTGCCCGGTAAACTCGTCGACTGCACCGATAAGGATCCCAAGAAGAGCGAGCTGTTCCTGGTCGAAGGCGATTCGGCCGGTGGGACGGCCAAGATGGGACGCGACTTTCACACCCAGGCGATCCTTCCGCTGCGCGGCAAGATCCTCAACGTCTGGAAGGCGCGCGAAGACAAGGTCTTCTCCAACGAAGAGATCCGCGCGATGATCACGGCGCTGGGCACGGGGATCGGCATCGACTTCGACGTCGAAAAGCTGCGTTACCATAAGATCATCATCATGACCGACGCCGACGTCGACGGCTCGCATATCCGCACGCTGTTGCTGACGTTCTTCTACCAGCAGATGCGCTCCCTGATCGAAAAGGGCTTCGTCTATATCGCGATGCCGCCGCTCTACGGCGTGCGCCGCGGCAAGAAGCACCGTTACGCCTTCACCGACGACGAACTCAAGGCGATCATCGGAGACGACGACCCCAAGGACTACCAAGTTCAGCAATACAAAGGGCTCGGGGAAATGGACGCCGAGCAGCTCGCGGAGACGACGATGGACATCGAAAGCCGCCGCCTCAAGCGGGTCGCGTTGGAAGACGCCGTCGCCGCGGACGAGATGTTCACGACGCTGATGGGCGACAAGGTCGAGCCGCGCAAGGAATTCATTCAGGCCTACGCGCGCAGCGTCAAGAACCTCGACCTGTGAAGCGGCCGGCGTGAACGGCCGCTGAGGCCGTTCCCAGGATTCTTCGGGCGCCCACTTGCGTTCGCTTCTCGGGGGGAACGCTCGTGTACCACATCGGAAGTCAGGCGATGATCGCCGCCGGTCGTTTGCGGCGCTGTGCAAACGCTGGACTCCGAACGCTTGGAGATGTCGCAGTGGTTTGGTGCCGCGGGGCCTCCGGCGAGGCACGCTAAGGGAATCGTGCAACGTCGTCGCGTCCGTCTCGGGTTGGTGTCGGCCGTCGTCGTCACGGCGCTGCTGCTGATCGCATTCCGTGGTCCGCTTTCGCGTGCGCTGATCGCCGGCGTGCTCGATCTGGCGAGCGGCGACACGATCGCTTTTGACGGGCTCGAAGTGCGCGCCGACCACGCGGTCGTCAGCGGGCTCGCCGTCGAGCGTGGCTCCGATCCGCTCCTCGACGCCGACCGGGTCGAAATCCGGTACCGATTGCGCGATCTCTTGCCGGGCGCGACGCGCCGCTACGGGCTGGTCGCGCTCGACCTCCGCCGGCCGCGCTTGACGTTGGTGCGCCATGCCGATTGGAACACGAACCTCGCCTTCGGGGGCGGAGGCGGCGGCGCACCCGCAGCTACGCGCGCGGGGGCGACGCCGCTGCGCTTCGACGCGACGGTCGAGGACGGCAGCCTCGTCCTGCTCGATCAAACGCGGAACGATCCGCGCACGCGGCGGCTCTCCCTTGACGGGATCGGCGGCCGGCTCGCATTCGACGGCGCGGAGCGCAGCGCGTACAACGCGCGAGCGTATCTCGACGGCGATCCGGCCTCGGGCCTCACGCTCGCCGGCGTCGTCGACGAACGCCGCGGCTACGCGCTCCACCGCCTGCAGGCGCCGCGCGTGCCGCTTCCAAAGCTGCTGAACTATCTGATCAACGTGCCGAGCGCCCGGGTCCTCGCGGGCACGGCTCGCGACGTCGATCTGCGCGCGTACGCTCTCGGCTTCGCGGCCGACCGTTCACCGGCGTACCATTTCGGCGGGTCCGCGCAGGTCGAGGACGGCGCGATGACGCTCCCGGGTTTGCAACGCACCGTACGCGACATGAGCGGACGGATCGACCTCTACGACGACGGCGTCGCCGCGCGCCGCATGGACGCGGCGCTGGCCGGCGTCCCGATGCGGCTCTGCGGCGCGATCTACGATTGGCAGGCCCCGGCCTTCCGGCTCGGCGTCAGCGGAAGCGGCTCGCTCCAGACGCTGCGCAGCCTCTTCCGGTTCTCGCACGCGCTGCCGCTGCAGGGCGACCTCACCGTCGGGACGCTCGTGGAAGGCGAGGTCGGCTCGCCCCTGGTCTTGACCCGCGTCGCGTCGGCCCACGCCGCTTACGCAGGCTATCCCATCGACGGGATCTCGGGGAACGTCGTCTACGATTCGAGCCGGATCGACTTGGTCCGAACGGCCGGGCGCTACGGCCCGATCGAGGTCGCCGTCGACGGGGAAATCGAGCTCGGCGACGTCGCGCGCTCGCGGCTCTTCGTCGGCGCCCGCGGGCCCGCAGCGCGGATTCCTTACGCGGCACAGCTCGCGCCGCAAGCCACCCTCGAAGCCGCCGGCGTCCTGGTCGGCAGCGATCTGAAGATCGACGGCCGGGGCGTGCTCGCGGGCGGCGGTGGCGGCACGGCCGTGGCCGGGTTGTTTCACGTCGACCCGGCGGGGGGCGGCGCGTTCGGGCCCTTGAGCGTCCGGCGCGACGACGGCGCGTCGTTGGCCGGAACGTTCTATCTCAACCGGATCGCCAGCGAAAGCGGATTCTGGCTCGACGCGCGCGATTATCCGGTCCTTGAAAGCCCGCTCCGCCCGCGTCTGCCGAACCTCGGGCTCGCGCCGCCGGACTTCAGCGGTCGGCTCACCGCCGCGCTCGCCGGTGACGGGACGCCGGCGACGTTTCGGGTGGCCGGCGCCGTCCAGGGGCGCGCCATGCAGATCGGTCGCGTACGGATCGACCGCCTCGCGGGCGTCCTCGCCGGCGCACCGGATGACACCCGCTTGGGCGGGCTCGTCGCGCGCGGACCGTGGGGGAGCTTCCGCGGCGACGGCGGCTACACGGCCGGCCGGCTGGCCTTGGCCGGCGACTATCGCGGCAGCTTCGCGGAGCTGGCTTCGCTGACCGGTGACGTGGGAGGAAGCGGTCCGGTCGAGGGCCCCGTCGCGCTGGTCATCGACGGGCAGCGGACCGTCGTCCAGGCGCGTGGCGACCGTACTCCCGGCGCGCTGGTGCGAGGCGTTCCCGTCGCAGGCATCAGCGCGACCTTCGGCACCGACGGAAAGCAGTTGCGCGTCTATGCCGCCCGAGCAGCGGTCGCCGGCGGAACGATGGCGGCGGCCGGGACCCTCGGAGGCAGGGGCCGGGTCGGCGTCTCGCTGGCCGGGCTCGACGCTGCCCAGCTGGACCGGGTCGCGCCGCTCGGGCCGGGTCGCGTCTCGGCGCTCGGCGACTACGGCTACGAAGCGGGCTCGGTCCGTTTCGACGGCGGGCTCGCGCTCGGGTCGCAAGTCGCCGGACTGCCGGTCATCGGCAACGGCGACGTCCGGCTAGTCGGCAACGGCCTCGACGTTCGGCAGAGCGCGGGCCTGGTGGCGGGCGCGTACGGAACGCTGGACGGCACCGTCGTTGGCTTGGGCAGCGCGGCCCCGCGCTACGACCTGGGCCTCCACGTCCGCGATGCGCAGGCCGGCCCCTTCGCGCGGGCGTTCTACGGCGACCGCTACGCCGCTGCGACGGTGAGCACCGATCTCCGGGTCGCGGGCGCGCCCGGGCGATTTTCCGTCGCGGGTCACGTCGCGGTGCCCGAGGGCCAGATCGGCGGGCTCAACTTCAGCGAGGGTGCGGCCGACGTCGCGCTCGGCGCCGACGGCCTCGACTTACGCGCCGGCACGGTGACCGTCGGCTCGACCCGGGTCGGGTTCGGCGCGTCGTTGCGGCAGGGCGACGCCGGGTTTCGCCTCGACGCGCCGCGGGCGGATCTGGAGGATTTCAACGATCTCTTCGACGCCGGCGATACGCTCGACGGGCGCGGCCGGGTCGAGGGAGGCTTCTTGCAGCGCGGAGGGACGGCGCGGACCAGCGCGGACGTTGCGATCGAGGGGCTGCGCTATCGGCGCTTCGACCTCGGCGACGCGCAGGCGAGATGGAATTCGAACGGCTCGTCGGTCGTCGGCGCGTTGGCTTTCGGCGGCGTATCGGGGCGGCTTGACGCCGAGGGCACGCTGTTGCTTGCCGCGCGCGAGCCCTTCGAGCGCATTCTCGAGCGGTCGCGCTTCCAAGGCCGGGCGTCGTTGCGCGGGCTCGACTTGGACGTCTGGCTGCCCGCCTTAGGCTACCAGCTGCCCATCGGGGGGCACGTCGACGCGGACGCCACCATCGCCGGCAGCTTGCAGGCGCCGAGCGTGACGACCGATGCGCGGCTGGTCGACGGCCACCTCGGGCGCTTTCCGGTCCGGAGCCTGACCGTGTCGGCCAGCTCAACGCTGCGGCGCACGACCGTCACCTCGGCCGAGCTCGACCTGCCGTCGCTCACCGTGACCGGCTCCGGTTCGTTCGGGCAAGGCAGCCGGGCGCCGGTCGCCTTCGGGCTGCACGCCAAGAGCTCCAACGTGGGAGAGCTCGCCGACAGCTTCATGGGCGCCCGCTACCCGCTCACCGGCGCGGCCGAGGCCGACGTCAAGGTCGACGGCCCGCTCGCGAAGCCGCGCGTCGCGGGAGGCTTCGACCTCTCGAGCGCAACCGTCGCCGGAGTCAAGGTCCCGGAGGCCCTCGGCGAGTTCAGCTTGCAGGGGCGCAGCCTCGTGCTCAGCGACGCCGAAGTCGTCTTTCCGAAGGGGGCCTTGTATCTGGCCGGCTCGCTCCCGCTGACCGTCGCACCGTTTGCGTTGGGGCCCGCTTCGGCCCCGATCACGCTCGAGCTGGCAGCCAATGCGATCGACCTCACGAACTTCGCGCCGCTTCTGCCGGCGGGTTCTACCGTGGCCGGGGTGCTCGACGGCCGCGTGAAGCTGGCCGGCACCGCCGGCGAACCCGCGCTTTTGGGCGAGCTCGATCTGGCGGGCGGCGCGTTGGCGACGCCCTTCGAAACGACCCCGCTGACGGCGTTGAGAGGGCGGCTGAGCTTCGACCGGAATACCGTCGCGCTCGACAGCCTGCACGCAGCGGCCGGCAGTGGGACGCTCGACCTGCTCGGCCGTGCCACGTTCCCCGAGCTGGTTCACCCGGCGCAGGACGCGACGTACTCGTTCACGATGACGGCCGCCCACGCCGCCCTGAACCTGCCCGCCTACGGGTACGGGCAGGTCGACGGGAGCGCGACGCTGGGCCGCGTCCCGAGTGAACTGCCGTTGCTCGCCGGCTCCGCCTCGCTCAGCGACGCGGTCATCCCCTTTTCGGCGCTGCTGCTCGCCTCGGGAACGTCGGAGGAGAGCGGGCTGAACGTGGCGGCGCCGGTCGCCCAGGGTCTGCCGGCCGGCCCGAACGTCGCCTTCAACGTCCAGCTCTCGGCCCTGCGCAACGTGCGGGTCCGCAGCGCCAACGTCGACATCGGCGGACAAGGCGAACTGAACATCGCCGGGACGCGCTCGAAGCCGCGCCTGAGCGGCGCGTTCACGTCGACCGGCGGGACGCTGACCTACTTCAACACCGTGTTCCGGCTGATCGACGGAACGGTGACCTTCGAACCGGAAAACGGAGTCATCCCGACGCTGGAAGCGCACGCGGTCACGCACGTGATCAATCCCGATCCGAACTTGGTGCGCAACAGCACGCGTTCGGCCGACGTCTCGATCGCGCTCAACGGTCCGGTAACGAACTTGAACATCAGCTTCAGTTCCGACCCGCCCTACGATCGCCAGCAGATCTTGGGGCTGTTGATCGGCGTTCCGGCGCTGGGTGCGACAAATCTCTTCGGCCCCGTCGGTCCAACGCCGTATGGAAGCACGACGAACGCGGCGCTTCCGCCGGGACTCGGCATCTTCCGCACGCCTTCCGGCGAGGTTTCCGTAGGTGAGGAAGCCTTCGGGATCCTCAACGCGCAGTTCACGCGCAACCTGCTCGCACCGATCGAAAGCGGTCTGGGCGGTGCGCTCGGCCTTTCCAGCCTCAACGTCAACGTCGACTATACCGGCAACGTCGGCTTGACGGCACGCAAGATACTGGGCAAGAACGTAAATGCCGTCTACGGTACGACGATCGGTTATCCGTACCGCCAGACGTTCGGTTTCGAACTCAAGCCCAGCGACGCGACGGCCGCGCAAGTCACCGTATTCGAAACGCTCGGAGCTTACGGGCTCGATTCGCTGACGCCGGTTACCACGCTCAACTCGAACCAGCGGCTGACCGCCGCTCAGCCTGCGGCCGGAACCGTCGGCTTCTCGCTGAGCCTGCAGCGGTTGTTGTGGTGACGGGTCGCGAGCATCCGTTCGGTTCGCCTAAGGCCAAAACGCGCGGTCGACGAGAGGTTGCCGGTCGCGATTGCGTTCCCAGGACCAGTCGGCGAGGGGGCGAACCTCGCGGCGCTGACAAAGAAACGGCCGAACCGGCTTGGGCGTTCGTCGTCCAGGTTGAGCGAAACCCAACCCGGCGCGTCTCGTACGGGCCGGGTCGAAGGAAGCTGCTACGTAGAATGTTGTCTTGTCTTCACCGCCTGCGCGGGAAGTTCGCCGTGCTGCTGGCGCTCGTGAGCCTGCTGGTTCCGGTCGCCGTCTTCGCCGCGAACGCACCGGCGGCGCGCCCCGCGCCCGCCGTTCCGATCGTCGTCAGCGTCGACGTTTCCGGCAATGCCCACGTTCCGACCGACCGGATACTGTCGGTCGTGCGCACCAAAGTGAGCCAGCCCTTCGACGAGCGGCTGGTGCAGCAAGACTTGCAGAGCATCTTCGACCTGGGCTTTTTCTCCGATCAGGTGCCGCCGCTGATCCGCCAGCGCCCCGACGGCATCGCGATCACGTACCGCGTCGTCGAGAACCCCGTCATCACGAAGATCGACTTCACCGGAAACGACCACGTCCCGTCCGACACGCTGCTCGCCCTGATGGACACGGCCGTCGGCCAGGTCCTCAACACCAATACCTTTCACCAAGACGTCCTCAAGATCAACTCGTACTACGACAAGATCGGGTACGGCGGCCAGGTTCCGACCCACGTCGCGAACATCAACATCGGTAAGGACGGCGACCTCGCGGTCCAGATTCGCGAAGGCCTCACGGTCTCGAAGATCGAGATCACCGGCGATCCCGTGCTCAGCGAGAAGCTCATCAAAGCCGCCCTGGTGACCAAAGAGGGGCAGCCCTACTCGGAAGACACGCGCGACAAAGACTTCGACGCGCTCAAGAAACTCTACGAGAAATACGATCTGCAGCTGGGCGATTTCGAAGCCGGCATCGATCCGACGACCGTCGACATCACCAAGGGAACGGCCGACGTCAAGTACAGCATCTACGCCGCGATCGTCGGCGCCGTCCAGATCACGGGAAACACGAACACCAAGGACATCGTGATCCGTCGCCAGCTGCGGCTGCGCCCGGGCATGATCATCACCCAGGCGGCGCTGCGGCGCGACTACGAGCGCATCAACAACCTCGGCTTCTTCGAAAAGGTCGACCTCAACCCCAAGCCCGGTCCCGATCCGAAGAAACCCTACGAGGTGACGCTCGACTGGAACGTCAAGGAGCAGCGCACCGGGACGGCTCAGATCGGTGCCGGCTATTCCGGCGGCGCGACCGGCCAGGGCCTCACGGGCAACATCTCCTACTCGCAGAACAACATCAACGGCACGGGCAACAGCGCCTCGATCCGCTTCGAACGCGGCTCGCGGGTGTCCGACGCCGAGATCAGCATGTCGGTCCCATATCTCGGCAACACCCCGCGCTCCGAGAAGTACAGCCTCGGAGCCACGATCTTCACGACCGACCAGACGAACTATTATCAAGCCTATCAGGCCTCGAGCGCGCAGGCCGTCCCGCTGAATCCGATCATCACGACGCCGGGCGCGGGCGGCGGGGCGACCGCGACGACGCCGGGAACGATTCCCGTCGTCCTGACGCCGAATCAGAACATCCTTTCCGGCGTCGCGGCGACGTACGCGAGCCGCGCCAACGGCGTCTCGTTCAACCTCGGCCGCCGGCTGAGCGATACGCTCACCGCAAGCCTCGGTCTGACCGCTCAGCGTTTGGCGACCGACGTCGATCTGCCGGCCCCGTACTACTTGGCCGGCTCGCAGACGACGATCCTCAGCGGTCTGACGACCAACCCGCTCCTGGGCACGACGACCGGCAACGCGCTCGGCATCATCGCACCCTCGATCGCGAACACGGTCAACGGTCAAGGCTACAACTTGCGCAGCCTCTCGCTCGGACTGCAAAACGATACGCGCGACGACGTCTTCAATCCGCGCCGCGGCCACAACGTCAACCTGACCGAAGAGGTCAGCCCGAACGGTTTCCTCGGCTCGTCGTTCGGCTACTCGATCACGACCTTCGATGGGGCGAAGTTCTTCCCGGTGCTGCAGAACTCGACCCTAGGTTTCCATCTACTGGCGGGCAACGCCGCCGGCGCCATCCCGCCCAACAAGCTCTTCACCTTCAGCGACCAGCAGTTGCGTGGTTATAGCGACGTCTTCTACGGGACCGAAGCCTTGCTCGGGCAAGCCGAGCTGCGCTATCCCTTGACGAAGGACCGCAAATTCTCACTGGCCGCGTTTTACGACTACGGTGCGCTGCGCATCCGCGGGGCGCAGCCGATCCTCGACAACTTCGGCGATGTGGTCGTCGACTACAACCAGTTCCTCTACCACACCGACGCCGGCCTGGGAATACGCTTCGACGTTCCGCAGCTCGGCTTCCGTTCGATTCGGCTCGACTTCGCCCGAGGCAAGAACTCGACGCACACGAGCTTTGGAATCGGCGAGAGTTTCTGACGTCATGCGAACCTCGTTTCACGGCAGGTTGGCAGCGGCCGCGGGCGTCTTGGCCCTCGGCTGCGCGGCCCTGGCGCCGGCGACCCTCGCCGCCGACGTCACGGACATCGGCTACCTCGACCAAGCGGCGCTGGCCGGCATCCCGACCTTCTTACAGGCCAGTCAAGAGATGCAAGGCTTCAAGACGAGCCTCGATCAGCAGTTCGCGCAGCGCATGCGCGCCGCGCACGATCAGCAGACCCAGGCGCGGATCGCTGCCGAGTTCCAAAACCGGCTGAGCGGCAAGCAGCGCGAGATCTTGGGGCCGCTCTTCGCCCGCGCGCAGGTCGCGATCGCCTCGGTCGCTTCGAGCAAGAACCTTTCGGTGGTCGTCGACAAACGCATCATCGTCGTCGGCGGCCAAGACATCACCAAGAGCGTCATCGACTTGCTTGCCGGGCCGAGCGCGCCGATCCCGCCGGCCAGCACGCCTGCGCCTTCCAGCGTCGGCTATGTCGATCAGACCCAGATCGATCAAGTTCCGAAGATCAAGAGCGCGAACGACGATTTTCTCAAGTTCCAAGCGGAGCAGCAGCAGCAAGCCCAGCAGAAGTTCAGAGCGGCCAAGAGCGATCAGGAGCGCCAGCAGATCCTCAAGGACTACCAGCAGACGCTGGCCGACAAGCAGAAGCAATCGATCGCGCCGCTCGTCGACCGCACGCGCGACGCCATCGCCGACGTCGCGAAGAAGAAGGGTCTGCTCCTGGTGATCGACCGCTCGAACTTGATCTACGGCGGAACCGATATCACGAGCGATGTCACGAGCGAGCTCAAATAGACTCGGCGCGATGCTCTGCATCGCGGGCATGCTCGTCGCCGGCTGCTCGCATTCGAGCGAGTCGGCTTCGGGCAGTGCGGCGCCGGTGCACGCTTCCGGGGCCGTCGGCTACGTGCGAATGGACGACCTGATCAAGAGGCATCCGCTCTACGGACAGCTGGCGCGGCTCGACGACGACATGGAGGCGATCCGCCTGCGGGCCGTGGGCGAAAGCCTGGCCCACTCCGGCGACGACATCACTCGCGAAGAGGCGCAGCTGCAGCATCAGCTCGACGAGGCCGCGGACCGCACCCGAAAGACGCTGGCCGAGAAGCAGGCCGACTACTCTGCGCGCGAACGGGCGGCGATGAACGCGGCACTGGTCGCCGCGGGCAGCGTTTCGGGACCCGGCGGCAACTCGATCGTCGGCGGCGTGAACCGCCAGGCGCGATTGCAAGCGCAGAGCGTGGCAGCGGCGGCCCAGGCCAACCTGCAAACGTACCGCTCGCAGCTCGTCGAACAGGATTCGCGCGCTTTCGGTGCGCTGGAGCAGTCGCTCAACGAGCGTGCCGAGCGCAGCTATCGGGCCAAGGTCGCGCAGCTGCAAAAGAACGAGGCCGACTTCGCCTTGCAGCAGGCCACCGCGGACGCCAACGAACGGCTCTCGCTGCGCACGAAGCTCGACAATCTTGCCCTCGACGAAACGGCCCGGGCCGACATCAAGGCGCAGCTCGATGCGCTCGAGCGCAAGGAGTCGGACGCGCTCGGTATGATGAAGCGGCGGGACGAGGCGACGCTGGCGGCGTTGCAGACTCAGCTTCATTCCCAGCTTCAGGCCGAGCTGCAGACGCAGGCTGCGGCGATGCGCAAGCAGACCCTCGCGAAGCTCGGCCAGCGCGAGCTGCAAACGCGGCAAGGCTTGGTGGGACAGCTCAACGGCGCCCCGCTGGCGAGCGGCAGCGGCATGGCCGTTCCGGCTGCGCTCCCGCCCGACATGCGCGCCCGCCTCGACGCACTGCACAAGCAGTATCAGCAGAACTTCGACCGGGACGCGCAACAGACGGTCGCCGAGTTCCAAAAGACTCGCAGCGAGCTGACCGAGCGCTTCGAGACGCTGCACGGAATCGACGTCAAGGCGCAGGCCGGTGCGAAGAAGCAGCTCGACTCGCTGGCCAAACAGCGCCGTGACCTTTACGACCAAATGGTAGCCCAAATCGAGAGCGAGGTGCGCATGATCGCGCAAAAGCGTGGGGTCAACGTCGTCTTTTCCGAAGTGGCCGCGCCGGCCGGCGGCGTCGACCTGACCGACGACGCCGCGAAGGACATCGAGAGCCTGCACGAGTGAGACGACTGCTGCTGTGTGCCGTGGCCGCCGGCGCGTTGGCCGGTTGCGGAAGTCAGCCCTCGTCGCCGATCGCGACCCTCGACCTTACGCGCATTCAGGCGAACTGGCCGAAGTTCATCAATTACAGCAACCAGCTCGCCGCCGACACGTCGGCGATCGAGCATTCCAACGCGCGACCCGAGCAGAAGGCCGCGCAGCTCGAGGATCTACGCAAACGGTACGTGTCGATGCAGAACGAGGTGACCTCCGACGTTCGCAACGCGGCGCAGCGCGTGGCGAGCGACAGGCACTTCCAGCTGGTGGTGACGCACCAGTTCGTCGGTTACGGCGGGGTCGACATCACCCCCGACGTCGAGAAGCTCCTCAACATCACCGAGAAGTCGCCGCAGTGACCGAGCCGGCAACGCTCGCCGAGTACGCGCAACGCGTGGGCGGGACCGTTCAAGGCGACGGATCGGTCTCCATCGAGCGGATCGCCGCGATCGACGACGTTGACGACCGCTCCCTGACCTTTGCGACCGACGAACGCTATTTGCGCAGCGCCCTCACCTCGCGCGCGGCGGCGATCCTCACCGAACCGGCCCTCGCCGCGGCCGTCGAAGCACCGCGCAAACCGCTGTTACTGGTGCCCTCGGCCCGAACGGCGCTGGCCGCGCTGCTCGCCGCGCTCGAGCCGCCGCGTCCCCAACCGCACCGCGACCCCTCAGCGACCATCGACCCCAGCGCCACGCTTGCGCCCGACGTCCACGTCGGGCCGCTGGTCTCGATCGGGCCGCGCGCCTCGATCGGCGCGGGCAGCGTGTTGTTCGCGGGCGCGATCGTCGGTGCGGACGCGCGAGTCGGCGAGGGCTGTACCTTCCATCCGCGCGCGATGCTGCTCGACCGCTGCGTCGCCGGAAACCGGGTCGTTCTACAAGCGGGCGCCGTGATCGGCTCCGACGGTTTCGGCTACGTCTTCGTCGACGGCCGCTTCCGCAAGATCCCCCAGATCGGCAACGTCGAGTTGGGCGACGACGTCGAGATCGGCGCGAATACCTGCGTCGACCGCGCGCAAACGGGCACGACCAGCATCGGTGAAGGGACGAAGGTCGACAACCTCGTCCAGATCGGTCACAACTGCCGGATCGGAAGGCACTGCGGCTTCGCTGCGATGACCGGTTTCGCCGGCTCGGCGATCGTTGGGGACTATACCATGATCGGCGGCCAAAGCGGAATCAACGGCCACATCCGCGTCGGCTCGCGCGTAAAGATCGCCGGCAACACGATGGTCTGGGGCAACCTGTCCGACGGAGCGTTCGTCTCGGGACAGCCGGCGCGAGACCACCGCGAGGAGCTCCGGCAGCAGGTTCGCTTGCGTACCCTCGACAAGCTCTACGAGCGTGTAGCAGCTTTAGAGCGCGCGGCGGCCGAGCGAGGTTCGCCACCGTGCGAGAAGGGCAGCGAGCATACCTCGCCGTCAGAGTAGCAACATGCAACAGCAAAATACGCTTCGCGACGTGCTCGCGTTCGAGGGCATCGGACTTCACACCGGGGCCGACGCGCGCGTGACCCTCCGTCCGCAGGTCGCGGGGAGCGGTTTGCGCTTTCGTTTGCTCGAGCCGAACGTGACCTTCCCGGCTCATGCCGAATACGTCGTCGAGACGCGCCGGGCGACCGTGCTCGGCGTCGGCGAACATACCGTCTCGACCGTCGAGCACGTGCTCTCGGCGCTCTTGGGCATGGGCGTCGACAACGCGCTCATCGAGGTCGAGGGGCCCGAGATTCCGGTCCTCGACGGAAGCGCCGCGGCATTCGCCGAGGCGATTGCCAAAGTTGGGCTCGTCGAACAGCGCAGGCCGCGCGCCACGATGGAGATCGACGCCCCAATGGCCTTTCGCGACGGCGACGCGCTGCTGATCGTCGTTCCGTCCGACGCTTTCCGCATCACGTTCGCGGTCGACTACGCGCCGCCGATCGGCGCCCAGTTCTTCGACCTGACGATCGACCCCGACCACTTCATCCGCGAGATCGCGCCGGCCCGGACGTTCGGCTACCTGCACGAGGTCGAGGCGCTGCTCAAGGCCGGCCTCGCCCGTGGCGGGTCCCTTGAGAACGCGCTCGTCTTCGCCCCCGACGGTCCGCTTACGCCCTTGCGCTGGCCCAACGAAGTCGTCCGGCACAAGACCCTCGATCTGATCGGAGATTTCGCGCTGCTGGGCGCGTGGCCAAAGTGTCTGGTCGTCTCGGTCAAGAGCGGTCACCGTCTGCATGCCAGGGCGGCCAAGGGTTTACGTGCCGTCTATGCGCCGCGGCTCGCCGCGGTGGGACGCTGACGAATGGCGCTCGACGCCGCCGACAACACGATGGACGTTCTCCAGATCATGCGGGTGCTGCCGCATCGTTATCCGATGCTGATGATCGATCGCATCACCTTCTACGAGTTCCGCAAGCGTGCGACCGGCTATAAGAATCTGACGATGAACGAGGAGTTCTATCAGGGGCACTTTCCCGGCTATCCGCTCATGCCGGGTGTGCTCATGATCGAGGCGCTCGCGCAGCTCGGGGGGACCATCATCTTGGCACCCGACGACTTTCGCCGTCGCACCGCATTCTTGGCGGGCATCGAGAAAGCGAAGTTTCGGCGCACCGTCGTTCCCGGAGACCGGCTCGACATGGAGGCGACGTTTCTACGCAGCCGGACGAACGTGGGCTGGGTCGCCGGCGAGGCGAAGGTCGACGGCAAGGTCGCGTGCTCGGCCGAGTTGATGTTCGCGGTTCAGACCGTCGTCGACTTTGATTCCGACGCCTCGATTCTTCACGAGTAAACGACAGTGATTCACACGACCGCCATCGTCCACCCGGCCTCCGTCATCGCTGAGGCGGCCGAGATCGGACCATACTGCGTCGTCGGCGAAAACGTCGAGATCGCCTCGCGGGCGAAGTTGCTCGCGCACGTCGTGGTCGGAGGGCACACGACGATCGGCGAGGAGACGGTCATCTACCCGTTCTGCTCGATCGGCCTCGCTTCGCAAGACCGCAAGTATCACGGCGAGGCTTCGTACACGACCATCGGCAAGCGGACCATCATCCGCGAATACGTGTCGGTGCACCGCGCGACCGGCGAAGGCGAGATCACCTCGGTCGGCGACGATACGCTACTGCTGGCCTACGTCCACATCGCGCACAATTGCCGCATCGGCAACAACGTCACGATGTCGAGCACGGCGCAGCTGGCAGGCCACGTCGTCATCGAGGACAACGCCACGATCGGCGGACAGGTCGGCGTGCATCAGTTCGTACGCATCGGCGAGCACGCGATGGTCGGCGGCCTCAGCGGCGTCCGTGGCGACGTTCCGCCCTACGTGCTGGTCGCCGGCAACCCGGCGCAGCCCTTCGGGCTCAACAGCGTCGGCCTGCGCCGGGCGGGCTTTGCTCCCGAAGTGATCGCTGAGCTCAAAGAGTGCTACAAGCTCATGTACCGCTCGGGGCACAACGTCACGCAAGCGGTCGAAGCTATGCGCTCGACCGTCAAGACGGCTGAGGGCAAGCATCTTCTCGCGTTCGTCGAGACCGAGACCGAGCGCGGCATCGTCAAGTAAAACCCTCTCTCGCGGGCGGGGAGTCGCGGGTCGGTGCGGCGCCACGCGGCGGGAGTCGGTGCTGATCGGCTGCGGAGTGCGCGCGATGGCGGCGGCTTCGCTGCGCTCGCCTCGTTTCCGGGCGCGTCGCTTCGCGCGCGGCGCGGCGGTTTTCTTGCGGGGCGCGGGCGTGTGGGGCGGAAGAATGGGTCGTGCGGGTGGTGATGATGACCGGGGAGGCGTCGGGGGACATGTTGGCGGCTTCGCTGGCGGGGGCGATGCGCGAGCTGTTGCCGGGCGTGGAGTTCGAGGGGATCGGCGGAGAGCGTATGGAGGCGGCGGGTTTTCGCTTGACGGTTCGCACGACGGGCTGGTCGAGCATGGGGCCGATCGAAGCGCTCGGGCGGATCTTGCCGTTGCTCGGCGAGGGGATCCGGCACGTGGCTTGGCTGCGGACGAAGCCGGCGGATTTGCTGGTGCTGATCGACTTCGGCGCGTTCAACCTTCGCTTTGCCGCAACGTTGCGGGCGCTGGGCTACCGGCGTCCGATCCTCTACTTCTTTCCGCCGGGGGCGTGGCTCGATAACCCGAAGCAGGCCCAAGCCGTGGCACGCTACAGCAACGCGTTGACCGCCTTCGCGCGGCAGCGCGACTTTTACCGATCGCTCGGCCTCGAGATCGCCTACTTCGGGCATCCGCTTGCGTCGCTGGTCGCCCCGCGGCCGCCGCGTCCCGTCGCGCCCGGCGACGGCGGCACGATCGCCCTGTTGCCGGGGAGCCGCCGCGGCGAGATCGCGCGTCACGTGGGGCCACTGGTCGCGGCCGGCCGGCGGTTGCGTAACAAGCGGCCTCGGGCGCGCTTCATCGTGGCCTGCGCCGACTCCGATGCGGAAGCGGCGATTCGGGCCGAGCTCGAGCCGTTCGGGTTCGCCGGGGTCCAGTTCGTGCGCGGCGCGCGCGCGGCGCTCGACGCCGCCGACGCGGCCTTCGTCGCTTCGGGCACGGCGGTGCTCGAGGCGACGCTGCGCGAGGTTCCGACGGTCGCGCTCTACGTGCTGGGCGAATCGCAGGTGGCGATCGCGCGGCGCGTTTGGCGGCGGCCGTATATTACGCTACCGAACCTTTTGCTCGACCGGCCGGTCGTCCCGGAGTGTCTGCAGGAAGAAGCGACGCCCGAGCGGCTGGCCGCGGCGCTCGAAACACTGCTCGCGGATCCTGCGCCGCAGATCGCGGCGATGCGCGAGGTCCGCAAGGTGCTCGGTCCGGCCGATGCGCTGGCGCGTTGCGCGGCGTTTGCGGCCGACTTGGCGCGCGGCGCGTGAGACGCGCGTGAACCTGCGCATCTACCACACCTCCGACCTGCACGACCATCGTGGCATCGCGCCGCGCCTGCACGAGCTGCGCGCCACGTTGCCGGGGCTGTTGTTCGACTGCGGCGACGCGTTGCGCGGAAGCCAAACGCTGTACTATCGCAAAGAGCCGATCGTGCGCGAGATCGACGACGCGGGTTACGACGCGCAAGGCCTGGGGAACCGTGAGTTTCACTATCTGTTCGCGCTGCTCGCGGCGCGCGCGCAAACGATGCGGCACCCCCTGGTCTGCACCAACCTCGTCGACTTGCGGAACCGCCCGTTGCCGTTCGCTCACGATCTCTGGTTCGAGCGCGACGAGTGGCGCGTGCGCGTCTTCTCGCTGCTGGTCGTCCAATATCCCGCAGGCTCGCCGTGGGAGCGGCTCTTCGGGTGGTGCTTTCGCGATCCGTTCGAGGTCGCACGTGAAGTAGCGGCCGAGACGCCCGACGGCGTCGTGCTCGTGCTGCTCTCACACCTCGGTCTCGAGTTCGACCGCCGGCTCGCGGCCGAAGTGCAGCGGCTCGACTTGCTGCTGGGCGGCCACAGCCACGACACGCTGTACGCGCCTTCGTACGTGGGCGACGTGCCGATCGTGCACGCGGGGCCGTATGGAGCATTCGTTTCGCGCACCGAGCTCAGGCGTGTCGGCACGCGCACGCGCGTCGAGCGCTTCTCGCTCGTTCCGCTGCTAGGCCCCGCGACGTGAGCGCCGTGCTGTTCGTCTCTAACGGCAATGGCGAAGCGGCGATCGCCGAGCGCGTCGCCGCCGGCGTGCGCGCGGCGGCGTCCGCGCCGCTGACGCTCGAGCATCTGCCGCTGGTCGGAGAAGGCGCCGGCGGAAGCGCGTTGACGACGGTCGGCCCGCGCCGTCAGCTGCCTAGCGGCGGCCTCGTCGCGATGGGAAACGTGCGCAACTTCGCGCGCGATCTGCGCGCCGGGTTCGCTGCGCTACTGGCCGCGCAGATCGCGTTTCTGCGCACGAACGGAAGGCGTTACGCTTGCGCGGTCGCCGTCGGCGACGTGTACGCGTTGTTGCTCGCGCTCCTGAGCGGCGCGCGAACGGTCTTCGTCGGCACCGCGAAGAGCGTGTACGTCGCGCCGTACGGGCCGTTCGAGCGGCGCGTCCTGCGCCGCGCGGCACGGATCTTCGTGCGCGACCGCGCGACGGCCGAGCGGCTGCGCAGTCAAGGCGTTCCGGCCGAAGCGCCCGGCAACGTCATCGTCGACTTGCTCGCCGACGACGGTGCCGCGCCGCCGGGACCGTACCTCGTCGTCCTCCCGGGGAGCCGGCCCGCAGCCTACCGCGATGGCGTTCGCCTGGCGAGCGTGGTGCGTGGGCTCGGTTCGCGCCGCCCGCCGGTCGAGGCGTTCTTTTCGGTGGCGCGGACGCTGGATGCGGAGCGCTTCGCGCGGGCGCTGGGCGACGACGGCTGGACCGTCGCTCGCGACGGCGAGAGCTTCGAAGCGCGGACGCCCGGCACACGCCTCGTTTCCTGGAACGGGCCACTCGGGGCGCTGCTGCGCCGCTCGAGTCTCGTCCTCGGGCAGGCGGGGACCGCGAACGAGCAGGCTGCGGCGTGCGGCGTACCGGTCGTCGCCCTCGACCCCGGCGGGCGGTTGGATTGGTACCGCATGCGTCAGCGGGGCCTGCTCGGCGAGGCGCTGGCGCTCATCCCCAGCCAGCCCGATGCCGGTGCGGCGGCGCTGGCCGACCTCTTGGCCGACGAGCCGCGCTTGGCGCGGATGGCGGCCGCCGGGCGCGAGCGGATGGGCGGCCCCGGCGGGGCGGCCGCGGTCGCCCGCGCCGTCCTCGCCCTGGTCGAGGGAGAGCCGGCGTGATCGCGGCTCCCTCCCGGGCCCGCCCGCTGCTGGTCGTTGCGCTCGCCGGCTTCTTCGTCGTGGTCCAGTTTTACACGTCATTCGCGGCGCTTTCGCCGACGCCGCCGGTCGGTTACGTCTTCGCGGGCCGCGCCGGCGCCGCGCTCTTGATCTCCCTGCTCGTCCTGGCGGCGGCTGTCTGCTGCGTGCGGCTCGCCCGCGACCGGCGCATGCCGTCGCGGACGTCGCTCACGATTCTCGCGCTGTGGATCGGCCCCGCGCTGCTCAGCGCGCTGCTGGGGCTCGACCCGCTCTCCGGCCTGCAGGTCGTCGCGATCATGCTGCTGGGCGCGGGCTTTCATCTGGCGCTGGTCCGTTGGTACCCGCACCCGCCCGTCGCTCGGGCCGTGCTGGGAAGCTACCTCAGCGCGGGCATCGTTGCGGCCGCGGCGGCGCTCGTGATGCTCGCCGTCCGCCGGCCGGCCCCGCTTTGGGCCTACAATCACGGCCGGGCCGCCGGCTTCTTCGTGACCGCCAACCAGTTCGCGGCCTTCCTCGTGGCCTACGTGTTCGTCGCTTTGGGGGTTATGCTGGCCGTCCGCGAACCGTGGTTGCGCGTTCTCGGCGGAATTGGAACCGCGCTCGGGCTCGTGGCGCTCGGGGCCACGTTTTCGCAGTCGGGCTGGCTCGGCGTCTTGGTCGCGGGAGCGCTGCTGAGCTTCTGGCTGGGGGCACGCCGGCTCGCGCTGGGCTTGGCGGTGTTGGCGGTCGCGGCGGCGCTGCTCGCCTTCGTGCGGCCCGCGGCCTACCACAACCCGGCCGACAGCGTCGACCGGCTTCGTACCTGGCGGGCAGGGCTGCGCGTCGTCGAGCTCTTCCCGCTGACCGGCGTCGGACCGATGGCCTACTGGCGCGTCTACCCGGAGGTCCGGCCGCCGAACGGCGACGAGCCGGGGACGTTCGGAGCGCTGCACCCGCACAACGCCTACCTCTCGCTCGCGGGCGAGACTGGGTTGGCGGGCGCGGTCGCCTTCCTGGCCGGCTGGGCCGTCTTCGGTGCGGCCGTGCGGCGCGGCCTGGCCGGTGCCGGGAAGGCTCGCAAGCAGCTTGCGCTGGCGCTCTGCGCGGCCTTGGCGGGGACCCTCGTTCAAGGTCTGTTCGACACCATCGGCGTCGTCGAGCTGACCTTCGTATGGATTCCGTACACCGCGCTGGCGCTGGCGGTCGCCCGTTACGGGCTGCCCCGCGCCGAGGCGCTGCGCTGAGCCCGCGGCGCACGCTTGCCCGGGCCGCCCTCGCGAGCGCGTTGCTGAGCGCGACCGTGGCCTGCGGCGGCAGCGGTCCGGCCTCACAGCCATCCCCCTCGCCGTCGCCCACGGCCGCGGCTACTCCGACCTTCGTTCCGATCAAGCTGCGCTCCAGGAGCGTCGGCTCGAAGTACATCTATCTCACGAAGCAAAAGGACAATCGCAAACTATACGTTCTCCGCGCGGACTCGGAGACCGGGGAGTACTTCGGCCAGGATACCGGAAGAAGCGACTTCACGAACCCGCACGTGACGTTTTTCGATCCGCACGGCCGGACGATGGTCGCCGACGCGCCTCGGGGGACGGTTTTGGAGAAGGATAAGAGCGTGGTGATGAGCGGGGGAGTGCACGCGCGAACCCAAGGCGGGATGACCCTGAGCTGCGACACGTTGCAATATAACGACGAGACGCAGCTGATGCACGGCGACGGCAACGTCGTGCTGACCTCACCCGAAGGCGAGCAGTTGCGCGGCCAGCAGATCGATGCGGATATCCGGCTCTCGACGGTGCACGTCAGCGGAGGTCCCGCAGCAGAGTGACGGTTCCCGTCAACGCGCAGGCGATCGTCCTCGAGGACCTGGTCAAACGGTACGGTCCGCGCACCGTCGTCGACAAGGTCAGCGCGATGGTCCGCACCGGCGAGATCGTCGGGCTCTTGGGTCCCAACGGCGCGGGTAAGACGACGACGTTCTACATGGTCGTCGGACTCGTCCGGCCCGATGCCGGCTGCGTGCGGTTGACGCGCGACGGTCACGCCATCGACCTGACCGACTATCCGATGTACCGCCGCGCGCGCAGCGGCATCGGCTATCTGGCGCAAGAGAACTCGATTTTTCGCAAGCTCTCCGTCGGCGACAACATCCGCCTCATCTGGGAGATGCACGGCATCTCGCGCAAAGAGCAGGAGCGACGGCTCCCTGTGCTGCTCGACGAGTTCGGGCTCGCCCGACTCGTGGAATCGCGCGGCGACGCGCTTTCGGGAGGTGAGCGGCGCCGGGTCGAGATCGCACGCGCGATCGCGACCGACCCAGCGTTTCTGCTCCTCGACGAACCCTTCACCGGAATCGACCCGATCGCGGTCGCCGACATCCAGCTGATGATCCGTCAGCTGCGCGACCGCGGCCTGGGCGTGCTGATCACCGACCATCAAGTCCGCGAGACGCTCGCGATCGTCGATCGCGCCTACATCCTCAACAACGGCTCGATCGTCGTCTCGGGCAGCGCCGACGACGTGCTAGGCTCGCCGCTGGCGCGACAGTTCTACCTCGGCGAAGGCTTCCGCTTGTAATGGCGGATGCTCCAGGCACATCCCCGGAGCTGACGCGGCCCCAGGTCTCCGGCCTGTCGCGACGGCAGGGCGCGCAACTGCTGCAAGTGACCATCCTCGACCGCTACATGATCGCGGAGCTCGGCGGCCCGTTCGCGTTCGGGCTCTCGGCTTTCACGCTGATCATCGCCGCCACGAACATTCTGGCGATCAGCCGGCTCGTCGCCGAGGAGCACGCCCCGCTCGCGGCCGCAGTCGGGTATTTCCTCTGGCAGCTTCCGCAGATCGTGGTCACCGTCGTGCCGATGGCGATGTTGCTCGGCGTGCTGCTGGCGATGCAGCGGCTCTCGGCGGAAAGCGAGATCACCGCGCTCAAGGCGGGCGGCGTCGGTCTGGTGCGCGCGGTCATTCCGATGCTGGCGGTCGGCGTCGCCGTTTCGATCGTCGCGTTCGTGCTGCAAGAGGGCGTGGTGCCGTATGCGAACGATCAGGCAGTCTTCTTGCGCGAGCAGACGATCCGGCACGTCGGTGCCTTCGGCGGCGGCAGCCACACGGTGGTCACGGGCTTGCCGGGAGGCGGCCAGCAGGTCACCTTTTTCCGCGGCTACCAGCCTTCGACGCAGGAGCTGCTCGACGTCACGATCGTGACCTACGGCGTCGACAACCGGCCGCAGCTCATCATCTTCAGCGCCCGCGGGCGTTTCGAGCAGCCGACCTGGACCTTCAGCGACGCGACCGAGTACCACTTCAACACGGACGGCTCGACCACGTACGTCCAGGATCCGATCCTGCGCGTCGACCTCGGCGAGCGGCCCACGCAGATCCAGCAGCGCGCGCTCGACAACAACCGGGAGACGATGAGCCGCTCGCAAATACGGCAAATCATCGACTCCGGACAGCTTTCGCCTCAGGAAGTGCGCGCCTACCAGACGAGCTACGAAGAAAAGCTCGCACGGCCGTTCGCCTCGTTCGTTTTCACCCTGCTCGCCGTTCCGTTCGGATTGCGACCGATACGCGGCGGAGGAGGGACCGGCGCGGGCTTCGGCCTCGCCGTTGCGATCGTGTTCGTCTATTTCGTCATCGCCAGCATCTTCTCGGCGATCTTCACCGGGCTGCCCGGCGGATACGCGGTCTCGACCTTGGGCGCTTGGGCTCCCAACGTGATCTTCACCGCGATCGGCGTCGTCCTGCTGCGGCGCGCGGCGAGGTACTAGTGTAGGTGGGGATCTTCGGCGGCATCGTCCTGATCGTCTTGATCGTCCTGGTCGCGGGGCTGATCGCCTACATCGGCGACCGCGTCGGGCATCAAGTCGGGCGGCGGCGCTTGACGATGTTCGGGCTGCGTCCCAAGTACACGTCGACGATCGTCGCCGTCGGAACCGGGATGCTGATTGCGCTCGCGGTCACCGTTTCGGCGATCAGCGCGTCGTACTACGTGCGCGCCGCGTTCTTTCATTTGCAGGACATCAACAACAAGGTCAACCAGCTGCAGGCCGAGGCCGACGCGCTCGAGCATCACGTGCGCGAAAGCAACGTGGTGATCAACCGCGGCGACCTGCTGTACGACCAGTACCTGCTGATGCAGCCGCAGTGGACGACCGAGCAGCGCACGCACAACCTGTCGACGTTCTTCGACATGGTCGTCAGCTCGATCAACCGGCGCTACGTTCCGCAGGGCCTCAAGCCGTATCGTCTCAAATCGAGCGATCCGGAGATCGCGAAGAAGCTGCAGGCGGTCCTCGCCGATCAGCGCGTCCAGGCGTTTCTCGTGCGCGGGCCGGTGCTGTTGGTGGCCGTCGCCGACTACAATCTGTTCGTGAACGATCCGCTGCAGTTCACCTTTGCGCCTTACGCCGACGAACAGATCTTCACCACGAACCAGAAGATCGCACAGATCGAGGTCGACGGCGGGACCTCAATCATCCCGACCGTTGCCTACACCGAGCTCATCGGCGCGGTCCAGGACGTGGCGATCGCCAAGGGTATGCCGGCCTTCTTCGCGCGAGCCTTGCCCACGCTGACCAACAGCGAAGTGCAGGACATGCGCAACACGATCAAGGCGGGCCAAGGGCGCTTTTACATCGTGGCGCGAGCCTCGCGCGACGTCTATCCGCACACCGGCGGCGTCCCGGTTGAATTCAAGCTCACCCGGAACCCGGATTGAACGTGCGGAGCGCGGGCAGCTGCCGATGAGCGGGGCGATCCTCGGCATCGATCCGGGCACCCGCAAGTGCGGCTTTGCCGTGGTCGAGCGCAGCCGAGGCGCACCGCTCGAGCTCGGGATCGTGCCGACCGACGAGCTCGCCGGAAAGGTCGCGGAGCTGGTGCGGCGTTTTTCGATCCGAGCGATCGCGCTCGGCGGCGGAACCAACACGGCGCCGGTCGCCGGCCTGCTGCGCGACGCGGGCCTGCCGATCGAGGTCGTCGACGAGCGCGCGACGACGCTGCTTGCGCGCGCGCGGTATTTCGATGCGAACCCGCCGCGCGGCTGGAGGCGGCTGGTGCCCCGCGGGATGCTGCTTCCGCCTCGGCCCATCGATGATTTCGCCGCGGTCCTGATCGCCGAACGACTCCTGGAGCGCGAGGAGCAGGCGTGACGTGAGCCTTCGCAGCGGCGTGGCCGCCGTGCCGTCGTGAGGATGCGGCCCGTTGCGAGCGCGCTTGGTGCGCTGGCCGTCGTCGTCCTCGCCTTCCTCCAACTCGTCGCGAGCTTCGCTTTGCGCAACCGCGCCGTCCCCGGCTCGTGGTTGTCGCTCGTGCCGCCGGCCGCCGCCGCGCGGGTCGAAGCGCTGCCGCCCGAGCTCCCGCTGCCTTCCGGCCTGCGGCTGCTGCTCGCGCGACGCGCGCTCGAAGACGGCGATCTCGCGCTCGCTTCGCGCCGCGTCGCGTCGCTCGCGCCCTCGCGCGACCGCTCGGCGTTGGAGGGCGCACTGGCCGAAGCGCGCGGCGATTCGCGCGCCGCCGCCGCCGCGTATCTGAGCGCGGGCGACCTCGCGGGAGTGGAACGGCTCGTCGCCTGGGCCGAACGCCGCGGCGATCCGAACGGCGCGCTCACGCTGCGGCAGGAGCTGGTGCTGCGCCTCGGGCGCGACCGCACGCAGAGTGACTCGCTCGCCGAAGCCTATTACCGGCTCGGCATCTTGGAGGAAGAGGCCGCCTCGCGACTGCGGCTCGGCGACCCGTTGCGGCGCACGCGCGAGCTGCGCTCGAAGCAGGCCTACGAGAGCGCGCTCACGCTGGCGCCGCTGTCGCAACGCTATCTCATCGCCGCCGGAAGCCAGGAGCTCAACTTGGGCGATCTCGACGCCGCGCAGCGCGACTACGTGCGCGCGCACAACGCCGACCCGACCAGCGCGGTCGCGTTCGTCGGGCTCGGCGAGGTCGCGCTGCGGCGCGGCGACGCGGCCGGCGCGCGCGCGGCGCTGGCGCGAGCGCACGCGCTCGACCCGAACGAGCCGAGCGTGTCGCGACTGGCGCACAAGCTGGCGAAATGATGCGCGTCGGTCTGGACGCGCAGCTGGCGCTGGGCACCGCGACCGGGATCGGCGAGTATGTCGCGGGTCTGGTTCCAGCCTTGCGCGAGGCTGGCGTCGATGCGGTCGAGCTGGACGATCCGCACTGGGATCCCTGGCGTTTCGACCGGCGCGTCATCTGGGACCAAGTGCTCTTGCCGCGGGCCGCGCGCCGCGCGGGCGTCGAGCTGCTGCACTGCAGCGCCGGCACGATGCCCTTGGTCCGCGGACTGCCGGTCGTGGTGACCGTGCACGATCTGGCCTGGCTGCGCGTTCAGCAGCACGCGCGGCTCTACGCGCGCGCGTATTTCGGCGACTTCCAGACGGCACGCTATCGCGGCGCGCGGCGCGTCGTGCTCGACTCGCACTTCACGCGCGACGAGCTGCTGGCGTACACGCGCGTCGATCCCGCCCGGGTCGACGTCGTATACCTCGGCGTCGCGGCCGACGTCGCCGCGGTCGTGCGCGCGCCGCAGGACGTGCCGCTCATCCTCGCGGTCGGAACGGTCGAGCGCCGCAAGAATCTGGCGCTGTTGGTCCGCGCGTTGGCGGAAGTTCCGCAGGCGAGCCTCGTCTCCGTCGGTCCGCTCACGCCGTATAGCGACGAGTGCCTCGCACTCGCTCGCGAGCTCGGCGTCGCCGACCGCTTCGAACTACGCGGCTATCTAGCGCGCGGCGAGCTGCTCGGCCTGTACGCGCGCGCGACCGTCGCGGCCGTGCCGTCGCGTTACGAAGGCTTCGGCTACGCCGCGGCGCACGCGCTGTGCGCCGGAATTCCGGTGATCGCCGCCGAGACGTCCTCGCTGCCGGAGGTCGTCGGTGAGGCGGGTCCGCTGCTCGGTCCCGACGACCTCAGCGGCTGGGTCGAAGCGCTGCGCGCCGTCCTTGCCGATCGCGCCGGCGCCGAAACGAGGGCGGCCGGGGCGCGTCGCGAGGCCGTCGCGCGCTTCTCGTGGGCCTCGGCCGCGCGCGCCATGAGCGCCGTCTACCGGCGCGCCCTCGAGCGGCACTAACACTAGCTGCCCGCGATGGTTTTTAGTAGACGACCGAATCGGGCGCGCCGGGCGGCGGGCTGCCGTCGTCGGGCGCGACCACGAGCCGCAGCGGGTACGACGAACCGCCTTCGGGCATGGTCACGACTTCCGTGCGCACGTAACTGCCCGGGGGAATCGTGTACTGGCGCAGCTTGTAGTGACCGAAGGGCTGCATCTGGTGCGCCTGCACGAGCACGCGGTCGATGATGAAGGTGCCGGTCGCGCGGCCGCCGCGGGGATTCGCGTAGAGCGCGATCTGGCGCGCGTTGCGGTGGTCGTTGTTGACGATTCGGATCGTGATCGACTGCAGGACGCCGTAATCGCCCGAGAGGGTCTGCCCTTGCACGAGGTTCGGGAGGGGAATCTGCCCGATCGGAATCTCGAGCGCGGGCGCTTCGGCGTCGTAGTTGTAGTCGAAGTAGAATTCGGGAATCGAGTAGATGCCGCGCGCGTGCGGCTTGTCGCCCACGAGCAGCTGCGAGTCGGGGACGGCGCCGTCGACCGGGTCGTTCGCGTCCTGCGCGACGAGCGTGAGGTGCAGCGGGCCGCCGTCGATCTCGCGCAACTGCAACAGGTTGCTGACGACTGAGCGCGCGGGCAGCGGCTGGTCGATCAAGGTGACCGTCGAGTTGCCGGGGATTTGCACGACGCTTCCCTCGTTCTGCGTCAGTCGCACGAGGAAGCGCTGCGTGGAAAGATGGCCGACTTCCATTTCGTAAGGCCCCGGGCCGGCCATGCCGGAGATGAATTGCACCAGGGCGGGCTGGGGCGACGTGTTCTGCGCCTTGAGCACGATGCGGCGGTCGGGTTGCCCGGGCGGATTGTAGTGGTAGTAGAGGAAGCGTTCCGCGGCCTGCGCGGTGAGGTCGGCGGTGAACAGGATGCCGTTTTCCTTGAGCGTTTCCGGATAGTCGCTGACCAGCAGCGAGCGCGGCCGGATGACGGGCTGCGCGAAGTTCTCGATGCGTACCGACGTCGTCCCCGTCACGTTGATATACGGGCCGCCCGTCACCGCGACCGGCACGGAGGCCGTCGTGACGTTATCCGCGGGCAGCGTGTTCTGTACGGGAATGTCGTCGGCGTTGGCGATGATCGATGCGCCCGGGCGAGCCGTGGCCGCGCGCGCCGCCGCCTGCGCCGCCAGCTCTTTGATGAAATATTGCGTGGCCGGGTTACCCGTGACCCGGATCGAGGTTTGCGAGGCGATGCTGCCGGCCGCGTAGGCCACACGGACCGCGACGTCGCGCGTCATCCCGCGGTCGTCCTTCACCGTGACGACCGCCGAGCCGAGCCCTTTCCCCGCCAGCAGCAGCGTACGCGTGTCCTGGTCGACGCTCGCGGCCACGACGTTCGGATCCGAGACGGTGGCCGTGACGGCGCCGAGGACCTGCGCGATGCGCAGCGTCGTGCTCGAGCCCAGCACGATGCTGGCATTGGGCGGGTCGACGATGATTGGCGGCTGGGTCGGGGTCGGGGTCGGAGCCGGCGACTGGCCGGCCGCGGGGGACTCGCCCGGCGGCGGCGATGCCTGAGGCGACCCGCTCGGTGCCGGTGAAACGCCCGGCTGCGGCGACGAGGACGAGCCCGGCGGCGGCGAGGGTGAGGCGGCCGGTGTTTGGCCGGCGGTTGGCAACGCGGATGGTGCCGCCGGACGCGGCGTCGGCGAAGCGACCGTGGGCAGCGGCGGGGGCGGAGGCGCGGGGTTTTGGGCTGCGGCGCGCGTGACGGGATGCAAAAGAAGCACGCCGAGGGCGCCGAGCACTGCAAAGCGGCCGAGGGCACGGGGCGTACCCTCTTTTGACCGCGGCAAGCCGCGGTACGTCATGAGTCCCCCAGCGTGGACGGATTAGGCGATCTTCGCTCCGCGATTCACGGCCGAAGCGAGCAACGTCTTGTATCCGACATTTGGAAACAGGACGGTTATCAGGTCTTTCTCCGCGCGCTCGACCGTGCCTTGCCCGAACTTCGGATGCGAGACCACATCGGCGATTCTGAAGCCGGAAGTCACGCGGGACTCGTGCGCCGTGACCTCGGCGGCCCGCAGGCAGTTGTCGCACTCGCCGCACGAGCCTTGCTCGTAGTCCTCGCCGAAGTAGTTGAGGATGAACTTGCGCCGGCAGCCGCGCGTCTCGGAGTATTGCAGCATCATCGCAAGCTTGCTCTGATCGTACGTCTTCTTGGTCTCGTAGTTGGTCAGATTGAGGACCAGTTCGCGGTTCTTGAGCGCCTCGTCGGTGAGACCGTAGCGCGCGCGGGCGCGCATCTCGATGAAACCGGACTTCTTGAGCAAGGCCAGCACGACTTTGAGCTTGGTCAGCGGCAACTGCGAGATCTTCCGCAAGTCGGCCAGCGAAACGCCGTCGGCCTGTGAGCCGAAGTATTCGAGCGTCCCGAAGATCTTCTGAACGTCCTCGATGTCGGGATACTTGCCGGTCAGGAAGTAGTTCTGAACGCGCGTGTCGCTCATGCGGTAGAGCAGGATGCAGCGCGACAGATTGCCGTCGCGGCCGGCGCGCCCGGCCTCCTGCGTGTAGGCTTCGATCGAGCCCGGCAAGTCGTAGTGCACGACGAAGCGGATGTTGGGCTTGTCGATGCCCAGACCGAAGGCGTTGGTGGCCACCACCGCGCGGATCGCCTCGCCCATGAACAGCTCGTGAACCGAGATGCGGTCGTGCTTTTGCAGTTTCGAGTGGTAGACGGCCGCGGGCAGGTTGAGATGGTCGTGCAGGAAGCGCTGGACTTCGAGCGCGTTCTTGATGGTCGCCGTGTAGATGATGCCGGTGCCGTCGAGCCCGGTCAGGAAGAGGTCCTTGAGGCTCTTGAGCTTGGCGGCCTCGCTCTCGGCGCGCACGACTTCGTAGCGCAGGTTCGGGCGGTCGAAGCCCTTGACGATCGTCTTGGTGTTCGGAATGCCGAGCTGAATGAGGATGTCTTCGCGGACGGCCGGCGTCGCGGTCGCCGTGAGCGCCAGCACCGGCGGGTGTCCCAGCGCGGCGAGGACCTGCCCGAGGGCCAGATAGGCGGGCCGAAAATCGTGCCCCCACTGGCTGATGCAGTGGGCTTCATCGACGACGAAGAGCGGAATCTTGATGGAGCGCAAGATCCCGAGGAAGCTCTCGTCCTCGAGCTTCTCGGGCGTCACGAAGACGATCTTGATCTCGCCGCGCGCGATCCGCTGGATGGCCGCGGCCTCTTGGTCCTCGCTCAGCGTCGAGTTGAGCGCGACGTTGTCGCGGAAGCCTCGCTCTGCGAGCATGTCGAGCTGGTCTTTCATCAGCGCGATCAGCGGGCTGACGACGACCGTCGTTCCCTCCAACAAGAAGGCAGGGAGCTGGTAACACAGGCTCTTGCCGGCGCCCGTCGCCAGAATAGCAAGCGTGTCGTGACCCTCCATGACGCGGGTCACGACCTCTTCTTGACCTGGATGAAAACGCTCAAAACCGAACAGTTCGCGCAGTGCGAGCTCGAGGCGCTCTGGCATGCTTCCTTGAGCGCTGTCGCGGCTCTCTTGCGCGAGGGGTCGCCTACCCAAAACCGGACTCCCTAGGAAATCACTACCACCCGGCATTATAACGGGCGGTCATACGATCTAAGAACGTCGTACCCTGCGCGCGGTTTCGCGAAACAGGTTCGGTTGACTTGGCGGGACGAAGCCCCGGGGGTGTCCCTCTACCGAACCTGGCGGCCCAAATCGTTCTCCGAGCTCGTCGGTCAAGACGCGGTCGTCCGTACGCTGCGAACGGCGCTCGCCTCCGGAAAGCTCGCGCACGCCTACCTGTTCTCCGGTCCGCGCGGAAGCGGCAAGACGTCGGCGGCCAAGATTCTCTCGCGCTGCATCGACTGCGTTCACGGTCCTACGCCCGATCCGGACAACACGTGCGAGTATTGTTTGGCAATTCTAAATGGGACCGCGCTCGACGTGCTGGAGATCGACGCCGCTTCCAATCGCGGCATCGACGAGATCCGCGCCCTGCGCGAATCCGTCAAGTTCGCGCCGGCCTCGATGCGCTATAAAGTCTTCATCATCGACGAAGCGCACATGCTCACGCGCGAGGGCGCGAACGCGTTCCTCAAGACGCTCGAAGAGCCGCCGCCGCACGCGATCTTCATTCTGGCCACGACGGCGCCCGAAGCGCTGCCGCCGACGATCCTCTCGCGCTGCCAGCGCTATGCCTTCCGCCGCATTCCGATCGCCGTCATGATCGAGCGGATGCGGACGATCGCCGCGGCCGAGCAGATCGCGATCGACGACGGCGCGCTCGCCGCGATCGCGTATCGTGCCGACGGAGGCTTGCGTGACGCGTTGACCATGCTCGAGCAAGTCGCCGCGTTTGCCGGCGGCCCGATCGAAGCGAGCACCGTCGACGCCGCCTTCGGCACGACCGGCCGCGAGCACGCGCGGCGCCTCGTCGCTGCAATCCTGGCGGGCGATGCCGCCCTCGGGCTGCGCGTCGTCGACGAGGCCAGCGACGGCGGTGCCGACATGCTCGGTCTGATTCGCGGCGCGATCGGAGAATACCGGAATCTGCTCGTCGCCCGCATCGATCCCGAGCTGTTGCGGCGCGACCTCTCGCAGTCCGACGCCGAGGCTGCCCGCGAGCTCGCCGCCGCGACCCCGCAGCCCAAGGTCGTGCGCGGGCTCCGGCTGCTGGCCGACTCGCTGGCGGCGGGCCGGCTCTCCGGTAATCCCCGGCTCGAACTGGAAACGGCGCTGCTGCGGCTGGTCGTCCAGCACGAGGATCCCTCGCTCGAGGCGCTGGCGACGCGGGTCGCGCTGCTCGAACAGGGCGCGTCGCCGGCCGCCCAGAGCCGGCCGGCCGCTGCCCGGGCAGCACAACCCGCGGTTCGCAAGGCGGCTCCCGCCGACTCGTCGCCGCCCGCCGCGTCGCCGGCGGCCATCACGCTGCCGCGAGCGGCCGCGGCGCCTTTGCCGGCCGCGCTACCTTCGCAGGAGGATGCACCCCCGGTCGCCGTACCCGCGGCCCGGCAGGCCGCGCCGCCGGCCGCCGAGGACGCCGCTGCCGGCGAGCCGGGCCCACCGGTCACTCCCGGCGCGAAACCGACGCTGCAGCAGATCCGCTCGCTCTGGGACCAGATCCGGCTGCGCGCCGAGGAACGGCAGAAGCCGTTGCGCGCGCCGCTCTCGCGCGCCACGGTCGACGCGCTTGAAGGCGACGTGCTGAGGATCGGCGTGGTCGACTCGGTCCAGGAGGAACTGCTGCGCGCCAAAGCGGCGGTGCTCGAGAGCGTGCTTGCGGACGTGCTGCGCGTTCCGCTGCGCGTGACCTTCAGCAGCGGCGGGCGCGGCTCGCGCACGAGCGCGCACCGCTCAACGCGGCGCGATCCCGAGGTCGCCGACGCAAGCGCGGGCCGCGACGACGGCGAAGACGATCTCCTCGCATACGCGCGCAAGAAACTTGGTAGTCCCGCAAGCGGTTCGGAGACGAGATGAATCAGAATCAAATGATGGCGCAGGTCCGCAAGATGCAGGCCGAGATGCAAAAAGCCCAGGAGGAGCTTGCCGCGACGGTCGTCACGGGCAGCGCCGCCGGAGGTCTCGCCACGGTCGAGATGACCTGCGACTATCAGGTCAAAGGGGTCAAGCTCTCCAAAGAAGCGGTCGACCCCGACGACACCGAAACGCTCGAAGATCTGCTCGTCGTCGCGATCAACGACGCCGTCCACAAGGCGCAGGAAACGTCCGCTACGCGGATGAGCTCGCTCACGGGCGGCATGCGCATCCCGGGGCTCACCTAAGACGAACCTCCTCGCCGGCCCCGTTCAGAGCCTGATCAACGAGTTCTCCAAGCTTCCGACGGTCGGGCCGAAGACGGCGGCCCGGCTCGTTTTCCATTTGCTGGGCCGGCCGCGAGCCGAGGCGGAGGCGTTGGCGCAAGCGATCCTCGCGGTGAAGGATCGCGTGCGGCTGTGCTCGCGCTGCTTTTCGCTGACGGAGGACGACCCGTGCAAGATCTGCACGGATCCGCGGCGCGAGGCTGCGCTGCTCTGCGTGGTCGCCGAACCGAAGGACATCTACGCGATCGAGCGGACGTCGGCGTTCAAGGGGCGCTATCACGTGCTGGGTGGAGTCATCTCGCCCATGGACGGAATCGGCCCGGCGCAGCTGCGGGTGAAGGCACTGATCGAGCGGATCGCCGCCGAACAGCCCGGCGAGGTGCTGGTGGCGACCAACCCCAACGCAGAAGGCGAAGCGACTGCCCTCTACCTGTCACGGCTGATCTCGCCGAGCGGAGTAAAGGTGACGCGCCTCGCCTATGGGTTACCGATCGGTGGTGACCTCGACTATGCCGACGAGGTCACGCTGGCGAAAGCACTTGAAGGCCGGCGCACGTTATGAGTGCGCGGCCTCCAAGCGGGGCTTCGTGGGCTCTACGCCGGGATTTGATGGACTGAGTCGTGAGCCTTGATGATGCCGGTGAGGCCAGCGAAGAAAGCGACCGCGATAACCAAAGTAATCATGAGATGATTCTTGCACGTCCGGCTGCCGAAGGGTTCCTGACGAATGGACGACGTGGGCGGCCAGCTTTCTACTAAAGGCTAAACGGAGCGGGTCGGTGTCCTACGGTTCGATAAAGATCGTATCGCCGATCCGGATCGAGCCGGGGCGTTGGACGGCGCAGTAGACGCCCATGAGGTTCCCGCGGTGCTCGATCACCGCTCGCTGTACGGCTTGCTTGGCCTCACCCGTGACCAAGTCGTAGCTCGGGGTCACGCAGCGCCGGATCGGCTCCAGCACCCGCAGCAGCACCGGCCCGATGGCCAAGTTCACGCCGATCAGCGAGGTCTCGTCACCCGTGTAGAGGGGATCGGCCCGAGCGAAGATGTTGGGCCGGTAGCGCAAAGGGTCGAGTTCGAACCCGACGAGCCGCTCGGCTTCGGCCAGCCACGTGTCCAAGATCAGCGAGACCGGCCGAGCGTCGAAATACGGACCATCTACCTCGGTGACGACGGCGACCGCGCGGGCCGCGGCCAGGGCGATCGCCGCCTGCGGATCGTCGACCGTGTGCAGCAGATTGTGCTCCTTGCCGCGGAGCGTCTTGCCGGTGCGCGGGTGCTGCGGCGAGGTGACGAACAACGCCGCGCGGCGGTCGCCTGCGAGCCCGTTCTCGTCCAGCGCGGCTTCCGCGAGCGCTTCGCCGCGCAAAGCTTTGACCGGATAGCGCCATAAGTGTGAGATCGTCCCAAGCGGATGGGGTTCGCGCATCGCCGAACCACTCCGGCGTTGGGGCGTGCGTCCCCTTGCGTGCGAGCACGGGAGGGCCGCGCAACTCGCATGGGCTGTCGGCGCATCCTCTGCGGCGCACCCGGATCGAGCTCCGAACTCCTATAGGGGTAAAGTAATGAGTTTTTTCGGCGGGAAGGGGCAGGCTCAGCAACCGATGGTTGCGACGACGGCGGGCGGAGTTCCGCAGGACGGCGTCGCGCGGCTGCGGCGTGGGGGCGGGCACGGCGGCGCGCCGGTGTTCACGAGCGATCTGTCCGTCAACGAGTTCGTGCTGCTGAGCCAGATGCAAATGCAGCCGCTGGGTTTGGTGATGGGAAGCTCGATCTACCACGTCGGCTTCCAGATGGGGAATTACTTCGTCAACCAAGAGCTCAGCTTTCTCTCGGAGGCGATGTACGAGGCGCGCGAGCTCGCGATGACGCGCATGGAAGAAGAGGCCGAAGTGCTCGGCGCGGACGGCATCGTCGGGGTGCGCCTCTCCGTCAACTCCTATAGCTGGGCGCCGAGCGCGCTCGAGTTCATCGCGTTCGGCACCGCGATCAAGGCGCCCGAAGGGCAGAGCTATCGCCGCACCGGCGGCCGGCCGTTCACCAGCGCCCTGTCGGTTCAGGACTTTTACAAGCTCACGCTTGCGGGCTACGCGCCGGTTGCGCTGGTGATCGGAAGCTGCGTCTATCACATCGCGCACCAAGGCTTCATGCAGGCGGTGAAGACGATCGGCAACAACACCGAGCTCGCAAACTTCACGGAGGCGCTGTACGAAGCGCGAGAGCTTGCGATGGGACGGATGCAGGCCGAGGCCGAGCAGCACGACGCGGCCGGTGTCGTCGGCGTGGCGATCGGCGAGCGAAACCACAACTGGGAGGCCCACGTAATCGAGTTCCTGGCAGTAGGCACGTCGATCGTGCGGCGCGGCACGGCTGAAAAGCTCAGCCCGGCGCTGCAAATCAGTTTAGACGACTAGCGTACCGCTGACGTGGATTTACCGGGGGCATCCGCCCGAACGCTTCGACCGCTCGGGATCGGCGAGTTGCTCGATCGCGCGGTGACGCTGTGCGTGCGTCACTTCGTGCTGTTCGCGCTAATTTACGTCGTGTACGCGATCCCGTTCGCGGTGGTCCAGTTCTACGCCACGCAGGACGTCTCGCGTGCGATCGAAGCGTTCTCCACGATTCTTCAGCACGCACAGACGACGAAGCCGGCCGACGTCGACCAGATCGTCAAGCAGTTCTCGAACGTCTCGGGCAGCGGCAACTGGACGGGCCTAACGCTCGTACTCGCCTTTCTGATCGCGCCGCTGCCGATCGCGGCGCTCATTCACGCGACCACGACGAGTTATCTCGGGAAAGCGGCGACGTTCGCCGAGTCGTACCGCGTCGGGCTCTCCCGCTGGCTGCCGCTCATCGGCGTCAATACGCTCTACCTGGCCTGCGGCAGCGTCATCTATCTCGTGGTGGTCGTGGTCCTCGTCTTCGTGATCCTGGCCCTCACCTTCGCCACGGTCCAAGTGCGCTCGCTCGGCGTCGCGCTCGACGTCGTTTTCGGCCTCGCCATGTTGCTCGCCGGCCTCGCCTTCGCGATCGTGGCCGTGCTCGCCGTGCAGGTCTCATATTTCACCTGCGTGGTCGAGCGGGCGTCGTTCGCGAATGCGTTCACGCGCGGCATCAGCCGGGTGTTCGCGCGCATCGGCTTGCAGCGCTCGCTGCTCGTCGGCGTCGCGTTCGTGGCGATCGGTATGGGCATCTTCCTCGTCAGCCTGCTCGGGCAATCGGTCATTCTCGGCATCTTCCATAACGAGGTGGTCGGGACGGCCTATTCCACGATCCTGCGGATCGCGACGGCGGCCTTCACCACCGCGTTTACCGCGATCTTCTACTACGATCTGCGCGTGCGTGAAGAGGGGCTCGACCTGCAGCTTGCGGCGCAAGCGGCCGGCCCGGAGGCGCTGCCGACGACGTGAGCGTCGTCCGGCCCACGTGGCCCCACGATCCGAACGCGATCGCTCGCGCGGTGCTGGCCGAACCAGCCTTTCACGCGGGCCCGCGCTCTTCGGCGGCCGCGCCCGCACCGTCGCTGCTCGAGGCGCTCTGGCAGTGGTTCCTCGATCACGTACTGCGCCCGCTCTTCCACCCGCTGGTCAACGCGCTGACCGGCTCGCACGCCGCGGTGCCGGTCGGCTGGGCGCTCATCGCGCTCTCGCTCGGCGTCTTCGCGTTGGCGTTGGTCCGGCTTGCGTTAGCCTTCGTGCGGTCCGCTCCGGCTCGGGGCGGCGCACTCGAAAGCGCTAGCCCGCTGGCGGAGTCGCGCAGCGCCGAAGAGTGGCTCGCCACGGCGCGCGAAGCGGCGCGCCGCGGCGATTTCGCGCGCGCGATCGCGGCCTTGTTCGCGGCGGCGCTGGCGCGCCTGGACGAGCGCGGGATCGTGACCCTCGATCCGGCGCGTACGCCGGGCGAATATGGCCGGCTCGTGCGGCGCACGTGCGGCCCGGCCGCTCCGGCTTTCGAAGAGCTTGCAGGCCACTTCGTGCGTGCCGCGTACGCGCGGGCGACAGCTGGGCGCGACGACTTCGAAGCGGCCGAGCGCGCCTTCCTTGCATTCGAGCCGGCGGCGTGATCGCGACGCTGCGGCGGCTGCCGCTGCTCGAGACCGCGCTGCTGCTCGTGGCCACGGTCGCGCTGATCGTGCTCTCGGTGCTGACGGATCGCGCCAAGCACTCCGGCATCTCGCTCGACTCGTATTCGAGCTACGACGCCGCGAGCGGCGGCTTGCGCGCATGGTACGAAGTGTTGCAGCGCGAGGGCTTGCGGGTCGACCGGTTCGAACAGCGGCCGCCCTTTCTCGACGCGGCGCTCGACACGTTGATCTGGGTCGAGCCGCTGACGTTCGATCCACGCCAAGTTCAGAATACGCAAGCGGACGTCGCCGCGCTCGAGGCCTGGATGCGCGGCGGCGGCCGTCTGCTCTACGTCGGCTACGACGACGGCGCGGCGCGAGCGCACGTCCTGCACTTGCCTCGCGCGAGCGATGCACCGCAGCACGCCGAGCCCTACGTCGCTCCGGAACTGGCGGCCCTCGGGATTCGCAACGTAGCTCCGGCGCCGGATGCAAACCTGCGCTGGCAAGCTGGGCCCGGGGTCACGGTCCTGCTCGTCGACGTGAAGGGGCCGCTCGCCGTGCGCTATTCGTTTGGAAAAGGCGAGGTCGTCGCCGTCAGCGACGAGTCGCTGTTCACCAACGCCCGGCTCAGACTCGCCGACAACGCGCGCCTCGCGTACGCGCTGGCGCGACCGCGCGGCCCGAGCGGCAGCGTCGCCTTCGACGAGGCCGTTCACGGCTTCGTCGTGCCGGAGCATTGGTGGTCGATCGTGCCTCGGCCGTTCGCCGTCGCGCTCGGGCTCGCGCTCGGCGTGCTGCTGATCGCGTTCGCCGGAGCCGCGCTCCGCTTGGGGCCGCCGGTGATTCCGGTCGAACGGGCCGAGCGGAGCTCGGCTGCCTTCATCGACGCGCTGGCCGCGCTGCTCGAGAAGACGGGCGCGGCGCGCAAGGCGCTCGCCGACGCGGCCGCGTCCGCCAAACGTGCCGTCGCCAGGCGGGCCGGCGTGCCCGACGATGTGTCGGACGAGGCGGTCGCGCGCTGCATCGAGTCGAACGACGACCGCACCGCCTTCCTCGGTCTCGTCGCGCTTGCCGCGCGAGGCTCGGGGACCGACGAGCAATTCGTGCGCGGCGTGACGCTCGCGCAGCGCCTACGAAAGGATTACGGATCGCATGGCCGCCCGCGCGGTTGAGCTCGCCCTACGCCTTTCCGAGGGGATGGAGCGGGTCATCGTCGGCAACGTGCAGACGAAGTTCGCATTTTTGCTCGCGCTGCTCGGAAACGGTCACATCCTGGTCGAGGGCGTGCCCGGAACCGCCAAGACGCTGTTCGTGCGCACGCTCGCGGCACTGCTCGACGTGCCGTTCCGGCGCATCCAATTCACGCCCGACTTGATGCCCGCCGACGTCGTAGGCACGACCGTCTTCAATCCCAAGACGGCCGAGTTCTCGCTGCGCAAAGGCCCGATCTTTACCAATCTGCTGCTGGCGGACGAAATCAACCGGACGCCGCCCAAGACACAATCCGCTTTGTTGGAAGCGATGGAAGAGCGGCAAGTCACGATCGACGGTCAGAGCGAGCCGCTCGAAGGCGTCTTCTTGGTTTGCGCCACCCAGAATCCGATCGAGTTCGAAGGAACGTACCCGCTGCCCGAAGCGCAGCTCGACCGCTTCTTCGTGCGGGCGCGGACCACGTATCCGACCGAAAGCGAGGAGCGGGACCTGCTGTCGCGCAGCGCGGCCGGCTTCGATGCCCGTCATTTGGCGGAAGCCGGGGTCACGGCGGTCGCCGGCGTCGAGGATGTGCTCACCGCGCAGCGGGACGTGCGCGCGATCTACGTCGCCGACGAAGTGCAAAAGTATCTCTACGCGGTCGTGGCGCGTACGCGTTCGTCGCGCGAGTTGGCGCTGGGCGCGAGCCCGCGCGCGGCGATCGCGCTACTCGTGGCCGCCCAAGCCGCAGCCGCGCTCGACGGGCGCGACTTCGTGACGCCCGACGACGTAAAGTCGGTCGCGCCGCTCGTGCTCGCGCACCGGCTCATCGTACGGCCGGAAGCCGAGATCGAAGGCGTGAGCCGCGAAGTTGTCGTCGAGCGCATCTTGGCCGTAGTCGAAGTCCCGAAGAACGTCTCGCGCCCCGCGCCGGCGTGATCCGCTTCGCCGTCCCCGGGATCTGGCTCTCGGCGCGCGGCGTCTGGGTGCTGCTCGGCCTCGCGCTCGTGCTCGCGGTCGCCAGCGTCGTGTCAGGACTGGTGTGGGTCGTCGCGCTCGGCGCGGCCGTGCTCGTCGCGCTGGTGATCGCCGACGCACTACTCGGTCCCTCGCCGCGCCTGCTGCGCGTCACCCGCCGGCCCGTCGGTTTCGTCGCGCTGCGCCGCCGCAGCAAGACGACCTACGACGTCGAGAACCGTGCAGCGGTCGCGATCCGGCTGGGTCTGTTCGAAGCCCCGCTGAAGACGGTCGACTTCGAGCGCGACAGCGTCGAAGCGCACGTTCCGGCTCGTTCGCAGACCTCGTTCGAGCTCGGCTTCCTGGCGCGCGAGCGCGGACCGGCGACGTTCGGCACGCTCTATCTCTGGGTCGAGAACCGTATCGGATTGCTGCGACGCCGCTACGCGGCCGAGGCGTCGGAGACGGTTCGCGTCTTCCCGGATCTGGCGGCGATCGAGGAATACGGAACGCTCGCGCGCCGCAGCACGCTGCTCGACGCGGGCTTGCGGAAGCTGCGGCTGCGCGGCGTCGGCAGCGATTTCGAAAGCTTGCGGGAGTACCTGCCCGGCGACGCGTTTCGCAGCATCGATTGGAAAGCGACGGCGCGGCGCGGCCGCACGATGGTCGCGCAGTACGAGGTCGAGCGCAGCCAGCAAGTGATCGTCGCGCTCGACTGCGGCCGGCTGATGACGCCGCGCATCGGGCTGCAGCGCAAATTCGACTACGCCCTGACAGCCGGGCTGTCGATCGCGCACGTCGCCCAGACCGCCGGCGACAACGTCGGCCTCGTCGCCTTCGCGGCCAAGCCGCTCCTTTCGATCGCGCCGCGCCGGGGCGCCGCCCACGTCAACGCGCTGGCTCGAGCCGCTTACGATTTGCAGCCGCGCCTCGAGGAGCCCGATTACGAGACGACCTTCGCCGCGCTCAAGCAGAAGTACACCAAACGCAGCCTGATCGTGCTGTTCACCGACATGTTCGATCCGGTCGCCTCGAGCGCGGTCCTGGCGGGCCTGGCCACGCTCGTTCCGCGGCATCTCGTGATGTGCGTGCTGATGAATGACGCCGCGATCGCCGAAGCGCTGGCCACGCCGCCCGCGAACGTACGCGACGCCTACCGCTCGAGCGTCGCGATGTCCTTAGCCGACGAACGCGAGCGCGCCATCGCCATCCTGCGCTCGCGCGGCATCCTCGTCGTCGATGTGCCCGCCCCCAAACTCACGGTGGCGCTCCTCGACGCCTACCTCGACGTGAAAGCGCGCGCGTTGTTGTGATTCCGCGAGCGGCGCTCGCGGCGATCATGAATGGGACATCCATCCTTCAGTCGATGGGCGATTCCCAGCCTGGGTTGAGGAAGCTGGATACGTGGATCGCAGGCACTCGAGCGTCTCGTTGGCGGGCAAAGTAACGACTTGGCCCGTTATCGCGTTCACGGCTCTCACGTGAAGAGCCTTTAAGTATAAGAGACCGCGGGGCTTGCAAGACTGGGCGACGCGCCTAGCGAGGCCCCTTGCCCTCGCGCTCTCTGCGCCCCAACAGCCAGCGCACTCAGGCAAATCAGGCCCAGCCATGTCGGCAGCTTGTACGCGAGTGAATTGGCGTCTTCGGTCACCTCCGACGGCGAATCCGCGAGAAAATCCGTCCACTCGCGGTCGCTCGGCTCATTCAGCGGTTCGACGTGCGGCTTCGCAGTAAACGCAGTTCTCGTAAACGTCGCGTGCGGCAACGTACCGATAACGAGGAGCAGCGCGCAAGCGATGACAGCAGATGCGCCGAAAGCCCACCAACGCCTCATCGGCCACAGCGAGGCAGCGATTGCGCCACAGGCCAAGACATAGGTGACGATGTTGATCGCCGCATGTTCCGTGCCCGGCGAAAAGAGAAGACCGATAAAAGGCGGCCGTGAGGGCCAACCGCTGCGAACCGGTTCTCATCGACGGGACTAGCGCAAAGGCGGCCGGAATTGCCAGACAAATCTGCTGGTGATGAATGTATGTACCACCGAGAGCTACTATCGCCACGGGCAGCAAGATTGCGCGTGCTCGTCCTAGCGGCGTCGCTGGTTCCCGGACCGCGATCACGACCGCCAGGATCGCGAGCACGGCGTAGGACAGCGACCCAAGGCTCACGGCCGTGGCCGCAGGAACGCCTAGAACCGCCAAAACGTGCGTCAGGCTATACTGCAACTTCACAAAGACTTCACCCCGCGCATGCATCGGCAACACCTTTTCGAAGTACTCGACGTTGCCCCCGGGGCCAATGGCAAGAAGTGATAGGAGCATCAGTGCCGCTAAGGTCCACAACGTCGCGGGGCGAGCGCGCGGTTCTATGATGACTAGCTAGGGCGACTGCGGAAGGCAATGCGAGGTGCGGATCGATCATTGCGGCCGCAAGCGCTGGTGCAGCCAATGCAGGTTTTCCCCGTGCCATCGCCACCGCGGCCACCGTCAGTCCGGCGAGCGCGATTGGCGGCGCCGATCCCAGCTTGAGATTGTGAAGCAAAGCCGTTGGTATCAGGGCCAGCGAAATAACAAGGAGAGGCAACCCACTGAGTTCTGCAAGGAGAAACGCGGATAGGGCCAAGGCCGCAACCAGAAAAGCCGCCCACAACGCCTTTGCAACCGCAAACGGCAGCAAGGCGAATAATGAGAAGAGAGCAACGACGTAGCCCGGATAAGGGGCCGGCATACCTGCCCATGATGGAAACACCGAGTTGAAGGCGCGGTTGGGCTGTTCGCGGTGCTCGCACGATCGGATTGGCTCAACGTGAAACGGATCCGCGTGCGCCAACGATGCCGCGCCCGAGCAGTAATAGGCGCGAAAGTCCATTTCCTCGACAAGATAGAAGCCTTTGTCATGAGGCCCAATGCGGAGCACGAGGAAGAACGTGAGAGATCCCAGCATCATCGCAGCCCAAATGGCGACTTTCCGCCGTTTCATTGAGCGGCGGGCCGATCATCGCGGAGCCACAGGCGTAGCGCGCGCCGGCAGTTGCCGCGAAAGTCGATGGAACGAAAAGCATTCGCTCGATATTCGGCCTGCCAGGCGAGAATCGCACGAAACGCCGTCAATTTGCTCGGCTGTGACCGGCGCGCTGCCAATGGATTGGCACAGTCTGCTCTTCCGTGACGCGTGGATTATCTTGTGCCTTCGAACCTCGCGCCCTCGCAAAGCCGGACGACGGTTTTTGCGAATGGTGCTGCAAGAATCGAACAGACGTTCCCCTTTAATTTCCGAGTCGCCAGATGATACGTTCATGCGCGCAATTCGTTTCGAGGACATGGGCGCGAACCATGATATCGGGGCACTAGCAGTCATGAGATCGTGCAATGACCGTTCTATCGTCACGCGCCGCGCCGTCTGGGCTCCGGGCTCAGCGTGGCTTTACACTCCTCGAGGCCTTGATTGCGATCGCCGTGACGAGCGTCGCCGTCTTGGGCGTGGCCGGCGCGGTCTTGGGGATGCTGCATTCGTTGACCGTCGAGACCGACAAGACCGCGCTCGCGGACGACGCGCTGAACGTGCTGGCCGACTTGCGCGCCGCGACCGCGTACGACGGGGCGTTTCTCACGAAACTCGGCGGCCGCAGCGCCTCGCAGAAGCTCACCTTGCCCGGCCCGGCAGGTCCTCGCACGATCACCGTCACGACCACGATCGATCCCAAGGGCAGCGACGTCTATGTCGCGAGCGTGACCGCCGCCACCCTCGACGGGATCGCGGTGACGGAGCAGGCGGTACTCACCCAAGAAGCGCCGGCACCCGGCTCGACGGTTGATGACACGCCCACTGCAAGCCCCGCTCCATGAGCCAGCGAGGGTTTTCGATCATCGAGCTGTTGGTCGCGGTCATCGCGATCACGCTGATCGGCTTCGCGGGCTTAGGGGTCGTCAAGTCGCTGGCTGCCGCCCTCAACGGCGGCTACGCATCACCTCACGGCGCGAGCGTCATCGATATCCAGACTGAGACGATGCGAGGCGACGCGGCGACGGCGTTCGCCGTCTTCGTCCCGACCACGGACGTCTTCGGAAATCCGGCAACCGTGAAGGGCGTTACCCACGAGGTCGACTTTTACTCGAAGACCGACGACGGCATGGACGTTCTCTGGGCGTATTGCTACGACCCCGTCAAACAGACGCTGCAGCGCTACGACTACGATTCGAGCGGAAACGTCGGCAAGCGCGACCCGACCACCGGCATCGTTGACCCGAAGGCCTCGTACTCGCCGATCGGCGACATCCGAACGTTCAGCGCGCAGACGATCCGAGCCGACCAGATGGCCGCAGCGCCCAATCCCTACGCACCGGTGCTCGCCTCGCTCCTACCTGGGACGCCGCAAGCGCTGCCGGTCAGCTTCAACAACTTCAGCAACGGCTACGACCGCCCCGACCTCTACGGCGGCAACACCCTCGTCCAAGTAACGCTCGGCAACAAAGCCACGACCCGAACGCTCCATCTCCTCTCCGGCTCCATGCCCACCGGTTTCACGATCACCGGTTATCCCTCGTACCACGTCGTCATCTACAAGACGGAGTCAACGCATCGGTTCTTAGGGGGACTTGCCGGAAAGACACGTGACTGGGTGAACGCGCGAGTCAGCGTCTCATACGACGGGACCACGCATCAACAGTGGTGCGACTTCAACATCTACGGCGCGCCAGGCGGCCTCGACATCGGCGACCCACACCAAGATTACCAACCGCGCGAATGGTCGGAAAGCGCGCAGTACGTCATGTCGCGCTGTCTGGCGTCACCTGGGCCGAGCCCGCTTCC
>JBKQHO010000065.1:0-36973 GCA_052267165.1 Vulcanimicrobiaceae bacterium | reverse complement strand
CCTCGTCCTTACCAAGGACGCGCTCTACCACTGAGCTACGAGGGCGATGGTTGGAGCGGGCGGCGAGAATCGAACTCGCAACTCTTGCTTGGAAGGCAAGGGCATTACCATTATGCAACGCCCGCGGGGAACTGGTGGGCAGGGCTGGATTCGAACCAGCGTAGCGCTTTCGCGCGCCGAATTTACAGTCCGGTGCCTTTAACCACTCGACCACCTACCCAAACCGGAGCGGACCTGGGTTTGGGGAGCGAGGCCCAAGGTCCTTGTGCAGCCGACGATCGGACTCGAACCGATGACCGGCGGTTTACAAAACCGCTGCTCTACCAACTGAGCTACGTCGGCCTGCGCTGCCACCTTCGTGGCCGCTGCGGCGCTCCTCTGCCGGCAGCGGGCGGTGCATGAAGCGGGACGCCTCGCCGGCGTCCCGCTTTCGTTCTCCGATCCATGCCCGAAGCGTGACCGAGGCCACGACTCCGGTACCCGTCAGGGCAGCTCGATCTCGGCCAGGTTCTTCTCGATCTTCCGCTTGACGCGCTGCAGCGCGTTGTCGATCGACTTGACGTGCCGGTTGAGGTCGCGAGCCATCTCCTGATAGCTCTTGCCTTCGAGGTAGGAGAGCAACACCTGCGACTCGAGGTCGGAGAGGTTTTCCTGAATCCGCTCCTTGATGTCCTCGGAGACCTCCTGGTTGATCACCAGTTCCTCAGGGTCCGAGGTTTTCTGAGAAGCCATCACGTCCAGCAACGTCCGCTCGCTGTCCTCGTCGTAGATCGGCTTGTTCAGCGAGATGTACTGGTTGAGCGGAATATGCTTCTGACGGGTCGCCGTCTTGATCGCGGTGATGATTTGCCGGGTGATGCACAGCTCGGCAAAGGCGCGAAAACTGGAAAGCTTGTCGGCCTTGAAGTCCCGCACAGCCTTGTAGAGCCCGATCATCCCTTCCTGAATGATATCCTCCCGGTCGGCGCCGATGAGGAAGTAGCTCTTGGCCTTGATTCGAACGAAGTTCTTGTACTTGTTAAGCAAGAACTCCATCGCGAGATTGTCCCCGGATTTGGCCGCCGACACAAGGTCTTCGTCGGCCCGCTCGTGATAGTCGAGGCTTTCGGTCGCGCTCGCGGCAACCCCCATAAATTCGTTTCTCCCTTGGCTGGATCCAGCCGAAAGCGCAGGCCGGAGCCCGTCGAGCCGGCCACATCTTTATGAGTATAGGAGGGTCCTTCCAGGGCGTCAAGGAGAATTCTATCGAGTTCGACGGTCCTTACAGCCCAGGGAGGACCGGCTTCTGTCTGGGAGCTACTCGAGCGGCCTCCGGCCGGCTCGCTGCCGGCGGGCCTCGAACAGCAGGATGCCCGCCGCGACCGACGCGTTAAGCGATTCTACCTCGCCGTACATCGGGATCCTGACGAGAAAGTCGCACTCTTTGCGGACCACGCTCGAGATGCCGGTCCCCTCGGCCCCGATCACTAGCGCTAAATCCCGGTCGAAATCGGCCCCGGAATAGTCGGTCGTGCCCTCGCCGAGGGCCGCGCCCGCGATCCAGAGCCCGGCCTTCTTCATCGTCCGCAGCGCCCCGGCGATGTTCGCGACCCGGGCGATCGGCAGGTGGGCCGTCGCGCCGGCGGCCGATTTGCGGACCGTCGCGTTCACGCCGGCCGCGCGCCGCTCGGGGATCACCACGGCCGCGGCGCCGGCGCATTCGGCCGAACGTATGATCGCCCCGGCGTTGTGCGGGTCGGTGATGTGATCCAGCACAACGAAGAGGCCGAGCTCGCCCGGACGCCGCGCCGCAAGCACTTCTTCGAGCGTCACATACTCGAACGGGACGCCGAAGGCGACGACGCTCTGATGCGCGCGATAGGGAAACTGCGAGAAGAACGTCCGGCTCTCGTAGCGGGTCGGCACGCCGAGCGCCCGGGCGTCCTCGAGCAGTTTGCGCAGCGCGGGGTCGCGCTTGCGCTCGTCGCCCACGTAGAGCCGGCGCAGCGGTTCGGCCGCTGCCAGCGCTTCTTCGACGGCGTGGACGCCGTAGATCACGTCGTCGAGGTCTACGCGTTCCTTGCGCTTGGGGGCGCGGCCCGAGCCTAGATGCCGGCGGTCCACGCGCGCGCCTCCGCCCGGGTCCGCGCCGCTTCGCTCACGGGCCGACGCTCCAGCTCGTCCCGGCCTTCGAATCGGCCAGCGTCACGCCGACGTCGACCAGCGCACGGCGGAGTCGGTCGGCCAGCGCGAAATCGCGATCCTTGCGGGCGGCGTTGCGCGCCTGGAGCACCACCTCGATGGCCGCGTCCGCTGCGGCCCCGTCGAGCTGCAGCGCGTCGCCCAAGCGCTCTTGCAGACGCGCGATGAAATCCGCGCCCAACGCGGCGAGCGGGTCGGAAGCCGGCTGCGCGCGGCGTTCGCTCGGCGAGATTCCAAGTATCTCCATCGCTTGGTGGAGGAAGGCCGCGGCGCGGCTCGCCGCTCCGGCAGCGATCAGCTCGTTCGTCTTGCCCGCCAAATCGAACAGCACGGAGAGCGCGCCGGACGTGTTCATGTCGTCTTTGAGCGCTTCGTGGAAGCGCGTCTCGAACGGAGCGACGAGTGCGCGTCCCTTCGATTCGTCGTGCACGGCCGGCGGAGCGATGCGCAGCGCGTCGTACGAGGCTTGCAGCCGGCGCAGGCCGACGGTCGAGCCGTCGATCGAGTCTTCCGTGAAGTTGAGCGGTTTCCGATAGCCGACCTGAAGGAACAGTATCCGGATCGCCTGCGGATCGTGCCGCTCGAGCAATGCCGAGAGCGGCTCGAAGTTGCCCAGCGACTTCGACATCTTCTTGCCGTCGAATTGGAGCAGGCCGCCGTGCATCCAGACGCTGGCCATCGGCGGTGCCGGCAAGAGCGACTCGCTCTGCGCAATCTCGTTCTCGTGGTGCGGAAAGATCAGGTCGAAGCCGCCGCCGTGGATGTCGAAGGGCTCACCTAGCAGCGTGTGCGTCATGGCCGAGCACTCGATGTGCCAGCCGGGACGGCCCGCGCCCCAGGGCGAGGGCCACGACGGTTCGCCGCGCTTGGCGAATTTCCAAAGCGCGAAGTCGAGCGGATCGCGCTTCGCTTCATCGACGGCGATGCGCGCGCCAACCCTCAGCTCGTCGAGGTCGCGACCCGAAAGGCGGCCGTAGCGCGGGAACGAACGGACGGCGAAATAGACGCCGTCGTCGACCACGTATCCGTTGCCGCGCTCGACGAGCGCGCCGATCATCTCGAGGATCTGCGGAATGAACTTGGTCGCGCGCGGCTCGCCGTCGGGCTCGCGCACGTGCAGCAGCGACATCGAGCGTTTGAAGGACGAATAGAACCCCTCGACGATCTCGTTGTACGGCTTGCCCGTCGCCTGGCTTGCGGCGATGCTGCGGTCGTCGATGTCGGTGACGTTCTGCAGGTGGGTTACGCGGTAGCCGAGGTGGACCAGATAGCGGCGCAGCACGTCGAAGAACAGGAACGAGCGCGCGTGGCCGAGGTGCGCTTCCGCCGAGGGCGTCAGGCCGCAAACGTACATCCGCACGTGCTCGTCACGCAGCGCTGAGAACGGCTCGACCGCGCGCGTGCGGGTGTTATAGAGTCGGAGAGACATCGTCGAGATACGTTCGCTCCGTAAGCTCGCGAAGCCGCCGTTCCAGCGCCGCGACTCGCTCGGTCAGCTCGCAAATCAGCTCGTCCTCGGGGTCGGGCATCTCGACCCGGTAGGGCGGCGTGACGGGCCGAACCGGCTTACCGTCGAGCAGCACGACGTGGCCCGGAATCCCCACGACCGTCGCCTTGGGCGGCACGTCGCGCACGACGACCGACCCCGCGCCGACCTTCGCGTCGTCGCCGACGACGATCGCGCCGAGCACCGACGCCCCGACGCCGACGGTCACGTTGTTGCCGAGCGTCGGATGGCGTTTTCCCGGCGTCAGGCTCGTGCCGCCTAGGGTGACGCCTTGGTAGATCGTCACATCGTCGCCGGTCTCGACGGTCTCGCCGATGACGACGCCCATCCCGTGATCGATGAAGAATCCCCGGCCGAGCTTGGCCGCCGGATGGATCTCGATGCCGGTCGCAAAACGCACGAGGTGCGCCAAGAAGCGCGGCAGCAGCGGCACCTTCGCGCCGTGCAGCAAATGGATGAAGCGGTGCGCCAGCAGCGCGTGAAAGCCCGGGTACGAGAGCACCACGTCGAGCGCGCCGCGCGCCGCCGGATCGCGCTCGAGCGGCGCGCGCAGATCGGCCAGGATCGTCCGCGGCAAGCTCAAGGGCCGGTTTCCGCGGCCGGCGGCTTGTTCGCGCCGATCGGCGCAAAGGGCTTGCCGTCGGGACCGTACGCGATCGGCTCGAGCCCGCGTCCATGCAGCAAGTGCGAGTTGACCGCTCCGATGCGCATCAGGATGCGGTCGTGCCCGAGCAAGGGAAAGAGCAGCTCGAGCGGCGGCCCTTCGGCTTGCGCCGTCAACGCCATGCGCGTCGCCCACTGCGCGTCGTCGTGCGCAAGCCCGAACTCGTCGGCGATCGCCCCGAGATCGTGCTCGAGCGGAAGCCCGCGCAGTTCGGGCTGATCGTCGACGTACTGTCCCACCGTATCGAGAAAGAACAGCACTTGCCGGCCACGCAACCGCTCCAAGTGCAGCGCCGGAATCAGCACCGCTTCGGCGCGCAGGGCTTGCACGATCGGCAGCGCGTCGCCGACCGTCGCGAGGCTGGTGCCGTACGCCTCGAGAAACGTGTCGATCCAGCGCAGGGCCGCGGGCGGCGCGGGCGTTTCGAGCAGCCCGACCCGCTGCATCGCCTCGCCGAGCAGATCGCACACCTGCACGCGCGGCGTCGAAGCGACCATCGCGTTGAAGGGCGGTTCGGAGAGGTCGAGTTCGCTCATGATCCGGTTGCGTTCGAACGCGTAAGCAGCGCGACGGCGTAGGCGGCGATGCCCGTTCCGTCTCCGGTGTAGCCCATGCCTTCGCTCGTCTTGGCTTTAACACTCACCGCGTCCGGTTCGATGCGCAGCGTCTCCGCGACGCGCGCGCGGATCGCCGACAGGTGCGGCGCAAGCTTGGGCGCCTGTACGACAATCGTCGCATCCACGTTGCCGAGCTCGTAACCGGCGTCGCGCACCATCCCGGCGCACGCCGCGAGCAGGCGCATCGAGTCGGCGCCTTTCCAGCGCTGGTCGCTGTCAGGGAAATGCTGGCCCAGGTCGCCCAGCGCGGCCGCCCCGAGCAGCGCGTCCGAGAGGGCGTGGGCGAGCGTGTCGCCGTCCGAGTGGCCGAGCGGGCCGCGCTCGAAAGGCACGGTGACCCCGCCCAGGATGAAGGGCCGGCCCTCGACCAGCCGGTGTGCGTCGAAGCCGTGCCCGAGGCGAAAGGGCGGCGCGAGCGGGCTCATCGGCTGACCGGCTGCGAGCGCTCGCGCAAGATCGCCTCGACCAGCTCGCGGTCGCCGCGCAGCGTGACCTTCAGGTTCTCACCGCTGGTCGGAATGACGCTTACCTCGATGCCGGCGCGTTCGAGCAGCATCGCATCGTCGGTCGCTTCGACCCCTTCGCGCTTGGCGGCGTCGTGCGCCCAGCGCATGTCGGCGAGGGTCCCGAACTGGGGGGTCTGCGCGGCCCACAGCTCGGCGCGCTCGAGGGTGCGCGCGACCGCGTGTCCCGGCCGGTGCACGACCTTGATCGTGTCGACGACCGGCACGGCCAGCAGCGCGCCCGCGCCGGGACGCACGGCAGCCATGCCTGCGCGCACGTCCGCAGCCTGCACGAGCGGGCGCGCGCCGTCGTGGATGAGCACCGCGTCGCAGCGCCCGGGGACGGCCGCGAGCGCGTTGCGCACGCTTTCCTGGCGTGTCGCGCCGCCGGCCACGACCGAGGTCGTCAGCCGCGGCGCGAAGGCCGCGGCCAGCTGCCGCATCGCCTCGACATGCTCGCCTTCGGTGGCGACGACCAGCTCCTCGAGCTCGGGCAGCGAACCGAAGAGCGCGATCGACCAGACCACCAGCGGACGCCCCGCGACCTCGATGAATTGCTTGGGCTGCCCGAAGCGCTCGCCCCGACCCGCCGCGACGACGATCGCCGCAAATCGAAGGCTCAACCGTTGCCGACTTGCTGCTGGCGTTTGAGCTTCGCGAAGATCATCCGGCCGGCGACCGTTTGCAGGACGCTCGTCACCTGAACGTCGGTATCCTCGCCGATGAGGCGGCGGCCGTTCTCAACTACGATCATCGTGCCGTCCTCCAGATAGCCGACGCCTTGATGCGCTTCCTTCCCGTCCCGCACGATCGTCACGTGCAGCTCTTCGCCCGGCAGCACCACCGGTTTCACCGCGCCGGCCAGCTCGTTGATGTTGAGCACGGTGACGCCTTCGACGTGCGCGACGCGGTTGAGGTTGTAGTCGTTGGTGACGAGCTTGCCCTCGCGGTCTTGCGCGAGCCGCACGAGTTTGGTATCCACCGCGGCGATGCCGGGATAATCTTGATCGGTGATCTCGAGCGGAACCGTTTCCTGGAGCTTGGCGAGCACGTCGAGCCCGCGGCGCCCGCGCGAGCGCTTGATCGGATCGATCGAGTCCGCGATCAGCTGCAGCTCGCGCAGCACGAAGCGCGGCAGCACCAGCGGCCCGTCGAGGAATCCGCTCTGCACGATCTCGAGAATGCGGCCGTCGATGACGACCGACGTGTCGATGATCTTGGCGATGCCGGCAGGGACCGGCGTCTCCGTTTTGGCCGCGAACGAGCCGAGCGGCTGACGCGAACCGACACGCGCTCCCAGGTAAGCAGCGAAGATGCTGAGCATGATGTAGAGCACGGTCGCGACGTAACCGCCCGCGCGGCCGCCGCCGGCGATGAACTCGAAGAGCACGCTCTTAACCAGAAACGCGACGATCAGGCCCACGATCAAGCCGGCCGAACCGCCCGCAATCTCGCCCGGCGTCAACCGGCCGATGGCCTCTTCGACCTCGCGCAGCTCGAACTCGAAGAGCGCCTGCGCGAACGGTGCCAGAAACAGCCCCAGGATGGCGCCGAGCACGGGGACGACCAGCGTCAGAATCACCAGCCAAATTTGGCTCGCGACGTGCAGCGAGATCAGATGCGTGTACGCCTCGCGCCCCAGCAAGAAGCCCGTCGTCGCGAAGACGACCATGAAGATCAGACGCAGGATCGCAGTCGGCATCGGCTAGCCGAACGTCACGAACGCAGCACAAACGTCGTTGGCCACGAACCGTCCGCGCCGTGTGAGCCGCACGCGTACCCCCGCTGTCTCGAGCATCCCCGCAGACGTCATCTCCGCCAATACCGGCGCATAGTACGATTGAAAGTCGATACCGTATCGTTCCCTGAAGGCTCCGGTGTCCACTCCCTCGGCGGTCCTCAGCGACAGCATCACCGCCTCGCCGGTACGCTTGGGGCCCTCCAAACGTTCCGATTCGCCCGGGATCGGCAAACGGCCAAGCGCCGCTTCACAGTACTGCTGCAGGTCGCGAACTTGCACCGAGCGGACGCCTCCACGGTAGGAGGCCGCCCCGACCCCCAGGCCCAGATAATCGCCGTTCGCCCAATAATTCGCGTTGTGGTCCGAGCGAAAGCCCGGGCGCGCGAAGTTGCTGATCTCGTAGTGCTCGTAGCCGGCAGCCGTCAAGGCGTCGATGGCCAGACCGTAGAGCTCGGCCTCGAGGTCGTTCGAAACGAACGCGCTCGGCTCGCGGGCGTACCAGGCCGCGAAGCGCGTGCCCTCCTCGATCGTCAATCCGTAGGTCGACAGATGTTCCGGCTCGAGCGCCAGCGCCGCCTGGAGCGTCGCCCGCCACGAAGCTACGCTCTGCCCCGGGACGCCGAAGATCAAGTCGAGCGAAACGTTGGCAATCCCCGCCGCTCGCGCGCGCCGCATCGCCTCAGCCACGTCGCCGGCGCTGTGGCGCCGCCCGAGCGTCGCCAGCTCCGGCGCCGCGAATGACTGCACGCCGAAGGAGACGCGGTTGATACCGGCCTCTCGGTAGCTTGCGAAGCCCTCGCATAACGGCGGGTCGGGATTCATCTCGATCGTCGCCTCGGCGCCAGGCGGCAGAGCGAAGCGCCCCCGCAGCAACTCGGTAAGGCGGGCGATCTCCACGGGTTCGTACGTGTTGGGCGTGCCACCGCCCAGGAACAGCGTTTGCCCACGAAACGGCGGCGCGTCCTCGATCTCGCACGCGAGCGCTGCGAGATAGCGCTGCGCCGAGCTCTTGCGGCGCGGCCATTTGGCGAAGTCGCAATAGGGGCAGATGTAGGGGCAGAACGGCAAGTGCACGTACACGCCGCCGGCGTCGCTCACCACGCTAACCCGCGAGCGAGAAGATGCCGACCGCTCCGGGACCGGTGTGCACCGCGATCGCCGGTCCCGCCTCGAACGACTGCAGGTTGCGCGGTGGCTCGGGCAACCGCGCCCGCAGGCGCTCGAACAACGAGTGCCCGAGCTCAGGCGCGTTGACGTTCACGACGATGATGCGCGCCTCGGCCGGGTTCGCGGCCAGGTGCGCGAGGCTTGCGTTGACGATCGTCTCCTGCGCTCGCTCGAAGGTGCGCACGCGCGCCTCGGTCTCGACTTCGCCGTTGCCCAGGCGCAGCACGGGAACGATCTTGAGCAGGCCGCCGATCGCGGCTTGCGTCCGGCTGACGCGACCCGTCCGCACCGCGTGCGAGAGGTCGGGCAGCACGCAATAGCCGCTTTGTCGCAATTTGTCGCGCTCGAGCTCGGCCAGGATCGTAGCCGCGTCGGCGCCTTCTCGAGCGAGTCGCGCCGCGTGTAGAACGAGCAGCGCGGTGCCGCCGCTCACGTTGGCCGAGTCGACGAGATGAATCGCTGCATCGGGAAAGGCCGCAGCGCCGGCGCGAGCCGCGTTGATCGTCCCCGAGAGCCGCGGCATGATGTGGATGCTGACGATCTCGCGACCTGCGCGCACGTGCGGCTCATACGTTTCCTCGAACATCGCGGCGCTCGGCTGCGAGGTCGTCGGCAGCGGGCCGCCTGCGGCGAGCCGGCGGAAGAAATCGGTGCGCAGCAGCTCGACGCCGTCGCGCAAACGCTCGTCGCCGAAGATGACGAACAGCGGCACGACCTCGATGCCTAGGCTCGCGGTAAGCTGCTGCGGAATGTCGGCCGTGCTGTCGGTGACGACGGTGACGCGTTGCGTCACGCGCTGCGCGCGGTCACGAAACGGGCGCTTCGCTGCGGTCCCGCGAGCCGACCAGCTCGCCGATCCGCCCGACGACGTCCTCGCGCACTTCGGCGACCGCCGCGCGAATCGCGCTGCGCACCGCGAAGCGGTTGGCGCGCCCGTGCGCGACGATGCAGTTGCCGCGCAAGCCCAGCAGCGGCGCGCCGCCGTAGTTGTCGTAGTCGATCTTCTGCCGCACGCGGCGCAGCGCCGGCCGGATCAGCAGCGCGCCCAGCTTCACGAGCGGCCCGCTGTTCTTGATCTCATCGACGGCGATGTCGGCGATCAGTTTGGCAGCGCCCTCGGAAAGCTTGAGCATCACGTTGCCGACGAAACCGTCGGTTACGATGACGTCCGCGTGGTTGAAGAACACGTCCTTGCCTTCGACGTTCCCCACGAAGTCGATCGGCGCGCGCTCGAGCAGCGCGGCGGCTTCCATCGTCAGCGCGTTGCCCTTGACGCGCTCCTCACCGTTCGAGATGATCCCGACCTTGGGCTGCGCGATGCCCAGTACCGCGTGCGCGTAGGCCGAGCCCATCACGCCGAATTGCGCGAGCCACTCCGCGCGGCAGTCGACGTTCGCGCCGCCGTCGAGCACGATGACCGGCCCGCGCTTGCCGGGAAAGACGCAGGCGATCGCCGGACGCGCGATCCCCGGGATGGTGCGCAGGCGCACGAGCGCGATCGCGAGGAACGCGCCGCTGTTGCCCGCCGAGACGGCAGCGTCGGCCTTCCCGTCGCGCACCAAGTCGACCGCGACGCCCATCGAGCTGTTGAGGCTGCCGCGCAACGCCAGCGACGGGCTCGCGTCCATCGCGATCTCGTCGGGCGCGTGCACGACCTCGAGGCTCTCGCGTTGCGCAACCAGCAGCGGCCGGATTCGCGTTTCGTCGCCGACGAGGATCATCTGACCGAGCCCGTCGCGCTGCGCCAGCACTGCGCCGGCGACGACCTCAGCGGGCGCATTGTCGCCGCCCATCGCATCGATCGCGATGCGCGGAGGCCGCCCGTTAACGCTCAAGGGAAATCACGTACTCCGTCGCTCTTTGCCCGCCGTAGTAATACTCCACGTCGAGACCGCCGAAAGCGGCGGCGAGCTTCGCACTTATCTGACGCGCATCACGTTCCTTCTGCGCCCCTCCGTAGTAGAGCGTAAGCAATCCGCCCGCTTCCGCGCCGAGCTCGCGCGCCGAGCGTTCGACGGCCTCGCCCAGCGTCGCCGCCTCGAGCAGACGACCGTCGACCGAGCCGACCGGCGAGGCGTATTTGACGAAGACGCCGCCGAGATACGAGTCCTTGCCTGCGAAGAACGCCTCGCCCACGCGCGTACGGCCGGCGTTCTCCAACAGCGCCTCGAGCGGCGGCGGCTCGGACGCACGGGCGCCCAGCTCGAGGAGCACCGCAAAGCCGCCAGGCACGTCGCGCGTCGGCACGACGACGACCGTGCGGTCGGCCAGCTTCGCGGCTTCGTAGGCCGCCATCGCGACGTTGGGATCGTTGGCGAGCAGGTACACCTCGTCGGCCAGCCCCGCGTTCACGCCGAGCACCAGCTCGCCGACGCTGGGATTGTGCTCGTAGGCAAGGATCGTTCCCTCGGCTCCGAGCTCGCGCGCGATTTGCGCGAAGCCCTCGCCCGGCACGACCGCGACGATCGAGAACGCCTTCTGAGGGCGATCGACCACGAGCAGCTGGTGCTGACGCGCCATGTCGTCGACCTTCTCGCGCGTCAGCGTCCCGTGCTCGGCCGCGATCGCGAGGACCCCGCCCGGATCGTCGGTATGGATATGAACTTTGAGGACCGGCGAGCTGCCGATCACCAGCAGCGAGTCGCCCTTGGCGGCCAGCAGCTCGCGCAATGCGTGCGGCTCGAGCGGCGTGTCCTCGAGGATGAGCTCGGTGCAGAAATGGTACGTCCCGACAACCTGTTGCGGGGTGAACGCGCGGCGCCGCGGCGGGCGGCGCGGGAAAGCGGTCGCGCGCGTTTGCGTCTCGGGAAGAAAGCGCAGAATCCCCTCGAGGAAGTAGACGAGGCCCGCGCCCCCCGAATCGACAACGCCTGCCTCTTTGAGGACGGGCAGCTGCTCGGGCGTGCGCTCGAGGGCGTCGGCGGCGGCGCGGACGATGCCGGTCGCGACCCGGTAGAGGTCGGTCTCGCGCTGCGAGAGCGTGTAGGCGGCGTCGGCCGCGGCGGTCGCGACCGAGATGATCGTGCCTTCGACGGGCTTCACGAGCGCGGCCCGGGCCGCTGCGACACCCTCGCGCATGGCCAGCGCCAGGTCGAGCGAATCGACCGTCGGCCGGTGCCGGACATTGTGCGCGAAGCCACGCAGCATCTGCGAGAGGATGACGCCCGAGTTGCCCCGCGCGCCGAGCAAGCTGCCGTGGGCCGCCGCCGCCGCGACCGCCGCGAGCGGCTTGCCGCGCACTTTGCCGAGCTCCGCAAGCGCCGAACGCGCGGTGAAGTACATGTTCGAGCCCGTGTCCCCGTCGGGGACCGGGAACACGTTGAGTTCGTCGAGCACGCCGCGGTACTTGCGCAGAAAATACGTCCCCGCGACGACGAACTTCTGGAAGCCTCGCCCGTCTAAGGCCGTCAGATCCACGACCCGGTGCCTTACGAACCCCTGCCCCTGACTCCTGTGCCGCTGCCCTCAGACGGTCGCCGCGCAGACGACGTGGCCGCCCTGCTCGTCCCGCGCTTCGCTGCGGATCCCAAAATATCGCTCGCGAATTGCGCGCGGCCCCAGATCCTCGATCTCGCGAAAACCCATGGCCGCGAGCTCCCGGTGCAGGGCGACTGTCTCGAACCGGCTTCGAATCGGCTCGCCCGCCGCCGCAACGCGGGCGGCGAGCGCCTCGCGCGCCGCGTCGTCCGCGTCGCCCGCACCCCGCGGAACAGGCGGATTAGCGTAATCGAAGACGACGTGCGCACCGCCCGGGAGCCCGGCGATGTAACCCAGCGTCGCGAAAACGGCTTGCCCGGTCAGATACGGCACGACGCCCAGCCAGGTGAAGAACCCAGGCCTTGCCGGGTCGAAGCCGGCGCGGTCGAGCGCCTCGTTCAGCGGTTCCCGCTCAAAATCGACCGGCGCAAACGTGAGCGCGGCGGGGAGCGCGATGCCGGCCTCGGCAAGCCGGCGGCGCTTCCAGGCTTGCGTCGTTGAATGGTCCACTTCGAAGACGCGGACCGAGCTTGCCGAGGCGGCGCGGTAGGCATACGTGTCGAGGCCCGCCCCGAGCACGACCAGCTGGCGAAGCCCGCGTTCCACCGCGGCAGCCAGCGCGTCTTCAGCGAAGCGCGTCCTGACCGCGACGAACAAGCGCAGCCTACGCTTGCTCGGGTCGCCCTGCGCCTCGCGCACGGCCGCTTCCGCGTCGGGCCCCAGGATGCGTAGAGCCAGCCCGTCGGCGAAGACCCGCCCCTGCTCGAGCACCTGATGCGCGGCCCGGTGCTTGGCGGCCCCCAGCGCCGTCCGGCTCGGTCGCCCTAACTGCATCGCGGCACCTCGTCCCGGCTGACCTGCTGCTACCTTCGTACGCCGGGCTGGCCGAAAAGGTGACATTGATTGCCGGGCGCACTCGTGCTAGACTCTTTGGGTTGTCTTCGGGCGAAGAGCGGCGGGCAACCGGCGTCCGCACGGTGAAAGGGATCAGGGTCATGGCAAAACGGTGTGAAGTGTGCGGCAAAGGGCCGATGGCGGGCAATAACGTGAGCCACGCGATGAACAAGACGAAGCGCCGCTGGTTGCCGAATCTTCAGCCGGTCAAAGTCGACGAGGCCGGGACGCATAAGACCCTCCGGGTCTGCACCCAGTGCCTGCGGTCGCGCCGGGTCAAGCGCGCCGGCTGAACCAGCCGCCGCTCAATCCGATGGCCCGGGCCGCTCGCGGCTCGGGCTTTTTCATGTGCTAACGGAGGTGGTCCCAGCCGGCCGAGACCAGCTCGCGCTCGGCGGCAGCCTCCCGCAGCCGCAGCCCGGGCTGTGCCTCCAGTTCCCCGACCCGCAGGAGCGGCCGGCCGAAGTGCCGCTCAAAGCGGCCCGCCAGGTACGGAAAAGCTCGTCGCCCGACCGCGACGATAAGCTCGAAATCCTCGCCTCCGTCGAGCGCGTAGGCGACCGGGTCAGCGCCGGCGGCGCGAGCCACGGCCTCGGCAGCCGGGTCGACGGGCACCGTCTCGACCGTCGCCCCGCAGCCGCTGGCCTTTGCCAGGCGCGCCAGATCGGTCGAGAGCCCGTCCGAGGAGTCCATCATGGCGCGCACGTTGACGGAGGCTGCGAGCCACCGGCCCTCGGCCACGCGCGGCGGCGGCGTCAGAAAGCGCGCCAGCGCCGCCGCCCGCACCGCGCCCGGGACTTCGAGCGGCCGGCGCACCAGCTCGAGCCCGGCCCGGCTTCCCCCGAGCAGCCCAGTCACAGCTACGATATCGCCCGGCCGCCCCCCATCGCGGCGGCGCAGCCGTGAAGGCGAGACCTCGCCGACGACGGTCAGCGCCAGCGTGATCGCCGTCGCGCGCACGATGTCGCCGCCGACGATGCGCGCGCCGTGCGCCGCCGCCAGCGCCGCCATCCCGCGATAGCATTCGAGCAGCCACGCCTCGTCGGCCGGCGGCGCGACGCCGAGCGCGACGGTCGCCAGCACCGGGCGGCCGCCCATCGCGGCCACGTCGCTCAGATTCGCGGCCATCGCGCGATGGCCGATCGAGCGCGCGTCCATCGCGTCCGAAAGAAAGTGGACGCCGTCGATCAGCGCGTCGGTCGTAATGACCGAGAGGTGCGAACGCGAGGGGCGCCAGACCGCCGCGTCGTCGCCGATCCCGACCAGGATCGGTCGCGGAGCCGACGCCCGCTGCGAGGGCGGCGCTTCGACGACCCCGCGAATCGCGGCGACGAGCTCGTCCTCGGTCACTCCGACGTCAGCGCGCCGATACGGCGGCCGGGGCCGGCTCGGCGATTGCGCGCAGCTCGCGCAGTTCGGAAGCCGGATCCTTCGCGCCGAACAAGCTCGAGCCCATCACCACGACGTCGACGCCCGCCTCGACGGCCTCGGCGATGTTCTTGCGCCCGACCCCGCCGTCGATCTCGAGCTCGCAGGCGGGATTGTAGGCGTCGATCAGCGCGCGCGCTTCACGCACGCGTTTGAGCGAGTTCGGCAGGAAGGCTTGGCCGCCGAAGCCCGGATTGACGCTCATGATCAAGATCAAGTCGCAGTCTTCGACGATGTCTTCCAGCATCGAGACCGGCGTCGAGGGATTGAGCGAGATGCCGGCTTTTGCTCCGAGCGAACGGATGAAAGCGAGCAGCCGCTGGACGTGATAGGTCGCTTCGTAGTGGAACGTAATGATGTCGCAGCCGGCCTTGCGGAAGTCTTCGACGTAGCGTTCCGGCTCGACGATCATCAAGTGGGTGTCGAAGGTGAGCTTCGAGAGCTTGCGCAGATCGGTAGTGATCTTCGGACCCCAGGTGATGTTCGGGACGAAGCGCCCGTCCATGATGTCGAGGTGAAGGTAGTCGGCGCCGGCGCCTTCGATCATGGCGACCTGTTCGGCAATACGGGCGAAATCGGCGGAGAGGAGAGACGGCGCGATCTTCACGTGGGAACTCCCTTCGGAACTGGAGCCGCCTCGGGCGGCTTCGTATGCTTTTTCGCGAGCAGAGGGGGTTCGACCCCGATGGTCGCCGAGTTTTGCAGCTCGTCGTTGATGTAGGTGTCGAGTTGGGCCGTGCCGACGACCGTTACGTTGAAGTCGAGCTTCTGCTTGGGTTCCGCGTAGGCGTTGTAGATGTTCCAGGTACCCGTTTGATCGTGAACTTCGATGCGCAGCATGGTCGGTTTCCCGATCGTAGCGGCGCTGCTCGGAACGGTCGCCGTCGCATGGACCTGACGTACGATGTACCCCGTCACGTCGGGTCCCGCGCTCACCTGGAGCGAGACCGCGCCGGTCGAAGCAACCAAGCCGCCGGCCGCCGGACGCTGCCGCACGACAGCCCCGCGGGGCGGCCCCGACGTGCCGAAGGGCGTCCACACGATCTGGCCGAGGTGCACTTGGGCTGCGCTCGCCGCGTCGCGCGCCTCGTCGATCGACATGCCCACGAAATCGGGGATGCGCACGCCGGGCGGCGGCCCCTTGGAGATCTCGAGATTGACGACCGTTCCCGGGCGCACGGAGCTCAGGGGCGAGGGATCCTGTTCGGCGACGCGATTCGACGGTATGTCCTCGTAGGTTCCGTAGCGCACCTTGCCCAGCAATAGCTTGTCGCGCGAGAGGTCGAGGTCGACCTCGCGCAGCGATTCGTAGCGCAAGTCGGGCATCGCGAAGAGCTGCGCGCCGGTCGAGACGACCATCGAGATCTGCCGGCCCGCGCGGACTTGCGTTCCCGGCGCGGGATCCTGGCGCATCACGACGTCTCTGGGATAGCGGTCGCTGGCCGCGTGCTGCACGACGACGCCGTGCAGCCGCATGCGATCGGTCGTCGCGATCGCATCGCCGACCGCGACGCCGATCAGCGTCGGAGCCGCGATCGTTTGGGTCGCGGGCGTGAGGAAGTCTTGGATCGAGCGTCCGAACCAGACGACGACGCCGACGAACACGGAGAGCGCGATCGCCAGCAGCCAGTCCTGACGAACGAACCAGCCACGCCGCGGCAGGTCCGTCGTCGGCTCGTCGCTTTGGATCAAGCTCACGCCAACGCTTCGAGCTGCGCTAGATCGAGCTCGGCGTTGGAAAAGACGCGCTGCACGTCTTCGTGCTCTTCCAGCGCGTCGAGGAATGCGACGACGCTGCGCAGGTCGTCGCCCGTCGGCGCGAGGGTCTGTTCCGGTTCGACGCCGAGCACCATCGAGGTCACGCGCACGCCAGCGGCCGCCAGATGTTCGCGCACCGCACCGAGCGCCGCGGGCTCGGTCACGATCTCCGAAGGCCCTTCGGTCTCGTAACGAAGGTCGATGACGCCGTCGACCAGCGCGGCCTCGGTCAGCGCGTCCTCGCTGAGTTTGCCGTTCTCGACCTCGAGCAGTCCGCGCGGCTCGAACATCCACGCGACGCTGCCGCTCTCGCCGAGCGTTCCGTTGTGACGGCTGAAGAGAAAGCGCAGTTCGGCCGCGGTTCGATTGCGGTTGTCGGTCGCCGCGTCGACCACCACGGCGACGCCCGCCGGCCCGTAGCCCTCGTAGCGGATCTCCTCGATCTCGCGCCCGCCTTCGCCGCCGCTCGCGCGCGCGATCGCCCGCTTGATGTTGTCCAAGGGCACGTTGTTCTCACGCGCCTTCTCGACCGCCATCTTGAGCCGGTAATTCGCCTCCGGGTCGGGCGAGCCCGACTTGGCCGCCAGGATGATCTCCTTCGAGAGCTTGGTGAAGAGCGCGCCGCGCTGCGCGTCGACCTTGCCCTTCTTCAGCTTGATGTTATGCCACTTCGAATGTCCGGACATCAGCGTGTCGCTCCAGAACTCAGACCCATTGGTTGCGCATCAGCCAGTGCCACATTCGCGCATCCCACGCGTTCCAGGGAATGTGCGTGCCGGCCAGGATCGGATAGAAAAACACGAACGAGCCGACGACCAGGGCGACGTACACGCCGACGGCCAGCCGCGGCCAGGCGAGAATCAGCGGGACATGGGCGCCGCCCGCCGTCCTGACGGCCAATGGTTGTCGGCCCAAACGCCAGACCCGCTGCAACAACACGCCGTTCGCCAGACAGATGACGGCCAAATTCGGGAAGAAATGGTATTCGAACGCGACGCGCGGCGACGCGATCCAGGGTAGCCACTGCAAGAAATAGGCCGTCACCAGCAGCACGCAGCCCTTGTTGCGCTCGCGCCAGCCCAAGAACGCGATGAACGGAATCGAGACGAGGCCCAGCCACCAGACCGCCGGGTTGGGAAGCGCGAGGATCTCGGCGACGCAGCACGCGGTCGCGTTGCTCGCGTCCGCTCCCATGCGCCAGTCGTGATAGTAGTACGAGATCGGGCGCAGCAGCAGCGGCCATTGCCACCACTTCGAGCCGTACGGGTGGGTTGCTTTGAGGTCGTAGTGATAGCCGAACATCTGCTGCTGCAGACCGACGAGGTCGCTCAAACTGTGCCCGAGCCCGAAGTACGGAATGTAGCAGAGCACGTAGATCGTTCCGCCGACGAAGAGCATCGTCGCCACCAGGATGTCGAGCGAGATGCCGAACGGGTTGCCCCACTGGGCCGGCCCCTGCTTCGCACCCGCGACGCCAAGGGCGCGCATGAAGGCCCCGCAGTAGCGCTGTGAGACGATCAGCGCCGCGAGCAGCCAGACCACGCCGAAATCGAACAGCCCGTTCCACTTCGAAGCGCCCAGGCACCCCGCGCTCAGCGCCAGCAGGATGAGCCAGATCAGTCCGTCGCGCCGGCCGTCGACCGTCGCGTCGCCTGCCCGCATCGTGCCCGCCGGCTCGAAGCGCGCCTCGCCCGCGTCGGTCGCGTAGCGCATCTTGCCGCCGCGTGCGTACTCGATGCGCAAGCCCTCGTCGACGTGGACCAGCAGACCCTTTTCCACGCGCGTCGACTCGCCCGCGACCAACTCGGAGCCGCCCCCGACCGGGACGATGCCGCCGTCGAGCGTTCGTAACGCGCCGTCCTCGACGTGCGAGCCGTCGGCATACGACGTGGATTCGGCTCCGCGCAAAAAGCGCGGCGCGAGCAATCGGATCGAGGCGTACGCGCCGGAGACCAGATACAAGAACAGCACGACGTGCGCGGCCACGGTCTGCCCGCGCAGTAGCGCGAACGACAGACCGAAGGCCACGGTCATCCCGGCGCTGAGCAGATAGCTTTCCACGCGCAGGGTCGGCCGGTCGAAGCGCACGACGCGAACTTGGCTCGCGATCCACAAGCGGTAGAACGCGTAGAGCGTGAGCGCCGCGAAGAATGCGACGGTGATCTCGGGCGTCGCGATGCGCGACTGCACGTAGTGGAACCCGTCGAAGAGCAGCATCCCGGCGACGACGACGGCGAACGGAGTCGAGCCCAAGAGCCGCTTGGCGAAGCAATAGACGACGAAGACCATCAGCGCGCCGACGACCAAGTTGAGGAAACGCCAGCCGGCCGACGTGTCCCCGCCGCCGTGCAATCCCCCGAAGAGGATCATCGAGAGCGTGACCACGAGCTTGGTCAGCGGCGGATGCGTGAACTCGAAGATATCCTTGTGCGCGAGATACTCCTCGCCGGCGCGCGCGTAGTAGATCTCGTCGAAGATCTTCTCGCTCGGCCACTGGTAGCCGATGTACGAGAGCACGAACGAAACCAAGCTCATGCCGCCGGCGATCGCCACGTCGAGCCGCGTCATCGCGGCCAGCCCCTCGAGCGGCGAGAACCAGCGCCGCACGCCGGCCGCAGCCCCGTGCAGCATGGCGCCGACGTCGATCCGCTCGACGGCGTCGGCCCCGCCGCCCAAGAACGCGTAGCCCAGGTAGAAGAACGTCAAGACGTTGAGGATCGAGGCGGGACGGCTCATCAGCGGCGCGAGATCGGTCGGATCGACCCCGGGAATCTTCGCGTCGAGGACATGCAGGTACTCGAGCGAGTAGGCGAGGTTCGAGACCAGCGTGATCGTCAGCAGGATCGCGGCGTAGAGGTAGCGACGGCGCGCGAACATCAGCGGCGCCGCCAGCAGCACTGCGTTGAAGATGTAGCGCTCGTGCATTCGCGTCGAAAGCACGAAATAGCCGAGCGAGAGCAGCATCGCCGCCTCGACGACCGCCAGCGCGTCGCGCCGCTGCACCAAACGCGAGACGACCAGCGCCACGGCCGCGAGCATCAGCGCGATCCCCCAGACGAACTGTGGAATCCCGACCACCCGGCCGCCCAGCGTGAAGCTCGGCAAGAGCTGCGAGTCGGGCTCCCAGAAGTGATGCACCATCGCGTACAGATTGAACGCGTTGACCGAGCTGAAGGGATAGACCCCGCTCGCATACGTATAGCGGCCCCAGAGCCATTGGTACTGAGCGATCGGGTTCAGGCCCGGGTTGAAGGCGAGCGCAGCTAGATAGGCCAGCACGAACGAGCCGAGGATCCCCAAGCCCGTCGCTCGCAGACGCGACCACCGGACCGAACCGTCGTCCGTCATGAAGGGATATGCGAGCAGGACCGGCACGAGCACGACCGCCGGCGGCTTGATGAGGATCGAGTACGCCAGCAAGAGCCAGGCGCCGACGAGGAAGAGCGTCGCGGTGCGCCCCGTCGTGCGGTCGGAGTTGACCGTCAACAGCAGCACGCCCAGCGTCAACGCGCCCGCGACCGAGTCGACTTGCCCCCAGTACGCCGAAATGAAGATGAACGCCGGGTTGAACGCCACGAAGAACGCCGAGCCGAAGGCCCACGCGACCGAAGCGAAGCGGCGGACGATCGCGAACACCAGGTACGCGTTGAGCAGGTCGGCCAGGATCGCCGGCAGCTTGATCGCGATCTTCAGCAGCGAATAGGTCGGATCGCTATGCACCAGCGCGCGGTAGGCGTGACCGACGATCCACAGGATGAAGAAATAGCCCGGCGGATAGTCGGCGAAGCCGGCGGTCGCAAAGAACTCGCGCAACGGATGATCGGCGATCGTGAGCGCCCAGCTCTCGAACGTCGAGACGTCGTTGCGAAAGCCGTCGGCGTTGATCAGCAGTAGCCGGACGATGAGCGCGACGAAGAGCATCCCCGCCAGCGCGAGCGATGTCGACGTCCCCGAGCTCTCCGCGCCGGCGAGCGCCGACGCGGATGAGCGAAGGGCGCTACGCAACCCGACGAGCGCCTCGGGCCAAGAAGTCCCGGATGGTCCGATTCACGTCGATCGAGGCTTGGCCCGCGACCACGTCGGCCTCGTAGAGCGCCCGGTCGTGGGCCTCGTCGGCGGCTGTGCGCGCGCCCAACCGCTCCAGCGCGGCGATGACTTCGAGCACCCCGTCGGCTTCAAGGCGCGCGCAGCGCTCGTAGGCGTGCGCGACGATGTCGCGGTCGGCCGAGGGCACCGTTCCGAGCGCCCAGACGACCGGAAAGCTCCACTTGCGGCGCGCGATGTCCGCCCCGCTCGGCTTGCCAGTCACGTCGGTACGGCCCCACGTGCCGAGCACGTCGTCGCGGATCTGAAACGCGCGGCCGTAGGCGCGTCCGAAGCGCCCGTACTGCTTGGCGCGCTCGGGCTCGGCTCCGGCGGCGAGAGCTCCGAGCTCGCACGAGGCGGCGAACAGCGCACCGGTCTTGCCCGCGATCATCTCCAGGTACTGTTCCATCGAGACCGTCGAGCTCGTCTCGAAGCCGATGTCGAGGCCCTGCCCTTCGCACATCCGCAGGTTCGCCTCGTGCAGGACGTTGAGCATGTCGACGACCCGATTCGGCGGGACGACCGCTTCTTCGTGAAGCAGGGTGAGATAGCTGATGGCGCAGAGCGCGTCACCCGCGTTGATCCCGTGCGGGACGCCGAACTGCGCCCAGATCGTCGTGCGCCCGTGACGCAGCTCGTCGCCGTCCTCGATGTCGTCGTGGACCAGCGAATAGTTGTGCAGGATCTCGATGGCCACGGCCGCGTCGAGGGCGCACTCGACCGTCCCGCCCTCTTCGAGCGCGGTGCGCAGCAGCAATTGCGGCCGCAGACGCTTCCCCGACTTGGCTTTTCCCGGGGCGTCGTAGCCAAAATGATAGCGGATCATCTCATAGATCGGCGATGATCCGCGATGGCGCTCGATCGTGCGCGCGAGATGCGCTTCGATAACGCTAGCTAGCTCGACGGCTGCGTGCCTCCATGTTCGGACCCCAACGTAACCGCGAGGTCCGCGAGTTGTTTGGTGTTCGCTCGGGACTTTCCGCCCAATCGCGACCCGATCCCGGCTCCGCTGAGCGCGGAAGACCCCTCTTGGCAAACTAGGACCGCCTACGAAGGCTAACCCTCACCGGCCACTCCCCGCAGCGCGTGAATCCGAGCCATGATCTCGTCGGTCCACTTCGCCAGGTCTTCGCGGGTCGCTTTTCGCGAACGATCGAACCGGATCGGATCGCCGTAGACCACCGTGATGGGACGTAACCGGTTGGCATGCGCCGTTCCCGCGACGTAGGCGGGCACGACGGTCGCGCCAGACTTGGCGGCCAGCAGCGCGACGCCGACGTGCGGCTTCACGCTGCCGTCGAGGTTACGCGTTCCTTCGGGGAAGATTCCGATCGCCGCTCCGGTTTGCAGCACCGCGAGAGAGCGCTTGATGGCTGCGCCGGTGTGGCGCGAGCGGTCGACGGGATACGCCCCGAGCGCGCGGATCAACGGGCCGAGCAGCGGAATCGCGAACAGCTCCTGCTTGGCCATATAGCTGATCGGGCGGTGTAGGGCGCACCCCAGGGCCGGCGGGTCGAAATACGAGACGTGGTTGCATGCCACGATCACGGGACCCACCTGTGGAACCTTGTCGGTTCCGACGACTTTGAAGTGCCAGAAGGTGCGCAGCAGCGCGCGCACCAGCCACGCGATCGCGCCGTACAAGCGCAGGTTCATCGCGACGCGATCCTTCGCTCGAAGAGGCGCGCGATCGCGTCGACGACCTGCTCGACGCTGAGCTCGCTCGCATCGATCTCGACCGCGTCGGGCGCGGGTCGCAGCGGCGCGACCGCGCGGCCCGCGTCGAGCCGGTCGCGTTCTTTCATTTGCCGCCGCAGCTCGTCGGGGTCCACGCGCGTCCCGCGCTCCGCGAGTTCCGCGTTGCGGCGCTGGACCCGGGCGTCGAGCGAGGCGGTCAGATACACTTTGACGGGCGCGCCCGGCAGCACGACGGTGCCGATGTCGCGGCCGGCCATGACGACCGGTCCCTCTTGCGCGATCGCCCGCTGCCGTTCGACGAGCAGCTCGCGCACGCGCGGGTGCGCCGCGACGGCGGAGACGTTGCGGCTGACCTCGTTTCCGTAGAGCTCGTCGCCCAATTCTTCGTCTCCGGCAAAGATCCGGAAGCCCTGCGAAGCGTCGCTGTCGGGAATGGCGCGCACCGGGCGGCGCGTCGCAAGGTCGATCAGGGCAGCCTCGTCGCCCGGATCGGCGCCCGCCCGAAGTGCCTCCAAGGCGACGGCGCGGTACATCGCTCCGGTGTCGAGGTAGAGGATGCCGAGACGGCGAGCCAGGGCCCGCGCAACCGTAGTCTTTCCGCTCCCAGCGGGGCCGTCGATCGCGACGTGCGCGAACCCACTCATTTCGAGGGGGCGTCGTTCTCGCCGCCCTTGCCGGAACCTTGGTCGCTCAGGGTGCCAGGACGTTGGCAGTCAGGGCCACTAGACTGAAGCCGATGGCCAAAACGAAGACGGTCTTCTTCTGTTCGGGCTGCGGTCACGAGTCGGCGCGCTGGCTCGGCCGCTGCCCCGGCTGCGATGCCTGGAACAGCTTCACCGAGGCGCCGGCCCCGGCGAAGACGCACAACGGACGGCCGGGCCCGAGGCCGTCGGTCCCAGGGGCCGCGCCCGTGCGGCTCGGCGACGTTTCGAGCGGGCACGTGGCTCGCGTCGCCAGCGGCTTCGCCGAGTTCGACGCGCTGCTCGGTGGAGGGATCGTGCCCGGCAGCTTGGTCCTGCTGGGCGGACCGCCCGGCTCCGGCAAATCGACCTTGCTGCTGCAGATCGCTGCCCGGCTGGCCACCGAGGCGCGTCCGGTCGTCTACGTCTGTGGCGAAGAGTCCGCGCCCCAGACGAAGCTTCGGGCCGAACGCCTGGGCGCGGGCGACGAGCTGCTGCTGTTTGCCGAGACCGATCTGCACGCGATCCTCGAGGCGCTCGAGCGCATCAAGCCGCGCGCGCTCGTCGTCGACTCGATCCAAACGATGGCGCTGCCGCAGGTCGAGTCGTTCGCGGGCAGCGTCGCGCAAGTGCGCGATTGCGCGAGCGCGCTGATGGCCTTCGCGAAACGGACCAACTGCGCGACCTTCATCGTCGGCCATGTCACCAAGGACGGCTCGATCGCAGGGCCGCGTCTGCTCGAGCACCTCGTCGATACGGTGCTGTACTTCGAAGGCGACAACGGCGCCGAGTACCGCATCGTGCGCGCCCACAAGAACCGCTTCGGCAGCGCCGAGGAGATCTGCGTCTTCGCCATGGACGAGCGCGGGCTGCACGAGGTCCGCAATCCCTCGCAGCTCTTCCTGGGGCGCGCCGGGGCCGCGACGCGCCCCAGCGGCTCGTGCGTCGTGGCCAGCGTCGTCGGCTCGCGGCCGGTCCTCGTGGAGATCCAAGCGCTCGTCGGCGAGACGTCCTACGGCACGCCGCAGCGGCTCGCCGCCAATGTCGACCGCGCGCGTCTGGCGATGATCTTGGCCGTGCTCGAGCGGCGCGCCGGCATGGCGCTCGGCGCGTTCGACGTCTACGCCTCGGTCGCGGGCGGGCTGCGCGTCAACGAGCCGGCCGCCGACCTCGGCATCGCCCTGGCGATCGCCTCGGCCTTCCGCGGCGTCGCGCTGCCGCCGGCGACGGCCGCCTTCGGCGAGCTCGGCCTCTCGGGCGAAGTCCGCCCGGTCGCTGCGCGGGGCCGGCGGGTCGGCGAGGCACGCAAGCTCGGCTTCACCACGATCGTCGCGCCGGTTGCGCCGCACGGCCGCGACGACGGCGCGCTGATCGCGGGCGACGTCGCCGGCGCCATCGCCGCAACCCTAGGCTGACGCTTCACGCCGGCACGCAGGAGCGCGCCGAGCCCGGGGCGGAGGGCTGCCGGCGTGGCCAAGATTTTCGAATGCGTCCCGAACGTCTCGGAGGGGGTCGACTCGGCGGTGCTCGACGCCTGCGCCGCCGCACTCGAAGCGGCCGGCGTCACGCTCGCACACCGCACCAGCGACGGGGACCACCATCGCAGCGTCTTCACCTTCTTCGGCTCGCGCGCGGCCGTGCTCGCCGCGGCCGTCGCGCTCGCGCGGGTCACGACGGATCGGATCGACCTGCGCCGCCATCGCGGCGTCCATCCGCGCATCGGCGCGCTCGACGTTCTTCCGTTCGTGCCCTTCGAGGAGGCGACGCTCGACGACGCGATCGCGCTCGCGCGCGACGCCGCGAACGCCATCTGGGAAAGCGCCGGCGTGCCCTCGCTCTTCTACGGCGCGGCGGCGACCGACGAGAAGCGCCGCGCGTTGCCCGACGTGCGCGCCGGCGAGTTCGAAGGCCTCGTCGTGCGCTCGCACCGCGGGGGGCGTCCCGACGTCGGCGACGTGCTGGCCCACCCGTCGGCCGGAGCGATCGCCGTCGGCGCGCGTCACGTGCTGGTCGCCTTCAACGTAGTGCTGGCCGGCGGCGACCTGAAGCTAGCCCGCGAGATCGCGCGAACCTTGCGCGAGCGGGGCGGCGGCTTGCGCACGCTGCGCGCGCTCGGCATACCGCTGGGGGATGGGCGGGTTCAAGTCTCGTGCAACCTGACCGACGTCGCCGCCACGCCGCTCGACCGCATCGTTGAGTTGGTGCGAACGCTGGCTGCGCGCCGCGGCGCAGGGGTGGAAAGCTCCGAGCTGATCGGCCTCGTGCCCCGGGCCGGGCTGGTCGACGTGGCGGCGCGCCGTCTGGGAATCGAGCCGGGAGCGCTCGCCGGCGCGGGATAGGTCCGCTCCGCCGGAACACAGTACAGCGACGTGATGGGCTTTCTCCGACCGTTCGTCCGCGTCGTTCTTTCCCTTGCGCTGAGCGGGCTCGCGTCGTCGTCAGGCGTGCTAGCGGAGGGGCAGGAAGCGATGCCGTTCTCGGCCGGGTCGCAGCCGGCCGCAATGCCGTTCGCCCAACGGACGCTCTCCAACGGTCTGCACGTCGCGGTCGTCGAGGATCATGCCGTCCCCGTCGTCCAGGTCGCGATGTGGTATCGCTTCGGCGCCGTCGACGAGCGCCAGGGACATACCGGCCTCGCCCACGCGCTCGCCCACATGATGTATCGCGGAACGCCCTCGCTCTCGGGCCTCGGGCTCGACGACATGATCGCGCACCTCGGCGCGCGGGCGACCGCAACCACCTCGAACGACTACACGCACTACGAGTTCATCGCGCCGGCCGACAAGCTCGCGCTGCTGCTGCGCCTCGAGTCGGAGCGCATGCAGCAGCTGCTGATCACCGAGCCTGACTGGAAGTACGAGAAAGAGGTCGTGCTCGACGAGTACGACCGCGACCTCGAACAACCCGTCGCCAAGCTCTACGACCGCGTCTGCCGCGAGGCGTCGAGCGCGCGGCTCTGCTCGCTGGCAGCGCTCGGCGATCGCAAGGACGTCGCCGCAGCGACGACCCGCGACCTGCGTTCGGTCTACGACGCCTGGTACGCGCCCAACGATGCGAGCCTGGTCATCACCGGCGACGTGCGCTCGAGCGCGGCGTTCGCATACGCGCAGCGTTACTTCGGCGCGATTCCAGGGCGGGCGCTGCCCGATCGCAACAACGCGTCGGTTCGTTACGAAGTCGATCGCTCGGTTCAGGTCACCGGCAACTTTCCGTATCAGCTGCTCGACATCGCGTATCCCGCGCCGGGAACGCTCGACGACGGCGCGGGCGCGCTGCACCTCGTCGACGCGGTCATCCGCAATCCGCGCTCGCCCTTCTATAAATCACTGGTCGCCAGCGGTCTGACGTTGGGTTACTCGACGCAATACGATCAGAACCGCTACGGCGGCTTGTATCACGTCTTCCTGATCGTCGCGCCGGATCACCTTGCCGCCGAAGCCCGCGACGCATTTTACGAGACTTTGCGCGAGCAGGAGCGCGGCGGCTTTCCGAACGAGCTCGTGAACGCAGCCAAGACCGCGGCCGCCGCGCAGGCCTTGTACGCGCGCGACTCGGTCGACGGTTTGGGCGAGCGCGTCGGCTACGCGCTCGGCGTCGAAGGGAGCACCGATCCGGCTCGGGCCGACGAGAAGATCGCCGCGACCAGTGCGCGCGACGTCACCGCGACCGCGCAGCGCTTCCTCGACGTGCCGGCCGTCGTCGGCATCCTCCAGCCGACCGGCAGCGCGGCGGCAAGCTCGGCCGCGCCGCCGACCGGCGTGGTCGACGATTTCTCGCGGCGCGCACCCGACGGCCCGATCCTCGAGGCGCGCTGGGTGCAGCAAGCCTTGCAGACGCCACCCGCGACCGAGAGCAAAGTCTGGCCGGCGGCCTTCGTCCTCTCCAACGGCGTGCACGTCTTCGTGCAGCGCATCCGCGCCAATCACACCGTCTTCATCAACGGGAACGTCGAAACATCGCCCCGCTCCGACCCGGACGGCAAGGAAGGCCTTGGCGCGATGGTCTCCTCGATGCTCGGCTACGGCAGCTTCCACTATGATTTCGAAGCGCAACGCAAGGCCGCCGACGACGTGGGCGCGACGATCGACTTCGGCTTCAGCTTCGGCGCGCACGGCTCGGCGCGCGACCTCAGCCGCCTGGTCGACGTGCTGGCCGACGACTTGCAACGCCCGTCGTTTCCGGCCTCCTACGTCGAGGTCGTGCGCAAGCAGACCCTCGCTGCCATCGCTGAACGCGACCACGACCCAGAGTATCTGTCCGGCCGCGGATTCGAGGAGTTGCTCCTCAAGCCCGAGGATGCGACCCTGCGCGAGCCGGTCCCGGCCTCGATCAAAGGTATCAGCCGCGACGACCTGCGCCGCTACGCCGCGCAGTACGTCCGGCCCGACGTCACGACGATCTCGGTCGTCGGCGACGTCGATCCGCAAGAGACGGCGCACCTGCTCGAACGCGAGCTCGCGAACTGGCGTTCCATCGGGCAGCGGCCGAACCTTGAACCCGAACCGATTCCCTATCCGCAGCCGGCCAAGCGCTTCATCTTCACCGATCGCGAGCTCGACGACGCGCACCTGGGCGCGCCCGCCAGCGCACGCGGCAGCAACGACTATTACGCCCTGAACTTGATCAACGCGATCCTGGGCGCCGACGGCGACTACGACACGCGCCTGATGACCGAGCTTTACACCCGGCACGCGCTGGTCGATTCGGTTTCGAGCTCGCTCGACGCGGACAAATACCGGGGCATCTGGAACTTCCGGCTCAGCGCCGATCCGAGCAAGCTCAACGAAGCCGTCGACATGCTCAAGTACGAGCTCGGGCGTTTCCAGGACGATCCGGTCGGCCTCTACGAACTCAACCGCGCGAAGACGAAGCTGGTGGCTCGCGCGCTGGTCAGCGAGGAATCGACGGCGGTGATCGCCGAGCGAGTCCAGGATATCGGATTCAATGGCCTGCCGACCGACGAGAGCGTCAAGATGGCGGCGCGCTACGGCCGCATCACCCCAGCCGACTTGATCCGCGTGGCAAAGGGCTTTATCTTACCGAACGACCTCATCGAAGTCTACGAAGGACCGCGCCCGTGAGCACGACCGTATCCTCCGACCGGCTGATCCGCACGATCGATCCGTCCAGCGGCGAAGCGCTGGCGAGCTACGAGCCCGACTCGCCCGACGCGCTCGAGCGCAAGCTGTCGGGCGCCGTCGCGACGTTCCGGCAGTGGCGCACGCGCAATTTCGCGGAACGCGGCGCGTTGCTCAAGCGCGTTGCCACGCACCTGCGCGAGCACAAGAGCGAGATTGCGACGCTCGCCTCGCGCGAGATGGGCAAAGCCCTCGCCGAGTCCGAAGGGGAAGTCGAGAAGTGCGCGACCGCCTGCGAATATTATGCGGACAACGCGGCGTCGCAACTCGCCGACGAGCCGGCCGAATCGACCGCGACCCGCAGCTACGTCGCCTACCGCCCGCTCGGCGTGCTACTCGCGATCATGCCTTGGAACTTCCCCTATTGGCAAGTCTTCCGCGCGGCCGCGCCGGCGCTGATGGCCGGCAACGCGGTCGTGCTCAAGCACGCCGCCAACGTCACCGGCGTCGCCCTCGAGATCGAGCGCATCTTCGCCGCGTGTGGCTATCCCGCAGGCGCGTTCACCACGCTCTTGGTCGCCAGCCGCGAGATGAACGCGGTCGTCGCCGACCCGCGCGTCGCGGCCGTCACGCTGACCGGCAGCGAAGGCGCCGGGAGCGCGGTCGCCGCGACCGCCGGCAAGCACCTCAAGAAGACGGTACTAGAACTCGGCGGTTCGGACGCCTTCATCGTGCTGGCCGATGCCGACCTCGAAGCCGCGGCCCGCACCGCCGTGCGGGCGCGCTTTCAGAACGCGGGCCAGAGCTGCATTGCCGCCAAGCGCTTCTTGGTCGAGGCTCCCGTGCACGACGCCTTCGTCGAAGCGTTCGTCGCCTTTACCCGCGAGTTGAAAGTCGGCGACCCGCTCGACCGGGCCACGCAGATGGGCCCGCTCGCGCGTACGGACCTGCGCGACGCGCTCGCAGCGCAGGTCGAGGCGTCCAGCGCGCAAGGCGCGCGCGTCGTCCTCGGCGGCAAGGCGCTCGACCGTCCCGGAGCGTTTTACGCGCCCACGATCCTGACGGGTGTCGACGATACGATGACCGCCTTCCGAGAGGAGACGTTCGGCCCCGCCGCGGCGGTGATTCGCGTGCGCGACGCCGAGGACGCCGTCGAGCGCGCTAACGACTCCGACTTTGGATTGGGCGGCAACCTCTGGACGCGCGACGTCGAACGCGCCGAGAAGCTCGCGGCGCGCTTGGAGTCGGGCGCCGTGTTCATCAACGGCATGACCAGCTCCGACCCGCGCCTGCCCTTCGGCGGCATCAAGAAGAGCGGCTACGGCCGCGAGCTCTCGGCCCTCGGTATCCGCGAGTTCGTCAACATCCAAACCATCTGGATCGGGCCGCCCCGCTAACGCCTAGTCGAGCGCGGGGCGTTTCACGTGCGAGAACTTCTCCAACCCCGTCTCGCGCTCAAAACGCTCGAACGCGGCGCGCCGCGCATCGCGGCTTAACCGCACCGAGCGGCCGTGACCCGGGAGGATCCACTCGAAGTCGTACACGGTAAGCTTCAACACCGAACGAACCTGCTCGGGCCAATCGTACCAGCACACGTCGCGGTACGCGGCCAGGCGCGCGCGCTGCTGATCCCAGGCGAGATGGTCTCCACTGAAAAGGAAGCGGTCGTGCAGCAGCACGCAGTGGCCGCGCGTGTGGCCCGGCGTCGGCACGATCGTAAAGCGCGGCGCGAACGAAATGGGCTCGTAGCCGTCGACGACGACCTCTGCGTCGGGCTGCGCGTGACGGTCGGCGCGATGGATGATCCGCGTGCTGCCGAAGCGCGCGGCGTAGGCCGAGGCGTCGCCTACGTCGTCGCGATGCGTCAGGAAGATGTATGCAATGCCGCCGCGCCGCTCGAACGCGCGCACCAAGTGCGGCGTGAAGCGCGGCGCGTCGATCAGCCAGTTACCGTCGCGGTGGACGAGGAAATAGCTGTTCGCGCCGTAGGTGGCGCGGTCGTTGAAGCCGCACAGCGAGACGGGCCCGTCGACGTGCAGCGGAAACGCCCCGAGTGCCGGCCCGAGCGCGTGACGCACTGCAGTCCCGATCGCGCCGACCGGGCAAGCGATCAGCGCCCGCAGCGCCGCCGCGCGCTCGGCCTCCGTTTGCGGCTGGGCCGCCACCGCCGAGGCGACGCCGCGCCGCGCGAAGGTCGCGGGGGCGAGTTGGCGGCAGGCGTCGCAGTCGATGCAACTCACATCGACGAAGAAGTCGCCGGATGCGTTGGTTGAGAGTCTGCGACGAGGATCGGCCATGCGGGGCTCCGTTGCGCGCGCAGCGCGCTAGCGATTCTAACCGTCGGCGCGCGCTGCGAAGTTGCGTGCTGCTTGGCGTGCTGCTCGCTTATCTCGCCTTGCCGAGCGCTCGCCCGGCGGCGGGCGATTCCGCGCCGGTCGTCTTTGGCGTCGAATTGCCGCTGGCGGGCGACGACGGTGCGGCCGGCTTGGAAGCGCGCTCGGCAATCGAGCTCGCGGTCGACGACAACAACGCCGGCTTGGCCGCCGGAACGCCGGCACTACGAGCCGTCGTCCGCGACGCCGCGCTGCATCTGGGCAACCCGCACCAAGACGAGGGGACGAACAACGCCGCCGAGCCGGCGCGCGCCGCGGCGCTGATGCACGAGTTCGCAGCCGACGCCGGCATCGTGGCCGCGCTCGGCGGAATGCGCCCGAACGTCGCCGCCGCCGAAGCGCCTGTCGCCCAGGCCGTGCGCCTCCCGGTAGAAACCATGGCCGCTCTTCCGATACCGTGCTCGCGCCCTCGCCCGGCCACGAGCTGGGGGTTCAGCGTCAGCGGAGGGGCGCAGCTCGAAGCGCTTGCCGCGGCCCGCTCCATCGACGATGCCCGCGGCGGGCGTTTTGCCGTGCTCGACGACGGTGAGGAATCGCGCGGCGCGGTCGCCGGCTGTTTGAGCACCGCTTTACGAACTTTCGGAGGTCGAGTCGTCCTGCGCGCAAGCGTGCACCCGGAAGACGAGACTGCGCTGGCTCGCCTTCGCGCCGCGCAACGGCGCAATGCGATCGAAATCGTCGTGTACGTGGCCCCCGCCGAGCGCGGCACGCTCGTCTGCCGGCTGCACGCCGCGGAGTCGATCGAGAACACGGATTCGCTTGCCGAGATGGCCCACCGCGGCTACGATCCGGCGAGCGTTCCCGAAGGCTGCCGTTGGATCGTCCGCCGCCTCGCGCCGCGCAGTGCGGCTTACGACGCGTTCGTGCAACGTTATCGCGAGCGCTTTCTGGAGGCACCGTCGGTGGAAGCAGCGATCGCCTACGCCGCAACCCAAGTCTTGTCGCAGGCGATCGCTGCCGCCGCGCCATCTTCAGGAGACATGCGTGCTAACGTGCGCAGGCGGCTTGCAATCGGCTCGTTCGACACGGTCTTGGGGAACATTCGTTTCGGCGCCGACGGCGCCGCGACCGAAGCTTGGTTCGACACCGGCGGCGCGCGCCCACCGTTGCAGATACGCTCGCAGTCTTACTGACGGCGAGCGGTGCGACTAGCCGGGATATGCGCGAAGGTGCTAAGCTCAATCCCCGAATCTGATGTGGTCGGACTGCCGCTTTTAGCAGCTGTCACTTGCGAGCGCCGTCCCGCCGCGCCGGCCAGCCCAGATGAGAGGGGAAACGCGCGATCGAGCTATGAATGCGATCGGCGCATGGACACACAAGGCGTGAGGGCACCGCGAACACGGGGCTATGGGCCCGAGTACGGCCCGGAGGCCGTGCGTTGCCGCGTGGCTACGCGATCTGCTGCATGGAGAATGGCATGCTCGTCGAGGAGCATCCATCCGGCGAGCGATTCGAAATCCGCGTGGAAAAGGACGGTACTTCTACCATCTTGCGGAAGCTCTGATTGCCCGAGGTTGTGAGTCCGATCGTCACGACTTCGTGCCGGGTCGCGAAATTCGGCAGCGGCTCGTTGCGTTCGCGCAAGCACGCGAGATAGTCATTGGCGGAGCTCGCGAATCGGTCGAGCACGTCGTCGCGAGTGTCGCTGACCGCGAACACGTCCGGCAATTCGGGCGAGGTTGCGCCCGTAGGTCTTTGTTTCGGAATCGAATTCGATCAGTACGGAAATCGTCTTCATTTTTGGTCCGTCAGGCCTTCGTTACCGCGCCGCGTTCGGCGACCAGGCTCGCTATTCGCGAGTAGCCTTCGAACAGCGCGTCTTGCGGGGCGACGAAGCTCGTGCGCAGCCAGCCGGCCAGCGTTGCGCCGAAGATGTCGCCGGGGATCGCGACGACGTCGCGGCTCTCGAGCAACTCCTCGGCAAAGGCGAGCGTGTCGCCGGCGCCGACCCGCACGCAGAGGTAGAACGCGCCGTCCGGCTCGATCAACTCGAGGCCGGCGGCTTCGGCCGCGGCCAGCGCACCGAAGCGCTGCTCGACGTACCAAGCGCGCTGCACCGCGAGCTGGTTCGCGGCGAAGATCTCGAAGGCGACGCGCTGCGCGAACGTGCTCGCGCACGAGGTGGCCAAGGCGTGCAGCTTGGCGATCTGCGCCGTGACGTCCGCGGGCGCGAGCGTCCAGCCCAAGCGCAGTCCGGTCAGCGCGTTGCTCTTCGAGAGCGAGTTGATCGCGACCGTGTACGGGTAGACCTCCGCGAACGAACCGGCGTCGTCGGTGTAGAGCTGCTCGCGATAGATCTCGTCGTGCACGACGTAAACGGGTGCGCCGCCGCGGGCCAGCAGCGCGTCGGCGATGCGTTTGACGTCGTCGCGCGAGATCACGCGACCCGTCGGATTGCACGGCGAGCAGATCACGATCGCGCGCGTCGCCGGCCCGACCGCTTCCAAAATCGCGTCCGCGTCGAAGCGGAAGCCGTTCGCAGCATCGAACGTCACGCGGCGCACGGCGAGGCCTTCGACTTCCGCGATCTTCGTGTACACGCCGAAGGCCGGCTCGACAACGAGCAGCTCGTCGCGCTCAGGGTCGAGCAGCGTCTTGAGCGTGACGTAGAGCGCTTCGCTCGAACCCGTCGTGATGCAGACGTTGGTGGCGCGCTCGAGACCGGGATACGCGTAGTGCCGCGCGATCAGCTCGCGCAGATCCTCGAAGCCGGCGTTGGGCGAATAGCGGCAGCCGTGCTCGGCGACCCACGCCGTCGCGCGCTCGAAGTGCGCCACGTCCGGCATCAGCGTCGGCTCGCCGAGCCCGAGATCGATCGACGAAGGCCGGCGCCGCGCGTGCAGCGCGCGGATGACGGACGTGCCGACCGCGAGCAGCGCCGGGTTCATACTGCCACGCCGAATTCGCGGATCGCGCGTTCGAGCGAGGTCTTGCGGTCGGTCGAGGCGCTGCGCTCGCCGATGACCAGCGCGCACGAGACGCCGAACGTGCCGGCCGGAAACTCCTTGGGCATCGTTCCGGGGATGACGACCGAACGGGGCTCGATCCGGCCGCGCGTGATCGCCGGCGAGGCGCCGCGCACGTCGACGACCGGCGTGCTGCCGGTCAGCACGACGCCCGCGCCGAGCACGGCTTCACGCCCCACGAAGCAGCCCTCCACGACGACGCAGCGCGAGCCGATGAACGCGCCGTCCTCGACGACGACCGGCTGCGCCTGAGGCGGCTCGAGCACGCCGCCGATGCCGACGCCACCCGACAGGTGGACGTTCTTGCCGACCTGCGCGCAGGAGCCGACCGTGGCCCAGGTGTCGATCATCGAGCCGTCGTCGACAAATGCGCCGATGTTCACGTAACCCGGCATCAAGATCGTCGAGCGGCCCAAGAACGAGCCGAAGCGAGCGACGCCCGGAGGCACGCAGCGCGCGCCCAGCTGCGCATAGTTGCGCTTCGTCGGAAGCTTGTCGAAGTAGGACGGCGGCAGGTCGCGCAAGGCAAACGCATCGCCGTCCGAACCTTCCCCGATCGGGACGATGTCCAGCCGTTGGAAATAGAGCAGGATCGCTCGCTTCACCCAGGCGTAGGTGACCCAACTGCCGTCGACGGGCTCGCAGACGCGCAGCGCGCCCTCGTCGAGCAGGGCGACGACGTCGTCGACGACCCGGCCCGCGCTCCCCCGGACGTCCGACGGATCGGCCGCCAGCGCCTCGACCCGTGCCTGCAACTCGTCTCGATCGGTTAACATGCCTTTCGAGTCCCGTACGGCGGGCGAAAATCCTCCGGCTTCCACTTTTCGGACGCCGGCTTGGGGAAAAGCCCTCTAGCATGGTGAATAACTCTGGCCCCCAATCGCCCGAGGAGGAACTGGTGCCGAACACCCCCGACGACGAACGAAGGATCAACGCGATCCGCATGCTTGCGATCGACGCCGTGCAAAAGGCGAACTCCGGCCACCCCGGCCTGCCGCTCGGCGCTGCCGCGGCCGCCTACACGTTGTGGTCGCGCCATCTCAAGTTCAACGCCGCCGACCCGCATTGGTTCGACCGCGACCGCTTCGTGCTGTCGGCCGGGCACGGCTCGATGCTCATCTACGCCCTCCTCTACCTGACCGGCTCCGGACTGACCCTCGACGACCTCAAGAGCTTCCGGCAGCTCGGCAGCAAGACGCCGGGCCACCCTGAAGAGCACCACACCCCCGGCATCGAGGTGACCACCGGGCCGCTCGGGCAGGGCATCTCCGAAGCCGTCGGGTTGGCCGCCGCCGAGGCCCACCTGGGCGCAACCTACAACCGCGGGCACAATATCGTCGACCACTTCACGTACGTTATCGCCAGCGACGGCGACTTGATGGAAGGCGTCTCAGCCGAAGCGTCCTCGTTGGCCGGCCACCTCAAGCTCGGGAAGCTGATCGTGCTCTACGACGACAACAGCATCTCGCTGGCGGGCCCGACCCACGTCACGTTCACCGAAGACGTGCTGGCGCGCTACGAGGCCTACGGTTGGCAGACACTCGTCGTCGATCAGGACGACGGCAACGACGTCGCGGCGATCGACGCGGCGATCAACGAAGCCAAGTCCGACCCGCGGCCGTCGCTAATCGCGGTGAAGTCGGTCATCGGCTACGGCTCGCCCAAGGCGGGCACGTTCGGCGCGCACGGCGAGCCGCTCGGTGCCGACAACGTCAAGAAGACGAAAGAGACGCTCGGTTGGCCGGTCGAGCCGGCGTTCTACGTTCCCGACGACGCGCTCGCTTGGTGGCGCACGGTCGGCTCCAACGGAGCCGCTGCGCAAAAAGGCTGGAACGAGACCGTCGCACTGTGGAGACAGCAGCAGCCGGACCTGGCCGCGCAGTTCGAGCGGGTCATATCGGGAACGCGACCGGAGACGCTTCCCTGGCCCGGGTTCAACGCCGAGAACGGCAGCGTCGCGACGCGCGAAGCCGGCGGCACGGTCATGAATGCGATCGCCGCCGCGCTTCCCGAGCTCATGGGCGGTTCGGCCGACCTCGACCCCTCGACCAAGACCTACCTCAAAGGACAGGGCGACTTCGAGCCGGGCAGCTATGAAGGCCGCAACGTGCACTTCGGCGTGCGCGAGCACGCGATGGGCTCGATCGCCAACGGACTGGCTGCGCACGGCGGCATCCTTTCGTACACCGCGACCTTCTTCAACTTCCTCGACTACATGAAACCCGCGGTGCGTTTGGCCGGGCTCAACGGCGAGCGCGTCGTGTTCGTCTACACGCACGATTCGGTCTTCTTGGGCGAAGACGGTCCGACGCATCAGCCGATCGAGCAGCTGGCCACGTTGCGCGCGACGCCGAACGTCATCACGCTGCGGCCCGCCGACGCACTCGAGGTCCTCGAGACCTGGAAGTTCGCGATCTCGCACGCCGGGCCGAGCGCGATCGTGCTCTCGCGTCAAAAAGTACCGTTCTTGGGCGCCCGTCAGGCCGACGTCGCTCGCGGCGCATACATCATCCACGGCACCGGGCAGCGGCCCGACGTCGTGCTCATCGCTACGGGTTCCGAGGTCTCGCTCGCGATCGACGCGGCCAAGCTCCTCGCAGCCCAAGGCACGGCGGCTCGGGTCGTTTCGATGCCGTCGATGGAACTGTTCGCACAGCAAGACACGGACTATCGCGACCTCATCTTGCCGCCCGACGTGCGCGCGCGCGTTTCGATCGAGGCTGCCGCGACGTTCGGCTGGCATCGCTGGGTCGGCGACCGCGGCGTGACGATCGGCATCGATCGCTTCGGCATGTCGGCCCCGGCAGGCGTGATCGCCAAAGAACTCGGCTTCACGCCCGACCACGTCGCGTCGGTCGCCGCCGGTCTCCTAGCAAAAGCATAACGGGGGTTCTGTTCTTCAGATGGCTACACAATTGCAACAACTGGCGGCCGTGGGTCAGAGCATCTGGCTCGACTACATCCGCCGCAGCATGTTCGCTTCGGGCGAGCTCGACAAGCTGATCGGGCTCGGCTTGCGCGGCATGACCTCGAATCCCACGATCTTCGAAAAGGCGATCGGCGCGGGCAACGACTACGACAACCAGCTCCGTTCGCTGCTGGGAGCGAAGCTCGACAGCAACACGCTGTTCGAACGCTTAGCCATCGACGACATCCGCAACGCGTGCGACGCGTTTCGCAAGCTCTACGACGGCACGAACGGCGGCGACGGCTTCGTCAGCCTCGAAGTCTCGCCGCTGCTCGCGCACGACACGCAAGGCACGATCGACGCGGCCGCGCGCCTCTGGAAGGAAGTCGACCGTCCCAACGTCATGATCAAGATCCCGGCGACGCCCGAGGGCATTCCGGCGATCGCCACGACCATAGCGGCCGGCATCAACGTCAACGTGACACTGATCTTCTCGATCGAGCATTACGAAGCGGCGGCGAACGCCTATATCGAAGGGCTCGAGCGGCGCGACGCCGCGGGTCAGCCGATCGACCGGATCGCTTCGGTCGCCAGCGTCTTCATCAGCCGCATCGACACGGCCGTTGACAAGCTGCTCGAAGAGCAGATCTCCAAAGGCCAGAGCTCGTTCTCCGAGCTGCTCGGAAAGAGCGGCGTCGCGAACGTGAAACTCACCTACCAGCGCTTCAAGAATCTCTTCGAAGGCGCGCGCTTCAAACCGCTGGCTGCTCGAGGCGCGCACCCGCAGCGGCCGCTGTGGGCCAGCACCGGGACGAAGAATCCGGCCTACTCCGACCTGCTTTACGTCGAGAACCTGGTCGGGGCACAAACGGTCAACACCGTCCCGCCGGCCACGCTCGACGCGCTGCTCGACCACGGCAAGATCCGGGCCGACTCCGTGTTGGAAGACCTCGACGGCGCGCGGAAGACCGTCGAGCAGCTCGCGCGAGCCAAGATCTCGCTCTACGACGTGACCCAGCGCCTACAGGCCGACGGCGTCAAGTCGTTCGCCGATTCGTACAACGAGATGCTCAGCGCGATCGAAGGTAAGGCGAAGACCCTGGCGGGCAAAGGGGAGCAACTCTCGATGACCGCACCGGGCGGTTTTCGTTAGTGTACCGTCTCCGACGTGGGTATACACCAAGCGAGAGCGATTTTTCGTCGCCGCAAGGAGCGAGGAGCGAAGAA
>JBKQHO010000064.1:0-85575 GCA_052267165.1 Vulcanimicrobiaceae bacterium | reverse complement strand
GATATTGCCCAGCGCGCGCATGGTACCGTTGATGCGCAGGGTGGTGAATTTCACCTGATGTCCCTGTTGCACTTCGATGGTGATCGGCACGGTGCCTTGCCAGGGGTGCGAGGCATCGGGTTCATCGAGACGGCGCCTGAGCCAGTCGGCGAAGCGCGCCTTGCAGGCCCGTTGCGCCTTGTGGACGGCGTCGCGGAAGGCGGCGTCCTCGGCGAGAGGCTTCAGCTTCTGCAATTGCGCCAGATCGGTCACCCAGCCGTCGCCGATCGCCGACGTGATCGTGTCGGCGAGCGAGGGATTGGCGAGCTTCATCCAGCGCCGGGGCGTGACGCCGTTGGTCTTGTTGTTGAAGCGGTCGGGGAAGGCCTCGGCGAGGTCGGCGACCGTCACCGTGCGCAGGAGGCGCGAATGGATTGCGGCGACGCCGTTGGTGCTGTGCGAGCCGACGATCGCGAGATTGGCCATGCGGACCTGCTGCTCCGGCCCCTCCTCGATCAGGCTCGCCCGCGCCGCCCGCCCATAATCGCCGGGAAAGCGCGCGCGGATGTCGTCGAGCAGATGCTTGTTAATTTCGAAGATGATTTCGACGAGGCGCGGCGCGATCATCCGCACCCAGTCGACCGGCCAGCGCTCGAGCGCCTCGGGTAGCAGCGTGTGATTTGTATAGGCGAGCGTTCGCTTGGTGATGTCCCAGGCCTCGTCCCAGGCGAGCCCCGCGCTGTCGATCAGAATGCGCATGAGCTCGGGGACGGCGAGGGTCGGATGGGTGTCGTTGAGCTGGATCGCCGCCTTCTCCGGCAGCGTCCGCCAGTCGGCGTTCGTTTCGTGGAAGCGGCGTACGAGATCGGCGAGCGAGCAGGAGACCAGGAAGTATTCCTGCATCAGCCGGAGCCCCCGACCCTGCTGAGTCGAATCATCGGGATAAAGCACGCGGGTCAGCGATTCCGCGCCGAGCGTCTCGGCCATCGAGGCGACGAAGTCGCCTTCGCTGAAGCGCTGGAAGTCGAAGGAATGCGCGGCTGACGCGCTCCATAGGCGTAGCGTGTTGATCGTCCTCCCGCCATATCCGACGACAGGACGGTCGTAGGGCAAGCCGATCAGCGTCGAAGGCTGGTTCGGGACCAGGCGGAGGTTTCCGTCGCGCAATTTCATGGTGCAGCCGAACTTGACCTCGACCCGTTCGAGCGGGCGCACGACCTCCCAGGGATCGGGGTGCATGAGCCAGTTGTCGGGCTTCTCTTCCTGCCAGCCGTTGCGGAGCCCCTGCTGGAAGATACCGTGCTCGTAGCGCAGGCCGTAGCCCAACGCCGGCAGCGCCATCGTCGCCATCGAGTCGAGAAAGCAGGCGGCGAGCCGTCCGAGGCCGCCGTTTCCGAGGCCCGCGTCCGGCTCCTGGTCGAGAAGCTCCATCCAGACCCGTCCGTGCTCGTTGAAGCTCTTCGAGACGACCGGATCGAGCATCAGGTTCATGACGTTGTTGGCGAGCGAACGGCCGATCAGGAACTCGATCGACACGTAGTAGACCCGCTTTGGGTTCTCGCGCCGATAGGTCGCATCGGTCTCGAGCCAGCGGTCGGTGAGGATGTCGCGGACCGCCCGCGCTGTGGCCTCGTAACGCTCGCGCGTGTCGGCCTCATTCGACGCGACGATGTTGTCAAACTTTAGATGTCGCTCGAAGAGGGCGTCCGGGGCGCCCGCGAAGCGCAGCGCGCCGCAGCCGTAGCTCCGAAGAACCGCCGCCTCGTCCGTCGCCCGCTGCCCGGGCTTTGCGATCGTCGCGCTGCCTTGCGCCATTGGTCCGCGCTCCCTGATGGTCGTGACGTTTCCCTATGGATTTCAAGAGGCTTTCGCCGGACGCCGTGGGCGGCGGGCGGCGAGAGCCTGGTTTGGGTTCAAACGTTGTCGCCGGCGGTGGAGGTCGCCACGCCTGCCACGTGGCCTTCGCCCCAGACCCAATCCTTGATCTCCGGCATGTCATCGCCGTGACGGATGATGTACTCGTGGTGCTCGATCAGCTTGTCGCGGATCGCCTGCTTGGCGTAGGCGGCGCGCGACGCGAGGCCGGGGACGCGGTCGATCACGTCGTTGACGAGATGGAACCGGTCGATGTCGTTGAGCACGCACATGTCGAACGGCGTGGTCGTCGTCCCCTCCTCCTTGTAGCCGCGCACATGGATGTTGTCGTGGCCGTGGCGGCGGTAGGTCAGGCGGTGGATGAGCCAGGGATAGCCGTGGAACGCGAAGATGATCGGCTTGTTGACGGTGAACAAGGCGTCGAAGTCCTGGTCCAGCATTCCATGCGGATGCTCGCTCGGCGGCTGGAGGCGCATCAGGTCGACGACGTTGATCACGCGCACTTTCAGTTCGGGCGCGTGTTGATGGAGGAGTTCGACGGCCGCGAGGGTCTCGAGCGTCGGCACGTCGCCACAACAGGCCATGACCACATCCGGCTCGCCGCCGCGGTCGTTGCTCGCCCACTCCCATATGCCGAGTCCGGCCGAGCAGTGCTTGATCGCCTGGTCCATGGTGAGCCATTGGGGCGCGGGTTGCTTGCCGGCGACAACGACGTTGACGTAGTCGCGGCTCCGCAGGCAGTGGTCGGTAATCGAAAGCAGCGTGTTGGCGTCCGGCGGCAGATAGACACGCACCACCTCGGCCTTCTTGTTGATGACGTGGTCGATGAAGCCGGGGTCCTGATGGGAAAAGCCGTTGTGGTCCTGCCGCCAGACGAGGCTTGAGAGCAGATAATTGAGCGAGGCGATGGGCCTGCGCCATTCGATGTCCCTGCACACCTTCAGCCACTTGGCGTGCTGGTTGAACATGGAGTCGATGATGTGGATGAACGCTTCGTAGCACGAGAAGAAGCCGTGTCGGCCGGTGAGCAGATAGCCTTCGAGCCAGCCCTGGCACTGGTGCTCGGAGAGCATCTCCATCACCCGCCCGTCGGGCGCAAGATGGTCGTCGTAGTCCAGCGTCTCGGCGACCCAGGCGCGGTTGGTCACCTCGAGCACGTCCTGCCAGCGGTTGGAATTGCTCTCGTCCGGGCTGAACAGGCGGAAGTTGCGGGATTCCATGTTGAGCTTCATTACGTCGCGCAGGTAGGTCCCCATCACCCGGGTCGTCTCGGCGATGACGGCGCCGGGGGCCGTGACCTTGATGCCGTAGTCGCGGAAGTCCGGCAGCTTCAGTTCGCGCAACAGAAGGCCGCCGTTGGCGTGCGGATTGGCGCTCATGCGGCGCGTTCCAGCCGGCGCCAGCGCGGCGATCTCCGGCATGACCTTGCCGTTCTCGTCGAACAGCTCGCGCGGGCGATACTTCTCCATCCACTCCTGGAGAATGCGGACGTGCTCCGGCTTCTCCATGTCGCCCATCGGCACCTGGTGGGCGCGCCAGTAGCCCTCTTCGCGCTTGCCCTCGATCTCCTTCGGGCAGGTCCAGCCCTTCGGCGTGCGCATGACGATCATCGGCCACTTGGGCCGCGCTTTGAACCCGTTCGTCCGCGCATCGTTCTGGATGTCGCGGATGTCGTTCACGACCTTCTCGAGCGTTTCCGCCATGAGTTCGTGCATCGTCTTCGGGTCGTCGCCCTCGACGAAATGGGGGGCGTAGCCGTAGCCGCGGAACAGCGCCTCGAGCTCATCGTGCGGGATGCGCGCGAGCACGGTCGGATTGGCGATCTTGTAGCCGTTGAGGTGCAGGATCGGCAGCACCGCGCCGTCGCGCACCGGGTCGAGGAACTTGTTCGAGTGCCAGCTTGCAGCCAGCGACCCGGTCTCGGCTTCGCCGTCGCCGATCACGCAGGCGACGAGCAGGTTGGGGTTGTCGAAGGCGGCTCCATACGCGTGCGCCAGCGAATAGCCGAGCTCTCCGCCCTCGTTGATGGAGCCCGGCGTCTCGGGCGCTACGTGGCTTGGGATGCCGCCTGGAAACGAGAACTGTGTGAACAGGCGCTTGAGGCCCGCGGCGTTGGGGGAGATGCTGGGATAGAATTCGCCGTACGTTCCCTCGAGATACGTATTGGCGACGAGGCCCGGACCGCCGTGACCGGGTCCCGTCACGAAGATCGCGTCGAGGTCGCGCTGCACGATTGCACGGTTGAGGTGAACGTAGAGAAAGTTGAGGCCAGGCGTCGTTCCCCAGTGCCCAAGCAACCGGGGCTTGATGTGCTCGAGCGTCAACGGCTGACGCAACAACGGATTGTCGTACAGGTAGATCTGTCCGACGGACAGGTAGTTGGCGGCGCGCCAGTAAGCGTCCATCTTGCGCAGCTCGTCCGGCGACAAGGCGTCGGTCCGCACGTTCGCCGAGAAGTCCTCAGCCGCTCCGATCACGGTTCTTGCTCCTGCGTAGCGTGGTTGCACCACCGAGTCTAGCCTGTTCATCTCCGTCGCGGGAAGCCCCCGGCAAACGTTTTCTCGAAAAGGGGAAGCAGTAGCGCATGCAGCGTCCGACGAGCGAAGGACTGATCGCCCTCAACGCGGGCTCGTCGAGCGTGAAGTTCGCGCTCTACGCAACGCCCGACCGGCACGCGCTCGACGTGCAGGCCGAAGGAGCGATCGAAGGAATCGGCACCCGGCCGCACTTCTGGGCCAAGGGCCCCGGCGGCGAGATGCTGGTCGAGCGCCGCTGGCCCAAAGGCGGCCCGGGCCAATACGAAGATTTGGTTGCCTCGCTGCTCGCATGGACGGAAGAGCACCTCGAGACCGGGCGGCTCGTCGGCGCGGGGCATCGCGTCGTGCACGGCGGCAACGACTTCGTCGATCCGACGATCGTCGACGAAGCGACCATCTTCCACCTCGAACGGCTCGTGCGGCTTGCGCCGCTGCATCAGCTGCACAGCGTTGCGTTGATCCGCATGCTGCGTTCGATGCACCCGGAGCTGCCGCAGGTCGCGTGCTTCGACACGGCTTTCCATGCGGGCAACAGCGCGACCTCACGACGCTACGGCTTGCCCCGCGCGCTCGAGGCGGAGGGAATCCGGCGCTACGGCTTCCACGGACTTTCATACGAGTACATCAGCCGGCGCCTGCGCGAGCTCGATCCCAAGGCGGCTGTGGGCAAGACGGTTGCAGCGCACCTCGGAAGCGGCGCGAGCCTGTGCGCGATGCTCGACGGCGAGAGCGTCGCGAGCAGCATGGGGTTCAGCCCGCTCGAAGGTCTGGTGATGGGAACGCGCTCGGGCTCGCTCGATCCCGGCATCGTGCTGCACCTCATTCGCGAGCGCAAGATGAGCGCGGACGCGGTCGAGCACATGCTCTACTACGAATCGGGCTTACTCGGCGTATCGGGGATGAGCGCCGAGATGGGAGAGCTGCTCGCGAGCGACCGTCCGGGAGCACGCGAGGCGGTCGATCTGTTCGTCTATCGGGTCGTGCGCGAGTTGGGTTCGCTGGCCGCGGCGGCCCAAGGCTTGGACGCGCTCGTCTTCACGGCCGGCATCGGAGAGCGCTCGCCCGAAATTCGCGCCGCGGTTTGTCGCGATTCCGGCTGGCTGGGCATCGCGCTCGACGAGGCTGCCAATGCGGCCGGGGGGCCGCTCGTCAGCACCCCGCAGAGCCGCGTCGCAGTATGGGTCATACCGACCGACGAAAACGTAACCATCGCGCGACACACGCTGGAGAAGTTGCGGGGCGAGGGCCGGCTCGATTGGGCCCAAGCGCGGGCTGAGGAGATCGCATGACCAAGCTTTCGGAACGGATGTTGATGGACGCCCCGCTGGCCCAAGCCGGCGCGCGCGTCAGCTCATTCTTCCGTCTTCACACGCAGGACGGCGAAGAGGCCGCGCAACTGGCGCTGCGCTTTAACGTCGACATCCCCGGCTTGTCCAAGCCCGTCGCGCTGAAAAAGACCGTCGTCGCGACCTTCGTGCCCGAACACCGCCCGGGCGACATGGTGCCGCGCTATCGTGTCACCTGGACCCCGAAGGACGGCGGTCCCTTTCCCAGCTTCAACGGCGAGCTGAACGTCGACGGCGACCAGGACTACGATCGCTTCTGGCTGATCCTCGAGGGCAACTACGAGCCGCCGGGCGGCCTGGTCGGCGAGGCGTTCGACGCGATCGCCGGCCATGCGATCGCCTCTGCGACCGCGCGCGATCTGCTCGAGCGCATTCGCGCCGGTGTCGAAGCCGAGTTCCAGAAGGCCGAAGAAGCCAAGCGCAGCGCCGCCTCGCGCCCGCTTCCCAGCACCTAGCGTGAACCGGCGTGCAGCTCTGGCGCTGCTTTCCGCGCCCGTCGCGGCGTGCGCCGCCGCTGCGGCGAGCGCCGCGGTCATGCCGCCCGCGAGCGTAACGCTGGGCGACGAAGTCTTTCTGCGTGACGGTTGGCACGATCTGCGCGGCCGCTGCACCGGCATCGTCACCAACCAGACCGGCGTGACCTCCCGGCTCGAAACGATCGTCGACGCGATCCGGCGCAATTCGGAGATTTGCTTGCGCGCGATCTACGCGCCGGAGCACGGTCTGCGCGGCGACCACGCAGCGGGGACCTACGTCCCCTCGTATACCGATCCGGAGACGAAGCTGCCCGTCTACAGTCTCTACGGCGCGACGCGCCGGCCGAGCGCGGCGATGCTGGCCGGGGTCGACGTCCTGCTCTTCGACATCCAAGACGTGGGCGACCGCGCCTACACCTACATCTCGACGCTCGCTTACGTGATGCAAGCCGCGCGCGAGGCGCAAAAAGAAGTCTGGGTGCTCGACCGGCCCAATCCGATCGGCGGCGACATCGTGGAAGGGCCCGTGCTCGACCCGCGCTTCAGCTCGTTCATCGGACTCTATCCGATCGCGTTCCGCCACGGCATGACCGTCGGCGAGCTGGCGCGGATGTACAACGAGCGCTTCAAGATCGGCTGCACGTTGCGCGTCATTCCCATGGAAGGCTATCATCGCGCGATGCTCTGGCCCGACACGGGTCTCGCGTGGGTGCAGACGTCGCCGAACATTCCCGACTGGCACACCGCGCTGCTCTATCCTGCGACCGGACTCATCGACGGTGCCGGGCTCAACAACGGAACCAACTTTACCAAGCCCTTCGCCTACGCGGGCGCGTTCGGCCTCGACGCGTTCAAGCTCGCCGAGTTTCTCAACGCCCGGCCGATCCCGGGCGTCCACTTCCGCGCCGCGGCCTGGTCGCCGCTGATCGGTTTGTGGGCCGGCAAGACGCTCACCGGCGTCGAGCTCATCGTGGTCGACCGCCGCGCTTTCCGGGCCGTGCGTACCGCGGTCGAGATCTTGGTCGCGGTCCGCACGCTTGCGCCGTCCGCGCTGACCTTCCACGACGTGACAGGCTTGGATAAGGATTGGGGAACGGACACCCTGCGCGTGGGCCTGCAAAACGGCCTCGACGTCGAAGCGATCCTGCACCAATGGATCGCCCGCGCCGCTGAGTTTTCCGCCGCGCGACAACCGTACTTGCTCTACGACTAGCGACCGCGATCGAACCCCTTGCCGCTTCCAGATGGGTCGGCCGCCAGGAAGGCCGCTCGCCGCCTCCGTAGCACCTCCGGACGATGAACACCGCGTCAGCGTCGCAGCTGCGGGCACGTCTGATCGGCGCGCTAGGCGCCGATGCGGTCTTCACCGAGCCGGAAGACCTGGCGGTCTACGCCTACGACGCCGGCACCGAGGAGTCGCTGCCGAGCGCGGTCGTCGTGCCGAAGGACGCGCGTGACGTCAGCGCCGCGGTGCGCATCGCGAACGACTGCGGCGAACCGATCGTGCCGCGCGGCGCGGGAACGGGTCTGTGCGGCGGCTCGGCGCCCTCGCGCGGCGGCGTCGTCGTGACCTTTGGACGGATGAACCGCATCCTGACGCTCGACGTGCCGAACCGGCGCGCGCTCGTGCAGCCGGGCCTCGTCAACCTCGATCTTTCGAAGGCGGCCCTTCCGCGGGGCCTCTTCTTCGGCCCCGATCCGTCGAGTCAAAAGACGTCGACGATCGGCGGCAACGTCGGCACCAACGCGGGCGGACCGCACGCGCTTTCGTACGGCTCGATGACGAACCACGTGCTGGGCATCGAGTTCGTCGACGAGACCGGCGCGGTCGTTCACACCTCGCTCGACGATCCCGGCTACGATCTGACCGGCGCGCTGGTCGGAAGCGAAGGGACGCTGGGATTGATCACCGCGATCGAGTTGCACCTGCTGCGCGTGCCGCCCGCGGTGCGCGTGTGCCTGGGCGCTTTCGGCGACATCGAGTCGGCTTCGGCGGCCGTCTCCGCGATCGTCGGCGCGGGGATCGTTCCGACCGCTCTCGAGATCATGGACAAGACGGTCACCAGAGCCGTGGAAGCGCACTATCACGCAGGCTTTCCGCTCGAAGCCGGCGCCGTGCTGCTGGTCGAGATCGCGGGCGAGCTCGACGACATGGACCGCGCCGAGAACGCGATCGCGCGCATCGCTCGCGCGCACGGCGCGCTTTCGTGGCGTTCGGCTTCCGACGCGCGGGAACGCGAAGCGCTCTGGGCGTCACGCAAAGGCGCCGCCGGCGCGCTCGGGCGCATCGCGCCGAACTATTACATCCAAGACGCCTGCGTACCGCGAACGCGCCTGCCCGAAGCGGTGCACCGCTGCGACGAGATCGCCGTCGAGCACGGCTTGTCGGTGGGCAACGTCTTCCACGCGGGCGACGGGAATTTGCACCCGCTGCTGCTCTTCGATCGCGGCAGCCGCCGGCAAACCGAGGCAGTGGTCCATGCCGGCAAGGAGATCTTGGCGGCCTGCATCGCGCTCGGCGGAACGATCTCCGGCGAACACGGGATCGGTTCCGAAAAACGCGAGACGCTGCCGCTCGTCTTCTCCGACGACGACTTGGCGACGATGGCCCGTGTCCGCGACGTCTTCGATCCCAAGCGCACCTTCAATCCGGACAAGATCTTCCCGAGCGGCGCGGTCTGCGGCGAGGTGCGCGCCCCGCAAAACGTCGTGGCCGCGGGCGGCGCATGGGTGTAACCCTCGAGCCGAGCGCGTTCGCGCTCGGAATGCGCACTCCGCGCGAGGTTCATACGCCGGAGAGCGTCGAGTCGTTGGCCGCGCTCCTGCGCGCAAGCGACGCGTGCGGCGATTCGGTCGTGTTTTTCGGCGGCGGCACGCTGCAAGGCATCGGCGGCGTCCCCGAACGCTACGACGTCGCCATCAGTCTGGCCGCTCTCAACCACACGCTCGAGTACGAATACCGCGATCTGACGGTCGCGGTCGAGGCCGGCGTCACGGTCGACGACCTCGGCATGATGCTCGCCTCGCACGGGCAGTTCGTTCCGCTCGACGCGCCGCGCGCGGAACGCAGCACGGTCGGCGGCGTGTTGGCAAGCGGCTGGCTCGGCCCGCGCCGCGCAACATACGGGCGGCCCCGCGACCTCGTCATCGGCTCGACGGTCGTGCTCGCAGACGGCACCGTCGCCAAAGCGGGCGGCATGGTGGTCAAGAACGTCACCGGCTACGACATGAGCAAACTCTATGTCGGCTCGCTCGGGACGCTCGGCGCGATCGTGCGCGCCAACTTCAAGACGTTGCCGATGCCCGAGTCGCGCCGCGTCGCGGTCGCGCCTCTCCCCCAGCACACGCGCGAACGCGCGCTGGCGCACGTGCTCACGCTTCCGAGCGAGCCGGCCGCCGCGCTGTTCATCACCGGCTTCCCCGAGATCGACGGACGCGACGGCACCGAAGGGCGCCTGCTGCTGCTCTTGGAGGGCTCGAACGCGCTCGTGCAGCGCGCCACGCGCGAGTTGCGCTCATCACTCGGGTCGGCCGGTTTGCCTGCGACGACGATTCTCGACCGGGACGCCAACGCCGCCTTCGCGCGCCTGCTCGACGCGTACGTCCAGCCCTGCGCCGCGGGTTCGGTCACGTATCGCAGCACCGGTCTGATCACCGATCTCGTGCCACGTCACATCACCTTCGCGGCGCTCGCGCGCGAACACGAGCTGCAGCTCGAGACCATTGCCGACCTGCGCACCGGCGACTTCATCGCGCGCCTGAGCACCCCGCTCGGCGGCGACTTCTTAGCGGAACGTATCTTGGATTACGATCCGGCCCTCCACGCGGCGCTCGGCCGCACCTGGGTCGTATCCGCGCCTGCCACGTTGCGCGAACGGCTCGCGCCCTGGGGCACGCCGCCGGCCTCCGTCGACAAGATGCGCGCGCTCAAAACCCGCTTCGACCCCAACGGCACGCTGGCACCCGGCCGTCTCGTCGGTGGTATCTAGCGCGCGATTCGCGGCGGAGCCGGTCGCGAGCGCATGGCGACAGGGCGAACGCCGCCTAGTTAACGTGCGCTCACGGGTGAATATACTAGACGAGCGGTCGCCTTCCAGCCCTTTCGCGAGCCGCAAGCGAGCAGGACCCCGCATTTCGCAAGGTAGCTCAAGAACAACGCGAACTACAGAGACGCAGTATGCGCCTCGCCGAGTGGTACCGCCAGCTCGTACTGCGCTTCGAAAACCGTACGCTCGACGTTAACCGCCGCGTCATCGACGCTTGCGCGAGCCTGCGGGCGCGAGAGGGACGCCCGTTGCCGACCATCGATTCGTTGATCGCCGCGACAGCGATGGCCTACGACCTTATCGTCGTGACACGAAACACCGATGACATTTCCAGACTCGTGAGCTCAGTACTGAATCCGTGGCAGTGGTCGTAATCGCATTTCATCGATTCACGCGTCGTGACTTCAGGCAGCGTCTGCGCTGCGGCGCGTCGCGGGAAGCCGAGGCCCGACGAGCGCGTTGGCGAGCGCCGCGATCAGCGGCACGGCGCTGACGCTTTCGAGCGCGGGGCCCGCGCCGAGCGCGGCGACCGCGATGCCGACGCAGGCGACCAGCGCCGAACCGATTCCGAAGGCGACGCCGTTCATGAGTCCGAGCGCCATGCCGAGATTCTCGGGCAGCATCGCCTGCACGAGCGCGACGCCTGGCGCGTTCTGGACTGCGAGCAGCGCGCTGCCGAAGAGCAGCGCGAGCACGCCGAGCGGACCGGGCAACGCGAAGAACGCATAGAGAAACGGCACGGCACCCGCGAGTGCGATGACCGAGATGCGCACGGCCCCGAAGCGGTCGGCGAGCGCGCCGCCGGCGAGCAAGCCGAACGACGAGACGAGCAGAAACGCGGTCACGATCTGACCGGCGAGCGGAATCGAGCTGCCGTGCCCGACGAGGAAGTTCGGTAAGTACGTCATGAAAGCGGCGGTCGCGAAATAGCGCAGCGCGGTACTGGCGATCAGCAGCGTCACGCCGATGCGGTCGACCGGGCCGGCCGGCGCAGCCGTCCGTTCGGCGTGCGCGCGATGGATGTGGCCCGCGGTGCGGTCGACGGCGCGCATGACGCCGAAGAGCCAAAAGACGGCGAGCAGGCCGGGCGCGAGCAACAGCAGCGTTCCGTTCGTTCCGTAACGAGCGTACAATGCGGCGACGACGGCCGGCCCGACGCTGTAACCGATCTGTCCTCCGATTTGGAAGATCGAGATGCCGCTGGCCTTGCGCGCGCCCGAGAGCATCGCCGAATACTTTCCGGCCTCCGGGTGCATGATCGCGGAACCGAAGCCGCCGAACACGATGCACAGGGCGAGCCACGCGATCGTCGGAGCATGGCCGGCGAGCGAGATCGCCGTGACGGTCAAGGCGATACCGGCCGGCAAGAACCACCAGCGGCCGTGACGGTCGGAGTAGCGTCCGAAGAGCGGCTGTACGATCGAGCTCGTGACGTACCAGACGAAAACGAGCGCGCCTTGGAACGCCGGCGAGACGTGGTCGCGAGCCAGCACCAGGAAGATCGTGAAGGGCACGATTCCGGAGTAGAAATCGCTCAGCCCGTGGGCGAACGCGATGACCGAGAGGCCCCGCAGATTCCATCCTGGAGCGTTCGCACGCCCCGTCCGAGTTACGATCCCCGCTGCCGGATTTGCCATGTAGGCTTTCCTGATACGACGTCCGTCCGCAAGTCACCGTTCGAGCCGCCGAGACGAGGCGCGGGTCAAATGCGTTACAGAGCGCGGGTCCTCGGTGACCCAAGCGCAATCGCAATTGTCTTCACCTTACTTGCAAACGTCCGAGAAAGGTCTCGTCTTTGATGCGTCGTCTCATCCTTTGCGCAATGACTGCGCTCTTTTCGCTGGCAGCTCCGGCCATAGCGCAGACCGCCGGCCAGCAGCCCTCGTGCGCGGCCGGCGATCCGGTCGTCTGGGGCAACACAAACTCTAAGGTCTATCACGTTCAAGGCGACAAGTACTTCGGCAACACCAAGAACGGTCAGTACCTGTGCCAGTCGAAGGCAGCAGCGGCCGGCTACCACGCTTCCAAGAGCGGATCAGCCAGCAAAGCGACCTCCGGCCCAGCAACGGCCGGCGCCACGCCGGCCCCAGGCGCCAGCCCGATAGGCAAGCACCACCGTCACCACGGCACCCCCGCCGCCGGCGCGTCGCCCCTGCCCGGCGGAGCCGCGGCCCCCGTGCCGGGCGCCAGCCCAACGGCTAAGCATCACCACCATCGCAAGGGAAGCGCTTCGCCCGCCCCTTCGGCTACCTAGCAAGCTCCGCTCGAGCCCGCGGCCGTGCGCGAGCGCACCGCGGGCTCTTCCTTTGCCGCTCCGCGGCCGCAGCCAATCAGCCCGGGCGAACGTCTAAGGGGCATGAACATGTACGCGGAGCGGCGCGACGAGGTCGCGCGGCGGATCGGCGAAGCGGTAGCCATCCTGCCGGCCGCACGCCACGCCGTGCGGAATGCGGACAGCGAGTACGAGTACCGCCAGAACTCCGACTTCCACTATCTGACGGGCTTCGGCGAGCCGGAAGCGGTGTTGCTGATCGCTCCGCACCATGCGGCCGAACGCGACGTCTTGTTCGTGAGGCCGCGCGACCGCCTCAAGGAGATCTGGACGGGCAAGCGTGCCGGCATCGAAGGCGCCGTCACCGACTACGGCATGCACGCCGCGTATCCGGTCGACGAGCTGCCCTCGAGGCTTGCGGACTATCTCTCGGGCGTCTCGACCGTCTACTACGACATAGGTGCGGACGAAACGATGGACCGCCTCGTGTTCGCGGCGGTGCAAGAAGCGCGCCGGCGCGCGCGGCGCGGAGGCGCCGCCCCGACCAGCTTCGTCGAGCCGGGGACGGTCGTCCACGAGATGCGGCTGCGCAAATCGTCCGAGGAGCTCGCGCTGATGCGCCGCGCCGCGGCGGCGTCGCTGGCCGGACACGAAGCCGGCATGCGCGCGACGCGGCCGGGACTCTTCGAGCACGAACTCGAGTCGATCATCGAATACGGCTACCGCCGGGCGGGGGCGCTCGACGTCGCCTACACCTCGATCGTCGCCGGCGGCAGCAACGCGACGATACTTCACTACAATACCAATCGCGAGCCGCTGCGCGACGGCGACCTCGTGCTGGTCGACAGCGGCGCGGAAGTCGAACTCTACGCGAGCGACGTCACCCGCACCTGGCCGGTCAACGGACGGTTCTCCGCGGAGCAGCGGGCGATCTACGAGATCGTGCTGCGAGCGCAGCTCGCGGCGATCGACGAAGTCCGGCCGGGCCGTTCGTTCAACGCCTACCACGAGCGTGCCGTGCGCGTGCTGGCGGAAGGCCTGATCGATATCGGCCTGCTCGCGGGCAGCGTCGACGAAGCGCTCGCAAGCGGCAAAGTCCAAGATTTCTATCCGCACCGTACCGGGCATTATCTCGGCCTCGACGTGCACGACGCGGGACCGTATACCGATGTCGCCGGCACCTATCGCGCGCTCGAGCCGGGCGTCGTGGTGACCGTCGAGCCGGGCCTGTACGTGCAGCCCGATCTCCAGGTGGACGAGCGCTGGAAAGGCATCGGCGTGCGCATCGAAGACGACATCGTCTGCACAGCGGACGAGCCGGAGAATCTCACCGCCGCCATCCCCAAAACGATCGACGAGCTGGAGGCGATCGTCGGCAGCGACGCCGTCACGAGCGCGCGGTAACGCGGATGAAGGTCACGGTCATCGGAGCGTCCGGGTTCATCGGACGGCATCTCGTCGCTGCGCTGCGCGCTCGCAACGACGAGGTCACGACCGCTTCGCTGCGCGAACCAGCGGAAGCCGCACAAGCCTGCACCGGGGCCGACGCGATCGTGAACCTGGCCGGCGAATCCGTCGCCCAGCGCTGGACGCCGCAAGTCAAAGAGAAGATCCGCTCCAGCCGCGTCGATGCGGCGCGCAGGCTGTTCGGGCAACTCGCCGCACGAGAGGCAAAGCCGGCGAGTTACGTCTCGGCTTCGGCGATCGGCTACTACGGAACGAGCGACGGCGCGACGTTCACCGAGGCGAGTCCGCCCGGCAACGACTTTCTCGCCGAGGTCTGCGCCGCATGGGAAGCCGAGGCCGACCGGGCCGCCGAGCTCGGGATGCGCGTCGCCAAGGTGCGCACGGGCGTGGTGCTGGGTACCGACGGGGGCGCGCTGGCCAAGCTGCTCCCGGTCTTCCGGCTCGGCGCCGGCGGCATCATCGGCAGCGGCCGGCAGTGGTACTCGTGGATTCACATCGAAGATCTCGTCGGGATCTATCTGCTGGCGCTTGACGGCGCCGCCGGCGCGCTCAACGGGACCGCGCCGAACCCCGTCTCCAACGCCGATTTCACGCGAGCGCTCGGCAAGGCCGTGCATCGGCCGACCATCGTTCCCGTCCCGAAGCCCGCGCTCGAGCTGATGCTCGGCGAGGCTGCTTCGGTCATACTCGAAGGACAACGCGTATTGCCCGAACGAACGCTCGAGAGCGGCTACCACTTTCGTTACGAGACGCTCGACGCCGCGCTGGCGCAGCTGCTGAAGGAATAACGGATGCCGAAGGTCAGAGCCGGCGATCTCGCTCCCGATTTCACCCTGCCGACGCACACAGGCGAAAGCGTGCATCTGGCCGGCGCGGTCAAGCGCGGTCCGGTCGTCCTAATCTTTTACCCGATGGACGACACACCTGGTTGAAAGGCCCAGCTTACCGCGGTCCGTGCTGACCGCGACCGCTACGCCGCCGCCGGCGTCACCGTTTACGGCGTCAACAACGGCAACGCCGAATCGCACCGGCGTTTCGCCGCGAAATACGGGCTCGATGCACCGTTGCTGGTCGACGGCGACCTCGACGTCGCGCGCGCCTACGGCGCATTCTTGGGCATCGGGCGCTTCGGCATCATCGACCGGACCGTCGCGGGCATCGGCTCCGACGGGAAGATCGCCTTCTATCAGCACGGCATGCCCTCAACCGATGAGATCCTCGCGGGCGTCGTGCCGGACCGCGCGTGAAGAGCGCTCGTGAAAGCGCTTCGCGCATTCGCACTGGTCGCGTTCGCGCTTTTCTTCGCGTCGAGTGCACGCGCGCAGCCGGCAGCCCACGATAGCCGCAAGCTCAGCGCGAGCGAGCGCGCGACGTTCATCGTGCTGGTCTGCCTGAAGGCGGTCGAAGAGAGCGGAGAATTTCGCTGCGCGCACTTGATCGGCCATCCCGAATCGCAATCCGCCGAGGGAAACATTGCCTTAGACGCTATTGCGTATGGAAGTTTCACCGCGCCCGCAGCCGATCAGGCGTATGTGACCTACGACTCGATGCTCGAGCCACACGCCGACAACTTCGGCGGCGGCATCCTGTTCGAGCGCACGAACCGCGGCTGGAAATTGGTCAGGTGGTTTCCCGGCGGCCAGCTGGACGATTGCCTAGCGCTTCCCGGCGGCGGCCGTCAGAAGATGCTCTGTCTTTCCGGTTACACGGGTCAAGGCGAGACCGACTCGACGGTCTCGGTGCAGACCGTCTCCGCCACGAGCGGTCCGCAAGCTCAGGCCATTTTGCAAGGAACGGACTTGCGCGGCGCGAGCGACGGCGAAGGCTGCGGCAGCGCGCCGAAACGCGGCGCGTTGCTCCTCTCGATCGATACGCTGCGCCGCGCCGAAGATCCGGGCTTCTTCGCCGAGTCCGGCGTCTCGTACGCCACCGCGCAGGCGGTTGCGGCCGCCTGCACGGGCGGCGGCTTCGAGCAGCTTCGCGCGAGCAAAGGCGTGGTGCGCTTTCGCCTCACGAACGGCGCTTTTCGCGTGGTAACGCCGTTGCAGTTCGCGCGCAGCAGCTCGGAATAAGCGCTACGACCAGTGCCCTTCGGCCCAGCGCCAACCGCCGTAGCGTCCGTGGACGTAGTGGCCGGGCACCCAGCGCGCGGGGCCGAACGGACGCCGGGCGTAGTGGCCGCTCGCGCGTGCGCGCGGCTAGTTACGCTCGTAACGCGCAAGCGGCCGACCGGGTGCCGCGCGCGAGTTAGAGTTTTATGAAAGCGCGCCTGCGCGCGCTAATTCACCTCGTAGGAGGGCGCTTGCTCGGCCGGAGTTTCATCCGAGGCAACGGCTGACGACGGGGGCGACGCGAACGTTGTGTCCGACGAGAGCGACGTTCGGGCGCAGCGTTAACGTTAGGCAGTTCAGCGCGTTGCGCCGGCGAGACCACCCGCGGCGCGCTCGGCGTCGAGCTCCTCGAGATACTTTTCGGCTTCGAGCGCGGCTTTGCAGCCCATCCCCGCGGCGGTAATCGCCTGCTTGTAGCGAACGTCGTAGACGTCGCCGCCGACGAATACGCCGGGCACCTTGGTGTGCACGCCGTCGTCCGAGACGATGTAGCCGTGCGCGTCGAGCTCGAGCTGCCCCCCGAAGAGCGCGGTGTTCGGATCGTGGCCGATCGCGATGAACAGCGCGTCGGCCGGGAGCTCGGAGAGCTCGCCGGTTCGCACGTCGCGCAAGACGAGCGACGTCAGGTGGACCTCGCCTTTGGCTTCCTCGACGATCGCGTTCCAGATGAAGTCGATCTTGGGATGCGCGAGCGCACGGTCGGCCATGATCTTGCTCGCGCGTAGCTGCTCGCGACGGTGGACCAGCGTCACCTTGCTGCCGAAGCGCGTCAGAAAGAGCGCCTCTTCCAAGGCCGAGTCGCCGCCGCCGACGACCACGATGTGCCGGTCGCGGAAGAACGCGCCGTCACAGGTCGCGCAGGTCGAGACGCCGCGGCCGCGCAGACGCTCCTCTCCCGGAATGCCGAGCCAGCGCGCGCTCGCGCCGGTCGCCACGATGACGCTATCGGCCTCGTACTCCGCGTCGTCGGCCAAGACGGTGAACGGCCGGCGCGACAAATCGACCCTCGTCACGTCCGTGAACTCGATCTTGGCGCCGAAGCGCTCCGCTTGCGTGCGAAAGCTCTCCATCAGCTCGGGCCCCATGATCCCGTTGGGGAAGCCCGGGTAGTTCTCCACTTCGGTCGTCAGCATCAGCTGGCCGCCGTACTGGTACCCTGCAAACACGAGCGGCGCGAGGTTCGCGCGCGCGGCGTAAATCGCCGCGGTCAGCCCGGCCGGGCCGGAGCCGATGATGATGAGCCGTTCCATTCCCCAGCTTTCGACCGGGTGCGCGTTCCCCCCGGTTGCGCGGCAGGGGTCGCGGCCCGGCGGAGCCGATTGCCTTCTCATGCTCGAGGACGACTTTTGCGATATCCTGCGCAAGGCGAAGAACGGAACCGGGATCGGTGACGAAGAGCTGGCGCGCGAGACCGGCCTGCGCGTCGAGGAGCTCGACGCCTGGACGCGAGGCCGCAGCGCCCCGAACGACGACCAGGCGCGCGCGATCGCCCGCGTCCTGCGGCTCGACCCGGGGAAACTCGCCGACTCGGCCGCGCGGCGCTGGCATCCGGAGGTGCCGCTGCCGAGCGACGTGCGCCATCACCCGCACGATCCGCACCCGTCCAACGGCTACCTCTTCTTCCTCGAGGACGGCCGAACGGCGGCGCTCATCGACCCGGCCGGCATCCCCGCCACGATCCTGGACGCGATCAACGAAGGTCCGTACGCGCTGCGCTACATCCTGGTCACGCACAAGCACGCCGACCACTGCGACGCGACCGCGGACATCGCCAAAGCTTTTCCTCAAGCTCAGATCGTGATGCACGCAGCCGACGTGAAGGCGATCGGCGGATTGGCGCGCGTCGCGCTGCCGGTCGTGGACGGCGACGAGCTGCCCTTCGGCGACCAGGCTTCGATCCGCATGCTGCACACGCCGGGCCACACCGACGGCTCGTCGTGCTTCCTGTTCAAAGGCTCGCTCTTCAGCGGCGACACGCTGTTCGCCGGCAGTGTCGGCGGCGCGTACGGCGACCTCAGCACGTACCGCGACATCCTCGAGAGCATCACCACGAAACTCTTCCGCCTCGACGACGAAACCGTGGTCATGCCCGGTCACGGCCCTGCGACGACGATCGCCCTGGAGAAGGCCCACAACCCGTTCTTCTAACCGAGCTAAAGGTTAGCCGAGTTCGATCCGTTCTTCGACGTAGAAGTATTCCGCAAAGAACGCTTCGGGTTCGCGCGAGGCGCGTTCGACGAAGTCTTTGAGCACGGTTTGGGGGCGCGCGCCGACGTGGCTGATGATCTCGGCCGCGGCGAAGCTGCCGAGCCGGCCGCACTGCACGAGCGGGGCGCCCGTGGTCAGGCCATGCAAGAAGCCGGCCGCGTAGAGATCGCCCGCGCCGGTCGTATCGACGACGCTCGGGATCGGGATCGCGGGAACCTCGATCAGCTCGTCGCGCGAGACGACGAGCGAACCGCTTGCGCCGAGCGTCACGGCGGCGATGTCGGTGCAGTTGCGCAGCTGCGCGACCGCGCTCTCGAGCCGGTCGGTCTCGAAGAGGGCGAGCACCTCGGCCTCGTTCGCGAACAAGACGTCGACGTGCTGATGGACGAGATTGAGGAACGCGTCGCGGTGGCGCTTCACGCAGAACGCGTCCGACAGCGAGAGGCTCACCTTTCGGCCGGCGGCATGTGCCAGCGCGGACGCGCGATGGAAGGCTTCCTGGGCCTGCGGCTCATCGTAGAGATAGCCTTCGAGATAGGTGACCTGCGCGGACTCGACGAGAGCCGCGTCGATGTCGCTCGGGCCTAAGCTGACGCATGCGCCGAGGAACGTGTTCATCGTGCGTTGCGCGTCCGGGGTCACGAAGATGAGGCAGCGAGCGGTCGCCGGTCCGTCGCCGGCGGGCGGGGTTCGAAAGGTCGCGCCGGCCGCCGTGATGTCGTGGCGGAAAGCGCGGCCGAGCAGGTCGTCGCGGACTTTGCCGATGTAGGCGGTCCGGCCGCCCAGCGAGGCAATGCCGGCGATCGTGTTGGCCGCGGAGCCCCCTGAGGATTCAACCGCGGGCCCCATGTCGGCGTAGATGGCTTCGGCGCGGAGCTCGTCGATCAGCATCATCGAGCCCTTGGCCATGCCGTGGCGGGCGAGGAAAGCGTCGTCGGCGGTGGCGATGACGTCGACGATGGCATTGCCGATCCCGACGATGTCGTAAGACTGGGTCGTCATCAGGGCGCGCTATTACGCCCCGCGACCGGCTCGTCCTGGGCTCGTTCTATCCCTGAGGCTAGAAGACGAGGAGGGCAAGCCGGCGCAGACGGGCGGCGGAGACGGCCGGCGGGGGCGTTTCGGACTCGAAGCGGCGGGGAGCGGGCTCGGGGCGCAGCCTGAGCGTCGTCTGGAAGGGCAGGTTCGCGGTCGGGGTGTTCTGCATGGCGGCGGCTCCTTAGCTCGAGTTCGTGCCCTCAGCCTATCAAGCCGAACGTCTTCGCACCGTCTGCTTTCCGTCCGGACCGCGCCGGGAAGGATGCCGGCCCGGTCGCGCCGCACGGCAGTCCAAATGCCGCCGACGATGCCGGCGACGCCGGCCACCCGGAACAGCGTGAAGCAGCTCGAGCGCTTCTTCGAGGACCTCCTCTGGAACAGCCGCTTCCTGACGCTCATCGCGGTCGTCGCGAGCCTGATCGGGGCGCTGGTCATGTTTGCCGTCGCGGGGCTCGACGTGCTCTCCCTCTTCGGTCAGGTCGCGCAGTATGCGAGTCACGCGCTCTCCGACGCGCAGCACCACGCGCTGCGCGCCAAGATCGTCGCCAACGTCGCGCAATTCATCGACGGTTTCCTGTTCGCGCTCGTGCTCATCATCTTCGCGCTCGGCATCTACGAGCTGTTCATCGGCCGCATCGACGCTGCGGAGCACAGCGAGCTGGCCGAACGGATCCTCGTGATCCACTCGCTCGACGAGCTCAAGGACAAGCTCGCGAAAGTGATCTTCCTGATCTTGATCGTGCGTTACTTCGAATACGCGCTCGACACCGAGATCAACACCCCGCTCGAACTGCTCTCGCTCGCAGCCGGGATCTTGTTCATCGCGGTCGCGATCTTCTTGACGAAGCCGAAAGAGAAGTCTTCGTAGAGAGCAGCCCTACGTCGACGCGCTCGCGGTGTGCTCTCCGTCGCTGGCGATGACGCGAACCTTTCCCGGATCGGTGCGCGCGCCCGGCGGCACCAGTTGGAACTCGATGACCTTCACGCCGCTTTGGGGCAGCGCGATGTTCGTCTTGAAAGGCGCGCACACGCGGTCGCTGCAGAACGACGCGATCCAGCCCTTGGGCACGTCCGCCGCGTGCAGGGCAACGCTTCTGCCCGCCGTTCCGGCCACGACGAGCCGGTACTTGAACGTATTCGGGATGCTGCCGGGCAGATCGGCCCCGGTCCACGGCACGAGCGAGAGCGACGCGCCGCCGGCCAGCGCGTTGAGGCCGAGCGCGACGATCGCTTCCTGTGCTTCTTCAAGGTACATATCGTGGCGCTCGTCGTTCGCCGGCAGCTTCTCCGCGAACGACAGCGTCTGGTCGAATTCCGCGCGGGCGCGCGTCGCGTCGCCGCCGCTGGCCGCGGTTCGACCGGCGTACAGATGGACCCAGGCGAGCTTGCGCGTCGCCGCGGCGTCGCCGGGCTTGGCGGCGAGATGCCGCTCTGCCAGCATGACCGCCGAGGTGAACGTCTCGGCCGCCTGATCGTAGCGTTTGGCTTTCCCGTACGCGCGGCCGAGGTCGACCAGCGCGTCGACGTCGTCCGGATAGAGGGTCGCAAGGTCCGTGTCGGCGTCGATCGCGACGCTTTCGTTACCGAGACGGCCCGCCGCGAAGGCGACGCCTTCTAGCGAGGGCTTATCTTTCGGAGTAAGCGCGAGCGCGGCTTTGTACGAGTCGAGCGCCGCGCTCCACTGCTCGCGGTCGGCGGCTGCGTCGCCACGCAGGCGTGCCAGCAACGCGTCGTCACCGTCGCTGTTCGCCGCACCGGCGAACGCCTCGATCGCGCGGTCGCGCAGCGCGGCTTCTTCGGTCTTCGTGCGCAGATAGTCCGTAGCGTTGCCTTTGGCGGGATCGCTTCCGTCCATCAGCGACTCGGCTAGCTCGATCGCGGAGTCGGCGCGCTTGACGTTCGCGATCACGGTTGCGGAGTCGCCGTCGAACGCGATCGTGCCGTCCTGCAAGATGGCGTCGATCTTGAGCTGCAGCGGCGAGACGATCTGGACGTTCTTGCCCGAGGCGGCCGAGGTGACGAACTGCGCGAGCTGAGCCGAGCTCAAGACGTCGATATAGCGCGCCCGCAACACGCCCTGCGGATCGATCACGTAGGTCGAGGGGAAGGCGGCGACGTCGTACGCCTCGCTGAATTTCTTATCCGGGTCGAGCGCCTGCGGATACGGGAGGCCCTTCGAGACGGCATAGGCGCGCACGATGGGCGCCTCCTCGGTCGTGTCCACGCCGAGAAAAGCAACTCCCTGCTTGGAATACTGGGCGTAGCCTTTCAGGAGCTCGGGCATCTCTTGCCGGCAGGGCGGGCACCAGGTCGCCCACACGTTCAGGATCAGCGTCTTCCCGCGATACTGATCGAGCGTGACGGTCTTCCCGTCGAGGGTTCGCAGCGAAAATGCTGGTGCGGGAGAGCCGAGCTGAGGGCCGGTCAAGGCCGGTCCTGGCCCGTCCGCTCCGGCGACCGAGCTTGCTGCGAACACCGCCGCCAACGTCAAAACGATGGCAAGATAACGAGTCATACGGGTTTTCTTCGCCAATGGTACCCAAGGCTCCGGTGAATTACGCTAAACGCGCAGATGATAGCCCAGAGCGACCAGGCGCAGGACCGTCCCCACGGCGGCCGCGGTCAGGGCAGCGATCAGGGAAAGCGAGAGTGCGAGGGGGACGTCGCTGTGCCCGGTAAACGAGAAGCGGAAGGCGTCGATCATGTAAAACATCGGGTTGAAGAGCGAGAGCTGCCGCACGAAAGGCGGCAAGAATTGGGCCGAGGTGAAGACGCCGCCCACGAAGACCAGCGGCGTGATCACGAACGTCGTGAAGATCGCGATGTGGTCGAACTTATCCGCGATTAGCCCGAAAATGAGCCCGACGGCACCGAACAACGCGGCCACGACCACCGTTATCGCAAAGAACAAGAACCAGTCCTGGGGGAGCGTGTGCACCATCACCGCTCCCACCGCAAGGATCAGCAGCGCGATCAAGAGCGCGCGCAGGATCGCCGCGAGCAAGAAGCCCGCGACGATCTCCGGTGCCGAAAGCGGAGCGACCAGCACCTCGCCGATCGAGTTCATGAAGCGCCCTTGGAAGAGCGAGCTGGAGGCCTCGCCGTACGTCTGATCGATCACTTGGAGCATGATGAGACCGGGGATGAGGAAGGCCGCGTACGGGACGCCCGAGACGCTTTGCACCCGGCTTCCAAGCCCCAGGCCGAAGACCAGCACGTAGAGCACGGTCGTGATGATCGGCGGCCAGATCACCTGGTTGATCACCTTGAACGTGCGCACCATCTCGCGTTTGACGAGCGCCCACAGGCCGACCGGATTGCTGAACGCGTCGAAAATCATTTGCGCATGAGCTCCAAGAAGACGTCCTGCAGGCTGGCGCGTTTGAAATCGACGTTGGCGATCGTGTAGCCGCCGGCTTCGAGCTCTGCCAGTGCCGGCGCGATCCCCGACGGCTCGAGGCCTTCGACGTAGAGCGTGTTGGAGGCGTCGTCGTAGTGCGCGCCGAGCGCCGCGAACGCCGGCGGAATGTGTCCCAGCGGCCGGTCGACGGTGATGCTGAGCGTCGTATTGCCTTGACGCGAGAGCAAGCGCGCCGTCGACTCCTGCGCGACGATTCGGCCGGCCTCGATGATCGCAATGTTGCGGCACAGCGATTCGGCTTCTTCGAGATAGTGCGTCGTCAGAATGATCGTCATGCCGCCGCGGTTGAGCTCGCGCAACATCTCCCACAGCTCGATGCGCAACTCGACGTCGACCCCCGCGGTCGGCTCGTCCAGTATCAGCAGCGCGGGGTCGTGAATCAACGCGCGGGCGAGCGACAGCCGCCGCTTCATTCCGCCCGAGAGCTTGACGAAGGTGTCCTTCGCTTTCAAGCTCAGCCCGAAGCGCTCGAGCAGCTCGTCGGCGCGCGCCGAGACGTCGCGCGGCCGCAGCCCGTAATAGCCGGCTTGATAGATCAGGACGTCACGGATCGAAAGATAGCGGTCGAAGTTGTACTCTTGCGGAGCGAGGCCGACCAAGCGGCGCGCGGCGCGCCAATCGCGCGTCACGTCGTGGCCGAAGATCTCGATCTTCCCCGAGCTGATCGTGGCCAAGGCGACGATGGCACTGATCGTCGTCGTTTTGCCGGCCCCGTTCGGGCCTAGGAAGCCGAAGAAATCGCCGGCCGCCACCTCGAGCGAGATGTCGTCGACGGCCAGAAAATCGCCGTAGCGCTTCGAGAAGCGCTCGACGCGCAACGCGGGAACGTCATGGGATAGGTCCATTCAGTTCCTTGTAACGGTGTCTGCGCAGCACGGAGATGCGCTTCTCGCAATCGGGCATGCCGCTCGCTTCGAGTTCCTTGACGACACCCTCGACGTCGAAGGCGACCCTGCGGTGTTTCACCTCCCAGCCGCCCGAACGCTGCGTGAGAATGGCGTAAGCGGCCCGCGCGTCGCCGTCTTTGGGCAAGCCCGCCGACGAAACGTTGACGAGCAGGCGCTCGCGCCAGACCCGCACGTAGGGCAAGGGCGCTCCTCGGCGGCTCCCTCACCGCTCGGCGCAGGACTCTCGCCGCCGATCGAGCGATCGGTGTTGCCGCGCACGCAGACCGCGCCGATTTGGGTGAGGCGCTCGAGCACCTCGCGAGGGCGCGGGCCATCCATGCAATAATCGCCCGCTCCGACGATGAGATCCGCGCCGCCTTGCGCCGCCAGATCCTCCAGGCACGCGTCGAGCGCGCGCACGTTCCCATGAACGTCGGAGAAGAGCGCGACCCGCACCAATTAGCCTCGGCGCAGCGCGAGCACCAACGAGTTCGGGGTCGCGCCGACCTTGCCGAATTCCCACAAATCGATCGCGTCGACCACGATCTTGGCTTTGCGCAAGAGCGGAATCGTCTGGCGAAAGCGCAGGTTGGCGAGCACGTGACGGTTTCCCAGCGCCAGCACGCCCGCGGCGTAATCTTCGCCCGCCGGCGCCTCGAGCTGTTCGAGCCCCGCGAAGGCCGCCGCATCGACGAGCCGGGGCGCCAGCAGGACCGTCTCCGGCGTAACCAGCGAGGCGACCGAACGAAGCCGGCGCGCCTGTCCCGAAAGACCAACCTCTACGACCTTGAGACCGCTCGAGCGCGCGTAAGCCGCGAGCTGCTCGCGGCCCGACGCGTTGCCGTGCAGCGTGACCGGGATGCCGACCTCGGATTGGCGCGCGCGCGAGGAGCCCACGAAGACCGTATCCCCCGCGAGCAGCACGTCCCCGCCGTCGAGCAAGCCCGGCGCCTCGATCCGGCCCACGATCGGGATCTGCGCTTTGCGCAGCGCGGCTTCGACCGCCGCGCTCACGCGCCGCTGCCGCACGTCGCTGGGCCGCATCAGAAAGGCGCCCTGCTCGAACAGCACGGCGCAATCGGCGCTGAGCGCTTGCAGCGGCGCGTCTTCCCCGGGATCGACCGTGGAAACGTTGATCCCGTGGGCCGCAAGCCGGCCCTGAAAGATCGACTGCTGTCCGAGCGCGCGGTCGGCGATCGCGTTGGATTCGCCGTAGCAGGGCCGCACGCTCGCGATCGCGGGCGACGTGCGCACGACGAGCACCTGACGTAACGGATCGGCATCATTGCGCACGAACTGCGCAGCTAACTTAGCTGGGACGGAAACCACCCTGCCTCTCTTCCTCGGCCTCCATCAGTTGACGTGCCGGACGCCCGGAGCCTTCTTCGCGGCTACCTGACGAGGGCGAGCGCCCGTTCGTAGAGCGCGCGCTGCAGACGCTCGTACCGCGCCGGCGGGTACGCGCGCTGCCGCTTCGCGAGCCGGTCGGCCCGCAACGACAGGTCGATCAAGGCCGGCGCACGCTCGTCGGCGTCGGGGCGGCGTTGGTCGGTTCGCTCGAGCAAAGCGGCGATGCGGCGTCCCTCGCGGCTCGCCGTCTGCGTCCCGACCGGGATATGTTCGTACGGCGTCGCCGCGGCGGTCGTCGTGAAGAAGTCCCGCATGTCGCCCGCCAGCGCATCGCCCAGCGACAGCGCCGGCAGCCCCAGGATCTCTTCCTCGGTCTTGAGCACGCTGACCGTCGAGAGGTGGCGCATCCCGACGTAGCCGCGCTTGGCGTAGGGCGACACGACGAGCGCGTAGCTGCGGTGCTCGTTGACGTGATCGCGCGTCGATTGAGCGTCATCGGGCAGGATGAAGATCGCCGTCGAGCTCCACTCGGGCAGGTGGGTGAGATATTCGACGATCGTTCCCAGCGCGCGGTCGCCGTCGGCCACTTCCTCGCTCAGCGGCGGGATATTCTTGCCGGCTCCACCGTGGTCGGCGGGCAACCAGATGTGGGTGAACTCGGGCATCTGCCCGGCCTTCTCGAGCGCATCGAAATCCTTGATGAACTCGCGCGCGCGCCGCTCGTCGCGAATGCGCAGATTCCAGCCCGGATAGTTGAGATCGACGTTCCCGTCGAGCGCCAGCGGGGCCGGCACGTCGAGCGAATACAGGCCGCCGAGGCCTTCGGTCGCCGCGCGCGTGTCCGCCATGTCGACGAAGTGCGGATCGTCGGTCTTGGGGTCGCGCGCTTCGCCTTCGTCGTAGCCCGAGACGCGCACGTAGTCGCCGTAGTCGCGGAAGGTACGGTGGTTGAGTAAAAGGCTCTGGAAGACGTAGCCGGCACGCGGGTAGTCTTCCGGGTCCTCGTTCTTGTTGACGAGCGGTCGCCGGCCGTTCTTGACGAGCAGCGTTCGCTCCGTATAGACGCTGGCGATCCCGCCCGCGACGAACTGGTGGCCGGCGTCCGACTCTTCCGCATCGGCGAAGAAGTTGCCGGCGAGCGCATACGTCTGCGCGAGCGCATGCAGATTCGGCGTGACGCTTCGGTCGAACGAGACGTAGGCCGGATCGCCGGGGCCATACGGTTTGCCGGCGGCGTCGGTCAGATCGCCGAGCATGGAGTCGTAGGTCTTGTTCTCTTCGAGGATCAGCACGACGTGCTTGATCGGCGACGCGTTGGGCAGCCCGAAGCGCTGCGGAACGATCTTGTCGGCGCGCATCGGCTCGACGGTGCGCAGGTACGAGAGCGCGAGCCGGGTCGATTCGCGAATGTCGGTATGGGTGAGATCGATCCGTTCGAGCGTCGACCAAACGGAGTTGCTGTCGCCGACGACTTGCAGGATGCGGCCGTGAGCGTCCAAGACGGAAGGCTGGTCGCCCTTGAAGCCGGGGTCCTGCGCGAGGCCCTTGGCGTTCGCGACGAAGAGATAGCGGCCGTTCTCCGACAGTGCGAGCGCGCTCGGGTACCAGCCGGTCGGAATGAGACCGACCCGATGCGGGTGCGGCGGATCGGAGACGTCGAGCACGGCGATCGCGTCGATGCCGGCGAGCGCGACGTAGAGCCGTCGCTCATCCGGACTGAGCGCGAGTGCGTCGGGCTGCGTGCCGTAGGGCCCGCGGTCGTACAGACGCAGTTCCGTGCCGCCCACGACGCGCGCGGGCGCTCGGACCGTCACGACCGCAACGCGGTCCACGCCGCTCATGGCGATGAAGGCGTACGGTTTTTGGCGCAGTGCGGCAATCGCCGAAGGCTGCACTCCGCCGACCTCGGCCAAGCCGTCGGGGCTGCGGTCGAGCTGGACGGTGCTTTGCCGGCCCGCCGCGAGGACGCCGCCGGCGGCGACGCCCAGGATCGAGAGCGACTGCGCGCGCACCGGATCGGAGCTGGGCGTGGCGAACGGCGGCGCGGGTGCGGGCGAGGGCAGCACGCCGTACGACATCAGGCCTTCGTTGGCGACCAGCAGACCCTGCAAGCTCAGCGCCGCGCCGAGCGGGAAAAATCCGACCTTCACCGGCGGCGCCGCGATCGTGCGCGTGCGCAAGTCGATCTGGGCCACGCTGAAGGCGAGGTTGTTGACGACGTAGGCGTGCACTCCGTCGGCGGCCGGCACGATCGTGCTGGGAAATGCGTGAAACGCATTCGCGAACGCGGGATCGAGCGCGTCGGGCATCGGGATGACGTGGTGCGCGTCCGGCGTGAGCCGGCCGTACGAGTCGAGATCGAACGCGTAGACGGTATCGCTCGGACCACCCGACGCCAGCACGAGCACCTGGCCGGGGGCGGCCGGATCGCGCAGCGCGGCGACGCCGACGAAGAACGTCTCGTTCGGCGCGCGATATCGGTCGAGGACGGCCATCGTGCTCGTGTCGACGACGGCCAGCGAAAAACCGCCGGTCGTGACGCCGTCAAAGGCGCTGACTTCCTTGGCTTCGCGCTCGTCGTCGTTGGAGACGATCGCGAAGCGCCCATCCGGCGAGAGGGCGATGCCGAGCGCGTTCATGCCGACGACGACGCTCTTGCCCGACGGCTTCACGATTCTGCCGGAAGGCAAGATCTGCTCGAAGGGATCCGACGGGCCGCCGGTCGAGCCCGCCGGCGCATGCCCCGCCGGAGCGGAGAAGACGACGCCGGCCGGTCGCATGAGGGCTGGAGCGATCGAGGGCCGAGCGGCGATCAGCGTGAGGGCGACGACGATCGTAACGATGCGCCCTGCGTTGGGCATTGGGACTCCTTGGCGGAACGTTTGAGCCGGATAGGCTTACGGGCGCGCGGTGAAGCGCTCCTGTCGCAGCCCGCGCGCGAGACGAGCGATCGCCTCAGCCGCCGTGGCTTCGTCCAAATCACCGAATCCCAGACGCAGCGCAGCCGGCCCGGCGCGCGTCGGATACCACGGGTCGGCAGGCATGACGAGCACCCCTTCGCGCGCGCAGGCGTCGAAGGCCGCCTGCGACGAGAAGCGCGACGGCAACGGCAGCCACAGCGTCACGCCCGCGGCAGGCGGCGCGACCTCGGCCCAGGGCAATTCGCTCGCGAGGTTCGCGACGAACGCGTCGCGGCGCGCGTGGTAGAGCGCCCGTGCCGCGCGCAAATGCTTGGGATAGGCCGGCGAAACGAGGAAGCGCCACAGCGCGCGCTGCGTGAGCGTCGAGGTGAACGAGTCGGCCCGCATCTTGGCCGACTCGAACGCCGCGCGCAAGCCGCCGCGCGCGTAGACGTAGCCCACCCGCAAGGCCGGAAAGATCGATTTCGAGAGGCTTTCGATCAGCACGACGCGCCCGTCGGTGTCGTGCGCGGCGAGCGGCGCGGGCGCTTCACCGTCGTAGGTGAACACCCAACCCGTCTGGTCTTCCAAAATCACCACGTCGAAGCGCCGCGCCAGCGCGACGATCGCTTTGGCGCGGCGCTCGGGCAGCACCGCACCGGTCGGATTCTGTGCGAACGGATTGACGTAGAACAGACGCGGCCGGTATTCGGAGAAGACGCGCTCGACGTCGTCGACGCGAATGCCGCCCGCGTCGGCCGAGATCTCGACGTAGGACGCGCCGCGCGCGTCGAAGATCCCGAGCGTCGGCGCGTAGCTCGGGCTTTCGGCCGCCACGACCGCTCGGGCTTCGAGCAGCGTGGAGGCGACGATATCCGCGGCTTGTTGCGCGCCCGAGCAGACGACGAGATCGTCGGGTTGGGCCGGAACGCCGCGCGCGCGCAAGCCGCGCGCCAGTGTCGCGCGCAGATCGGGATCGCCGCTTCCAGAGGCATATTGCATCATCTCAGCCGGGTCGTCGGCAAGCGTGCGCTGCATCGCGCGGCCAAACTCGGCCAGCGGGAAGGTCTCGGGTGCCGGGTGGCCCGTCGCCAGCGAAATCGCCCCCGGCGCGCCGGCGCGCGCGAGCCGGTCGAGCACGCCTTCCATCCGAGCTCGCGAGAGGCTGCCGATCTCGGGTTCCCAGCGCCGCGCGAACGGCTCGCTCGGTGCGCGCGAGGACGCCACGAAGGTGCCCTTGCCGACGCGCGTCAGGGCGCGGCCGCGCGCGACCAGCGCATCGTAGGCCTGCGAGACCGTCACCAGCCCACATCCGAGCTCAGCCGCCAGCCCGCGCATCCCCGGCAGCCGTTCGCCTTCCGCCAACTCGCCGCGCTCGATGCGCGCCCCGATCTCGTCCGCAATCTGCACGTACAGCGGCCGCTTATCCCGCGCGTCGAGTATCCCCGTCATGCTACGCACGACGGGGATGCTCGACGGCTTTGAAAGCACTCCGGCGCTGCGCGCCTCCGCGCCCCCAGGTGCGCACTAGTGAGCCACCGCCGCCATCAGCACCGCATAGCACAAGCCCCATCCCGGTCCCTACAACCCCAACAATACCGGAAAGGGGGCCCCACGCGCTCTGCGCGTGGGGGGGCGCGCAGGCGCGCAGCGCCGGAGTGCCTTTAAAATTCCCGGGGTCCCCGAAATGCGCAGCATTTTGGGGCTAGCGCGCAGGCGCGCAAGCGCCGGAGTCCTTTTAAACTCCCGGGGTCCCCATAGTGCGCAGCACTATGGGGTGGCGTCCAAACGGTAACCGATACCGCGGACCGACGAGATTTGGAGGGTGGCGCGGACCTCGTTGAGCTTTTTGCGCAGGGCGGCGACGTGGACGTCGACGACGCGCGTGGGCACGCCCGAGACGTCGTTCCAGACCCGCTCGAGGATTTGCGCGCGGGTCAACAGCTTGCCGTCGGCTTCTCCCAAGAACCACAGGAGGCGGAACTCGAGCGCCGTGAGGCTGACCGACTTCGCTTCCTTTTCGAGGGTGTGCAGGTCACGGACCAGCACGGCGTCGCCGACTTGGAGCCGGCCGTCGTTGTCTCGCGAGCGCGAACGCTCGCGACGCCGCAGGAAGGAGCCGATGCGCGCCAGCAGCTCGTTGCTGGAAAACGGCTTGGTGATGAAGTCGTCAGCTCCCAGCCCCAAGCCGCGCAGCTTAACCTCTTCGCTGGAATGGCCGCTGACCATCAAGATGTAGGAATCCGCCGTCTCGGCGATCGTCGTGCAGACGTCGAGACCCGACATGTCGGGCAGACCGATGTCCAGCAGGACGACGTCGGGCCGGTACTCACGGACCATCTCGAGGCCTTCCCGTCCGGTCTGGGCGACTCGTGCGTCGTAGCCGGCACGGGCAAGCATGACCCGCTCGAATGTAGCGATGTCTGGATCGTCCTCGACGATGAGGATCCGGGCTGTTGGTTGACCGGAGTTCATGTCCACGCCTCGCGGACGAACTCACGCCTGCGCTGTTGCGTATTCCTCACCTTCTGCGACCAGGAGCTGGCGGCGGGCTACGCCTTCTTCGGCGGCCGCATTGGAGACGGCCTGCGCGACGGCATCGACGACGCGAGTATCGAAGACGCTCGGGATCACGTATTCCGGGCCACGTTCCGAATCGGTGATGATGGCGGCGATCGCTTTGGCGGCCGCCAACTTCATGCCTTCGGTGATTTTAGCGGCGCGGCTGTCGAGCGCGCCCCGGAAAATACCCGGGAAGGCCAGCAGGTTGTTGACCTGATTCGGAAAGTCCGAGCGACCGGTCGCCATCACCGCTACGTAAGGCGCGGCCACATCGGGCATGATCTCGGGGGTCGGATTCGCCATCGCGAAGACGATCGGATCGCGCGCCATGCGCTGGATGTCCTCCGGGCGCAAGATGCCGGGGGCCGAAACGCCGATGAAGACGTCGGCGCCGACGAGCACCTCGGAGAGCGAGCCGCGCCTGTTCTCCTTGTTCGTGTGCTCCGCCAGCCAGGTCCAGTGCGAGTTGGTGTAATGGTCGGCGCGGTTGAGGGCGCCCGCGCGGTCGACCGGAATGACGTCGCGCACGCCCGCGGCCAGCAGCATCTTCATCGTGGCGGTCCCGGCGGCGCCGCTGCCCGCCACGACCACGACGAGATCTTCCAGGCGCTTGCCGACGACTTGCGACGCGTTGATGAGCGCCGCCAAGATGACGCAAGCGGTCCCGTGCTGGTCGTCGTGCATGACGGGAATGTCGAGCCGGTCTTGCAGACGCTGCTCGATCTCGAAGCAGCGCGGCGCCGAGATGTCTTCGAGGTTGATGCCGCCGAAGATCGGCGCGATCCGCGTGACCGTGTCGACGATCTCGTCGGTGTCTTTCGTATCCAGGCAGATCGGGAAGGCGTCGATGTCGGCAAACTGCTTGAACAGCATGCACTTGCCTTCCATGACGGGCGCCGCGCCGTACGGACCGATGTCGCCGAGTCCGAGCACGGCCGTCCCGTCACTGACCACGGCGACGGAGTTGCGCTTGATCGTCAGCTGGAAAGCCTTGTTCGGGTCGGCCGCGATCGCCAGCGAGACGCGCGCTACGCCCGGCGTATAGACCTTCGAAAGATCGTTACGTGTCTTGACGGCGATCTTCGGTTGAACCGTGATCTTGCCGCCGAGGTGCGCCAGGAACGTCGAATCCGACACGCCGACGATGCGCACGCCGTCGACCCGCTCGACCGCCGCGCGCACGGCGTTGGCGACCGAATCCGACGCGACCGTCACCGAGACGTCGCGCGTGGTGTGCGTGCGTCCGGCGGAGCGCATGTCGACGGCACCGATGATGCCGCCCGCGTCGCCGATCGCGGAAGCGAGTTGTCCGAACGCGCCGGGATGTGAGGCCATCTCGAGGCGCATGATGAGCGTGTAACCGATCGCGGGTGAAGCCATGATTCTCCGTTTTCAAGCGGCCGAGCGAAACCCCCCTCGCTGAAAGCGCCTTCCGTATCGATCGTCGCAAAGCGGCAGGGCGGCAGCGAGGTTGCCCTAAAGATTCAGTAAGCGTATCCTAGCAAGCTTAGCGACTAAGTCCTTCTTCTAGTTGCCGGAGATCGTCATTTCCGCAACGCGAAACGACGGGCTGACGATCGAGGAGTCGAAGCGCAGGTCGCTCGCGACGGCGTCGATCGAGCCGAGCATGGTCGCAAGGTTGCCGGCGATGGTGAACTCGTCGATCGGATGCGCCAGCTCGCCGTTCTCGATAAGAAAGCCGCGCGCGCCGCGGCTGTACGAACCGGTCACCGACTCGGTCGAAAAGCCGATCGTGTCGAGGACCAGCACCCCGCGCGGCGTCGCGGCGATCAGCTCCGCGAGGCTGCGTTCGCCGGGTTCCAAGTAGAAGTTGTTGGGCCCGATGCCGCCCCCGGCGGCGTTGCCCGTGCTCTTCGCGCCCAGCCGCCGCGCATAGTAGCTGTCGTAGAGAAACGTGCGCAGCAGACCACGCTCGAAAACCACGGTTCGGCGCGTCGGGACGCCCTCCGAATCGAAGGGCGAGGTCCCCAGACATCCCGGCAGACGCCCGTCGTCGACCAGCGTGGCCAGCTCGCTGCCGACCTGCGTGTCGACGCGGTCGAGCAAGAACGAATTGCCGACCGCCACGTTCGCCGCGCTGAGCGCGCTGAAGACGTCGGAGAGGACGTGCGCGGCCACGTCGCGCTCGAAGATGACCGGACAGCGCATCGTGTGCGGCTTGCGCGCGCCGATCATGCCGACCGCGCGGCGGGCGGCGAATGCGGCGACCGACTCGACCGTCTCGAGCGAAGCGTAGCCGCGCGCCGCCGAGCCGTAGTGGGCGACCCGTTTGTCGGCGCCGTCTTGCGCGATCGGACCGGAGCTGCGCATCGCGCTCGACGAGCGGAACGCTCCGCGGAAGCCGTGCGAATTCACGAGTGCGAGCGTGACGACCGCGTCGGCGACGCGCGAGCCGCTGGTGTTGACGATGCGCGGATCGTAGGCACGCGCCGCCGCTTCGAGTGCCAGCGCCTCCTCGATCTTCGCTTCTGGACTGTGCTCCCGCACGTCGGACGAATAGAGCCCGAGTGCCTCGTCGCTCGAGGGCGGCGTCTCGTTCGGCAGGCCGCCGTGCGGATCGCGGCCGACGAAGCGGGCCGCTTCGACCGCCTCGCTGACGAACCGCTGCAGACCCTCGTCGCTGAAGTCCGTCGTCGACAGCGAGGCCTTCGCGCCTTCGAGAAAGACACGCAGCGACAGACCGCGGGCCCGCGACTGTTCGAGTTTGGCGATCTCGCGGTCGCGTGCTTCAGTACTGAAGCGATCGGCGACGGTGAAGGTCGCCTCGGCCTCGCTCGCACCGGCCGAAACGGCGGCCGCTACGACGCGCTCGGCAAGCTCGAGCTCAGCCTCCAAACGCCGATCCTCCCACGGTCACGCTCGAGATCTTCACCGTCGGCATGCCCACGCCGACCGGAACGTATTGACCGCCCTTGCCGCACGTATAATAACGGGCGGCGAGCCGCCCGTCGTTGCCGACGGCCACGACGCGGGTCATCACGTCGGGCCCGTTTCCGATGAGCGTCGCGCCGCGAATCGGCGCCGTCAATTTGCCGTTCTCGATCAAGTAGCCCTCGGCCAGCATGAAGACGAAGTCGCCCTTGCTGATCTCGACCTGGCCGCCCGCAAACGACTTCGCGAAGATGCCGCGCTTGACCGAGCCGAGGATCTCGTCGAACGTGGAATCGCCGCTGGGCATGTAGGTGTTGCACATGCGCGGCTGCGGCATCGAGCGGAACGATTGACGGCGGCCGCTGCCGGTCGAGGCGACGCCCATCAGGGTCGCGTTGAGATGATCCTGCATGTAGCCCCGCAAGATGCCCTTCTCGACCAGGACTTTGTGCTGGCCGGGGGTCCCCTCGTCGTCGACCGTCAGGCTGCCGCGTTCGCCGGTGAGGTTTCCGTCGTCGTAGATCGTGACGAGCTCGCTCGCGACTCGCTCGCCGATCCGTCCGCTGTAGAGTGACGTGCCTTGCCGGTTGAAGTCGCCCTCCAGGCCGTGACCGACCGCTTCGTGCAGCAGCACGCCGCCGCTGCCCGCGCCGACCACGACTTCCATCTCGCCCGCGGGAGCGTCGCTCGCATCGGCGTTGACGCAGGCGACCCGGGCCGCCTCGCGCGCGATCTCTTCGGGCGTGCGCTCGAGAAAGTAGTCGATGCTCGAGCGCGCCCCGTCGCCGAAGAAGCCTGAGCCGCGCACCTCGCCCGCCGCGATGCACTGCACGCCGAGCGTCACGAGCGGCCTGCGGTCGCGCACGAAGAGGCCTTCGCTGTTCGCGATGACGACCTCTTGCAGCTCGTCGGAGATTGAGGCGTTGACCGCTTTGACGCGCGGGTCGAAGGCGCGGGCCGCGACGTCGGCGCGGGCCAACATGTCGACGTAGGTCGCGGGCTTCGCCTCGAGCTCGATCGGCTGGGCGGGGAAATAGACCGAGAACGGCTTTCCCGGCGCTCGCGGAAGCGCGACGACGTCGGCGTGCGCCGTGCGGTCCTTCGCGACGAGCGTGGCGACCCGCGCGGTTCGCAGCAACGCTTCGCGCGAGAGGTCGTCGGAGTGCGCATAGCCGGCGCGCTCCCCAGAGATCACGCGAATGCCGACCCCGCTCGCGACCGAAACCCCGGCTTCGTGGATGCGCCCGTCTTGCAGGCGGAACGAGCGCGTGACGCGCCGCTCGTAGAATGCGTCCGCATAGTCGCCGGCGCCGAGCGCACTGGCGAGAACGGCGTCGAGCGTCGCGGCGTCGATTTCCATCGGGCGGAGGGTTCGCGCGCTCCCGAAAAAGTCCGCTGCTCGACGCAGCTGCAAAGAGCCCGGTTAATCGCCCGCGGCTGCGCGCAGCGGCGAAAGGATCTTCTCGGCGACGACGGCCGCTCCGGCGGTGAGGAACCGGCTGAATTCGGCGGCCGGCAGCGCGCGGCTGACGTAGTACCCCTGCATCTCGTCGCAGCCGGTCGCGCGCAGGAAAGCAAGCTGCTCGGCGGTCTCGACGCCTTCGGCGATCGTGCGTAAACCCAGTTCCGACGCCAGCCCTACGATGGAACGGACGATGGCCGCGTCCCTTGCGTTCTGGACGGCGCCGCGCGCAAAGTTCTGGTCGATCTTCAGCGACGAGAGGGGCAGGCGCCGCAGATAACTGAGCGACGAGAAGCCGGTGCCGAAGTCGTCGAGGGCGATGCGAACGCCGAGCAGCCGGATCTGCTCGAGCTCTTCGACGAGCCGGTTCGAGCAGTCGACGAGCCCGCTTTCGGTGATCTCGATGTCGATCGCTCCGGCAGGCGCGCCGGTCGTAGCGAGCGCTCGCGAGATGAGCGAGAGCACGTCCGAGTGCGCAAACTGCACGGCCGAAACGTTGACGGCGATCGGGACCGGGTCCAAGCCGGCGGCCCGCCATGCAGCGAACTGGCGGCAGGCTTCGAACATCACCCACTCGCCGATCGGCACGATGAGCCCGCTCTGTTCGGCGATCGGAATGAAGCGAGCGGGCGATTGCGGTCCGGCGGTCGGGTGCCGCCAGCGCAAAAGCGCCTCGCAGCCGACGATGCGGCCGGTGCGAATCTCGACCTCCGGCTGATAGTGCAACTCGAACTGGTCGCCGCGCTCGAGCGCTTCTCGCAACGCGTCGCGCAACCTGACGCGCTCGACGCTGTCGAGCCGCATTTGCTCCGCATACGCACGAGCGGTGTTGCCGCCCGAAGCGCGTGCCCGCTCGAACGCACTGTCCGCGTCGTGCAGCAGATCCGCGACCTTCGTGAGCCCGTCGCGAGGGGCGGCGATCCCGGCGCTGAACGTGATCGCGATGCGATGCCCGCCTGCGTCGTAGGTGCGGTGCAGCTCGCTGACCAGACGCCGCGTCAGCTCGAGCGCGGCTTCCGCTGAGGGCACTTCGCAGAGCACGCCGAACTTGTCGGAGTCGATGCGCGCTACCAGGTCGTTGCCGCGGACCGAGGACGCGATCCCCAGCGCTACTTCGCGCAGGAGCTGATCGCCGACGGCCATGCCGTAGACTTCGTTCACTTCCCGGAAGCCGTCGATGTCGAGCACGACGACCGCGCACGTCCGGCCGGTGCGAGCGTAGGATTCGAGCGCTTCCGCGAGCGCGGTTTCGAAATAGGCCCGGCTGAAGAGTCCGGTCAGCGCGTCGTACTCGTAGGCGTAACGCACGCGCAAAGCGGTCAGCCGCTGTTCGGAGACGTCGTGCAAGACCCACAACGACTCGACCTCGCGGCCTTCCTCGACTTTGAGGCGCACCACGGCGTCCATCCAGCGGATCGTGTTCTTTCCGTCGCGCAGGCGAAACTCCGAGCGCCACACGCCGCCCCCGCTCGCGACCGCCTCCTGGTACGAACGCACGACGCGTTCGCGGTCGTCCTCGAAGACGACGCTGAAGATTCGGTCCTCTTGAAACGAGCGCAAGCCGCCGGGGCCGCATCCGAACGTCTCGCAAACGCCCTCGCTCGCGTACACGTAGTCCCACTCGCCGGCGCGCAGGAACCGCTGAAAGATCGTGACCGAAAGCTGCGCGCCGATCGCCTGCAGCAACTCGCTCTGGCGCAGCAGTTCGCGCTGCACCAAGGCTTGATCGGTAACGTTGAAATGCCGAACGACCGCGCCCCTGCGGCCTCCGAGGTCCATCGGGGTCACGGTCATCTCGAACCAACGCTCCGCCTGCGGCGGATGACACGGGTAGAGCATGCGATAGGAATCGCTGGCGCCGGACAAGACCGCTTCGATCGCTCGCTTTGCTTGAGCGGCCGTACATGCATCCTGCGGATCGAACGGCGCGCGCTGCGCCCGCGAGCACAGGTCGAGATACGAGGCGCCGACCCCGTATCCGGGGCCGGCGTAACCGTTCGCCTCGGCGAACTCGCGCCAGTTCTGATTGACTTGAAAGATCCGGCCGGTCTGGTCCAGCAGGGCAACGCTGGCGCGCGCGGAGTCGATCATCGCGCGGCCGAGCAGCTCTTGCGTCAGGAGCTCGGCTCGCGCCGAAGTAAGCTCGGCCGACGAGCGCCGGGTCCGCCGCCACAGGATCGCGCACGCCGCTCCAGCGGAGGCGACGGCCGAACCTATGGCAATTGCACGAAAGCGGCTCAGCATGATGAATGCATCGTCTTGTTAATAGTTATCGGCAAGAGCGCTTGTCTGCCGAGCCGCCGGACTCGCCCGCCGGTGCAAGCGTAACGTGCTTAGGAAACGAACTAAAAGTCGCTCAGCGCGTCGAGCGCGTGGTCTTCCTCTACCGTGACGACGTCGGCATCGGCTCGCGGGTCGTTGACGATGAAATCGAAAGCGACGCGGCCGTGATGGCGCGTCAAGACCGTCCCCGCCAACCCGTTGACGCTGTCGATATGTCCGGTCTTGGCGCGGACGCGCCCCGCGGCCGAGGTAAGGTCGTGATGTTTTGCGGTCCCCTCGAGGCCGACGCGGGCGAGCATGCGAACGAAAACCGCGCCGTCCGGGCCGCTCGCCTCGGCCGCGACTAATTTTGCAAGTGTGAGCGGGGCCACGTGATCTTGGGGGGCCAGGCCGCTGCCGTCGTAGACGCGGAGATTGTCGTGCGGCGCACCCAGGGCGTCGAGCCCGTGCAGCTCTTGCTGCACGCCGGCGACGTCGGTCCCGGCGCGGCCGTCGCGTTCGCCGAGGATACGCAACAGCTGCTCCGCGGTGTGATTGTTCGAATTGACGAGCATCTCGTGAACGATGTCGCCGAGCGGCTGCGAGCGGTGGACCCATAACGGCTCGGCGGCGAGCGGCGCCGGTCCGACGCGATAGCCGCCGTCGAGCGCGATGCCGCGCTCGGCGAGCATCGCGGCTACGGCTCCGCCGACGAAATGCGGAACGTCGACGATCGGCTTCCAAAATTTTTGCGTCTCGCCGGGCACGATGTAGCCGCCCAAGACGTACGTGTCGCGCGCCGGCAGGCTGTGCGAATTCGCGGGCGGATCCGTGCCCAGGTCGATCGACACGTCGGAATCGGAGGCGTAGGCGGTCGAGATCGTCCCGCTGAACGCGACGCTCACGTTGGTGGGCACGACCTCGATCTTCGCAGCTTCCCCCGGCGCGCCGGGCGTCACGTCGAACTCGGCGGTGTTCTCGTCGAGCGAGACGGCGCTCGTAGGCGGAGCGTAATCGTAGTTTGCGTCGTCGGGATCCCAGTGGGGATTACGCTCGGGCCCCGCGAACGCGCCCGCGTCCACGCAGAGCGGGCCTTCGATCGCGCGCACGCCGGCGCGGTGCAGCGCGCCGACGCCGGCGCGCAGATCGTCGGACGTGAAGAGCGGATCGCCGCTGCCGACCAGCCACACCGGCCCGTGCACGACGCCGCCCTGATCGGGCGGCGCCAGCGCCACGAAGCTCGTCTCGAAGCGATGCGCCGGGCCCAGAACGTTGAGCGCGGTCGCGCCGACGAGCAGCTTCAACGTCGAGGCCGGCACGTACGGCTTGCCGGCATGGCGCGCGAACAGGACCGTCCCGTCCTCGGCCACGACTGCGATGCCGCTGTCGAGCAGGATGTCGTCGCTGAAGATCGAGCTCATGGAACGCGAGACTTCAGCGCGCTGCTGCGCCGTCCACGTCGGATGCGGGCGCGGCACGAACGTCGTCCAGCGCGGCGTGAAGGGACCCGGTCGTTGCGTTGCAGCGGGGTGGCCGCAACCGGCGAGCAGCGAGCACACGAGCAGCGTCAGCGCGCCGCAAAGACGAGCCTTCAGATTCCCGACCCTCCTTCGAATTCGGGAGCGCAGGCGGAGGCCCGCATCCCGAGCGCGATCGTCTCGAGCAGCGCGATCCAGGCTTCGTCTGCGACGCCTTCGCGCAGTCGCAGCGACGGCCGGGTCGCGCGCAGGCAGTCTTCGCGCAGGATCGTCAAGCCGAAGCGTCTCGCGCGCCGCATCCGTTCGAACGCCGGCGCGCCGTATTCGATGAGCCCGACTTCGCGCGCCAGCTCCCAGCGGAAGATCGCTCCGGCCGGCGCCACGAAGGCGAAGTGCGTGCAGTAGTCGAGATACCGCTCCCACTTCCGGTCGCTCAGGAAATCCGCGCGTGACGACTTGACCTCGTAGATGCGAACTTGGCGTGTGTGCTTGGCGACGCCGACCACGTCGAAGCGTAAGCCGGTGTTCGCCGGCGAGAGCTCGCTGCCGACGTAGGCGTACCCGAGCCCGCGCATCCGGTCGAGCGCGAGCGCACGCAGCTCGGCCGTCGCCAGGCGCCGCCCCGCGGTAGCCGTGAGCGGGATGTAGTCGAGCGGCCTGGCGCTCAACTCTCGCGCTCCCAACGCAGAATGGCCAGACCGTCCGGCGCCAGCCCGTCGCACCAGGTGTAGTAGTAGTCGCGCATCACGCCGCCGTAGCTGAAGCGGTGGACGCCGCCGTCGCGAACGCTCGCGCAAGCCCGCCGCAAGTGCAGCGCGATGTCGGGCCGGGTCGAGAGCGGCTCCTTGTCGACGAACAGCGCGCGGCCGGGACGCCGGCTGTCGGGAAACCATTCGTGCGACTCGCGACCCTGCCAATCGTAGCCGATGACGACCGGCGTCACGCCGGCGTCGAAATCCATCACCGAAGAAAGTCCGTAACCGTCCGTCATCACGACCGCGCCGTTCTGGTCCGCCAAGCGGGCCGCGTCCTGGGCGACCATCTGATAGGTCATGATCTCGAAGGGGCCGCCGTTGCGCAGTTGCGCGCCCGTCTCGCGATGCACGAAGTGATAGATCGGAACCGGCGCGAGCGTGAACGCGAACAGCGCCGGCAGCAGGACGGCGGCCGGAACGATCGAGACCGTCGTCCAGATGATCTTCAGCCGGTGCGAGATCTCGACGTAGGCCACGCCGAGCATCGCGCAAAGCGAGACGAACGTCCCAAAGATCCAGTGGATCTCGACCCGCTCGAAGAACGCCAGCAACGTCACGATCACGAGCTGCGGCAGCGCGGTCCACGCCAACAGCGCGTTGCGCGGCCGGATCGCGCAGGCCAACACCGCGCAGAAGATTCCCGGCGAGTAGGCGGCGAACTGCGTCGCGATCAGTTCGAGCACGCGCCGCACGGAGAACGAGTGGGCCTCTTCGTGGCGATGGACGAGCGCGAACGAAATCGTGACCCAGTCGTGCTGCGCGTTCCATACCAGGAAGGGCGTGCAGACCGCGAGCGCGGCGAGCAGCATCAACGGCATGCCGCGGCGCCACACGTGGCGCCGCGCGGGGGCGAGCGAATACACCATCAGCCCGAACGGCAGCGCGAAGCCGAGCACGCGCGAGAGCAAGACGCCGCCGACCGAGACGCCCAGGAGCACCCAATCGGCCGGCCGGTCGCGTTTGAACGCCCGCGCGGCGAACCACAGCGCCAGCGACCAGAACATCAAATACGGTCCGTCGGGCGAGGCCGAGCCAAAGGCGACCGATGCCAGCGGCGTCAGCGCCAGCGCGAGCGCGCTGACGGCGCCGGCGCGCCGGTCGCCGGTCAGTTCCGTCGCGCAGCCCGCGAGCCCCAGCGACGCGACGACGCCGCACAGCACGAAGCCGATGCGGACCATCCCGGCATTGTGACCGAACTGCGAGAAGGCCGCGATCGTCCAGGCCACGGCCGGCGGATGATCGACGTAGCCGAAGGCCAGCCGCCGGCTCCATTCCCAGTAATACGCTTCGTCGCCGGTGAGCGGGATCGTGAACGCGCCGATAGCGCGAACGATGAAGACCAGCGCGATGACGCTCCAGACCAGGAGTATCACTCGTGCGGCCCCACCAGCCCTCCGTTGACTGCAATCGTCGAACCGTTGATGAAGCTCGCCTCCTCCGAAACGAGAAATCGCACCGCGTAAGCGATGTCCTCCCAGGAACCCGCGTGGCCGGTCGGGTTGTTGGCGGGGATTTCACGCGACCCTGCGCGACCGGCCTCCTTGTCGCGAATGTCGCCGGGCTCGACCACGTTCACCGTGATTCCTGCTTTCGCTTCTTCGAGCGCGAGCGCGCGCGCGAACGTGACCACGCCCGCCTTGGCCGCTCCGTAGAGACTCATTCCCACCGCAGGCTCCGTCACGTGCGAGCCGTTCATCCCGAAGAACACGAGCCGGCCGTAGCCGCGCTCGCGCATGCCGGGCAGCACCGCGAACGCAGCCTCGACCGCGCTGCGCAGATTCCCGTCGAGCATCGCCTGGTAATCGTCGAGCGTGCTTCGCGCAAAACGCCGCACGACGATCGGGCCCACCGCGTGCACGAGCACGTCGACCGCGCCCAGCGCCGCCTCCGCCGCCTCCACGCTACGCGCGGTCTCACCCGATTTCGCGTGGTCGGCGGCGATGACGACCGGTTCGATGCCCACCGCGCGCACCATCGCGGCCGTTGCATCGGGCGGCGTTCCGCCCGGCCGGTACGTGAAGGCGAGCCGGTATCCGATGCGCGCCAACTCGACGGCGACCCCGCGAGCCAGGCCGCGCGCGGCGCCGGTGATCAGCGCCGCGCGCGTCCCTTCGACCTTCTTCGTCGTCTCGTCCAGGATGCGCAGCGCGCGTTCGGCACCCCGCGGAACGCTACCTATTGCAGGCTCAAGCTGAGCTTTCGCTGCGCGCTTTCGCCCGTGCTCGGATCGGTCGAGGTTATGGTTACCGCGATTTGCGAGCCGCGGACGCTTTGCAGCTGTACCTGTTGCGAGAATCTGCCGCTCGCATCGGCGACGGTGTCGCCCGTGTACGAGCCCGTGCCGAATGCGAAGAGGCCGCCGACCGAGGCGCTCGCGCCGGCCACGATGTGCACGCGCGCGTTCGGCGCGGTTCTGCCGCTCACCACGAAGTTCGAGCCGACCGGAGCGTTGTTTTGCGGTGCGCTGATCGCGAGCGAGTTCTGCTGCGGCGCGGAACCCGACGCGAACGACCAACTCTGCGAGAAGGGCTCACCGGAACGGAAGGTCCCGGTGACGTCGACGCGGTGCTTCATCGACTGCAGCGGCGACTGCGGCGCGTAGATGAAGCCCGAGCTCGAACGGGTCGCGCCGGAGGTCACGTCGAGCCCGTCGAGGCTCAAGCGCACGCTGTTCGGATCGACCGGCTGGGTGAAATCGGCGGAGATCGTCGGCCTCTCCGCCCCGACCGCGGCATCGCGGGCCGGCAGCACGTTGCTCAGCGCGCGACCGTTCTGCATCGGCTGCTGCGGAGGCGGAGCGTTGGGCGGCGGCGCGTTGTTGCCGTTCGTATTGAGCGCGACGACGCGATTCGTACCGTCGTAGTTGACGCCGGCGCCCAGAGCCTCGGAGACGAAACGCAACGGCACGTAGGTGCTCGCGCCGACGATGAACGGCGCGACGTCGAGCGGCTGGGGCTGACCGTTGACCATTGCCTGCGTCGAGCCGATCTTGAGCGAGATCGTGCGCCCGGAGCCCGTCGCATTGATGATGCCGCCCGAATAGACCACGCTTGCGCCGAGCTTCTCGAAAATGCCGCGCAGCGGAACGAAGACGCGCCCCGCACGCTCGAGCGGCGGAGGAGCGATCGACACATATTGGCCGTTCACCGTCACCGAGACGTCGGCGGCGAGCGCCGGAACGGCGCAAAGCTGAAGTGAGGCGAGGGACGCGAGCACCCCGCAGGACATGAGAAATACATTATTGCGGACCATGCCCGCTTCTTACCCACAATCAGCAGGCCGCACGCCTGGCGGGCAGGTGGCCTTACCCTTTCAGCCGCGCCCCGCCCCGACGGGAGGCCGGTCGATCTCGGGCAGCGCGTGCTCCCGGCGGCGGGCGCGCCGGGCTTCGCGCCGCCGCGTCCGCGCGTCGACCGCGCCCATGACATAGGTGTAGACGACCGGCACGAGCGCAAGCGTGAGCACCAGCGAGCTGATCAATCCGCCGATGAGGACGGTCCCCATCGAAGCGCGCTCCTCCGCGCCCTCGGTCAGCCCGAGGGAGAGCGGCAGCATGCCGAAGATCATCGCGCACGTCGTCATCAAGATCGGCCGGAAGCGGATCGCCGCCGCTTGCTTCATCGCCTCGAAGACGTTGAGCCCGACCTTGCGGCGTTGCTGATTCGCATAGTCGACGAGCAGGATCCCGTTCTTCGCGACCAGTCCGAAGAGCATGACGATCGCGATCAACGAGAACAAGTTGAGCGTCTGGTGGCGCAGCGCCAGTCCGCCGAGCGCGCCGACGATCGCGACGGGCACCGAGAACATCACGATGAAGGGCTCGACGAAGGAGCCGTAGAGCACGACCATCAGCATGTAAACGAGCACGAACGAGGTCGCGAGCGCGACCGCCATGCTGCTGAAGGTATCGTTGTAGAGCTGAGCGTCGCCGTCGTCCGAGGTGGCCTTGACGCCGTCGGGCAAGAAGCCGGGCGTCGCCAGCGCGCGGTTGATCGGAGCGAGAATCTGGCCCAGCGCGACGTGCGAGTTCGGATCGACGTCGCCGAAGACGCGCACGACGCGCTCGCGGTTCTGGCGCTCGATCTTCGTCGGCGCCTTGGTCAGCGTGAAGCTCGCGACTTGCCCGAGCGGAACCATCGTGCCGTCGTTCGCGCGCACGCGCACTTGCCGGATGACCGCGAGGTCGTTTCGCGCGTCGGGCGCGAACTCTTCACGCACGTCGGTCAGCCCCGAGTCCAAGCGCACTTTGGTCGGCACGTAGCCGCCGATCGCGATGCGCGCGGCCAGCGCAGCATCGCCCGGCGCGACGCCGAGCACTTCGGCGCGGCGCGCGTCGATCTGGATGTCGAGCCGCGGCCCCTGCGCCTCGGCACTGGTCACGACGTTGACGGCGCCGGTCTGCGCGCGCGCCAGCGCGGCCACCTTCTCAGCCGCCCCGTTGATGAGCGCATCGGGACCGGTCAACGTGAAGTAGATCTCGGCGCCGGAAGCACCGCCCCCTTCGGTCGCGATCTGGTAGTTCGCGCCGGGCACGACCCAGCCTAACTTGCGCGCGTCGCCGAGGACCCGATCGGTGTTGCGCCGATGCGCCTTGTCCAAGATCACGTCGAACTCGGCGTAGTTGCCCCCGGTGACCACGCTGAACCCGACCGTCTTCGCTCCGACCGTGCTCAGCACCGACGCGACGTAAGGCAGCATCAGCAGCTCGGCGTCGAGCTTGTTCATCGCGGCCTGCGTCGTCGCCAGCGGCTGTCCGACCGGATAGGTCAGCGAACCGTGCAGCACGCCCGTGCTTGCGGGCGGAACGAACTCCGTGCCGAGCGTTTGCGCCGGCAGAAACAGCAGGCCCACGACGAGCGCGAAAACCGCGGCAAACGCGTACATGCGTGGATTGTCCGCGACGTAGTGCACGGCGCGCCCCGCGACGCCGTTCTTCGTGAGACCGGCGCGGGTGACGAGCGTCGCAACGACGACCAGCAGCAGGAAGAGCGCGGCGACCGCCGCGTTGATGGAGAGCGCGTAACGCGGGTTCGCGACGAGGGTCAGCGCATCGACCACGAAGAGCAGGCACATGAAGGGGATGAAGGGCCGGTGCTCGAGCGCCCACGGGAGGCCGCGCTGCGTGTAGAACCGTGCGAGCCGCTCGAAGCCGTTTTGGAACCAGCGCGCCCAGGGGGGCACCGCGGGACTGTGTTCGCGGACCGACCACGAGCCGGCGAGCAACGGCGTCAGCGTGAACGAGACCAGCAGCGAGAAGAGCGTCGCCACGACGATGACGAGCCCGAACTCCTTCATGTACTGGCCGATGATCCCGGAAAGGAACGCGATCGGCGTGAAGACGACGACGTCGACCAGCGTGATCGCGATGGCCGCGTTGCCGATCTCGGTGCGCCCGGTATACGCCGCCTCGAGCGGCGGCTCGCCCAGGTCGCGATGGCGCGTGATGTTCTCGAGCACGACGATCGAGTCGTCGACGAGGATACCGATCGTGAGACCGAGCCCCATCATCGAGATGATGTCGATCGTGAACCCCATGATCCGCATCATCACGAAGGTTGCCAGCAGCGAGGCGGGGATCGAGATCATGACCACGACCGCGTTGCGCCAGGCGTGCAGGAACAGCAGCATGACGATCGCGGTGAGGAAGATCCCCTCGAGCAGACTCTGCAGCACGCCGTCGACCGAGGCTTTCGTGTAGTCGGCCGACGCGTCGATCTCGGAGAAGTGGATCTCGGGATACTGCTTGGCGATCGCGGCCATCTCGGCGCGGGTCGCCGCGGTCGTCTTGACCGTATCCGCGTCGATCTGGCGCTCGACGTTGAGCAGGATCGCGGACACGCCGTTGAACGTCGCGGGCCTGCGCTGCTCGACGTGGCCGTCCTCGACCGCGGCCACGTGACCGATCGTCAGATCCTTCTGCGCGCCGTTGAGCACGGGCAGCGGAATGCGCAGGATGTCTTGCGGCCCGATGATGTCGGCGTGGACCGAGACCGTCGTCTCTTGGATCGGCGAGTCCATCCGGCCGCCGGGCAGGTTGGCGTTGTTATTGGTGAGGGCGTTGCTGACGTCTTCGAGGGTCGCGTTGGTCGCGAGCAGTCGCTGCGGATCGGGAAAGACGTGGATCTCGCGCGCCGTATCTCCGGCCGTCTCGACGTCGAGCACGCCCGGGACGCCCTTGAGATCGGGCACGATGCGCTGGCTGATGAGATCGGAGAGCTGAGCCGCGGAGAGCTTGTCGGAACTGACCGCCTCTTCGACGATCGGATCGGAGGCGGTCCCGAACTTGAAGACGTACGGCGGGTCGAGATCGGTCGGCATGTAGACGCGGGCCGTGTCGACCCGGCGCTGGACGTCGATCGTCTCGTAGTTGAGGTCCGTGCCGAGCTTGAAGCGAGCGAGCACGACGGCCGTGCCCTCTTGCGCCGTCGCGGTCAAGCGGTCGAGATTCTCCATCCCGTTGAGCTGATCTTCGATCGGCTTGATGACCAGCTTCTCCATCTCGCTCGGCGAGGCGCCCGGATACGACGCGCTGACCGCCACGTAGGGAAACTGGATGTTCGGAAACAGGTTGACCCCGAGCGCGAAATACGACATCAGCCCGAACACGGCGATGCCGATGAAGAACATCGCGGTAATGACTGGCCGGGTGATCGCGAAGCGGGTCAGCCACACGCTATAGGAAACTCCTTCGGCTCCGGGCCCGAGGCCGCGGTACGGTCCCTTGTACGAACGCCCCCAATCCTAAGTTTCGCGGCGTGGGGCCTTCGCCCCACACCGCGAAATACTTTAGAAGGCGCTCCGGCGCTGCGGCGCCTGCGCGCCCCCCGCACGCAAAGCGCGCGGGGCCCCCACGGTCGTTTGCATTTCGGGACCCTAGCGGTTCGAATGGGCGGCCGCGTTTTTGCACCGATAGTCCAGGCGCTGCTTGCCTGCGCACGCTAAATCCGCGGCCGCGATTCTGTGCTTGCGGTTGCAGGTTCGCGGCTGCGCCCTGTGGGCGGCTGCGAGCGAGGAGACGACTCCGGCGTTTGCCATCGTTCGCGGGCGAGCTTAACTTCGCCGGGCCGTACTTTATGCGCGAGACTGGACTCGAACCAGCACGCCCTTGCGGGCGCTAGCCCCTCAAGCTAGTGCGTCTACCAATTTCGCCACTCGCGCACGTGGGGGACAGGACAACCCGGCCATCTTATCGCGAAGAAAAGCCGCGGCGCAACTATTTCATGCCGGGGAGCCGCGCTCCCCTGGTCGGGCCTGCGGCGGCTACTCGAAGCGCAGTTCCAGGGTCCGCGTGACGCTCGCGCCGCTGGAGTTTCGGGCGGTCAGCTGGACGGCGTAGGTGCCGTGGAAGATGGGCGGCACGCCGCTCGGGACCTGGAAGGCCAGCCCGAAATGGCCCGGCCGGTCCCGCCGCAGCGCGAACGAAGCCAGCTGAACGTGCGCATCGACCGCAACCACGTCGGTCGTCGTGTGCACGTCCCAGGTGACGGTCTGGCCCTCGTGCACGACGGTAGGCAAGGCCGAGGCGGAGAGAATCGCCGGCCCCGCAGCCGCAGGCGACGCTGATTGGGACGGCCCGGGCCGCGCGCCGGGAGCGGAGGATGCGGGCCCGCCGCTCGGCTGGGACGCCGTGGCGGCAGGCGCGATTGGGGCCGGCTTGGGCGGGGCCGCCGCTCGGCGCGGGGCGGACGAGGCGGCGACCAGAGCTCGGGCCGTGGCGCTGACGGGGACCGACGCGCTCGCGGGGGCGGCGGCCGGCGCGACCAGGGGGGGCGTCGCGGTCGAGGGAGGCGCGTGCTCGGGCTGCTTTCCGCTGCACGCCGTCAGCAGGACGGCCAGCGCGAACAGCGCGCCGGCCCGGCTCGGCCGCACTATTTCATGTTCGGGTCGAGTGCGTCGCGGAGGCCGTCCCCGAGATAATTGATCGCCAGCACCGTGACGAGAATGCATAGGCCCGGAAAAACCGCGACCCAGGGCGCGATCGCCATGTTCGACTCAGCATTGGCGAGCATGTTACCCCAAGAAGCCGTCGGCGGCTGTATTCCGAATCCCAGAAACGAGAGCGTCGACTCGAGGATGATGACGTTGGCGACTTCGAGCGTTCCTTGGACGATGATTGGCGCGATGGCGTTGGGCAGCAGATGCCGGAAGATGATCCGGCCGTCGCGGTTGCCGAGCGCCTTGGCGGCCTCGCAGAATTCCTTTTCGCGCAGCGAGAGGAACGAGGCGCGCACCAGCCGCGCGACCGGCGGCCACGAGAGGCCGCCGATGATGATCACGATCACGCCGAAACCGAGCGAAGCCTTGCTCGAGGTCGCCGACACGATGGCGGTCAGCACGAGCAGCAGTGGCAGCAGCGGAATTGAGAGGAAGACGTCGGTCAGGCGCATCAGCCAGTAGTCGATCCAGCCGCCGTAGTAGCCCGCCAGCGCGCCCAGGACCGTTCCGATCAGCAGTTCCATGGCGACGGCGAAGAACGCGACCGTCAGCGAGATCTGCGCGCCGTACATCAAGCGCGAGAGCAGGTCGCGGCCGTTCTCATCGGTCCCGAGCACGTGCCCCGCGACGCCGGGCGCGAGCGGATAGCCCGACCAGTGCGCCTGATCGATGAAGTTCGGATCGGCGGGCGCGAGCCAGTGCGCGAACACCGCGACGAAGGTCACCAGCAGCAGCACGACCGCTCCCGCCAGCGCGAGCTTGTGGCGCCGGAAGCGCTTCCAGACGCCGTGTCGTTCGATGCGTATGTCGTCGTCGGCAACGGGCGGCGCGATTGCGCCGGGTGCGAGCGTGGTCGCCATCAGTCGTACTTCACGCGCGGGTCGAGCCACGCGTACGCGACGTCGGCCACGAGATTGAAGAGCACGACCAGCACCGAGACCATCATCAGATAGCCCATGAGCAGCGAGAAGTCGAACTGGCCGAGCGCGTTGTAGAACAGCCGGCCCATGCCGGGCCAGGCGAAGATCGTTTCGGTCACGACCGCGCCCGCGACCAGGCCCGGCATCGAAAGCGCGATGATCGTCACGACCGGGATCAGCGCGTTCTTCAATCCGTGGCGCATGATGACGGTGAAGCGGTCGAGCCCCTTGGCCGCGGCCGTGCGCATGTAATCCGTCTTGACGACTTCGAGCATCGAGCTGCGCGTGAAGCGGCTCCAGGTCGCGATGTACGCGAGGCTGAGCACGACCGTAGGCAAGATGAGGTGCTGGATGCGGTCGCCCAAATCGAACTCGTCGCCCGACGAAATGCCCGCCGACGGCAGCGCGATGTGGTAGCCGAACGCGGTGATGCCGGTGACCGCGAACGCGAGCTGCAGCATCAGCGCGAACCAGAAGACCGGCATCGACTGCCCGAAGAAGGCGAACGTCGTCACCAGGTAGTCCACCATCGAATAGGGCTTGATCGCGGCCAGGATCCCGAACGCGACGCCGACGACGAGCGACAGGAAGAACGAGCAGCCCATCAGCAGCAGCGTGGCCGGCATCCGTTCGAGGATCGCGCTCACGACCGGCTCGGAGTTGGAAGTCGAGTAGCCGAGATTGCCGGTTACGACCATCCCGAGCCAGCGCAGATAACGGATCGGCAGCGGCTGGTCGAGCCCAAAATTATGCCGGAGCCGCTCGATGTCGGCCTGCGTGATGTGTGGATTTTGCAAATACGGGGCGAGCGGTCCGCCCGGCGCATTGCTCAAGATCCAGTACAGGATGATCGAAATGAGCAGGAGCAGCGGTATAGCCTGCAAGCTCCTGCGGACGACGTAGCTGAACAGTTGGGCGCTTCCTCCGGCCCGGAACGGAAAGCTCGTGCCTTACGGTCCGGCAGCCGGGATTCCTAGCAGCACGGCCCGGGCGCGCGTCACGAGGGATCGCTCGAGGCCGAGCGCTTGCGCCAAGCCGAGCGCGTCGGCGAGCGGCGCCCCGTCGGCTTCGACCCGGCGAACGCGGTAATCCATCGCCTGCGCGATTCGCTCCAGCGCGTCCTCGAGGCTCAAAGGCCCGTCGCTTGCTTCGGGCAGCGCGCGCGGCCCGGTGATGGCGAAGCGGCTCAGGCCGCCGGCCGCGCCGACGTCGGCCAGGTGCGTCGCCGCCAGGCCGCACGCGCCGCGTTCGCGCAGCGTCTCCAGCACGGCGATCGAAAGGGCGCGCGCTTCGGAGGGCGAGGCCGTCCGGGCGAACTCGTCGAGCAGCACCAGCGCGCGCGTCGCGGCGCGCTCGAAGAAGGCGCGCAACGCGACGATTTCCGCTCCGAACGAAGAGAGCAGCCCGTCTTCTTCGGCCGCCCGCGCAGCGGCCGGCGCGATGCCCAACCAGGCGATCTCGTCGAAGAGCGCGACCCGGGCGCTCGCGGCCGGAACCGGTACGCCCAGAGCGGCGCAAGCCGCGACGAACCCACAGGTTCGCAAGGCCGCGCTCTTGCCGCCCATGTTCGGCCCCGTCAATACGCCCAAGCCCGCGAGCTCCAGCGAGATCGGCGTGTAGCGCCGGCCGTGCCGCGCCAGCGCCTCCTCGAGCGGCAGGCAGCGAGCGTCTTTGAAGGCGAGAACGGGCTCGTCGGCGATCCGCGGCGCGCGTGCTCCGTAGCGTTGCGCGAAACGGGCGCGCGCCACGAGGCAGTCGAGCGCCCCGAGCCGCTCGCAGGCCTCTTCGAGCGCGCCCGCGGCGGCGGTTACCGCCTGCGAAAGACGCGCACGAACGGCTTCTTCCGCTTCGGCCACGCGCGCCTTTCCGGCAGCGCGCGCCTCCAGTGTCGCGAGCGCCTCGTCGTCGAGCACCAGCTCGCAGAGCCGGTACGTCGGCGCCTCGCGCACGACACGGACGGCGGCCGGCAGCGGCCCGGGGAAGGCCTCGCGCATCACCACGAACTCGCCGTCGCGGACGTGCGTGATGCCGAGGGCGCGCGCGACTGCTTCGGCGATCCGGCTGCGCGCCGCGTCGAAAGCGGCCTCGGCCGCGGCGGCCTCGCCGCGCCGCGTCGCGAGCTCGGCGTCGAACGCGTCGGCGAGATAGAACGAGTGCGCCGAGCCCCGGCCGGGAGCGAACGCCGCGGCCAGCGCGTCGTCGGGCGCCGGAACGTCGAGCGCTCCGCCGGCCACGGCCTGCATGCCGGCCAGCCCGTCCTCGAAACGAGCCAGCTGGTGGAAGTCGACGTCGGCGAGCACCTCGCCCGCGCGCGCCCGCGCCAGCGCCGCCCGAGGATCGGGAACGTCCGCGAGCGCCGCGGCAAGCTGCGCCAGCGCTTCGGGCGCGAGCTCGCGCGCGGCGCGTTCGACTGCGCCGAGTGCGGCGCGGGCCGCCGCTTCATCCCCCCGGCGGAAAGCACGTTCGTGCGCGCGATGCCGTCGCCCGAAGACGCCGGAGGGCGCGATCGCGGCGAGCAGCCAGTCCGCGCCGATCGCAATGCCCGTCTCGGCCGTCCAGGGCACGTTCACCACGCGACGGCGCCCGCGTACACGTCGAACGCCGGCAGTCCGGTGCGCGCGGCGACCGCTTGCAGGAACGAGCGCGGCTCGAAGTCGTGCTCGCGGCCGATCGAAGCGATCGTGCACGCGACCGGGCGCAACTCGCGCTCGCAACGCAGGTCCAGCTGCCCGGAGAGTGTGAGCAGCGCGCGGCCGCCGAACGCGACCCGCGTTCCGTCGCGCACCACGATTTGGCGGCGCTCGCCCACGCGCGCGAAAGCGGCGGCGGCCGCCGCCGTCAACGCGCCTTCGAGCACGATCGCTTCGCGCCTCGGGTCGAAGGCGCGCAGCCGCAGCCGCGCGACGAGCGCCTGCACGTCCTCGACGGCGCGCGCCTGCGTGGGCGCGCCGGCCGCGCCGACGGCCGCGACGATCGCATCGTCGCCGTCGCGCAAGGCGGCGATCCGGTCGACCGCGCCGTCGATGACGACGAACTCGCTGCCCAGCGCGAACAACGCGCGCACGACGCGGCGCAATGCGTCCGCGCTCGGCGGACCGGCCAATTCCACGAAGCCCGGCGCGCGCAAGCGCGCGAGCACGATCGGCCCGATGGCGCTCGTCTCGCCGGTTCGCGCGAGAATCTCGAGCGCTGGAGAGCGCGGCAGCAGTGAAGCGGCGGTCGCGATGGTCGTGCCCTCGCGCAGATAGAAGCGCGGCTTCGGGGCGCCGTCGAGCGCGTCGGCCGATTCACCGTCGCGCCCGATCGAACACAAACCGACGCGCGTGCCGGCACGAAAGAGCGCGTCGGCGACCGCGCCGACGGCGACCGTCTTACCCGCGTTCTTGCTCGTCCCGACGACCGCGAGCGACGACGCCCCGGCGGCCCGTGCGCGTTCGACGAGCGCCGCTCCAACGTTCATCGCGAGCGCCTTCCGCGCGTTCCTACGACGCTCCCATGTACTTGAGCGCGGCGAACAGGATGCCGGTTCCGATGAGCACCACGCCGGCGGCGACGGCCGCGCTCGACTCGGCGCGCCGGCCCAGCATCTGACCGAACGTCAGCCCGAGCGCGGTCGAGGTGAACGATGCGAAGCCGATGGCGATCAGCGTCGGCACCAGCGGCACGCCGACATACAGGATCGAGAAGCCGACGCCGAGCGAGTCGAGGCTGACGGACAACGAGGCGAGCATCAGCCCCCAGCCCGCGGACAGATCGAACGTCTTCTCTTGCTCGCGCAGCGACTCCACGATCATCCAGATGCCGACGCCGATCAGCGCCGCGAAGCCGAGGTAGCCCGCGACCGCGCCGATGGTGTGACCGGCCGCCGCTCCGAGCGCGACGCCGAGCAGGTTCATCACGACCTCGGCGCTGCCGAAGGCGAGACCGATGCGCACTCGCGCCCCGACCGATACGCCGCCGATGCCGACTCCGATTCCCACGGCGAACACGTCGAGGGCGAGCGAACCCGCGAGCAGTGCGACCCGAAACGCCGAAGAGAGCATCCCGCGGCTTTACGCCGGGACGCGCTCGAAGGCTTTCCGCTTTAAGCGAACGAGATGCGCGCGCCGCCGAGTAAGTTGTCGACGGCTCGCCGGAGCTGCGTCAAGGTAAACGGCTTATTCAAGAACGCGTCGGCGCCCGCTTGGCGCGCGAGGTCGCCGATGTCGCTGGGATCGTGTCCGCTGATCATCAGGATCGGCGTGCGCGTCGAGCACTCGTGCGAGCGGACGCGCGAAACGAACTCGAGGCCCGTTATTCCGGGCAACATGAAATCTGAGATGATCATGTCGAAGGGCTGACTGCTGGCAAGCATGGCAAGCGCAGCCTCGGCGTCGTGGACCGTCGTCACGTGGCACGACGGAACGAGAACCCGCGCCAGCAACGTACAGACGTCGGCGTCGTCGTCGGCGATCAGGACCCGCTTAAGCCTGCGCGCGCGAGCCGGGCTCATCTCCATACTATTATCGTTCGGAATGCTTAGAGTGGCGGCCTCGGGCCGGCAGCCCATGCAAAGTTAAGAATTCGTTGCAGGAGGATGGGCCTCTACCGTCATTGGTGGCAGAGGCAGCCTTCCGGATCCAGTCGAAAACGCTTTTCAATGGCGGTCCTCGATCAGTTCTTCACGCAGAGCGCGTTTCAAAAGCGCTTCTTTTTTCTGGCCAAGCGCTTCGTGCCGGGTGAAACGATCGCCGCAGCGCTCGAAGCCGTTCGCGCGCTCAACGCCGATGGGATGACGGCTACGCTCGACTTTCTGGGCGAGGACATCACGGACGCGGCCGAAGCCGACAACGTACGCGACGTCTATCTGGACTTGCTGGCGGAGATCGAGCGAACCGCGCTGCGGACGAACGTCTCGGTCAAGTTGACGGCGATCGGATTGCTCTTGGACGAGCAACTCTGCTACCGGCGTCTCGAGGCGATTCTGGACCGTGCCGCTATGCTGCCCGACCCGTTCGTGCGCATCGACATGGAAGGCTCGAATCTCACCGACGTCACGCTGCGCATCTTCGAACGAGCCCGCGCCGGGCACGGCAACGTGGGGCCGGTCATCCAAGCCTCCCTCAAACGCTCGCCCGACGACATCGAGCACCTCATCGAGATGGGCCCGCGCGTTCGGCTCTGCAAGGGAGCGTATAGCGAGCCCGAGGCGATCGCCCATCAGGCGATGCCGGTGATCCGCCGCGAGTTCCTGCGGCTCGCCGAGGCGCTGCTCTCGCGCGGCGTCTACCCCGGCATCGCGACCCACGACGAGCGCCTGATGGTGGCGGTGAAGGCCTACGCCGCCCAGCACGGGATCGGCCCCGACCGCTTCGAGTTCCAAATGCTCTATGGCGTCCGGCCGGATCTCCAGCGCGAGCTGGTGCGGGAAGGCTACCGCGTCCGAATCTACGTCCCGTTTGGAACGCACTGGGCCAGCTACTTCTATCGCCGGGTCGCCGAACGGCGCGAGAACGCGCTGTTTGCTCTGCGCTCGTTCATAGCTCGTTAGTTCTAAAAAATACCTCTTAGGAAGAGGAGTTAGCAGCCCTGGGGGAGGGATAACCCTATCGGGAACTGTCTTGGTTGGAATGCCGAATAAATTTATTGAAGTCTCCCTAGTAACCGTACAGACTTTTTCGGCCCCGTATGGGTTATAGTTATGGTAGGCGCCCTCAAGAGGCGAAGCGAGCGGCGCTGCAATCCAGGGAAGGTAGTTACTGAAATGGCGACGACGAAGAGAATGGCCGGCGGCGGGATGACCGTCCGGGAAGCTGGTCAAAAAGGCGGCGAGACCGTCAAGCGCAAGTACGGCCCCGAGTTTTACGAGACGATCGGGCGCAAAGGTGGCGAAGCGACCAAACTAGCCCATGGCCACGAATTCTACGAGCAAATAGGCAAGAAGGGTGGCAAAAAGGGCGGCGAGGCTACGCGCGACCGCTATGGCCCTTCGTTCTATGAAGAGATCGGCCAAAAGGGTGGGCAGAAGGTCAAGCAGCTTATCGAAGAGGGCAAGAGAGCGGCCGCCGCGGCGCGCGAAGCTAGCCCCAAGCGCACTCCGTAAACCTTCGTGGGGCGTCGCCGCCGTCGCCCTACAAGGCCTCCTGCTCCTTGTAACGCCAAGGACGGCGGCGCAAGCTCTTCCCCCTCCGCAAGCCCCTAAAACCGCTCCGACCGCGTCGCCCTCGCCGTTCCCGAGCGGAAGCCGGCTCCTCTACGGGTCGACGCTGTTCTTCGTGCTCGACAACAAGATTAGCTCGGCCCACACGGCTGCCGGGAGCGTGATTCGCACGCACCTGAAGGAGCCGCTCGTGGTCAACGGCCTCACGCTGGCACCGGCCGGGGCGCCGGGCTCGCTGGTCGTCGTGACGACGCGTGGTTCCCAATCCGGCGACATCGACGGCGCCGTCCAGGTCCACTTGGAACCGCTGACGCTTCCCTCGGGGCAGAAGCTGCCGGTTCGCGCCGTTCACGAGTATCTGACGATCGAACGGACCGCCGGTCAGGAATCGACTCGCGAGACGACCGACACGCTGGCCGACATCTTCATCCCGTACCACGTCTTCTATCACGCCTTCCGGAAAGGGCGCGAGATGGTGCTGCCCGTGGGCAGCGAGCTGCGCGCCGAGACCGACGCCACGATCGACGCCGACAACCCGCACGCGATCGTCATCTCGACCCCGCCGCCCTTCGCGAGCGTCTACGACACGCCGCACTCCGATCTGACGCCGCTGCCGTTCTTCACGCCGGTCCCCGTCGCCGCACCGAGCCCGCGCGGCAGGCCGAAGGCGTCCGCGTCACCAAGCGCCTCGCCGGGCTCCGGCGTTTCGCCCGGCCCAAGCGCCTCACCCGGCCCGGCAGGCTCTCCGAGCGCCTCGCCGGCGTCACGCTCCGAAAGGACGCCATGAAACGACGGGTCTTTGCCATCCGCCTGATGACCGGCGCGGCGCTGGCGCTGCTTCCCGTGGTCGCCGCCGCCGACACGACGATGTCAGGTCAGCCGACGGCCGCCGAGGCGCCCTTCGTGCGCACGATCAGCGCCGACCTCAACGCGCGCTTCCCTACCGTGGCCGCCGCCGAGAAAGCCGGCTACCTGCGCTTCACCGACGAAGATGACACCGGCGCCATCAGCTACGCCAGCCGGCACTGGACGAGCCAAGACCCAGCCCACCCGAGCCAGCTCTGGTACGACGTTCACGGGCGGCTCTTGGGCGCGGACTATTCGGTGCTCCAGGCGCAGTCGCCGGAGCCGCCGCACCGTTTCGGAGTCGAGCCCGCGCGCTGGTTCAAGCTGGGCAAGCACATCCATTACGGCCTCGTCGGGCCGAACGGCACGATGTACGGCGCGGTCTCAGCGCAGCACCTCAGCGACGCGCATCAAGACCCCGACCATCCGACGGCGCAGAGTCTGGTCGCCGCCGGCGTCGCGAGAAGCACCGCCGACGTGCGCTTCGTCTTCCTGTTTCCAGCGATTTGGGACTTGACGGTTTGGGTCATTCCCAACAGCAGCGGCGCCTTCGCCGAAGCGAACCCCGCCGTCACGCCCGTGCACCCGCCGCAGAAAATGAAGATGTAAAGGGCGGCTCCGCTGATTACCGGTCGAGCTATTCGCTCGACCAGTCCACCCCACGAAGCTTCGCTTCGCGGGGACCCCGTAGGTCGAAAAACCGCTCCGCCTACGGCTCCGCTGATTACCGGTCGAGCTATTCGCTCGACCAGTAATCTTTTAGGGCTTTGCCGCGCGAGGGGTGGCGCAGCTTGCGCAGCGCCTTCGCTTCGATCTGACGGATGCGCTCGCGGGTGACGCCGAACTCCTGGCCGACCTCTTCGAGCGTGCGCTGATGACCGTCCTCGAGACCGAAGCGCAGCACCAACACCTTGCGCTCGCGCTCGGTGAGATTCTTGAGCACGTCGGCCATCTTCTCTTTGAGCAGCATGACGGACGCGGCCTCGGCCGGCGCGATCGCTTCCTGATCCTCGATGAAGTCGCCGAGATGTGAATCTTCTTCTTCGCCGATCGGCGTCTCGAGTGAGATCGGCTCCTGCGAGATCTTGATGACCTCGCGGACCTTCTCGGGCGTGAGGCCCATCTCGCCGGCGATCTCTTCGACCGTCGGATCGCGGCCCAACTCCTGAAGCAGCTGGCGCGAGACCTTGATCAAGCGATTGATCGTCTCGACCATGTGGACCGGAATGCGAATGGTTCGCGCTTGGTCGGCTAGCGCGCGCGTGATCGCCTGACGGATCCACCAGGTCGCGTAAGTCGAGAACTTGTAGCCCTTGCGGTAATCGAACTTCTCGACGGCGCGGATCAGCCCAAGATTGCCCTCCTGGATCAGGTCGAGGAAGAGCATGCCGCGGCCGACGTATTTCTTCGCGATCGATACGACGAGGCGAAGATTTGCTTCGGTCAGCTTGCGCTTCGCTTCGAAGCCGCTTTCCACGACGCGGCCCTGGGCTTGCCCGTTCTTCTGCGACTCGAGCTCGCCGGCTTCGATCGCCATCGCCAGCTCCTTCTCTTCTTCCATCGAGAGCAGCGGGACGCGGCCGATCTCTTTGAGATACATCCGGACCGGATCGTCGAGCGAAAGCCCGGCGGGCAACGCTTCCTCAGCCTCGCCTTCAGCGGGCTTTTCGTCCTTCTGCTCGTCGACGACCTCGATGCCCTCGGAGGCTACCTGCTCGAAGAGCTCGTCGATCCGCTCGGGGTTGACGTCGTCGACGTTGTCGAAGACGGCATTGATTTCTTCATAGGTCAGCGAGCCGCGCTTCTTCCCGCGCTCGATCAGCTTCTTGATCGAGTCGTCGAGATTTGCGGCGGGGGCTGCGCCGTTCTCCGCTGCCGGAGACGTACTCTTCTTGCGTGCCATGCTTGTGTGCTTCACCTCCTTTCGAGCGTGCTCAGGACGAACGCGTCCCCAGCCGCTTAGCCTTCTGCCGCTCTCTCTCTTCGACGAGACGCAGGAATTCGTCTCTTTCGGCAGGGGGAACCGAATCGCCCACCGAGACCAGCGCGTCGATTCGTGCGTTCAACTCCTTCAATCGGCGTTCGAGACTGCTTTCTCTAAGATGCTCCACGACGCGGTCGAGATGCGCCCGCCGCGCATCCGAGTCCTGGAAGCGCACCGCAGAGGAGCGGTCGGGCTTCTGCAACGTGGCGAGCAACTCGACGGCGTCGCGCTCCTCGCCGAAGGCCGCGAAGACGTCGGGCGTCGTGCGCAGCCCCTCGCGCCGCTCGAGCAGCGTGGCGTAGATCCGCCGGTAGCGCTCGCTACGAAATGCCTCCAGGGGAATGCGGTCCGCGTACTCGGCGACCAGCGCCGGCTCGTCGATCAGCGCCGCCAAGACCTCGCGCTCGAGCGAGGGCGGCTCTGCCGCGGCTGCGACGTGACGGACCTCGCGGACGCCCGCCGGCGCAAAGTTGGCAGGGTTGGAACGGAAGCGGCTATTCCGCAGATCGTCGACCGACAGGCCGAGCTCGTTGGCGACGTACACGCGCCAGTAGTCCCACATCTCGCGGGGCAGCGCTTGGACGAGCCGCTCGGCCGTATGCACTGCCTGCGTGGCCGGAAGGCGCTTGCTCTTGATCTCGGCGATCTCGCCGTCGAGCTTAAACTGAATCCAGGGCACGGCGTCGTCGAGCCGGGCTTGGAAGGCAGGCGCACCCTTCGTCCGGATGTAGCTGTCGGGATCCTCGCCCGGCGATAGGCGAACGACGAACGGCGAGCAACCGGCCCGGGTCAGCACGTCGATCGACTTGCGCGTCGCCGCGCTGCCGGCCGCATCCGCATCGAAGCACAGGAAGATGCGCTCGGCGTATTTGCGCAGCTCGGCCGCTTGCTCGCCGGTGAACGCCGTGCCCAGCGACGCGACGGCGTTGGTGAAGCCGGCCTGGTGGAGCGTGATGCAATCCAGATAGCCTTCCACGACGATCAACGCCTCGCGCTCGGCCGCAGCTCGGCGCGCCCGCTCGAGCGCGAAAAGGCACGAGCCGAAGCTGCCGCGCCAGCCCTTCCCCTCCTCGAGCCGCTCCTTGCCGCCTTTCATGTAGGCGGGCGTCGTCGACGTGTTCAGATACTTAGGTTCTGAATCATCGAGCGCGCGGCCGCCGAAGGCCACGACCTCGCCGGTCGTCGCATACGTCGGGATCATGAGCCGGTTGCGGTAAAAGTCGTAGTAGCCGCGCTGCCCGGCTTTGACCAAGCCGGCTTTGGCGGCGACCACGAGATCGATGCCGTCCTCCGTCAGCTCGCGCACCAGGCCGTCCCACGACGGCGGAGCGTAGCCGAGCTTGAACGCGGCGAGGGTCTCGTTCGTCAAGCCGCGCCGCTCGCAGTAGGCGCGAGCTCCGGCTCCCTCGGGTCCCAGGCGCAAGGTGCGCGCGAAGAATGCGACCGCCAGCTCGTTGGCCGCGTAGATCTGTTCCTTCTCGCTGCGCGCGCGCGCCGCGGCCGGGCTCTCGGGATCGAGCTCGATGCCGATCCGTTTGGCGAGCGCCCGGGCGGCATCCGGGAACGTCAGGTTTTCGATCTGCTGGTAGAACTTGATGACGTCGCCGCCCGCGCCGCAGCCGAAGCACTTGAAGAACCCGCGGTCCGGATGGACGTGGAACGAGGGCGTCTTCTCGCCGTGAAACGGGCACAACCCCACGAGGTCGTTGCCGCGTTTGCGCAGTTGGACGTAATTGCCGATGAAATCGCCAATTTCGGTTCGTGCCAGGATCTCGCGAAGCGCGCCTTGTTCTATTCTCAAGCTCGTGAAGTGGTTCGGGAATGCGCCGGACGAGCCCGCCTTCAGAGGTGCCGGCCGGGCTGCGCGCGGGTAAACACGGATGAGGAGCGGCAGGTTGCGTCGCATCCGAAGGGCGAGGAGGAAGCGTGAAGAGTGCCTTGGTCACCGGCGCGTCGACCGGGATCGGCTTCGCGACCGCGCTGGCCCTCGACCGGGACGGCTGGTGCGTGTTCGCCGGCGTGCGAACCGACGAGGACCACGCGCGCCTGCGCGACTTGCTCTCGGCGCGCTCGCAGCCCGTCCGCCTCGACGTCACCCGGCCCGAGGAGATCGCAGCGGTCGTCGCGCTCGCAAGCGAGCGCAGCGGCGGCCGGCTCGACGCGCTGGTCAACAACGCCGGCATCGTCGTCACCGGCCCCTTCGAGGCGCTTTCAGCGGAAGCGTTGCGCGAGCAGTTCGCCGTCAACGTCTTCGGCTTGGCCGACGTCACCCGCGCCTGCTTGCCGCTGTTGCGCGCCGCGGGCGGGCGCATCGTCAACGTCGGCTCGATCTCCGGACGCACGCACTGGCCCTGCAACTCGTTCTACGCCGGCTCGAAGTATGCGGTGCGCGCGATCAACGACACGCTGCGCCTCGAGCTGCGACCCTTCGGCGTGCACGTGATCTTGGTCGAGCCGGGCGCCATCGCGACGCCGCTGTGGGACAAGCAGCTCCCCGCGCGCTTCCTGCGGCTCGACGCGCTCGAGTCCGCGGTACGCGCGCGCTACGAAGCGATCTTTCGCACGATCGAACGCGCGCGCGTCGCCATCAAGCGCCGCGCGGCCAAGCCGCAGATCGTCGCGCGCGTCATCTGGCGGGCGCTCAACGCCCCCAAACCGCACCCGTACTATCTGATCGGCCTCGACACGTTCGCGCAGCTCGCGTGGGAAGCGGCGGTGCCTCGCGCGGCCCGCGAGGCGCTGCTGACCTTCGGCATCGAGCGCATCATGCAGAGCTCGCCCGGCAAGTCGGCGTGAAACGTATCTTCGACCCGATCCATCACTTCATCGAGCTCGACGCCGCCGAGATCGCGCTGCTCGATACCCCGCCGCTGCAACGCTTGCGCCGCCTGCGCCAGCTCGGCCTGGCGTATTTGGCCTTTCCCGGCGCCGAGCACTCGCGTTTCTCCCACGCGCTCGGCGCGCTCGCGACGGGGGAGCGGGTGCTCGAATCGCTGCGCCGCCACGACCCCGGCTATTTCGCCGGCGACGACGATTACGCGCGCCAGCGCAAACTGCTGCGCGCTTCGCTGCTGCTCCACGACGTCGGTCACGGTCCCTTCAGTCACGCCTGCGAGGCGGTGCTAGGCGTCAACCACGAGACCCGCACGCGCGAGATCCTGGCACTGCCGGCGATCGCGCGCGCGCTCGCCGCGCTCGAGGTGGATTCCGAAGAGGTCGTCGCCTTGATCGCGGGCGAGCCGGCGACGCACTATCCGATCCTCAAGGAGATCGTCAGCGGCCCCAACCTCGACGCCGACCGGATGGACTATCTGCTGCGCGACGCGTACTTTACGGGCGCCGTCAACGGCCGCTACGACAGCGACCAGTTGATCGCGTCGCTGCGCGTCTACGAATCCGGCGGCCGCGCTCTGCTCGGCGTCGACGCGCGCGGGCTCGTCGCCCTCGAGTCGTTCGTGCTGGCGCGCTACATGATGTTCGCGACGGTCTACTTCCACCACACGACGCGCATGTTCGAACGCGTGCTGCACGAGGCGCTGCACGAGATCTGGAGCGATCCGCGCGCGCTCGACCCGATCGAGGAGTTTCTGGCTTGGGACGACTTCCGCGTCCTCGACACGCTGCGCAGCGTCGACAGCGACGTCGCCCACGCGCTGCGCGACCGCAAGACGATCTACGGGGTCGTGGCCGAGTTCAACGCGGAACACGATCTCTCGAGCTTCGAGGCCTGTTCGCAAGAACTGCGCGCGCGCTGGGGCGACGCGATCTGGGTCGATTCGCAAGAGCAGCTGCTGCACCGGCTGCCGCTGGCGACGGACGAAGGCCACCCGACCGTGCTGGTCGGTTCGCGCCTTGGCGTGGTCGATGCGCGGCTCGCCTCCGATCTGATCGCGCGGCTCTCGGGGAAGGCGTATTGGCGCAAACTGTTCGCGCTCAAAGCGAGCGTGCCGTTGGCGGAAGCGCGCCGCATCACCGGTGAGATCATGAGGAAACGCACTTGAACGAGCTCTTGCGCCGGGTCGTCGTCGTGGGCGCGTCGGGCCAACTCGGCTCCGACCTCGTCGCAGCATTCGCGGGTTTGGACGTCAAAGGCGTCGACCACGCGCTGGTCGATATCGAGCGCCCGGCTTCGGTCGCAGCGATGCTCGCTCGCGAACGCCCGTCGCTGGTCGTCAACACGGCGGCTTTTCACAACGTCGAGCGCTGCGAGACGCACGCCGACCGGGCCTTCGCCGTCAACAGCACCGCGGTCGACGCGCTCGCGACGCTTTGCGCGGCGGCGAACGTGGCCGTCGCGCACGTCAGCACCGACTACGTGTTCGACGGCACGAGCCGCACGCCGTACGCCGAAGGTGCGCCGGCTCGTCCGCTCAACGTCTACGGAATCTCGAAATATGCCGGCGAGCTGGCCGTCGCCGCACGCACGGAGCGCCACTTCATCTTTCGCACGAGCAGCCTCTACGGCACCCGCGGCAGCAGCACGAAGGGCTACACGTTCGTCGAGCGGATCCGCGAACAGGGCCGCGCCGGCCGGCCGCTGCGGGTCGTCGACGACACGACGATGGCGCCGTCATACACGGCGCACGTCGCGGCCACGATTCGCACGGTTCTCGAAACGGGCGCGTTCGGCACGTATCACGTCACCAACGCCGGCAGCTGCACGTGGTACGAGTTCGCGCTCGAGATCCTCAATGCGTCGGGGATCGCGGCGCAGGTCGAACGCACGACGAGCGACGCATTCCCCACGTACGCCAAACGCCCCGCTTATTCGGTGCTGGCGCATACCGGGCTCGCGCACGCCGGCGTCGCCTCCCCGCCGGACTGGCGCGAAGGCCTGCGCCAGTATCTTCACGCGAAAGACGGGGTGAACGCCTGACATGCAGGCACGCACCGCTCGACCGCACGCACCTTCTCTGTGGACTGCCGCGCTGACCCTGGCGTTGACGATCGGCGGCTGCGGCGGCAATAACTCGACGAGCTCCGGCAATGCTTCGCCTGGTATCGCGCAAGCGCCGCAAAGCGGGACCTCGAACGGCGCGCCACAGCATCGGCGACGGCACCGGCGGAGCCGGCATCATTCATATGCCGCCGCGGGCGTAGGTGCCGCGGCAGGCGCAGCCGGCGGAGGTGCGGCCGTCGCGTCGACCGGCGGGACCGGCGCGCCCGTCGCCGCGTCGAGCGGAACCTGGCCGTGCAGCGATTCACAGTTCGTGCAAGATCAGCAGCAGTTCGCGAACGGCTCGCTGCGCGGCGACCAGGAAGTCGACGTGTGCGGTACCGTCACGCAGGTCCTGGCTTCGAAGGTCACTCGCAGCGGCTTGCACGGCTACTACTCTATCCAAGTCGCGCCGGGCGACACGATCGAGATCGTCAGCGACCTCGGCGAGATGGACGCCCCCGCATGGCCCTGGGTGAAGGCCGGAGACTACTCGTTCGTGCAGGGCCGCTACTACTACGACAGCACCTTCTCACAAGGCATCGATTGGACGCACCACGGGACGTCCAACTCGTGGCCGACCGCCGGCTACGTCGTCGTCAACGGGACGGAATATCAGTGAGAAAAGAAGCCGCTGCGCGTTGCGCAGCGGCTTCTCTCGCTTCTGGGATTCGGACTTAGCCGTTAGCCGTTGATGACACCCTGGGCCGCCGCTAAGCGCGCGATCGGCACGCGGTAGGGCGAGCACGAGACGTAGTCGAGGCCGAGACGGTGGCAGAACATGACGCTCGACGGCTCGCCGCCGTGCTCGCCGCAGATGCCGATCTTCAGGCCCGGCCGCGCCGTGCGGCCGCGCTCGACGGCCATGCGCATCAGGCCGCCGACGCCGACTTGGTCGAGAACTTGGAACGGATCGTCCTTGAGGATCTTCTTCTCGAGATACTTCGGAATGAACGTTCCCTCGGCGTCGTCGCGCGAGTAGCCGTAGGTCGTCTGGGTGAGGTCGTTGGTTCCGAACGAGAAGAAGTGCGCGTACTCGGCGAGGTCGCCGGCCACGACGCAGGCGCGAGGCAGCTCGATCATGGTGCCGATTTTGTAGTCGACCTTGACGCCCTTCTCGGCGATGACGCGGTCGGCGACTTCCTTGGCGGCCTCGTAGGTGAAGAGCATCTCTTCCTTGGTGCCGACGCCGGGGATCATCACGTCGGGTCTGGCGTCGACGCCCTCGGCACGCAGTTCGCAGGCTGCCTCGAAGATGGCGCGCACCTGCATCGCGTAGATCTCCGGATACACGATGCCCAAGCGGCAGACGCGCAAGCCGAGCATCGGATTCTGCTCGTGCAGCGCGCGGACGCGGCTGAGCATCGCGAGACGCTCCTTGTACTCGGCGTCGCCCTCGCCTTTCTTGATCCGCAGCTCGGTCGTTTCGACCAGCAGATCCTCGAGCGAGGGTAGGAACTCGTGCAGCGGCGGGTCGAGCAGCCGGATCGTGACCGAGCAGCCCGCCATCGCGGAGAGGATCCCTCGGAAGTCTTCCTTCTGGAAGGGCAGCAGCTTCGCAAGCGCTTCGGCCCGCGCTTCCGGCGTGTCGGCCAGGATCATGCCCTGCACGACCGGCAGACGGTCGCTCTGCATGAACATGTGCTCGGTGCGGCACAGGCCGATGCCGGTCGCGCCCAGCTCGCGCGCCTTGCGCGCATCTTCGGGGGTGTCGGCGTTGGCCCACACGCCCAGACGCTTGACGTCGTCGGCCCAGCTCAGGAACTCGGAGAGCCACGGCGGCAGCTCCGAAGGCGGCGGGATGAGCTTGAGCATGCCCAGCACCACGTCGCCGGTCGTGCCGTCGATCGTGATCGGGTCGCCTTCCTTGACCACCACGCCCCCGAGCGTTGCGCCCTTGGTGCGCTCGTCGATGACCAGCGCTTCGCAGCCCGCGACGCAAGGACGGCCCATGCCGCGCGCGACGACCGCCGCGTGCGATGTCGCGCCACCTTTCGCGGTCAGCACGCCTTTGGCGGCGATGATGCCGTGCATGTCGTCGGGAGTCGTCTCGTTGCGAACGAGGACGCAGGGTTTGCCGGCTTCGGCCCATTCGACGGCGGTGTCGGGATCGAAGACGATCGCGCCGGAGGCGGCGCCCGGTGAGGCGTTGAGGCCCTTGGCCGTCGGCGTGTAGCCTTGCTTGGGATCGATGCGCGCGTGGAAGAGCTGGTCGAGCGACTGCGCGCTGACCCGCTTGAGCGCCTCTTGGCGGTCGATGAGGCCCTCGTGCACGAGGTCGAGTGCGATCTTTACCGCCGCTTCCGCGCTGCGCTTGCCGTTGCGCGTCTGCAGCATGTAGAGCTTGCCGCGCTCGACCGTGAACTCGAGATCCTGCATGTCCTTATAGTGCGTCTCGAGCACCTTGGCGAACGCGAGGAACTGCTGGTAGATCTCCGGCTGCGTCTTCGCCAGATCGGAAATCGGCATCGGCGTACGGATGCCGGCGACTACGTCTTCGCCCTGCGCGTTGACGAGGTACTCGCCGAAAAGCTCCTTGTCGCCGGTGTTCGGTTCGCGGGTGAAGGCCACGCCGGTCCCCGAGTCGTCGCCCATGTTACCGAACACCATGGTGCAGATGTTGACCGCGGTGCCCCACTCGTCGGGCAGCTTGTTATAGCGGCGATAGTCGATCGCGCGCCGCGAGAACCACGAGTCGAAGACGGCCTTCACCGAGAGCTCGAGCTGCTCGTGCACGTCCTGCGGGAAATCGTTGCCGGTCGACTTGCGGATGATCTCCTTGAACTGGTCGACGACGTCTTGCCACTCTTCGGCGCTCAGCTCGGGATCGGTGACCTTGCCGGTCTTCGCCTTGACGTTCTTGATGACGTGCTCGAACTTGTCTTTCTCGATATTGAGCACGACCGAGCCGAACATGCCGACGAAGCGACGGTAGGCGTCCCACGCGAACCGCGGATTGCCGGTCAGCGATGCCAGGCCGCGCACGGTCGCATCGTTCAGACCGAGATTGAGAATCGTGTCCATCATGCCCGGCATCGACACCCGCGCGCCGCTGCGCACGGAGACGAGGAGCGGATTCGACGACCCGCCGAACGCCTTGCCGGTCTTCACCTCGAGGGCGCGCATCGCGGCCTCGATCTCGGCTCCCAGGCCGTCTGGGAACTTGCGGCCGAGCCGATAAAAGTCGAGGCAAGCCTCGGTCGTGATCGTAAATCCGGGGGGTACCGGCAGTCCGGCGCGCGTCATCTCGGCGAGGCCTGCGCCTTTGCCGCCGAGGAGCTCGCGCATCTTGCCGTCGCCTTCCTCGAACGTGTAGACGTGCTTCGCTGGGGCACCAACCGGAGCGGCAGTCTCGATAACCTCTGGCGACATCAGAAAATCTCCGAAGTGGGGGCTTGGGCAAGTTGGGGAGGGGTAAGTTGGCGAGAGAGTGGCTCCTTCCTGGAAAAAGCTCTCCTCCCATCGGTTAGCCAGGCCTGGGCGGAATGCGCCAAAGGGAGGCAAAGCCGTCGCCCGAAGCGCTTTCGCATGCCAATCGTTGTAGCCGACACGCTCTTTGAAGAAGCGAAAATCTTCGTGCCCGACGTCTTCGAGGACGACCGCGGCTTCTTCAAAGAGACGTACTCGAGGGCGAAATACCGGGCGCTCGGGCTGACGGACGAGTTCGTCCAAGACAGCGTCTCGTTCTCGACCAAGAACGTCATCCGCGGGCTCCACTACGATTTCGCGATGTCAAAGTTCGTTCAGGTCCTCCGGGGAAAGATCTGGGACGTGATCGTCGACCTTAGGACATCCTCGCCGACGCATCTGCGCTGGCAAGGCTTCTGTCTTTCGGAGCACAACCACAAACAACTCTACATTCCGCCCGGCTTTGCGCACGGCTTCCTAGCGCTGGCCGACGAGGTCATCTTCTCGTACAAGCACGGCACGCTCTACGACCCCGCGCGCGAGGGCGCGATCCGCTGGGACGACCCGACGCTCGCGATCGACTGGCCCCTGGCCGGCGAGCCGCGCCTTTCCGGAAAAGATCGCAGCGCGCCGCTGCTCGCCGAAGCGCGCTTTCCGTAGCCGCAGGCGCCGACCCAAGCGCGCCGTCCGTCGCTCAGTAGATCGAAGCGAATTGGCGTTGCTCGACGTGAAACTCCTCGAGCAGCGTCATCCAGCGAATGTTGTAGTAGCGCGGGTCGCCGAACTCGTCGATCTTCTGCAGCGGCAGCCGCTCGAGCATGTCCGCGATCGATTCGAGCACCGTGCGCGAGGGCGTGAAGCCCAGCGCGCGGCTGAGCTTTGCGTTGCTCATGCGGTAGTTGCGCACGAGTTTGGGCAGCGGCGCTTCTTCGAGGTCGACGCGAATCGGCGGGTCGAGCAGCGACAGCGAGCCCGCGACCAGCATCGCCAGCTGCCGGATCTGATAGTTTTCCTCGAGCACGTTGAAGATCTGGCCGCGAATGAGCTCGAGCGGCGCTGCCAGCGCCATAACGTGAATCTTCGCGACGTCCTCGACGTCGACCAGCGGCCGCCACATCCAGCCGCCGCCGTGGAGATACAGTTTGCGAAAGACGACCGCGTCCTTGATGAAGGTGTTGACGACGAGGTCGAAGCGCATGCGCGGACTGTAGCCGTAGACGGTCCCTTGCCGGAAGATGACCGGCACGAAGTTCGCGTCGGCCGCGCGCAGAATCGCGTCCTCGGCGTACTTCTTCGAGATGGAATACGCACCGCGCGGCTCGACCGCCGTCGTTTCGTCGCACATGATCGGCGAACGTGAGAGCTCGAGCGAAGACGATTCCCGGTCGTAGATCGAGGCGCTCGAAGCGAACGTGAAGCGCTCGACGCCGCGCGCCTTGCAGGCCGCGACGAGCCGCTCCGTGCCAAGCGCGTTCATCTGCCAGTTGGCTTCGACGTTGTACTCGGCGGTCGGATCGTTCGAGAGCCCCGAGAGGTGACAGACCGCCTCGACGCCGTCGAGCCAGCGTTCGTCGAACTCGCGCACGTCGCCGGAGATGATCTCGACCTCGAGCCCGGCGAGCGGCTTGCGACCCCAGAACAGGCGGTCGAGGACGACGACCGCGTGCCCCGCCTCGAGTAGCTGCCGGCAAAGAACGACCCCGATGTAGCCGGCCCCGCCGGTGACTAAGACGCGCACGTAGGTGGGTTTAGGCCCGAACGACGGTGGTCCCCTCACCCGCCAGCGCTCGGGTGAGCGCGCCGGGTCCGGAGCCTGCGATCACGGCGCTGCGCGCGCCGCGGGTGAGGGCGTCGAGGGCGCTCTCCATCTTGGGGCGCATGCCGCCGTCGAAAGTGCCGTCGGCCAGATAGCGGCGTGCCTCGCCGTCGGTCAGCCGGGCGATGCCGCTGCCGGGGTCATCAACACGCAGGCGGACGCGGTCAACGTTGGTCACGACCACGTAGGCGTCGGCACCGAGTGCTCCTGCGATCGCGCCCGCAGCCGTGTCGGCGTTGATGTTGAGCGCGGTCCTCCCGTCGAGGCTCAGGCCCAGCGGCGCGACCACCGGTGTCAGCCGCACGGCGAGCAGCGCCTCGATCACGGATGGCCGAACGTTGGTGATCTCGCCCACGAAGCCGAGGTCACGGCCTTCGACCTCCCCGATCGGCCGCGCGACCAGCAGCGAGGCGTCCTGGCCGCTCACGCCCGCCGCCCGCACCCCGCGGCGCAGCAGCGCGCGCACGAGGGCCTTGTTCACGCTGCCGCAAAGCACGCTTTCCGTGACGGCCAGCGTCGCAGCGTCGGTCACGCGCAGACCGGCGACCCGCTCCTGCCCGATCCCCCGTTCGACCAGCGCCGCGTCGATCTGCGGGCCGCCGCCGTGGACGAGCACGACGTGGTCGCCCTTGCGAATGCGCGACGCGACGTCGTCGAGCAGCGGGTCGGCGCCCTCGAGCGCCGCCATGGCATTGCCGCCATATTTGAGAACGATCAGCACAGCCGCACTTCATCCGGCGCTCCCCCCGAGCGTTCCCCCTCCGAGACGTTCCATTCACTGTGCCACAATCGTAGGATCACCGAGGATGAGATCACGCTGCGGAAGATCCTCAACCCGCCACCAGGCTCGGCACTTGCTCGCGCCCGCGACTACGGCATTGACTTGACCTTGATTGCCTCCCGAGTCGCCATGACGCCTGATGAGCGGCTCGACGCCGCTGTTCGCTCACAGATCGTGGCACGCACATTGCGGGAGCTTCGGCAAGACCACCAACGCGATCGGTGAGCACTATCCGTGACGTCCTGCGTGCGCTCGCCGCAGCGAACGCGAAAGTCGTCGTTGTCGGCGGCGTCGCCTTACAGTTGCACGGATCGACGTACATCACCCAGCCCCACGTAAACGCCGGCCTGACCCCGCACGACACTTTTCTTTTCGCTCTTCACTTGTTTTTTACAACTATACTTGGTATGCTAACCTCACCGCAGTAACACGGAACAAGACGCCTCTAGCAAGGAGACCGGAGATGCAGCTCACGCCCAATCTGTTCTTCAACGGCAATGCCGAGGAAGTGCTCGAGCACTACCGCAGCGCGCTCGGCGGGGAAGTCGAGATCATTCGATTCGAGGGCTCGCCCGCGGCCGAGAACGCTCCGGCCGGCTGGGAGCGCAAAGTCCTTTACGGGACGGTTCGTTCGCCGCTCGGTGTCGTGGCCGCAATGGACGCCCCGCCCAGTCACGCCACGAAGACTCCCGGCGACAACTTCTCGCTCTCGGTCCAAACGGAGAGCGAAGCGCAGGCCGACGCGGTCTTCGCCAAACTCCTCGCCGGCGGAACGCAGATGATGCCGCTCGAGAAGACGTTCTGGGCCGCCAAATTCGGAATGCTGATGGACAAATTCGGTATTCGCTGGATGGTGCAATATGGCTAAGCAGATCGTCACCAGTCCAAAGATCACGCCGTTCTTGTGGTTCGACAAGCAGGCCCTCGAGGCGGCCAAGTTCTACACATCGATCTTCAAGAACTCGAGGATCGAAGGCGAGATGGACTATGGCGAAGTCGGGCCCGGCGAGCAAGGCACCGTCATGTCCGTCACCTTTTGGCTCGACGGGGTGAAGTTCATCGCCCTCAACGGCGGCCCGGAACCCGGCTTCACGTTCTCACCGGCGATATCGTTCTTCGTGAACTGCGAGACCCAGGCCGAGGTCGACGAGTTATGGAGCAAGCTCTCCGCCGGCGGCGAAACCAACCAGTGCGGTTGGTTGAGAGACAAGTTCGGAGTGACGTGGCAGATCGTCCCGACCGTCTTGGGCGAACTGTTGGGCGACGACGATGAAGAGAAGTCGCAGCGCGTCATGCAAGCCATGCTGAAGATGACGAAGCTCGACATCGCGACCCTGGAACAAGCGTACGAACGAGTGTAGTTGAAACGGCCGTCCGGGCCGGCCCGTGAGCTGGGCCGGCCGACGAGCCGTCCCGGCCGCGGACATTTCGGCTGCTAGGAAGAGCGACCCGGCGAGCGCAACATGCGTCCATGCTTCGTCGCATCGTTGCTTTTGTTGCGCTCGCCCTGTTCGCGCCGCTGCTCGCCGGTGCACCGGCGGCGGCGTACGAAGCGCACGTCTTGCGCTACGCCGACACTCTCGACATCAACACGCTCAACCCGTTCTTCGCGACCTCGGGCAACATTATCACGCTCTCAGAGATGACCGCCGCATACTTCACGCGGCTCGACCCGAAGGGCGATCCCGTCCCCGAGCTCATTACGACGATACCGACGCAGTCGAACGGCGGCATCAGCGCGGACGGGCGCACGATTACGTGGCACCTCCGGCACGGCGTGAAGTGGAGCGACGGCGCACCGTTCGACTCGTCCGACGTGCTGTACACGTGCGCGGTCGCGAAGAACGCTGCCAACAACATCACCGTGCGTGACATATGGGACCACCTCGCCGGCGTCTCGGCGCCTGACAAATACACCGTCGTATTCCACCTTACGCAGGCGTCGGTGACGTTTATCGTCGACTACTTCGGTACGCAAAGCAACTCGGCAATCTTGCCGAAGCACATCCTCGGCCCCGGCACCGAGATCAATCAGGCGCCATATAACGCCTTGCCGGTCGGGATCGGCCCCTTCCGATACACCGCGTTCCGCCGCGGCGACTCGGTCGAGATGGAAGCGAACCCGAACTACTGGCGCGGTCTGCCGAAGCTTCACAAGATCGTCTACAAGATGATCGCCGACGACAACACCGACATGACGGAGCTTTCGACCGGCGAACTCGACCTGTGGGACACGGTCAACGGAACGCTCGCGAGACAGGCGAAGGCACTTCCCGGAAAGGCCTGGTCGTCTCGGCTCAGTCAGTTCATGTCCGCCATCTTTCTGAATACGAGCCGGCCGCAGCTCGCCGACCCCGCCGTCCGGCGCGCGCTGCGTCTGGCAACCAACCGGCCCCTGATCCTCGATAAGATCGCGCTCGGCAACGGCGTCACGACGGAATCGGTCATTCCCCGGTTCGCTCACGGCTATCTCGATCTGCCCGTCGAGCGATACGATCCGGCAGCCGCTGAACGCGCGCTCGATGCCGCCGGCTGGAAACGCGGCTCCGACGGTTTCCGCCGCAAGAACGGAACGGAACTGACGCTCGAAATCGCCGTGCCTTCCGGATACGCACCCAGCACAACGCTGGCCGCGCTGCTGCAAAGCGACTATGGGAAGCTCGGAGTCGCGGTCACGGTGCACAACTACGCGAGCGGACAGTTCTTCGCGCCCTTCTCTGAAGGCGGGATCGTCCAGAGCGGAAAGTTCGACGCGGCGCTCCACTCACAGTCGCTGGGCCCCGTGTTCGGGAACGTCAACGGCGTCTTCACCTGCGACGCCGTTCCCCCGCGTGGACTGAACGAGACGCGCTACTGCAACCATCGAGTCGACGCGCTGAACCGGCAGTACCTGCACTCCTTCTCGCGCTCCGACCAAGGCCGGGACGGGGCGGCCTTCCAACGCATCATCGACGACGACGCGCCGGTCATCATGATCTACGAGCGCGCCTTCCTAGCGGTATACGACAAGCGGCTCACCGGCTATCACCCGAACTCGTTCTCGAACTGGGGCGGCGACCCCATGCACATCGATATTTAGGCTAGCTGGTTCGCCGTGAGACCGCGCGGCATCATAAAGTCTTCGGCAAGCACTTCGCCAGGATGGATCGGAGAGAGCTTCGGCATCATGTTCAGGCGGCTGTCTTCCTTGGGCGCCCGCCTTTCGTTCCGTTCTTGCGCGCCGCAGCAGCCTTTGCGGCTGTGCGTGCACGACCCCCTCGTTTACCCAGAGCTCCCGCGAAGGCGTCGGCAAACAAATCGCGGAGCAGCCCGGGAACATAGATAGCGACGTCGGCTTCGTCGGAAATGAGACCGTCGCCAAGCGGAGACACCATGACGTCGCGCAGCTTGCTGAGCGGCACGCCTTTTAGCTCGGAGACGATGTCAATCGGGACGATGAGTTCCGTTCGATTGCGAAATTGCAGGCGCAGCGCGCGATTCAGCTCGTCGAGTTCAACTGACGCCAGTGCTGCCGGTCGACGAGCGTTTTCGGCCCCACGCTTCGTAGCTGCTCGATGTTCCTCTTGGCTATAAGACGCGGCATTAGCCATGAAAGCGCTCCCAAAGAGCCAGCAACTGATCCCGGTTTTCGGCAACGACCGTTCAACGCACGTCGCACTTCGCTCAGCTTCATCCCACGCGCTTTGCGAACTGCCACCGGGTCGGACAACTCTAACACGACTTCGCCTCCGCCCGAAAACGCGTGCACGTGCGGGCGATGACCGCGCTCGTCTCGCGTGTAGATACGGATCGTAAACCCACCGATGACAACGCTTGGCACGTCATATCCTTACTTTACCTAATCAGCTTGGGTTAATCAAGGCTGGCGCACTTCGCCCCAGTGCCTCAACTAGCAGCGACCACGACAGCCGCCCGATTAGCGAGGCCCAATCGGGACAAACGACGAGGGAACGAGGGATCTTGCATTTTTATGCGTCGTATGCATAAATATACGGAAGATGCTCGCATCCGTCGCCGGCCTCCCCTTGCGGGGGCGCAAGGTCCTCACGGTCTCCGATCTCTCACCGGCTGAGATCGGAACGATCCTTACGCTCGCCAGCCACATCAAGACGAGCCGCACGGCCGACCAGCTGCCCCTCTTGCGGGGCAAGACGCTGGCCATGCTCTTCGAGAAGCCGAGCCTGCGGACGCGCGTCTCCTTCGAGGTCGCGATGACCCAGCTCGGCGGGCACGCGCTCTTCGCCGGCGGCAACGACTTCGTGGTCGGGACCCGCGAGACGCCCGAGGACGTGGCCCGGACGCTCTCACGCTTCGTCGACGCCATCCTAGTCCGCACGCATGCGCACGCGCCGCTGGAACGCTTCGCGGCGGCCGCGACGGTGCCGGTCATCAACGGCCTCTCCGCGGCAGCGCACCCGTGCCAGGCGATCAGCGACCTGCTGACGATTCGCGAGCGCTTCGACACGCTTTCCGGGCTGCGGCTCGCCTACGTCGGCGACGCGCGCAACAACGTAGCCCAGTCGCTTGCCGAGGCCGCCGTCATGAGCGGCATCTCGGTCACCTTCGGCTGCCCGCCGACGCACCGCCCGAGCGAAGCGTTCTTGGCCGAACTCGGCGAGCTGTGCAAGGTCAGCGGCGCAAGCACGCCGCGCGCCTTCAGCAGCGCGATTCGCGCCGTGCGCGACGTCGACGTCGTGTACACCGACGTCTGGACGTCGATGGGCGAGGAGCACCTGACCGAGCGCAACGCGGCGGCGCTGATGCCCTACAGCGTGACGCCCGAACTGATGGCCGCGGCCGCCCCGCACGCCGTCTTCATGCACTGTCTGCCCGCGCACCGGGAGCAAGAAGTCAGCGCCGAGGTCATCGACGGCCCGCAGAGCGTCGTCTTCGACCAAGCCGAGAACCGCTTGCACGCGCAAAAGGCGCTGCTCGTCGCGCTGCTCACCGACCTCCGAGGAATGCCCACATGAAATCGACCCGTCACCGCGCGATCCTCTCGCTGATCGCGACCCGTCCGGTGCACTCGCAAGAAGAGCTCGCGCACCTGCTCGAGCAGCAAGGCTACGAAGTCACGCAAGCCACCGTCTCACGCGACATCAAGGAGCTCGGTCTCGCCAAAGTCCCGTTGCGCAACGGCGACGGCGCGGGAACGCAGTTCAAATACGTCGAGCCCGGTTTCGCGCGCACCTACGCGACCCGGCTGCACCGCGTGATCGCCGAGCTCGTCCGCGACGTGCAGGGCAGCGTCAACCAAGTCGTCCTGCGCACGCCTCCCGGCAGCGCGATGCTCGTCGCTTCCGCCATCGACGACGCCGAATGGAAGGAAGTCCTGGGCACGATCGGCGGAGACGACACCGTGCTCGTCATTTTGAACGAGCCCACCAACCTTCCCATCGTCAAGCAGCGCTTCGAAGACATGCGCTCGGAGAATCCCCTATGAGTACCATCGTTCTCGCCTACTCGGGCGGACTCGACACCTCGGTTTTGCTCAAGAAGTACGTCCTAGCGGGCCACAAGGTCGTGGCGATGACCCTCGACCTCGGCGAGAGCGACGGCACGGCGGGCACGGGCGCATCCGCCGCACTCGACGCGACCAAACAGAAGGCCCTCGACCTCGGCGCGTACGACGCGCTGCTGATCGACGCGAAAGAGCGTTTCATCCAAGAGTACGCCTACCCGGCGCTGCACGCCAACGCATTGTACGAAGGCGTGTATCCGCTCTCGGCCGCGCTCTCGCGGCCGCTGATCGCGACGCTGCTCGTCGAGGCCGCGCACAAGTACGGCGCCGACGCGGTCGCGCACGGCTGCACCGGCAAAGGCAACGACCAAGTCCGCATCGAGGTCGCGGTTCGCGCGCTCGATCCGTCGATCAAGGCGCTCGCGCCGCTGCGCGACGATCCGCTCTCACGCCCCGACGCGATCGTGTACGCGCAGAAGAACGGCGTGCCGGTCGTGCATACACAGGCTAAGCCCTACTCGATCGACGCGAACCTGTGGGGACGGTCGATCGAAGCGGGCGTGCTCGAAGATCCGTGGGCCGCGCCGCCCGAAGACGCCTACGCCTGGACCGCCGCGCCCGAGAAGCGGCCGCAGCAAGCCGAGACGCTCGTCATCGAGTTCGAGAACGGCCTGCCGTCGTTCGAAGGATTGCGCGGCGCGCAAATGGTCGCGGCGCTCAATGCGCGCACCGGCGCGCACGGCATCGGTAGGATCGACATCGTCGAGGACCGCGTGATCGGCGTGAAGTCGCGTGAAGTCTACGAGTGCCCGGGCTCGATCGCGTTGATCGCCGCGCACAAGGCGCTCGAACGCCTCGTGCTCACGCGCGACGAATTGCGCTTCAAGGCCGGCGTCGATCAGAAGTACGCGGAGCTCGTGTACGACGGGCTCTGGCCCTCGCCGCTGCGCACGGCCTTCGACGCGTTCAACGCCTCGCTCGCGCAGCGCATGACGGGCAAAGTGCGGCTCAAGCTGCACCAGGCCTCGGCCGTCGTCGACGGCAGCTCGTCGCCGTTCGCGCTCTACGACGAGTCGCTGGCGACCTACGGCGCGGGCGACCGCTTCAAGCACGACGCCGCGGGCGGCTTCATCGAGCTGTGGGGTCTGCCGCTCGAGGTCGGAGCCAAAGTCAGCCGCGACGCGCTCGCGCCCGCGCGGTAACGTGCAGGACCAGTTGCAGTGGGGCGGCCGCTTCGCGGCCGTCCCCGATGCGGCGTTGCTGGCGTTCGGCTCATCGCTCGAGGACGATCTCGTGCTCGCGCCGTTCGACGTCGAATGCTCGCGCGCGCACGTGGCCGCGGTCGCGGCCGGCAAGATCATCGACGCCGCGACCGCAAGCGCGCTCGACACGGCGCTCGCAACCGTCGGCGACGAAATCGCAGCCGGCACATTCGTGCCGTGGGCCCGCGCCGGCAACGCGGAGGACGTGCACGGCGCGATCGACGCGCGCGTGCGCGAGCTCGCCGGCGGCGCCGGCGCCTACCTGCACGCGGGCCGCAGCCGCAACGACCAGGTCGCGACGACGCTGCTGCTCTACGCGCGCGACCGCGCCGCGCACGGCCAAGCCCTCTGCGTGCGCATCGCGCGGCACGCGCTCGAGCGTGCGCAAACCGAGCTCGACGCCGGGACGGTGCTCGCCGTGACGACGCACTGGCAGCCCGCGCAACCGATTCTGCTCGCCTTCTGGCTCGAAGCGATCGCCGAGATCTTTGCCCGCGCTGCGACACGCTTTGCGCGCGTAGTCGCCGACGCGAGCACGTTCTGTCCGCTCGGCTCGGGCGCGTGCAGCGGCTCGACGCTGCCGCTCGACCGCGACGTCGCCGCACACCTGCTCGGCTTCAGCACGCCTTCCCGCAACGCGCTCGATGCGATCGGCGACCGCGACGTCGCGCTGGATCTGCTGCACGCCGTCACGCGCGCGCTCGTCGGCGCCTCGCGCGTCAGCGAAGAGCTCGTGCTGTGGTGCACGCCCGCCTTCGGGTACGCGCGGCTCGACGACGCGGCCGCGACCGGTTCGAGCCTGATGCCGCAAAAGCGCAATCCCGATCCCTTCGAACTGGTGCGCGCGAACGCGGCGGTGGCGACCGGCAGTTACGCCGCGGCGCTCGGCACGCTGAGCGGACTCGCGCTCTCGTACCATCGCGACCTGCAAGAAACGAAAGGGCTCGTGTTGCGCGGCAGCGAGCGCGGCCTGGCCGCGCTCGACGCGTTCGAGCGCGCCTTCCGCTACGTTCGCTTCAACGCCGAAGCGATGGCCGCGCACGCCGGCGACGGCTACACCGTCGCCACCGACGTCGCGGACGCGCTGGTCCTGCGGGGAATCGCCTCGCGCGACGCCCATTCGCTGGTCGGCGAGGCCGTCTCGCGTGCCGAGCGCGAGCGCCGGCCGCTCGAAGCAAGCGACCTCGCGACACTGGGGAAAAAAGCAGGGTTGGGAGCCGATTTCAGCGCGCCGCTCGACGCGCAGGCCTCGGTTCGCGCCAAGCGCACCGCTGGATCGACCAGCCCCGAGGCCGTCGCGCGCGCGATTGCGGCGCTCGAGGAAGTGCTCGAGCGGGACTTCGGGAAGGTACCGGCATGACGCGCGTCCACGTCGTCGGCGCGGCGGGCTACGCCGGGGCGGAGGCGGTCCGCCTGGTCCGCCGCCACCCCCACCTCACGCTCGGCGCGATCGAGAGCGCCTCGCACGCAGGCCGCGCGATCGGCGCCGAGCTGCCGCAGCTGCGCACGCTCGAGCGCGTTTTCGACGGGCCCGGAACCGCCTACGAGGCGGTCGCCGCGGGCGAGGTGGTCCTGCTCGCGGGCAACGCCGAGAGCGCGCGCGAACAAGCACCGCGCTTCCTCGCCAAAGCCGCGCGCGTCATCGACCTCTCCGACGCCTTCCGCCTGCACGCGCACGCAGCCGGCGCCGTCTACGGATTGACCGAGCGCTATCGCGATGCGATCCGCGGCGCGGCGCTGATCGCCAACCCCGGCTGCTATCCGACGACGACGCTGCTCGCGCTGCTGCCGCTCGCGCCGTTCGCGAACGATATCGTGCAGCTCGTCGTCGACGCGAAGAGCGGAATCACCGGCGCGGGCCGCAACCCGAAGACCGAGCTGCTGTTCGCCGAAGCCGACGAAGACGTGCGCGCCTACGGCCTCGCAGGCCACCGCCATCAGGCGGAGATCGAACAGGAATTGCAGGCGGCGGGCATCGCCGCGCCGCTCGTCTTCACGCCGCATGTCGTGCCGCTGCGCCGCGGAATGCTGGCCGACTGCTATGCCTTCTTCTCGCGCGAGCCCGACGAAGATGCAATCCGCGCGTCGTTCGCGCGCGCCTACGACGGCAGCCCGTTCGTACGGCTGCTTCCGCCCGAGCGCGCGCCGAGCTTGACGGCGGTCGCGGGGACGAACGACGCCGAGCTCCACCTGTCGGTCCGGGGCCGCGTGGTGCGCATCATTTCGGCGACGGACAATTTGGGCAAAGGCGCGGCCGGTCAGGCCGTCCAGAATCTCAACGTCATGCTGGGCTTCCCGCAGGAGAGTGCACTGGATGGTCGCGTCGTCGCTGTCTAAGAACAACTCGCTCAATCACGCCGCCGGGACGCGCCTGATCGAAGTGCGCGGAGGCCTGGGCGCGGTCCCCGGCGTCAAGCTCGCCGGCGTCTCGGCCGGCATCAAGAAGCGCAAGTCGGATCTGGCGCTCGTGCTCCTGCCGGGCCCGCACGTCTGCGCCTCGGTGATCACGACCAATGAGATCAAAGCCGCCCCGCTGCTGGTGAGCGAACAGCACATCGCGCAGAGCGGCGAGCAGATGCGCGCGATCGTCGTCAACGCGGGCTGCGCCAACGCGTGCACGGGCGAGCGCGGCGAACGCGACGCGCGCGCGACCGCGCGCCAAGCCGCGGCCCTGCTTGGAATCGAGCCGGCGCAAATAATCGTCGCCTCGACCGGCGTCATCGGCGTCTATCTGCCGATGGACCGCGTCGTCAGGGGCCTCGAGCGAGCCGTCAAGGACCTCGAAGAAGGCATGGACTCCGCCTACAACGCGGCCGAGGCGATCATGACGACCGACCGCGAGCCCAAGCTCGCGTCGTATGCCTTCTACGACGGCAAGCAGCGTTACGTGGTCGGCGGAATCGCGAAAGGCTCGGGGATGATCGCCCCCAACATGGCGACGATGCTCGCCTTCGTCGTCACCAACGCGCCGATGGCGCGTACTACATTGCTGAATGAATTACGTGAGGCGACCGACGCGTCGTTCAACATGATCTCGGTCGACGGCGACATGTCGACCAACGACTCGGTCTACGCGTTCGCGCCGCCGGGCGACGACGCCGCGCCCGCCGGCTTCAGCGACGCGCTGCGGGCGGTCACGCGCGAGCTAGCCTTCGCGATGGTTCGCGACGGCGAGGGCGCCACCAAGGCGCTCACCGTCGACGTGACGTCGGCACGCGACGAAGCGCAAGCCCGTGCGGTCGCGCGCGCCTGCGTCAACTCGAACCTGGTGCGTACCGCGCTCTACGGTGAGGATCCGAACTGGGGCCGCATCATCGCGGCCGCGGGTAGCGCGCACGCGGGAATCGACCCAGAGAACTGGTCGCTCTATCTCAACGATCACCTGTGGGTCGACCGCGGTGCGATCGAAGTGCTCTCGGAGGCCGAGGGCCATCGCGAGCTCGAGAACGCGGCCGTTCACGTGCGACTCGACCTCGGCCTCGGCGAAGCGACCGCGACCGCCTGGGGCTGCGACCTCAGCCGCGATTACGTACGCATCAACGCCCACTATAGGACGTAACGCCATGCTCACACGGACAGCCGGCCACTCCCACCTCTTGCAGAACTACGCGCCCGCGCCGGTCACATTCGTGCGCGGCGAGGGCTGCGAACTGATCGACTCGGACGGAATCCGCTACCTCGACTTCGTCGCGGGGATCGCCGTCTGCGCGCTCGGCCATGCACACCCGGGGATCACGCAAGCGATCGCGACCCAAGCAGCGACGCTCGTGCACTGCAGCAACCTGTACCATCACGAGCCGGCCGGCACGCTCGCCGACGAGCTCGCCCTGCGGTCGGGCTTCGAGCGCGTCTTCTTCTGCAACTCCGGCGCCGAAGCGAACGAAGCCGCGATCAAACTGGCGCGCAAGCTCGCCTTCCGCAAGGGCGAGGCCCAGCGCCGCACGATTCTTTCGTGCACCGGCTCGTTCCACGGCCGCACGCTCGGTGCGCTGGCCGCGACGGCCAACGCGAAGTATCAAGAAGGCTTCGAACCGCTGCCAGGCGGCTTCGGCCACGTGCCGTTCAACGACGTCACCACGCTCGAGCGTGCGCTCGACCGGACGGTAGCGGCCTTCATCGTCGAGCCGGTGCAAGGCGAGAGCGGTATCCACGTCGCCGACACGGCCTTCCTCGAAGCGGCCCGGCACTTGTGCTCCGAGCGCGGGGCTCTGTTGATCTTCGACGAGATCCAGTGCGGCATGGGGCGCCTGGGCACGCTGTTCGCCTTTCAGACGGCCGGCGTGCGGCCCGACGTGGTGACGTTGGCCAAGGCGCTCGCTAACGGCCTGCCGATCGGCGCGCTGCTCATCGACGCGAGCGCTGCGAGCGGCCTGCAGCCGGGCGATCACGGCACGACCTTCGGCGGCTCGCCGGTGCCCTGCGCCGCGGCGCTGGTCCACCTGCGCCTGCGCGAGGAGCTCGACCTGGCGGGCAACACCTACGCACGCGGCGCCCAGCTTCGCGCCGGTTTGCGCAGCTTGGCCGAGCGGCACCCCGACGTGTTCGAAGCGCCCCGCGGCATCGGGCTCATGCTCGGCCTTCCCGTCCGCGAGGCGTACAGCGCCAAAGCAATCTCGGACGCAGCTCGCGAGCGGGAGCGCTTCCTCGTCAACGCGGCCGGCGGCAACACGCTGCGCTTCGTCCCCCCGCTCATCGTTGATGCGGCGCAAGTGGAGGACGGGTTGGCGCGACTCGAGCGCACGGTGGAGTGGGTCACGTCGCGCGGCTAGCCCGCACTTCACGCGGCACGCGCTGAATCGGATGCGATGGCTGACCGTGTCACGCGCCACGGTCGCAGCAATAGTTCGAGCGCCGGCGCGAAACTATGTCCGCTCGCGATATCCCGATGACGCGAGACCGATCTCGGGATCGTCGACCGAGTCGCCGATTTGGCGTTCGAGCTCCGTGGCGCGGTCCGCGTGGACCTCGTAGTCGTAACGCCGGAGGAATGGCGCACAACGTTCCCCACCTCGAGCTTCGGCCGAACCGTGCTCAGTGAGGCGCGGCACATCCATGCAACGTGAGCGCGTCGCGCCCGACGTGGCGCGCGCCGCGTCGCGGCTCGATCTGTACTATGTCAGCTCGCGATATCCCGATGCGCTCGGCGGCGCGGATCCACTCCGCGTTCTCGACGAAACCGATGCCCGCAGTGCCGTCGACCAGGAACGGGTCGTCTCCTATGCCGCCGACATCGTCACGCGAGTCGTGAGCGCCGAGCCGAAGTAGGACAAGGCATGAGCACCGAACCGGGACCGCTCACCTTAGCCGAGTTTATCGCCTGGGAAGAACGCCGACCAACGAAGCACGAATTCGGTGCCGGTGCGGTTTGGCCGGAGCTACGGACAACCACGACACGATCGTAGGCAATCTGGTCGCAAGACATTGACTTCGCCCGGACCGAAAGCCAAAAGTCTTAACGGCCGCCGCGGGGTTACAAAAAGCGCGACGTCGTGATCCGGGACTTTGCGCGCTATGATGGATTCGCCGATCGAGACCTCGATGTCGACGGCCTGCATTAGGCCAAGGTCCCGGTCATCGCCGAGCCCGTCCACGGTGGCTGCGTCCTCACCGGCATCTCCATCGTTGCGCCAAGCAAGGCGGACCGTGCAGGCGCGCACGCACTGGCCCTCGACGAGTTCCAATGGCGAGTGGCCTGCGGCCTAAATTCGGGTGGCCGGTTCGCGCAAACCACCAAAAACACGAGAACTGCAGCACCTTCACATGCTACAATGCACTGACATCGTAGGTGCCACTGAAAGATCGTGATGGCTACTCCAGCCCGCAAAGCAAAGACGTCAAACATTACCTTCCGCCTTACCCTCGACCAAAAAGCCCTCCTCGAAACAGGGATGGTTCTCGCAGGAGCATCAGACTTGACGACGTTTGTCCTCACTCCAGCATTGGAGCGGGCCCGCGAATTGACCCAGCACGAATCGACAACGACGCTGACTGACGCCAGCCGCCGCCGTTTTATCGAGTTGATGGAACACCCGCCGGAGCCCTCAGAAAAACTCATGCGAGCGCTTCGCGACAAGCGCCACAAGATCGTATAGCAGAGCTTGGAGCTTCGACTAGAGGCGCTCAGTCGCAACCATGACCGAGCGGCTTTTTCATGCGGACATTCGGCGATCGACAACCTTCTACAATACATCGCAATGCAGCGGCAAGAACGAGGTGTCGCAAGCGCGATGGTCGCCATCGATGCGACTGGTAATCCACAACGAATCGTCGGCTACTACTGTGTGCTTCCACACGATTCCGTGGAACCGAACTGCCCGATACCTGGCGAAAATCAACGAAAGTTGGCAGCCTCAAGACCGTTCCAGGTATGCTCCTCGCTCAACTCGGCATAAGCCGTGAGTACCAAGGACAAGGTATCGGTACGTTCCTCCTTATGCAAGTATTTCGCCGAGCCCTCAGCCTTGTCGAAAACGTAGGATTTGCAGCAATCGTCACCGACCCCATCGATCAGGCAGCGCGAAAATTCTACGCCGGATTCAATTTCGAGCCGCTGAGCGAAACAGAACGCATGATCATTCCGATGAGAACGGTGATCACCTCAATCGCGAGAATTTGAGTCCTCGCCAGCGGACCGTGGCCCGCGGCCTAGGGGCAAAAGCGAACGCCAGATAGGTCGGCGTGCCGGAAGAAACCAACCTGTTCGCGGCGAAAAACGACCAACCGACAGGAGTCGCACATGGCCGTTCAATTCCACCCAAAAACAGTTCCAACCGACGAGGAGATAGCGTACCTCAATGACCGTAACGCGCCTCTTCGGTTCGAACGAAGCCTCGAAGGCGAGCTTGTCGTGACGCCACCGGCGGGCAATGCGACCAGTCGACGGAACGCCCGGCTCGTCGCCCTTCTGACGGCGTGGAACGACGCCCACGGATACGGCAAAGTCTACGATTCTTCTGGAGGCTTCTCGCTTGGATTCCTGCGTGCCCCAGATGCGGCATGGATGAGCGCTACGCGTGCAAGCACCATTCCACCTGAACAGGACGAACAGTACTCGTCAGTCTCGCCCGAACTCGTCTTCGAATTCATCTCCCCCTCCGATCGCGATCGCCCGGCAGAACCACCAAAGAAAGCAAAAGAATGGGTGACCGCCGGAGTGTCACTCGCCGTCGTGCTCGATCCGTTTCAGCGCTTGGCGACGGTCCACACGCAAAGTGGCGCGCTACCGCCGGCCTACCCAACGCTGACCATCGACCGAACGTCGCTGCCCGGAGCCGACGAAGATCTCGTGCTTGACCTAGCGCAAATCTTCGACGCCTGACGGAGAGCTCTATTGCGAACCCACCACGGCGCGACCGATCTCGCGCATGGGCAGGAGCATGCGATGTGGGTTAGGCCCAACGGTTCCAGGATATGGGTCGAGAGCGTGAAATAGCCGGCGATCGTCCCGTCGATATTGGCGTACACGTGTACGCGCGTCGTGATGTTGAGGTTGCAAGAAAGCTGTTCGCGCGGTCGCTTTTGCTTTTCGCGAGTGCGGCGTCCCGCGGTAATAACTCGCCACGGCTACCAACACGAGCGCGATGCCGGCGCGACCGAGAGCTTAGCGCTCTATTTTCGCTTATCAAACATGGCAGGCCGACGACTGGGGCGCCGGATCCACGTTCACGATCACTGGTTGCAGCGGCGTCGCGACGACCACGGCCGTCACCAACGACTCGTTCAGCGTGACGTCGGTCGCGGCCGGCAGTTGCACGCTGACCATCACCGACGGCTTCAGCCATCAGGCGACGGTCGCGGTCGGCGTCACGACCCTGGGAGTACCCGTGCAATGATCGTAAACCAGACGCGCATCCTCGCGCTCCTCGCCCTCGCGGGCATCTCCGCCTGTTCCGGCGGATCGCCATCCTCGACCGCAGGTGGTCTGCCGAACGTCGGCACGCCGGGAAGCGGAGCTTCGAGTCCGGCGAGCGCATCGACCACCGCACGTTTTACGATCACGGTACCGGCAGCGTCCGCGTCGGCGACCGCCTCGACGCGCAAGCCGGCCTACGTCTCGACGGCGACGCAGTCGGTCGTCATCACGCTGACGAGCGTCAACGGAACAGCGTACACCGGCAGCTCCGCGACGATCGCGAGCAACCTCACGACGTCGAATCCGAATTGCTCGGGCTCACCCTTGACCTGCACGGTCGCCGCGCCCGCGGTGCCGGGCAGCGACACGTTCCTCGTTTCGACGTACGACGCACTGCAGACGTCGACGGCGCCGTCGTCTCCGGCCGGTAACCTGCTCTCGACGGCGACGCTGAGCGTCACGGTCAGCGCCAACATCGCGAATACGGTGACGACCCCACTGGTGCTCAGCGGCGTGCCCGCGTCGATCGCGCTCTCGAGTCTTCCCGCGGCGACGGCCGGAACGTCGCTTGCGGCGACGGCCTTCATCGTCGCGGTCAGGGATGCCGGCGGCAACACGATCGTCGGCCCGTATACGAACCCGGTCACGCTCTCCGACAGCGACACGTCGGGAGCGTCGACCATCGCGACGTCGGGAAGCGACAGCCCATCTCCGGGCCAGCTCCTCAGCTCGAGTGACGTCGCGAAGATCGCCTACAGCGGTCTCGCGATTCCGCCCGCAACGATTGCCGCCGCTTCCAGCGGCGCCACCGGGGCGAGCGCGACCTTCGCGCCGACGCTCAACCCCATCGGCCCGTCCACGCTCGGCGGAGGCGTCCCGGTGAACGAACTCGGCGCCACGACCCCGGCGACGTTCACGGCGAGCGAGGTCGGCTGGTCCGACCACGGCCAGAGCTTCGCGGCGAGCTTGAGCGGATGCTCATCGCTTGCGACGGTCAGCCCCGCGAGTGGGACGACGTTCACCGCCGCGCTGGTCGCAAACCCGACCGCAGGCTCGTGCAGCCTGACGCTGCGTGACGGTGTCGGCCAAAGCCTCGCGATTCCCCTCGGGTACGCGACGCCGTTCGCCTACACGGGTGCGTCGCAGCCGTTCACCGTGCCGAGCGGCCTCACGCAGGTCTTCATCGCCGCAGCGGGTGCGCAAGGGGGCGCGGGAGGCGACTCTGGCGGAACGGGCGGCTTCATTACCGCGCTCGAACCCGCAACGGGCGGCTCGACGCTCACCATTCAAGTCGGCGGAGCGGGCACGGCCGGCACGACGACGGCGGGAGCCGGCGGCTATCACGGCGGTGGCAACGGTGGCGGGGGAAGCAGCGGCGGCGGCGGCGGAGCTACGGCCGTGATCGACGTATCCACGACGACGACGTTGCTGGTCGCCGGCGGCGGCGGCGGCGGCGGCGCCGACAGCGGAAATGGCGGTGGCGGTGACGGCGGATCCTCCCTCGCGAATCCCGGCGGACCTCCGGCGTCTGGCGGCCTCAACGGCCTCGGCGGCGGCGGCGGCTCGACGGCGGCCGGGGGAGCCGCCGGCGTGTCGGGAAGCGGCAGCAACCCCGTACCTGCATCTCCCGGTGTACTCGGAAGCGGCGGCGCAGGCGGACTCGGCCAGGATGGCTACGCGGGCGGCGGTGGCGGCGGCGGCTATTACGGGGGGGGCGGCGGCGGCGGAGGCGGCTGCTGCGGGACGAGCGGCGGCGGCGGCGGCGGACCGTCCTTCTCAACCGTCACCGCAAGCAGCAATGCCATCGGCGGCCAGACCGGAAACGGCAGCGTCACCATCACCTGGTAGGTGACGCCTCGAGTGGGCCGATGAACTCCGACGGGAGTTCGCCGGTCCACGCGGGCACCGCCATGGCGAGATGCGCGCTGCCGCACCACACTCGAATCCCAGGGCGAACCAAGCGAGCGTGGTCCCAGCAAATCTTGAGCAGTTCCCCTGACTGACCGGCGAGCTGTCTCACGTATGCGCCGCTTAAGCCAGGAAGCAGGCCAGGCGCTATTATCGCTTCGCTGAGAGGAACAGGGACAACATGAAGATTCCAAGTCTCGTCTCAACCACGCTCGGAGGACTGATGGTCCTCAGTTCGCTCGGCGCGACCCAGACCGTGGCGAAGGCCGACACCGCGTCGACCGCCGCGATCATCGCCGGAGCCGCCGCCATCGTCGGCGCCTTACTCTACGACGCCAACAACCGGCCCTATTACGTGCGTGGCGGCCACCGCTATTACGTCACGCAACGGGAAGCGCAGTATTATCGCGGGCATCATCACGGAGTCGAGCGCAGAGCCTACGTTCCCGAGCAAGAGTATCCGGTCGCACGCGATCCCTACCACGGGCAGCACGACCACCGTTAAGGTGGTCGTGCGCTCACTTCTTCACTTCTTCTGAGGTTGGTCTCTGCGGCGCGACGTTGCTAACGCCTCGTTGAAGTGCCGGCCAGTAGTGAGCTGCGCGTTACCGATCCCACGAGCGCCTGCGGTCGGCAAGGAGAACACCGGATAATTCATGGTGCTCGACCCAACGGCGGTTCGTCCCACTTTGACGAGCCGCCCCGTGTCGTCAAAGGTCAACGAGAACCGCCCGGCGTGCGGATCGTCGTTCATCGGCGCATTCCCGAACGGCGCAGGAAGAAGCAGCGGAGGGGCGACTTGCGGGACCGCGCTTGCCGGCATCGTCAGTACGAGAGCGGCTCCCACGATCGCCGTTTTTTTGGTTTGTCTAAACGTCACTTCGGAAGTTTTCAGTCCGAATGAGACCGCGCGTCGCAAGTAAATATTGTGCGTTGTCGTGATCGTTGGAAACGTGCGGGCGCGAATGGCTCTTGCTGATGCCCAGATCCGCAAAGAGCAGCG
>JBKQHO010000063.1:0-14691 GCA_052267165.1 Vulcanimicrobiaceae bacterium | reverse complement strand
TAGTTGGTTCGACCTGAGTGCCCTGGAGTCACCTTCTAAGGTTCTCGACGACGGCGACGATGTCGTCCCACGAGACTCGCCGCTGGATCATTCGCGCGACGACGTGAACCGGATCTGCTGCCTGGTTTGATCCAGGGCTTCGGCCGCTCCAAAGCTTGGCTCCGTCTATACTCAACGTTCGCCGTTCAAGGTGCCATGTCGCGTCAGGCAAGTCAAGCGAACAGGCGGCCCTTGCTCCGGCGAACCGCTGCCCCCCGCTCTCTTTGCTCGCCGTTTCCGAGAGGATCTCGATCGCCGCAGCGGCCGCTTCGGCGAGATGTTCTGGTCCGGCGGGCCCGGCGGCGCCACGACGCGCTCGCTTTCGCGTCTCCAGCGCGGCGCCGGCCCCGCCACCTGCGGACGCCCTGAGGACGGCGGCAACGGCGCCGCGATGCGGGTCCACCCCGTCGGCTTTCTCACGGACCGCGCCGCGGTGCTCGAAGTCGCCGCGATGCAGGCTCGCATCACCCACGGCCACCCCGCTGCAATCGCCGCCGCGATGGCCGTCGCCGTTACGGTGCACGACGCCCTGCACGACGCCCCACCGAGTGCAGATGTCCCCGCCGGCATCACCGACCCCACCTTCGCAAAAACGTGGCGCGAGCTCCACAAAGACCTCGCCCCCACCGGCCTCCGTCTCCCCGGCCGCCTGCGCAACGTCGCGATAAGCGGCTGGGAAACCGTCGCCGCCGCCCACGCCATCGCGACGTGCTTCGCCGGCGACCCCGTGACCGCGATCGGCGCCGCCGCAGCCTCCGGCGGCGACACCGACACCGTCGCCACGATCACCGGTGCCATCGTCGGCGCCCACCACGGCCTCGCCGCCTTCCCGCAATCGTGGCTCGACGGCCTCACCGGCCGCCCCCTCATCGAAGCAGTCCTCCAAGAAGTCCTCGCCTCCGAAGTCCTCGCCTCCATTGAAGCGCGCACTTAAGCGATGAAGCGCGCACTTAAGCGATGAAGCGCGCACTTGAGCGATGAAGCGCGCACCGAAGTGATCGAGTTGAAGACCAGCCTCCATGTCATCCTGAGCTCGTCGAAGGGTGAGCTCGTCGACGAAGTCGCCGTTCCCGGAACCACCGGCCGCATCGGCATGGCGCTCTTCCCCGGCCGTTGCGACGACCTCAACGACAACCATTGGCGTCGCGACCTCGCGCTCGACCTCGAAGCGATCCGCCGCCTCGATCCGTCCCTGCTGGTCACGCTGAACGAGCCGCACGAATTCGAAATCCTCGGCGTCCCCGATTTCGAAAAGACGCTCGAGCGCAGCGGTCTCCCTTGGCGGCACCTGCCGATCCCTGACGGAGGCGTCCCCGGCCCCGATTTCGAGCGCGCGCGGCAGCACGTCGGCCGCGAAGCGCGCGAAGCCTTGCGCGCCGGCGGACTCATCGTCATCCACTGCCGCGCCGGCCTCTGCCCCACCGACACGATCGCGGCCCGCCTCCTCGTAGGGCTCGGCACATCTCCGCAAGCCGCGATCGCCGCCGTCCGCAAAGCGCGCGGCCCCACCATGATCGAAACACGCGCGCAGGAAAGACACGTCCTGTCAACGCGCCCAATCAAGAATCCCGATGCGTGAGATCGCGTCGGATCGGCCGCAAGTCGCCGTCCCCTACGGTCGCGGAGAGGACCCCTGGCAGGGCGCACGTCGCGCTCTCGGTTACGAGGGCGCCGCCGCTCAGCGCCGGCGCTTTTGCCGCTTGGACGTCGAGGACTACCCGACTCACGTCCGGGGTCTTCGACGAGACGCTGGACGTCGTTGAACACAGCCCTGGACTCCGGCGCGGATGCGGAGGTCGTTCGCGCGGTATTCTGGCGACGTGCGGTGCGCGTTAGATATCGTCAGCGAAGACAGTGCGCAGATCTCGCCGACCATCGATGATCCGCAGGACGTCGACACGATCGGCGGCCGGGACGTAACGGTAGAATACGACGACCGGCTTCACCGACCACGATCGCATCCCAGCGTCGACGTGAAAGAACTCGGGGCGGGGTCGTCCGGCGAGCGGATGGCGTGCCAGCAGGTTGCAACGCTCGACAAATGCGATCGACAAAATGTCGAGAACGTCGGGGGCTATCGGCGGCGACATACAAGAGGATCTGCTCCAGATCGAGCAGAGCCGGCGCGGCAAATTGCAGTACCGCCATTACTGCGGCGGTTGAGACTTCTCGACTTCGTCGACGCGGCCGTACAACCGAGCCCAAACGTCGTCGGCCGAAATCAATTCGCCGCGCTCTGCGGCCTCCACGCCTTCGCGTAGGTCGGCTTCCAGCTGCTCGAAGAACGGATCGGGTTGTCGCTGCTGCACGACCCTAGGATACCATGAATTTCGGGTGGGCCGCACCGTCTCGCTCTCCCGGGCCCGGGTCGCGGTTCGGCGTCGGCGGACGGGCACAGAAGCGGGGCCCAAGATTGCGGTGAGAAGGCTCGGCTTGGTTACCCGAAAGGCTAAAGAAGCTACCACTCCTCTCGGTAGCCCGCCCACCCAGCGCCGTCCGCGGGAACGGGATTCAGGCCGTGGCGCGCCCTTCACGTCGACCTCACCCCCGTCGGCCTCCGTCTTCCCGGCCGCCTGCGCAGCGTCGCGATGAGCGGCTGGGGAACCCGTCGCCGCCGCCCACGCGATCGAGACGTGCTTCGCCGGGCCGGCGATCCCGTCACCGCGATCGGCACCGCCGCAGCCTCCGGCGGCGACACCGACACCGTCGCCGCGATCACCGGCGCCATCGTCGGCGCTCGCTACGGCCTCTCCCGCAAAGCGCGCGGCCCCAACATGATCGAAACACCCGCGCAGGAAAGACACGTCCTGGCAACGCGCCCAATCACCCATTAGCGATTAGAGGCCCGTTCCGGCATTTTCGGGTTCTAGCCGCGTGTCTATTCACGAATGGGCGCTGAGCGGATGGCCGGGAACCTGCCGAACGATAGAGCATGTGAGGGTCCGTGCTGCATTACTGCGCGATCCCCAAGCCTGAAGGGGACGGCTGATGCCGGTAAGCCGGTTTGCGGACAAGGCCTTTCGCCGCGAGTGGTTTCTCGCGCGGATGCATCGCACGCAGCCGAGTGCCGGGAGCGACTTTGCGGCGCTCATGGCGCTGCCGCGGAAGGATCTAGACGTGGCATTGGACACGTACTTTCAGGCCGGTGCTTATGCGCTGGTGGGCGGCGTGGCCACCCGAGCCTATCAGCCGGAGCGCGCTACGAAAGACGTCGACGTGCTGGTCCCGGAGGACTCACTCGAGGCCCTTCGCACTCGCCTGCAAGCTGCCGGTGGCCGGATGACGAGCATGCTCTCGATGCCGGATTCGCACCTTGGTCTGGAAGGGGAGGCTTGGAGCGTTCCGAGCGCCGGCGAAATCGTTATCTTGTGGAGCCGACAGCCGTGGGCGCGCGAGGCGCTGGCTGGGGCCGGGCGGGACCAAACTGGAGAGCCCGTCGTCTCGCTCGGGCATCTCGTTCTCATGAAGCTCGACGCCTCGCGGGGGATCGACCAAGGTGACTTGTCGCGGATGCTCGGCTTAGCTGACGACGTTTCCTTGGAGCAGACGCGCGCGGTCGTACGTCGTTACTTCGGTCACGACCTCGCTCAGGATCTCGAGAGCTACATCGAGCTCGGTCGTCTCGAGGTGGGTCGTTGCGGGGGCGACGCGTCGGCCGGTTGATCCTCAGCGTGCCGCTCACATAAGCAAATCAATTCACCGACGTCGCTGAGGGATCTGCTTCAGATCGGGCAGAGCCGGCGCACCAAATTGCAGTGCCGCCATTACTGCGGCGGTTGAGACTTCTCGATTTCGTCGACGCGGCCGTACAGAGCGCTCCGTCCTCGCAGTAGGCTACAGAGTTCTTCTCATCCGCGGCCGTAAGCCAATGCAAGCACCAACGGTCGTGAGAGTCCTCCGGTAGTCGTTGGCACAGTTCCAAAACGACCAGTTTGAGTGGACGATCGAGAAAAGCGATCGGTGCCGGCGGGAAAGGGCTTTGATTTTGACGCAGCGTCGCAGATATTCTTGTCCGGCCGATGGGTCGAGCATTGGGACGAAACGCACTCTGCCGACGCCTTTTCATCGGAAAGCTCAAGCGTCTGGTCGCGCACATCGATGGCAAGAGTTATGACGTCTCTATTCAGGACGTGCGTGCGATTCGCGAGGGGCTGGGCTTAACGCAGGAGGCGTTTGCCGCTCGCTTACTCTTGAGCCGGCGAACCGTCCAACAGTGGGAGCAGCGACGTGCCACACCCGATATGCCGGCCCGTATCCTCTCAAGAGCGATCGAGCAAAATCCCGAAGCCATTGCTGCTGCTGTTTCCGTCAAACGCGAGATGAAAGGTTAGGTCAAGGTTCGTTCGTTGGTTTCTATGTCAGCGCGGCGCGGCGCCCCATGTTCTTGTGCGGCTTCAACTTCTTAATCTCGTCGAACGTGCGGTCGTGCAACGCGTCCCACAGATCAACTGCGATCTGCATATTCATCCACGACTGCGCATCGGTTCCGAACACTCTCTCGAGACGAAGGGCCGTATCCAGCGACACTGCCCGCTTTCCGCTCTCGATCCCGGCATAACGCCCACGCGTGATCCCAAGGCTCGCCGCCATCTGTTGCTGCGTCAATCGAAGATCGGCCCGCGTCTCTTCCAGGATCACGCCGGGGTGTGTCGGCCTCCGGTTCTTTGGCAAACGGTACGAACTGAGCATGGGAGCCTCGCTAGTGGTAGTCGACGATTTCGATTTCCGTCGCTTCCTCCTCGACCCAGACGAAGCAGATGCGGTACCGGTCGTTTATACGAACGCTATACTGGCCCTTGCGGCTCCCGGAAAGCCCTTCGAGCCGGTTGCTGGGCGGCAAACGCAAGGCGCTCAGAGCCGCCGCGCGTACGAGTTGGTCGAGCCGCGCGCGAGCCTTCCGATGCAGGCCTACGGGGAGCGCCCTTCGAGCTGCCCTTGACGCGACACGCCCTCTTTCAGCGCAGGGTTGTAAGGGTGGTTAATCCTTGCATAAGTCTCCTTACTTTGTTATCCTGTATTCGTGCGTACGTTTGCCGCTAAGCTTACCAGTAAGAATCAGCTCACCTTGCCAAAGGGCGTCAGTGCTTTCATCCACGTGACGCCGGGTGACTCTGTGAGCTTCTGCGTCGACGAGGAAACCGGCCGCGTCGAAGTGAGAGGCCCGAGCTTCGAGGAGCGTTTAACGCCGTGGGTTGGACAGTGGACGTCCCAAGGGCGCGCGATGGCAACCGAGGAGGTCGACACCTGGATTCGCGATCTCCGCGGCGAACGCGAATAGCCTCGTGACCGCGATCGACACGAACGTCTTCATCGATCTGCTCGCCGGCGAAACCGAAGCAGCGCGGCACGAGGCCCAAGCCGTGCTAACGCGAGCTGCGCAACGGGGCGCGTTGATCATTTCCCCGGTCGTCTACGCGGAGCTGGCTGCCCACCCGGGCGCGGCCGCGGATGAGCTCGATCGCTTCCTCCGAGAGCTGCACGTCGTCACGGACTGGGAACTCTCGGAGGAGATCTGGAGGCGTGCGGCCTCCGAATTTAGAGAATATGCCCGGCGCCGTCGCGCGGCCAAAAGCGTGGAACCGCGCAGGCTCGTTGCCGACTTCATTGTCGGAGCTCATGCGGTCTCGGTCGGCTCTCTCGCGACCCGAGACCGTGCCTTCTACCAGCGCACCTTCCCCGAGCTTACGATCCTGAAGTGACCGGATTGACGCGCTGAGTGCGGGCAAGACGATTCTGAAACAGAGCTTCGTAAGCTGGCGAACGTGAGAACGAGAGCGGCTGCGAGGATCGAGACGAAGAAGAGCATGCGTGTCGCCTAGACGTCAACCGCGTATGATCGCGCAATCTGCTCGACCATCGACCTCGCAAGTGCGACGACCTTAGGCGGCCCCACGACCTTCGCATCAGGCCCAAATCCGAGCACCCAGCGAATGACTTCCGCCGGGTCGCTGACGGTAAACGTGATGCGCGCGAAGCCGTCCGCCAGCATCTCGACCTTCTGCGAACCCTGCCACCGCCGGCTCGTAGCCGACGCCGCGACTCTCGGCGTCAGCTCGACCGTCACGGTCGTCGCCGCCCCCTCACCCTTGATAAACCCGACGACATCGTCCGAGTCGTAGGCCCGCGGGATCGTACGCACCTTTTGGATCGTCCCCGCCCGCTGCGGCAGCGACAGAAATCGGTCGAGCGCGAACGTTCGCCAGCCCTTCCGCGTCAAGTCGTAGCCGACCAGGTAGCAGCTCCCCGACCGGATGACGACGCGATACGGCTCGACCTCGCGAAGCGCCCCGCCGACTGTCCCCTTCTCGGGATACTGAAAGCGCACCACGGCCGGCCGCGGCGTCGCCGCCCATGCCTCCTTGAGCAGTTCGTACGCCTTCGCGACCGCCGACTGCTCGACGAGCTGCGGCAGCAGAAACCGCACGAACGGATCGCCTCCCGGAATCTCAGCCGCGAGCGCGCGAAACTCGTGCGCGATCGGCTCCCCCAGTGCCAGCACCAGCGCACCTAGCAGCCCGAGCACCTGCGGCCCTCCGTCGAGCGCGCGCAGCCGCTCGAACTTCAGCAGATCGACGCGCTCCTTTTTGCGAATGCTGGAGATCGAAAACCCCGCCGCATCGCCGATCGTGCGCAGCTGCTGCAAATCCCGCTGGAAGCTGCGGAAGTCCCGTTGATACTTCCGCTCGTAGCGGCTGAACAGCACAAATTTATTCCGCAACAGCTGAAGCAGAAGCCAGATCTTCCGTTCGACGGACTCGGTCGGTTCCGCCCAGTCGCGCGCCCTGCCCGCCGCTCCGAAGTCAGCCGCCTCGCCGTCCTGCGATGAGCTGCCCTTTGCCGCACTCAAGCGCTGACGTGCCTCCGGTGACGAATGTACGCCTCCTGCGCTAACGTCTGAATGGCGCCTGGCCGAGCCGCGCGGACGCTCCCGATCGCCGCATCCGGTTCCTCGCCGAGCTCGACGAGGATCGACGCCGCCACCGTCCCAGCTCGCCCAAGGCCGCCCCGGCAATGGACGAGGACGCGTTCGCCGCTCTTCAGCATCGCTCGGATCTTCGGCCCCAGCTCTTCCCAAAGCTCCTCGAAATCGGCATCCGGCGCGCAACCGTCGACCATCGGAAGCCGGAACCACTCCATGCCGCGCGCCTTCACCTCATCCCGCAGCGGCCCCACCCGTAACGCGACCAGCTCTCGGTCCCCGAGCAGCGTCACGACGGCGCGCGCTCCCCACGCCCGAATACGATCGAGGTCCGCGCCGAGATCGCGTTCCCAGCTCCCGGTCGCCGCGTGCGCATCCTTCTTCCCAGGGCACAACGTCACGCCGATCAGGCCGCCGCCGGCCGGCGAAGCAATCTCCGCAATGCGTAGCGGATCCGACACGCTGGTCCGCGGACCAGGCGTGACGGCCTTGCGCTTTCGTGGCCGCACTCGCCTCTTGCCGTCGTCGGGGCCGGGCTCCGGTTTCGGGACCCCGAGCTCGGAAAGGAACCGCTGAGCCGCCGCCTGCACTTCGCTTTGCGTGTCCACCGCCGGGGCGTGTCCAAGCCGCTCGAAGAACATGCGCGCGCCCCCCTGCGCCAGGTCGGCGCTCCGCCAAAAGATCGGCGCGAAGCTGTCGCCCACGATGAGCTGCTCGACCGCCGAAACCACAAGCTCGCCGTCGAGGCTTATCTTCACCGCCTTGAGGGCACCCTGAACCTCGAGCGCAATTCGGCGCAGGACGTCTTCCGCCGCCCGCTTCTCCGGCAAATGGCAGCTAAAGGTCACGTACAAGAACCCCGAGTCATCCCCATACACGTTGACTTGGAACCGCTGCCCCTTCGACATAAACCGGAGCGCATGATGGTTCGCATTGTCAGGGAACGGCACGATGGTCACGGCGTGCCCGCACCCCTCGATGAATTCGGCTAGAGACGTATAAAGTGGTTTGCTCACGACCTGATCGTAACCGATGGGCGCGTCACACGCTTGGCGCACGCCGGGGTCTCCGCGGTCTCAGGCGCCGTCTTTCGGCGAACTGCTCAACGCATGACTGGCAGATTGGAGCAAGGGACGCCGCCCCTGTTGATCACTTGCCGCCACGCTAGACGTCGCAACGAGATGAAGCCTTCGATCATACGAACGGGACGAAGGCTGCAGCGGGTGTCGACGCCGACAAGGGCATCGAAGAGCGAGGATGGCCGCCGCAGATAGAGAGCGCCGCTAACTCAGTGCGATACACTGTCGTCCTTGACCCAGACCCCGAAGGCGGCTTCACTGTAACGGTCCCGTCGCTGCCTGCTATCGTGACGCAAGGGGACAACGTGGAAGTCGCGCTAGCGAACGCGCGCGAGGCGATCGAGCTCGAGATTGAGGGTCTCACCGAGCGCGGCGAAGCGCCTCCGATCGAGACCGGCGAAATCCGCCTCGAGCACGTCGAAGTCGCCTGTTAGGCTCTCGCCGGGACCGAGGGCTACGGCCCGCCAGGAATGAGTCCGCGGGCGCCACGGCTGACCGCGGCTCAGGTTGCTCACGCTCTTGAGCGCCTCGGTTTCCGGCGCATTCGCCAGAAGGGTTCGCACGCCAGGTTCGAGCATCCGGATGGTCGTGCTGCTCCGGCTGAGTCATACGTGTGGCACACCCTCCATCGTCGTCCCCGCCGGGATCACCGACCCGACGTTCGCAAAGAGCTGGCGCGAACTTCAGAAAGACGTCGCCCCGTCCGGCCTCCGTTTGCCCGGCCGTCTGCGAAACGTGGCGATGAGCGGGTGGGAAACGGTCGCCGCCGCTCAATCTATCGCGACGTGTTTCGGCGACGACCTCGTGACGGCGATCGGCGCCGCAGCAGCCTCCGGCGGAGACACCGATACGGTCGCGTCGATCACCGGGGCAATCGTCAGAGCCCGTCATGGCATCGCGGCGTTCCCAGAAGCATGGCTCGAGCACCTGACCGCACGACCGCTCGTCGACGCGGTGCTCCGAGAAGCCCTTGCCGTCTTCGTATCATCGACATGTTTGCGGAAGCTGCGAGCAACCGCACCGCGCTCGTTCGCGTCGTGAACATAAATGTGTACATGACGAGAGGTCAACCATCTTCAAGACGCCGACCATCCGCGTACGCGAACCTATTTTGCTAAGAAGGACGAGATACTCCATGGACGCCCCTCGAACCAGCTCGTCGAACCCGCTGCTCATCGCCGAGATCGCCATGCAAGATGCTGGTACGATCGGCGTGACGCTGTGCCCTGGAAAGAAAGACCCAGACGCTCTCACGGGCAGCTGGGACCGTGACCTGGGCATCGATCTCGACGCAATCCGGCACTGGGGCGCGCGCGCCGTCGTAACGCTGCTCGACGACCGCGAACTCAGCATGCTAAAGGTTACATCCCTCGGAAACGAAGTCAGAAAGCGCGGCATGGCGTGGTTCCAGCTCCCCATAGTCGACACTTCCGTACCCGATGACGAATTTGAACGCAGCTGGCACGTCGCCGGCCCAATGATCCGAGCAATCCTCAACGGTGGCGAGCGCGTCCTGGTGCACTGCCGTGGCGGACTTGGTCGAGCCGGGACGATTGCCGCCCAGATCCTCGTCGAGCTGGGCGAAGAGCCTGTTGCCGCGATGCGCCGCGTGCGCCAAGCGCGCCCGCACGCGATCGAGAATTCCGCCCAGGAGGCTTACGTTCGTCGTTGTCGGCAGTCGAACTAAACGAGCGTTATGGGCGCCGAACGCAGCCCTCGGATCGCCGTACCGTTAGCGCCCGCAACTGGAATCGATGACCGAGATCTCCATCGGCTCCGCAAATAAGAGCCAGCCACGAGAAGGGAAAAGACACTGGAGATCGCTGCGATGGATCCACGCACCGCTCGCGATTGGCGCATCGCGATTCGTCGCCAACGAGCATCCGCCAGCATCTCCACTGGCCCCCCATTCGCTACTTGTTAAGACTGTGCGGCTGCTGTGAGGCTGTTGCAGCCCAATATTTACTTTCCGGGAGCGGTATGGCGGGGACAACCGTCCGAGACTTGAAGATAATCATCGAGGTCATGAAGCAGCACAGTCGTACCAGCACGAACTTTATGGCGGACGTGTAAGATGGACTGGATCTTCCAAGCGAATCCGAAGAAGTACAACCTAAGCGCTGCCATTGCGGAAGGCAGCGAGCGCAATTGGGCTATGAACCAGCATCGCGATAAAGTTTCAGTCGGTGATCGCGTGTTCTTCTGGGAGTCTGGAGCCGAAGCAAAGCTTCTCGCAGTTGGCCGTGTCGCTTCTCCTGTGTACGAACGAAATGATTCGGACTTCGGACGGCATGCTGTCGACATTTTGTACGACTATCGAGTTGATCCTCCGCTGACGCGCGAGGAGATCCTTGCTAGCCCACCGCCCCTTGGAACATACAAGCCCTTTGCATGGCTGATGGGAACAAATCACCTAATCCATGACTCCGCTGTCGTCAAAGCGCTCGACGCAGCGATTCAAGGTCGCCTCGTGGCCCTTGCTACGGGTCTCACCTCAAGTGCGAAACTTCAAGAGTCGAAAATCGATCTCGAGCAAGCTATAAGAAACGCAAAGCGTGAAACGAGTCACTCCTTGGCGGAGGCGATCGCCGAGATGGACCCGATCGCTTTCGAGTGGCTCGTGCGAGCGGTACTTGCTGAGCTTGGGTATGTCAATATCGTCGTCACAAAGCCTTGCGATGATGGTGGCGTTGATCTAAGAGCCCGGCTGGTTGCAAAGGGAGTAACAAGTATCGAGACAGCTGTACAAGTGAAGCGGACGGCGTCAGTCGGTCGGCCTGTTGTTCAGAATCTTCGTGGATCACTTACGGCTCACGAGTCGGGCCTACTCGTTACGTCGGGACACTTTTCAGTAGGTGCAGAAGCGGAGGCACATGAGCCGACAAAGGTCCCGATCGCGCTCGTAAACGGTAGCAAGTTAGTGGAACTGCTACTGGAGATTGGGATAGGCGCACGGCAGCAGACGTTCAAGGTCTATACCCTCGATCCGGAAGCCTTGTCACTTGAGCGGCTAAAGGAGCGAGCCATCGAGGTTTTCGCTGCTTCAGATGGCGATTAGCTCGAAGGAGGATCGATCCGCAGCGCTGACTCGCGGCCAAACTCCGCGCCGGTGAACTGCATTGTCCTCGTCGCGATAGCGAATAAGTCATTGACGAGACTCTTGTTGGGTCGCTTAACAATTGCGCCCATGATCAAGGAGTGACCCACTGCCTCCATGGTGGACATAGGGCCTGGATCTCGCGTTTGCCGCAATCCACGTGCCTTTGTCGTAAGCAACTGGGGACTGTCCAGTCTGCATTCCGTGCCTTCCTGTTTACGAATCGTAGAGGCGAATGTTCAGATAGCGACGTAAGGCAAACGATGGCTGACATGTCTCCCTCGATGGGTTCGATGCAGTCCAGAAAAGCAGAAGCTATCGAAACCCAACCCGATAAGCGCGGACGACTTTTCCCGAAGCTAGGTAAAGAACGCCGTCGGCTGCAGTCGGGCCACGGCCGAGGACCGGGCGATCGATGGGCCACGTCCCCAATGCTCGCCCGTCACGCGCGGCGAATGCGGCGAGCCGGCCATTCGTTTCGGTGACGAATATGACGGAACCGTAGAGCAACGGCGCCTCGTACGCACCCGCGGTTTGGTTGCGCCAGAGAACCTGGCCGTCGCGTGCACGTAGCGCGACCAGCCAGCCTCGCTCTTCATTTTCATAAACCGGGACGTAGATTGTTTCGCCGGCGACGGCGGGTGTTCCGATCACCATCGCGTAGGAAGACTGCGGGGCGACGGCACGCTCCCAATCGAGCTGGCCGGTGCGCTCGTCGACCGCGTAATAGACACCATCCTTGCCGGCTTCTCCGACGAGGCGCCGCGTTCGGCCGCCGGCGTCGACGGTGAAGATGTTCGGAGAGGAGAAGAGGTCCTCGTCGCGCGTGTCGTGCGGATGGATCGGACCGAAGGCCCACGCGAGCCGGCCGTCTCGTAGGTCGAGCGCACAGATCGATTCCGAATATGCGTCTGGCCCCGGTAGTGGTTTGCCGAGCGGCGTCGGGTTGCCGGTCCCGACGAACGCCATGCCGAGGCTCGGGTCAACGGCCGGGGTCGCCGAGATACCTGCGCCGGTCCCCGCGTAGCGTTGCGGGTGGAAGGTCCACAGCACGGTACCGGTCCGCTTGTCGAGAGCCAGTTCGTAGCCGCGATCGGTCGGGCGGTCCGCGAGGACGTCGATCCCGAGGAGCACCTCGTTCGCAGTTACGGCCGGCGATGCGTAGGTGTCGTCGTTCTTCGCGGTCGTGCAGATTTGCCGCCGCCAGCGCTCGCGGCCGTCGCCTGCAGCGAAGGCCCCGGCGGTGCAGCTTCCGCTGACCGCATACGCGACGCCATCATCGACGGCGACCGCGCCGATTACGCCACGCGGGCCGCCGTACAACATGTCGGAATTGGCGCCGAGCGCGGCCGACCAGAGGAGCGAGCCCGACTGCGCGCCGAGCGCGAGGACGCCTCCGTTCCACGTCCCGGCGAATACCGTGCCGCCGGCGACCGTCGGCGACGACGTGATACGACTATCGGCGCGGTAGTACCACAGCGGCTGCAAGTCGACCGCGGTGACGCGCGCCGGACCGGCGATGGCGCCGCTGTTGTCCAGATCGTGGCGGTAGGACGGCCAATCCGCCGCAGCGACGACCGGCAAGAGTGACGCAAATAGCGCAGCGATGTGGGCGACGCTCCGTGCGATGAGCCGCCGCACACGCGACATTCTTCTACCGCTCACGATGAGGATCGCACCCGCGAAAGGAAATCCCTGCAGTCCAACGCCGGCCGCGGCGAGGTGCTCGAAGCGTATCTCGCTTTGGATTTCGAACGTGCGCGGCCAGGGCAACGATACGTCGAGCCGAACGGCGCGGTACCGCGGGTAGAGTTGCGCAGCTAGCGTTCGTGCGAGCGACAGCAGGAGCTCTCGGACGCGGCTCTCCGTTTTGCGCGCGACGGAGGGCGCGAGCCAATAGTGTTCGGTAACTCCGCGCGCCGACAGTTCGGCGTTGATCATCGGCCGAACCTTCGTCTGGTACAAGTCGTCATCGATGAAGCGATCGAGCATGAACGCTGCGTGTGCCGGCGGATCGTACCGCCCCGTCCGGCGGCCCGCGCCAGCCGCAATCGCTTCGGATATCGCGATGCCGACGCTGTTCGCGTCGGTGTTCCAGGAAGAATATGCGTCGAGCTTTCCGGCGATATGGAGGTCGAGCATGCGCCGCACGAAAGCCGCCCGCGGCGCATACGAACCGTTCAAAAACGTCAGGTCGACAAGCGCCGTGGAAGCGCCGGAGCGCAGACGTTCTTCTATCCCGTCAACGAAAGCGTCGTCTTCTCCGGGACTCGTGTTCGGTACGCGAACGAACAGGGTCAGATCAGGGTGCGCGTCGTCCTGCACTGCGCCGCACAGTCGAATCAATGCGCTGATCGTCTTTCCAACGGGCGCATATTCCAATGGGTCTTGCGTGAAGGCGCCGTCCTGCCTCGAGTACACGATGGCAACGCGCGGAGTCCATCGAATCGAGCGCGCGATCGCGTGTGCCACCAAGGCCAACCCGAGCTCGTCGGCTCCGGGTTCGATCGACGCCCGCTGCGCCAACTTCCACCGCGCGACCGCCGCATGCAGTACCAGAACGTCTTTGACGTGCAAGCCGACAGGGCCGGCGTCGTCCTGACCCAAGACGAGGCGGTCGACTGTGCTCGTTCGCGCAAGCTGCAACGTGGCAAGGTCGACTGCGCGGTCTCGCCGGCGGGTCCATCGGTACTGCTGCAATACGCTGGGCCCGATGAGCGTTTCCAACTGCGCCGCCGTCGGACGCTCCCGGGGTAGCAGTGGATCGTGCAGTTGTGCATACTGCCACAGATACTCCCACGTCGGATACTGTGCGATCTGCGCGTAGTGCACGGCTTCGCCGGTTCGAGTCACCGCGGTCGGCTCGAGGCGCATCACCGTGCCGAAGAGTCCGATCCAGGAGTTCAGATGCCTCTGCCGCAGGGCCCGCAGAAGGTGGAGTCGTCGAACCGCCTGCGCCGTGCTGACGCCGCCCGGTACGCGGGACGCGTCGAGACCGCCGTACGCGAGCATGTCGCTTGAAATGACGAACGCCTGCGCGCCGGCTTGCGGGCGTTGACTCAGCCAGCGCGCGATCGCGGCAGAATCGCCAGGGGCGACGTAGTCACCGAGGAGACGGGCGGGCGGCTCGACGACGCTGACGCCGGCGATGCGTCCGAGCATCACCGGCAACTGTGCCGCCGTCGGAGTCGCGTACATCGGTACGAAGGTCACCAGCAAGCTCAACAAAAACGCCATCGCCATTACAACGCTATATGCGCGGCTCTTGAGCTAGCGCCCGATCCTATGACCACGCTGGATTGCTTTGCTGACCTGCGCTCCGGTCCATTTCGGCCTGAGGCGAAGTTGGCGGTCACGGTCCCGCTGGATCTGCCCGGCGTAGTGGCCCTGACGCTAGGACAGATTGCGTCGTATATACGGCGCTTCGGAACTTGTGGTGGGCGGAGCAAGAGGAGCGAAGCCGCTTGACGTAGGCTGCGCGGTATGCGCGACACCGAATTCTTAGCTCACCTTCTCCGCGTTGAAGATCCCTGGAAGGTCGTCGAATCGCAGCTCGA
>JBKQHO010000062.1:0-22591 GCA_052267165.1 Vulcanimicrobiaceae bacterium | reverse complement strand
GCGAGGGTACTTCGCCTATCACGCGATCCCAACGAACTACTCGTCCTTGTCGGCCTTCCGCCATCATCTCATCGCAATCTGGCGAAAGACGCTTCGGCACCGGAGCCAACGCGATGGATCGACATGGAAGCGAATGTACGGTCTGGCCGCCCGATGGCTGCCCGAACCGCGCATCACGCATCCGTGGCCACATGAAAGGTTTGCCGTCACTCACCCAAGGTGGAAGCCCGGTGCCCGAATCGGGCTCGCCGGGATTTGTGCGGGGGGCGCATAGCAATATGTGTCCCTACCGCGATATTTCCGGAAGGGGCCCGCGTCGAGGTGCGAGCGTGCCTTGCCGTTCAGTAGGCAGACGACGATCTATGCGAGCTTTGGGAGCGCGAGTGAGGACTCCAGCGACTTCAGGATACGATCGCCGGAAGCGATCCGAAAGAGCCCCGGATACTCGTCCTCGCCGACGTTCACAATGAGCTGCAGAAGGCCTTTCAGTGCGCCGGCATCGAGATGCTCCGCACGATACTCAATGTCGAGGTAGAGAGCGTCTCCCTCGAGCGAGAGCTTCCCGAGAGGTAAGTCCGCGTTGATTTCGAGTGCACCTTGCAGCAGCATGCCCTTGATTGACTCGCTCTTCGGCAGACGCATGACGTAAGCGCGCATCAGGGTCCAGGCGCCCGTCAGCCGCGTCGTAACCGTCCATTCTCGAAGGTCGCCCATGAACGAGACCTCATACGTGGCCAGGCCGACCTTCTTCACGTTGAACCCGCCCTCGTCAAGGAGAGCTTTCAAGCGTTCGTCGCATTCGGCAAAGTCGTCGCTGCTCATGTCCTCAACTATCGGATGCTTGCGTTCTAAAGTTATCGCGTTTCCGTGAACGATGAGTGAACTTCCATTCGTCAACGCGCCATGCTCGGCAGCTCATGGTGGGCCACGTTCGAGGAGATTCACGCCTGCCCTGACGGCAAGCGACAGAGCTGAACGTCGCTAGTAAAGCTGGAGTAGCGTCTAACTCTAACCGCCGCGCAGGGGCGTCAGTCCTCGATGAACTGATACACAGCCCGCGCACGACCGTCATCGCTAAGAATGATGAAATCGATGCCGATCGACTGCGCCTCTCAACCGTCTTTCGCGTTCATCTCCCAGCGGAATTTCAGCACGCCATGGTGCTGGACGGGCCCGCCGTGCCGCTCTTCGAACGCGCTTTCTAGGTCCTGGAAACCGTCGTGGCTCTCATCGAGTTCGCCGCCTCCGGACGCTAGGCTCCCGACTCCGCTTGGTCATTCGGAGCGGATGCGCAGCACGATCTTCCCGATGGTACCGTGGTGCGACAGCGCCTCGTGCGCCTCGCCCACACGCTCGAGCGGAAACGCCGCTGCGATCGGCAGCGTGAACTGATGGGCAGCGATCTGCGGATCGAGCTGGTCCCAAAGCTCGCGATCCGGTACGCCGTCGAAACTCGAAGCCCGCAGCCCTGCGGAGGACGGCGCCTTACCGGTCGCGGAAGAGGTCGAGCGCCTGCGGGCACGTTGCCGAGAGCTCGAGGAGCGTGTCGCATGGCTGGACGAGCAGTTGAAGTCGCGTTCCGAGTTGCTCTACGCCACCCAGGGGCAGTACGCAACCGAACATTTCAAGTTGGCCGAAGTCATGCGCGAGCTTCGCACGGAGCAGATGCGCCTGGCAGGTACCAGAGCCGAGAGCGACGTCGTTCGCCACCGCTACGAATCCCTCCAGAGCCGCATCGCGCGGCTCAAAGAACGCCTCCGCAAGCACGAACCGATCGAGGACGAGCATTTCGACCAGGCGCCGCTCGTTTGCGAGCCGGAGGGTTGCGGATCCACACCGGGAACCAGCGGAGCGCCACGTGAAGGGCTCGCTCCCCAGCTTGCGAATCCACTCGACTCTTTGGAGAAAACGCATGAGTAAGATCACCTCTCTTTCCGCTTACGAGATCTTGGATTCACGCGGAAATCCGACCGTTCGCGTGCGCATTGCGCTCGACGACGGCACCAGCACGACCTCCTCGGTGCCTTCGGGCGCGTCGACGGGCGAGAACGAAGCCGTCGAGTTGCGCGACGGCGATAAGAAGCGCTACGGCGGCAAAGGCGTTTTGAAAGCGATCGGCCATGTCAATGAGACGCTCGCGCCCGCAGTCGTCGGCTGGGATCCGATCCGACAAGCGGAGATCGATGCGCTCTTGATCGATCTGGACGGCACGCCGAACAAGGCGAAACTCGGAGCGAACGCGATCCTGGGCGTTTCAATGGCCGTAGCGCGCGCTGCCGCGTTGACTTCGAAGGTGCCGCTTTATGCCTATCTCGGCGGCCCGAGCACGACGCGCTTGCCCACGCCGATGATGAACATTCTCAACGGCGGCAAGCACGCCGACAACAGCGTCGACTTCCAAGAGTTCATGGTGATGCCGATCGGCGCCCCGACCTTCGCCGAGGCGCTGCGCTACGGGGCCGAGACGTTCCACGCACTCGCCAAGATCCTCAAGAGCAAAGGCTATGCCACCTCGGTCGGCGACGAGGGCGGCTTCGCGCCGAATCTCAAGAGCAACGAAGAAGCCTGCGAACTGATCGTAGAGGCGATCAAGGCGGCCGGATACAAGCCCGGCACCGACATCGCGGTCGCGCTCGACCCGGCGGCGAGCTCCTTCTTCTCCGGCGGCGTCTACGATCTGGCGAAGTCCGGCCAGGGGCGCAAGACCAGTGACGAGATGATCGCGCTGTATGGACAGTGGCTCGACGCTTTCCCGATCGTCTCGATCGAGGACGGGCTCGACGAGAACGACTGGGCCGGCTTCGCCAATCAGACCGCTGCGCAGGGCGACCGGATCCAGATCGTCGGCGACGACATCTTCGTCACCAATCCGACGTTCGTTCGCCGCGGCATCGCGGAAAAGACGGCGAACGCGGTCCTCATCAAGCTCAATCAGATCGGCACCGTTACCGAGACGGTCACGACCATCGCGCTCTGCCACCAGGCGGGTTGGAATTACGTCATCTCGCATCGCTCGGGCGAAACGGAGGATGCCTTCATGGCGGACTTCGCCGTTGCGATGGGCGGCGGTCAGATCAAGACCGGCTCCGCTTGCCGCAGCGAGCGCATCGCCAAATACAACCGCCTGCTCGAGATCGAAAGCGAACTAGGTAAGGCGGCGACCTTCGGCTCGGGGCTCAGCGTCAAACGGCCGGCACACGTAACAGCTTCCGGCAACTGACGAATCCCTACCGCATCCCCGCGTCACCACCAACCCTACCGCGCTAGTCGTCGCCGACGACGAGCACCGGACAGTGGGCGTTACGCACGATGCGGTCGGCGGCGTTTCCGATCATCAGGCGCTCGACAGGAGACATTCCGCGCCGGCCCACGACGATGAGGTCGGCGCCGCTCTTGCGCGCGATCTCGACGACGTCTTCAGCAGGATGGGATCCCGCCAGGATGACGAGCTCCGTGGTGACGCCCCGTTCGTGGGATTCGGCGATCAAGGCGTCGCCGCGCTCGGCGTAAAAGCGCTGCGCCGACTCGAGCGATTGCGCGCGATCGTGCTCCGAGCCACCGTGCTCGGCGCTCATCGCGACCGCGACGAGCTTCAAGCGAGACGAGAAGCGCCTGGCGATCTCGAGCGCAACATCGAAGACGCGCCTGGCGCGGGTCGATCCGTCCCACACCACAATGATGTTCGAGAACATGTCGCTCCTCCCTTACCAACGACGCAACGCGGGATACAACAGAAGCAGCGCGATCGTGAAGACCAAGATGTACGACAGGTACGCTGCTATGACCCCGGATTGCGTCTTTCGCACGGCGTCACTGACGCGTAGGGCGGCCGCTGCGAGGCTACGATAGAACGCGACGTCGAAGAACTGGCGCTGCTCGCTGCTGTAGGCAAGCGGCGAATCCGCGGCGACGTCGGGGGCACCGTCGACGGTTCGGCGCGTGCGCACGACCGCGTCGAGGATGACACGCGTGGGGTTACCGAAGCCCGTGCCGGTATACTGCGTCCACGGCCGGAACGGCTCACCCGACGTCCAGACCGTGACACGCCGCTCCTGCGGGCGCCGTACGAGCGCGCACAGGAGCCAAAACGCGGCCGCGAACACGAGGATGTCGATTCCCAGCCCCAGAGCCGACGCGGACGAGAACCCGTGAAAGGCCGGCTGCACCAGGGGCCACTCCGCCACGATCGTCGCCACGGCGGAAGTGCCCGCGGTTCCGTCGATGGCAGCGGAGATCCCACGCAAGAACAGTGGCGCCGTCACGCCGAGCAAAACGATCAGCGTCGCGAGCAGCACGACCGAGGCCCTACGGAAGGGCGAGCCGTCCTCCCGAGCGCGAGCCGCCTCCGGAGAGCGCGCGGCGCCGAGGAAGCCCGACCCTACTAACTTCACGAAGGCCACGACGGAGATGCCCGCCGCGATGCCGACGGTCGCGCCGCTGACGGCGAGGGTAACCTCGGCCGCGACGCTGGCCGTGCGGAAGGCTTGCATGAACGCTTCCAGCGTTAGCCATTCGCTTAGAAATCCACCGAGCGGCGGCAGAGCCGCCAGCGACATCGCCGCGACCAGCGTGGTCGTCGTGGTGACCGGCATGTGCCGCGCGAGGCCGCCGAGGCGCTCGAAGAGCGTCGTGCCCGTTTGCGTTCCGACGGTCTCGCAATTCAGAAAGAGCAGACACTTCGCGAGCGCATGGGCCGCGATCTGCAAGAACGCGGCCGCCAGCCCGACCCCGACCAGCAAACGCAATTCGACGCTGCGGCCCACGAGCGCGACGCCGAGCCCGGCCAGGATGATGCCGGCGTTCTCCACGCTCGAGTAGGCCGCCAGGACGCGCATGTCGCGCTGGGCCGCCGCCCACGCGATGCCCAGCAGCGCTCCGGCGGATCCCAGCGCGAGGACGACGATCGCCCACCACAACGGGATGCCCCCCGGAAATTGCACGACGAAACGGACGATGCCGTAGAAACCGACGTTGAGGGCACCGCCGGCCATCAGCGCGGCGACCGTCGCGGGCGCGGCGGGATATCCGTACGGCAGCCATAGTTGAAACGGAATGAGGCCGACCTTCGCGCCGAAGCCGATCAAGAACAGCACGAAAATCGTGTCGCGCACCCCGTCGCTGCTCGTCGCGACCGCAGCCAGGATATGCTCCAGGGAAAAATCGCCGGCTCCGCGCGCAGCCAGGAAGAATGCGGCCACCAGGCCCGCGCCTGCGACGTGCGTGACCAGAAGCGTCAGATAGCCTGCGGTGGGCCCGCGCTCGTCGGTCCCCGCGAAGGCGATCGCCCAATAAAAGCCGAGCGCGAGCAATTCCCAGGCGAACAGAAACAAGAACGCGTTGTCGGCGGTGCAAACGCACAAGCAAGCCAAGAAGATCAGGCACGAGGTCGTCGCCGCGGTGCGGCCCGTTCGCCGTTCGCCGGCGCTGCGACCACCCAGCGCGTACAGGGAAACCGCGATCGCGACCGTGGCGATGACGCCGACGAAGAACGCCGCAAGCGGGTCCAGCCGCAACGCCAGATACGGCGCTCCCAACTGCATCGTCTCCTGCGCACCGCTCCCGAGCGAGCACAGTGCGCCGGCAAGCGCCGCGAGCGAGCTGAGCAAGAGTGCGGCAAACCCGCAGCTCCGCCCCGCGCGGGAGGGGACCACGACGGCCAACAGGATGCCGAACGTCGCCACGGCGATCGCCGCCAGCACGAGCGCGAGCGGGCTCACGATGCGGCCTCTTGCCCGACAGCGCGGCCGAGAGCGACCCAGAGTCCGTGCAGGATCGTCAGCGGCGCGGGCGGCGCGCCGGCGACCTTCACGTCGACCGGAACGATCCGATCGACGGGCCCGGCGACCGCGGGACTTTCTCGGAAGATGCTTCCCGAGGCCGCCGCCGTTCCGAGTGCGACGACGATCTTGGGTTCCGGCATCGCCTCGTAGGTGCGCTGCAGGCGCTCGGCCATCGCGTGCGTGACGACCCCGGTCACCACGAGGACGTCGGCGTGCCGGGGCGTCGCCGTCATGAAGATCCCGAGCCGATTGGCGTCGTAGAAGGGGTTGAAGATCGCTTGCAGCTCCTGCTCGCACGACCCGTCGCTGCCCGCGTCGACGTGACGCACGAAGACCGATCGCCCGAGCGCAACGACGCGACCGCGCAGCCGCTCGCAGACGGCGCGCGGATCGTCGTCGACGACGGTGAGCTCGAAATCGTTCTGCATCTCGAAGAGGTCGGGGTCGACGCGCGCGCATTGGCCGCACTGAAAACAGCGCTCGAGCAGCAGACGCGGATGTTCGGCGTCGCCTGCGATCGCCTCGGATAGGCAGCTTCGCGCGGCGAGCTCGTAGCGTCCCGGTTCCGCTCCCCCGCACAACGCCGGGCGGCCGCGGTAGGCGGGCGGCATCTCCGCGGGCCCTAACGGATAACGCGTCGTCAGGATGCCGCGCCGCAAGCCGCGCACGATCCAGTTGCTCATCGATCCGTCTCCGCCTGAATGAGCCCGAACGAGTGCTCGACGAACGAGAAGTCCGTGAAGATGTTGCCCTTGAGCGAGGGTACGAAGAGGGGCCAGTTCGCGTACGAGGCCGAGCGGATCGCAACGCGCCGCAGGCCTTCTTCGAGGCGCACGAAGTAGACGAGCTCGCCCTGCGGCGACTCGACCCGCGCAAGCGCCTGGCCATTGCCTGCCGGAATCTCCAGACGGTGGCCGCCGGCGGGCGCGGCATCGAGCGCGCTGCGCAGCTGCTGAAACGAGCGAAGAATCTCCTCGCGCCGGATGGTCGAGCGCGCGAGCGCGTCACCCTCCTCGGCCAGCGCTTCTTCTCCTTCGAGCGGCGTAAAGAGCCAGCCGTCGCGAGCGCGAACGTCGCACGAGACGCCGCTGGCACGAGCCACGGGTCCCACGCCGCCCAGCGCGCGAACGTCGCGTTGCGAGAGTCTGCCGGTGCCGATCAGACGGTCGAGCAGCGACTGGGTACCGAAGAGCGCGTCGACGACGGAGACGACCTCACGCTCGACCTCGTCGAGCCGTTCCTCGCACGTCGTCAGCAGAGCCGGCATCAGGTCGTCGCGTATGCCGCCGATGCACAGCACGCCACGCGCAAAGCGGCTGCCCGTGGCCTGCGCCAACAGGCGATGCACGCGCTCCTTGGCCGCAAACGTTTGAGCGGCGCCCACGGAGAGGGATCCGTCGTCGGCCAGCTTCGCCAGCGAATCGAGATGCTGGTGCACGCGCTCGAACTCGAGCAAGATCGAACGCACCGCGCGAGCGCGCGGCGGCACCTCCATTTCGAGCGCGCGCTCGACGGCGCAGCAAAAGGCCGCCGTATGGCTGACCGCGGTCGCGCCGGAGACGTGCTCCGCGACGAAGGGCGCCAACTCCGGCGCCACGCCGGCAAAGCGCTCTTCGACGCCCCGGTGCTTGAAAAACATCGAGGGATAGACCGCGACGAAATCCTCGCCGGCCGTCTCGACGATCCAGCGCGCGGACTCCACGATCCCCGAGCGCACGGGGCCGTACAGTACGGTCGACACTTCCTCACCGGCGACGCGCAACAACAGCTCCGCATCGAGCGGCGGCAGCATCTGACGTCCGTCCGGCAGGCCTTCGAAGGCAATGCCGAACCGGTCCCGGGCCTCGCGCTCGGCCCAAAGCGCGGCCGGAACCGCCTCGGAGATCGAGGGCGCCGGGCCGTCGAGCGAAGCCGCATAGGTTTCCAACGCGCCGTGGGCCGCCAGGACGTAACACAAGTCGAGCGCGTCGACGCGCGGATCCGCGAACAGCGCCACGAACCGGGCGCCCCCGGCTACGCGCTCGCGCACCGCGCGCGTCGCCTCGACGATGTCCAGGCGCGCCGACGCCTGTGTCACGGCGCCTGCACCAGTGCCGTCGAGCGCGCCAGGAGCGCGGTCAGCGGCGTCGGGACGGCCAACCCGAGCCCGAAGACGACGATCAGACCCAACAGCATCGCGACGATCGGCGCGGCGCCTCGTTCGCCGCGACGCACGCCCTGGGGCGGCTCGCCGACGCTCGTCGAGTTGACCCAGCGCATGATGCCGCAGAACGCGACCACCATCAAGAGCAGCGCCGCAACGGCTACGCCCCATGAGTCGCCGCGGAACCCGCCCGCGAGAATCATCAGCTCGCTGCGAAAGATGCCGAACGGCGGCATTCCGGCCAGCGACAGACCCGCGAGGACGAACACGGTGCCCGAAACCGGCAGCGCGGTCACCGCTCCGCTGATCCCGGCGATCTCGCGCGTGCCGAATCGCTCCGCCAGGCGGCCCGCGGCGAAGAACGCCAACGACTTCGAGGCGGCGTGGTTGACGACGTGCAGCAGCGCGCCGGTCACGGCGAGCGGAGCGCCGAGCCCAAGCCCGCAGGCGATGATCCCCATGTGCTCGATGCTCGAATACGCGAGCATCCGCTTGACGTCGCCCTGTTGCAAGAGAAAGAACGCCGCCAAGAAGAGCGAGAGCAGGCCCATCCCCATGAAGAAGCGATGCGTCAGCGTCGCGCCGAGCGCGGCGTTCGCGATCGCCGCGAAGCGCAGGATCACGTAGAGCGCATCCGACAGCAGCACACCTGAGAGCATCGCGCTCGTCGGCGTCGGCCCCGCGCCGTGCGCGTCGGGCAGCCAGGTGTGCATCGGCGCCAGGCCCATCTTCGTCCCGAACCCGATGAGCGCGAAGATGAAGGCGAGCCGGATCGCGTCGGGATCGAGCCGTGGCGCGACTCGAACGTACGCGGCCCACTCCGGCGCGTGATGCGATCCGAGCGCCGTCGTGGCGGAGGTGTAGAGCAGAATGACCCCGACCAGGCCGAAGGCCAGCCCGCACGATGCGATGAGGATGTATTTCCAGGCCGCTTCCAAGGCGGCTTCGCCGCCTTGCAGCCGGACGAATAACGCCGCGACGATCGTCGTCACTTCGACGGCAACCCAGAGGCCGGCCATGTTCGTCAGCAGCGGGACGACCAGCTCGGCGCAAGCGAACGCATTCGTGAGCGCGAGGAATTCCCGCCGATACCGCTCGCCCTTGCTCCCCGGCTCGCTCTCGGCTTGGACATACCACGTGACGTACAGGCCGACGGCGCCATAGACGATCGCGACCGGCAACAAGAAGAGCGCCGACAGGGCGTCGAGCGACGAGCGGCCCGAAGCGCTGAGCAGCGCCAGCGCAACGATGCACGCCGCGGTGAGCAAACCGCCCGCAGCGGTCAGGCGCGCCGCAACCCGCGAGGGAAAGACGAAGCTTGCCCCGATGAGGACCGCCGGTATCGCAACGATTGCGAACAGCAGAGGCGTCATCCGCGAAGCTGCTGCAGCGTCTCGATCGACGCCGAGGAACGCTGCGCGACGAGGACTCCGACGAGGACCGCGAAGATGCGCAGCGCCGCGAGCACGTCGATCAAGAGGAGGATGCCGACCACGAACGGCAGCCCGGGCGCGAGCGTCACCGTGCCGAAAAACAGGCCGTTCTCGAGCGTCAGGAAGCCGATCACCTGTGCCAGCGCATTCGGGCGCAAGATGGCGAACAAGAAGCCCACGAAGACGATGGCCAGCGTCGCGGCCAAATCGGCTTTGGGCAAGAACTCGCCGGTGTGCAGCGGAAGCTGCGCCGAGGTGATCATCGCAATGCCCATCAGCACGGCCGCCATCAGTAGCGAAAGGGTGACGTTGATCCGGGCGGGCAGCTCGACACGAGTCGAGATGTTGCGAGCCAAGGCGCGCATGTACGCCGGAAGCACGATCGCCTTGAATGCGAACGCGATGACTGCGAGGATGACGAGGTCGACCGCGCCCCGCGTTATTCCGACCGCGAGGCAGATGAGTGCCACCAGCGCCGACTGCACCGCGTAAAGCGTGATCAGCTCGATCACCACGACCGAGCGGAAGAGCGCAAGCTGCACGAGCAGCAAGAGCATCGCGATGCTGCCGGCCAAAGCCTCGGGGACGCTCAATTGGTGCAGACTCATCCGACACCGATGACGTAAGCGAAGACCGCCAGGACCGCCACCAACAGACCGGTCGCGATGAACTCGGTGATCTTGTAGAGCCGCAGCTTCGCGAACGTCGTCTCGATCACGACGACGAACGCCGCCACCACCAACATCTTCACGAACAGGCTGCCAACCGCGAAGGCGACCGATCCGAGGCTTCCCGTCGCCGAGAGGCCATACGGGATCAGCAAGACGTTGATGAAGACGGTGTACAGCAGAAATTGCTTCATCGACGAGCCCCACTTGAAGAGCGCGAGCTCCGGCCCCGAATGCTCGAAGAGGCGCGCGTCGTCGATCATGCCGAATTCGACCGTGGACGATGAGCTTTCGATCGGGATCCGGCCCGTATCGACGAGCAGCATCATGAAGAAGGCCGCCGTGGCGAGGACGTGCGCCGGCCGCAAGACGTCAGCCTCCGACGCGCGCAACGTCGCGTTCATCGCGTACGGGAGATCGGTGCCGGTGATGAACGCAACCGAGAAAAAGACCAGGATCAAGGTCGGTTCGACCAGGATGCCGACCATCGTCGCTCGGCTGGCGCCGATGCCGGCATACTGCGACCCGGAGTCGAGCGCAGCCAGCGCCGTGAGGAAGCCAGCCAGCGCGAAAACGAACGCGCCGCCGAGAATGTCGCCGAACGTCGCGCCCGGGAGCGGATACGTCGTCAGCACGGGAATTAGGGTCGCGATCGTCGCGTAGCAACCGCACCCGATGTATGGGGCGGCGCGAAAGATCCACGAGGCCGTGTCCGGAACGACGCGCTGCTTTTGCAGAAGCTTGAGGATGTCGCGATAGGTTTGGAAGACCGAGGGGCCGCGCTTCCCCGCGATCATCGCCTCGGCCTTCGCGATGCAGCCCGTCAACAACGGAGAGAGCAGTAAGACCGTGAGAACCTGACACGCTTGGACGACGACCGGCGCCAGCGTCAAGCTGCTTCCCTCCGCCGTCGTTCAAAATGAAGGAGGATTACCAAAATGAAAGCTCCTGTCGCTCGGGTGATCGGCAGGAGTCATTGGCCAGACGGCTGTTCGCGGCTCGCTCGAGCGCGAGGTGGACTCCACCACCTCGTTTGTGCCGTGCTTCTTACGATTGCGCTACCAGACCTTCCGCTATTCGGCTAACGCGCTCGTCGTCGCCGGAAGCTCGCTCCTCGCGTCGAGCCGCTTCGGATCGGCGCGTCTTCCCTCTCTGAAGGCCTCGAAGATCACCGCTCCCCGCTTACTCGTCTACCTAAGCTAGGCAACACTCACGATTGCTACGGTAGTTGCTGTTTCCCAACGAGCGCGACGGTAAGGAAGGGTCGAGGCTGCCGTCGTACGTTTTTCGTATCGCGAGGGCGGGGGAAAGTCCCCCGGAGGTCATTCATGCCGACGCCCGGCTTTAACGACGGCAAGCTCCTGCGCATCTTTCTGGACGACAGCGACCGCACGGGCCTCCAGCCAACGTACACGGCGGTCATCGAGTTTCTCCGCCAGCGCGGCGTCTCGGGCGCGACGGTCTTTCGAGGGATCGAGGGGTTCGGCAGCCACAATCAAGTGCACGTGGCAAAGGTCTTCTCGTGGCTGCCGAACCTCCCGATCCTCATCGAGGTCGTCGACGATTGGGACAAACTTGAGCCGCTGATCGGGGAGCTCAAGAAAATGGTCGGTGAGGGTCTGCTGACCGTCGAAGCGGCCGAGTATCTGCGTTTGACGCGCCCGCACGCGGGCACGCGAACGAAGTAGGCGCGAATGTGAGTTACGAACGAACGGGGACGCTCATGCGCGTGTTCGTCGCGGAGAGCGAACGCTATCGCGGCAAGCCGGCATATGCATCGATCGTCGACGCTTTGCGGTCGGAAGGCTTCTCCGGCGCAATCGTGCTCAAGGCTATCGAGGGCTTTGGGACGCACCGCCATCTTCGCAGCGCGCGGGTGGTGGACGTCTCCCCCGCTTTGCCGATCGTCGTCGAGGTCGTCGAGGACCAGGCGAAGATCGAAGCGTTCCTGCCAACGCTCCGCGAGATGCTCCATGAAGGCCTCGTCACGCTCGAGCGCCTCCGTCTCATCCAAGTGACGAGGGATTAGGCAGCCTAAGGCGCCTCCGCCGATATAATCCACACTCCCGGCCACGACGTTTCCGTCGGGGCTTTCCCGAGCTTATGCCGCGCGTTGATAGCTTCACGAGGCAAGGCAATTTGAAGCACTCCTCGATACAGGCGCTTGACGGCATGGATATATCGGATATACTTGGTTCATGGCTAAGGTTCTCGTTTCAATCGACGACGGACTGTTGCGACGAATCGACCGTGCCGCAAAGGCGAAGGGATTGTCGCGCAGTGCGTACCTGGCGCAGTTGGCCCAACAGGACCTGATCGCGGTTTCTCAGCGCGCCGCGACATCGCGCCGCAGCGCCTTAGCTCGACTCGATCGCCTGTTTGAGAAGGCGCCTCCCGGAGACGCTACGGCCGAGATTCGTGCCGAGCGCGATGCACGGTGAACGCAGTAGTTCTGGACGCCTCGATCGTGATCAAATGGTTTCGCTCCGCTGGAGAGGTCGACGTCGATGCGGCGCGCTCGTTTCGTGCGGACGTCGCGGCGGGAAAGCTAGCCGTTCACACCCCGCCGCTGCTTTTTCTCGAGATCGTCAACGTTGCAGGCCGGCGCTGGCACTGGCAGCGGCCGGAGCTCCTCGAACTCACGTACACGCTCGGCGATCTCGGCTTCGAGGTTAACGAACCGCCGCTCGCAGGCATTGCTGAATGGACCGCCCGAGGCTTGACGGCTTACGACGCCTCGTACGTAGCGCTGGCAGAGTTCGACTCCCTCAAACTCATCACTGACGACGAACGCTTGCTCGCGATCGCGCCGGATATCGCCATTTCACTCTCAGCGTTCGAGGCGTAGTGGGCTAGCTTCAAACGGAGGCAGCAAAACCAGCAGCGCGCTCCAATGAACGGCAAGCGGACTGCGCCCCTGGTTTTGCCGTGGGCGTTCGATTTGCCAAAGATGGGCGAGATCGGCTGGGACGGCACGGGCTACGAATTACGGGCCCGTCTACGGGGTCCAGGCCCTGGCGGCACCGCTGGGAGATGCCGTTGCGGGGGTGGATTTGGGAGAAGTCCATATCGCAGTCGCCCACGACGACAAAACGACCACCCTTGTCAACGGCCGCTTCCCGCGCTCCAAGAAGCACTATCAGAACAAGCTCAAAGCCCGTATCTCGGCCTGCTCGACGTCAAGAAACGCGGCTCTCGCCGCCGCAAGAGCGCCGTTGCTCATGTGCGCATGAGGTCGCAGAAGCACCGAGCGGCGAATACGTCGCAGCCACGACCTTGCATACTTTTTCTGGCTCGACACGTGGAACTCGGGCTGCTAGGCTTATACACGGTTCGTTCCTACGAGTAATCGCTGCAAGCAAGGGACCCGAAATGGCCCGCTTGAGCGCTGTCTTGGCAACGAGGTGTCATGAATCGAACGCATCAACCCGGCGAGGAAACGTTTAGGGCGTTTCTTCGGGAGCAAGTCGACTGGCGTCCCTTTCCTGCGTTTCCTCCAGGGGTGCGCCTAGCAACCCTCGTGGGCGACCCGACGAAGCATGGGCCGTATCCGATTCGCGTGAAAGCACCGCCGGGCGTCAAGTTGAGGCCGCACAAGCATACAGAAGATCGCATCTACACGCTCATTTCGGGCATCTTCTACATCGGTTTCGGCGACGAATTCAAGGGTGACGCCGTGACCGCATATCCGCCGGGCAGCGTGCTCGTGCTTCCTGGAGACACTTGGCACTTCCACTGGGCCAAGTCGGGCGAGTACGTCACGCAAGTCACTGCGATCGGGCCGCTGGGACTCGATTATGCGAACCCCACCGACGATCCACGCCGGACGACGGGCGATCGCCATGCGGCCGTGTCATAAGAGAGGAGTGGTGCATTGCTGCGTCAGCGACTCTTGCTATCGGCGGCGCTATTCGTCGCCTGGAGCCTTGCGATGGGGTATAACGACTTTACGATAGTAGCAGCGAAGGCCGCCGAAGCTCGGCCGGCCCTTGACGATGAAGGGCCCATGCCTAGCTTAGGCGCCGCGACCAGCGCGCAACGCATGCAGCTCTCAAACGACAAAGAACGGTTGATGCCGGAGCGTATCCCCTGGCTCAACTCAGTTCCCTTGAGCAATGAATCTCTACGCGGAAAGGTCGTCCTGGTCGATTTCTGGACCTATTCTTGCATCAACAGCCTGCGTAACTTGGCCTATGTGAAGAGCTGGGCCGCAAAATACAGGGATGCGGGCCTGGTCGTAATCGGCGTGCATACGCCGGAGTTCGGGTTCGAGAAAGAACGGGCGAACGTCGAAACGGCCCTGCGCGATTTGAAGGTTACCTACCCGGTCGCCATCGACAGCAACTATCGGATTTGGCAAGCGTTCGGGAACGAATACTGGCCGGCGGATTACTTCATCGATGGGAAAGGACGCATTCGGCATCACCACTTCGGGGAAGGCGACTATCTCGAGTCCGAACGCGTCATCCAGGAACTGCTGAAGGACAACGGTGCCGCCATCGCCAGTTCGGGAACGGTTAGCATATCCGCCGCCGGAGTTGAGGCAGCGCCTAGCTGGGCGAATGAGGAATCTCCCGAAACCTATGTCGGCTATCGACACGGCACCGAGGAGTTCACATCGCCGGAACGATTGGTCCAGGACTCGACAGCGACCTACAGCGCGCCGTCGAGTCTTACTTTGAATCAGTGGGGATTGAGCGGCCCGTGGAACGTCGGGGCCGAGAGCGCGGTGCTTCAGGCACCGCCCGGTAGGATCGTGTTCCGGTTCCACAGCCGCGACCTGCACTTCGTGTTGGGTCCGGCGGCGGACGGTAGGCCCGTCCGCTTTAAGGTGACATTGGACGGCGCGGCGCCCGGCGACGATCATGGTGTCGATTGCACCCCCGGCGGAGCCGGTGAGGTTCACCTGCCTCGTCTCTATCAGCTCATCCGGCAAAAGGGCAACGTGCGCGACCGGACTTTTGCAATCGAGTTTCTCGATCCCGGGGTACACGCCTTTGTGTTCACGTTTGGTTAGCGGGAGACGAGATGCCGAGGCGATCCTGCTAGAGCTGCGTGACGCCTCGCGAAAGGAGGAAGGCGTGCTCCGTTTCGACGTGGCTCGAAGCCCGGAGAAGCCGAACGTGTTCGCGCTCTGGGAACAGTATCGGGATAGGGCGGCTCTGGACGCTCACATCGCGACGGAGCACTTCCAGCGTCTCGTCATAAACGGCGCGCGCCCCCTGGCACTGCAACGCAACGGCGAGCTGGTCCTTCCGATCTGAGTTCATAATCGGAAAGCAGTGAGCGCTGGCGCAACGACATGAAGTACGCTGAACCGTGAGCGGTGAGAAGGTTGTCATCATTACGGGCGCATCGCAAGGCATCGGCGCGGGCCTGGTGTCAGCATACTGCGACGCCGGCTATAAGGTGATCGCGAATTCGCGTTCGATCGGCGTCAGTACGAACCCAAACGTCTTCAACGTCGCCGGCGACGTCGCCGACCCCGCGACGGCCGACCGCATCATGAACGAAGGCGTGGCTAGGTTCGGCCGGCTCGACACGCTCATCAACAACGCGGGAATCTTCATCTCGAAACCGTTCACGCGATACACGCAAGGGGACTACGACTCCATGCTTTCGACGAACCTCGCGGGCTTCTTCCACGTGACGCAACGGGCGCTGCGCGTGATGGAGACCCAAGGCAAGGGTCACATCGTCAACGTCACCACGACGTCCGCCGAACAGCCGATCAACGGCGTCCCGGCCGCGTTGGCGTCGTTGACCAAAGGCGGGCTGAACTCGGCAACGAAGGCACTTGCAATCGAATATGCGGCGCGCGGCATCCGCGTGAACGCGGTTGCACTCGGTGTCATCAAGACGTGGGAGCAGACAGGTTCGACGGACGCCGCACTCGCGGCGCTTCATCCGCTCGGCCGAATGGGCGAGATCCGCGACGTCGTTTCTGCCGTGATGTATCTGGAGAGCGCCCCGTTCGTGACCGGCGAGATTTCGCACGTCGACGGCGGTCAGAGCGCGGGCCACTGGTAAGAGAGGAGACGTCAAGAAGATCGATACGAGGAGCACGCAAGATGGCGCGGACAATCGGCTGATCGAGCTCGGGCTCGAACTTCCACCGCCGGGGACGCCGTTCGGGGCGTACGTCGAGGCCGTGCCGACCAGCAATCTGCTCTTCTTGAGCGGCACCTTGCCGGTGGCCGGGCACGAGCCGAAATACCGCGCTCGCCTCGGCGCCGAGCTCGACGCAGAGCAGGGCCGAGCGGCGACGCGCCTAGCGGCGCTCAACGCTTCGGCGATCGCGAAGGCTTCGTCTTCACGAAGGCCTCGTGAGGATCGGGAGAAGCGTCGGCGTCCTTGACGACGCGCGCCAAGACGTTCTGGGCAAAGTCACCCGCGTTATGCCGCACTTCTTGCTGAGCTTTGCTCAACGTAAAATCGATCGGCATATCGTTTACCTCTCTGTTTCTCGGCTCGTTCGACAAACGCAAGACGTCTTTGGAACTCGAGGCTCTACGCGTGAGTCGCACGCGAAGGGTCGGTGCGGCGCAAGGAACTGAAAAGCTGGAACCCGTCGGGAGCTGATGCAACAGTTTGAGCATCGCCGCACGCGCCGCGAATGCTGCAATCTAGCGGCCGCCGAGGCCGCGCACCGGTGATTCCACGCCGTCGAGTTCGAGCCAGCCGGCCATCGCGCGCAGTTCGTCGCGCAGTTCCGCCAGCGTCTCCGCGCGCGCGACTCCCGGTTCGAGGTGCACCGCGTGCGCGAGCAGCCGCCCGCGGGCGCGATCGGCCTTGAGATCGACGCGCGCGACGAGCCGCTCGCCGAGCAGGAAGGGGAGCACGTAGTAACCGTGCACGCGCTTGTGCTGTGGCGTGTAGATCTCGAGGCGGAAGGCGAAATCGAAGACGCGCTCGGTCCGCGCGCGATCCCACACGAGCGAATCGAACGGGCTGAGCAGCGCCCGCGCCGCGACCTTCCGCGGGATCACGATGTTGGGCGGAACGTAGGCGGGCTGCTTCCAGCCTTCGACCGACACGGCGCGCAGCGCGCCCGCCTCGACTAGCTCCGCGATACGGCCGCGCGCTTCGGCCGGTCCGAGCCGGAAGTAATCGCGCAGATCGCGCTCGGTCGCGATGCCGAGCGCGCGCGCCGCGAGCGAGAGCAAGCCGCGCTGCGCCTCGGCCTCGTCGACGACCGGCGCTCGGTAGAGCGTGGACGGGATGACGCGCTCGGTAAGATCGTAGAGGCGCTCGAAGTTTCGGCGCTGCGCCGTCGTGACCATCCCCGCCCAGAACAGGTACTCGAGGGCGAGCTTCCCTTCGCTCCAGCCCCACCACGCGCTCCCCCGCGCGCCCGGCCGTTCGAGATCGCCCGCGCCGAGCGGGCCGCGCGCCTCGATCTCGACGCGCACCGCCTCGACGTAATCCGGCCGCTCGCGAGCGAAGCGCGCGACGCTCCCCCAGGTCCCCTCGAGCTTCCGCGCGCGCTCCATCCGCCAGCGCAGGAGCGGGAAATGCGCGAGTTCCACGAGCGACGCTTCGTGCGCCCAGTATTCGAAGAGCGTGCGCCGGCGCGGGCCGTAGGCGGCGGCGTCCAGCAGCTCGCGGTTGTACGGCCCGAGCCGCGAGAACAACGGCAGATACTGCGAACGTACGAGCACGTTGACGGAATCGATCTGGATGACGCCGAGGAGCGCGAAGACGCCGCGCACGTGGCGCGCGTCGATGCGCCCGGAAGGCCGGCGCAGTGTGAAACCTTGCGCGCCGAGTGCGATGCGCCGTGCCTGTGCCGCGGAGAGATCCATTGGGCCGCCGGTTCAATCGCGGACCCTGCGTTTCCGGCCGAAACTACGCCGGCTCGACTTCGGCTAGGCGGTCGACGTCCCGCAAGGAAGGGAAGAGCTTCATCCAAATCGCGGCGACGAGAAGCGTGCCGGCGCCCCCGAGCACGACGGCGGGCACGGTGCCGAACAGCGCGGCAGTGACACCGGATTCGAACCCGCCCAACTCGTTCGACGCGCCGATGAAGAGCATGTTCACGGCGCTGACGCGGCCGCGCATGACGTCCGGCGTCGCGAGCTGCACGAGATTGCTGCGAATGTACACGCTGATCTGGTCGGATGCGCCCAAGACCGCTAGCGCGGCCAACGATACGTAGAACTGTTTCGACAGTCCGAAGAGCATCGTCGCAAGCCCGAAGACCGCGACCGAGCCGAACATCATCCGTCCGGTATTCCGTCGCACGGGATGCCGGGCGATCAGGAGCGCCATCGCGAAGGCGCCCGCGGCCGGCGCGCTGCGAAGCACGCCGAGGCCGATCGGGCCGACTTTCAGGATATCGCGCGCGAATACCGGCAAGAGCGCCGTCGCACCGCCCAGGAGCACCGCGAACAGATCGAGCGAGATCGCGCCCAGCACGACGGGCCGCGCCCGCACGAACCGGATGCCCTCCTTCACTCGCTCGACGGGGCCGGGCAGCGCCGAGTCGTGCGGCGGACGAGCGCGCCCGCGGAGCAGCGCCGTGCCGAGCGCTGCTGCGAGGAAACCCGCGCAGCAGATGGCGTAGGCGGCGGCGGGTGCGAGCGCATACACGAAGCCGCCGATCGCGGGGCCTCCGATCACGGCGATTGCCGCAACCGACGAGTTCCAAGCGATCGTTTGCGGCAGCCGCTCGCGCGACACGAGAAAGGGCAGCAGCGATTGTCTGGAGGGCGCCGAGAACGCGCGCGCGCAGCCGAACAGCAGGAGCACCGCATAGAACGGCGCGACGCCGCGGCCGCGCGCGAAGGTGAGGCCGAGCAACAGCGCGCTGCACACGGCTTCGAGGAGCAAGCTCGCGGCGAGCACCCTGCGCGCGCTGAAGCGGTCGGCGATCTCGCCCGCGGGAAGCGTGAGCAGAAACATCGGCACGAACTGCACTAGGCCCACGAGCCCCAGCGCGAGCGGGGTGCGCGCGATCGCATAGACTTGCCATCCGACGGCGACCGACTGCACGAGCGCCGCGACGTCCGCCAAGAATCGTGTAGCCAGGAAAACGGGGACGTCGCGCTCGCGATACTCCGGTTTCAACAATTGACGTTATCGATGCGCCACGCGTCCCGGAACGTCCCCCCGCTCGGCAGACGCCGGTGATGACGCCTTCCGGAAGGCGTGCCAGGCCGTCGCATCGTTCACCGCTTGCAGGCAGAGCGAAGTCGCACGACGCTCATCCGGCAACGCGCGGCTCGACATCGGGCGCACCGAGCGCCGCGAAGCGCCACTCGAAGGATCCCAGCAGTCCGAGCGCAGCAGCGGGCGCCAAGATCGCGGCGGCTCCCCATGTGTGCATCTGGGTTGACTATCTGTTCGGTGCGTCGCTCGGGGGTTGGCTGCAGCAATGCCAGCGTCGTCGCAATCAAGGGGTCAGGTGCGCCGGCGTGCTTGCCGGCAGCGTTCGTGCCAAGAGCGCAAATCCCGCCAGCGCGCACGCTTCCAGCGCCAGCGTCGGCGCGAACCCCTCGCTTACGGCGCGCCGCTTCCAAAACGCGCCGATCAGCGTTCCGAGCGCTACCCCGGCCACGAAACAGGGAATGGGGAGGGCGTGGATGACGGCTTCGCTCCAGCGCCGCGTTTCGATGTCGGCTGCGGCGGTGACGGTGTTGCCGCTCATATGCGCGGTGAAGACGTGGAAGAGCGTGAAATAACAGATGAGAGCGAATCACAGACGGAAGACGGTTCGCATCGCATGCACGACGTCATCGAGCAGCGTAGCGAGTTGGAAGCCTGCGCTCGGTTCGTGCAGGTTGCCCGGGCAGCAAAAGCCTTGCGTCTCCGGGCCGCAGACGGCTTGACGCGTCGGGCGGCGGACCGGCGCGAGCTGGGAACGGACGAGCTCCACGCCGCCGTTCGACGGACACAGGAACACCTCGAAGAATTTCGACGATGTCAGCCGCTCCCACGAATGATAGATCGTGCCGTCGAGGAGCGGCGGCCCGTCGCGCTTGCCGTGGGTCGGGACGTTGAACCGCACGCCGCGGCCCACGCGCATCAGCCGGCTGTCATCGCGAAAGATTCGCACCAAGCGGCCTTCGACCGTGCAGCCGGATGCGTCCGGCGACCCGAGCAGACGGCTGACGCGCACTTGGACATGAATGGGCGCCGTGCGACGCGCTTCCTCGTATGCAGCTGGTGGCAGCATCGCAATACCATTCGCGGTCGCGCCTTACCGCATCTGCTCTCAGCGGCTCGTTGCAGCATAGAAGGCTTCGAGGTCGGCGTGCAACGTGGCGTGGGAGAGCGGGTTGAGGTAGATCATGTGGCCTGAGCGGTAGTAGCGGAAGGTCACGTTGCTTTGCAGCTGCGACGCGATGCCGAGGTGGTGCAGCGACTGTTCGGTGCCGAAGAACGGGGTCGCCATGTCGTAGAGGCCGTTGACGGAGAGGACGCGCAGGTAGCGGTTCGCCGTCATCGCTTGGGCGAGGTCGTCGATGACTTGCACTGCGACCGGGCTCGAGTGGCCGCCGCGATTCCAGTTCCACTGGCGGTTCACGTCGTTCGAGAGAAAGACGTACTCTTCGCCGGTCCTGTAGCCGAGCTCGTTGCGAACGTAGCCGTTGAACGCGGCGATGAACGCGCTGGAGGTTGCGTCGGACGACGGGTCGCTGTCGGCGTCGGCACCAAGCGGATCGATGTCGAAGCCGCGGAAACGGGCGTCGTAGCGGCCGACGGTCTCGTCGTCCGCGCCGAGCAGCACCTTGCGGAAGCGTCCCGGCGGGATGCGCAGATCCGAGCGGAGGATGTAGTCGAGTGACAAGCCGGTGTACTCGCGCAGCTGCTGCGCGACCCGCTGCCGGTCGGCGCTCGGAAGGGCGTCGCCGGCGATCAAGGCTTGCGCGTACGGGCCCGACGCGTAGGCCCGCACGTCGCGCAGGAAGGCTTCCAGGCCGGCGGGCGGGACCGGGATCTTGTGATAGTAGGCGGCCACGGCGGCCTCGGTGGGGAGGTAGCTGACATACGGTTCATCGTCGCCCGTCTCGCCGCCGATCAGCGCGTAGTCGAGCACCGTCGACATCAGGGTAACGCCCGAGACGGCGATGCCGGCGCCCTGCAGCATCTTCGCGAGGACGGCGGAGCGCGTCGTCCCGTAGCTCTCGCCGATCAGGTACTTCGGAGAATTCCAGCGATCGTTCAGGGTGATGTAGCGCCGGATGAACTGGGTGAAGGCCTTGCCGTCCTCGTCGACGCCGTAGTAATCCTTTGCCGTGCCGCTCCCGACTAGGCGGCTGAACCCGCTGCCGACGGCGTCGATGAAGACGAGGTCGGTGCGGTCGAGGATGCTATTGGCGTTGTCGACCATCTCGTACGGCGGGGGCGGGGTTTGAACCGCGTTGGCCGTCAGCACCGTGCGCGGGCCGAACGCGCCGATGTCGACGAGCGCGGATGCGGCGCCGGGGCCGCCGTTATACGCGAACGTCAGCGGTCGGCGCGCGCTCGAGCCGAGTCCTTCGGCGACGTACGCGTGGTAGAAGACGCTCGCGGTCGGCTGGTTCTTCGCGTCGTACAGCAAGAGCGTGCCCGCAGTTGCGGCGTAGCGTACTTGTGTTGCGCCGATCTGTACCGTGTGATGCGTGACGACCGCGCGCTGCGTGGCTTCCGGCGACGGCGAGGGTGCGGCTGAGCTTGCGGTGGGCTCGGGCTGTTGCGCGGAGACGCTTGCGATTGCCGCGGTGAAGCACGCCAGCCCCAACGCGAGGGCGATGCTGCGGCTCGGCTTCGTACGGCGTGGGATCATAGTATTCTTGCCTCGCGAGGAACGACGTGTCCTTCACGCCCTCACAAATTATGTCCCGTAGCTGGCCCCAACTCATATTGGCTCACAGAGGGTAACCGCATCCGGGCATACTATCATGAAACTCTTGCTTCAATGGGGCCGCGACGTTTCCGTCGCGGATGTGCGGACCGATCGTGCCTTGCGCAGCGGCTGCTCGCGGCTTCAATGGGGCCGCGACGTTTCCGTCGCGGATGTCAATCGCCCAACGCGCGGATCGAAGCGCAGCCGAATGTGCTTCAATGGGGCCGCGACGTTTCCGTCGCGGATGTTTGATCGAGGTGCGCCGCACGGAGCCACTCGGACCTGCGCTTCGCGAATCGGCCCGCTTCAATGGGGCCGCGACGTTTCCGTCGCGGATGTCTCGACGCGTCCGGAAGGGACACCATTCATGCATCACCTGCTTCAATGGGGCCGCGACGTTTCCGTCGCGGATGTCTGCCTGCGCCGGCGCCACGATCGGGTCGACGCGCTTCTGCTTCAATGGGGCCGCGACGTTTCCGTCGCGGATGTGCCAACATTGAAAATTGCGACCGGATTATTGCATACAAGCTTCAATGGGGCCGCGACGTTTCCGTCGCGGCTGTGCCCTCGTATTCGCGACTAACCACGCAGGATGCGTGGCGCTTCAATGGTAAGCGTCCGCCCAGGGCCGTCTTGACGGCGAAGAGTCCCGCGCTCCCCAAGTCGACGAGGCTCTACGGCGGGAGTTTGGGCGTCCCGCCGTCACCGGTGAGCGCAGTGCCGTGGGTCGGCTTCAG
>JBKQHO010000061.1:0-102687 GCA_052267165.1 Vulcanimicrobiaceae bacterium | reverse complement strand
GTCGCGGCCGAACCCGTCGTGGCCGAACCCGTCGTTATCGAGACCGCCGTGCGCGAGACCGCGGCCGTCGAACCGGTCGTTTTCGAGACCGTCGTCGTCGAACGTCTCGCGGTCGACGAGTCGGGTGCGGCCGAGCCGGTCGCGACTGCGGCGTCCGTCTCCCTCACCGTTCGCACGCGACCCGCGGGGAACGCTTATGCGAACCTGTTCTACCCGTTCCTCATCGGCCCGTTGACCGTCTGCGAATTGGCGCGCGGCGGCGCCCAAACGATGGGGCTGTGCACCGCCCTCGCCCGCAACGCTTTCGCGTGGCAGCGCGCGGCGCTCGGCGCGCTTCGGCCTCGCTGATCCGGGGGCCGCTCGTGACTGAAACCACCGTCGACCTAGCCGCGAGCCAGGCGTCGCGCGAGCGGCGCGAGGAGCTGCCCGCCGGCGGCGCGCTCGTCGTGCGTGGCGAGCCGGGCGCGGCTCCGATCCTCTTCTTGCACGGAGCAGGAGGGGCGGCGTGGTCGTGGGAACCGCAAGCCGCCGCCTTCGCCAACGGGCGCCGCACCTACGCCTGGGAAGCCCGCGGCCATGGCGGGTGTCCGCGGGTCGCCGACGCCGGCCTTGCCGACTACTACCTCGACGCGCAACAAGCGCTCGAGCGCGTCGTCGCGCTCGAAGGGCGCCCCCCGATCGTCGCCGGCCATTCCACGGGTGGCTTCCTCGCGCTCGCGCTCGGCGCCTCGCGGCCCGACGCGGTCGCCGGGCTCTTCCTCGTCGAGCCGGTCTATTTCGGCGCGGGCCTCGCCCTGAAGTCAGGGTTGTTCGGCCCCTTCGGAGTTTTCGCGCGTCCGTTCCTCGTGCAGCTGGCGCAAGGCTTCCAAGACGACGACGCGTGGGCGCTCATCTTCGCGCGCTATCTCTTCTCGCTCACGTTCTACGACCGGACCGTGATGGAGCGCGCCTGGCAATTCCAGCGCAGGCAGACTCCCATCGAATATCCGCGCGCTATCATCGAGCTGGCAGACGGCCCCGCCGGCTTCCCGCTGCGTCTGTTCGCCGAAGAGATCGACGCGCCGACGCGCCTGGTCGAAGGCAGCGTCGGCTGGTTTCAGCCGCACTTTCCGAACCTCGTCACCCAACTGCGCAGCAAGCTCGGGTCGGCATTCGACTACCGCATGTTTGCGGGAGGCCACTACCTCCAGCTCGACTGCGAATCGACCCTCAACGCCCAGCTACGCCAGTTCCTCGAGCCGTTCGCCTAGCTAGGCGCGGCGCGCAGACCCGAGCGAGGCCGGGCTTGGACTTAGCGGAAGAGACCGACGCTCGTCGAGATCAGCCGGCGCTCGAGATCGTCGCGCATGGCTTTTTCGAGCTCGTGCCGGGCCTGCTTGTCTTCGCGAGTCGGAAAGATAATCCGTAGACCTTTAATCACCATAGTATCCTCAAGAATTAAGTCGCGACGCGCTGTTCAGGGGCCGCGTGCGTCAACCCCAGGCTTCCGCGCAGCGTCGAGAGCGCGAGCGTCGTGTGAGTCGCTCGAACGCCGGGGACGTCGCGGATACGGTCGATGAGCGCTTCCAGCGTCGCCGACGTCGAAGCGCGTGCCTTGACGAGAAAGCAGAAGTCGCCGGTGACTCGGTGGACTTCTTCGATGAACGCCGAGCGTTCGGCGACGGCGGCGATCTCGGCGGTGCTGTGGGCGCAACGCCCCGTCGTCCGCACCAGGATGAAGGCCAAGATCGGCAGGCCGACGGCGCTCCAATCGACGTGAACGGTGTATCCGCCGATGACGCCGTGCTGCTCGAGCTTGCGCAAGCGTTCGTGAACGGCCGGCCGCGAGAGCCCCACCTCGCGGGCGAGCTCCTCCTGGCTTGCGCGTCCGTCGGCCTCGAGCAACCGAATGAGCCCTAGGTCGATCTGATCTAAACCGGGAGCGGCGTTCCGCGAAGGGTGATTGTCGGCGGCGAGCATTTCCGTACCTCTGCCTCAATTATGGGCTTCCCCCGACGAATAGTCCAGCGGGATGTCAATAATCCGACGATACGTCGGCCGCGGGTAGGTCCGCTACCCGAGGTCCCCCTCGTGAACTGACGGAACGTCCGCCTCCGGCCCCTTTGACGGACGAACGCTCGGATCGGTCCGCCAGCTTGACCGCGGTGAAGCAGACCAAGATTCCGGCCAGACCCGCACCGCCGACCATCATCCCGAGCTCGCGGTGGTGCAGCGCGTTCAAGATGCCTCCGAACGGCACGAACCAAACGCACGCGAACCGCGCGATGATCCACACGACCCTCGTCAGCTTTCTCCGCTCGGCGACTTCACGGCACTGAGTCGACCCGCCTCCGCGGCCGATAGAGAGATCACAACCCTTTTTTGCTTCGAGCGAGGAGCCGTCCGTGACAGGCTTTTCTTCGGTCCTCCTAATCCTGCGCGGCGCAGCGCGCCGGCCTGCCCCCAAGACCGTTCCCGCGTACGTTCCCACGCCGGCCGAACCCCCGCCGTTCAAGCCGTGGAGTATCTACTTCCGCTAAAAGCACGCGCATAACGCACGCGCAGCGGCACGCGACTACACCCAGCGAAACGTGCGGGCGCTGATCAGCGTGCCGACAACCATCCAAACGGCCAATGCGAGAATCCACGCGGCGTATTGGGTCAGAGCTTCGCCTCCGACCGATACGCCGCGAAAGATGTCGATGAACTGCGTCGAGGGCAACAAGCGCAGCGCGTTGCTCACGGCGTGAGGGAAACGGTCGATCGGAATGTAGGCGTCGGAGACGAACGCCAACGGCACCGTCAAGATCGAGGCGATGTTGTTCGCGCTCTCGGTCGTGCGCGCGAGCGCGCCGATGATCGTGCCGAGCGAGACGAAGGTCGCGGTGCCGAGCACCAGGATCGCCAGAATCGCGAGCGGATTGCCGGTGATGCGAACGTGGAAGACGAGCGCTCCGACCGTGACCAGAATGATCGCCTGAGCAGCGAGCAGCACCATCCGGTACGCGACCAGCGAGGCGAAGAACACCCAAGGCGGGATCGGCGTCAGATAGACTCGCCGCAAGAGTTGTTTCTCCCGGAAAGTCGCGAGCATCACGCCCACGCCCCAAAAGCCCGAGCTCAGCACTTGCGCGCCGATGATGCCGGGGACCAGGAACGACGAAGCCGAGGACGAGGGGCCGGTCGCAAACGCGAACGAGAACAGAACCAAGAAGAAGACCGGCATCGCGAGCGTCCAGAACATCATCTCGCCGTCGCGCAGAAAGTACCAGCGGAAGTGCATCTGCGTCTGGACCAGGAACATGCGCAGCAGTTTCATTCGCCTTCTCCGATCTTCTCGCCAGTGATCGCGATGAACGCGTCCTCGAGCTCCGGCCGGTGCATGTCGAGCGAGGTGATCTTGGCGTTCATCGCATTGGCGCGCGTCACGACGTCGGCCAGCGCCAAGCCGGGCTCGCCGGGCGTCACCAACAGCCACTCGCCGTTGCTGCGCGTCCACGTGCCGAGCGCCGAGAGCGTTCCCTCCGGGGAGAAGCCGTCGGCGGTGATGCAGACCCGCGCCGCGCCGCCGAAATGCGTCACCAAGTTAGCGGGCGTGTCGCTCGCCACGATCTTGCCGCGCTGCACGACGCAGATCCGGTCGCAGAGGCGCTCGGCCTCTTCGATATAGTGCGTCGTGAGCACGATCGTCTTCCCCGCATCGCGCAATTTCTCGACTTCGGCCCAGAGGATGCGGCGCCCAAACGCGTCCATGCCCGCCGTCGGCTCGTCCAGAAACAGCACGTCGGGATCGTGCTGCAACGCCAAAGCGAGCGCCAGGCGCTGCTGTTCGCCGCCCGACATCTGCGCGATCTGCCGGTCGGCCTTGCCCTCGAGCCCCACGCGCCGAATCATCTCTTCGGTACGCGGTGCGATGTCGTAATAAGCGGCGTAGAGCTCGAGCAGTTCGCCGACGGCCGCTTTCTCCGGAAGCGACGTCGCCTGAAGCTGGACGCCGATGCGCGGACGCAGCCGTGCGAGCTGGGCCTTGTCGCCGGGGTCGAGCCCAAGCACGCGGATCGAGCCCGAGGTCACCTTGCCCAGGCCGATGCAGCACTCGAGGGTCGTGGTCTTGCCCGCGCCGTTGCGTCCCAACAGGCCGAAGATCGTGCCGCGCGGGACCGTAAAACTGATGCCCGCAACGGCCTCCAGGTCCCCGTAGCGCTTGACCAAGCGCTCGACCACAATCGCATCCACGCTACGGTTGGACCGCGTTGCCGGCACAAAGTTTGCAAAACTGTCCGACGCTTCACGGCCCTCAGTGACACGGAGCCGCGGCATCGACGAACAACGCGGACGGCGAAGCGCTGAACGCGAAGCCCGCCGAACGCAGCTCCGCTCGGATCCGGCCGAGCGCTTGCGGCGCGACGCTGGAATAGACGTGCACGCCCTGCCGGTCATCGAACTGCGAGGCACCCGAACGGCCTCCGTCGCCAAAGATGCGGTGCGCCCTAGCGAGCGTCGCGTACGTGGCGCGGTCAAACGGTAAGACGACCTCGAGGCGCGTGCGGCGCTCGCCTGGGCCGCCAGCGCGCGCGAAGAGTTCGGCCAGCGTCTCTTGCTGGTGCAGCTCGAGGCGCATCCGGTGCAGCAGCGGCGGCAGATCGCGCTCGAGCATGGCAAGCGGCGCGCGCACGAAGACGTGGTCGTCCTCCTCGAACGCGAGCGCGTCGTTCGCGTTCGATCCCGTCAACCACGTACCGAACCCGAAGCGCTCGGTCACTGCTCGGATCGAGCGCAGACGCGTTTGGTAGCGCAGCAGCAGCCGCCGCGGGACCGGCACGATCGTCGCCGCACGGCGCTCGCCCAAGCAGTATGAATCGGGCCGAGGCTCGCGCGCCAGCGGCATCGCAAGCGGAACGTGAACGACCGCGGTGACCAGAGATTCGACGGCCGCCCCCGGCTGCGCGGCCGCGATCAGCAGCGCGAGAGCAGCGAACGTTGTGCCTAAGGACGGCACGCTTCTGCTTTATGCTCGCGCAAGGTCCAAAAGGCGAAGGCGCGCTCGACGCTCGCGGACGCAACGCGTCAGGTGCAACGTGTCGATCGCAACGAAGCACGGCGGATGCTTCGGGTGCGCGACGCCGGCGTGCAGCCATTCGACGAGGCGCACGACGTTTGCGAGATGCGCGCAGTTGTCGGCGACGGTGAGCGTACCGTCGTCCTCAGCGCCGGCGAGCGGGCCGTAGGTGTGCGTCTGCGCGAGGTGCACGAACGTCCGAAGCTCGCGCCGCGGCGCAGACGCGACGTGACGCCGCAGCAGCGCGTCGATCAGCGTCGACTTTCCGGCACCGGGAATCCCCTCGAGGATGAGCGCGTTGAATCTCTGCACGGTGTCCGCCGCGAGGTCGAGCGCGCGATCCGAGCGGGGCTCATGGGCGATGACGGGCTCGAACCGCCGACCTTCACCTTGTAAGGGTGCCGCTCTCCCAACTGAGCTAACCGCCCGGGCTCCGCAGGTCCAGCGTGCGTTCGTGAGGGGCGCTTTGGGCCCCTCGAACGCACGCGCCCCCGGAACGCCTACTGGCTCTTGACCGTCTCCAGCGCCTTCACGCTCCCGCTGACGCGCTTGCCGACCGACGAGTCCGAACTCACCGTGATGATTTGGATCGTGCCCTTGGTCATCTCGCTGGTGATGATCCGGCCCGAATCGGGATCCTTCAACTCCTTGACGGAGAGGACGTCGAAATACTGACCGACCTGCACGCCGCGATTGGTGCCGATGTTCAGGATGATGTCGTCGCCGTCGACCGACAAGATGCGGCCGTGAATCGCGGCGGCGGCCGGCGCCGCGGCTTGAAACTTCGAAGGATCGATGTGCTTGACGATGATCCCGGCCTCGTCGTTGATGAGATGGCCCATCGTCGAGCTGGTGAACTGCTCGTTCGAATAGCCGCCCACGCCGAACGCGCCGCCGCCCGCGCCGCCCCCGAAGCCGGTCCACGAGGTGCCTTTCTGCGTCTGCTCGTCGGCGAACGACTGCAGGATGACGCCGCTGACCGCGTCGATGACGCGCACTTGCACTTTGAGCGTCACCCGTTCTTGGTGAACGCCGCCCGCGAGGCCGCCGACGACGCCGCCGAAGAGGGAGCCCGCCGCTCCGCCCACGTTCGTGCCGCCGGTCTTGTCGAATTGCAGGATGTTGCCGCTGATCAGATAGCGCGCGCCGGTCAGGCGTCCGCTCTGGATCGCCGTGGCCGGGGAGACCTCGCCGCCGGTCGTGAGCTGGTGCTCCTGCATGATGTTGGCCAGATGCTTGCGGTCGACGACGTTGAAGTTGCCGCCGTTGACGAGCTGATCGGTCACGAGATCGGACAGCGCGACCCCCGGCTCGAACTGTCCCCACCAGTCGCTCGTCAGTCCTTGCGTGCTGAAATCGAGCACGGCGACCGTCGGCCCAGCCGCCCGGCTCGGGCTGGGCAACGCGAACGCGGCACAGGCGAGAGCGACTGCGACGAGCGCCGCCCGAAGCCGTCTAGACCCTTGGGAAAGCATAAGATACCTCCTGAGAAGAGGGTCGCGGAAAGCGCGAATGCCGGGTCGCTTTCGTGCGGGCTGGCCGGAGCACCCGCCCGGGTCGGTACCCAAGAGAACGAGCGTCAGAGCGCCGGCTTGGGCTGCGTTCCTCGCGGCCGGGCTCGCGCATAGGGAACCCCCGTCACATTCTGCCGATAACGTCGGATAGATGGTGAACCACGCACGTCACGGACTTGACCGGGACCGGCAGTATCTCGGCTTTGCCGACGGTCTGCGCGCGCTTGCGATGCTGGGCGTCGTCGGATACGAACTCGTCCGCGTGCTGCCGCGCGGCGGCCTTCACCCGGCGATTCTGCGCGCTGCCCAGAGCAGCTCCAACGCGGTCGCGCTCTTCTACGTCATCTCGGGCCTGGTGCTGGCGTATCCGCTGCTCAACCAGCTCCACCACAAACGCCGGGCCGATTTCGATCCGGCCGTGTACGCGCTTAAGCGCGTCGCCCGCATCTTTCCGGCCTACCTGGCCGTTCTCGCGCTGCTCGTGCTCGTGCCGCTGACGGCCGGCTTCTACGGCATTCACGCCGTGGCGGGCCCGGTTCCGCCGCTCGACCAGGTGCTGCGCCAGGCGATCTTCGCCGGCAACAGCCTCGGCAACGACGGCATGTGGACCCTGGCCGTCACGATGCGCTGGTACGTTCTCTTTCCGCTGTTGATCGTGCTCTGGACGCGCGCCCCGGCCGCGTTCGTCGGGATCGCTCTGCTGGCCGGGTCTACCGACGCGCTGCTGCCGGTCGCGCACGGCTGGGCGCTGGGCGCCGCCGTACCGTTCATGCTCGGAATCGTCGCGGCCGAGGCGCTCGTCAAGGACGACAAGGCATTTCGCTTCGCGTTGCCGGCCGCTCTGGTCGCCGGCGCCGCCGCGTTCGCGCTCGATCCTTTCCTTGCGACGCTCCCCGGACCGGCCGGCGCGCCCGTGCCTTTCCCGGCAAACCCCTTCTGGGCGATCGCGTTCGCCGCGCTGGCCGTCGCCGCGGGCCGGATCCCGTATCTCGAGCAGATCCTCGAGCTGGCACCGCTACGGCTGCTCGGCCAAATCTCGTTCGCGGTCTCGCTGACGGTCGTTCCGGCGATCGCCTTTGCCGTCCGTCAACTCGCCACGAGTCCGGCCTCGAGCATCGCGCTCAACGCCTTCGCGTTGAGCATGGTCTGCGGCTTCGCGCTTTGGCAGCTCGTCGACCGCTGGTTCGCGGATTACAAGTTTCGCGGCCGATTGGGCCGCGCGCTCGGCACGTACCTCGACCGGTACGGCGGCCGCTCGCTGAGCAATCGCGTGCGACTGCTCGCCGAGGGAGAGCCGCCCAAAGCCCCGACCCGCAACACGACGATCGTCAAGATGCACGCGCAGACCTCGTCCGCGCTCATGGAACGGGTCGGCGAAAGCCGCGGTCCGATCGTTACGATGCGCACGGGCTCGCAAGCGGACCTCGCCGCGGAGATCATCGAAACCCGGCGCAGGTTGGCCGAGCACGCCGCGGCGTACTTCGCCGAAGAGGTCGCCGCGCGACGCAACGGCATGACGGCCTCCGAGCTCGTCTCCGGGCCAGTCCGCCTCGAACGCGGACAGCCCGATACGGCCGCAGAAGCTGACCCGCTGGCCGCCGCTCTCGGCCACGGAGTAAAGATCTCCGTTCGGTCTCGTAAGAAGCCGAAATAGATAAGCGGAGGATAAGAATGCTTGAGTACGACCGAGTGGCCTCGATCGAACGTGAAGTCAGGGAACTGACGGAGGGTGCTGCTCGCGCCGCAGCGGAGCGCACCGCCTGCCGGCAGTTGATCGAAGAGTCGCGCGGCATCATCGAGAGCAAGCACCCGGAATTGCCAGCGGCGGAGGCGGCCGAAAAGGACGCTCAGCGCGCGGCACGCGAGGCCGTGCGGCGCCGAGCCGAAGTCGAAAGCGGACTCAACGAGATCCTCGAACGCGACGAGCCGGCGCGCGCGCGTCGCCGCGAAGCCGGCCAACGAGCCGAAAGCTTTCGTGCGGCAGCGGCCTACGCCGGGGCGGCGCTGAGCGATGCGATGCAGCGCGGGGATAAGGAGCAGGCGCAACGCGAGCGGCTCGCCGCGGCAAGCGCAGCTCAACACGTCGCCGATGCCGAAGCCGCAGCCGACGAAGAGCGCCTCACCGAAGAAAGCCTCGCCGGCCCGCGAGCCGATTTCGAGCGGCTGCTGGCCAGCGCCCTGGCGCACGAGTCGAACTGCTCCGCCAACCTCACGCAAGCCCAGCACCGCGCCGCCGAAGTCCGCAATGCGATCGACCGAGCCGAGATCGAGCTGGCCGATGCGGAGGCGCGTCTCGAACGCATCCAACGCGAACGCGAGCGCATCGCGAGCGAGCACGCCGCCGCCGACGAACGGCTGCAAGAAGTCCGCCGCCGCGCCCACTTCGAGATCGCCTCACGCGTCGCGCAGCTGCGCACGAGCGAACAGAGCGCGCTGCGCGAACGCGAAGAGCTCGAACGGCTGCGCATGGCACTCGGACCTCCGCCGCCGGGCATCACCGTCGAACCGCTTCCGCCCGCACCCCGGCCATCGCGCACGCCCGCTCCGGTCGTCGCGCCGCCGCCTTTGCCGGAAGCCTACGTCGTCACGGCACCGCGCACGCGTGCTCCGATCGTGCGCTTCCTGCTGGGTCTGCTCAGCCTCTAGCTCCGGGGATCGCCCACGCGACCTGAGCGCGCCGCAACGGCGCGACGCGCGGTCCGCTGAACAATCGGGGCAGGAGGGGGCGTCACCGCGCCGCCTCCACACCACGGACGTGCCGTTGGCATCCGGCGGTTCGTCGAACTGAAGGTCTGGAACATCGGAACATCCGGTCAGCCCAGCGAAGCCTCGAGCGTCCTAGAATGCTCGGGGCATCGCGCTCGTGGGCCGCTCGCCATTCGCCAATTGCCTTTGCGGAGCTGCTGCGCGAGACGCGCAGCAGCAATTGTCAATCGCTGTATGTGCAGCCCAAAAGTCCGCCCTTTGGGCCCCCAACGAGGTCAGCCGAGACGTACTACGGCGTCCCTATGCGTTACGTCGTCTGCGCAGTTGTCGTGCACGCCGGGCAACTTTGGGTGCGCATCCTTGATCCGACCACTCAGCAGTGCATCCGCGAGCACGCCGTTACGGGCAAAGGCCAGCGCCGTAACCTTGACATCGATCGACCGAAGCAATCGCCGCCGAAAATCGAGCGGGTCGTCGAACGATGATGATACAGGGAGATCAGTCATGACCAACGACGAACTTGATCGTGCATTACGGCAACTGCGCCTCGGCGGCATGGCGGATACGTTGACCGTACGCGCCCAGCAAGCCCGAGCGGAGACACTCGGGCCCATCGACTTCCTGGGGCTCTTAGTCCTAGGCGCCGCTGGGGACAACTGCGCGCGAAGCCGATAGGCGCTCTTGTGCGAGCGCACAGGCCGCGTTTATCCCTTCCACGCCGGCGTCAGCCGGAACAGGCGTTCGCAAAGGCCGGCTTCCAGGCGAGCACGTGGCGATCCGATAAATCGCCTCGGCCACGTCGCGCGAATCGCGCCCCTTGGCGTCGTTCGAGAGCGACGCCCCAATCGAAGCAAAGGTCGCCTGGAGGTGGGCGTAGCCCGGAAGTCGTTGGGTGTCGTCGGGGCCGCTGCGCGAGTTGCCGATGTTGGTTGTGAACGCGCCCGGTTCCACAATCGCGACGTCGATATTGAGCGGCCCAAGCTCGTACGACGCTGTCTCGGCGAGCGCCTCGATCGCATATTTGGAAGCGCAGTAGACACCCATGTCAGGGTAGACGACCCGTCCCGCGGCCGACGACAGGTAGACGACCAACCCACATCGACGCTCGCGCATCGAAGGCAGAAACGACCGATTGACACGCAACGGGCCTAGCTAGCGCTCTTTGGTTCTGGGGTGCGAAAGCACTCTTCCCCGCATCGCGGTCATCTCAGGACTCCGTTATTTCTCAAGAGACGAATTGACGCTTCAAGGCTTGCTTGGCTTGGCATCGTTGCAATTACTCCTTTCGTCGCAATATTAGTTGCCTATAGTAGCCTATAGTCTCTTGGCATTAATGTGGATCATTGTGAGCACTGCAACCGGAATTTTGTGGTTAATCATCGGATCAGCTGTTGCCGCCGCGGGAGTTGGCGGAGCCGTCAGCGTGGCCAGTCTGGCAAAAGGGTGGTTCGCTCTACGTGAGAAGTTCGCGAGTATATACACGACATACACGGCAGATCGCTAAAGACAGCTCGTCAAGGGAGTAGCTCGAGAGCGAAAGCGAGTGCGAATAGGAGGGGACCGTCGGTCGCGCGAGCTTCGGCAGCAGCGCGGATTCACTTGCCGTCGGGCTATGCAAGCTGCGCCGGTTTAGGGGCTCAGGGCCAGCACGGTCGAGCGGGCCGGAACGGAGAAAGCGAAATCGCACGAGCGTCCGGTCTCCGAATTCACGCCGATCTCGCCGCCGCAGTCGTCCACGACGCGCCGGCGAATCGCCGCCAGTCCCAAACCGTGCTCGCGCTCGTGGTCCGCGTGGTCCGCCGTCGAGAAGCCCGACAGGAAGATGAGGCCGGCGATCGCGGCGTCGTCGTAGGCAGCCGCGCGCTCCGCGTCTATGATGCCGCGCTGGATCGCGAGCGAACGCAGCGCGGCGGGGTCGAGGCCGCGCCCGTCGTCTCGAAAGAGAAAGCCGAACGAGCCGGCCGGCGCGTCGCCGAGCGCTCGCAGCTCGATCGTGCCGTACGGCGGTTTGCCGGCCGCGACGCGCGCTTGTGGATCTTCGATACCGTGTTCGACCGCGTTGCGCGTCAACTCGACGAGCACGTCTTGCACGGCGAGCCGGCGCTCGAGCGGCAAGGCGCGCGAGTCGAACTCGTCGACCTCGACGCGAATCTGTTTGCCGGACTTCTTCGCGAGCTCGGCGGTGAGCGCCACGACGAGCTTGGCGAGATCGTCGCCCGACTCGCGCCGGATGCGAACGAAACGCTCGATGCCGGCGAGCCGCGAACGCGTCGTCTGAACGTCGCACAGGACGCCGCGCAGATCGGCCAGCGCCGTGACCGCGGCCAAGAACTCTTGCCCGCCGATCGAAGTGCGCGAGGCGTAATCGGTGAACAACGCTTCGACTTCGGTCGCCTTCTTCTGCACGATCGCCAGGCCCGCCAGCGTTGCGGCGTCCTTGACGATCCGAACGCGCTCGACCACGAGGCTGAAACGCCGCCGCAGCAGATCGCTTCGCTCGTCCGACTCGCCGTCGATGAAATCGGAGGCGGAGAGCGCCTGGTCGATCGTGCGAAACTGCTCGGAGACGAGATTGAGGAAGCCTTCGGTGCCACGCGGCTCGAGGCGCAGCACGTCGACCAGCCGCTCGAGCAGCGCGACCTTGCGCTGTTCGGCGGCCACGACGGCACGCTCGCCGACCACGGAGGTCGTGACGTCTTCGATCGAGACGAGCACGCGCGTGACGACGCCGTTCTCGACGACGCGTCTGAAGCCGAAGTTCAGGAAGTGCGGATCCGCGCCTTCGGACGACGCTACCTCGACGCGCCGGAGCGGGTTCGCCTCGTCGAAGGCGTGGTCGTCCTGGCCCAGCTCGAAGAGGGAAGGCAAATAGTGGCGCGCGGCATCGCAGTTCTCTTGGGGCAGCACGCGTTGCAGGACGTCGAGCAGGTTCTCGGGACCGAGCTCGCGTCCGTGGAAGACGCCGTCGAGAACGCTGGTATAGCGGCTCAAGACGACGAGCGACGAGTCGATCAGCAGCAGGTGCGCGTTGACCGCTCCGAGCGCCGCCTCGGCCTCACCAAGGGCCGTTTCCAGCGCCTCGCAGCGCCTGCCGAGCTCGACGTTCTGAACTTCAAGCTCGCGCTTGTTCACTGCCGTGCGCGTCCGCGCGTCGACGACGCGCCAGGCGACGCTGCCCGCGAGCAAGGCGAGGCCCGCCACGGCGGCCCCGACAATGTACCAGAGGGACGCGGACGGGATGGCGAGCGCGACGTGGACGTTCTGCAAGACCGTGTAGAGCGCGGCCCCGAGCACCACGAGGCCCATCGGGGGAACGGCCAGAAAGAGGAGCTTCCGGCTACTCGGACGAGCGGTGTCTCGACCAACTAGTGCGATGTTCATCACTCCCCGTATCGGCACTTGGACTGGACGGATTGACGTAGAACAGACCAAGCCGAGCGTTTTGTCGGGGTCTCGAAGGAAGGGCACGGATGCGGCCTGCTCGGTACCGCGGCGGTGGACGCCTCGGCGGTCACGTCCCTGAGGTGGACGTTCCTCGATTCGACGCGGGTTGCCTCACCCGCTGCCTCTCTCCGCGCAGGGAGCCCTTCGTCATCAGCGGGCATGCCAGAACTCCGGCCAGCGCCAGAGCCAGCATCGCACTGATCAAGTGTTCCATGGCGTTTCAACCCCGCGTGACGACTTCCGTGTTACTGGCGGTATCGGCACGTGTAAAGAAGGACTTTACAATGTGCGGAAGCGCGAGACCCAGGGGGTGTTAGCCTAGGCTCGCCGGGTCGCGCGGTACGCCAGGTCACGCGCTTCGCTCGGCGGCAACGGCCGCCCGAAGAAGCGTCCCTGAGCGTAGCGGCAGCCCAAATGTTCGACGAGATCGCGCTCCTCTTCGGTCTCGATCCCTTCGGCGATGACCTCGACGTGGAGGCCCTCGGCCAGCCCGACGATCCCCGCGACCAGCGACTGTTTTCCAGAATCCTCGGCGGCGGAGACGACGAACGAGCGATCGATCTTGAGCGTGTCGACGCGGAACTCGTCGAGGCGGCGCAGCGAGGAATAACCGGTGCCGAAATCGTTTAGGCAGACGCGGACGCCCATGCTTTCCAGCCGCGCCACGAAGATGCCCGACATCTGATCGCGGGCGAGGGCGTCCTCCGTCAGCTCGATGACCAACGTCCGCGCCGGGATCGCGTAGGAGCGCAGCGCGTTCTCGAAGGCGTCGCAGCTTTCGAAGTAGGCCGCTTCGGCCGGCGAGACGTTGATGTGGATGGAGAGCTGGTCGAGTTGCACCCCGTCGTCGCGCCAGCCGGCCAGCCGGCGGCAGACGTCGCGCACGACGCGCCGGCCGAGGGGCGCGAGCAACTGCGCCTCGCGAGCCACCTCGAAGAGCAGCTCGGACCGAATCTCGCCTTGGGCCGGATGTTCCCAATGCAGGATCGCTTCGAAGCCGCAGCAACGTCCGTCATCGAGGTCGACGATCGGCTGGAAAAGGACGTGCGGGCCGTCTTCGCGGTCCATCGCTTCCCGCAGGTCGGCCGCCAGCTGCGAGCGTTCGCGCGCGCCCTTCTCGAGCTCAGCATCGAACTTCACCAGGCGCGAGCGGCCCTGATCCTTCGCCTGGGCCAGCGCGAGGTGGGCGTCGCGCAACAGCGCTTCGACGGTCTTGTGCTCGGGATCGAGGCTCGCGACGCCGGCGCTCGCTCCGATCAGATGGACGGTCCCTTCGACCAGCAGCGGCTCGTCGAAGGCCCGGACCATCCGTTCGCCGACCTCGCCGGCGATGCCGTCGTCTTTGGGGTGGCAGACGAGGACGGTGAACTTGTCGCCGCCCGTTCGCGCCACGATGTCTTTACCGCGCAGAACCGAGCCCAGGCGTTCCGCAGCGGCAACCAGCAGCCGGTTCCCGGCGCGCTGGCCGTAGCGCTCGTTGACGCTCTTGAAGTCGTCGAGGTCGAGGGAGTAGACGGAAAGCGAGGCGTTCTCGACGAGCGCGCAGCGCTGAAGCGCCAGATCGGTCAGTTGAGCAAAGGCCTGCGCGTTGGGGAGCCCTGTCAGCGGGTCCGCCAGCGGGTCGTCGCTCACCGGTGGGGTCTCGGCCTCGGGCGCGGGCCCGAAGAGAGCCTGGCGGCGAACCAGGACGCCGAACGCGAGCAGGACGAGAACGGTTGCTACCGGTAGGGCCCAGACGAGCGGCAGGGTGCGCTGCGCCGCCGCGGTCAACACGACACCGGCTGACAGCAGAACCGAAAGCACCACGACACATACCGCAGCGGAGCGAAGCGCCTTATTCATACTGATTTTATCGGCGCACAAGTCCGGCAAAAGCAGCGATGGGGCGCACGCCGCATCGCCCGCTTCGCTCTCCAGGGCGGGCGATAGCTTGCCTTATGAGCCGGAGAAACAGGCGCACTCAGGCCGCGGCTAGCGTGCCGCGCAACGCACTCGGGGCCCCTTCTCGAACGCGCTTAGGCGATGTTGAAGACGTGCTCGCCGACGTAGTTTTCGCCGACGTAGCGCACGGGGCGCCCGAAAGCCTTCGTTGCTCTGGTCGCCAGCGTGTGCACGTCGGAGAAGATCAACGCACTGACCGCGAGCGGACTGTCAATCTTCAAAGCGATCGAAAGCTGCTCGATCAATTCGTCTTCGAGCACATTGCCGGTTTTGACATTCGAGGTTGCGTCGTAAAGCATATTCGCCTCTGGCGTGTTCCTGTAGCCACGTCATCGTCTGTGAGGAGCGCGTCTTTGAGGCGACCCGCAGTCGGGACACCCGCCACATAATAAGCGATTGTCCGCGAATTTGCAGCCCCTCGGCGAGAAAAGGGAATATCTTTCGCGCGTTTCGCGCGGGAGCGCTCGGCGAACGGCCGTCCGGTGACGCGACTACGCCTGCGACGCGATCGACTGACGGGCGGCGGCGGTAAAAATTTTCGTGAAGGCGGAGGTGTCGTCGCGGCGCTTCGGGGGTCCCAACTTCGCGGCAACACCTTAAGAACGTTTTAACGATGAAGTTCTCTCTCACGCTTCCGCCGGCCGCTTCGGAGCGACGCGGAGGGTGCGAACGCGCATCACCCGTGCGCGCCGCAACGTATGAAGTCAAGGACCTTAGGAAAGGGCGATAGCGGGTTCGCCCGCATCCGCCGGCTCGACGGGCAGAAGGCGCGGATCGTAAACGACGATCGATTTTCCCAGCTGCAGGCTGACGGTTCGATCGCCGTCGGCCAGCCCCAAGGTCATCAAGCCGGCGACGCGCTCGCGCTGGCGAACGACGACTTCGGCGCGCGGCATGAGGCCGATCTCGGCCAGGAACTTGAGGAGCTCGGGCATGTCGTGACTGACTTCGAGCACGTAGGTGGACGCGTTGACGGGCAACTCACTCAGCTCCAGCGCGCCCCCGTGGCGCCAACGCGAGCCGTCCTCGTTGGGGATTGGATGACCGTGCGGACACGTCGTGGGATTGCCGACGAACTCCGCAAGATGATGCTCGACCAGCGGCGAGATCGCGTGTTCGAGCCGGCACGCTTCGGCGGCGGCGAGCTCCCACGGAACCTTCAAATGGTCGACTAGCAAGCGTTCCGCCAAACACTGCCGGCGAAGCGTCAGCGCGCCGATGACCGCACCGCGCGCCGTGGGGAAGACGCCGTGGCGGCCTTCGTGGGTGACGTAGCCCTCGACGTCGAGCCGCTTGAGCATCGCCGAAGCCGAGGCGGCGCTCACGGAGAGCTCGCGGGCCACCACCGACGTAGAAACGGGTCCATCGCCGTCGTACATGCGCACGATCACCTTGAGATACATCTCGATCGTCGGACTGAGGTCCGAACCGTGCGACTGAACCATCGCCGACATCGGGCTGAGCCCCGGAGTCGCCATCCGATCCTCCCGGCGGCAAAGCCGCTCGCTTGGCCTTAGCTTCGTCTAAAACAGACTTCTGAATTCATCATTAGCTTAAACTAAATTCGTCTCCTCCGGTTCACGGCGGCGGCGCCGCTCCCCGCCGGGTCGAGCGATAGGCTACACTGCGGTGAAACGCGCAACAAGGCACTCCTACAGAAGAGTGCATTTCGAGCGATGAGGAGCTGGAGATGGCGAGAGACGCTTCGCACGACGGGCTCGGCAACACGCTCGAGACGTACCTGCTGACCCATTTCGACGGGCTCTGGCGCTTCGTCGCCGACAATCCGCAGCTCGCCAAGCTCGTCAACAAGACGCTGATCGACCACGCGATCTATAAGGTCCCGACACGGCCGTTCCCTTTCAGCCTCATGACGCTCGACCCCAAGATCCCCGGCACGGACCGCCCGAAGAAGACCGACACGTACACGTCGTGGGATTCGCTCAACGACCGGACCTACACCGGGCGCCATCTGCCGCCGGACCCGGCGTTCAACGCCGACTCGCGCCTGCCCAAGGTCGAGGACCTCGCCGTCCTGTTCCGCAAGCGCGACGGCGAGACGGTCGTCTCCGAGAAGTCGACGCTCCTCTTCCCCTACTGGGTGCAGTGGTTCACCGACGGTTTTCTGCGGACCGACCGCGAGAATCGCCTCAAGAACACCTCGAACCATCAGATCGACGTCTCGCCGGTCTACGGCCTGACGCCCAAGGCGGCGCACATGTTGCGCTCGTTCTCGGGCGGTAAGCTCAAGAGCCAAACCATCTCGGGCGAGGAATACCCGCCCTTCTTCTACTCGGACGCCGAGACGGGGACGATCGCGCCGGAGTTCAGCGACCTCTACGTGCCGTTCCCCGAGGAAGACAGCCTCGAGCCGGCGCGCAAGGCGCTGATGTTCGCGATGGGCGTGGAGCGCGCCAACATCCAGATCGGCTTCGTGATGCTCAACGTGCTCTTCTTGCGCGAGCACAACCGGGTCTGCGAGCTGCTGGCCAAGGCCTATCCCGCTTGGGACGACGAGCGGCTCTTCCAGACCGCGCGCGTGACCGTCATGGCGACCATCATGAAGATCGTCATCGACGAGTACATCAACCACATCACGCCGTACCGCTTCAAGTTCATGACCGACCCGCTCGCCTTCAAGAACGAGCGCTGGTACCGGCAGAATTGGATGACGGTCGAGTTCACGCTCGTCTACCGCTGGCACAGCGCCTTACCCGATAGCTTGCAGTACGGCGACCAGCAGATTCCGATGGCCCAGTCGCTTTGGAACAACGGCTTGATCGTGGACAAGGGCTTGGGCGAGCTGTTCGAAGAGACGTCGTCGCAGCCGGCCGCCAAGATCGGCCTCTTCAACACCGACGAGTTTCTGATCGACGTCACCGAGTTGATGACGGTGCGCCTCGGCCGCATGGCCCAGCTGGCCAGCTATAACGACTACCGCGCGATGTGCGGCTTTCCGCGCGTCACCGCGTTCGACCAGATCACCGGCGACCCGGTGGCGCAGCGCGAGCTGGCGCGGCTCTACGGCCACGTCGACAACCTCGAGTTCTACGTCGGGTTGTGCGCCGAGGACGTCCGGGAAAACTCGGCGCTCGCGCCGCTCGCCGGGCGCCTGGTCGGCATCGACGCGTTCTCGCAGGCGCTGACGAGCCCGCTGCTCGCCCCGCAGATCTTCAACGAGCGGACGTTCTCGCCCGTGGGATGGCAAGTCCTCAACACGACCTCGTCACTCTCCGACGTCGTCAACCGCAACGTGCCGTCACGCGGCAAGGCCTACAAAGTCTCGTTCTACCGGTGACATGCTCCCCGCCCCAAAGGACGGGGACTCTGCGGTACGCCGCTCAAGCGGCGCAGCGCGCTTCCTGTTTCGTCGGCGCTTGCGCGTCTCCACAGGCAATCAGGGCCGAGCAAGCCGCCCTTCCAGGCGAGCTTGTATTCGAGCTGACGACGGAACTCGCCCCAACCTTGGTCGAGGATTCGCCGGTTGAGCCCGCTCTTGGCCGCAACATTGATTCCCGGAGACTCGATGGTGCCTTTGGCCGACCCTGTCATCTTGCTGATACGCAGGTCTTCCAGAAACGACAACCGCGTGGTTCTTGCTGATCGTCGTGCTGGCTTTGTGAAGTCGATCCCGGCGAATACTGGCGATCCATGCGTGCAACGCTTTGATTGGCGCCTTGGCCTTACGCCAATTCGCCGGGAACTTTACCTTCCGGGCGAGGCGGCGTTGCAGGCGCGCAAGCCGCCGCTGGTGCTTCTCGAAGGAATTGGCACCCTCGAAGAATGTGCCGTCGGAGAGCGCGGCAAACCATGCGACTCCAACGTCGATGCCAATGACCGACCCGGCGAGGAGCGGGCGCAGCAGGATGCTCCCGACCGCGTGGACCAACCCGTCGATCTCGCCGAACTCGCTTTCGATGCGCTCCACCAGCGCCGGAAAACCCTCGCTGTCGAGCACGTCGCCCGGGAAGGCCTGCGCTCCAAGTTCGTGCGCCACGCGTTCGCGCGCACCGCGAGCCCTCGACATGCGCGCCGTCTCGCTGCCGATCCCGCCCGAACCGCCGGTTATCATCACGACCTTGCTCGCGACGAGGGTGAGACGCCGCCAGAGCCGGGTTGCTCCGAGCCGTCCGGCCGGCTACTCCTCCCGGTCGGCGCGGCGATAAGGCAGGATCTCCGGCCGCGCGTAAAACGGGCCGCCCATGCGCGCGACCGGTTGCAGCAGCACGGGATCGACGCGCCCGTTGCGCAGCACGCCTTCGTCGACGTGCAGGTAGACGGCACGCCCGAGCACGAGCGTGGCCCCGCCCTCGCCTTCGCCGAGCGGCACGAACTGATGCAACGCGCACTCGAAGCTGATCGGCGACTCGGCGATGCGCGGCGCGCGCACCTTGACGCCCGGCAACGGCGTCAGGCCCGCGATCACGAACTCGTCGACCTCAGGAGGCCATTGCCGCCCGGTCCTGTCCATGCGCTCGAGCGTCGGCTCGGTCGCGATGTTGACGACGAAGTCACGCTGCTGGAGGATGTTGGCCAGCGTGTCTTTACGTTCGCGGTCGTCCGGCGTCATCGGCGCAAACCCGAGCATCAGCGGCGCCGCGCAAAACACGTTGAAGAACGAGAACGGGGCGATATTGTGAATGCCGCTCGAGTTCGTGGTCGAGACCCACGCGATCGGTCGCGGCACGACGCTCCCGATGGCGAACTTGTAGGCCTCTTCCCAAGGTAGCGTCGTCAGATCGATGTCGATGATGTGCTCCTCGCTCGGCAAGGCGTGAAGCAGTCCTCTTCGCGCCCGGTCGCCCGCACTCCGGGAGTCGAGAATTGCGCTGTGCCGAGCAGCGGAAAAATGCCTGCGCGCGGAGCAGCATACGACACGAATAGGAGATCGACGTGCTCTATACGCGACTCGGGAACAGCGGCCTCATCGTTTCCCGCCTGGGCTTCGGCGTCATGACGTTTGGAACGGCGACCGGCGGACTCAAAGGCGTATGGAAGGCCGACCAGGCAACTGCCGATGCGCTCGTCGCCCAAGCGCTCGAGGCCGGCGTCACGTTCTTCGACACGGCCGACGCGTACAGCGGCGGCCAATCCGAAGAGATGCTCGGCAAAGCGCTCGGAAAGCGGCGCGCCGGCGTCGTCGTATCGACCAAGATCGGCTTTCGCGTCGAGGGCGAGGCGCTCGTCGCCTCGGGTCTCTCTTACCGCCGCATCCTCGAGGCGACCGAGGCGTCCTTACGGCGGCTGGGCACGGACTACGTCGACGTGCTCTCGCTGCACACGCCGGATCCATTCACACCGCTCGACGAGACGCTGCGCGGCCTCGACGACGTCGTGCGCCGCGGGTGGGTGCGTTACGTCGGCTGCAGCAACTTTCCGGCGTGGCAAGCGGCGACGATGCTCGAGCGGCAGAAGGCGCGCGGCTTCGCTCCGCTCATCGCCGCGCAAATGTATTACTCGCTGCTGGGCCGCGATCTCGAGGTGGAGCACTTCGCGTTCGCGCGCGAAGCCGGTATCGGCACCGTGGTGTGGTCTCCGCTCGCCGGAGGATTCCTGACCGGCCGCTATACGCGCCAAGACCCGAGTGGAGGCGGCGGCCGGCTGGCCGACTTCGACTTCATCCCGATGGCGAAGGACGCCGCCTACGACGCCGTCGACACGCTCGCCGCGATGGCACGCGAAAAGGGCGTCTCTGTTTCCCAGATCGCCCTCGCCTGGCTTCTGCACAAGCCGGTCGACGTCGTGCTGCTGGGTTCTTCGAAACCTGCCCAACTCACGGAGAACCTGGGCGCGTTAGCGGTCACGTTAACGGCCGAGGACGTCTCGGCGCTCGATGCCCTCGCGGCGCCCACGCTTCCCTATCCGGCGTGGTACATCGCGAAGATCGGCGGAGACACGGCGGTAACGGCCGCCCTGCAATCGGGTCGCTGAGCCGGCGCGTCGCTCAGAAGCAGCTTACCATCCAATCGATGCCGTAACGGTCGGTTACGCTGCCGAACCTCCCGCCCCAGAAGACCTCGCCCAGCGCCATCGTCACCGTGCCGCCCGTCGCCAGTTCGTTGAAGACGCGTTCGCCCGCCGCGCCGTCCTTCGTCGCTACCGACAGTGCTATGCGGCTACCGCCCGAGTGTCCATCATGGCTGCTGTCGGCCGCCATGAAGCTCAAGCCGTCCGCTTCGAAGCTGGCGTGCATGATCTTGGTCTTGAAGTCCGCCGGCACGCGGCTCTCCATCGGCGAGCCCTCGTAGCGGTTGACTCCAACGATCTTTCCGTCGAAGACCTTGCTGTAGAACGTCAGCGCTTCTTCGCAATTACCACTGAAGAACAGGTACGGGTTGAGCTGCATCGGGGTGGCTCCTTTCGGCCTCGACCGGTCGTGCTGCGCTCGTTACGATCAGAACCGGCGCAATCCTCTGGATGCAGTTTGCTATGGACGCCATCGACAATGTGACTCGAGCCTGGTCGAAGCAACTAGCAACAACCTCCTCCCGATTTCTTCGCAGCCGAGCCGAATCCACAAGCGTCGCTTCGGACGCGGCCGCCATTCTAGAAAGACAGCGTGCGGCTTTGAAATAGCGTTCGCTAACTGCGCGCAAGCAACGATTCGGCAGCGCGTGGATTGCAATCGGGGCGTGGTGATACCGCCGGGAAAAGCGGATCGCACATTTTGCGATCACGGAGCGACGTAAAATCGGATACTCGGCGAGCCGAAAGCCGTGGCCGAGCCAAGGAAGCTTTGGTAGCGCCAACGGGAGTCGAATCCGCGCGCGCTCATTCCGCCCAGTTCCGTCTAATGCCGCGAAAGCCCGCACCGTAAGGCTTTGTGACGCATTGGCACTCCCGTTCGTTCCGTCCAATTCCGTCCTGTGGCACCGATTCCGTGCCACATCGGTGCCACGGCGAGCACCAGCCGTCGCCCTCGCGGGCGCGCTCCTGCTCATGACTTCGGCCCCTGGCACTCGCCAGAGCCAACGATGAGCACCGGCTGACGACAAGATCGGTCTCTGCGAAAAGTAACGGTTATCCTTACTGTGGCTGCGAGAGCGGAAGAATCGTGGGCTAGAAACGCGGCCGATAAGCCGCCCAGGGTTGACAAACCTAGGCCTAGGTTTCATACTTGCGTCAGTGGGCAGCAAGCGCATTGGCCAGGTTCGTTTCCGGGCGATCTCGGGTGACCACGGCGGCGCAACCGTGCCTCACCTCCACGCCGATATCGGTAGCGGCGAAGTGCTAATCGAGTTTCTGGCGGGTGGCGCTGTGAGGCTTTCAAAGGCACATGGCGATCCGATCCGAGGTCGGGTCACGGCACGCGAGCTGCGCATTGTTTTGGAGACCGCATGCAGCGCCTATGACGAACTCCTCGCCCTTTGGAAAGCGAGTCAGCCTCGATGAAAACGACGAGCAAGAAGCGTACCCGCATCCTGACGACACCCAAGGAGATGCGCGATGCCGCGAAGGCTGCACGCCAGCGTGAGCGAACGGCGACGAAGATTCGCGCAGGGCGATACGACCGAAATACCGATACGATCGTCGCCGAACTCTCGACCGGCTCAGCTCTTAGCGTGCCACGGATCGCGATCCCGGGGTTCGCGCAGGCGTCGCCCGATACACTGCTCGACATCGTGGTCACTCCAGGAAATGAGGGGCTTTGGTCAGACGCCGTCGACGACGGCGTCTTGCTCGAACAGCTCCTCGTATTGGCAGCCGGCGAGGTGACACTTGGCACAATTGGCGCCCGCCTCAACGCAAAGAAAAAATCCCTGGCACGGGCGGCAGCGTCGCGCGCGAACGGTGCAAAGGGTGGTCGACCGCGCAGAACCGCCGCATAATCGGTCTCCGGGCTCGTCACACGCAACTGGCTGGCGCCCCTCGCGCTGGCCTCTAATTCCGACCCCGCGGCCCGGGCGACACGAGTTTGAAACCGCTTGAACGCCTGTGAGATTCGGCTTCGCGCGAACGAACGGAAACTTGTATCATCGTTACTTGCGACTCGGGAGAAGGGCGCTCTGCAGCTCAGGCCTCGCGTCGGCGCCGCCGGCGCGTGCTAGCTGGGAGAATGCCGTTCGGGCCGCCTCCGTCTAGACCTTGACTTAATATATATCCTGTTGCGATGCAGAAAGTCAGCGGCTTAAATGGTGCGACCATGCCGCGCAAGTCGGGCACCGCGAAACTGGTCTTGCCGTCGCCGCCAAAGGTAGTGCCCAGCAGTGAAAAGAGGCCTTCATAGGGATCGAACGGGAGTAGCCGGCCATCGCACGGGGACCAGCCGACGGGAACAAAGTTGGACCCGAGCATGCGGACCTCGCCGACGCATGGCACTGGGAGGTTGGGCCAGTCTACTGGGCCCCCGGTTTGTGGAAAGACTGCGTTCAATGCGATGTAGAGGGTCAGCCGCTTAAATGGTGCGACCATGCCGCGCAAGTCGGGCAGTGCGAAATTAGTCCTGCCGTCGCCACCGTAAGTTGTGCCAATCAGGTCAAAGAGCGCTTCATGCTCGGCTATCGGGAGCAGCCGGCCATCGCACGAGCTCCAGCCGAGCGGAGCAGAGTTGAACCCGAACATGCGGACTTCGTTGATGAATGCCGAAGGTACATCAGCATTTGGATCTGGCTCCCCCGTGTCTGGGTAAACACCGTCCATTGCGATGCAGAACGTCAGCGGCTTTAATGGTGCGACCATGCCGCGCAAGTCGGGCAACGCGAAATCGGTCTTGCCGTCGCCGCCGAAAGTAGTGCGTATCAGCTGAAAGAGGGCTTGATTGTCGTTTATCGGCAGTAGCCGGCCATCGCACGGGACCCAGCCGACCGGAGCAAAGTTGAACCCGAACATGCGGATTTCACCGATATATGGACTCATCGTATCCAAAACTTCACTGCTCCTTGCGTGTCACACCCGCGGAAATGCACGGTCGAAAAATTGACTCAGAGCGGTCTTATCTGGGATTCCCCATATGATGCAGAATTTCGAGACCAGATGGGCCCTTCCCGGGCAAACAGGCGCAGCCAGGTCCTCCGGCGGGACGAGCTCCGACTCAGCGACGCGCCGCTCCCATAGCGTTGAGGGCTGGGAGATCCCTCTTTCCACCCATGAGGGCGCAAATCTTCCGCGGTTGTAGTCTCGAAATCATGATCATCTGGCGTTCATCCCGTCGTGGGAACGGGCGACGCGCGCAGCGTCGCGATCAACCGCAGGATGTCAGCGAACAGGTGGCGCGGGATGGCAACCTCGGCCATTTGGAAGGCGACGTGGCGACCGTGGCTAACGACTGTTGCGCCTATTTTGCTGAGCTTCTCCCGCAGACTCGTGAGCGACCACTCTTGGATAGACTGAGGCCTTGCGAGCGTGCGAAGGAAGTTCCCAATATTGTAAGCCAGCGCGTGTAGCTAAAAGGCGGACTGCGTTCGCGCTGAAGGAGCGACACGAAAGGCGCGTTTACTTGTTCCCGGCTTTTCCTTCCTTGATCACTGGTTAAGGAAAGCCTCGTCAAGCTTTAGAGCTGCTTCTATGACTCTCATACTTCTTTCGGCTATCGTGTTGGGCATCGCGTCGATCATCGTGGGCAAGGCGCGCGGCATCGCAGGTGCGGTTTCGTGAGCCGCCGGCAGTTTATATCGAGCAATCCAACATCGCGGAATTCAGCGGCCTCTCGTTCGCCCGCCATCGCGAAGAACTCAATCTCGCTAGAGGATCGCCGCGCCACGGACGTTGCGTCTCGCGAGGTGTGGGAGCGCGGCAATCTCGCGATGCGTACGACCGATCTCGGGGTCATTGCTCGACCGAATGTCGCGGAAACCGTCGAGGAAATCGCGCGCTTCACGAGCGGCTTCGACCGAGATGTGAGCCTGCTGCGGCCGAACTCCAAACGTCTACTGGGAAACGGGCCACGAGCCGCCCGAAGGGGAGCCCGGAGCGACCACGACCGAGGCCGCCACATGGGACGAGGTCATCGCGGCCATCGAAGGTGGTCCGGCGTCCACGTAATGCCTGTCGCTGCGCGCGGTAATCGAAACGGGACCGGCTTCGGTAAGCGAAATGCCCCCACCCAAGTGCGTTGGTTTGGGATGGGCAGTTGGATGACCTGGGGGTCATCCGCCAGCGGGAAGTCGCGTTGTAGGGGCTGATTTGGCTCCGTTTTTCGGGCGAGGTGGGGGTTTTTGGGCCGGCGGAGGCTCGGTAGCCGGCGGCCGACGATCGCGGGTCCGGTAGCTCTCGCCGGCGATCGGGATGATGTGGGCGTGGTGGACGAGCCGGTCGAGCACAGCCGTCGCCAGGATCGGGTCGGCGAACATCTCGCCCCAGAGCTCGAAGGGCTTGTTGCTGGTGACGATGCTCGCCCCGCGCTCGTATCGTTCGGAGACGATGCGGAAGATGTGGTCGGCAACGACCTTGTTGAGCGGCGTGAAGCCGAGCTCGTCTAGGATGATCAGGTCCGCACTGACGTACTGATCGATGAGTTTCTCGATAGAGAGATCAGCCATCGCGGCGCTGAGCTGCGAAGCGAGATGTTGGATCGTCGCGAAGAGCACGCTGTAACCGCGCATGCAAGCCTTGACGCCAAGCGCTGTGGCCAAGTGACTCTTGCCCACGCCGGGCGGGCCGACCAGCAGCGCCGTCTCGTGCTTGGCGACGAAGTCGCAACTCGCCAATGCCTTAACGCGCATCGCGTCGAGCGAGGGTTGGAAGTTGAAATCGAACTCCTCGAGAGTCTTGAGCACAGGGAAGCGCGCGGCGCGCAGACGCTTATCAAGGCCCTTGTTCTCGCGCGTCGAGAGCTCGTCGTCGACGAGCCGTTCAAGGAACTCCAAATACCCAAGCTTGTCGTTGATCGCCCCCTGGTGATGCGCTTCGAGCACGGAGGCCGCATACCCGAGGCGGAGTTTACGTAGCTTCGTGTCTAACATGTCAAATCTCCTAGAAACTTGGCGTAAGCCTCCAGCGGCCGCACGATCGCGATTTTCGGCAGCGGCTGTGTCGGCGTTAGTGAGAGGTCATCGAGTGGAAGTTCGAAAAGCCGTCGTTCGAGGATTGCTCGCAACGCGTCGAGCGTGTAGTTCCCGAAGTGCGCGGCGCGAGCGCAGGCTCGGTCGAGGTCACTCGCGTTGGTGCGCTCGATGAGCCGCATGAGCGAGCGATAGGCGTCGCTATGAACGTGATCGCGCGAGCGGAGCAGGCCGCTGTAGAAGGCAGCGGCCCCGCCGCCGACCGAGCGGATCCGGGCGATGCGTTCGTTGTGAATCTCCTGCGTGCTCTTGCGTTTGTGCTCCGGATAGTGGCTGCGATCAGTCACCGTCTGACCGCGGCCGAGCACCCGCTCGTGCCGAGCGACGACGGTGAAGTCGTTGTAGACCATCACCGACGTTGCGTCCAACCGGACGACGACGGTCTTGCCCACAAGCTTGTAGGGCACCGAATAGAAATTCGACTGGACCTGAACGTGGCAGTCGGTACGTACACGATGCTCGCTCCAGAGTGCTAGCGGATAGCGCTCCGGAAGCGGCCCGCGCCGTTCCAATACGATGAGATCATCAGGGCGTTTGCCGGTTCTCGAGTGGGGGCGGCCATTCATCTTGCGTATGCAAGCCGCAACGGCGGCGCGCAGGTCCTCGAGCGTCTCGAACGTGCGCCCGCGCAGCGCCTTCTTGAGCGCGCCAACTCCGTTCTCGACGGCACCTTTGTCGGTGGGCCGGCGAGGGCGAACGGCGTTGGGCATCGTGTCATAATGCGCGCACAGCGAAGCGAACTCGCGCTGATACGCCCGCTCTCCGAAGTGTTCCCAAAAGACTCCAGAGCGCAGGTTGTCGATGGAAATCCGCTCAGGCACCGCCTGCGCGGCGATGAAGCCGTTCTGCACGCAGTTTAAAAACGTCGGCACCTGCTGATCAAGGACGACTTCGGCGTAGCGCCAGCCTGAATGCGGCCAAACGGTAACGTACGCCCAGGTGCGCACGAGCTGGCCTTGATGCTGCACGCGTACAAGTTCACCGAAGTCGGCCTGTGATTCGGCGCTCGCCGGATGCTCGAGGCGCTCGAAGACTTCCGGGTCGCGATGACGTACGACCGCCACGCATTTCTTGATGAGTTCGTAGGACGCGTCAAACTCCGGGTCGGCTCGCAGCTCGACGTAGATCGCCCAGGCGGTGCGCCCTTGGTCGGCGCGCTCCTTGATCCGATCCCGGTATCGGTCGAGCTTGGAACCCGGCGAGATCCGGGTCGGGGCCGTCGCGCCGCCGTCGATCTTGCGAAGCGTCCGGCGGACGGTCTTGATGTCGACGTTCAGGCGGCGGGCGATCTCTCGGCGGGACAGCCCGCTGGATCGCCAGTGACGAATGGTCTCAAAGATGGCCACGGGAATCACCCTCTGCCTCAAGAGCCGCCGCGCTATGACGGCTCGGGGGGTCCTTTTCGGTGGAGAGGGTGGGGGCGTTTTCTTTACCGGAACCCGGGGGCGTTTACCTTACCCCTGGCATGTCGCCGTGCAGAGCTGCCAGCTGGCGTCGCCCTTCACGCTGAGCGCGCCAAAGGCGTACGCCTTGACCGGTGGCGCGACGAAAGCGAATCGCGAGCCAACGCTCGCGTCCTCCTCGGCATCAACATTGTCGAAGGGACGGGAATCCCGATTATCGTTACTCGCCCTGTCCAGGCGCTGACCTCTTTGCGAGTGGCTGACTCTGATTTGGCGCAGCCTTAGTCAGCAGTTCTGAAACTGAGCGGTCACGACCGCGCCGTCGAGACGCCGATGGATGAGCGACGCGACGGACATCATGTCTAGGGCGTCTTCCTCTGAAATCATCATCCAGACGATCTCAGGCTCATGCGCAGTGACGTTACGAAAGGCGTGAACCAAGCCGCGCGCCAGGTGCGCGATGCCCTTCTGCTCATTTTGGAGCGACACGGTGTCGTACCGGTTGAGAGCGACGAGCGGGAACGGACGCTTCCCTCGCTCCAGCGTCTCGTCGATCAGGTCGTTCCCGTCCTTTGATGATCCCGACATCACCCGTAGTCGGTTAAAGATCGACTTGGTCGTCTCGAAAACCGCATGAAAGTAGTTGCCGTCGCGGATTAGCAGCTTCTGCGAGAACCGGAGAACTTCAGGAGGCACGCCGCGTTGCTGCAGCAAGGCTCGCAGACGGTTCGCCCGCACCGCTGATTCGTCGAGGGTCGCAGCACGGCTCACTGCCTCCAGCTTTCCGTCCGCACGGATACGAAGCCCACCGAGTTGCAACGTCTCGTTCAAACGGTCGCGGAAATCTGTGTATCTCTCCCGCCGGCCACTCCAGCGTGCCGGTGCGGCAATGCTTTCCACGAACTGGCCAAATTTGTTCGCGCACTTGTCGCCCGCTGATGATCGAGAAATGTGCGACGAAAGCGTCGCCATTTCGTGGAGTCTTCGCTCGTGTCGATGACTTGAATGCCTGCAAAGATCTCGTTGATTTCGCTACCCGTCACTGCATCCCCGAGCGTCTTTGAGGCAGCCTCCAAGATGGCCTCGTCCAGCACAAAGATCATTTCCGCCCCCCTCTTAACGCTGTGCCTGGTTGAGTGCACGTCGTTTCGATCGAGGATCCCATAGACGCAGAGGGACGTTCGGCCGACCCAAGATTGTCGAGGGACAGAAACTAACAGTCAACGGCACGTTCTCGGCCGTCAAGCACGTCGGTTCGAATACCTTCTACAAGGAAATTGAAGCAGACGAGGATCGCTGTGATGCGGTCACTTTCGATCCTCGCCCTAGCCACTCTTTGCGCCTTCAGCTTCTGCATCGGGTTCGTTGTAAACGCTGCTGTTGCCCCGGAGACAAAGTTAGTTACCTTTGATGGCACATGGTGGGATTCGCTGAGCCGCAGTAGCAAGATCACAGCGATCGAGGGGATGTTGGGTCGGCTATGAGGCCGGTTACTACAGGGCCGTCAACATACTGCCGACGCGATCCATACCCCCGCTGGCTGGAAGGCATCTAAGCACATATTTTCAATCTAAATATGGCGGATGAGAACTAAGCGAGCATGCGCCGATCGTAGGCGCCGAGGCGCGAATAGAACGGAAGATAATGCGAGCGAACCAGGACGTCGACCGAGTCGATCTGAATCGCGCCGAGCCGCCGAACGAGCGCTCGCATCGCGCGTGACGCCGGCGTCAACGGCACGTGCGCGCAGACCGAACCCTTGCGCGGACAATGCAACGCGCCGTGCCTCCGACGCCGAGAGCGACTCACGCTTCATCGCAATGCGTTTTAGACGAATTCCGGCCCGAACCTATTTATTCACGATCCGCAGGACGCGCGAGTTCTCTTCCTCGAGCTGCCTGAGCCGGCTGACGTCGCTCGAGTCCGTGCCGCCGTACTTGGCGTGCCAGGTTCGGAGCGTGTTCGGGTGGATGCCATGCCGCCGCGCAAGCTCGGCGGTTGGCACGCCGGCGTCGTGTTCCTTCACCTGATCGGCACGGTAACCGCGATGACACGGCGGCGAATGGATCCCCCGTCAGGTCTGATAGCCATCCTCCCAACTCACGACGTGCTGGCCAGCCTTCAGGACCAAGCAGTTCGTACCGTCGACGCGGTCTCCCACCTTACAAGTTTGATAGCCGTCCTCCCAACTCACCACACGCGCACCGGCGTCCAGAACGAGACAGTTCGTACCGTCGACCCGGGACCCTACCTTACAGGTTTGGTAGCCGTCGTCCCAACTAACAACACGCTGACCGGCCTTCAGGACCAAGCAGTTCGTACCGTCGACGCGAGATCCAACCCGACAGCTCTGGTAGCCGTCGTCCCAACTCACGACACGCTCGCCGGCGTTGAGGATCAAGCAGTTCGTACCGTCGATGCGAGATCCCACCTTACACGTTCGGTAGCCGTCGTCCCAACTCACGACACGCTGACCGGCGTTGAGGACCAAGCAGTTCGTACCGTCGACGCGAGATCCCACCTTACACGTTTGGAAGCCGTCGTCCCAACTAACGACGAACTGACCGGCGTTGAGGACCAAGCAGTTCGTACCATCGACCCGGTCTCCCAGCTTACAGTTCTGGAAGCCGCTCTCCCAACTCACGACGCGCGCACCGGCGTTGAGGACCAAGCAGTTCGTACCGTCGATGTGGGATCCCACCCTACAGTGCTGGTAGCCGTCGTCCCAACTCACGACCTCCGCACCGGCGTCCAGGACCAAACAGTTCGTACCGTCGATGTGAGATCCTACCCTACACGATTTGTAGCCGTCGTCCCAACTCACAACACGCTGACCCGCCTCTAGGACAAGGCAGTTCGTGCCGTCGATGTGGGATCCCACCCTACAGTGATGGTAGCCGTCGTCCCAACTCACGACTCGCGCACCCTCGTTGAGCACCAAGCAGTTCGTACCGTCGATGCGGTCTCCCACCTTACAGTTCTGGTAGCCGCTCTCCCAACTCACAACGGACTGACCGGCGTTGAGGACCAAGCAGTTCGTACCGTCGATGCGAGATCCCACCTTACACGTTTGGTAGCCGTCGTCCCAACTCACGACGAACTGACCGGCGTTCAGGGCCAAGCAGTTCGTACCGTCGACGTGGGATCCCACCTTACACGTTTGGTAGCCGTCGTCCCAGCTCACGACGCGGTCGCCGGCGTTCAAGACCAAACAATTCGTACCGTCGACGCGGTCAGAGCGATTTTGGGGGCCGGCGGGCAACACGGTCCAGTTATCCCCTCCCGCGCTGGTTGTGATCCACCCGGATTGGAACCACCGGGTATCCCGCGTGAGCCGTTCGCCTTGATAGAACTTGTTGGCGAGGAATATCTTCTCGCCATAACGCAAGGGCTGGTTGGGATTGTCCATCTTCTGGAGGACCCACTTCTGCTTGGTTGCGTTATCACCATCGATATACTCGTTGTAATAATAGCAATCGTGCGAGTCTTTCCAGGCGCCCAAGAGATTGAAGGCGCCGAGCCCCGACTCCCGTGATACCAGCATCACCTCTGTATTGTCGTCTATCTGGGTTGCCGGATCGGGAGATTGTGTCAGGAAGCTGAGCGTGGCCGGTCCGCCGCCGCCAAGCGTGGGAAAGTACGCGGCGACTCCGAGATCCACGAGAATGCCCATCACTGACTCGGGCAGCAACGATCCTCCCCCGGCAACCTTCAGCGTGCAGTAGAAGGACGTCAGATACTCGTCGTTCTGGTTCTTCAGTACGAAGGCGTCGCCATACTGTAGCAAGTCGCCGAGCTTTCGAGGCGCGTCGAGGAAGCTGAGATCGTATTCGTCCGTGCGCGGCTCATCGAGGGTTAGAACCTGGTCGAAGGTGGGCGCCGCTGCGGTGCGCGCGCCGAATTCACCAAGGTGACTCTCTTGACCGAGCCACTTGAGCGTGGTGGCAATGACCGACGTATGGTCGTACGGGACAGTGCCGGCCGAACGAAAGACCGTTTCTTTTTGCGCGTAGGGCGATACCAGGATCGCCGGAACGCGGGCGCCCAGACGATCGAACGTGAAAGTCGTCTTGGGGGGCGTGCCGTTTTGTCCCCAAGGCGGCGCGACAACCCCTTTCTGCAAGCGATCGGTCACGTGATCGAAGCTCCCGACGAATTCGTCGAAGGTGATGATGAGGAGGGTTTTGCTCCAGGCATCGCGGTTGGCGATGAGGCTCGTGTAAACGTCCTTGACGAATTGCTCGCCGACCAACATGTTGGAGGGAGGGTGATAATCATTGCCCAAGACCGAAAAGAATTGCTGGAGACCTGGATTGGAGGTATGTGAAATCGACCAATATGGCTCGATGTAGCTGAACCTCGGCAATTGCCCGCCTCGGGCACGGCGATGGAAATCCTCAAGCTTCTGGAAATGGTCGGCGGCATTGGGAACTTTCGCCTCGATCCGCGGAAAGAGCCGCCACGTGTAGGAAGATGCCAGAGCGCCGGACGTCAATTCCTCTACATACGCAGTGAAGGGCCGTAACGATGCGAGTACAACACCCGCCAGTGCGGCAAGCTGGGGCTGCCCGACGGCGGCCAGAAAGGGTATGAGAAGAGGCAAGCCGTTCAGCAGATTGGAGATCTTGTGCGGTAGATAGCTGGTTTGCCAGAACACCGTCCAGTCGATTCCCGCCTCGCTGAGCGCGTTGAAAATCGTCGGAGCGTCGACCCGATCGTCGCCGATCGCCATTCCCAAAAGACTTTCGAGTGCTTTGGCTCGTGGGTCGGTCTCGAGGTCTCCGTTATTCACCATCCCGTTTGAGGTCCCGCACATGAGAAAGGCGCGGTTGGGATTGGTCTGAGATGGAACGGAGGCGAACCAGTCATCACACACCGCATAGTGTTTGGCGAGCTGATTGAGGACCGGAAGTTGCCCGGGGGTGAAGCTTTCCAGGATCATCGGAGCGAGCCGCCTGACATCCGCTTCTGGGCTCTTGAGTTTCTGCATGACGTCGACAAAGTCTGCCAGCACGCCCGTCATCGTGATCGAGTCGCCGGGTGGTGCGCCGTAAAATTGGGTGTTGACGTGGTCGAATTCTTCGCCCGGATCGACATCGGGGACGGTAAACCCTCGGACGCCTCGCGTAGGTTTGGCAGTTAAAGTTCCGTTCAAAGCCGTATTGACGAATTTGTCGGGGCTGACGGATTGAAGTCCGCGGAACAGATCACTCTGGTCGGCACGCGGCGCGTTCGTCGGGGGGACGGTCGGCGGCGCATCAGGGACGATGTTCAGGTAGTGCGCGTCTTGCGCGTCCTTTTCATAAAGCCACCCCAGCAAGCTGTCGAACGAACGGTTCTCGAGCATCAAAACGACGACGTGCTCGATGTTTTTCATGGACACGGAATGCCTCCTTTTCGGAGTCGCGGGGCGCGTCGATAACTTTCGAAGGATCTGGTCGATTGACGTTAGTCGATTGGCGCCGCTGTCGAGTCAATTCGAGTTCGAGTGCTGCGCCTTCTGCGTCGTCCTCGAGCAGCTTGCGGTTAGCCGTAGAAGAAAAGTGTTGAAATGTTAGCAGGAAATCTGCTTACTTTAAAACCAGAAGGGCGAAGCTCATCCGGAAAAGTCATAATGATAACTTAAACCGCTCCGCGATTTAGCGCGGAATCCGTCGGCAACGAGCTTCAGGTAGACTCTCTTCACCGCGGCCCACGCGACGCGGTGGGCAATCTCCTCTTGGCGAGGGTCGGCGCCGTACCGCTCCCACGCGTGATTGAACGCTTCCCGGTAGATCCCTTGAGCGTGGTCGGGGAGGCGGTTCCGAACCGATGGCGCCAGGTCGTCATTCGTCAACTACGGTACGATCCCACCGATTCTTCGACTTCCAGTCGGGCGGCTTCTCTTGCGAGCTTTAAGCTGCGATTGCCTTTATGTCCTTTTCGAGGGAGCGCCGCCCCATTCCGGTCGGCGAGCGGTCGGCTGGCAAGCGGGACGATCGGTTTTGCCTGGACGCGGGTGATCAGCGCCCGCGCTCCGGGGAAAAGAGCGTGTTGCATGACCATCGGGGTTAAGAGCTGATTTCACGTCGATCTCGCCATTTACGAAGCATACGGCTAACGCTACGAGCCGGCGAATTGCCGTTTAACTGGTTGCTTCCGTTTTATGGTTCAGCGGGAGTCGCCATCGTCGTTCTCCCGATTGTGATTCTTGGTAACGACATCGTAGCATTTCCGGCGATCGCAGTTTTGGATTAGTGGAGTTTGTGGGCCGCGAATCCGTCGCTGTCGTTCAGACCTTCGGTCGAGAGAGCGCGGACCTACGCTGACGGGGAGCGCTTCGAGACCGTGGAGCGCGCAAAAGGCTTCGAAGTCCGGCCGTCAAGCCATTCCGCAAACCGGTGCGCGTACTTAACGCCCGACGGCCGCTTGAGCTGAAGCACCCCGCCTCCCCTCGCAAACACGTCTCGCCCCAGGAGCACAGTAGACATGAACGCCGGTTGCCGGGCGGTAACATCGTGTTTAGGATAGTGCGCTACCGTTGCGTGCATGCAAAACCGCGCAACACTCACCGTCACCACCGCGGAAGCGGCGCGGCTGCTCGGTATCAGCCGTAACCTGGCCTACGAGGCGGCCAGACGCGGCGAGATTCCGACGATTCGGATCGGCCGCCGTATTCTCGTTCCATGCTGCTCTCGAGCGACTTCTTTCAGAGCGAGAAAGATGAGAGATGTGACGGCGCCGCCGGCGCTGCATGGACCGCTTGATCGACTCGCGATGCGCTCGGCGCGGCTACGGTCATCTGCAGGACCGGGACTTTGACCGCCGGAGGGCGTTCAGCCTCAGCGGCGTGGTTACGCGCCCGAGGGTGAGGTTCGCAAAGACGGCGCGCGGTGGCCGCCCTGGTGCAGGAGCCAGATCGTTTCCACGCGGCTTTGGGGTCGGACGCGGATCGGCAAGGAGCCGCGGACCGCGCTGAGGACGTCGCACGAACGGTCGTGAGCGACGGCGACGGCGGTGATCGCTCCAGGTGACTGGCCATAGTGAAGGAACAGCCGTAAAGAATGGTGGAGAGCGCAAGTCGCTCCGGTGACTTTGCCGATCGAGGGGACCTTGCGCCGACACGGTCGTGGAAGATCCAGCCTTGCGAACGCTGCGTCGCCCGAAGAGCGCGCGTCAACGTGGCGCCCATGGGACCCTCTGAACCGAACGTCGCCGCCGACCATCGCAGGCCACGCTAACGTGGCCGCGGGCGAGCGAACGGGAGGGAACTAGTGAAGGGCTACGTCGCACGCGGCCGCGCACCTGGTTCGTGGTATCTGCGCGTCGAGTTGCCACGAAGCGCAGACGGCAAGCGACGTCAGCGACGCTAGGTCGTGCACGGCACGAAGCGCGGCGCCGAGCGGCGTCTCCGTGCGCTGCTCGCCGAAGTAGAGACAGGCGGATACGCCGATGGCGGCCGTACCTCGTGCGCGGATCTCTTCACCGGATGGCTCGCCGCGACGGAGCATCAAGTCGGCGCGAAGACCGTGCAGCGCTACAGCTCGATCGTGCGCCTCTACCTCGTGCCCGCGTTTGGCGGCCTGCGGGCCGAGCAACTGCGTCCCGCTCATATCGAAGCGGCCGTCGCCAAGTGGGCAACCGGACCGCGGAACGATAAAGAAAAGGGCACGCTATCGCCGCGCAGCGTCAAGCACGCGCTCGACACGCTACGCGCGGCCTTGCGCTGGGCCGTCCGCATGGGGATCCTCGTCCGTAATCCGGCCGACGCCGTTTCCTCGATCAAGGTCGAGCGCAAAGAGATGCGCGCTCTCGACGCGGCCGGCGTCGCAGCGCTCGTCGAGGCCGCGCGCGGAAGCGAACTCGAGAACCTCATCATCGTCGCGGTCGGCTCCGGCCTACGCCGCGGCGAGCTATGCGGTTTGCGCTGGCGCGACGTTGACTTCGAGGCTTCGCGCATCTCCGTGCGGCGGTCGATCGAGGTCGTCGACGGCGAGCGCCGCGAGGAGGAGCCCAAGACGGCGCGCAGTGCGCGCACGATCGCGGTCCCCGGCTTCGTCGTCGAAGCACTTCGCGCGCAGCGGAAGGCACAGAACGAGCGCCGGCTCCTCCTCGGGCTCGGTCGCGATGACAACGCCTACGTTTTCGACCGCGCGGACGGCACAGCATACGATCCCGGCCCGCTCAGCCTACACTTCGCGCGGCTCGTCAAGAGCGCCAAGCTCGAACACGTCCGCCTTCACGACCTGCGGCACTCTGCGGCCACGCTCATGCTCGCCAGCGGAGCCGACCTCAAGAGCGTTTCGACATGGCTCGGCCATTCCGAAGTTGGCACGACCGGCAACCTCTACCTACACCACGTCGAGCAGATCGAACGAGCAGCCGCCGCTCGTTTCAACGATCTCCTGGCGGCTCGCTCACGACCTCGCGAAAGGCTCAGAAGTGAATCCGTTTTCCCAGCTCCGTGCCGCAGCGGTGCCACGCGGCGCTTTCGACAACGAAAAAACCCTTTGCTTATAAGGGTTTTCATGGTAGCGCCAACGGGAGTCGAACCCGTCTCTCAGCCTTGAAAGGGCCGCGTCCTAACCGATAGACTATGGCGCCGCAGTGTGGGCCCGGCTGGATTCGAACCAGCGCGCAACCAGTTATGAGCCGGCCGCTCTACCGCTGAGCTACAGGCCCACAGCCCAAACCGGCTCCCACTCTACCTTCTTTCCCTGCCCGAGGCCAACCCCCAGGCAGGGAAACTCGTTCCTGCGGCCTCGCTAGACTGCCGCGAACTGCGGGCGGAAGGCGAAGGTCGCGGCGCCCGGGTACTTGGCGGCCGAGCCCAGCTGGTCTTCGATCGCCATCAGGCGGTTGTACTTCTCGATCCGGTCGCTGCGCGAGAGCGAGCCGGTCTTGATCTGGCCGGCGCCGGTGCCGACGGCGAAATCGGAGATCGTCGTGTCGCCGGTCTCGCCGGATCGGTGCGAGATCACGCAACGGTAGCCGGCCTTGTGCGCGAGCTCGACCGCGTCGAAGGTCTCGGTCAGGGTGCCGATCTGGTTGAGCTTGATCAGCACGGCGTTAGCTACGCCCTCGTTGATGCCGCGCCGGATGCGCTCGGTGTTGGTCACGAACAGGTCGTCGCCGACGATCTGCAACTGCGCCCCCAAGCGCTCCGTCAGCAGGCGCCAGCCGCTCCAGTCGTCTTCCTGCAGCCCATCCTCGAGCGAGACGACCGGGAACTTCTCGAACACGCGCGCATAGAAGTCGACCATCTGGGCGCTCGTGAACGGGTCGCCTTTTCCGTTGGGGTAGTATGAGCCGCCTTCGAAGAACTCGTTCGAGGCCGGGTCGAGCGCGAGCGCGATGTCCTTGCCCGGCGTGTACCCGGCGCGCTTGATGGCCTCGACCAGCAGCTCCAAAGCCTGATCGAGATTGTCGAGCGGCGGCGCGTAACCGCCCTCGTCGCCGACGAGCGTCGGAAGGCCCTTGTCGTGCAAGAGCTTGCCGAGCGCGTGGAACGTCTCGGCGCCGTAGCGCACGGCCTCCGCGAGCGACGGCGCGCCGATCGGCATGATCATGCACTCTTGGATCTGCAGCGCGCCCGAAGCGTGCTTGCCGCCGTTGATGACGTTCATCATCGGCACCGGCAGCGTGGTCGCACTCGGACCGCCCAGATAGCGGAAGAACGGTATGCCCAAGCTCGCGGCAGCCGCGCGCGCGGTCGCGATCGAGACGCCCAGGATCGCGTTCGCCCCGAAGCTGGCTTTGTTCGGCGTGTTGTCGAGCTCGATCAACTTGTCGTCGAGCTCGCGTTGAGCCGTCGCGTCGAGGCCCTCGACGGCGGGCCCGATCAGCTCGTTGACGGCGTTAACCGCTTTGAGCACGCCCTTCCCGCCGTAGCGCGCCTTGTCGCCGTCGCGCAGTTCGACGGCTTCGTGCGCGCCGGTCGAGGCTCCGGAGGGGACCATCGTCTCTTCGACTGCCCCGAAACTCGTCGCAACCGCGACCGCGACGGTGGGATTTCCGCGCGAGTCCAGAACCTCGCGGGCATGGACGCTCTCGATGAGCGGACGGCCGGCACCACGTAAAGATTCGATCACGGGCGCGATGTTCTTAGGAGCCGGTGAAATGTCCCCCGTATTAACGACCGCTCGACCGAGCGAGGAGGTAGGAACCGATGTCATTTCTAGACGGCCTTGGCAAGATGGCCGAGGGTCTGTTGGCGGGCGGGAACAACCCGCTCGCGGGGGTCGACCCGCAACAGGCCGCCGCCGCCGCGAGCGACCACGTCCAGAGCCTCGACCCGGACGAGTTGGCCGGGCACCTCACCCAGAGCGTCGGGTCGCTGGACGCGAGCCACCTGATCGGCCTGGGCCAGTCGTTGCTTCAGAGCTTTACCAATAGCCCGGGCGCGGGAGACGGCGCAGCCGCCGCGCAAGCGGCCGGCACCGACGCGCAATCGGTCGCCGCGGGCGCTCCGAACGCCATTTCGGCGCTCATCAACTACGCCAAGAGCAACCCTCAGGTGCTCCAAGGCGCCGCCGGGTCGTTCCTCCAGAACAACCCGAGCGCCATCTCCCAGCTCGCGCCGGGCCTGCTCAGCGGAATCTTGGGACGCCTCGGGAGCAGCGTCTAGTTCGCGACCAGCCACTTCTCCGCGTCGTGCGGGCGCGAGTAGATCTCGCCCGCTTCGAACCAAATCGCGATCTCGCGCTTGGCGCTCTCGGGGGAGTCGCTGCCGTGGACAAGATTTCGTCCGATCGTTTGACCGAAGTCGCCGCGAATCGAGCCGGGTGCCGCCTTGATCGGGTTCGTCGAACCGATCGAAGCACGGCACCCTTCGACCGCGTCGGAACCCTCGACGACGAGCGCCACGATCGGAGCGCTCGTGATGAACTCCACCAAGCCGTTAAAGAACGGCTTGCCTTCATGTTCGGCGTAGTGAAGCTTCGCGCGTTGCTCGGTGACGGTCAGCAGCTTGAGCGCCGCGATCGTGTAGCCGCGGCGCTCGAAGCGCGCCAGGATCTCGCCGACCAGGCCGCGCGCGACGGCGTCCGCCTTACAGAGTATTAAGGTTTGTTCGATAGCCATAGCGTCGGGGTAGGTACGCGCCTGCGTCGAACGAGGCCTGTGCACCATGTTTCGAATCCGCCATCAGCCCGAGACCGCGAGCACGAACGACGACGCGGCCGAAATGCTCGGCGAGCCCGGCGCCGCGGGCCTCGTCTTAACGACTGATTATCAACGCGCGGGACGAGGCCGGCACGCGCGCGCGTGGGTCGCGCCGGCGGGCAGCTCGCTGCTGTGCACGGCGATCCTGCCCGAGACGATCCCCTCCGACGGCCTGTGGGCCGTCACGTTCTGGACGGCGCTCGCGGTCGCCGAAGCGATCGAAGCCGCGACCGGCCTGCGCGCCGGGCTCGTCTGGCCCAACGACCTCACGCTCGGCGGGCGCAAGTGCTGCGGCATCCTATGCGTCTCGCGCGTGGCGGGCGAACGCGCGTGGGTGGGCTGCGGCACCGGGATCAATGTCGTGCGCCCGGCCGGCGACGCGCAGCTCGAGGCGTTGCAACCGTCGCCCGCCTTCCTCTCCGACGAGGCGCCGCAGGCCGACCGTGCGAGCCTGCTGACGGCGCTCCTCGGCGCCTACGACAGCCGCCTGCCCGAGTTGAGCGAACCCCACGCGGTCGCGCGCGAGTGGGAGCATCGCGCCGGGCTCGACGGAACGCGCTACCGCCTCGCCGTCGACGGTGAGCCGGCGCCGTTCACCGCGACGGCGCGGCGCATCGCTTCCGGCGGAAGCCTGGTCGTCGAGCGCGACGGCGCGGAGCGCACGATCGCGCTGGCCGACGCCCGCGTCCTGCGCTAACCGGTCAGCGCGGCTAACGGCTGGCGCGGATGCGTTTCTCGCAGCCTTCGCAAAAGTGCGAAAGCTTGTTATCGGTGTCGTAGATCGAGTTCGAGAAATACATCGCGCAGCGCGGGTTGAAGCAGTGGCGCAGCCCAAGCGCGTGGCCCAGGTCGTGCACGCACTCCTTGAGCGTCCGCTGGAAGAGCAAGTTCTCGTCCGGTTCCTCACCGTAGAAGTCGCTGCGCAGCCGGTTCAGCGAGACGATCGCGATGCGCTGTTCTTCGCTCGCGTCGCCGAACACGAACTGGTGCGAGATCTTGTAGAGGTCGAAGTCGGTGATCGCCAACCGCAGGCCGTCGAGCGGCGCCGTCGAGGCCGAGACTTTCGCCAGCAACGTGTTGAAGAACAGTTGCTTGCGCACGCTGTTGAGGGTCGTGGCCGGCACGCGCAGCCTGCGGTCGACGACGCACGTGTAGAGAAAGCGTTCCTCGAGGCAGAGTGCCAAGCGATTCAGGAATGCTGAGTCGATCGTGTTGATAGGGACGATGCTGATCTGACCCACGCGGCACACTTAGCCCTGCCCGCGTCCAGGACCTCGTGCAGCAATACAGCCTTTTTGAGGCGAACGTCGCAGCATGATCGTCGGGATGGGGACCGACCTAGCCGAGGTCGAGCGGTATCGGTTCGACCAGGCACAACTCGCTTGGTTCGCGCGTAAGGTCTACACTGAGGAAGAAATGCGGTATGCATTGCGCAAGCGTCATTGGCCGGAGCGTTTGGCGGGTTTCTTTGCAGCGAAGGAAGCGGCGCGCAAGGCGTTCGGGTTCGCCATCCCCTGGCGCCACATCGGCGTATCGCACGAACGCAGCGGCAAGCCGGTGCTGCGCTTCTACGGGAACTCGAGCGACCTGCCGCAGCGGCGCGGCGTCGCGCGCATTCATCTGACGATCACCCACACCGCGACGATGGCATCGGCCGTGGTCATCCTCGAGGGGGATTGGTGCGCGCCCTGACGGCCGAGCAAATGCGCAGCGCGGACGCCGCCGGGGTCGCTCGGGCCGGCGAGGTCGAACTGATGCGGCGGGCCGGCGTCGCGCTGGCCGAGGCCATTCGCGAGCTGGCGCCGCAGCCGCGAAGACTCGTCGCCTTCGCCGGTCCGGGGAACAACGGCGGCGACGCGTTCGCAGCCTTCGCCGAGCTCGACCGGCACGTCGACCGGATCATCTACAACGTCAGCCCGCGCCAGGCGAGCCCCGCGCGCCGCGACGCGGAGATGCGCGCGCTCGTCTCCGGCGTCGCGGTCCGGCCGTTTCCCGAAACGCTGCAGGCGGCGCGTGCCGCGCTCGAAGGCGCCGACGTCGCGCTCGACGCGATGCTCGGCACCGGCGCGCGGGCCGAACCGAGCGCGGCCTTCACGGACGCGCTCGACGCGCTCGACGCGTGCGCAGCGCACGTGCTCGCAATCGACATCCCGACCGGCGTCGACGCGACCACGGGCGCGGCCGCGGCGCACGCCGTGCACGCGAACACGACGGTCACGCTCGGTGCGCTCAAAGCCGGGCTGCTTCTCTATCCGGCGCGGGCCTACGTGGGCCGCCTCTTCGTCGGCGACATCGGTCTCGACGACGAGATCGCGGCGCTCGAGCCGCCGCGCTACGACGCGCTGACCGACGACGAGTTTCTCGCGCTGCTGCCCTCCCGGGCCCCCGAATCCGACAAGCGCGCCTCGGGGGCGCCGCTGGTCGTCGCGGGCTCGCCCCAATTCCCCGGCGCGGCCGTCCTCTGCGCGTGCGGCGCGGCCCGCGCCGGCGCCGGCTACGTCACGGTGGCCACGAGCGAACCGGCCGCCGCGACGCTGCGCAATCATCTGGTCGAGCAAGTCGTGACCGCGTGGGATCCGGGCGACGTCAAAGCCGCCGTCGCGTCGCTGCTGGAGACGACGAAGCACTGCAGCGCGGTCGCGCTCGGCCCCGGCCTCGGGCTCGACGACGCGACCGGCGCGATCGTACGCGGCTTCGTCGAGAAGCTCGAGCTGCCGTTCGTCGCCGACGCGAGCGCGTTCTTCCACCTCACCAAACGGCTCGAGATGGTGCGCGGCAAGCGCTGCGTGCTCACGCCGCACGAGCGCGAGTTCGCACGGCTTTCGGGCGAGGGCAGCGTCGCGAGCGGAACGCGCTTCGAACGGCTGCGCGCGTTCGTGAAGCGGACGGGCATCACGACGCTGCTCAAAGGGGCCGCCACGCTCGTCGACGACGGAACCGTCACCTACGTCAACCCGACCGGAACGAATGCGCTCGCGACCGCGGGCACGGGCGACGTGCTGACGGGCATCATCGCGACGCTGCTCTCGCAAGGCCTCGAGCCCGCCGACGCTGCCCGCGCGGGCGCGTATTGGCACGGACTCGCCGGCCGCCACGCCGCGGAGCGCCGCCCGCGCGGCGTGGTCGCGGGCGACATCGCCGAAGCGCTCGGCGAAGCCTTGCCGGCTCCTTCGAAGCCGAGCCGGCTCGTGCCGATCAGGTGACTTCCTGGGGCTTGGGAAACTCGCGCGGCGCGAACGCCTCGGGCGGCAACGACGAGAGCGCGACCGGCGCGGGGAACGGATAGCGGACGTAGCCCGGGTCGTAGCCGACGACCGAGTACTGGCCGTCGGCGAGCACGCGCTTCTTGGCCGAGAGCTCGACGACCGCGGCCCGGACGGCCATGATGCGGCGGGTCCCGCGCTCGCGGTCGATCGGCTCGAAGTCGTGCTCGGGCCGGTACTTCTCGAGCGCGCGGTACTGCTGATCCTCGACTTCCAGATCGAGCAGCGTCGCTTCGGCATGGCAGCGCGCGACGACGCTGCGGTACTCGAGGCTCGTGTTCATGGCGTTCGGCGCTTTGAGCAAGCTGATCGTCTGATCGACCTCGATCGTGATGTTCGGATTGGCCGTGACGAGCCGCGCCAGCCGGCCGTTGCGCGAGAAGTGAATGAGAAACGCTTCACCATCGAAGCGATACGACTGCGCGACTACGTAGGGATAGGCTTCGTCAAACGTGGCGACGCGGCAAACCGCCTGGTCGCGCAGAAACGCCTCGACGGCCGGCCAGTCGTCCCAGGCCAGGTCGGTGCGGCGGATCTCGTTGCGAAAGAATGCCGGGGTCGTCATGCGGCGGAATTCGCGGCCGCCGCGCTGCCGGCCCGTTGCGGCGACGACGCGGCCGGCTCTCGCCGGCCGCGTTTGCGAGCCGAGCGGCCGTCGAAGCTCAGACGCCGACGGGCGTCGCGTGCTCGATGCGGGTTCCGAGCACCTCGAGGAACTTGGCGATCCACTGGGGGTGCGCGGGCCACGCGGGCGCGGTCACGAGGTTCCCGTCGACGATCGCTTGATCGACCGGGATCTCGCGATAGCTTCCTCCAGCTTGCGCCACGTCGGGACCGCAGGCGGGATACGCCGTGCACGTGCGGCCGCGGAGCACGTCCGCCGCCGCCAGCAGCTGCAAGCCGTGGCAGATGGCGGCGATCGGCTTGCGCGCGTTCGCGAAGTGGCGTGCGATCTCGATCACGCGCGGATTGAGGCGCAGGTATTCGGGTGCGCGGCCGCCGGGGACGACGAGCGCGTCGTACGCGGCCGGATCGACCTCGTCGAAGGTCGCGTTCAGCGCGAAGTTGTGGCCGGGCTTTTCACTGTAGGTCTGATCGCCCTCGAAATCGTGGATCGCGGTGCGGACCGTCTCGCCGGCCTTCTTGTTCGGACAGACGGCGTGGACGGTGTGGCCGACGGCCGATAGCGTCTGGAAGGGAACCATCGCCTCGTAGTCCTCGACGTAGTCTCCGACCAGCATCAGGATCTTCTTGCCGCTCATTTGCATCTCCAAAGTCAAGTCGTTCCGCGCAAACAGTCTGCGCTGCGGGCGGGACACGACGGTTCAGCGCGTGCGGCCGAGGTTCCGCTCGCCGCACGCGAGTTCCAATCTTCGGGTTCTTTCGAGCCGCTCGTCCCTGGTTAAGGGTTAGAACGAATTGCTCGTTCGCTGCTTAAGCGAGCAGGGCTTCGCGTTCGGCCAGTTCGAGCGTGGCGTCGAGCGCGTGCGCCAAGTCCTCGAGCAGATCGGCTTCGTCCTCGATCCCGACCGAGAGCCGGATCAGGTCGTCGGTGATTCCGAGCTCGGTCTTGCGCTCCGCCGGCACCGAGCCGTGCGTCATCGTCGGCGGGCTGCAGACCAGCGACTCGACCCCGCCGAGCGAGGTCGCGAGGTTGAAGATGCGCAGGTGCTTGACCAGTTCGAGCGCGCGCTCGCCGCCGCCGCGCACGCGCAGCGAGACGACGCCGCCGAAGCCGCGCATCTGGCGCCTCGCCAGGTCGTGCTGCGGATGCGATGCGAGACCGGGATAGTAGACCAGGGCCACGTCGTCGCGCGACTCGAGGAAGTGCGCGACCGCGCGCGCGTTGCGCTCGTGCTCGCGCATGCGCAGCGCCAGCGTCTTCGCTCCGCGCAGCGTCAGATACGAGTCCCACGGACCGGGCACGGCGCCGACGGCATTCTGATGGAACGCGATCTCGGCGTGCAGCTCGGGATCGTCGGTGATGACGATGCCGCCGACCACGTCGCTATGGCCGTTGAGATACTTCGTCGTCGAGTGCATCACGACGTCGGCGCCGAGCGCGAGCGGGCTCTGCCAATACGGCGTCGCGAACGTGTTGTCGACCGCGACGACTTGACCCGGGCGGCGCAGCCGCGCGACGCCCGCGATGTCGATGATCTTCAGGAGCGGGTTGGTCGGCGTCTCGACCCAGAAGAGCTTCGTGTTGGGGCGGATCGCCGCGCGCGTCACGTCGAGATCGCACATGTCGACGAAACTGGTGGTGATGCCGTAGCGCGTCAAGACGTCGGCGAAAAGCCGGTGCGTCCCGCCGTACAGGTCGCGGGTCGCGATGATGTGGTCGCCCGCTCGCAGCAGCGCGGCGGCGCCGGCTGCGGCGGCCATCCCGGAGCCGAAGGCGCTCGCGAAGCGCGCGCCCTCGAGGTCGGCCAGCTGCTTCTCGAGCGCAAGCCGGGTCGGGTTGCCCGAGCGCGAGTAGTCGAAGCCTTTGGTGCGCCCGACGGCCTCCTGCGTGAAGGTGGCCGTCTGGTACACGGGGACGATGGTCGAGCCGGTGGCACTGCAAGGATCCTGTCCGGTCCGGATCGCGCGAGTCGCGAATCCGCGGGTAGCCACATCAGCCTCGGGCGCACGTGGTGTGCGCGAAGTAGGCTGCGGGTGGCCGAAAGCATTTTTCGGCATGAGTTACACTCCACAGTTGAAATCTTCAATTGTCCCCGGGGCGAACCCCGAATGGCTGGCGATACGGAGCCGGCGAGTCCGAGCCCTGCCTATCCGAGCAATTTGCGCAGTTCCGCCTCGTCGAGGATCGCGACGCCGAGGCTCTCGGCCTTGGTCAGCTTGGAACCGGCGGCTTCCCCCGCGACCACGTAGTCGGTCTTCTTGCTGACCGACGAACTGACTTTGCCGCCGGCTTCCTCGATCAGCGCGCTCGCCTCGTCGCGCGTCAGGCTCGGCAGCGTCCCCGTCAAAACGAGCGTCTTGCCGGCCAGCGCCCCGGCTGGGGCGCGTTCGCGCTTGGGCGCCGTCATCCCGACGCCGTGGGCCCGCAAGCGCTCGAGCGCGGCCCGGTTCTGCGGCTGCGCGAAGAAGAACGCGACGCTCTCGGCGATCTGCTCGCCGATGCCCTCGACCCGCACCAGGTCGTCCTTGGTCGCCGCCTCGAGCGCGTCGCTCGAGCCGAACTCGCTCGCCAAGAGCGCGGCGTTCTGGCCGCCGACGTAACGGATGTTGAGAGCCGCTAGCAGCCGCGCGAGCCCGCGCATCTTCGAGCCTTCGATCGCGTCGAGAATGTTCGCGATCGACTTATCGCCCATGCGCGGCAAGCTCCCCAGCTTCTCGGCGGTGAGGTCGTACAGATCGGCGACGTGCGTCACCAGCTTCGACTCGACCAGCGCGCTCGCCAGCACGTCGCCGATCCCCTCGATGTCCATCGCTCCGCGCGAGCAGTAGTGGCGCACGCGTTCGCGCAGCTGCGCCGGACACGAGATGTTCGTGCAGTACGAGAACGCGTCGCCCTCCGGGCGCTCGACCTTCGAGTTGCAGACCGGACAGCGTTCGGGCAGCTTGTAGACGCGCGCGCTCGGCGGCCGCAGTTCGAGCACCGGACCGACGACGTACGGGATGACGTCGCCTGCGCGATGGACGATGACCGTATCCCCGATCCGAATGTCCTTGCGCACGATGTCGGCTTCGTTGTGCAGCGTCGCGTTCTGCACGGTGACGCCGCCGATGAGGACCGGCTCCAGAATCGCATACGGGTTGAGCTTGCCCGTGCGGCTGACGTTGACGCCGATGTCGAGCAGCTTGGTGCGCGCCTCGCGCGCCCGAAACTTGAAGGCGGTGGCCCAGCGCGGATCCTTGCCGGCGTAGCCCAGACGCGACTGCAGCTCGAGATCGTCGACCTTGATGACGATGCCGTCGATCTCGTAATCGAGCGTCTCGCGCTCGCTCTCCCAGCGCGCGCAAAATGCGATCACCTCGTCGATCGTCGCGCACCGCTCGGCTCCGGCCAGGTTCACCGCTAAACCGATGCGACTCAGGTACTCGAGCAAGTCGTACTGCGTGCGCGGCCGCTCGTGCCCTTCGAACGCGCCGATCGCGTACGCGAAGAACGAGAGCTTGCGTTCGGCGGTGAGGCGCGCATCCTTTTGCCGCAAACCGCCGGCCGCGGTGTTGCGCGGGTTGGCGAACAGCGGCTTGCCCGCGGCCGCGCGCGTCCGGTTGAGCGCCTCGAAGTCGCTCTTGCGCAGGTAGACCTCGCCGCGCGCGTCCAGCCGCGCCGGAAACCCGTCTTTGAGCGCGCGCGGAATCTCGCGGACGGTACGGACGTTGGGCGTCACCTCTTCGCCGACGTTGCCGTCGCCGCGCGTTCCCGCCGCCGTCAGTTTCCCCGCCTCGTAGTGCAGCGAGATCGCCAGCCCGTCGATCTTCAGCTCGCAGACGTAAGCCGGGCTCGAGCCCGCCAGCCGCCGCACACGCGCGTCGAACGCGCGCAGCTCCGCTTCGTCGAAGGCGTTGGCCAGCGAGAGCATCGGGACCGTATGCCGGTACGGTGGAAACTCCGAGAGCGACACGCCGCCGACGTGCTGGGTCGGCGAATCGGGCGTGACCAGCTCGGGATGCGTTTCTTCGAGCTTGACGAGCTCTTCGAGCAGCGCGTCGTATTGCTCGTCGCTGATCGCCGGCGCGTCCAAGACGTGATAATTGTAATTCGCCTCCTCGAGCTGCGCGCGTAGTTCGGCGGCGCGTTTTTGAAGCGAGGCGGCCTGTCGCGTGTCGGTCACGCAGGCGAGTACGACGGCCGGGCACAAGAATCCCGATAAATCGATATGCCTCAGTCCGGTCGCAGCCCGCTCGTTCTCCTACCCGGGGAACGCAGAAGCCCGCATTCCGAGGCCTTGCGCCGCGCCAATCTCGTGCGCACGGTGGCAGGCGTGCTAGCCTTCGCCAAGCCGGTCGCCGAGCTGTGGCCGCGATGCTGCGCCGCGCTGCTGCTGTTGGCGGGCGCAAGCCGCGTCTCGGTCCTTTTGCGCGAGCCCGAGGGCGAGACGACCGCCTACGACTCGGGGCTGGGCGAGGCCTGGTGCCGGTCCTGGAGCATCCCGATCCGTTTCGATTCGCAGATCCTCGGCGAGCTTCGCTTCGAGGGCGAGCCCACGGACGACGCCGAGCTGCTGTCGCTGCTCGAATCCTGCGGACTGTTCGTCGGTGCGCGCCTGCAGCAAGAGTGCTTCCGCCAGCCGGACGAACCTTCGCCCGAAACGCCCAGCACCGATCCCTTAACCGGCGTCGCCGACGCGCGCCGCTTCCAAAGCGCGATCGCAACCGAGTGGGCGCGCGCGATGCGCGAGCAGTCGTCGGTATGCGTGGCGATGCTCGGCCTCGACCGCTTCAAGCTCTTGAACGACTCGTACGGCCATCAAGCCGGCGATCTGTCCTTGCGCCAAATAGGTCATGCGCTCGCCTCGGCACTCGCGCGCCCGGCCGACCTGTGCGCACGGTACGGCGGTGAAGCGTTCGTCGCGCTGCTGCCGGCGACCGAGCTCCAGGGCGGGATCGCGGTCGGCGAGCGCTTTCGCGCGACGCTTGCGAGGCTCGGCATCGTCAACGGCGCGTCGCCACTCGGCCATCTGACCGCGAGCGTGGGCGTCGCGGCGATGGTGCCGCGCCCCGGAACCACATACGAGCAGCTCGTGCGCGCCGCCGACGACGCGCTTTCGCAAGCCAAACGCGACGGCCGCGATCGGGTCGTCGCGCGCGGTTACGCCTCGGCTGCGGCGCCCGCTCCGCGCGAACGGCTCGGCCGACCCAACAACCTGCCGCTCTATTTGACGCGTCTGGTCGGACGGCGCGCCGAGACGGAGCAGGTGCGCGCGTTGCTCGAGGAGCACCGCCTGGTCAGCGTCGTCGGTCTGGGCGGCAGCGGTAAGACGCGCGTCGCGCTGCACGTCGCCGCCGAGTTTCTCGATCGGGTGCCGGACGGCGCTTGGTTCGTCGACCTGGCGGCACTCTCGAACCCGGCCTTCCTGGCCTCCAAGATCGCGGCTGCGCTCGGCGCCAACGTGCGTCCGGAAGCCGACGCGGCCGACGACTTGGTGCGGGCGCTCGGCTCGCGGGAGGTGTTGCTGGTGCTCGACAATTGCGAGCACGTCATCGACGCCGCGGCGAACGTCGTCGCGGGACTCGTGCGCGGTTGCCCGCGCGTGCGGGTGCTCGCGACGAGCCGCGAACCGCTGGGCATCACCGGTGAATGCGTGTACCGCTTGCCGCTGCTCGCGGCTCCCCCGGCACAGAGCGACGCGACCGCCGCTTCGATCGCGAGCTACGACGCCGTCGCGCTCTTCAGCGAGCGCGCCCGAGCCGTCAACGCTAAATTCTCCGTCGGCGAAGCGGAGGCACCGCTCGTCGCCGAGATCTGCCGCCGGCTCGACGGCATCGCGCTCGCGATCGAGCTCGCGGCCTCGCGCTTGAGCGGGATCAGCCTGGCGACGCTCGAGCGCCGTCTCAAGGAGCGCTTCAGCATCTTGACCGGCGGCGACCGCAGCGCGCGCCCGCGCCAGCAAACGCTGCGCGCCATGCTCGATTGGAGCTACGAGCTGCTCCCCGCCGACGAGCGCAGCGTCTTACGCCGCTTGTCGATCTTCGCGGGCGGCTTCGACCTCGAAGCCGCGAGCGCGGTTTGCGGTCGAGACGTGTTGGAGCCCCTCTCGGCACTCGTCCGCAAGTCGCTGGTCGTCGAGAACTTCGGCGAGACGGCGGCGCGCTACAATTTGCTCGAGACGACCAAGGACTACGCCGCCGAAAAGTTGAGCGCCGCGAACGAGACCGAGGAGGTGGCGCGAGCGCACGCGCAATGGTTCCTCGAGGTCGCAAGCAAAGCGGCGCCGCTCTTTTACACGGCGCCCTCGCGCCAGTGGCGAACATCGCTCTTGCCCGATTTCGACAACTTCCGTCACGCGTTGGAATGGGCGCTCGGTCCAGGCGGCGACAACGAGTTGGGCGCCGCGCTCGCCGCCGCGGCCGCGCCCTACATCGCCGACGTGGTGCCGAGCGAGGTGACGCGCTGGATGCGGCGCGCGCTGCAAGCGCTCGGGGAGAACGCGCCGCCGGACCTCGAGGCGGCGCTGCTCGTGCGGCTCGTGCTCACGCCGCGGAACCTTCCGGCCGACGAGTTACGGCGCGCGGCGGAACGGGCCGTCGAGCTGTGTCGGGAGCTCGGCGATCCGTACCGTTTGAGCGAAGCGCTCGGCGCACTCTCGCAAACACTGATCTGGTTCTGCCCAGGCGAGCGCGAGCTCGCGAGCCGCAGCGCCGACGAGTCGCTGGCGCTGGCACGCGGCCTGCAAGACCCGATCCGCATCGCCATGTCGCTGCGCGTCTTCGCGCTGAGCCTCGACGAGGACGACCTGCTGTCGCGACGCGCGGCACTGGCGGAAAGCATCGCGCTCTTCCGCCGCTACGGCAGCGCGCGCTTCGTCGGCTCGGTGCTGACGTGGCTGAGCGAGCTCGAGTTCGCTGCGGGCGAACGCGCCAAGGCCTTCGAGGTCGGACGCGAAGCGGTCCGCTTCGCGGACGAGTCGGACTCGGTCGACCTGATCCTCAACACGATGACGAACCTCGCGCAATACGCCGCAGCCGCAGGCGACCGCGAACTCGCGCGCCGGGCCGCGGAATCCGCCTTCGAGCTGGCGAGCGAAACGGGCACGCTCGAGAACCAGACGTGGTCGGTTCAGGCGCTGGCGTTCGTCGCCTGCGACGAGCGCCGTTACGCCGGTGCAGCGCGATTGCTCGGCTTTTGCGACGCGCGCGCCGGCAGCGTTCACGCTCCGCGCCAGCACGGCGTCAGCGACGACATCCTGCACCGCGAGCTGCTCGTCAAGCTGCGCGCGAAACTCGGCGACGCGGCGTACGACGCGGCGGCCGCCGCCGGCGCGAGCTTGAGCGCGGACGAGGCCCTCGCCGAAGCGCTCGGTCCCTGAGCCGCGCACGCCGCGCACGATGAGCGACGCTTTCATCTGCGACGCCGTCCGCACGCCGATCGGCCGCTACGGCGGAGCGCTCAGCTCGATCCGGACCGACGACCTCGCGGCGATCCCGATCCGGGCCCTCGTCGAGCGCAACCCCGAGGTCGACTGGTCCCGGCTCGACGACGTCTACCTCGGCTGCGCCAACCAGTCCGGCGAGGACAATCGCAACGTTGCGCGGATGGCCGTCCTGCTTGCGGGTCTGCCGACTGCCGTGCCGGGCGTGACGGTCAACCGGCTGTGCGGTTCGGGACTGGAGGCCGTAGGTCAAGCCGCGCGCGCGATCAAGAGCGGCGAGGCCGAGTTGGTGCTGGCCGGCGGCGTCGAGAGCATGTCGCGCGCGCCGTACGTGTTCGGCAAAGCCGAGAGCGCGTTCGCGCGTGACGCGCGCGTCTACGACACGACGATCGGCTGGCGCTTCATCAACCCGCTCATGGAAGAAATCTACGGGACCGACTCGATGCCCGAGACGGGCGAGAACGTGGCCCTCGAGTACGGCATCTCGCGCGAGGATCAAGACCGTTTCGCGCTGCGCAGCCAGCGGCGCGCGGCCGCCGCGCACGAGTCGGGCCGCTTCGCCGAGGAGCTCGTGCCGGTAACGGTCGCGTGCGGACGCGGCGAGCCGTTCGTCTTCGACATCGACGAGCACGTTCGCGGCGCGACGACGCTCGAGGCGCTTGCGAAGCTGACGACGCCCTTTCGCAGCGGCGGCACCGTCACCGCGGGGAACGCCTCTGGGATCAACGACGGCGCCTGCGCGCTGTTGCTGGCGTCGGCCGAGGCGGCCAGAGCATTTGGTTTGGAACCGAAGGCCCGCATCGCCGGGATGGCCACCGCCGGCGTGGCCCCGCGCTTGATGGGCATCGGGCCGGCGCCGGCAACCCGCAACCTGCTGCAGCGGCTCGAGCTTCCGCTCGAAGCGATCGACGTGATCGAGCTGAACGAGGCCTTTGCCTCGCAGGCCCTCGCCGTGCTGCGCTTGCTGCGCGTGGCCGACGACGACCCGCGCGTCAACCCCAACGGCGGCGCGATCGCGCTCGGTCATCCGCTGGGAATGAGCGGCGCGCGGCTGGCGACGACGGCGACCTACGAGCTCGCGCGCCGCGCCGGAAGGTACGCGCTTTGCACCATGTGCATCGGCATCGGGCAGGGTATTGCGCTGCTCCTCGAGCGCGTGTGACGCTCGCAAGAGGTCGTCCTCTCGGGGCATTCCCTCGAACAAGCCGCCTCTTTGCTGTATGCTCTAGGCACGAAGGAGGCGGCATGCGGTTTTCTCTCGGTCGCTGCACCGTGGCTTTGAGCGCGGCCCTGGGGGTCACATTCCCGGCGGGCTGCCTCCCTCGGCCAGTCCCGGTGCCGATCGTTTCCCCGTCGCCTCCACCCGCCGCCCCGTCGCCGGCAGTCCAAGGTTCGCCGGGGGCGAGCGTATCCGCGCCGCCGGTCACGAGCTCGCCCGCGCCGGCTTCGTCCGCACCGGCCCAGCCGGTCGCGACCGCCGCCGCGGCGGCCGTGCCGTCGTTCTCGCAATTGGCCTCCGATGCGACCGACACGCTCCTGCAACGCTACTTCGATCCGCGCGGGGGCTGGAAGCTCTGCCCCGATCCGGTCTGCCCGTCGGTCAATCGCGACTGGGGCGTCGACTCGCTGACCTACACGCTCTACTTGCGCTGGAAGACCACCCGCGACAACGCGCTGGTCCCGCCGATGAACGCGCTGATCGCAACGGCTCCGAACTATCCGCCGCCCTGTCGCGGGCTCACAGGGGTGCTCTGCACCTGGAGCGACGTAGCCAACTGGGACGCGGTCGCCGACATGCGCGAGTTCGAGGCGACGGGCGGAAACCTCAGCGCGCTCGGCAACGCGATCAACGCCTTCGAAACGGTCGAGCAGTCGAACATTTATACCGGCGGCGCGTGCAAGGCGATCCGCTACCAGCAGCCCTACGCTTATCTCGATCGCATCAAGACGCTCGAGACGGAGGCCACCGCCGTCAAAGCGGCGCTGCTGTTGTTCGACGCGACCGGACAGCGTCGCTACCTCGACCTCGCGACCAAACACTACACCGCGGCGCGCCTTTATTTCCTGGACCGCTACACGCCGCTCTACACCGCCTTCGTGTTCGACCGCGGCGGCTCGTGCACGCAGTTGCCGCGCCGCTTCTTCGCCTCGGTCAACGGCGAGATGATCTCGGACGGCATCGGGCTGTTCCATGCGACCGGCAACGGCAACTATTTCGATCAGGCGGTGGCAACCGCCAACGCCGTCGACTCGCGGCTCTCCGACCCGAACGGCGTCTTTGCGGACCTGCTCGCCGACAACGACGTCGCCGAGCCGCTGGTCGAGGCGATGTACCAGCTCGCGTCGGACGAAGGGCTCCGCTTTGCGCGCAGCTGGCTATTGCGCAACGCGGCCGCGGCCGCTTCGTCGCGCAAACCCGACGGATCGTATCCGCGCTTCTTCGACGGACCGCCCGCGCCCGGAACGGTCACCGCCTGGCAAACCAACGGCGGGTTCTCGTTGATGATCGCTGCCGCGGCCCTCGCCCCGAGCGACACCCCGGCGAGCGTAACGGCCTGGGACGGCGCTTCCACGATCAAGGACACGATCTCCAAGCTGCCCGCCACGCTGCACTTCACGGGCAGCGGGATCGCGTTAATCGGGACGCTCGGCGACCTATGCTGTCAGCCCGGTCATGCTCGCGTGTTCATCGACGGGCGCGAGACGTTCGACGAAACCGGCATTTGGCAAAACAGCTCGAGCGCGCTGCGCCGCTTCCCGGGCTCGGTCTTGTTCGCGTGGAGATGGCCGACCGCGGGCGCGCACACGCTGCGCTTCGAGCCGGGAAAGCTCAACCTGAAGGAAGGCTTCTCATACCTTCACTCGACCAGCTACGTCCTGGCGCGATAAGGCGCCGCGCAAAGACGATGCGCTGACTAACGTCCGCGAAAGCGCGGGACCCGTTTTTCCAAGAACGCGGCCACGCCTTCGCGGAAGTCGTCGCTGCCGTAGCAGCGCGCCAGCAGCGCGCGGTCGTCGACCTCGGCAACCTGCGCGGCCATTAGGCGGCGCGCCAGCTCCTTGGTCGCGGCCAGCGTCAGCGGCGCGCACGCCGCCAGCTCGGCACCCAGCGCCTGGGCACGCTCGAGCAGCGCGTCGTTGGAACCGGCCAGCTCGCTGAAGAAACCCGCGCGCCAGGCGCTTTCGGCGTCGTGCAGGCGCGCGGTCAGGAACCACTCTTTTGCACGGCCCAGGCCGATGACCGCGGCCAGCCGCGCCAGGTTCTTCGCGGTGGTCACGTTGCCGACGGTCCGCGCCACCGGAATGCCGACGCGGGCGCTCGTCGCCCCGAGACGCACATCGCAGGCGCACGCCAGCAGCGCTCCGCCGCCCGTGCACGGGCCGCCGACGGCTGCGATGACCGGCAGCGGCAGCGCTTCCACGCGGTCGAGGATCGATTCGACGGCCGACTCGTAGGCGAGGCCTTCCTCCGCGCCTGCGAAGGCTTGAAACTCCGCGATGTCGGCGCCCGCCACGAACGCACTCGGCGTGCCGCCGAAGACGACCGCGCGCACGCCGTCGGCCCGCACGAGCTCGTCGAGCAGCGAGCCTACCTGCTGCCACATCGCGACCGTCATCGCGTTGCGCGCCTCGGGCCGCTCGACCACGATCCAAGCCACGCCGCTCGCGCGACGCTCGAGCCGTACGCTCAGTGTTTTGCTCCTTCTCTCCGACACGCACGGCCTTCGCCACGTGCCGTGACGCGTACTCTAACCTGTGGGAAAGGCGCGTTCGAGGAGCGGCCGGAATTGCGCGTCGCGCGGCAGCGTTCCGAACGCGTGGCCCCATTCGCCGCCCACGCGCGACGCGCAGAACGCACCGGCAACGAAGGGCGGACTGTGACGCACGAGCAGCGCCGCTTGGAAAATCAGCGCCATCCGCTCGACGAGGCTGCGCGCCTGCGACTCGAGCTCACCGGCCGCGACGAGATCGTGAACCAAGTGCTTCGGCAGCCGCGTCGAGGCTTGATACCACAGGCTTTTCCAGGGCTTGCGTGCTGGCAAAGATGCGCCAGCCTTTGGCCTCATGCTTGAAGCGATACGAGATAGCCTGACCCCGTGTGAGTGCCTCGACGAGATGCGCGTCGCCGTAGGCAAATGACGCCTCAAACGTTACATGCTTCCGCGCCGCCGAATTCGGTAGCCGCAGCGTGAACGCAAACCGGGTTATCGCCCAAGTGCTTCATCACGCAGCCCTGACACCCGGCCGTCTCATCCTTAAGAGGGTGCGAAAAAGCCCCCGTGCCACAAAGGGGCGTGGATTTTTCGCTGAATCGAGGCCACGCCAACGCGCATCCTGCGCTGCGCGGCAGGCCTCCTTCCGTGGAGGCTAGAGCCGCCGAGGGCGCAATGCCAAGGCGCATTGTAGCCGAGGCGGCGACGAAGAGGCAGCGGAAAAGTCACGTCGCGACCGGTGCGGGGGTTTTTCCGAATCTTGCGTCGAGGGCCTCGAAAACGCGCCCGCGGCCTTCGTCGACCTCCTGCGCGGCGGCAAGCATCTGGTCGCGTGCTGGTGCGCGTCGGACCCGACCCGTAGACGGTCTTGGACGCGGCCGCGGTGCCTAGTGTAGCGTCTCCGACGTAGCTATACGGTCGCTCGGCGCGCTTGGTGTATACCTACGTCGGACTAGTGCGGGACGACCTCGCTCGGGACCAGAGCGGGGGACGGCGCTTCGACCTGCGTCAACTCGATCAACTTCGAGAAGACGCGCTTGCGCAGGGCGATGCTGGGCGGGCTGAGATCGAACACGCCCGCGAACCACAGACCGTCGGCGGCCGAACGGACCAGTTCGGCGACCGCCGGGTCGATGCCGTCGTCCTCGAGCCGACGCCGCCAGTCGGCGTAGCAGCGCCGTAACGGGGCGAGCAGCCGCATGTTGAAGGCCAGCGCGGCGACGATTCCGGCGCTCAGGCGCAGGGTCCGCGTCAGGGTCCCTTCCGAGTCGAGGCAGGCCCGCAAGAAAGCGCGCGCAAAACTGCCCGGCCCGCACTCGCCCTGCATGTGCCGCGCCAAATCTTCTTCGAATTGCAGCACCAAGTCTTCGATCATCGCGGCGATGAGCGAGTCCTTGGTCGAAAAGTGGTGAAGGATTCCGCCTTTGCTGAGACCCGCCCGCTCGGCGACGGCATCGAGCGTGAGCTTCGTGACGCCTTCGCGCGCAACGATCTCAGCCGCCACCACCAGCACGCTGCGTCGCGTCTCGCTTCCCGATCCTCGAGCGGCCATCAGCGCAGAACTTTCATAGGGTAGAGAGATAGTAGCACGCTTGCGAGCCGGGGCGTCGAGCCGAGCTTATCGGTTGACGAGGCCTTCCGTCGCGTGCTATGTCTAATACCGTCCGGCGGGACGGTATTCCCTTCCCTTCCGCGCCGAACAGGGAGAAACGCTTAGCGCATGACGATGAGCCTCGCAACCGACGCCGCTCGCTCGCACCCCCGGCTCGACGACGCAATCGCCGCAGCCGAGAGGGCGCTCCTAGCGCGGCAGCGGTCGGACGGGCACTGGGTCTTCGAGCTCGAGGCCGATGCCACGATCCCGGCCGAGTACATCATGCTCGAACATTTCCTCGACGAGATCGACGACCAGCTCGAAGCGAAGGTCTGCGTTTACCTGCGCCGGATCCAAAATCCGGACGGCGGCTGGCCGCTCTTTTACCGCGGCGACAGCGACGTGAGCGCCACGGTCAAGGCGTATTACGCGCTCAAGCTCGCCGGCGATCCCATCGACGCGCCGCACATGAGGCGCGCCCGCGAGCGGCTGCTCCAACTCGGCGGCGCGGCGCGCAGCAACGTTTTCACGCGGATCGCGCTGGCGCTCTTCGGCCAGGTGCCGTGGCGCGCCGTCCCGGTGATGCCGGTCGAAATCGTGTTGCTGCCGAGCATCTCGCCCTTCCATCTCGACAAGGTCTCGTATTGGTCGCGGACCGTCATCGTGCCGCTGCTGGTCCTGATGGCGCTGCGCCCGCGAGCGCGCAATCCGCGCGGCGTCGACGTTCGCGAGCTGTTCGTGCGGCCGGCCGAGGAAGAGCGCGGCTACAACCGCGCGGCCAGTCACGACGCGCTCGGGCGCGCCTTCCTGGGCCTCGACGCTCTGCTGCGCAAACTCGAGCCTTCGTTCCCGACCGGCCAGCGCGCGCGCGCGATCGCGCAGGCGCTGCGCTGGACGAGCGAACGGCTCAACGGCGAAGACGGGCTGGGCGGCATCTTCCCGGCGATGGCCAACGCGCTCATGGCCTTCGACTCGATGGGCTACGCCAAAGACCATCCCGACCGCGCGATCGCCAAGAGCGCGCTGGAAAAGCTGCTCGTCGTCAAGGACGATGAGATCTATTGCCAGCCCTGCGTTTCGCCGATTTGGGACACGAGCCTCACCGTGCACGCGCTCTTCGAGACGGGCAATCCGCAGTTGCGCGAGGCGATCGAACGCGCCAACGGATGGCTCGCGGAGCGTCAAGTCCTCGGCGTCGTCGGCGATTGGGCCGCGCGGCGCCCGGGCTTACGGCCGGGCGGCTGGGCGTTTCAGTACTGGAACAACTACTATCCCGACGTCGACGACACCGCGGTCGTGGCGATGGCGCTGCACCGCGAGAATCCCGTCAAGTATCGCCACGCGCTCGACCGGGCCGCGGAGTGGGTCGTGGGGATGCAAAGCCGCAACGGCGGCTGGGGCGCGTTCGACGCCGACAACATCCATTATCATCTCAACTACATCCCGTTCGCCGACCACGGCGCGCTGCTCGATCCGCCAACGGAGGACGTCACGGCGCGCTGCATCGGCTTCCTCTTGCAAGCCGGCTACCCGAAGCGCCACCCGGTCTTGACCCGCGCGCTCGCCTACCTGCGCCGCACGCAGCAACCCGACGGCTCCTGGTTCGGGCGCTGGGGAACCAACTACGTCTACGGCACATGGTCGGTGCTCAACGCGTTGTGCGCGGCCGGCGAGACCACTCGAAACTCGGAGACGGTGCGGCGCGCGGTCGATTACCTGCTCGCGTTCGCCCAACCCGACGGCGGGTGGGGCGAAGACGGCGCAACCTATTGGGAAGAGCCGCGTGGTCTGTGCAAGGCGAGCAACGCGAGCCAGACGGCCTGGGCGGTCCTCGGTCTGCTCGCCGCCGGCGAGGCCGGACAACCGGCGGTCGCGCGCGGCATCGCGTACTTGCTCGAACATCAAAACGCCGAGGGTCTGTGGGACGAGGAATGGTACACCGCCGTAGGATTTCCCCGGGTCTTCTACTTGCGGTACCACGGCTATCGAGCGTTCTTCCCGCTCTTCGCGTTGGCGCGCTATCGCGAGCTTACCGAACGGAACGGTTCGCTCGGCCGGTACGGATTCTAAGCGGCCGGGCTCGCTCGCTTTCTTGCCCGCTTTGAAGTTTTTCTTCACGCCTTGAGGGAGCACGGCGACCCGACCGATTAAATAAGGCGGACCATGGAGAACGCCTCGGAGCGCTTCTGGCTCGTCGGGAACCGGGTCGCCGTCGATTTCGCCAACACCGTCTCGGATCGCAGCGGCGGTGACGGGCTGACCAGCTGGAACGATGCTGTCACCTTCTTGCTCGCGGCCAAGGTCGTCGAACCACTCGAAACCAAGCGGCTGCGCGAGCTGGCCAGCTCCGACCCGCAGCGCTCCTCGAATGCCTTGAAGCTGGCGCACGACCTGCGCAACGCGGTTCGCGACGTGCTGGCGCAGCTTCACATGCGCCGGCGCGTCGAGCACGAACCGATCGAACGGATCAACGGCGTCATGCGCATGGGGCTCGGTCATCATGCCGTGGTCAGCGACGGGCGCCGCTGGAACGTTCGTTTCGTGCACGCCGAGCCGGGGCCGGCCAGCCTTCTGGTTCCGATCGCGCACTCGATCGCCGAGATCGTCGCCGACCCGCGCGCGCACGAGGCCGTGCGCAAGTGCGCCAACGAGGGCTGCTCGCTGTTCTTCTACGACACCTCACGCACGGGGCGGCGCCGCTGGTGCTCGATGGCCGCCTGCGGCAACCGCGCCAAGGTCGCGGCGCACGTGCAGCGGCGACGCGCCCGCGCCGCTGAGTGGCGCGAGGGCGAAGCCGCTACCGGCACGTAGCGTGCCGACCGGTGCGTTAGGGATTGTCGCTTAGGCGGGGACACCTTCGAAGAGACGCCCGAACTGCTCCGAAAACTCGGAAGGCGACAGTTTCGTCTGACCGGCCAGCCGCGAGAGCGTCGGCTCGATCAGATCGTCGGGCTGCAGGCGGATCATGTACTTCAACGCGACCTGATACGACTCGGTCGTCGTGTCGACCAGCCGCACGCGCACGCGTCCGGTCTTCTCGTCGCGCAACTCGTCCAGCGTCACCGGCACGACCCGGCCACCCGAGAGCGCAACCAGCGCGCCGCTGCCTCCGCTCAAGAGGAACTTGACGGCGCCGTACCCGAGCGTCTGCGTGTACTCGAGGTCGAACGGAACCGGCTTCGCGCAGCGCAGCTCGTAACCGATGTCTTTGGGGACGACGGTGATGTCGACGCCGAGCTCTTTGAGGCGACGGCTGACGGCATCGCGCAACGCGAAGCCGATCGGAATGTCTGCCAGCCGGACGTGTCCGTACGCGTCGGTCGAAGAACCGGCGCCGAAAGCGTGGAGCGCTTCAGGCGAGAGGCGTTCGACGAACCCTTCGGCCACGACCGCGACGCCGTGATCGCTACCGCCTGCGCGGCGCTTGATGATCGCACCGACGATCGTGTCGACGACCGTCGGCATGTCGACCTGCTCGCCGAACTCTTCGGCTATCACCGCGAGCGTCGCACCGGCGGCGCGGCAAATACCCAGCGCCAGCGAGCCCGATTTGCGGCCCATCGTAACCGCCAGATACCAGCGCGAAGCCGTCCGCGCATCTTCCATCAGATTCTCGACGATCGCCGTGCCGACGGAACGGGCGGTCTCGAAACCGAACGTGGGCGCGTTGTCGGGCAGCGGCAGGTCGTTGTCGATCGTCTTGGGGACCGAGGCCACGCCGATCTTTCCTTCGCTGGCCTCGGCGATCCGGATCGCGCCGTAGGTCGTGTCGTCGCCGCCGATCGTCACCAGATAGCGCAGCCCCAATCGTTTGAGGGATTCGACCGCGCGTGCGAGGCCGGCTTCGTCCTTGGCCGGATTCGTGCGCGAGGTGCGCAGGATGGAACCGCCCGTCGCGTGCACGCGCGAGACGTCGGCAATCGTCAACTCGGTGACCTGCGTTATGTCGCCGGCGACGAGGTGGCGGTAACCGTCGTAGATGCCGATCACCTGCAAGCCGTTGTTGATCGCTTCGATCGTCGCGGCCGCGATCACGCTGTTGATGCCGGGGGCCGGTCCTCCGCCGACGAGGATTCCGATTCGCTCAGCTACACCACGCCGTTCAGCCACGCTACATCCTCACTGTTCAGCTCTTTTGAGTTTGGGACCGCGCATGTTCTGCAACGTGCCGCAATCTCCGTCCTCCAGCCAGCAAAACGTCACTTAACGACGCGATAATCTTCCTCGATCGAGATGCCGGCGGGGGTCCATCCCAGGGCATGTCGCGCCTTCTCGTTCGAAACGACCTGATCGAGCACGAGCGCGTCCGCGAACGGGCCGAGATTCTTGCGCGCCTCTTCGAGCGGGACGAACGTCAGGGGCAGGCCGCCCAGGCTCGCTGCGGCTGCCAGCGCCAGCTCGCGCACAGTTTTGCTCGCGTCCGTGCCGTTGTAGGCCTCGCCCGAAGGCGATTTCTCCAGCGCCAGCGCGTAGAGCTCGCCGAGGTCGTCGACGTGTACGAGGGGCCAGCGGTTCGAGCCGTCCCCGACGACCGTCACCGCCTCCGGGTTTGCCAGGAGCATCGCTGGGATGCCGCGCCGGCCCCCATAGACCACGCCGGGTCGAATGATGATGCTCGCAAGGTCGTCCGCTGCGTCCAAGACCGCTTCCTCGACGGCGACGCGGAAGGCGACCAGCGCAGGCGGGTTCAGCGGGGTCGATTCGTCGGCCGGCGTGTCCCCCGTCGAACCGTACACCCAAACGCCGCTTGTATATGCGAAACGCTTCTCCGTCCCGCGCAACGCGTCGAGCAGCACGCGGGTGACGGCGGCGTCGACCTCGCCGTTGTGCGCGTCGCCGGTGGCCCCCGCGTGGACGACCGCGTCGGCCTCGCGCGCGGCGCGCGCCAACGCGTCGCCATCGCTCAGCGATCCTAGGACCACTTCGTAGCCGAGCTCGCGCAGCCTACGTTCGGATTGCTCCGAACGGGCCAAACCCAAGACATGATGGCCCCCCTTGGTGAGGGCCGCCGCAACAGCCGCTCCGACGAACCCGGTCGCTCCCGTGACGAAGACCTTCATTCTTGACCTCTCCTACGCTTCGACTGCCACCCGCTCGCCTTGTGCGAGATCGTGAAGACGTTCGAGGTTCTCCCGCTCGAGCGCTTCCATGTGCGGCCGATCCGGCCGCACGACCCCGTGAGCTCGCTCGTCGACGAGCACCGGACCGAGATATTGACCGGTGAACGAGGCGGGCGTCCTGGCCACTTCCTCGGGCGTGCCGGTTGCGACGATGCGGCCGCCCCGGTCGCCGCCCTCGGGCCCCAGATCGATCAGGTAGTCGGCGGTCTTGATGACGTCGAGGTTGTGCTCGATCGTCAGCACGGTGTTGCCGAGCGCGACCAGGCGCTGCAGCACGTCGAGCAGCTTGTGGATGTCGGCGAAGTGGAGCCCGGTCGTCGGCTCGTCGAGCACGTAGAACGTGCGGCCCGTGGCACGCTTCGAGAGCTCCGTCGCGAGCTTGACGCGCTGCGCCTCGCCGCCCGAAAGGGTCGTCGCGGGTTGGCCCATCTTGATGTAGCCCAGGCCAACGTCGGCGATCGTCTTGAGCCGGCCGTGAATGCGCGGGATCGCGCTGAAGAACTCACTTGCCTCGTCGACGCGCATCTCGAGGACGTCGGAGATCGATTTGCCCTTGCACTTGATCTCGAGCGTCTGCTGGTTGTAGCGCCGGCCTTTGCAGACCTCGCACGGGACGTAGACGTCGGGCAGGAAGTGCATTTCGATCTTGATGATGCCGTCGCCCTGACACGCTTCGCAGCGGCCGCCCTTGACGTTGAACGAAAACCGCCCCGGCCCGTAGCCGCGGATCTTCGAGTCGGGCACGAGCGAATAGAGTTCGCGGATCAAGTCGAAGGCACCGGTGTAGGTTGCGGGATTGGAGCGCGGGGTGCGCCCGATCGGCGACTGGTCGATGACTACGAGCTTGTCGAGCGCCTCGGCGCCCTTCACGCTGCCGTACGTCCCGCCCGCAGGCTGGCCGTGCAGATGCTGGTTGAGCGCCTTGACGACGACCTCGTTGACCAGCGTCGACTTGCCGCTGCCGCTGACGCCGGTCACGCAGCTGAAGACGCCGATCGGCAGGTCGACGTCGAGACCCGCGATGTTGTTGGCCTTGGCGTTCTTGACTTTCAGCCAGCCGCGCGGCGCGCGGCGCTTTTCGGGGATCGCGATGAACTGCCGTCCGGACAGGTAGGCACCGGTCAGCGACTCGGGATTGAGGACGACCGCGTCGAGCGAACCGACCGTGAGGATGCGCCCGCCTTCCGCGCCGGCGCCGGGCCCGATGTCGACGATCACGTCGGCCTCGCGCATCGTGTCCTCGTCGTGCTCGATGACGATCAGCGTGTTGCCCAGGTCGCGCAGCGTCTTGAGCGTGGCCAACAGCCGGTCGTTGTCGCGCTGATGGAGACCGATCGAGGGCTCGTCGAGAATGTAGAGCACGCCGACGAGCGAGCTGCCGATCTGCGTCGCGAGACGAATGCGCTGCGACTCGCCGCCCGAGAGGGTCGTGGCGCTGCGCGCCAAGTTCAAATAGCCGAGCCCGACGTTGGTCAGGAAGCCCAGCCGCGCCTTGACCTCCTTCAGAATCTGATGCGCGATCAGTTCCTCCCGCTGCGTCGGATGGAACTCGCGGAAGAACTGTTCGGCCCGCTCGACCGACATCGTGGTGAGCTCGTGAATGCTGGCGCCGCCGAGGCTGACGGCCAACGCCTCAGGCTTGAGCCGCGCGCCCTTGCAGGTCTTACATGTCGTTGCCGACATGTACTTCTCGATCTCTTCCTTGACGTAGTCCGAGGAGGTCTCGCTGTGGCGGCGCTGCAGGTTGTTGACGACGCCTTCGAAGCGGGCGTCGTAGCTCCAGGCGTGACCGGCGCGCGACTCGTAGGTGAAGCGCTGCTTGTCTTCGGCCCCGTAGAGGATCGTCTGCACGAGATCGGGCGGCATCTTGTCGAGCGGCGTCGTGATCTTGACGCGGCGCGAGCGCAACAGCTTCTCGACCTGCTGCATGTAGTACGGGTTCATCGAGGGGAACCGGCCCGAGCCCATCGGCTTGCTCCAAGGCACGATCGCACCGTCTTCGATCGACTTCGAGCGGTCGGGGATCACCTTCCACGGATCGATCTCGATCTTCACGCCGAGCCCGGTGCAGTCGGGGCACGCTCCATAGGGCGAGTTGAACGAGAACAGCCGTGGCGCGAGCTCTTCGAACGAGAGCCCGCAGCAGACGCAGGCAAGCTGCTCCGAGAAGGTCAGCTCGCGCGACGCGGGCTGTTCCTTGACCGTCCCTTCGTTGATGTGCAGCTGATTGGGGGCTCCGCTGCGCGACGGCTCGGCCAAGACGGTGACGATTCCGCTCGAGAGGCGCAGCGTCGTCTCGATGGAGTCGGTCAGGCGCTTGCGGATCTCGGCTTTGACGACCAGCCGGTCGACGACGACCTCGATCGTGTGCTTGCGCTTCTTGTCGAGCTCGATCTTCTCGCGCAGCTCGCGCGTCTCGCCGTCGACTCGGACGCGCGCGAAGCCCTCCTTCGCGATCTCCTCGAAGAGCTTCGTGTACTCGCCCTTGCGGCCGCGCACGACCGGGGCGAGCAGCACGATGCGCGTTCCCTCGGGAAGCTCGAGGACCTGGTCGACGATCTGTTCGCTCGACTGCGCGCTGACTTCCCGGCCGCAGCTGTAGCAGTGCGGCTTGCCGATACGTGCGTAGAGCAGGCGCAGGTAATCGTAGATCTCGGTGACGGTGCCGACCGTCGAGCGCGGGTTGCGCGAGGTCGACTTCTGGTCGATCGAGATGGCGGGCGAGAGGCCTTCGATGTAATCGACGTCCGGCTTCTCCATCTGGCCCAGGAACTGCCGGGCGTATGAAGAGAGCGACTCGACGTAGCGGCGCTGCCCCTCGGCGTAGATCGTGTCGAAAGCAAGCGAGGACTTGCCCGACCCGGATAGGCCGGTGATGACGATCAGCCGATTTCGGGGTAAGGTAAGGTCGACGTTCTTGAGATTGTGCTCTCTAGCCCCTTTGATCACGATCGCGTCGAGACCGCGTGGGACCCCGTTCCCGGAAAGCTGTGACGCCACGCTCCATAGACCTGGCCTTCGCACCAAGCGTTGCAGCCCCAAAATATGGCCTATCGATAGACCGATTGGAATGAAAGACGAGGCCGACAGGGACCCGAACGCCACCGCAACCGGCGCGCGAGCGCTCGCGACGCAGAGCGTGCGCCGCCACGCCTCGCGGCTGCAAACGTCGCCGCAGTTCGCGGCCGTCCTCGACGTGCTCTTCGACCTGCCCAAACGCACCCGGCCGGCCTTCGCCGAGCTGGTGCTCGCCGACGGCAGTCTCCTTTTCGCCCGCGCGGCCGACGAATACGACTTTCGTCACTACTGCGGCCGGCGCGAGGACCTGCTCGACAACCTGACCGGCCTGTGCCGGCACTTGCGGCTGGGCTCCGAAGAACGCGACTACGTGCTCGCGCAAGTCGACAAGATCCCGCACGGTCAGATCGACCTGTAGGGCCGCCTCTCAAGGACGCGCGGCCGGGGCTGCGACCCACGACAAGAGCCCCATGATCAGGCAGAACAGACCCAGCACGCGGCCCACGAACGCGAGCGCATCCCTTTGCAGCGAGATGCCCGCGTTAGGATCGTCGCGCAGCTTGAAAGCGCGGGCGACGGAGTTGGGCGCTAAAAAGGTGACGACGAACAGCGCGATGCCGAGACCCATCAGCGCGAACCGCACCGGAACGGGCATTACGAATGAGCCTCCTGTTTGCGCAACACGAGGTACTCGCCCACCACGACCAGCGTGACGTAAGCGATCACGGCCTGCACCACGACCGTCGAGACGAGCGGCCCGACGAGCGGCGCGGACGAGAGAAAACTTGCGACCACGCTCATGACGACGACGATCGCCAGGATCGCGCCGACCAGGATGAGCGTCGTGACCGGGCGGTGATAGGCGATCTGCATCGATTCGGCGATCGCCTCGATGCCGGGCCGCTCGCCGACGACCGCGGCGGCCATCGTATAAATGCAGAAGTACAAATACACGAAGAGCGACACGAACGCGGTGAACGGAACGAGGAACGCGGCGACGAGCCCCAGCGCGAACAGCGCGATCATCGCGATGAAGAGCGAGAGCGCATCGCGGTCCAGCGCGCGCTTGCCGTCGGCAAAGGTCGCTTTACCGTTCTGCCAAGCGGCGGTCGCCATCCCCGTCGTGTAGGAGATCGCGAGAATCGAAGCGAGGATCGGCACGACGTATACGATCAAACGCGCGAGCAGACTGCCCGCCGGAATGCCGCTGTTCTGAGGCGACAAGACGAACTGCACCGCGCCCGCGACCGCACCGATCACCAATCCCGGTACGACGATCGCCCAGTTCGCTCTGAGCAACCTCCAAGACCGTCCGAAGACGTTCTCCACCTTGCTGCGCGGCATGGACGATTCAGCCATTCCGCGCAACGGGAAGGACCCCCTCGACTTCACCGATCGCTTTCACCGTCGCATCCGGCGTCGGACCGCCTGCCGGAACGCGTTCGCCGCGCACGTTCACCCACACCGTGAACAGTCCGAGCGCGTGCGCGCCGCGGATGTCGCGCTCGTAGCGGTCGCCGACCATCGCGCTGGCCACAGGCGCGGCGCCCAGACGCTGGCAGGCGAGCGCGAACAGGCGTGGGTCGGGTTTGAGCATGCCGACCTCGTCGGCGATGAAAATCTCGTCGAAGGCATCCTCGAGCTTGAGCAGCGCGATCTTTTCACGGTGCGTTTCAGCGAAGCCGTTCGTGATCAAGCCGAGCTTGCAGCCTGCTCCGCGCAAGCTCTGCAACAGCTCGAGCGCGCCGGGCCAGAGCTGCAGGTAGCCTTTGCGGTACTCATTGTAAGTAACGCCGCAGCGCTCGGCGAGCCCGGCGTTCTCGAGCCCGACCGAGGCCAGCGCGGCCGCCCACATCGTCGCGCGCACGCCGACCAGCGGCGTCCCCAAGCTGGCGCTCGAGAGGTTCTTCCAAAACGACTCGGCTTGCGCGACGTAGGCGGCCAGCAGGTCGCCGGCATCGATTCGGTGCTCCGCCGCGACGTCGTCGGCGACCCGGCGCGCGGCTTGGCGATAGGCCAGCGTGTCGTCGTGCAACGTGTCGTCGAGATCGAACAAGACTGCGGCCAGCGCCGGGCGCGGCGCCCTGCTCACCACAAGCGAACGCGGAACGAGCGGAGCTGATACGGTTCGAAACGCACGTGGATCGCTCCGTCGCGCAGTTCCGCTTCACCTTCGAGCGGGCGTTCGAGCGCGTCGACGCAGGCAGCTTCGCGCGCGCGCGCAGCGCAGCGCAGCGCGGCCTGGCGCGGCATGCCGTCGCACTCGCGCGCTCGAACGACGACGCCGTCGCCGTCGTCGGCGAGCTTGGTGGCGACGACGAAAATCGAGGGATCGTCGCAGTCGAACATCGCGAGCTCGGGTGCGAGCGCGTAGCGCTCCCAGATGCGCTCGAGCTCGCCGAGCGACGAGCGTCCGAAGGGCACGAAGGCGTACGAGACGACGTGCTCGCCGCGGTCGGCGTCGCGCTGCGGCCAGGTGGGCGCGCGCAGCAGCGAGTGGCCGAGCCGAACGCCGCCGCGCATCCCCGACAAGCTCCAGCCGTAGGTGTCCAGCACCAACATGGCGACGCCGGCACCGGCGCCGCCCTCGCGCGCCTTCCCGTCGACGCAGGCGAAGCGCTGACCGCAGGCTTCGAACTTCGCATGCTCGTCGGGCGCGCGGGGCCTGACCGGCCGTTCGAGCGAGCCGTGGGGCGAGCCGAAACGCGCCCGGGCGTTCACGATCCCAAGCTCGCTCTCGCAGCGCAGGATGGCGTGACGCTCGCGCCAGCCGACCGCCATGTCGACCCGCAGCAGCGCCTCGTCCTCGCGCAGCGCGAAGCGCAGCACCGCGAGCGACGCCGCGCCGACTCGATAACGGATCTCGAGCCCGTCGTCGAAACACTCGCACGAGTCGGGCCGCACGACCAGCGGGTGCCGGCGGTAGCGGCGATCGAGATTCCACGCATCCCACTGCTTGGGATGGTCGGCGTACGCCCGCAACAAGTTGGCGCGCACGACCAGATTGGGACCGCCCGCAACGCGCAGCTCGGCGAGCGTTCCGTCTGCGAGGACTCGCGCCTCGAGCGCCGCGTTGGCGAAGCGGTATCCTCCCACCTCGCGCCGCGGCGCGACGAAGCGCTCCTCGCGCGCGAGCGTCGATTGCGGAAGCGCGGCGCGCGCGCTTTCGATCGCCGTCGCGACCAGCGAGTCGGCGCGGCCGTATTCGGTCTGCGCGTCGGCGTACACCGGCGCGATCGCGGTTCCGGGCAAGACGTCGTGAAACTGCGCGCGCAGCACGAGCTCCCACGCCTCGTCCAAGCGCGCCCGAAACTCGTCGAGAAACAGCGGCGACGCGTGCAGCGCGAGCGCCCACGCGCCGAGCTGCTCAGCCTTGGCGAGCGCGCGTTCGAGCGCGGCGTTGCGCGCCTTGACGTCGTGGTGCGTGGTGAAGACGCCGCGATGGTATTCGAGATAGAGCTCGCCGCGCACCACGGGAAGCTCGCCGGCGCGCGCAGCGAGTTGCTCGAACCAGCGCCCGAGACCCGTCCACGCGCCGCGCGTGCTTCCCTCGGCGACCATCGCATCGGTCGCGCCACCGCCCCCGTCGCCGTAGCCGACCAGCAACAGCTCGCGCCGGCTGCGCGCGCGCTCGACGCGCCGCGGCTCGAAGCCGCCCTGAATCGAAGCGAGCTGCGCCCCGAGCACGCGGCTGCCGTCGGGTCCTTCCCAGAGGAATTGCGCGTGCGGGAACCGCGTGGTGTCGTTCCACGAGTGCTTCGTCGTGCTGAAGCCGGTGACGCCCGCGTGCGCGAGCAGCGTCGGAAGCGTGTTGGCGAAACCGAACGAGTCGGGCAGCCAGGCGACGCTCGGAGCCGTCCCGAGCCGCTCGAGCGCGTACCGCATGCCGAACATGAGTTGTCGCAGTAGCGACTCGCCCGAAGGCAGATTGCAGTCGGGTTCGACCCACAGCGCGGCACCGCTGGCATCGAAGCGGCCTTCGCGCGCCAGTCGCGCGACCCGCTCGAACAGCTCGGGGTCGTCCTCTTCGACGAACGCGTAGAGCTGCGGCTGGCTTTGGGTGAAGACGTAGGCCGGATCGGCTTCGAGCTGCCGCACCGCGGTCGCGAACGTGCGCAGCGCCTTGCGGCGCGCTTCGTCGTAGGTCCACAACCAGGCGACGTCGAGGTGCGCGTGACCGACGAGCGCGAGACCGCCGTTGCTCTGCGCCGCCGGCGCGGGCCGCGCGGGCGGCGGCGCAAGCATTTCGACCCGGCGGGCCGGACGTTCGGCCAGGCGCCAAGGACGGTGGTGCCAGCGCAAGGCGACCCCCAGCGCCAAACTGTCGATCGGCGAACTGCGCCGCTCGACTTCGAGCGTCAGCTCGCCGCTCGTGCCCGGCGGTACGACGACCGCGTCGTGAATGCGGTCGAACGCTCCGCAAGCCACGCCGTTGACGCGCATCAGCGCGCCGGTCCGCGTGCGGTAGCGCAGCTCGCGGGGCTCGTCGCTCGGCGGCAGCGGGGTTTTGGAGCGTAGCACCTGGACGTCGCCGTGTTCCTCGACGACCTCGAGGTGCAGCTTCACGTCAAGCCGTCGCCAGCGCATCCACGATCGCGTCGACGACCGCCGCGGGCCGTTCGCGTTGCACGAAATGACCGACGCCCTCGAGCACGGTGCGCCGGTAGCCCGCGGGGAAGTACGCTTCGCGTCCCTCTGTCGCTTCGAGCAGCGTCGCTCCGTCGTCGGTTCCGTGCAAGACGTGCACCGGGACCTTCAGCGGCGGAGCGGCGCGCAACAAGAACTCGTCGTCTTCGTAGCTCGGCTCGCCCGGCGCGAAATCCCAACGCTGCCGGTACGAGTGCAGCACGATCTCGACGAAGTCGGGATTCTCAAAAGCCGCGGCCGTGCGCTCGTACTCGTCCTCGCTGAAGTTCCAGCCCGGCGACCAGAGCCGCCACAACGCCCGGCAGAAACGATGCCGGTCTTCGCTGAGCACCGTCTCGCCGCGCGGCGTGGCGAAGTACCACTGATACCAATAACGCTCGATCTGCTCGTACGAGAGCGCCTGCGAAGGCACGTTGGTTCCGTAGCCGACCGACAGCGCGACGACCGCGCGAATCCGCTCGGGGGCCAGCACTGCCACGTTGTACGCGGCGCGCGCGCCCCAATCGTGTCCGACCAGGACGCAGCGTTCGATCCCAAGCGCTTCGAGCAGCTCGACGGTGTCGCGCGCGAACGCAGCCGACTGGCCGCTGCGCGTCGCGGAGGGGTCGCGGAAGCGCGTCGCGCCGTAGCCCCGCAGGTACGGGGCGACCGTTCGGACCGAAGCGAGCTCGGCCGCGTCGACGACCCGGTCCCAGGTGTGCGCGTCGTCCGGGAAGCCGTGCAACAGCACAACCACGTCGCCGGCGCTCGCGCGGCGTTCTTCGTAGGCGATCTGAAGGTGCGTGGTCGAGGTCGTCGGCATGGCCGCGTCATTTTCGACCGAGCGGGGAGCGCACCTCGAAAATCAGATCGTATTCAGACGTTTCCCGGACGGTCCGGAGACGGCCGGAATGGCATGCTGGGTCCAGATTACAGCTCACCGCACCACTTTCGAAGCGAGAACCAGCATGCAAGGCATAATGACGTTCAACTCCATCGCCTCCGCCCTGCGGGCGGGCTACCAAGTCTGCGACCGCACGCAAGAGGGCTATCTGGCCCGGATCAAGACCTGCCACGGCTGGGCGATGGCCGTCGTCCTCTGCAAGTAGTCCGGCCTGACTCTACTTGCGGCCCAAAGCGACGCGGACTTCGAGGGTGACCCCGCCGCCGACGTTGCGGTCGACCAGCGCCCCGGTGTCGACGTTGCGCGTGTGGTAGTTCAGAAAGCGCGCTCCGAGCAGATAGGTGGTCGCGCCACGCTGCCAGCCCAACGCGGCCGAATAGTCGACCTCGGCTCCGGCTTCCGGTTCGTCGTACGCGAGCGATCCGTCCGCCGGAAGGACGTGGAGCAGTCCCTTGATGTTGGGATCGACCATCAGGTTGAGCTCGACGAAGCGGTTGCGCCCGACCGGCAGATCCGATGCGACCGTGTAGATGGGCGAGGTGACGCGCGCCTCGTCGATGTCCCCGTTGTTGCCGTTGAAGCTGCGCAAGTCGATGATCTGGAAGCCCAGACCCGCCCGGAACCGGCGGTTGTGGTCGAGGTCGTAAAGCACTGTCGAATTGAGTAGGCCGAGCGTGGCGCTCGAGGTGCCGAGGTTTCCGGCCGAGCTGGCCCGCACGCTGACGCTGGGGAAGCCCTCCAAGTGAACGTGCAGCCGGCCCCACTTCTGCGTCGCCTCCAACAGCGCGCCCGGCGCGATTCCGCTGACCGGGGTCGGATTCTCCTCGCCGACGTGCGTTCCGGTGAGGATCGCACCGGTCAGGCCGAGGTCGGTCTCTGCACGAGCCGGGCTCCTGCAAAGCAAGAATGCAGCAGCAGCCGCTAACAGAGTATACCAGCGAAGCATCCGGTTACCTGCGCGATGACGTAATCGGAGCCCTTGCGCCCAATCGCCATTTTAAGGCAAAAGGCGTTAAGGCACGACCGCCTTCTCGCTCGCGGGATCGTCGGAGCCGAGCATGCCCTGCGCTGCCAGCGTCCCCGCAGCTGTCGCCTTCCCGACCAGGATCCATTCGAAGGCGACCCCGAGTGCTGCCCCGGCGAACGGACCAAGCAGGTAGATCCAGGTCGTCGTCAGGTCGCCGCGCATCACGTCGACGGCGAGCGAGCGGACCGGATTCATCGACGCGCCGCTGACCGGAGCGGCCCACAGGCCGGCCAGGGCGATGTAGCCTCCAACCGCGATCGCGCCGTTCGGGCCCACATTACGCGCACCCGAGGCCGTGCCCAAGATCGCATTGACCAGTCCCGTCGTCAGCAGCACTTCCATAGCCAACGCCTGCCACGCGGAGATGCCGGCGCCGGGGATCGTCGCGCCTGATGCGCCTTCCGGGCCGAACAGGAGCCGCAAGAAGGCCGCCGCCGCGAGCCCTCCGAGGAGCTGGCTGGAAAGATAGCCCGGCACGCGGTTCCACGGAAAGTTCCCGCGAAGCGAAAAGGCAAGCGTCACCGCCGGATTGAGATGGGCCCCGCTGACGGTCCCCATGAAATAGATGATCGCCATTACCATCAGGCCGGGTGCGACGACGGCCATCCCGAGCGTGACGTCCCCGCTGCTGCGCGCGTGCATGATGCCGCCCCCGGCGGCGACGACGACCAGCAGAAACGTCCCCCACGCCTCCGCGAAGAGCCGGCGCCATTCGAGCGCCGGGTTGAGAAAGTCCCGGAGCGACTTGCGAGCAGCCCGGCTCGGCTGCGCGATCTCGGGGGGAGCGACCATCGCTTATTCGGCGTCGAAATAGTCGAGCGAAGGATGGTCGCGCAGGATCAGCTCCCCGACGGCTAGCTTGTGCGAATCGGGATAGTAGCAGACTTCGTCGCGCTCGAAATTCGAGAGCATTAACAGCGTACAAGGCTCGGCGGCGTCGTTGACGAGCTTGTGCGCGCCCTGCGGCCCGACGGGGAACGCGATGAAGTCGCCCTTGCGCAGGCCGAACGAGCCGCGCGGCGTGATCAGCGTCGGCGTCCCCTTGAACACGACGAACAGCTCTTCTTCGGCGACGTGCCAGTGCAGCGGGCACCATGCCTTGCCGGGGCCGAGCCTGGCCAAACGATAGCCTAACTTTCGCGCCCCGATGAAGTGCCCGATCTCCGCCGACGAGCCGGCGAACTCCTCGTGTTCCGGAGTCTCGTCGATCCACTCCAACTCGTCGGCATTGATGCGATTGACGTATGTGTCGCGGCGCGCTTCGAGGCAGGCGCCGAGCGCCGCGGCGGCGCCGCCGAAGATGCAGGCGCCGTCGCCGACCAGCAGGTGCTCGCGGCGGCAGGCCCACAGCTTGCGCAGCGACAGCACCGCGCGCGCCGGATCGGCCAGCTTCCGGTCGGGCATCAGACGCAACGAGCCGGCGGGATCGCCCCACAGCGCGTCGCCCAGGAGCACGGCGTCGCGTTGCGCGAAGTCGAGCGCGAACTCGCCGGGCGTTTTGAGACCCTCGAGGGCGATGACGCGGCCGTCGGCGATGCGCTCGCCGTTCTGCAGCAGCCGTTCGACGGGGCCGGTCAGCAATGGGGCGTCCGCGGCGCTCGCAGCGATTTTGGCCGAGAAGCGTTGCGCGAGCTCGCGGGCGCCGCGCTCGTGATCGCGGTTCGTCACGACGACCCAGGCGAGGCCCCCGCGCTGCGCGATCAGGTCGGCGGACGCGCCCGGCAGCGCGAGTGGATCGACCGCGAGATTCCCCTCCGCGTGCTCGATGAAGAACGAGTTGAAATAGAGGTTGCGTTCAGGTTGCCAGACCGACCACATCGCGACGCCGGGCACGACCGTCTGCTGCATTCCGACGTTTTCCGCACCGGCTGCGCCGCACCCGCAGGCGGCAGGGGTCGCTTCCGGCGCGCGCAATACGCGCCGGAGCGTGCGCCTGACGAATGAGTTCGAGATCGACGCCCCGCTCGAGATGGTCTGGGCCGTTCTGACGGACGTGCCTCGGGTGACGGCCTGCATTCCGCGGGGTCGGCTCCTTGCTGCGCTCGACGCGACGAGGTTTCGCGCCGCGGTCGCCGTGCGGGTCGGCCCGGTCGTCATCGATTACGTGGTCACGGTGCGGATCGACGAGCTCGACCACGCCGCGAACACCGCGCGGCTGCACGTCTTCGGGCAACAGCTGATCGGCGTCGGCGCCGTCACCGCGGCCGTGCACAGCGTCGTGCGCGCTGCAGGCGAACGCACGCGGGTCAGGCTCGAGACCAGTGCCAACGTCGGCGGCATCGTCGGCGCCGTCGGCCGTCCGGTGATCGAGGCGATCGCACGACGGAAGCTCGCGGAGTTCGCGGCCAACGTGGCGCGCCTGGCGAACGAGCTCGCGGTCGAGCTGCCCTAAGCCGCGCGGCGTCTACTAGGAACCGACGAGCTCGCGCAGTGCGTGCGCGAAGATCTTCGGTGCTTTACCTTGGAAGAGGACGCTCTCGTTGCCACCCATTTGCTTGCGCAGCTCGAGCAGCTCGTCGCGCAAGGCGGCGGCCATCTCGAACTCGAGGTTGGCGGCGGCTTCGCGCATCTTCTTCTCGACGTCGTCGGCCATCGCGAGCGCGACCTCGCGCGGAATGCGCTCGCCGCGCATCTTGCCCGCGGCCGTCGTCTCCTCTTTCGTCGCGACCAAATCGAGAATGTCGCGCACTTCCTTGCGGATGGTGTGCGGCTCGATGCCGTGCTCCGAATTGTAGGCAACCTGCCTCTCGCGACGGCGCTTCGTCTCGCCGATGGCCCGCGCCATCGATTGGGTCACCACGTCGGCGTACATGAGCACCTTGCCTTCGACGTTGCGCGCCGCCCGCCCGATCGTCTGGATCAGCGACGTGCCGCTGCGCAGATAGCCTTCCTTGTCCGCGTCAAGGATGCCGACGAGCGAAACCTCCGGCAGGTCGAGGCCTTCGCGCAGCAGATTGATCCCGACCAACACGTCGAAGACGCCTTTGCGCAGGTCCCGCAGGATCGCGATCCGCTCGAGCGTCTCCACCTCGCTGTGCAGATAGCGAACTTTCAGGCCGTTCTCAAGCAAGAAGTCGGTCAGATCCTCGGCCATCTTCTTGGTCAGCGTGGTGACCAGCACGCGTTCGCCGCGCGCGGTGCGCAACCGGATCTCTTCCATGAGGTCGTCGACTTGGTTCTTGGTGGGCCGCACCTCGACTTCGGGATCGACCAGCCCCGTCGGCCGGATGATCATCTCGGCGACCTGCGTCGACCTCGAGATCTCGTACGTCGAAGGCGTCGCCGACACGTATACGACCTGATTGACGTGCGCCGTGAACTCGTCGAAGGTCAACGGGCGGTTGTCGATCGCGCTCGGCAAACGGAAGCCGTGCTCGACCAAGACCTCCTTGCGCGAGCGGTCGCCGGCGTACATGCCGTGGACCTGCGGAAGCGTCACGTGCGACTCGTCGATGAAGAGCAGCCAGCCCTTGGGGAAGAAGTCGAGCAGACACGAGGGCGTAGCGCCGGCCTCGCGGCCCGCCAGGTGACGCGAGTAGTTCTCGACGCCGTTGCAGTAGCCGACCTCGCGCAGCATGTCGAGGTCGTAGCGCGTGCGCATCTCGAGCCGTTGGGCTTCGAGCAGCTTGCCGTTGTCGCGAAAGTACTTGAGCCGCTCGTCGAGCTCGACTTCGATCGACGTGATGGCTCGGCGCAGCTTTTCGTCGGGCGTGATGAAGTGCTTGGCCGGGAAGATCGTCAGCTCGTCCTTGGACTCGACGTATTCGCCGGTGAGGATGTTGACGACGTTGATCGCCTCGATCTCGTCGCCGAAGAACTCGATGCGGTGGACCAGCTCCTCTTCGACGCCGACGAACTCGAGCACGTCGCCGCGGACTCGGAAGGTCCCACGCACGAGGTTCAGATCATTGCGCCGGTACTGCATGTCGACCAGCCGCCGCAAGAAGACGTCGCGGTCGATCTCGTCGCCGAGCTTGACGTTGAGCGACATCTCCATGTAGTCGGCCGGCGAGCCCAAGCCGTAGATGCACGAGACCGACGCGACGATCAACGTGTCGGGACGCGAGAGCAGCGCTTGGGTCGCGGAATGCCGCAGGCGCTCGATCTCGTCGTTGATCGAGCTGTCCTTTTCGATATACGTGTCGGTGTGCGCGATGTACGCCTCGGGCTGGTAGTAGTCGAAGTACGAGACGAAATACTCGACCGCGTTGTTCGGAAAGAAATCGCGGAACTCGGCGCAGAGCTGCGCCGCCAGCGTCTTGTTGTGACACAGCACGAGGGTCGGCTTCTGCACGAGCTCGACGACGCGCGCCATCGCCATCGTCTTGCCGCTGCCGGTGACCCCGAGCAGCGTCTGCGCCGCGTCGCCGCGCCGGATACCCTTGGCGAGCGCCTCGGTCGCGTACGGCTGGTCGCCCGCTAACGCGTAGGGCGAGACGAGCTCAAAGCGTTCTGACATGGACAGGAATTGTGACCCCTCCGGCGCGCCGGTCGCTTCGCCGAGACCGCGGACGGGTACCTGCCTCAGCGCGCGGCCGGAACCCTTGTCGTGCCATAGACCGGGCGAGCGTGAACGACGCCGGCCGAGGGAAGTCGAATCGTGAAGCGCGAGCCGGCCTCCGGACTGCTTTCGAGCAACATGGAGCCACCCGCGCGCTCGACCGCCCGGCGCGCGATGGCGAGACCGAGGCCCGAGCCGTCGACTTCCCGCCGGTTGCCGCGATAGAAGCGCTCGAACGCGTGCGCGGCCTCGTCGGCGTTCATCCCCGGACCTTCGTCCTCGATCTCGATTCGCACGCTGCGCGGCTCCTCGAGCGCGACGCGCACGGCGACGGCGCCGCGCGTATATGCGAAGGCGTTGTCGACGGCGTTCGTAAGCGCGTGCGTGAGATCGATCGGATCGATCGCCGCCGACGCGCCCGGTTCGATCTCCAAACGCAACTCGCGCTCGGGACGGGCCTCGGCGAGCGGCGCGACCACGTCCTCGACCAGTTGCGAGACGTCGATCGGCTCGTGGCCGGGCGCGTCGCTTTCCCGGTCCCAACGCTCGAGCAGCAGCAGCTTGTCGACGAGCGAGGCCATCAGCATGCTCTGCCGGTTCATCGTCGCCAGAATGCGTTCGCTGTCCTCGGGACCCCGCAACTCGCCTTTGCGCAGGATCGCGATGAAGCCGCGGATGACGGTGAGCGGGGTGCGCAGCTGGTGCGCGGCGTCGGTGATGAACTGGCGCATCCGGCTTTGCGCTCGTTCGCGTTCCGCGAACGCCAGCGACATCTGCTCGATCGCGCCGTTGTAGGCGAGCGCGAGCGACCCGAGCTGATGCTTGCTGTCGGCCGTGATCGGCTGCGGCGTCAGGTCGCCGGCGGCGAAGCGCTCGAGGGCTCGGGTCACGTCGACCAACGGTTCGAGCGCTTTGCGCGACAGCAGCCGCGCGATCAAGAAGCCCAGCAGCACCGCGAGCACTTCGGCGACCAGAAAGGCGGGCAAGAAGCGCCGTACCGTCTCGACCAGGCGCGTATCGTTCGAACGAACGATCACCACGACCGGGCCGAACTGCTCGCGCTGGGGGGCCAGCCCGAAGAACGTTCCGAGCGCGAGCGTCAAGCGGCCGAAGACGCCGTGCGGCGTCTCCAGCAAGACGTCGTTACGAGGCCGCACCTCGACGAGGACGTCCGCCGGCCGCGGCTGTCCGGGGATGTCGGGAGCCTCACGAACTTCGACGCGCCGCGTGGCGTCGAGTGCGATGACGACGATCCCCGGCGAAAAGAACCGGCTGGTCACCGCAAGTTGACGCGCGTCCGCGGCCGCGCCGTGCTCCTCGACGAACGTCCGGATCTGGTCGAGCGTCTCGACTTCCGCGGCGCGCAACGTGCCCACGTACGAAGCGAACACGAACAGCGCGACGGCCGCTATCAGCGACGCAAGCGCCCCGGAGATCGCGAAGGTCGCGAGAAAGACCAGCCGCTGACCGAACGAGCGGCTCATGCGCGGCTCATCTCGGCGTCGCGCGCAGCGCGTAGCCGACACCGCGCATCGTCTGGATCAGGCGTACCGGCTGGCCGCTGTCGAGCTTGGCGCGCAAGTATGAGATGTACGTCTCGACGGTGTTGGGAACGATGTCGCGGTCGACGCCCCAAACCAGATCGAGCAGTTCCGAACGCGTGAAGACGCGCTCGGGATGGCGCACGAACGTCAGTAGCAGATCGAACTCGCGGGTCGAGAGCTCGACGCGCCGCGTGCCGCGAAAGACCGTCCGCCGCGCGACGTCGACGGTGAGGTCGGCATACGTAAACGTTTGCCGCATCTCCAGCCGCGGACGGCGCAGCGCCGAGTGCAGGCGCGCCACCAGCTCCTCGAGTTCGAAAGGCTTGGCAACGTAATCGTCGGCGCCGCGCGAGAGGCCCGTCACTTTCTCCGCGGTCTCGGCGCGTGCGCTGAGCATGATGATCGGGACTTCCGTGCTGCGCCGTAGAGCGGGCAACAAGGTGAAGCCGTCCACCTCGGGCAGCATGACGTCCAAGACGATCAGCTCCGGGGACCACGTGCGCACCGTCTCGAGCGCCGCGCGCCCGTCCGGGACGGCGCGCACGACGAAGCCGGCCTGCCCCAGCCCATATTCAAGCATGTCGCGAATGGCGGCCTCGTCGTCGACGACCAGGACGCGCGCCCCAAAACCGTTCACGATTTCCCAGTCTACGCTTCGACGCTTGGAAGACGCTCTCGTTTTTCCAAGGGTCCCCCAAGGACGGGGGCCGATAACCGTTCTATGATGGCGATTGGTATGCCGCGCCAACGTTTCCACGCCCGCTCGACGGAGCGAGCAGTAGCTGCCTTTTCCGTGCTGCTCGTCCTGGTCGCGTGTGGAAGCAAGCAAGAGCAGCACGCCGCAGGTCCGCCGGTCGTCCAAACAATGCTCGCGAGCGTAGGTTCCGTCCATCCCTCGGAACAGCTTGCCGGTATCGTCGCCCCGTTTCAAAACGTCGCCATTCAGTCGTCTCTGACCGAACCGGCGGACTCGGTCGACGTGCAGGAGGGCGACCGCGTAACCCGCGGCGAGGTGCTCGCCCAGCTCGACACGGCCGACCTTCGGGCGACGCTCGCCGCCGACTTGGCGGCCGCCGCGAGTGACAAAGCGACGACCAGCCATAACGTCTACCAGGGAAACCTGTCGATCTCGCAAGGGGTCGATTCGTTCCGTTCTGCCCAAGCGGCCGTTTCGCAGGCGCAGGCGAACCTCCAACGCGACCGTACCGACCTCGGTCGCTACAGGTCGCTGGTCGGCAACGGTTACATCGCCGAGCAGCAGGTCGCCCAGCAAGAGACGACCGTCCGGGTTGATGAAGAGACGCTGCACTCCGCAATCGCTTCGCTCGCCGCGGCGCGCTCCAACGTGACCGCCAACGGCACGCTCGGCTCGAACGGGCTACAGGCGACGACCGTCGCGCAGTCGCAAGCGACCGAACAGGTCGCGCTGGCGCAAGCGCAGCAGGAGCGCGTGCAGATCGAAAAGGCGACGATCGTTTCGCCGATCGACGGGGTCGTCGTCAACCGCAATTTCAATCCGGGCGAGTATCCCGGCACGCGTCAGCTTTTCACCCTGCAGCAAGTCGACCCGATCTACGCGATCCTCCGGGGCTCAGGCCAGCAGATCGCGCAGCTCGAGGCCGGACAGAGCGCCACGATCGTCGCGTCGGATCTGCGCGGAAAGCGCCTCCCTGGGAAGGTCGTCGGCATCCTCAACCAGATCGTCCCCGGCTCGACCGACTTCCAAGTCAAGGTCTTGCTGCGCAAACCCGGGGCCAGCCTGCGGCCCGGGATGGCGGTCGCCGCCCAGGTCAGTTTGCCGACCGTGAACGGCGTCCGGGTTCCGTCGAACGCCTTCACGAACGACGACCGCAACGCCGTGCTCGTCGTGGGCGAGGACGGCACGGTGAAGACGGCTGCGGTAACCGAGTTGGGCGACGACGGCAGCACTGCCGTCGTCACCGGCCTCCAGCCGGGAACCCGCGTCATCAACGACGGTCAGACGAGCGTCGGTAACGGCGAAAAGGTCGCCATCCGGTGAGCCTCACCCGGCTCTTCATCAAGCGGCCGACGCTCGTCTTCGTGCTGCTGGCGCTGATGACGTTCTTCGGGGTGCTCTCGCTCGCCACGATCGTGCGGCAGCTCTTCCCGAACGTTTCGCAGCCGACGGTCACGATCAACGTGCAGTATCCCGGCGCGTCGACGACCGTCATGCGCGACGACGTCGTGCAGCCGATCGAGCAGAACTTGGCAGGCACGACCGATCTGCAGACGATCAACTCGGTCGTGCAAGACGGTCAAGCCTCGATCTCGGCGGTGTTCACGCTCAGCTCCGACGAGGCCGAAGACCTCGTCAACACGCAAAAGGCCGTACAGCTTTCAGAGAAGTCGCTGCCGACCAACATCACGGCGCCGACCGTCTCGGTGCGCGACCCCAGCCAATCGGTCGTCGTCACGCTGGCCCTGCGCTCGCATAAGCTCAACCTCGCGCAGCTCTCCCTCTACGCGAACAACGTCATCGCGCCGGAGATCCAGCAAATACCGGGCGTCTCGTACGTGAACGTCGGAGGCGCCGTCACGCCGGCGTACGAGGTCGAAGTCAGTCCCATGCGCCTCGAGGGCAAGGGGCTCACGCTTAACGATATCATCAACACCGTCAGCAACGACAACCAGCGCGTCCCGGGCGGGATCGTCTACGAGCCCAACCGCGAGACGACGGTCGACGTCCGCGGCGACATCCAGGATCCGAGTTCGATCGCGCGGCTCCCCGTCACCAAGAGCGGCAGCTCGAGCACCGCCGCGAGCAGCACCGCCGGCGCGACGTCCGATTTGGCGGCCGGCCTGGGCGGACTCCCCGGCACGATCGACCCTTGGACGGCAACCGACGCGGTCACGCGGGTCCAAGACGTCGCGCACGTCGTGGCGGGCTACGAACCGCGCCGCGTCTACGCACAGATCGACGGCAGCCCGGGCCTCTTCCTCCAGGTGCAAAAGACCACCGGCGCAAGCGAGGTCACCGCCTCCGACAACGTCGTCAACGCGCTGCCGATGTTGCGGCGCCGCTTCCTGGACGTGCAGTTCGAGGTCGTCAACGTACAATCGCGCTTCACGGCGCAGCAGATCGACAGCGTTCTGCACGCCCTGCTCGAGGGCGTCGCGCTGACCGCCATCGCGATGCTCTTCTTCCTGCGCTCCTGGCGCAACGCGGCGGTGGTGTGCGTCGCGATCCCGACGTCGCTCGCGATCGCGCTCTCGGTGATGAAGCTGCTCGGGCTGACGCTCGACACGATCTCGCTGCTGGGGATGACGCTGGTCATCGGCATCCTGGTCGACGACTCGACCGTCGTGCTCGAAAACATCGAGCGCCACTTCGCGGAGCTCGGCCAGCCGCCCGAAGAGGCGGCGGTCCAGGGCCGGGAAGAGATCGGCGCGGCGGCGGTCGTCATCACGCTGGTCGACGTGGTCGTCTTCTTGCCGATCGCGTTCATCCAGAGTCAGGTCGGTAAGAATCTCACCGAGTTCGCGATCGTCGTCGTGATCTCGACGCTGACCTCATTGTTCATCTCGTTCACGGTGACGCCCACCCTCGCCGGATTGTGGTCGCTGCACTCCAAGTGGAAGCCGCCCGGCATCGTCGACGCCTTCACGCGCGGCTTCGACGGATTGCGCGACTGGTACGCGCACCGCGCCCTCCCATGGGCGCTCGATCACGCCCGCCTGGTCGCCGCGCTCTGCACGCTTTCTTTCGTCGCATCGATCGCGCTGGTGCCGCTCGGCGTCGTCGGCGAGGAGTTCATCCCAGCGACCGACCGCGGCGAACTCTTCCTGCAAATCGTCTATCCGCTCGGCACGCCGCTGACCCAAGTCCGTGACGGCGTTTACGCACTCGAGCATCAGATCAATCTGCAAGCCGATGTCGCCCACGAGTTTACGGTCGCGGGCGGCTACGCGGCCTCGTTCGGCGGCTTCGTCGCACAGGGCAACGTCGGCCAGACGCACATCTTCCTGGCCGACAAGCGCAAGAATTCGACTACGTGGTGGGTCGGGCGCTTCCGTGAGATGGCGCGCAAAGCGGTACCGGGAGCCGACACGGTGGTCGTTCCCGTCACCGGGACCGGAGGCGGCAACGCGCAGCCGATCGACGAGCTCGTCACCGACGTCACCGGCGGAGATCCGACTTCCGCTGCGTTGCAAGTGCTCGACATTTTGCGGGGAACGCCCGGCACGATAAGCGCGAACAGCTCCGGCACGTCGCTCGCGCCTCAAGTGGCGATCCAGTTCGACCGCGACAAGGCGCAAGCGCTCGACGTCGACATCGGGCAAGCCGCGACGGCCGCCGGCGCCGCGTTCGGCGGCGACGTCGCAACGCAGTTCGAGACGCCGCAAGGCCTCGAGCAAGTCCAGGTGATCTATCCCCTGGCCGACCAGCACGAGCTCGACGCGCTGCGCGCGATTCCGATTCGCGCCAACGACGGCTCGATCGTCCACCTGGGCGACTTCACCACCTTTTCGCTCGAGCCGACCTCGCCGCTGATCACGCGCACCGATCGCAACACCGTCATCCACGTCGACGCCAACGTCGGGCCGGGCTTCTCCCTCTCCAACGTGCAGGCGGCGTTCGCGAAACGCCTCGCAGCCGCGCACCTGCCTTCGAACATCGTGGTGCGCCCCGCGCCGCTGGGCCAGCAAGACTTCATGCGCCAAACCCTGCAAGGTTTGGGCGCCTCGATGCTGCTCTCGATCGTGCTCGTCTTCTTGCTGATGGTCGCGCTCTACAACAGCTATCTGTCGCCGCTGATCATCCTCTTCTCGGTCCCGGTCGCGGCGGTCGGCGCGATCGGCGCGCTGCTCCTGACGCACAGCACGCTCAACCTGTTCTCGCTGATCGGGTCGATTCTGCTGATCGGCATCGCGACCAAGAACGGCATCCTGCTGGTCGACTACGCGAACACGCTGCGCGTGCGCGGCCTCGACGAGCTCGCGGCGATCAAGGAGAGCGCCTTCACCCGGTTCCGTCCGATCGTGATGACCAGCGTATCGGTCGTCGCCGGAAACATTCCGCTCGCGCTCGCGCTCGAGCCAGGCCAGAGCTCGCGTGCGAGCCTCGGCATCGTCGTCATCGGCGGCGTCGTCAGTTCGCTGGTCTTGACGCTCTTGCTGATCCCGGTCATGTACCTCTGGCTCGCGCCGAAGAAGACAGGCACGCCTCCAGCGAAGGACCCCTCTCCCTCGCTCGACGGCGGCCTGCGCGAGCCGGCCCTGCAAGGAATCTCGTAGCCGCAGCCGGCTCGACCCCGCGGCTGGCGATTTCTCAGGCTGCTCGGAGCCTGGTCCCAGGCGTAAGCGCTACGATACCGGAGCGACGTTGAGTCGCCAGCTCAGGGGGGCACCTTCAAATGGAAACCATTTTCGTTTCATGCGGCAGCACGCTCGACCAGGGTGCGACCGGCAAACTCATCGCCGAAGTCGCCTTGCGCACCACGGGTGAGACCCAGGTGGTCGTCGTCTCGCTCGCCGCCGCCCACGACCTGCACTGGGGCGCCCTGCGCCGCTTGGCTCGGGCCGTTCGCTGCTGGCGCGCGGCGAGCCGCGGGGTCGTCATCGAAACCTCCTCGCGGCCCAGTCAGCGCAGCTTGTTGACGGCGGCCGGAGTCTTGGCGGCGGCGACGTGAGCCCGAACACGTCTCGACTTAGGTCGATGCGACTGGTCCCAGACGGGTATGAGGAGGTTGGCCGCTGAACAAGCGGTGATTAACAGGCCCACCCATCGCCGCGAGACTTCGGTCTCCCGCTCGGTAGGAGCAACTCCTTGAATCAGAAGCCTTTACTCTTCAGCGGCAACTCGAACCCCGAGCTTGCCCGGGAGATCGCCCAGCGGATGGATACCCGAATCGGCAGCGCGCTGGTCGACAAGTTCAAGAACGAGGAGTGCCGCATCGAGATCAAGGAGAACGTGCGCGGCGCCGAGGTCTTCGTGATCCAATCGCTTTGCAAAGCGATGAACGGCAACAGCGTCAACGACTCGCTCATGGAGCTGCTGATCATGATCGACGCGCTGAGCCGAGCTTCGGCGCATCGGATCACCGCGGTCGTTCCGTACTACGGTTACGCCAAACAAGATAAGAAGTCGAAAGGCCGCGAGCCGATCTCGGCCAAGCTGGTCGCCAATCTGCTGACGACCGCCGGCGCCAAGCGCGTGGTCACGCTCGACTTGCATGCCGCGCAAATCCAAGGCTTCTTCGACATTCCGGTCGACAATCTCGAGGCGGCGCCTTCCCTGTGCGCGTACCTCAAGTCGCAGGGTCTCGACGGGAACAAGATCGTGGTCGTCTCGCCGGACGCCGGGGGCGTGGCGCGCGCTGAAAAGTTCGCCAAGCGTCTGCGCAGCACGCTGGCCATCGTCTTCAAGCGCCGCCCGGAGCCCGACGTCTCCGAAGTCACCGAGATCGTCGGCGACGTCAGCGGCAAGGTCGCCGTCGTCTGCGACGACATGATCTCGACCGGCGGAACGCTCGCAAAGGCGGCCGAAGCGCTGATCAAGCGCGGCGCGACCAAGGTCTACACCTGCGCCACGCACGGGATTTTCGCGGGCGACGCGGTGCGCGTCCTCAACGAATCGCCGATCGAGCGCGTGATCATCACCAATTCGGTGCCGAACCTCGAGCCCTCGATGGGGCCGAAGTTCAAGGTGCTTTCGGTCGCGCAGATCCTGGCCGACGCGATCAAGCGGATCACCGCGAACCGCTCGGTCTCCGAGCTCTTCGCCAAGGAAGAGGCGGAACCGATCGTCGTGCCGCCGCCCATGATGCCGCTTCCCGAACTGACCACGGCACACTAGCCACTAGGTAGAAACGAAGGACATGACGACCACGAGCGATACGCTCGCAGCCGAGCTGCGAGCCAACGTCGGTACGACCTCTTCAAACGCCTTGCGCCGGGAGGGCAAGATCCCGGGCGTGCTGTTCGGACACGGCGCGGCGCCGACCGCGATCGCGCTCAACGCGCGGACCGTGAGCGAGATGCTCCACGCGGGCGGTCGCAACCGGCTGCTGACGATCTCGCTCGAGGGCAAGAACGACACGGCGCTGGTCCGCGACGTGCAGCGCGACCCGATCTCGCGCCGCATCCTGCACGTCGACTTCCAGCGCGTCAGCGCGACCGAAGAGATCTCGGCGACGCTTCCCGTCGTCACGCTCGGCGTGGCCAAGGGCGTGGCGGAATTCGGCGGCGTGCTCGAGGTCGTCTCGCATACGATCGGCGTCCGCGGGCCGGCCAACGCCCTGCCCGATCAGATCGAGATCGACGTGAGCGAGCTTGGCGTCCACGAGCACATCTCCGCCGGCGACCTGAAGTTGCCGGCCGGCATCCAGCTCGACGTGGAGCCGGCGACGGTGCTGGTCTCGGTCGCGCCTTCGACGGTCGCGCGCCAGCTCGAGGAAGAATCGGCTGCCGCAGAACCGTCCGCGAGCGCCGAGGTGCCGCTCGTCGCCGAGTCGACGGAGGGCGCGGAGGCCGGATCGTAAGCTCCGGCACCCGGCTCGTCGCCGGCCTCGGGAATCCGGGCCCGCGCTACGCGCGAACCCGCCACAACGTCGGCTTTCGCGTCGTCGAGGACGTCGCGGACCGCCTTGGAGGCGGGCGCTGGAAAGAGAAGGACGGGGCCGCGCAGTTCCATCTGCCGGCGCGCAAGCTCGTTCTGGCCGAGCCGCTCTCCTACATGAACGAGAGCGGCAGGCCCTTGCAGCGCCTCGCCGCTTGGTGGAAGGTCCCGCCTGGGGAACTGCTCGTCGTCAGCGACGACCTCGACCTGCCCTTTGGGCGACTGCGCATGCGCCGCTCGGGCGGCTCGGGCGGCCACAACGGGCTCAAGTCGATCATCGAGCACTTCGGCGAGGGCTTTCCGCGCCTGCGCGTCGGCATCGGCCGTGGCGGCGGCGACGACACGATCGACTACGTGCTCTCGACCTTCGATGCGCTCGAGGAGCAACGACTGGGCGAGATCGTCGAAGCCGCCGCCCGTGGCGTCTTGAGCTGGTTGGACGAGGGTCCCGAAGCGGCGATGAACCTCGTCAACGGCTGGCAGCCGAGCTGGGTGACGCAAGAACCGCCCCGCGCGTCCTGACTGACGGGAGGAAGGGGTGCCGGGTTATGCACAACCTCACGCGATGACGCCTCGGCAGACAAGCCGTCGATGACGCCCGCAGCGTTCGCGGGCCGGACTTTCGTGTTGCGGATCGACCGCTCGACGCTCGCCGATTGGACCACGCTCCCGGGTGACCTCGCCTTCCTGATGCAACGGCAGGTCCGGCCGATCGTCGTCGCCCCGACGACCGAGCTGGCACGCACCTACGTTCGCCGCCTCAACCAACAAACCAACGTCGCGGTCGGGCTCTCGGGCGCCGATGCGGCGCTGTTGCCGGCCGGCGGCAGCGAAGGCGTGGGGCGCGTCCAGACGGGGATCCTCGCGACCCTGACCGAGGCCGGCTACATCCCGGTCATCGAGCCGACGGCCCTCGGCCTGGGCGGCGCCGACGTGGAACTCGCCGCCGACGACGTGGCTGCGGCGATCGCGGCCGCGACCGAAGCGGCGCGCGCGATCTTCTTCCACGTGGCCGGCGGGATCCTCGACCTGGCCTCGGCGACGGTCATCGAGGAGCTCACGCCCGCCGAAGCGCTCGACGTCGCCGAACGCGTCGACCTCGACCCCGAGCTGCGGGCCGCCGTGCGCGCGGCCGCGCACGGCGTGCGGGCCGGCGTCGGCGCCGCCCAGATCCTCGACGGCCGCGTCCAGCACGCGGCGATCGTCGAGTTCTTGACCGCGCGTCATCTCGGCACGCAAGTGGCGGGCGCGGTTTACCTCGGCGGTTTCGCCTGAGCCAGCCTCCGTAGCTCCTTGTAGCGGAAGCACGTCACGTAGTGGTCGTTGACCAAACCCACGGCTTGCATGAACGCGTACACGATCGTCGGGCCGACGAAGCGGCAGCCCCGCGCGCGTAGATCCCGCGAGAGTCGTTCGGCGAGCGGCGTCGTCGCCGGAATGTCCCCGGGTTCGCGCGGCGCGTTGACGAGCGGCTTGCCGCCCACGAAATCCCAGAGGTAGCCGTCGAGCGAACCGAACTCGCTCGCAATCGCCAGGCATGCTTTGGCGTTGTCCACCGCTGCTTCGATCTTGGCGCGGTTGCGAACGATGCCGGCGTCGCGCAGCAAGGCCGCGCGCTTTCGGGCGTCGTACGCCGCGACGCGCGCGGGGTCGAACCCGTCGAAGACCTCGCGGTAGCGTTCGCGCTTGCGCAGAATCGTCTCCCAGCTCAGCCCCGCTTGCGCTCCCTCGAGCACGAGGAACTCGAACAGCGTGCGGTCGTCGTGGAGCGGCGCGCCCCACTCGCGATCGTGATAGGCGATCGCGGCCTCCGTGCGCGCCCAACTGCAGCGCGTCACGCTCAACGGCACGGGTTCGCGCGCTCCGTGACCGCCGCGATGCGCGCACCCAGCGGCGGGCTGTTGTAGAAGTAGAGCAGGACGGGAAGGGACGTGCAGAGCGGCTCGAGCGACTCGTCGGCAGTTCGCACGAAGGAGCGCACCGCCGACGCGCGATCGCCCGTCAGTTCGAGTCCGAACGCGTCCGCCCGCTCTTCCAACATGCGCGAGTAGCCGTTATAGATCGGCATGACGAGCAGCGCGGCCAGGCCCACGAAGGCGAGCGCCAATGCAAGCCGCGCGAGCGGATCGTCGTCGCGCCGAAAGCCGACTCGGTCGGCGGCGACGACGCCGAGCGCGACGCACAAGATGAAGAGGAACGTCCAAAACAGCGAGAGCCGGAAGCCGTCGCCGCGCACGTAGTGCCCGATCTCCCGAGCGGTGACGAACAATATCTCGCCCTGCGTCGCCGAGTGCAGCAGCGTGTCGCCGAGCTCGATCCGCTTGGTGGGCCCGAAACCCGAGATCTCGGCGGCGGCCACGGAACTGCGGCGCGAGTAGTTGCCCACGAAGATCGGCGCGGCGCTGACCCGGGCTTTGCGCTCGAGCGCCCGCAGGGGCGTCTGCAACGAGCTCGCAGGCGGCAGCGGGATGAAGCGGTCGAAGAGCGGCGCCACCACGATCGGTTCCAGAAACGCCATGGCGAGCGTGGCGACGAAGAGCCCGGCCATCGCGTAGAGGTACCACAGCCGCGCCCGGTCGACGAGCGCCAAAACGAACGCGACGATGAGCCCCACCGAGACCGCTTGGATCCCGACGGTCACGATGCCGTTGTGCAGCCACGTTCCGCTCGTCTCGGCGGAAAGCCCGAAGGCGCGCTCGACCCGGTAATGAATCAACGCCGCCGGAAATGCCGCGAGCGCGGCGCACGCGGCCAGCGCCGCGCCGTAGACGAAGCGCAGCAGCGTGACGGAACGGATCGAGCGCTTGAGGCCGTCGCGCAAGCGCGCGGCCCAGCCCGAGCTCCACAGGTAGTAGAGCAGCGCAATTTGCGACAACGCCCACAGCAAGAACAGCGGCCGCGTATACCGTCGCAGCTGCACGGCGACCCGCTGGCGGCGCCGGTCGACGAGCGCTTGCGGCGAACGGTGCAGCAGCGCCGCGGCCGGGAGCGCCGTGACGCGCCGGTCGACGTACGATGGAACGGCGGCGACTGCACGCGCGCCCGTGAAGCAGAGAACGAGCAACGCCGTGAAAAGCAGGATCGTTCGTCGGAGCGGATGGCGTCGAACGAGTCGACAAAGAAGATCGCGCGTTCCGGGCAGCCCTCCCGATATGGAAACGTTAGCTCGCGGACGTATGGCACAGCGAGCGACAATCTCCTACTCACGTCGAGGCCGGTTTCCAGGAAGCAACTGACCCACGTCCCGGTTCCTTCTTTTGTCGTGAGCGATGTTTTGCTATGCTAAACGAGCCATGGTCACCGTCAAACGCCTCAATCACGTCGTCCTCTTCGTCCGCGACCTCGAACGCTCGATCGCTTTTTACGAAAGTGCCTTCGGTTTTGAGACGATCGCGCGAGAGCGCGGAATGATGGCATTCCTGCGGGCGCCCGGCTCGCACAACCACCACGATCTCGGCTTAGCCGCTGTCGGGGCGGCCGCTCCCAGCCCGCCGCACGGTGCCGTCGGACTTTATCACACGGCGTGGGAGGTCGAACGGATCGAGGAGCTGCGCGAGGCGATGCTGCGACTTTCATCGAGCAGCGCGCTGACCGGCGCGAGCGATCACGGTGCGACCAAGTCCGTCTACGGCGTCGACCCGGACGGCAACGAGTTCGAGATCATGTGGTTGGTGCCGCGCGAGCACTGGGGCGAGTACGACCGTAAGGCGCCGACCAAGACGCTCGACCTCGAGCGCGAGATCGCGCGCTTCGGCGCGAGCGCGACCGTCTAGCGACCGCCCTGACAAAAGCCGCCCGGCCGCAACCGCCGCCTGGCAGCTTGTAGTCGGAAGCGGCATGGAGATTGGGACACCTATTTCGCCGGCGGCAGCACAGGCAGTCGAAGAGTTGCTCGCGGACCCCTATTACGGCACGCGGAACTGTCCGATGCAGGACGCGATCTCGATGATCGCCGACAAGTGGAAGCTTCTCATCCTCATCGAGCTCAGCCGGGCCTCCGTGCTGCGCTTCAAGGAATTACAGCGGTCGCTCGGCACGGTGAGCCAGAAAGTGCTCACCAGCGCTCTGCGCGAGCTGGAAGGTGACGGGCTGGTCGAGCGCACGATCTACGCCGAGGTCCCGCCGCGCGTCGAATACCGTCCGACCGAGCGCGTGCGCAAGCTGCTGCCGATCCTGCAGCAGCTCAACGACTGGGCCGCGGCGACCGGCTCAGCTCGGTCCTAGGCCTGCGCTCAACCCGCGAGCGCAGCCGTCTGCCGGTCGGCGACGAGCGCGTCGTCGGCACGCTCGAGGCCGTCCTCACTTAGCCTAGCGGTCCGGCGTGCGGCGACCGGATTCTTGACCGCGATGTAGCGCGGGCAGTCGGGGCCGTTGGGTTCGTTGCAATAGCCCCGCACGCAAGTCGCGCCGGCGCGCACGAACAGGCTTGGGGCGACCTTCTTCACCAAGCGCAACATCGCGAAGGCGAGCTCGCGAATCTCCCACTGCGCGTTGTTGCACGTGCGCAACGTGAAGAAGTCGAGCAACGCGCGCGCGTTGGCGGTGACGACGATCTGCGTCTCGGCCGCGTTGGGCAACGCAAAGCGCGCGTCTTCGGCCGGCAGGCCGGCCGCCAACGCCTCCTGGTAAAAAGCCGCGATCTGCCCCATCAGCGCGTCGTACTTCGCCTTGATCTGGGGCCGCGCGGCGAGCGAGGGCGGCGTCACGAACTCGAACTGACCCTTGATCTTGATGTAGCGCTGGCTCTTCTGTTCGTAGGACATGTGCCGGTGACGCACGAGCTGGTGCGTCAGCGCTCGCGAGACGCCCGAGACGCCGAAGGTGAACATCGTGTGCTCGAAGGTCGAAAGATGACCCGCGTCGCGCACGCGGCCGACCATCTTGACGACCTCGTCGTGCGTCCAGTTCTCGTCGATGCTCTCGACGTCGCGAGGGCTGTAACAGTTGCGCGCGGCCGTTGCTACCGCGCGTTCGGGATCGGGAGAGTGGGAGAGGAGGACGACCTTGAGCGCCATGCCGGAACCTTCGCCGACGCTGGGGCCGAGCCCGCCGCTCCCGCCTTCCTATGCCGTGACCGGAAGCTCCGCGGGCGCTTCGGCCAGGACGCGCTCGAGCCCCGTGACGATCCGGTCGTAGCCCCTGTCGCCCGCTTGGGAGTGCCGCAGCTGGTGCTCGCGGTTGAACACGTAGAACGCCGGCACGAACTGGTTTTCGAAGCGGTCGACCAGCGTGTGCTCGTTGTCGACGGCGCAGGGCTGCGTCAGGCGCATCTCGCCGAGCGCATCGTCGGTCACCTCGATGAGATAGAGACCAGCCATTTGCCGCGGTAGTCCGAGAGCGATATCTCCATGCCGAGGTCCTTGGGACTGGTCGCGTTCTCGTTGCTCTTCAAAGTGAATTCCAGGGCGGCCTTAGCGACCTGTGCTGACATCTCGTTCCTCTCAAAGATAACGAGATAATGAGACTGATATTCATTTCCTGCAGGACGTATGCTATCATAGCGTTTATGAACGCTCAACCGCGTTTGCCGCGCAACTACGAGCTGATCCGCGAGATCGTCCTGTCCGCGGGTTGCGGCGCACATCAGACCGCAGGAGATATCTTCCAGAAGGCTCGCGCGCTGCGGTCCGCGATCGGTTACGCGACCGTGCACCGCGGTCTGACGCGCCTCTGCGAGCTCGGCACGATTCTCAAAGTCGAGATTCCCAGCGGCGACGCCGCTTGGTACGAGCCGCCGGCGCCGGCGCACGCGCATCTCTTGTGCACGCGCTGCGCGGCCCTCGTCGACGTCGACTATGCGACCTCGCAACGCACGCTGCGCGCGCTCTCCGAACGGCAGGGCGTGCGGATCGAGGCCGCGCTCGTCACCTTCCGCGGACTGTGCGGAGCCTGCGCCGCGGCCGCGCGGGACGGCGAGCCGGATACCGCGGAGACACGAGCATGAAGCGCGTCGACAAGTCCGAGTCGCAGTGGCGGGAAGAGCTCGCGCCCGAACGCTACGAGGTCCTGCGGCAAGCGGGGACCGAGCCTCCCTTCAGCGGCGAGCTCTACCACAACGAAAAAGACGGCACGTATCATTGCGGCGCGTGCGGCGCGACGCTCTTCTCTTCGGACACGAAGTATCACAGCGGCAGCGGCTGGCCGAGTTTCTTTACGCCGCAGGACGCGAAGAACGTCGAGCTGATCGAAGACCGCTCGCACGGGATGGTTCGCACCGAGGTGCGCTGCGCCGCCTGCGGTTCGCACCTGGGCCACGTCTTCGACGACGGGCCCGAGCCGACGGGCCAGCGCTATTGCATTAACTCGCTCGCACTCGAGTTCGCGCCGGAAGGCGAGGCCGCAAAACCGGAGCCGTGAACGGCGCGGATTTCGCCCTTCCGCATGTTAGAGCAAGCGTCCCATTGGACGAGCGCTTGTATATGCGAGTTGCACTCCACCGCAACACCTTGAGCTAAAGGAAGCGCCTTCCGGCGCACTACTTGCATAACTCAATTTTCGCGGAGCGGCGCTATACTTATACGCATGTACGCACTCTCCCAGAGCTCGACGGAGAATTATTGCCTTTGCGGTTATAACGCGCGGGTGCTGTCGATGCGCGGCCTGGAGGTCGACTTGATCGAAGCGGCGCGCGGCTTGCTCGAGGGCGAGCGCGACTACATCGCTAACGCAGCAAATCTCACGGCCCTCCTTTTTCAGACGCTGCGCGGCGTCAACTGGGTCGGCTTCTATTTTATGCGCGAAGGCCGTTTGGTGCTGGGCCCCTTTCAAGGGAAGCCGGCGTGCACCAGCATCGAGCTCGGCGACGGCGTCTGTGGTTCGGCAGCGCAAGCCCGCCAGACCATCGTCGTCGACGACGTCAAGCGCTTCCCCAAGCACATCGCCTGCGATCCCGAATCGAAGTCGGAGATCGTCGTGCCGTTACTGACCGACGGGCGCGTGATCGGCGTCCTCGACGTCGACAGCCACCAAGCGGCGCGCTTCGACGACCGCGACCGCAGCGCGCTCGAGGCGGTCGCCAGACTCTACCTCGGCGCGTGCGATCTCCTGCCGGCGCTGGCTACGGGCCGGTGATGAACCCGCGCTGCTTGAGGTAGCCTTGCCCTTCGGGCGATAGCACGAAGGTGAGGAAGGCACGCGCCGCGTCAGCGTTCTTGGAGGCGCGCACGACCGCGAGCGGATAAACGGCTTCGGGCGCCGCGTTGGGCGGGAACGCAAGCACCGCCACGCTGGGGGCAAGCGCGGGCGTCACGTCGGTCGTGTAAACGACGCCGGCGTCGGCTTCGCCGAGCGACACCTTCGTCGCAACCGCCTTCACGTCGACTTCTTCCGACACGACGTTGGCTTGCACGCGGCTCACGAAGTCGGCGCCGTATGCCGGCTGCTTCGCGAGGTTCGCGAACGCGACCCGCGCGTAATTGCCGACCGGCACGGTCGCGGCTGCAAGCACGACCTTGACGCCTTTGCGCGCAAGGTCGGCAACGCTCGCGATCTTCGCGGGATTGTCTTTCGGCACGATGACGACGAGCCGGTTGCGAGCGAAGACCTGCGGGTCGCCGGCGATCATCCCGTCGTCGACGGCCTTCTTCATCTGCGTCTGATTGGCGGAGGCGAATACGTCGGCCGGCGCTCCGCTCTCGATCTGCGTCTCGAGCGTATCCGAGCCGCCGAAGTTGAAGACGACGTTCACGCCCGTCTTCGCGGTGAAAGCCGGAGCCGCCGCGGTGAAGGCCTCGCGCAACGAGGCGGCCGCAAAGACCGTGATCGACGAAGTCGGGGCGGCTGCGAAAGCGTTGCCGGCGACCGAAACCGGCAGGGCGACGGCCAAAGCCAGCAACGTACCGACGACGCGCCGGCGATCGGGCATGTGGTCTTCGGGGAGCGCTCTTCCCAGGCCGAGAGCGCGTGCAAGCATACTCAACATTCCGTCATGTTTGCTTGCAGGCGAGCCCGGGCCCTCGCGCACTCGGCATACATCGAACGCAGGCGTCCCGCAGCGTCACGTGTGCGCAAGATTTTGCCGGCCCTACCGAATCCGGACGGTTTTCGGTCCCAAGGATTGCGGAACGGCGTCAAAACGTCCCAAAACGTTTCCTCCCCCGCGAGCAGAGTGAGCGATGATTCAAATGAGCATCGTACGGCCGCTAGCACGGCGGAACCCTGAACTCATGGCCGAGCTGCGCTCAGGGACGCAAGCCGCTTTGGTGGTCTGGGGCTGTCTTCTCGGCGCGGCTCTCGTTGCAGCCTACAGCTTTTCGCTCCGCTTCGGACGCCGCTCGGGCGCCGCGCGCCCCAAGGCGCGCTACGCGCCGCTCGTTATTTCGCTAATCGTGCTCCTTTGTCTGGCGGCCGTCGCGAGGGTCGCGTTCGAGCAGGTCAGGAACTCGGCGCGATCTAAGCGCTTCGCCCTACCGACTATTTTCCGATCATCACTTCCGTCGACTTGACGATGACGACGACCTCGTCGCCCACTTTGAGCCCCAAGCGCTCGACCGACGATCTCGTGATCGCCGCGGTGACTTCGCCCGGTTGCACTTCGACCTCGACCTCGGCCATGATCGAGTCGGTGCGCACGGCTTTGATGCGTCCCTTGATCTGATTGCGCGCGCTGATTTCCATTTCTCTCTCCTAGTCGCGAATCGCGTAGCGTCGGGCCAGGTTCGGCTTTCGAGGAGCTCGCGCCTTGAGCAGCAAAGGAACCGCACATCATGGCAAGTGAAGCTGCCGCTTCGCGAATTCTGGCAAAGCGGCGCGCGCTCGGCATAACCCAAGAAGAGCTGGCCGCGGCGACCGGCGTCACGCGCCAAGCGATCGGCGCGATCGAAAGCGGACGCGCCCAGCCGGGCGTGGCACTTGCGCTGGCGATCGCCCGGCAGCTGCAGACGAACGCCGAAGCGCTCTTCGGCGAAGCGCGCGACGAAGCGCTGCGCATCAACGCCGAGGGACCGCTGCGCCTCGGCCAGCGCGTCGTGGTCGCCGAGGTGGGCCGGCGGCGCATCGTACGCGCTCTCGACGGGGCCGCCGGCGAGGCTTGTTTTCCGGAGTCGGCGCAGGGCGTCGTCGAGAATTTCTCCGGCGGGGTCGCGACGGTTCGGATGCTGCAAGGCGCCGCGCCGCTCGAGCGGACCGTACTCGTTTCAGGCTGCGAGATCGCCTTAGGACTCTTGGTCCGCCACCTCGACGGCCGCCGCACGCACGGCGTCTGGTTCCCCACGAGCAACCGGCGCGCGGTCGCCGATCTCGCCGCGCGCCGTTCGCACGTCGCCGCGGTGCACGGTTCGAAGGACGAGCTCAAGCGACTCGCCTCGCTCGATGCGACGAGCGGCACGCTCGGACGGTTGCGCCGCTTCGAGCTGGCGACGACCGAAGCCGGCTGGCTCGTCGCAAAAGGCAATCCGCTCGGCTTGCGAGGCGCGCGCGATCTGGCGCGCACGCGGGCGCGCCTGGTCAACCGTCCGGCCGGATCCGCGGCGCGCACGCTGCTCGACGCGGAGTTACGCCGCGCCTCGCTCGAGGGGCGGCGGCTGCCGGGTTACGAGCGCGAGCTCGCCGGGCAGCTCGACGTCGCGCGCGCGATTGCGCAAGGCTTCGCCGACGCGGGCCTCGGAAGCGCCCCGGCCGCGGGCGTCTGCCGTTTGGATTTCATTGCGCTGCGCTCCGAATCGTGCGTGCTGCTCGTGCCGCAGGCGGCCGTCGAGCACCCCGGCGTCGCCGAACTGCTCGAAACGTTGCGCTCCGCGGCGTATCGGAGCGACCTGGAAGCCCTGGGTCCGTACGACGCGCGGCGCATCGGCGAGGAGCTCCGCTCGAGCGCATGAGACGCAGCGCCTTCACCGCGCTCGTCGCGGCCTTCGCCGCGGCCCGCGCGGCACGCGCCGCCGAAGCGGACGACGCCGTTCTGACGGTATTCGCAGCCGCCTCGTTGCGCGCGGCCTTCAGCGACATCGCGCAGCAGTTCGAGAGCGACAACCGCGTCAGCCTGCGCTTCAACTTCGCGGGCGCCAACGTGCTGGCCACGCAGATTCTGCAAGGCGCGCCGGCGGACGTCTTCGCGTCGGCGAACCAGGAGTGGATGGCGAACGTCGCTGCCGGCGGTAAGCTCGCTGCGCCTGCGGCCGTGTTCGCGCGCAACCGCTTGGTGATGATCGTTCCGCGGACCAATCCCGCGAAGATCGCGAGCGCGGCCGACCTGGGGAAGCCGGGTGTCAAGCTCGTGCTCGAAGCGCCGATGGTTCCGGCCGGCAAATACGCGCGCGACGCGTTCAAGGCGATGAGCGCCGATCCGGCCTACGGCGCTGATTTCGCCGCGCGCGTCGAAGCCAACGTCGCGAGCAATGAGATGGAGATCGACGCCGTCGCCTCCAAAGTCGTGCTCGGCGAGGCCGACGCGGGGGTCGTGTTCGTCACCGAGCTGACGCCCGTGGTGCGCGCCAAGGTGACGACGGTGGATTTGCCGGCCGCTTACGCGCCGCTAGCGAGTTATCCGATCGCCGCTCTCAAGAACGCCGCCGCTCCCCAACTGGCGGACAAGTTCGTCGCCTTCGTGCTCTCGCCGCAAGGTCAGGCCGTCTTGCGCCGGCACGGCTTCTTGGCACCCGCCGAACCGGACGGACGTGCGTCGCCGCCCGCTCGATAGCACGGTCCTGGCCGTCGCCCTTCCGACGGCGTTGCTGCTCGCCTTCATCCTCGCACCGCTCGCCGCACTCGTGCTGCGTACTTCGCCGGCCGCCTTTTTCGCCGCGCTGCAGCGCAGCGACGTGCTCACCGCGTTGCGTCTGAGCTGCGTAACGACGCTGGTCACGCTGCTCTGCGCGATCGCGCTCGGAACGCCGGCGGCCTATCTGCTGGCGCGCTTCAGCTTTCCGGGACGCCGGGTCGTCGACGCGCTGGTCGACCTGCCGATCGTCGTTCCGCCGGCCGTCGCCGGCGTGGCGCTGCTGATCGCCTTCGGGCGTCGCGGCCTGTTCGCACCGCTGCTCGACACGTTCGGCATCCAACTTTCGTTCACGACCGCGGCCGTCGTGCTCGCCCAATTGTTCGTTTCTTCACCATTTTACGTGCGGTCCGCGCGGGCCGGCTTCCTAGCGGTCGACCGCCGGCTCGAGGAAGCGTCGGCGACGCTGGGCTCGAGCCGGCTCGCCACGTTTTGGCGGGTCACGATTCCGCTCGCGCTGCCCAGCCTGATCGGCGGCGCGGTCTTGACCTGGGCGCGCGCGCTCGGCGAGTTCGGCGCGACGATCATGTTCGCGGGCAACCTGATGGGCGTCTCGCAGACGATGCCCTTGGCCGTTTACCTCAATCTCGAGAGCGGCGACTTGAGCACGGCGCTGGCGCTTTCGCTGATCCTGGTGACGGCGAGCCTCGCCGTGCTGCTCGTGGTCCGGCTGGCCGAGCGATGAGCCTGCACGCCAAAGTCCTCAAGCACTTGCGCGACATCACGCTCGACGTCGAGCTGGCCTGCGAGCCGGGCACGACGCTCGTCGTCGGCCCCAGCGGTGCCGGCAAGACGACGCTGCTGCGCGTGATCGCCGGGCTCGATGCGGTCGATGCGGGGTGCGTCGAGATCGACTCCGACGTGCTCGACGACGGCAACGGACGCTTCGTGCCCGCGCGCCGTCGCGACATCGCGTTCGTCTTTCAGGAGTACGCTCTCTTCCCGCACTTGAGCGTCGCGGAGAACGTCGGCTACGGGCTGGTCGCGCGCGGCGTCGGGCGCGGCGAGCGCGAGGAGCGCGTTGCGGCCGCGCTCGAACGCTTCGGTATCGAGCAGACCGCGAGCGTGCGGCCAGACCGCCTCTCGGGCGGACAACGCCAGCGCGTCGCGCTCGCCCGCGCGCTCGTGCTGGAACCTCGCGCGCTGCTGCTCGACGAGCCGCTGTCGGCGCTCGACGTTCGCACGCGGACCGCGGTCCGCGACGATTTGCGCGCGACGGTCGCACAGCTTCCGATCCCGACGCTGCTCGTGACGCACGACGGGTCGGATGCGCGCGCTTTCCCCGAGCGGGTCGTGGTTCTCGAAGAGGGTGCGATCACGCAATTCGGCTCGCTCGGAGAATTGAGCGCATCGCCGGCCACGCCGTTCGTGGCCGACTTCGCGCGCGAATGAGGGCAGCGCCGCGCGCCTTCGAGGTCCGCGCCGGCCGGCCTTGAACGCGACGGAATGAGCGAGCTCACGTTAGGCGTCATCTCCGATACGCACCTCCCGCACTTCGGCTCGGCCCTGCCGCGCGCGCTACTCGACGGGCTTCGCGATGCGGGCGTCACCCAAATCCTGCACTGCGGCGACCACACGAGCCCGCTAACGGAAGCGCTGCTCGCGCGCGTCGCTCCGGTCGTCGCCGTCGCGGGCAATTGCGACGGCTACACGCTCGTGGAACGCTGGGGCCGCCGCCGCATCGTGACCGCCGGCGGCGTCCGTATCGGACTCGTTCACGGCCACGAAGGCAGCGGGCGCGACACGCCGAGCCGCGCCTACGGCGCTTTCGAGAAAGGAACCGTCGACGTCGTCTGCTTCGGTCACAGCCACCAGCCGCTGATCGAGCGGCGCGCCGGCGTGCTGCTGCTCAACCCCGGCTCACCGACCGACAAGCGTCGCGAAGCGCGCTACAGCTTCGCCCTGCTGTGCATCGGCGCCGGCAAAGCCGAGGCCGAGCTACGCTATTTCGACGACCGCTCGGCTTGATATCTAGGCGCTTCGGAACTTGTGGTGGGTAGGGTAGAGGATTTCGCCAGGCGCGGCCGAGCGCTTTGAATTGTCGGCTCAGCGATGAGCGCGTTTGCCGCTGCTCGCGATTGGAGGTCGCCTGAGAACGCTGCCAGAGATACTTCGTTCCCCTCAGCTCTCCAGTGTCCGCACTAGGCCGTACTTCGAGTCCACATTGACGCATCTTCCGGGCGCGAGGGAGAAGATCGTCTTCGACAAGTTCCATCTCGTTGCGCCTGACGCAGCGTCTTGCGGCGCGTTTCGTCGACCGCCTTGTTCAGGTACGCTTGGACGGCGAAGGAGATGAAACTCACACAGACTCTGACAGAGCGGTGTGGAGGTTGTGTGGAGGTTGTGTGGAGGCCGGGCGAAGCGTTGGCAACGAGACGCAGGGCCAGGAGTGTGAGCCGCCGTCCCTCACCGTGCTTGCCGATCGCGCGCTGAGCTTGACTCAGGCGCCGGCGCGGCCCGTCGAGAGTAGCAGCTTGACGGCCCACCCCAGGTGGGGTAGAGTGCGGCTATGGCGAAGCCTCGCAAAAGCAGCCTCGGGCCCGAGCGCAAGCAAGACATCCTGAATCGACTGAAGTCGGCGCGTGGTCATCTCGAGAGCATCATCAAGATGGTCGAAGAGGACACGTACTGCGTCCAAGTCATCAAGCAGATCGCCGCCGTACGCGGCGCGCTCGATCGTGTCAGCCGGTTGGAGCTGCAAAACCACCTTGAGCGATGCGTCGTCGCGCAAGTGCAAGCCGGCGAAGCGGAGTCGGCCGTCGCCGAGATCATGGATATCATCGGGCTGCGACAGGAAGTCGTATGAACGGGAACGTCAGTGGAACCGGGGCGGACGTCATCGATCCGGTGTGTGGGATGACGATCGATCCGGCAACGTCAGAGCACCAGTTCGGTCACAACGGACACGTCTTCCATTTCTGTTCGGCCGGATGTCGGGCAAAGTTCTCGGCCGATCCCAACACGTATCTGAAGACGCGGCCGCAAGAGAGCCGCACGGCCCGCCCAATCGTCAGGATCTACACCTGCCCAATGCACCCCGAGATCCGGCAGGTTGGCCCGGGTCATTGCCCGATCTGCGGCATGGCCCTCGAGCCGCTCGAAACGGCAGGCGCAGTCGAAGAAGCGAATCCCGAGCTCGCCGACATGACGCGCCGTTTCTGGGTGAGCGTCGCCCTCAGCATTCCCGTGCTTGCGCTCGCAATGAGCGGCGATATCCCCGGTCTCTGGGCGAGGCTCGGAATCCCGGCGTCGCCCGCCGTATGGGCGCAGCTCGTCTTGAGCACGCCGGTCGTGCTGTGGGCCGGCGGACCGTTTTTCGTGCGCGGCTGGCAGTCGCTTATCCACCGAAGTCTCAATATGTTCACGCTGATCGCTCTCGGCGTCGGCGTGGCTTACACCTACAGCCTTATCGCCGTGCTTTTCCCGCAGATCTTTCCGGCCTCGCTTCGTATGGGTGCGAGCGGCTCAGGGGTGTACTTCGAAGCGGCGGCCGTCATCACGACGCTTGTGTTGCTGGGGCAAGTCCTCGAACTGCGCGCCCGCAGTCAGACGAACTCGGCCATCCGATCCCTCTTAGGGCTTGCACCGAAAACCGCGCGACGCGTGAGCCCCGACGGTGCCGAAGAGGATGTTCCGCTTGACGGCGTCCAGCTCGGCGACCGGCTCCGCGTCCGACCGGGTGAAAAGGTCCCGGTCGATGGCATCGTGATCGAAGGCAAGTCGGCAATCGACGAGTCGATGATCACCGGCGAACCGATTCCCGTCGAGAAGGGCGCCGGCGACAAGGTTATCGGCGCGACGGTGAATGGGACGGGTACCTTCGTGATGGAGGCACAACGTGTGGGCAGCGAGACGCTGCTCGCGCAAATTGTGCGCATGGTGAGCGAGGCCACGCGAAGCCGCGCGCCGATCCAGCGGCTCGCCGACGTGGTCTCGGCGTTCTTCGTGCCTGCCGTCGTCGCAATCGCAGTGGTCACGTTTTTCGTGTGGTACGTGCTCGGTCCGCAGCCGTCGACTGCTTACGCGATCATCGCTGCCGTCTCCGTCCTGATCGTTGCGTGCCCGTGCGCCTTGGGGCTCGCCACGCCGATGTCCGTCATAGTTGCCGCGGGAAAGGGTGCCACGTTCGGCGTGCTCTTCAGGAACGCCGAGGCGATCGAGAGCCTGCGCCGCGTCGACACGCTCGTCATCGACAAGACGGGGACGCTCACGGAGGGACGGCCGCAGCTGCAAGCGGTCGTCGTGGTTGAAGGCTTCGACGAGGCAGCGGTCCTGCGGCTCGCCGCGTTGATCGAGCGCGGTAGCGAGCATCCGCTCGCCGCCGCGATCACGCGGGCCGCCGAGGAGCGAGGGCTCGCGTTTGACAGCGTCGCGGACTTCGAGTCGATTTCCGGCAAGGGCGTGCGAGGCCGGATCGGAGCGCAGAACGTAGCGCTCGGCAACCCCGAACTGATGAGCGATCTGAAGATAGAAGTCGCAGCGCTGGCGCAGAGCGCTGAGCAACTGCGCGCACAGGGGCAGACGACGGTGTTCGTCGCGGTCGACGGCAAGCTTGCGGGGTTGGTGGCCGTCGCCGATCCGATCAAGGAGACGACGCCCTCGGCGATTGCAGAACTCCACGCATCTGGGATTCGAATCGTGATGCTCACCGGCGACAGCAAGACGACGGCCGATGCGGTGGCGGCCAAGCTCGGCATCGACGAAGTCTTTGCGGAAGTGTTGCCCGACCAAAAGGCGCACGTCGTCGAGCGTTTGCGGAGCGAAGGGCGCTTCGTCGCAATGGCCGGCGACGGCGTCAACGACGCGCCGGCCCTTGCTCGGGCCCAAGTGGGGATCGCAATGGGGACCGGCACCGACGTCGCGATCGAGAGCGCCGGGGTCACCCTGGTCAAAGGGGACCTGCGCGGGATCGTGCGCGCACGGCGGCTGAGCGAAGCAACGGTTCAGAACATACGGCAGAATCTCGCCTTCGCGTTCGTGTACAACGCACTTGGCATACCGATCGCTGCCGGGGTGCTCTATCCGGCGTTCGGCATCCTTCTATCGCCGATGATCGCGGCCGCAGCGATGTCCTTCAGCTCGGTCTCCGTCATCGGCAATGCCTTGCGGCTGCGAACGGTACGCGTCTAAGTTGGTCTATGTTTTTCGTAAGCCTCTTTTATCAGGAGCGTTCCATGGCCATTACAGAAAAACTGAAGACAACACCGCCTCCGCTGATTTTCCTCGCGGCGCTCCTCATTAGTCTCGCCTTGAATGCCATTTGGCCGCTGGTTTCGATTCCAGATCACCCGAGATACATCACCGGAAGTCTGTTGATCTTTGGTTCGCTTCTCCCAATGCCCAGCATCCTTATCAAATTTCGGCGCATGCATACGTCTTTCGATGTCCGTAAATCGCCCTCTGCCTTCATCGCAGATGGGCTATACAGATTCTCCCGCAATCCTTCCTACGTTGCGCTTGTCCTCTTGTTCATTGGACTCAGTGTGGCGTTGAGCAACTTGTGGGTGCTCATCTTGCTCGTACCAGCCGCCGTCATCATCGACAGATATGTCATTCCCGAAGAGGAGCGTCGTCTCGAGCGGGTCTTCGGTGACCAGTATCGTGCCTACAAATTACAGGTAAGGCGCTGGCTATGAGCTCTTTGTGGTTTAACAGGCAATCTTGTGATCGCCGGGCAGCAGCAGACCGATGACATAGGCGCCAAGAGCACCACGATGGCAACCATCTTGCTCGTCGAGGACGATCCGGCGATCCGCGATACGATCGCGCCGTATCTGCGGCGCGAGGGCTGGGAGTTGCGCTGGGCCCGCTCGGTCGGCGAAGCGCGGCGCTCAATCGAGGAGTTTGTGCCCGACGCGGCGCTGGTCGATCGAGGCCTTCCCGGAGCCGCAGGCGACTTGCTTGCCCCATACCTACGCCAACTCGGCGTTCCGTTCCTGATGCTCACCGCTCGCGCCGCAGAAAGCGAGCGGCTCGCCGGGTTCGATCTCGGTGCCGACGACTACGTGACCAAGCCCTTCAGCGCGGCTGAGCTCGTGCGCCGCGTCGGCGTCATCCTGCGCCGGCACGGGAGCCAAAGACTCAAGCTCGCTGAAGGGGTTGAGCTCGATTGCGAGGCCCGTCAAGTTCGCGCGCGCGGCCAAGACGTTTCGCTGACCGCAACCGAGTATGCGCTGCTCGAGCGGATGGCTCGCTCCCCTGGGCGTGTGTTCCCGCGTGAAGATCTCGCGACGCACCTCGACCTCGATCTCGACACTTGCGAGCGCGCGATCGACTCACACATCAAAAACCTGCGCCGGAAGCTGCGCGAGGCAGGAGTACAAGTGCCGCTGATCGAGACGGTCGTCGGCGTCGGCTACACGCTGCGCGGCGAACGGTGAGCCTCGCGGGGCGCGTCATCCTCGGAACGGCGGCGGTCACGTCCGCGGCGATGCTCGTGGCGGCGCTGCTCGTGCACTGGGTCTTGCGAGCCTATCTCTCGCCTTTCGCGGCTCACTTTGCCGCAATGCAACGGACCCTCGGCTGGGGGCCCGATCTCGCGAGCATTTACGGGCTCGTTGACGAGACGCTCGCGCTATCGTTCGGGATTGCGATGCTCCTTGGCGTGCTCATCGGCGTGCTCGTCGGCAGAGAGCTTGCTCGCTCGATCGCCGTTATCGACCACGGTCTGGCGCAGTTTGCCGCCGGTTCCCTCGACCGGCCGATCCCTCCGGTCGGGCCGCGCGAGGTCGCGCGAGTGGCTCGCAGCGCCAACCGTATGGCCGGCGAGCTCGAGCACGCTCAGCGCGCCGAACGCGAGCTCGTCGCCGGCATTGCGCACGACCTGGCCCACCCGCTGACGGCGATGCGAGGCACGTTGGAAGCGCTGCGCGACGGCCTGATTGCGACGAGCGACGCAAGCGTAACTGCGCGGCTGCTAACAGACGTCGGTACCATGGGCGACACGCTCGAAGACCTGCGCGACGTCGCGGCGGCCGAGGCCGGACGTCTGCGCCTCGAGTTCCACGACATCGACGTGGCCGGCGTCGCGCGCCGAATCGCCGCCTCATACGCCGATCTCGCGGCGCGCAAAGGGATTGCGCTCGAAGCCGGTTCACCCGAATCGGTCGTCGCGCGCACGGACGAACGGAGGCTCGCGCGCATCGTCGCGAACCTGGTGACGAATGCGCTGCAGGCAACGCCGCCCGGCGGTCGCGTCGCCGTGCGCGTGTTGCAGCGCGCTTCCGTCGAGCTTAGCGTAGAGGATGCAGCGGGTGCGGGTGCCGAGGCCTCAATTCGCAGAGCGCTGGGGGGCGAGGGTTCGGGATTAGGGCTCCGGGTCGTGGCGGTCCTCAGTCGGGCTCTGGGCGCTGACGTCGCCGTCGACGCCGGCGAAGCCGGAGCAATCGTCACGATGAGGCTGCCGGACTGAGTCACGCATCGTTCTCCATCTTGTCTCCACATCGGCGAGCTACGCTTCGGACTATGAATACGTCCACTACCGTCAACCTGCCCAAGTGGGGTACGCTCGCTGCGACTTTCGGCTTGGCGCTAACGCTGGTTTCACCCGCCAACGCCGGAACCACCGCGACACATGACACGGCGCTCGCCGTGCTTCGTTCCGGCGCCGCGCCGGAGATCGTGCATGTCGTCAGCGGCGCAATGCCGTCGCACGCCGAGGAAGCCGTCACACTGTCCGATGCCAACTGCCAGCCGGATGCCAAGGACGTCTCCCATTGCCTCAACGCGCTCAAGTTGGCGGATGGGCGGACGATCGTCGTGCGTCACGACCACGACATTCGCTACGTGCCTTGTTTGGCGCCCGGCGAGAAGGTGCAGGTCAGGCCCGGCGCTCACTAGCGACCGGCTTCGGAGGACTTCGACCATGACGCAACAACCGCGTTACTCCCCACTTAGCCCAGGAGGGCTGGCATTCGCCTTCGCGGTGCTGGCGCTACTCGCAGCGCTTGCCATGGGGATGCCGACCATGCTCGGCATGGGTTCGATAATGTGGGGCGCCCACGACGCGGGCGGCTACGGACATATGGGCACAGCAAGCTTTGGGCTTGTCGGCCTCGCGTGGATGATCGCCACCGGAGCGCTCGGAGGCGCGATGGCGGCGTGGATCTACAACGCCTTCGTCGGCGAGCGGTTCACCGACAGGACCGATGCGCCGGGTGAGATCCACACTCCGCCATCGGTACGCCCGTAGCGAGTTCTCGCTGACGGTTTGGTTCTTTCCTTCGCGGCGGAGCCGTTCCAAGGAGTTTACGATCTTCATGTCAGCCAATTCCACCCGCGGTCAGGGGTGGCCGTTCCCGGCGAAGGTTGCCTTTGTCGGGTTCCTGTTGGTCGCCGCGTTCTTTCTCTGGACGGAACATCGCGCTCATCTCTTGGGATACTGGCCATATTTGTTTGTCCTGGCCTGTCCGCTGATGCATCTCTTCATGCATCACGGCGGAGGTCATGGTGACAGTGCGGGTACGCCGGGAGCGCAACGATGAACGAATCGGCCTACGGCCTTTGGCCGCTCGTCATCCTCAATTCCCTGGTCTTCCTGATCTTCGCGTTCAGTTTCACGAAACCGCGGACTGCTCGCGACTGGCGCTCGTTCGGAGCGTTCTCAGCATTTATCGTTGCGCTGTTCACCGAAATATATGGCTTCCCGTTGACGATCTACCTCTTGTCGGGATGGTTGCAGCGCGCGTACGCCGGCTCGACCCGCTGTCCCATAACTCAGCCTTCTTTGGCTCTTTTGAGTTTGGGGTGGGTAACGGGGGGTTCGGCTGAGAAGGGGCGCGCCCGACGCGGGGGCCGGCCTGGGATGCGCGAAGTGGCGGGCCATGGCGACGAAGCAGTTGTTCGAGGCGGCATT
>JBKQHO010000060.1:0-3665 GCA_052267165.1 Vulcanimicrobiaceae bacterium | reverse complement strand
ACATCCGTGGCCACATGAAAGGTTTGCCGTCACTCACCCAAGGTGGAAGCCCGGTGCCCGAATCGGGCTCGCCGGGATTTGTGCGGGGGGCGCATAGCAATATGTGTCCCTACCGCGATATTTCCGGTGCGGCCGGACCGACGAAGGAACCGTATCCTTGCCGGAAGCTTGGATGGCCCGCGCGGGTTTCGTTCGCAAATGCACATCGAAGTTGACGACGCCCAGCCGGGGCGCCGTTGCGATCCCGAGGTTCCGAAGTTCGAACGCTATCCACCGATGTGAGGCTGGGTCGGTTCTATCCTATGCATACTGAAACTGGATGGTCATCTCCGGCAGACATTACGCATGTGAGCGAGCGCATCCGAACAGGTCAACTCTCGCCCGTGGATGTCGTCAGTGCGTGCCTCGCTCAGATTGAGAGGCTCAATCCTACGCTCAACGCGTTCATCACCGTGCTCGCGGAGAGCGCCCTAGCGCAAGCGAGGAATGCCGAGTCGGAAATCCGAGCGGGCATGTGGCGCGGTCCGCTGCATGGCATCCCCGTCGGCATCAAGGATTTCTACGATACGGCCGGTGTCAGGACGACAGCCGCGTTCGAGCATTTTCGATCACGCGTGCCAGTGAACGACGCCGTCGGCGTTGCGAAGCTCAAGAATGCCGGCGCAATCATCATCGGCAAAACGAACATGCACGAGCTGGGCACGGGCACGACGGGGCTCGAGAGCTGCTTTGGGCCCGTCCGCAATCCGTGGAACGTGGCGTTCATTCCCGGCGGCTCGTCGTCGGGGTCAGCGGTTGCGGTCGCGAGCAGCATGTGCTACGCCACTCTCGATACGGATGCGATCGGATCAACCCGCTTACCGGCCGCGTGCTGCGGCGTCGTCGGCTTCAAGGGCACGTACGGTCTCATCAGCTCCGCGGGCATCCTCGCAGGCGAGGAAGACCCCGGCGAGAGGATTCGCTGGTTCAGTCACCCCGGCGTCACCACGCGCACCGTCTCAGACACCGCGGTGATGCTTGACGTGCTGGCGGATCAGCGTGAGCACGCGCTCTCCGGCTATCGCACCGGGCTCGGTGCAACGACGCCGCTACGCATCGGTGTCGCCGACCATATCAACGTCGATCGAGACGTCATGGCGGTGTTTGAGCAGGCCGTTGCAACAGTTCGTGGTTTTGCCGACGACGCGCGCTGCGTCACCCCTCCCTTTGAGCACCCCTTCGATGACTTCGATTGTATCGAGGCGGATCGAGCAACGATCGCCGAGCGGACGTTCCGTGAGATCGACGTGCTACTGCTTCCGACGACGGTCACCGCGGTGCCTTCAGTCGAGGCGGCCGAGCACGATCCACAAGCACTCTCGTCGGGAAACACGGCGTTCGCCAACTACTATGGCCTGCCGGCTATCAGCGTGCCGTGCGGTTTCGATGCGAACGAGCTACCGCTTGGCTTGCAGATCGTCAGTAAGCCCTGGGGTGAGCTCACCGTACTTCGCCTGGCCCTCTGCTATCAAGAAGCGACACCATGGACCGATCGACATCCAAACCTCTAAAGTACGCCATGCGCTCCGCGATCGATGGCGTGGCCGGCACTTACGCTCATCTCTGCAAATAGCACCTGACGAATCTGCGCTTAGGCGTCGTGGTCGGCGTCGCCATCCTCGCGTGGCCCGGCCTGAGCGTGCTGACCCTGGCCTTTATGGTGGGTTTCTGGGCCATCTTCTCCGGGATTCTCGCGATCGGCGCCGCCCTGCGCTTTCGAACGTACGTCACGGGCGAATGGCTCTACCTTCTATTTGGCATCGTGTCGGTGGTATTCGGTGGCGTCGTGTTGTTCAAGCCGGCGACCGGACTGGTCTACATCGTCCTGATGACCAGCATCTACGGCTTCGTGATGGGATTCACGATGCTCGCGCTTGCGTTCCGCGCGCGCAGTCTCACGCCGTGAGGAAACGATTCGCGCATCGGCTGTAGGCGAAGGGGTGGAGGCGTCTTATAGCGGAGGGGATGGGAACGGCCTTATCGCGGCGCCAAGAGACTGCACCGTCTCCTTGCATTTTGTTTGGGCTGACGTTAAGGCCCGAGCGACGCTACTGGAATGCAACTCCTGAGGTGTGGCGCCGACGGTTCCGGCCCCGACGAGCGTTCGCAGTGAGGCGCGCCATCAGGCCTCATCATAGGAAGCCCGGCGATGCTTTAGCCTTGAAATCGTATCATCAAGCGGCGGGCCGTCGAGGTGACGCCCGACGCGGGACTTCGGCAGGTGCTCGCGCTCTCGAGGCTCGCGGCGTCGGCGTCTGCAGTCGGGTGGACCGACGCCAGCATTCGTGTGCCAGCCGGCGGCGAAGCGCAGTTGCCCAGTCGCGCGGCGTGCTACATTCGCGCTGGCGAGCGCTGGGACGATAACGCCCGGCTAGTGGAAGCTGCGACACTGTATCAGAGCGGAGGAAAAGCTTGACGAACGCCCACTCCGCTCATACCCTTGGGACATGGAAGTCCCACTCCCACCCGATAAGGAAGCCCGTCTCCGTCAGTTCGCCAACCGCGCCGGCAAAGATGTCGCCCAAGTGGTCGAGGAAGCGGTTGACCGGATGTTAGAATATGAGGTCCGCTTCATCGCAGCGGTGGAAGAAGGGCGCGCTACTGCCCGTCGTGGCGATTTGCTGGAGCACGACGAAGTCGTGGAGCACATCGAGCATCTTTTTCGCGGGTGACGCGCGTCCGCTGGACGGTGCTAGCCGCCGACGATCTCGCTCGCATCGTCGAACATATCCGTGTAGACAATCCTGACGCTGCACAACGCGTCGCTAGAGCGATTTACACCGGCGTGGCGGCACTGCGCACTTTTCCCTACCGTGGACGTATTGGCCTGGCTGAAAACACACGCGAGCTCCTGTTCGCACCGTTGCCTTACATCGCCGTTTACGAAGTCGTCGACGAAGACGTGTACGTGTTGCGAATCCGCCACGCTTCACAAGATTGGCCTTAATCCAACCTCCGATAAGAACGTCGCCGGCTACGCGCCGTAGCGCGCTTTCGACGTTCCGGACCAGCTGGCCGACCCTGTTCATCCGGTTGGCCTACTGCTGCGCGGCGTGCTTGGCGACGACGCCGCTGAAGACCCATTTTTGCTCGCGGAGACGGCGATCCCCACCCGTGCAAATGGCTGCGATCAACACACGTTGGTGTGAGTGCACCGTGCCCTCGGCGCCAGCAGAAGAAGCGTCGCCCCGATCTGACACACGGCTTTGCTCGGTCGTCCGCTTCGACGCGCGTCTGCTCGAGTTTCAGGCGGGTAACGGCGCACGGCCACCTTTGTGAGGCTGGTCGCAGATTGGAGCCCTCCGCGTTCGACGTGAAGGTGCCGTGCGTGTCCACACCGGCCACACGGACGCCGATCGAGCCCTCGGGTGAGACGCCTGGTCATGCAGATTGGGCTTCATTTGTAACTACCGAGATGACGCAATGATATCCGCCCCGACACCACACGCATCGATCGTCTCCGAAACGGTCGCGGTCGCGCCGGCAGACGCATTGCTCGTTGCCGACGCGCCAGGAGCAAGTACAGGCGATCGCCTTGTGTTGGACGGCGTCGAGAGGTGACGCACACCGTGAGCACCGTTCGTGCGCGCCACTGGTCGGCTCGTAGGCATGGCGCAGAAGCCGAA
>JBKQHO010000059.1:0-69038 GCA_052267165.1 Vulcanimicrobiaceae bacterium | reverse complement strand
AGCAAGATTCAGATGATCAAGTACCGCGCCCGGGGATACCGCAACGAAGGCAACTTCGAGCGCGCGATCCTATTCCACTGCGGCGGTCTCGACCTCTCTCCCACCCACTCGAAGTCCTGAAGCGCCGATAATAGAAATACTTTTTGGACTTATCATGAGCGCTGTGCTACGGTCGTGGGAAATGACAACGCTAACGAAAGTGCCGGCGGCCGGCGCAACAGTGACCGCGACTAGCTCTCCCTTGCCCGGCATGGCCCTGATCCTCGCGATCGCCGTGGGCGCGCGACTTCTGTCGCCGTACACGGGAGCGATCCCGGACGTCGTGCTCGCGCTGATCGCCGGCATTCTGCTGCGCAACCTGTTGCGCTTGCCCGCAGGGATCCGGCCGGGCGTTGCCTTCACGCTGCGCTACCTGCTGCGCGCCGCGATCATCCTCTTCGGCGCGGGGCTGACCTTCGAGGCCGTCCTGCAGACCGGCGCGGCTACGCTGACGCTCGTCGTGCTGTGCTTCGCGGTCGCGATGGGCCTCGGGCTTCTGCTCGCAAGCGTATTTCGGCTGCCCGGGACCGTCGGCACGCTGATCGGCGCGGGCACGGCGATCTGCGGCGGCTCGGCGATCTTGGCCCTCGGTCCGCTGGTGCGCGCCAAGGACGAAGAGATCGCCTACGCGATAACGACGATCTTCACGTTCAACATCGTCGCGCTGCTGCTCTATCCACCACTCGGCCATCTGCTGCATCTGTCTTCGGCCGCTTTCGGAAGCTGGACGGGCACGGCAGTCAACGACACCTCGGTCGTGGTCGCGACCGGCTTCATCTTCAGTCATGCGGCCGGCGCGACCGCGACGATCGTGAAGCTGACCCGGACCTTACTCCTCGTGCCGCTTGCGATCGGTGTAGGGTTGCGCTACGGTGCCGGCGCCGGAAACGAGCCCGACGGCCAAGCTCAGCCGAACGTATGGCAGCGCGTGAAGGGGATCGTCCCGTGGTTCATCTTCGGCTTCATCGGGATGGCGGCGCTCAACAGTCTCCATGCCTTCTCGCCCGACACCGCGCACGCGCTCACGCTGGGCGCAGGCTTCCTCATCGTCATGGTTTTGGCCGGCGTCGGACTCAACGTCGACGCGGTCAAGATCAGCCGCATGGGGCTGCGGCCGCTCGGGGTAGGCATGCTGTTGGCGTCGCTGATGGCCGTCATCAGCCTATCGCTCGTGCACTTCTTGCACATCGGCTAGTGGTACACCGCACCCGACGACTCCGCGCGCCTTGCGCGACGGAAGCCTATAGACTTCGGCGGCGATGCTCGACATAGGCATGTTTGCTTTCGGTTTCTGCGTGGGAGCCGTAGGAACGATGCTCGGCGTCGGAGGCGGATTCATTCTTGTTCCGGTGATCGCGCTGCTTCATCCCGCCTGGGAAACACGGACCGTGACGGCTTTCTCGCTTGCGGTCGTATGCGCCAACGCGTGCAGTGGCACAGCGGCCTACCTTCGGCTGGGGCGAGTCGACGTTCGCAGTGCCTTGCCGTTCATTCTTGCGGCCGCGCCGGGCGTCATCGTCGGCGTCTTCGGAGCAAATGACATCTCGCGAGGCTGGTTCGATCTGATCTTCGGTGGGCTGCTAGCGTTGATGGCCGGCTGGCTTGCACTTGGAACCATGACGCCGCGTCCCTTTGGAATGCAGACTCTTAGTCGAAGCGGGAGCGGTTCGAGTGCCGCTCGGACGCTCGAAGATTCCCACGGAACCCGTTACGCCTGGTCGTTCGACATGAGGCTCGGCTTGCTCGGAAGTGCGTTCGTCGGGGTCTTGTCGGCACTCTTCGGCATCGGCGGCGGTCCCATCCAGGTTCCATTTCTCGTTGCAGTGCTGAACTACCCCGAACATATCGCCACGGCGACCTCGCATGCGGTACTGGCGGCGACGTCCCTCATCGCCACGCTTTTCCATGCTTTCCAAGGCGACTACGCCGGGGATCTCCCGCTGACGTTGGCGACGGCGTTCGGCGCGGTCGCGGGCGCGCCGATCGGAGCCTGGCTCTCGCGTCGAGTTCCGGGCGACGTCCTCATTCGCATCCTGGCAGGCATGCTGGCGTTGATCGCGTTGCGACTCATCTTCGGGCGCGGCACCGAGCACTCACACGCGGTCTACCCGCGTTGACGGGAAGTTTTACGTAAAGGCGAGTTGCGCCAGCTTACCGCACTACGACTCAGGCGCGTTTGCTTACCGATGCCAGTAGCAAGTCCTTCGCTTCATGCAAGCATGGACGTGGTACCCCTACATCTTCGGCTCGCGCGACGGCGTCATCAAGGCGCTGCCCGAGTCCCTGCTCCTGCGAGACGGCACCACGATCCTGACGGATCCTACGCCGCTCGAGCAGGATCCGTACGTCGTCGATTGGCTCGACGGTCGCTTCGTGTTGGTCGACGGCGGCCGCGCGGTCGAGGAGGTCGACCTGTGGCCGAAACCGGCCTACTACGGCAAGCAGACGAGTTCCGGGCTACCAATGAGCCACATCGTCAGCGCGCGACCGCAACGGCTCAATGTCTTTCAGTCGAGCTTCTGCTATTTTTGGGCCGACGGCAACGGTTGCCGCTATTGCGACATCGTGACTCACACCAAGCAACAGCGCCAGGAGCTCGGCGTGCCCAGCCGCCTGCGTCTGCGTGACGTCAAAGAGACCGTCGCCGAGGCCATCAGAGAGCCTGGACGCTTCACCAACATCTGTCTGACCGTCGGCTCCGCGGTCTCTCCAGTTACACGAGCGATCTCGAAGTTTTCGACGAGCGGCTCTTCAACTGGATTTGCCCCGGCAAAGCAAAGTGGGTCGGCTATCGGGAGTGGCGCGACCGGCTGATTCGCGCAGTCGACATCTTCGGACGGGGCAACGTCGGCACGGGTATCGTGGGAGGCGTCACGACCGTCTACATCGTGTGGGTCCCGCGTCCCCACTCCGCCTTCCACGACCAGCGGGCGCACGCTACACTACCTCGAATCGCTCGAGACGTCGACGACGAACCGCAATCTCATGCAGGCCATCTGGTTCGACGCCTTCGTCTCGATCGCGCTGATCGGCCGTGGCGGGCGGCGCGTCGAGATCGTCGGGCGGCCGGTCAAGAACCACGTCAGCGGCCCGCTCTTCCTCGAGTACCACCGCCGCTTGCGTGAGGCGAGCGATCTCGCCGGCGTCTGGGTCGTCGTTCCGGAACAGGTGGTCGACCAGGATCCCTCAGCGCGCCGCGCCGTCGAGTCGGCGCGCCATCCGACGTTCATCCATCTCGATCGTCTCGCGCGCAGTTGAAGCGTGCTGTGCATCGAGCGCGCTAACGAGTAGTCGTAAAGCGTGACCCGGCGACGCAGCCAAGCGGTAAGGCGGGAGATTGCAAATCTCTGATCGTGGGTTCGAATCCCGCCGTCGCCTCGTTCCTCGTTTCATCGACGCCGGATGACTGCGGGGCTGGAGCCCGGTAGTGCGAAGGCATAGACGTCACCGGCATCGTCCGCCGCATAGACGCCGCTTGGGACGATGACCGGCGACGCATACGCAGTGGAGGACAGCGTATGCGACCAAAGCGCCTTTCCGGAGACCAGGTTGAGTGCCGTCAGCGCTGCGTCGAGCGCAGTGACCGTTACGCCGTCGTTGATCGCCGCAGACCCGAAGATGGGGTTTTGGGTGGTTTGGCTCCAAAGCATGTCGCCGCGCCGGTCGAAACCATAGAGCCTGCCGCCGGGATTCGCGGTCACTTTCGTCGGGTCGTTCACGTAGCCGCCGCTTGCAACGATCGTCTGCCCGTCGCTCGAAGGCGTTCCGATGCCGCCGTAGCCGTCGACCGGCCCGATCTGCGAGTCCCAATAGAGCGCCCCGGTCGCAGCCTCGAGCGAGTACAGAAAGCCGTTCTTACTTGTGACGATGGCGTTGCCGTTGATGACCGCGACGCCGCCGCCGATGTCGTCGTCGCTTAGTGAATTCGCCTCGGGCTGGTACCACACGACGCTGCCGTTCGTCGTGAGGCGCACCGCTGCGTTCGAGGTCGCGACGCCTTGCGAGCAACTGTTGCCCGTTCCGAAGAGCAGCCCGGAGCCGTCAAAACTAATCGGCGACCACACGCTGCCTCCATCGCCGGCGGCAGTCTGCACGTACCACGTCCAGAGCGGCGCGCCGGTCGTCTCGTTGAACGCGTGCACGCCCGCATGCGTGCAATATGGCGGATCGCCGGATGTCTCGCCGACGTAAACGGCTCCGCCGTACACCAGCGCCTCGCCGCGCACGCCGCCCGGAAAACTCGTGCTCCAGAGAGCGGCGCCGCTGCTCGCGTCGAGCGCCAAGAAAGCTCCCGGCATCGTATGCACGCCCACGAACAAGAGACCGTCGGCGAGAGTGGGCGTCATCGCCACCGGTCCGCCGGCGGACGTTTGCCACAGCGGCGAGCCGGTGCGCGCGTCGAGCGCGGCGACGGTTCCATTTAGTCCCGCCACGAACACGACGCCGCCCGCGACGAGCGGACTCGCTTTGATGCCGCCGTTCATGTGGTACGTCCAGCGTAAGCTCAGCGAGCCGGCGGTCGCGCTCGAGAGTCCGGTCGCTTGCGGCTGATACCCGGTCCGAAGCGCGTCGTGCGCGAACATCGTCCAATCGTCTGCGACAACGCCGGGCGTCGCGCTGACCGGGGGCGACGTGTCGTACGAAGCGGGCTGCGCGGCGGGAATGCCGCTCGAGCCTCCGCCTCCGCATGCGGACACGACAAGAACTCCGCAGCACATTAGGAGGCGCACAGCGGTCGAGCGTCCCATCGGTAGCGCAAGCTGCAAAAGCCGGGAAGCGCGCATCGGCACTGATATTCTACCCTCGACATCGAGCGAACGTTAATGGGAGGTGAGAAGACGTGGTCCTCTCATCCTCATCGGCTAGTCCGCAGCGGCGGAGTAAGTTTCCTTCAGGCTGGTGCGCTACCGATGTATCACCTCCGATGGCGAGCAGAGTTTTAGGACCTTCGCCGAACACCGCTTGAAAGGCAGCCGGTCGACTTCGATTGAAGAGAGCTTTCGTCGTGCTCGCCTTTGACATTCTCGTCCTTACCGCCGCGCTCGCTACGCTAAACGCCGCCGACGGCGCAAACCTCGTGCAGGACCACGCCTGCACCTCGTGCCACGGCGTCGGCCTCGTCGGCGCTCCTGGGAACGGCCCGCGTCTGGTCGGCATCGAGCACCGCAGCAGCCTGGCGCAGGTCGCCGACGCCGTCGAGCATCCCAAAGCGCCGATGCCGAGCATGGGTTTCACGCACGCGCAGGCGCTCGACGTCGCTGCCTACCTCGCGCAACTCGACGGCACCGGCGGGGCACCCGTGGTGACGGTCACGCCGTCAAAGACGTCCAGCAGCGCGCTGGTGATGGTGAGATTCCCGGGCACCCCGCCGCCGGCGAGCGCGCAGGTGCAGGGCACGATGGAGATGGGCGGCAGCTCGATGGGCACGGGCTGGCAGCCGTTGCAGAAGACGTCCGATCCGCACACGCTGCGCGCGAGACTGAACTTCGCGATGGCGGGAGCGTGGATGGTGCGCGTGCGCTACGGTAACCCGAGCCGCGAACTCGACCGGCCGATCGACATCACCTCGAACTAGTGTACCGTCTCCGACGTAGCTATACAGTCGCTCGGCGCTTTTCCGCCGCCGCCACGTCGCTCGCCGCTCCCCCTCCGCTTCGCTTCGGGGACAGGCAAATGGCGCTGCTGCCATTCTTCGCTCCTCGCTCCTTGCGGCGACGAAAAATCGCTCTCGCTTCGCGTATACCTATGTCGGAGACGGTACACTAGTGTCCCGCGACTAATGCAGCGCCGCACGTTTCTAACCGGCGCCGCGACCTCGCTGATGAGCGTGGCCGCGCTGCCGCGGCTCGCCGCACGCGCCGCCGCGGCGGACACGGTCGAATACACGCTCGACGCCGCGCCGCTGCGTTTTCGCGCGGCTCCCGGCGTCGATTATGCCGGCCTCGCGTACAACGGCACGCTGCCGGGCCCGGTGCTGCGCTTGCGGCACGGCCAGCGCGTGCGCGTCCGCTTCCGGAACCGCACCGGCGAGCAGAGCACCGTCCACTGGCATGGCATGATCTTGCCGAACGCCATGGACGGCGTGGCCGGCATCACGCAGCCGCCCGTCCCCGGCGGCGGCGAGTTCGTGTACGAGTTCGCGCCCGATCCGCCGGGAACGCGCTGGTATCACAGCCACGTCTTCCCGCAGGCGATTCGCGGCCTCTTCGGCGTCTTCGTCGTCGAGGATCCCGGCGACGAACGCTACGATCGCGAGTTGGTCGTGGTGTTCCATGACGTGCCCTCGACGCGCACGCTCGATCTGGCCATGCAGGGCCGCAGCAACGCGCCGATGGTCGACCCGTTCGGCTCGCCGGAGCTGCGCGCGATGAAGCCCGGCGACCGGATGGGCGACGAGGTCGCCTACCTTGCGCACTGCATCAACGGCGCGACGTATCCTCACGCCGCGCCCGTTGCCGTGAACGTCGGCGACCGCGTACGCGTGCGCGTGCTGAACGCGAATCCAAGCCAAACGCGCTACGTGCGCCTCGCCGCGCACACGCTTCACGTCACGCACGCCGACGGCAATCGTCTTGCCAAGCCCCTCGCCGTCGATGCGCTGCGGGTAGGCGTCGCCGAACGCTACGACGCTTGGTTCGAGGTCACGCGTCCCGGCGCGTGGCTTCTGCAGAGCGTCTCGAGCGATCCCTTGGCCTTCGAACAGGCCTTGGTCGTGTCGACGCCCGGCCACGAACACGATGCGCCGGTTGCGGTCGCGCAGACGCTCGCGGACACGCGCTACTTCACCTACGCGTTGGCCGGCGACGCCGCGGCTACGCCCCTGCAGCTCGGCAAGCTCGACGTCGACGTTCGTTACGAGCTCGGCGGCGGCCGCTGGGGCGTCGGCCGCTGGACGATGAACGGCGCCGTTTGGCCCGATACGGAGAAGATCCGCGTTCACCGCGGCGACCGTGTGGCCGTCCGCTTCAGCAACAAGACGGACATGGACCACCCCATGCACCTCCACGGCCACGTGTTCGAAATCGTCGAAATAAACGGTCGCGCCCTGCGCTCACCGCTCGCGAAGGATGTGGCCCTCGTTCCCGCCGACGGCGGGACGATGACCTGGCGCTTTGCTGCGGACTCGCCCGCGGGACGCTGGCTGCTCCACTGCCACAATGAGGTACATATGATGAGCGGCTTGATGACCGAGGTCGTTTACGTCTGAGGCCGGCGGATGCCGGTTCAAAGCGTTAGCGTGCGGCCTTCCGAACCCGACGCGCGGGCGAGTTCGAGAATGCGCATCACCGCGACGGCTTCGTCCGGCGAGACCGGGTTCGTGCCCGCGCCGAGGATCGCATCGCGAAGGCCGGCGTAGTATGTTCGGTAGTCGCCGTTCGGTACCGTCAACGCGGTAGAAGCGGTTCCGGAATACAACGTCGCCGCCTCCGGATCGACGCCCCAGGTTGCGTCGCCCGGCTGCATGCCGGAACGGAGCTGCCGTTCCTGGACGTCCTCGCTCACCTTGATCCAACTGCCCTCCGTACCGTGCACGACGAAGCGCCGCGCTCCGCCGAGCGCAAGCATCGACGCATGCAGAACGACGCGAAGCCTTCCGTAGTCGAACACGATATGCAGCCAGTCTTCGACCTGAGCGTTCGCTCGCTGGATCGCGCTCAGAGCGGTGACCGCGCGGGGGATTCCGAAAAGCTGCAGCGCTTGGTCGATGAGGTGCGGGCCGAGATCGTACAGGAGTCCGCCCCCGGGGACGGCCTGTTCGCGCCAGCGCTCGCGAACGTCGGGCCGAAAGCGGTCGAAATGCGATTCGACGTGGACGACGTCGCCGAGCGCGCCCCCGGCGAGCGCCGCCTTCGCACCCAAGAAATCGCTGTCCCAGCGCCGGTTCTGAAAGACCGACAGCACGCAGCGCTTCGCGGCGGCAAGCTCCGCCAGCCGCTCCGCTTCGACTAGCGACAAGACGAACGGCTTGTCGACGACGACGTGCTTGCCGGCGTTTATCGCAGCAGTAGCCAGGGCCGCGTGCGTCGAGTTGGGGGTTGCGACCACCACGAGATCGGCGTTGGCGAGGGTCGCGGCCTCGAGCGGGTCCGCGATCGCGCGCGCGTTTGGAAAATCAGCATGGACCCGCGCCGCGTCGCGCGATCCAACGGCTACGAGCTCGAGCCCCGGCACCGACCGGATGAGCGGGGCATGGAACGTGCTCCCGGAATAACCGTATCCGATGAGAGCGACGCGAATCGCCATTGCCGGCTAGCGCGTTGCGCTCAGCGCAGTTTCGTCCACATCAACCCAATGAATTGGGCGTGTCCGCGACCGTCCAGGTGAAACGGTAGCGACCCCGCGTTCGGAGGGGGCGCCATCCCAGGCTTGCAGGCTCCGGGAACGCACACGATCCAGCTCCGGCGCGAATATTGAAACGTCGCCGGCGCCGTGAAACGATACGTCCCGGTGTCGATGATCTTGCCGGCCGCAGTCGTGACCCCGTTGCCGCCCTCGCTGATGATCTCACGGCGATACTGCCCGTCCGCGGTGAGATACATGGTTTGAACGTCACTCGAGGTGACGCCCCGCGCAAGACCGGTCGGCGTCCCCTCGCGGGCGCGCCAGACGCCCGCGACCGAAGCGTTCTGCGCTGCGGCCGGCGCGATTGCAAGGACCGCCGCGACGATCGTCAGACATGTGATGTGCGTTCGCGTCATGTTCACTGCTGCTCCTATTTGAACGGTGCCGGCTGGAGAGCCGCGACGCAGCTCACGTCCGGAGAGTTTGGCCGCAGGAGAAACGACCGCATCACGCGTTGCGCGCAGCGCGATGAGGGCGTAACCTCGTGACCGACTCCCGGAATCACGAGCAGTCGCGAATTGGAAAGCGTTGCTGCCGCGATCCGGGCCCAGCGCATGCTGGTGACGGCCGAGCCGATATCATCCGGTTCACGATGCCTCCTCACGGCACAATTGCGAGGCCAGACAGGCGCGGGCTTGCTTTCTACAGCAGTCGTTGCTGTTTTTTCACGTGAGCCAGCCGCTTACCCTGGGCCGCCGGCGCAGCTCGGCGCGGGGACGCGCCGCACGTCCAGTTGCAGTCGGTCCGCAGGTACACACGTGCCGGCGCGATGACACGCTTCGCCGCGACGTATGTTCCGACGGACGAGCCGCTCGCATCGCTGTTTGCAACGATGCCGACAGATCGTCGTGCCGGCCGCTCCTGCCTTCGTGCCTCAGCGTCTCGAAGGCTGCGTCGAATTCGGTAGAGCGAACTGACCGATCCGGCTTTCGAGCCGAAAGCGGGACCGTAGACTCGCTATTCGACCTTGGCGCTCTCGGTCTCGAAAATATGAAAAAAGTTCAGCGTCTTGCCGACCAAACAGCCTGTTGAGACGAGGATGACCTGCGAGATCGCGAGGCCGATGAGGACCAGGATCCCTGGAAGCAGATAAGCGATAAGAGAGTGAAGCGCGCTCACGGTCGTAAATGGAACCTCTACTCGGACCGATCTTTATGCAGCGCCCGTTGGCGCATTTCCTCGCCGCAGACGCCTGCGTGGAGTAGTAGCTTTCTTTCTTCCCTAGCTAGTGCTAGTGTTGCAAAAGCTGGCCTACCGATAAGCATCGGCGAAATGGTGGCGTTTCTTATCGGTCTCTTCCTCAGCAGGGCAAAGCGCGTGGCGTTTGCAGGCAGCCTGTCTCATGGGTCTCTATAAGCGGCGAGCTTGACGACGCGCTTCACGTCAGCGAGCAAAGCGCCGCATGCGCGATTCTCGTTCCTATAGCGCGGGCGGTTTTGAGAAGCTACCCCGCGATGACGTCGCGATCCTCAAGGTGGACCTCGCTGAAGCGCGGCTCGCAGCTCGATATGACGTCGAGGCACGTCCAACCGGTGATGAAGCGATAATGTTTGACGGCCTTGAACACTTGCTTGAACGCCTCGGATTGATGGTTGAAGAAGGCTGCACCCTCGACGAAATAGCCGAAGTGCTCCTTGACCAAGCCATCGTTGGGCGTCGCTTCGCTCTCCGTGCTGAGCGTCATCTCGTCGAGAATCCGAACAATTTCCGCCCGCTCGAATGCGACGCGGAAACGGGACCGGCTCGCTCGTGGGATGATGAAATCGGCGACGATTCCGCTTCTGACCCAATGAAACGCGGCGAGGTCGCTGTGGCTTGCGATGATCGTGGGCGTGATCTCGAGCGGAACGTATCTGGGCATTTCATGAACTCCGTAGGTTTCTTCGGGTTTTGGGTTCAGTGGGTTTGTGTTGCCTCGCCGGAACGATTGCTACCGTGAAGGAGCCAGCCCGTAACGCTCGTCGCCGGCGTGAAGCCGAGCCGCTCGAGGATTGGCCTGCTCGTAGCGAGTGCCTCGGTGAACAGTGCGGTATGCCCGTGCCGGCGCGCCTCCTCGACGCGCGCGGTGACGAGCGCTCGATAGATGCCTCGGTGACGAAAGGCCGGGATCGTGCTTCCGCCCCAAAGGCTCGCAAAATGACTCTGCGCGGGCAGTCGAGCCTTCCGGCGGCCACGGGCTTTCCAACAGCACGCGATGAAGCCGAACGTGTCGGGCTGCGCCGCAAAGATTCGGGTCGCAAGCATTTCCAGTTGTCTCGGTCGCGAACGTCCGAAGCGCCCTTCGCTCGCATTCGCCAAGTCGCGCAGACCAGCCGCATCGGCCACTTTGCGTATCTCGATGCCGGGCAAGACCGGCGCCGCCTCTCCCCAAGCTGCCGAATCGAGGAGCAAGACTGCCTCTTGCGCTTCCGCCTCGAAGCCGCTGCCAACCAGCAACGCGGGCAAGACGTCCGGCGACGTCGCGCCGTACACTTTCCACGCGACATCCTGGCCCAGGGCGCGAAAATAAACGGCCTCGCGCGCGACCACGCGAGCAGCGTCGCGCTCGTCTAGTTCGTGCGCGTAGATGATGTTTCGCCAGCCGAAGGAGCGAATGACGCCGGGCAGACGGTCGTAGCGTATGTCGAGGCGCGGCGGGGGCCCGGCTCTCAGCTCGGCTTCGAAACGCTCGAACAAGGAGCGCGACTTGAAGTTCGCTTCCACAGGTCCCTCAAGCGTAACACGAGCGGCGGCCGGCCGGCCTAGATTTCGATTAGAATCCCGCCGGCGGCCGCGTCGAGGCAACAAGTATTCGGCCTGCCGGCAAAGAAGAGCGGCCGATACGATGGAAGCTGAGCGCCAGGCCCCGATCGCTCTCTTTGACATGGACGGCAGCATCGCCGACTATGATGCGGCACTTCGCCGAGACCTTAGCGCCATGCGGGCGCCTTGCGAGCCGCCGATCCTCGACGAGGACAATATGCACGATCTCGAGGACGAGTACGCGTACCTCGAAGCACGCATGCGCTTCATCAAGTCCACGCCGAGCTGGTGGGCGACCCTTCCGAGAATCGAGATGGGCTTCACGATCGTCACGATGGCTCGCGAGATCGGCTACGCGATCAACATCCTCACCAAAGGCCCCTCCTCACATCCGGTCGCGTGGAAGGAAAAATTGGAGTGGTGCCGGGCGCAGCCCGAGCTCAGCGACGCGGCCATTCACATCACGATGGACAAGGGCCTCGTTTACGGCGCCTTGTTCTACGACGACTTTCCGCCGTATATGGAGGCCTGGCTGCGTCACCGGCCGCGCGGGCTCGGAATCATGCCCGTCACCGGCTATAACAAAACTTTTTCGCATCCGAACGTCGTGAAATGGGACGGAGCAAACATCGCGGTCGTGCGCGCCGCGATGGTCGCCGCGTATGCGCGCGCACCGCGCGAGGCGCTGATCATCGAATGACACATTCGTCAACTACCCCGGCCCGAAGGCCGGGGCTTCTGGGCTAATCCTTGGTGAAGGGGCAATCTCGGATTATCGGCGCGCTCTTCATCGTAGCCGGTGCGCTGCACTTCGTTCGGCCGCGCATGTACGAGGCGATGATTCCGCCGTACCTTCCCGACGCGCATGCCCTCGTGCTGATCAGCGGGGTGTGCGAGATGTTGGGCGGAGCCGGCGTGCTGCTGCCGGCGACGAGGATTGCCGCCGGCCGGGGACTGATCGCTCTCCTCGTTTCCGTATTCCCCGCGAACGTCTACATGGCGACCGATGCGGAACGTTTCCGCTCGGTCGCGCCGGCCGGCGTTCTTTGGGCGCGCCTTCTGTTGCAGTTCGTCTTGGTCTGGTGGGTCTATCGCGCCTGCGTCGCTCCCCGCCGGTAGCGTTCATCGCATGAAGCCTTTACGGCTGCTTGCAGCGGTGTCGGCGTTTACCGGACTGGGTGTTACCGTCAGCGGGATGAGCGCTCCGGCGTGTGCCGCAGCCGTCACTGCTCAATCTGCCGCAAGGCTACGATCGAACCTGAAGGTGAGTCGCGGTTGATCTCGATCGCCTCCGACCATACGGTCGCCGCCGTGGCGGTCGGCATCGCGCAGGGCTGGAAGATGCAGGCCATCCGCTGGAACCCGGAGGGTCAGCGCTCGGTTTTCCAGGCGCCCAACGTCATAACCGGCCCCGGAGGCGAGCCCGGCCTGACGCTGTCAGACATCGACGCGGTGGCCGCTCTTCTCAATTGGTCTACGTGTCGGTCAGCGGCTTCTTTAGCGGCGCGTACAGCGGCGAGTCGGTTGAGACGCAGTCGTCGACGGAACGACGTGCGAGACGCTCGGACGCGGCACGGTTTTCGGAGTGCGAGGCAGATTCGGCCGCCGGGTATCGAGGCTATCTCGACGGTCATCTGGCACCCGACAATCTCAGCCAGATCATCGCGCGAGCCAGCGCAGTTCGCTGGCATCGCAACGTAATGCGAGAGTTGGGCAACGGTGCCGCGTACGCGGTCACGGACAGCGGCTTCGGCGTGGGGGCCACCGCCGTCGCCGGCCGGTTCGAGGCCGAGACGACGAACGTGTACGGTGACCCGAGCCGAAGCCGCTACTATACTTCCCGGCGCCCCAGGCAGTCGGCTGGGACGAGCGCGGTTTGAAGGTCCCGTTCGTCGAGAACGCTGCGCGCAGCGTTGCGCACGACGTCGCGGAGGCACGGTAGTCGGCGTGTTGCAAAGCAAGGCTGGAAGACATTACGCTTTTCGCTGGAGGCACGGACGCCAGCAACTGCTCGACGACCTGCCGCATCCGAAGAGCTGGGCCTTCGAGTCTGCCTATTCGATCCCGAGCGACGGCACGATCGCCGGCGTCGGGCGCCGCAATGGCGTTCCCACGGCACTCCGATGGCATGATTGAGATCGTGGTCTGCCTGGTGAGCCGGCGACGAGAACGAGACTAGCGCGACGAGGTACCTGCAGTCGGCGCGGCTCCCGCCGCGGACGCGCCCGCTGCCGAGGGTCCGGCCGTTGATGCGCCTGCCCTTGGCGCACCGGCGCGCCAAGCTGCGGGCTGCGTTTTGGCTAGGCTTTGTCGCATGGGATTGAACGCGTCGGCCAACGCGGAAGATTTCGTCTTTGCCACGCAAAGGCAAATCGTCGAGGTTGAGCTTGCCTTCGCTGACTTCGCCGGCAGCGGCGGTAACGCGGCGCACGCGTCGGGTCACGAGGAACGTGAGCGCTAGGGTGACGACCAGGAGCGTCGCGAGCCCGACGACGGCGACCGATGCCAGCCAACCCAGGAAAGCCGCGTCGGCGAGCCTACTGGGAACGGAGGTCGGAACGGAGACGATCCTACGGGCTCGTGTCCAACGCGGTGGGTGGCGGCGAGACGACGATGAATACGACGCGGACGCTCCAGACGTGCGTGGATGGGACGGTCCACGTCTCGTCGTCGCAGAAGTCGAATGGCCCCAACGTAGACGCGGGATTCGCACGCTAGCGTTATCGAAATCTTAACGGAATGTTGCGCGAATGCGGCGATACCGTAACATCGCAGCAATCACGCAGCATTCATCGCTTCAGACGATCATCGCCGCGCGTCCTGCGGACGCCCCACGTGAACGAGTCCGCAGCCGTATTTGGGCCGCAAGCATCTTGCTTTCGTAACCGAAACAGCTTATTATCCGTTTGCCCTCGTTCACCGGAGAAGGCCTGTCTCTAGTGCTCGGCGAGCGCCGTCGACGATGCGCAGGAAGCGCATCGAGCCCTTCGACGCGACATGTTTGGCGTACCTTAGAGGGATAGACGTGCGCAAGCCTCGCCGCAGCTCCGATCGCTTGGGCCGGGCCTGGCGAGAGCGTGTCGACTTGGAGTTTCGATGAAACGGATCCTTGTAGCAGAAGACGACAGGGTCAATCGCGAGGTCATGGTCGAGTACCTTCAGATGGAAGGCTACTGTCCGGTCGAGGGACGCGACGGCGTCGCGGCACTGCGGCTGGTACGTGGCGGCGTGGATCTTGCGATGCTCGATATCGTCTTGCACGCCATCGATGGTCTCAACATCATTCGCTCGGTTCGCGCCGACGGCGACGCGCTGCCGATCATCGTCGTGAGCGCGCGCGTCGACGAAGTAGACCGAATCGTCGCGTTCGAGGCCGGCGCCGACGACTATGTCCCCAAGCCGTTCATGCCTCGCGAGATCGTGTATCGCGTGCGGGCGTTGCTGCGCCGGACCGAGCGCGACATGTCGGTGGCGCGCGTCCGCCGCGTCGTCCCGCTCGAGATCGACGAAGCGGCTCGCGAGCTGCGGGTCGACGGTACCGCCGTTGGTCCCCTCGACGGCGGGCGGCCGCGCGATTTGCGCGGCCGCTCTTCCGGCTTGAAACGGAAGGTTCGATGGATTTCGCGTTAGCCGGTCGCATGCTCGGCGCGTTCGCTGTGATCGCGTTAGTGCTCTTCGCGCTGCAATTCGTCGCTCGCACGGGGCTTCGGCAGCAGCTCTCGTCCGGCGGCTCGCGGCGTCTCGTCACCGTGCTGGACACGACGTTCTTGCCCAACGCAGCCTCTCTGCACGTCGTGAAGGTCGCCGACAAGTACGTCTTGATCGGCCGCAGCGGCGGGCATATTGCGACGCTCTCGGAGATCCCGCCGGAGAAAGTCGACGCTTGGCTCAGCTCCCAGCCGGCTTCGCCGCTCGAGGCGACCGCGCTCGCCGGCATGATCGCACGCTGGCGCGGCTCGGCATGACCCCGTTCCTCCGCACGCGCCGGGGACGAGCGCTGCGGCTGGCCGAGCCGCGGGATGCGGCTGCGATCGCGGCGCTCGAGGTAGCGCCGCCGCAGCGTCCCTTCATCATTGGACCGGTCGGAGGAACAGCACCGCAACGCGATCGGCAATTCGAACTTCCGGTACCTGCTGTGCGACGGCCCTGAAGGCGTGCGTGGCTACGCCATCCTTGCGGGGCTCGCGATGCCGCACCGTTCGATCGAGATCATTCGGATCGTCTCGGCCGGCAAAGGCTTCGGCGTCGGCGGCGACCTGTTCGAAACGGCCGTGCGCCATGCCTTTCTCGACCTGGGCGCGCACCGAATGTGGAGCGACTGCTTCGACGACAACCTGCCGGTGCGCCGGACCTGCGCGCACTTCGGCTTCAGAGAAGAAGGCATCTTGCGCGATGCCGCGTTCTACGACGGGCGTTTCCGCTCGATCGTTCTTCTCGGTCTCCTGGAGACCGAAGCCTTCGACGTGCTCGCCAAACGCTGACCCGCGAAAAGAAACAACCCCAGGCGCCCGAGCGCTTCGGACGGCCGCGGTCGTCGAGTGGGCCGTGGGCTAGGCGAATAACGCGGCGATCTGGGCCACGTCCATGATGGTCGATAGCGAGCCGTCTCCCGAGCCGGACCCGTGCCGAGCAGGCCGGAGAGCAGTTGCAACGGGCTCGTGTTGAGCAGTCCTAGGATGCTGTCCATGTGGTGGTACCTCCGTACTCTTGATCACGTGACCAACGCGCATTTTCAAGGGGGAGGTCCGGAATTTTATTCTCTGCCCAGCTTCGTCTCGATTGCGTGAGCGATCGTATCGGGGGCGGCACACTAGCCCTAACCGAGCGTCGAGACCTGGTCCGAGGCGCCCTCGATCGCTTAACCCTCAGCCGAACCGCGCCTTCTTGTTGACCTGGACCAGCAGAAGGCTAACCGAAACTCCCGATACGACGTAGACGGTGCTCTCCCACAACGGATGGCCATGACTTAGCGGATGCTCCATAGAACGACGCAGGCTGGAATGGCAATCGCAGGCAGCGCCGTGACGGGAGGCCACGTTATCGCTTGCACAGTTGACGCGAACCATTTTTTCAAATCTGCCATCAACCGTCGTTAGGCACTGGCTCGCAGCGCGACACACATGGACGCAGTTCGATAAGGGTCGTTACAACGGCGCTCATTCTGTCGCCTGGGCGCGCGGCCGGTATTCCGAAGGTCTCGGCGGTTCGCCGCCTGCGCCGCTGCGGCGGGGGATGCGGCCCGAACTCGGAAAACGGCTACCATGGCGCTTACCCTTCCTTTGAACGATACCAGCCTCAAACGCGGCAGGCTGCTGCGCATCAAGCTGATCGCGACGAGCCTGCTGCCCGTGATGGCGGTGCTCTTCATTCTTTCGGCACACTATCAGCCGCAGATTCCGGAACTGGTGTGGCTCGAATCATTCGCCGAGGCAGCACTCGTCGGCGGTCTGGCGGATTGGTTTGCGGTCGTCGCCCTCTTCCGACATCCGGGCGGCTTGCCGCTGCCTCACACGGCGATCATACCCAAGAACAAGGACCGAATCGGAGCACAGCTGGGCGAGTTCGTCGAGCAGAACTTCCTGACGCCGGAGAACATAACGGCGAAATTGCGCGACGCCGATCTTGCGCCGCGGGTCGTCGCGTGGTTCGCGCAAGCGAAGAACGCGCGTCGCCTCATCGTTGCCGCGCGCATGGAAATGAAGCGCGTGATCCGCGCCGTTGACGATCCTGAGATCGAGCGTGCGATCGCGCGCGTCATCTCAGGGGAGATCGAGCGCCTCGATCTCAAGCAGATCGCCTCCAAGGTCTTGGGGATGCTGACGCGCGACAACCGGCACCAGCGGTTTCTCGACGATGCGCTGCCCGTCGTCAGTGAATTCCTCAACGAGCAGCGTCCCCAGATCAAGCTGCTTTTCAAAGGCCGTCCGGCGTTCGTACCGCCGTGGGTCCACGCATACATCATCGACCGCTTCGTCGACGGCATCGTCGACAAGATCGCCGAGATCGTTCGGACGCCCGATCACCCCCTGCGTGCCGCTTTCGACACATACGTCCGGCGCTTCGTCGAGCAGTTCGAGACCGACCCGGAGATCGCGCGCGACATCGACGCGATGCGCACCCAAATCCTGGCGAGCCGCACCGTCGGCAGCGCCGTCCACGCGGTCTGGGCCACGATCAAGGCGCGCATCGCGGCGTCGGCCGAACCGAACGAGCTCGAAAGCGATGCATGGATCGCGCGGCTCGTCTCGCGGGTCGCAAACGAGATCCTGGCCGATCGACCGCTGCTCGATCGCTTGAACGCGAACGTGCTCGCCGCGATCGAAGCCGGCCTGGAACGCTCGAAGAACCAGTTTGCGGCGTTGATCGAGGACATCGTGCGCAAGTGGGATACCGAGCTCGTGACGGACAAGGTCGAGCTCGAGCTTGGGCCCGACCTGCAGTTCATCCGGCTCAACGGCACGTTCATCGGCGGCCTTGCCGGCGTCGCCTTGCACGGCTTGCTCTTGCTTGCGGCCGTCAGATGATTTGAGCGCGGCAATTTGGAACGTCGGCCCAGGAGTGTTCTTCCTCGAGCTATCCGGGCATCTGCCGTGTTCGTGGCGTTAGTCTTCGCCACCGCCTGCCCCGTAGCGGCGCAGACGGTGGGCGACTCCAACGCCAGTCCCGCGCTTCTCGCGGCGCTGCAGGCCGCGCGCGCGAACCAGATGCCGGCGTTGGTCGCCTGGGCGCCCCAACCGTCGCCCGCGATCGATGCGAGCGACCCGTCGGTGCACGACACCGGAAACGCCGCGACCCCTTCGGAGGCTCGTAACCGCAGTCCGTTAGCGGACGACGATGTTGCCCGCCATGAAGCCTTCTTTGCCGGGGCCGCCGTAGCCCCGACCCATGGCCCACATACCGTGCTCCTCGTCGCAAGGCAGCGAACAGAACCAGCGGTAGACGCCCCGCTTCGTCGGCATGAAGGAGACCGTCGTCGTCGCCAAGCGGACTCGCGTGCCGGCTGCCGGGATGACGAGATCGAGGTTCAGCTGCGGCTGCACGAAGTTGTGTTCGGCGTGGCTGTAGTTGATGAACGTGATTTGGACGGGCGTACCCGCCTTCACGATGACGCTCGACGGAACGAAGGCCTCGTGCGGCTGTCCGTCCGGCCCCATGATGCCCGCGTCCGGGCCGACGATGGAGATCGTGAGCGCCTGCGATGCCGTCGCGGCGCTCGCGGCCGGCCCGAAGCCGAGTGAAAAGCCGATCACCGCAGATAGGATGAGAAAATATCTGACGAAGCGCACCATTTCGTGTCCTCCCACCCGACATCGTGCGACGGCCAGGAGAAGAAGATGTGAACGTACCGGCTAGGCGGGCACGATGCACGGATCGAGGTGCCAGATCTCGGCGGCGTACTCGGCGATTGCACGGTCCGAGGAGAAATTGCCGGCACGCGCGACGTTGATGATCGCCTTTCGGATCCAGCCCTCGCGATCCTGATACGCCGCGTCGACGCGCTCCTGGGTTCGGATGTACTCCCGCAGATCCGCGAGCAACATGTAGTAGTCGCCCCCGTCGAGGAGCGCATGCACGATCGGCCGGAACACGCCCGGCTCGACCATGCTGAAGAAGTCATGTTCGATCAGCTGCAAGGCGCGGCGGATCTCTTCGTCGTGGTGATAGACGTCCCACGGATTGTAGGAGTTGCGCAGTTCCGCGACCTCCTGAGCGGTCAAACCGAAGAAGAAGAAGTTCTCGGGGCCGACGCTTTCGTAGATTTCGACGTTTGCGCCGTCGAGCGTACCGATCGTCAAGGCACCGTTGAGCTGGAGCTTCATGTTGCCGGTCCCGGAAGCTTCCGTTCCGGCGAGCGAGATCTGCTCGCTCAGGTCCGCGGCAGGGATGATCCGTTCGGCGAGCGACACGCGGTAATTCGGCAGGAACACGAGCTTGAGCCGGTCGCCGATCTGCGTATCCCGGTTGACGACTTCGCCGACTTGATGGATCAGCTTGATGATGAGCTTGGCCATCGCATAGCCGGGCGCGGCTTTGCCGCTGATGATGCACGTGCGCGGCGGGATGTGCAGCGCCGGATCGGCCTTGAGGCGATTGTGGAGCACGATGATGTAGAGCACGAAGAGCAGCTGCCGCTTGTACTCGTGCAGCCGTTTGACTTGCACGTCGAAGAGCGACTCGGGCGAGATCGCGACGCCGAGCGTGTCGGCGATGTAGCGGGCCAGCATCTTCTTGTTATAGTGCTTGGCCGCTCGAAAGCGCTCGCGAAAACTCGGGTCGTCGATGAAGCCTTCGATGCGGCGCAGGTCTTCGAGCTCCGTGATCCAGCGGTCCCCGATCGCCTCCGTGAGGAGCTTGGCGAGCGGCGGATTCGCTTTGAGCAGCCAGCGGCGCGGGGTGATCCCGTTCGTCTTGTTGTTGAACTTCTCGGGCGTGTATTCGGCGAAGTCGCGCAGCACGGTGCTCTTGAGCAGCTCGGTGTGAAGCTTCGAGACGCCGTTGACCGAGCAGGCTCCCACGATGGCCAAGTGGGCCATGCGAATGTGTTTCGTCTGGCCCTCCTCGACGATGCTCATCCGCTGCAGCCGGTCGCTCTCGAACGGGTATGCCGTCGCGACCTCCCGCAAGAAGCGTGCGTTGATCTCGTAGATGATCTGCAGATGTCGCGGGAGCAGCCGCTCCAGCATGTACACGGGCCACTTTTCGAGCGCTTCGGGCAAGATCGTGTGGTTCGTATAGCCCGTCGAGGCTCTCGCGATCTCCCAGGCCTGCTCCCAGTCCAGGCCCTCACGGTCGACGAGCAGCCGCATCAGTTCGGGGACGACGAGCGACGGGTGCGTGTCGTTGAGCTGGAGGAAGACCTTGTCCGGAAACGCTTCCCAGGCGTTGCCGTCGGACTTGAAGCGCCGCAGAATATCTTGCAGCGTACACGACACGAAGAAATACTCTTGCCGCAGGCGCAGCTCTTTCCCGACGAAGACGTTGTCGTTGGGATAGAGGACCTTGGTGAGGTTCTCGGCGAGGACTTTGTTGGTCACGGCGTCCACGTACTCGCCGCGGTTGAAGTCGTCGAAGTCGAAATCTTCGGCAGCTTTGGCCGACCAGAGCCGCAGCGTGTTGACCGTGCCGCCGCCGTAGCCGACGACCGGCAGATCGTAGGGTATTCCGATGACGCTCTTCGTATCGAGCCAATGCCATTCCGTGCCGTGACGACCCGGCCGAGGCTCGACTCGGCCTTCGAACTGGACCTCGAAGGTGAACTCGGGGTGCGCGATCTCCCAGGGATAGTTCAGCTTCAGCCACGCATCCGGCTGTTCGACCTGATAGCCGTTGACGATGGTCTGTTTGAAGATACCGAAATCGTAGCGCAGCCCATAGCCGACCGCCGGCAGATTCATGGTCGCGATCGAGTCGAGAAAACAGGCAGCGAGCCGTCCCAGGCCGCCGTTGCCGAGCCCCGCATCCATTTCGAGCTCGCGCAGCGCTTCAAAGTCGTGCCCTTCCTGGGCCATGGCGGTGCGGCAAGCGTCTTCCATTTGGAGGTTGATGACGTTGTTGCCCAGCAGCCGCCCGATCAGGAACTCGAGCGACAGATAGTAGACGCGCTTGACGTTCTGACGATGATGCGTTTGCTGGGTGGCGATCCATCGGTCGATCAGCCGGTCGCGGACGGTCAGCGCCAGCGCATAGTAGCGGTCGTGATCGGTCGCGCTATAGCGATCCTTCGCCAGCGATCGGCGGATGTGCCGTTCGAAATGCTTGCGCAGACCGGCCGGCGTCAGCTCGGCGTCGTCGCCCGCGGCCGAAGGTTTGGGCGTCTTCTCTTGCAGGTTCAGGGTTACAACCCCCAAAGCTCGCCGGCATCGTAGGACATGATCACGAGGTCCTCCGTCAAACCGTCCTCGTTCTTCACGAAGTCGGATAGGAGAGCTTCCGCGTGGAAGCCCACATTTTGAAAGACGCTTTGAGCCGCCTCCTGCGTTGCCGCCATCCGAGCCCAGATCTTTTCGAGCCCGCGCGCCCGTGCGATGGCGAAGATCTCGTTCGCGAGGATTCTGCCGAGGCCCAGGCCTCGATGGGTGCCGCTGACGTTGAGATGCATTTCGGCCGTATGGCGGATCCATGGAACGTCGTTGATGTGCAGATCGCAAAAGCCGATCATGCGGTCGTTCTGCAGCGCGATGACGCTGAGCGTTTGACCGGTCTCAACCCGCTTGAACCACAGATCGATCGATTGATCGCTGTGCATGTCCAGCATCAGGTAGTAGTTGTCTCTGCGGGGCAACGAACGGACGAAATCTTTGAAGATATCCTTGTCAGCCGCGCTCATCATTCGAAAGGTCACGAGCTGGTCGCCCAGCAGCGATTCCCACGGATATGTCCTTGGTGTCGCTGTCATTATAGTGTTCCCGCGTCCAGAAGCTAGTTCAGTACCGCTGTTTTGTGGCTTCGAGTTCGAGAGGGACGCCGGCGTCTTGGCGCTCTACCGTTTGGCTGGTAGGCAAGCGTTCTTAGACCCTCTGGGAAATACCTGTGACCCGTCCTCAGGTGCCGAGCGACCCAGGTTGAGTACGCGAGGACGCGGGTAAGACGCGCGCATGAACGTTGCTGCACCTGACCTGAACACGACTCCGCCGCGCAGCGGCCGTGAGAAGCTGGGACGCTATGCCTGGCTGGCCCGGCTCGCCGACAAGGTTCGCGCCGAGCATGCCGGCAGCGGAGGCGACTACGTCGCTTACTGCGGCCTCTCGCGGGCCTTTCTCGAGCGGACGTGCGTCTCGGAGGCCGATTTCGACAAGTTGATTCGGGGCGGCGCGAGCGATGCGGATCTCACGCGCTACTTCGACGAGCACGTTTCGGATGCGCAGCGCGAGGCGGCCAATCGCTACGTGCTCGAAGACATGAAGTCGAATCTCGACGAGCAGGACGCGGAAGAAGGGCGCCGCTAAGCGCCGACGCGCACGAGCACCTTTCCGAAGTTGTCGCCCTCGAGCATGCCGATGAATTTCGCCGGCGCGTTCTCGAGGCCGTTGACGATGTCTTCGCGATAGCGAACGCGTCCGTCGGCGATTGCCGCGCCCACGTCGCGCAGAAACGCGTCGTGGTATTCCGGCAAGAACTCGTAGTTGATGAAACCTCGAATCGTGAGGCTCCGTGAGAGGATTTCACGCATCGTTGCCGGCAACCGGTCGGGCCCGTTGCTCGTCGTGCTGTTGTATTGCGCGACCAGACCGCAGACGGGAACGCGCGCGAAGTCGTTGAGGATCGGCATGACCGCCTGCCAGACAGCCCCGCCCACGTTCTCGAAGTAGACGTCGATGCCGTCCGGGCAGGCTGCGGAAAGGAGCCGCGGAAAATCGTGGTCGCGATGGTCGACCGCGACATCGAACCGGAGTTCGTTTCTGACGTAAGCGCACTTGTGCGGGCCGCCTGCAATGCCGACGCTCCGTGCGCCGGCGAGCTTGGCAAGTTGGCCGACGAGGGAGCCGACCGGGCCGCTCGCGGCCGCGACCACCACGGTCTCGCCGGGCTGCGGTTTGCCGATCGCGTGCAGCCCAGCGTACGCCGTGAACCCGGGCATGCCCAAGACGCCGAGCCTGGTCGTGACGGGGACGTGCCCCGGGTCGATCTTCCGCAGCGCCGAGCCGCGAAGAACGGCATCCGTCCGCCAGCCGGTTCCGGCGAGCACCACGTCGCCTTCGTGGAAACCGGGATCGCGCGACTCCACCACGGCCGCGATGCTTTCGCCCACCATCACCTCGCCGAGCTCGACCGGTTTTGCGTAGGATCGGCCCGCGTTCATGCGTCCGCGCATGTACGGATCGAGCGATAGATAGAGGACACGCAGAAGGACGTCGCCCGCGCGGAGTTCGGGCATCACGCTCTCTTCCAAACGGAAGTCGGTCGGCTGCGGGCGGCCGTGCGGTCGCGCCGCGAGAACGATTTGACGAGCGGTTATCGGCGACACGCTGCCTCCTCGGTCGGAGGCTCGAGCTTTCGCGGCATGCCTTGGACTTCCATGGTTGCTGCGCGAGGACGCCTTCGCGATGCTTTGCGGACGCCGGCGCGATGGTGTATCTGGAAAATGAGCGGACCAGCCTCAGGCCCCTCGCGAGAGGAGACGCTTGTGAATTACCTCGACCAGTCCGCCCCGCCCCCGGCAAGTCTCAACGGAGCAAGACCGGCTCGCCCTGCTATCCAGAAGGACCGGCTCTTCCCGAAGTACGCGATCGACTATTTCGATCAGCTGCGAAAGCAATACACGCTGCTGCTCGAAGCGACGAAGGCGCAGCCGCCCCAAGTCGTCACGGATCTGTTCCGGCAAGAGGAACGCGGGTCGGCGACTTGGGCCGACATCTTTGCGCTCGAGACCGCGCGCCTCTACGGGATTCCCGACGATCAATTGGCCATGGAGGTGCTGCGCTTCCGCAGCCGCTTTTCAGCGAGGTCTTGCGGCTGTATCCGCCGGCCTGGCTCATCGGACGCCGTGCGCTGAGCGAGGTCAGGATCGGACGTTACCGCATCCCCGCCGGCGCAGTCGTGCTCACCAGCCCCTTTGTCACCCATCGCAACCCGCGCTACTACGTCGAGCCCGAAACCTTTCTCCCCGAGCGCTGGCCGCTCGGAGCGATTCCGAAATTCGCCTTCTTTCCCTTCGACGGCGGCGCGCGCGTCTGCATCGGCGAGCAGTTTGCTTGGAACGAAGGCGTGCTGCTGCTGGCCACGATCGCACAGCGCTATCGCTGCGAGCCCGGCCGCGAAGCGGTCGGTTTCGCGCCGTTCGTGACGCTCCGCCCCGACCGTCCGGTCCGGATGCGCTTGCGGGTGCGGGAAGCCGCTGTTAGGGCTCGCTCAGCTGCGGGCCGCGGCGCACAATCGCTCGAGCGTGGCGCGCAGGGCGCGGCGCTCGTGCTCGTCGAGTTGCCGGAGCGCCGCGATGACGCGGGCGGCCTCGAGCTTGCGGGCAAGTTTCGCCGCGACGCGCCGTCCCTCGGCCGTGGCGCGGACCATTCGGACGCGCCGGTCCGAAGTGCTGGGTGCGCGCAGGGCGAGCCCCGCCTCTTCCAGGCGGTCGATCGTCCCCGAGAGGTTGCCGGCGTCGCACGCCATCGTTCGCGCGAACTCGCTCATTCGCGCGTTTCCCATGCTCCCTAGCTGCAACAACGCGGTCGCCATCTGCGGTGAGAGGCCGTGCTCGGAGGCGGCCGCCTGCAACTGGGCCGCATAGCGCGCAGCGAGCGACGCGAAGCCGGCGACGATGGCGTTGAGCTCCTCGCATCCTCCCTGGAGCGGTGCGGCTTCGGCAGGGCTTGACATTAGTTGTAATGTACAAGTATCATACAACGAAATCCTCTCCAAAGGAACCCTATGTCTGCAACTTTCGAGCCGGCCCTCCCATCCGTCGACGAGCTCGTCGCTCTCAAGTCAGCCCGTTCGCTCGACGAGCGCGCGTTGCGCACTCTCTTCCTCGAAGCGCGGACGGCCAGCGGTTTTCTTCCGCGGCCGGTGCCGCACGACCTCATCGCGCGCATCTTCGAGCTAGCCGAACTGGGGCCCACCAGCGCCAACACGCTGCCGTTGCGCATCGTCTTCGTCGAGTCGCCGGAGGCCAAGGCTCGCTTGCTCGCAACGGTCTCGCCCGGCAACGTCGAGAAAACGAAATCCGCGCCGGTGACGGCGATCTTCGCCGCCGACACGAAGTTCTACGAACACATTCCGCGCCTCTTTCCGAACGCTCCGCAATTCAGGGAGCAATTCGCGGGCGAGGAAAAGGCCGAGTTCGCCAGGCAGTTCGCCTTCACCAACGCCACGCTGCAGGGAGCGTACTTCATGCTCGCGGCCCGCGCGCTCGGTCTCGACGTCGGGCCTATGGGCGGCTTCGACAAGCTGAAACTCGACGAGGCGTTCTTTCCCGAAGGCACGCTGAAGTCGTTGTGGCTCGCCAACCTCGGCTACGGCGACGACACGAAGCTTTACCGGCGCAATCCGCGCTTCGAGTTCGACGAGGTCGCCCGCTTCGCCTAAGTTCCATCCGATGCGGTTCGCTGCCGAGCCGCCCGGCGGCGGTGCCGCTTCGAGGTCGAAGGCGAGCGCAAGGATCAAGCCGCGCTCGACGAGCGTGGCTCAAAGTCGAATCTCGAAGCGCCTTGCTTCGAGAACCTCGAGACGCTGCTCATCGCGGGGATCGGGCAGCGCTACGACTCGCAACCGCGGGCCATCCCCGCGCAAATGGCAGCGCTTGGTGCCGCACCTCGGGCACGTTCCGGGGCAGGCCGGCTCAGCAACCTACGGCGTGCTCTGCAACGGCGACCACAGGGGGAAGGTGGAATACGTCTGCGGTGTCGAGGTCTCGGATTTCTCGGGCATCGGTGCCGATTGGAGCCGCCTGCGCATTCCGGAACGCAAGTATGGGGTCTTCTCGCATCACGACCATGTCTCGAGCGTGCGGCGCAGGTGGTATACGATCTGGAACGTTTGGCTTCCGCAATCGGGGCTCGAAGCTGCGGGCGGTCCCGAATTCGAGCGCTACGGCGAGTCGTTCGATCCGCTCACCGGAAACGGCGGCTTCGAGATCTGGATTCCGGTAAGACGTAAGCACGCGCTTCACGCCGCTCGCGCCGCTTCCTCAGGCCGGCGCGGCGTACGTCCCGGGGCTTTTCGCGGTGGCGCGCCAGTCCGGCGAGCGTTCGTTGCGTGCTTCAGAGAGCGCGCGCAGCACGCCGGCGGCGTCGTGGTCGGAAGCGTAGACCGGCGTGCCGGGCTGTTGGCGCCAGGATTCGTCGAGTCCGCCCGCGTCGACCGGATCGAATCCCAGCTCGTCGACGAGCTCGAGCACGACCGCCTTCGCCGCCGCGTCGTCGCCGGCGACGGGCAGCGCGATGCGTCCGGGATCGCCCTTCGGCTTCCCTAGCCGCAGCAGATGGTCGGCATAGATGTTGTTGAACGCTTTGACGACCGGATGTCCGATCTGCTGTTCCACCCAGCGGCTCTCGGTCAACCCGGCTTCGATCGGCTCGATGCGGCCGTCGCGCTGCAGGGGATAGTAATTGCCGGTGTCGATGACCACCACGTCGGCGGCCACGCCCCGAAAGAGGTCGTGCGGCAAACTCGGAATCTTGCCCTCAGGGATCGTCACGATGACGACCTTTCCGAAGCGCGCTGCTTCGCTTACCGAAACGGGAGTAGCTCCCGTCTCGGAAGCGATCTGCGCAAGCGTCTCTTCTCCACGCGAATTGGCGATGACGACCTCGTGACCAAGCGCCGTAAAGCGCCGCGTCAGTGTGTCCCCGATCTTCCCAACGCCGATGATGCCGATCTTCATGCTCGTTTCCTATCCCCCTATGCTCGCGATGTCCGCGTCCCCGAGGATCGTACCTACTGGGACGGTCCTTACCATCGCATTTCGAGGGACCTGCGTCTAGGATCGCCTATCCAGCGAGTCGAGAAAATCTGCTACCTCACGTCGCCGCGTGGGCACGATCAGTCTTCCGGAGAACGTCTCGAGCGCCACGAGAATACCTCGACTACGCGAACTCGCGGGTCTATCTCATTCCGAACGACGTTACACGGGCCGTCGTCCGGAACAAGCCGGCCGCCGCGGCCGGGCGCTAACGCGCCCTTTTTCTCGCCGCGACGGTTCCGGCGTCAGCCGCTTTCGGCACCGAGCTTCACCGGATCTCGTCGGCCCAGACTTCCATGTTCTCGAGCAGCGTCGAGCCGTAGGTCGTGACCATCGCGACGTCGGCTGCGTCACGGCCGCGAGCGATCGCGACCCGGCCCTTGCGGCGCTGGTTGTTGCGCGGATCGAACGTCCACCAATCGCCGCCGAGGTAAGCCTCAAACCACGCGCAGAAATCCATCGGAGCATCCGGCGGTGGGACGTCGATATCGGGAATGTATCCGCACACGTAGCGCGCCGGGATGCTCAACGCACGGCAGAAGGTCATCGCCAGGTGCGTAAAATCGCGACAGACGCCGCGCCCGTTGGCCAGCACGTCGGTCGCCGTGGTGGTCACGTTGCTCGTGCCGTACGAGAACTCGATTTGCTCGTGAACCCAATCGCAAATCGATTGAACGCGCCTCCAACCCGGCTCGATCCCGCCAAAACGCGCGAGCGCCTCGCGCGCTAGGACGTCTGAAAGGCAGTACCGGCTCGGCAACGTGTACAAGAGAACGTCGTCGGGTAGCTCCGCCGCCCGATGCTCGGTTGCTGCAAGGTCAACCGGATCGGCCTCGCGCGAAGTTTCGGCTACGACGTCATAGCGGACGACCGAGCGACCTGCCGGTAGCGTAGCGCGACGGCAAACGTTTCCGTACACGTCACGGTAGTCGCGATAGGAACCGAAGGGCTCGCTCTCCCAGTGCTCCTCGCGAATGCGGCGCGAGTCGGTCGAGTGCGGCCGAACCAGAAAGATCGATGGTGCCGGTCCCGGTGACGAAAAACTGAATCGGCAGCCGAGGCGGAGCTTGATTGCAGCGTCGTTTTCTTGTAGCAGCATGATGGCTTCGACCCTTTTCCCCGGCTGCGGCGAGGTCAATCAGCTCCGACTCAAACTTCGGGCGCCACGAGCGCATGTCAGCTGAGACTGGACTCATCAAGCCGACGGCGATTCCGTCGGGATCTTCGACGATTCGAAGGCGTTCACGTCTCGACTGACCAGGTTCAACTGATGCAGGCTGATCTCGGCTCCGTAGCATGGCTACCTCCGTCGCCGCGTCTGCGGCCCGGAAACGGCACCGTCTCGAGCCAGAGCCCGCCTATACGGCGGTGGGTCGTGGCCGGCACGGATCCCGCGACATGAACCGGGACGCGCGTTCCGAAAGTTATCTTGGTGGATGTACCCTTTCCACCCGCGCCGTGGCACCTGCGCGGGTGGGGTATCGCAACGGTGCAGCCGGTCGGGATTGGGGCCGCTCGGGCGCTCGTGCCGTCCGACTGCGACGTCGTCGCCGTCGGCCCGGGGAAGACGCTCGGCGGCTTGCTTTTTCTCTCGTACGAGGCCGGCTCGACGCTGGCGTATCGGGAGCTGAACGTGGTCGCGGCGCTGGTCCGGGTCGGGACGCATTTGGCGTTCTACCTGCCGCGGCTCTACGTGGACAACCCGGCTTCGCTGGCCGGCGGACGGGCGATCTGGGGCGTGCCGAAGGAGAAGGCCACCTTCGACGTTGCGGTTCGCGGGGCGGAGCGGACGGTCGTCGTTCACGGCCGAAGAGGCGACGTCTGCCGTCTGCGGGCAAGTGCCAAACGCACCGGCCTGCGCATGGCGCTGCCGCTGCCTGCTCTCGGCATGGACGACGATCGGTTTCTGTTCTTTACCGGGCGTCTGCACGCGCGGATCGGCTTGACTCGCGCGACCGTCGAAATGCCGCCCGACGGCGATTTCGCTTCGCTCGGATTGGAGCGGCCGAAGATCTCGTTTTGGCTCGAGGCGCTCGAGCTCGTCGTTCCCGCGCCGACGACGCAGCTGCGCACGGTTTTCGGCCTGCCATTCGCCGGCGCGGCGGCAGTTCGCTAAGCGAGGCGCGAGCCGGCGGCGTCCCCTGAAATAGCTCGCGACACCGGCGTGAAAGCCTCCACACGGAATGGAGGGAGGGTCCGTCTGCTCGTCGGACAATCTTTGCCTCGCCTCCGCGAGCAATTCACCGTGAGGGACGCTCGATGCTGAGATCGGTCGCGCTCGTCTGCCTCGTCGTTGCGCTCTGCGGCGTCGGAACCGCCGCTACGGCAGAGGCTCCGGTCGTCGTCACCGAAGACGCCGCCAGTAAAACGGTGCACCTGCGGCGCAGCGCGACCCTCGAGGTGCGGCTGGCCACGACTCCCGGCACGGGCTATTCGTGGAGCATCGCGCGCAACGACCCGACGCTGCTCGCGCCGCTCGGCGGCGCGCGCCTCGAATCTTCGATGTCGAAGCTGCCCGGCGCTCCGGGCGCCGTGTCGTTCGTCTTCCGCGCGCAGCGCCGTGGGCAGGACGCACCCAGGCTCGAGTACCGCAGACCGTGGATCCATAGCGGCCTGCCCGCGCGGACGTTCGCGCTCACGGTCGCCGTCGGGCGATGAAGCAGCGAGAACATCGACCTACTCCGGACTTGAGCGCCGTCGATCTCGACGCCTACTTCAAGCGAATCGGATGGCGCGGCGGCGTTCGGCCGGCGTTGGAGACGTTGGCGGGAATACTGGCTGCCCACGTCTCGCGCATTCCATTCGAGAATCTCGACGTGTTGCTCGAACGGCCGATTCGGCTCGATCTCGTCGGGCTCCAGGAGAAACTCGTCTACGGCGGTCGCGGCGGCTACTGCTTCGAACACGCGACGTTGCTCGCCGCGGTTCTCGAGCAGCTGGGCTTCGAGCTGATGCGGCATACGGCGCGCGTCGTCATCTTCGTGCCGCGCAGCGCGTCGCCGCGGACGCACATGTTTCTCACGGTGACGTTGCCCGAGGGAACCTTTGTGGTGGATCCGGGCTTCGGCGCGTTTGCCGCTCGCGTTCCCATTCCGCTTGCCGAAGGCGTGCGGGCGCGCGCCGGTCATGAGACCCACTGGATGATTCGAGACGCTAGCTTTTGGGTGCTGCGCGCGGACTTAGGCGGCGAGACCGTGGACGGCTGGATATCGGCTCTGGAACACGATAACGCGATCGACTTCGAAGTCGGCAATCACTTCACGGCGACGCACCCATCTTCACCCTTCGTCAACCGGCTCATGTTGAGCGCGCGCGCTCCGGACGCGCGCGTCAACGTCATGAACCGGGACGTCACGCTCGTGCGTTCGGGGCGACGACACTCAGCGCGGCTTAAGGACCGAGCGGCGCTGCGGGCGCTGCTCGTCGAGCATTTCGGGTTCGATCTGCCCGACGTCGCGCGGCTGCGCGTTCCAATGATCCCGGAATGGACGTGAGCCGATGCCGGAAGAGGATCTTTGGCAGCGGCGGCCGCGCAGGATTGCTCGCCCTTCCTTTGATATGTGCGCTTGGTTGCGCAGCGCCGGTCAGCGCCGCGGAGGTCCTTGCCTGCCCCGACGACTCGCTGCTAGCTCAGACTGACGGCGCAAGCGGAATACCGGCGGCGTGCACCGTCCTGCGCGGTCAATTCCTGATCGAGAGCCTCTACTTCCAAAATGCCTCCGCGGTCGGAGGGACGGCGCTGGCGGCGTACCCGATGTTCCGGCTGCGCGCGGGTGCGGCGTCGCGGCTCGAGCTCTTGGTCGACACGCCGTCCCAAGTGGCGGAGTCCGGCCTCGGCGGCGTAGGGCTGTATCTGATGAGCAACGCAGGCGTCGGCGCGAACTATGCGCTGGTCGATGCGCCCAAGCTCGCGCTGACGGCTGGCGCCGAAATCCAGCCCCCGGCGAACCACTATGCGCCGAATCGGCAACTGCAACCGAAATACGGGCTCGATGTCACCGGACTGTATCAGGCGACCCCGGCCCTTGGGCTGACGGGGTTCTTCGGGGTTTCGACGTCCTTCAAGTCCGGTCTCGCTCACGAGTTTCCGGGTGCGTCGCTCGGCGCCAAGATTCGCGCCGCCTACCTGACGGACGTTTCGGTTGACTTGGGAAGCCGCTTCATCGCGCGCCAAGCGAATCCGCAAGCCTTCGTGGATGTCTCGCTCGAGCGGCAATTAGGCGAATGCGTCTCGCTCGACGTGGGTCTGGGAACCACGTTCAACCCGGTGGCCGACACCAAGTCGCACTACCTTGCCGCCGGTGTGAATCTGCGCCCGTAACGCCGGCTTCGTTCGCGCCTCTTTACGAAAAGTTGTTCGCCAGCGCTTCAGTGTAGCTTGTTGTATACGAAATGCGCGACCAGCATGAGCAGCAAGGGGCCGACCTGGGACGCTGCCCTGGAGGAGCTTGTAGTCGCCGTAGGCGAGCGCGCCGTGCGACAAGGGCGCCAGCAGCAAGGACAGGATGGAGATCGCCAGGCCGCACAGCACGAGCGCTCCGCCGCTGAAGACGTTCGCCTGGTACCATTTGCGGTCGTCGCGCAGGGTGGCCCCGGTGCGAAACCCGTAAAACCGGTTCGGCTTGACGATTCCGAGCAGCAGCGGAATTCCGAGCACGACGAGGATCGGGCCGAGGATCACGCGTGTCTGCTTTGCTGCCCGCCCGGCCGGCCCTTCAGGGCCCTTCGCACCTTCTTCATGCGCAGACCGTACTGTGCGCGAAACCCTGGGCGCGAAGCACCGTATGTCATGGGCAAGTTCCAGCGCGAGCGGTTTACTGGCGCTAAGGGCCAGTGCGACCTCGTGCGCCGTAAGGACGGCCGCTGGTTCTTGCGGTCATGCCGCTAACGCCGACGTTAACGCAGCCAAGAATATCCGGTCTCGGGCGCTTGTCAACGCGCCCATAGTTGCAGAATCATGCGCAGCATGATTCTAGCGACAAGCTCCGGCCCATCGTCGGCGGCGCGGCGGCCGTCGCCAATGCGGTCTTCAACGCGACCGGCAAACGCATCCGCGAACTGCCGATCACGCCCGACCAACTCTTGGGCTGAGGCCCTTAGAGCAGCGCCTCTTCGACGGCGGGTGCCGGTTCCTCATCGCGCATCATCGCGCCGCCGTGGCCCGTCGCGAGCAGGCGGCGCCGTGCCCCGAACATGGTGCCTTTTGCCGGCACCGCTTTGGCGAAGCGTAGGAGGCCGATGTCGTCGCCGATGTCGTCGCCGATGTCGTCGAAGATCGCTTCGACGCCGCCTTGCATTCCGTACGTCTCGTGCCAGAAGCCCGTGCCGCCGGAGTTCTTGAGGAACGTCTTCCACCAGGCGCGGTGCGGCTCCGAGCGCGTGAACCGCTCGAGCGACTCATAGTCCCGCCAATATTGACGCATCATGAGGTGCGGTGGGAGAAGGCTATAGAGAAAGAACTCGTGCGAGAGCAAGCCGTCGGGCTTCTCATTCGCTGAGTTTTGGATTTTGGGTCCCATCCCGAGCAGGGTGCGGAGGCCTGCCAGCGCGTTGACGCGCATGCCCAAGTAGATGATGACGAGGTCCGGATACTGCGAAAGGTCCACGGTACGGCGCTCGACGGCCATGCAAGATACCTCACGGGCAGGATGGAGAAGCTTCGATACCTTACTTTAATACAATGTGGACTATGGAGGCAGTCTAGTGCCTGGAGGCGCCGATGTCAAGGCGCCAGATTCGCTCGAGCTCAATGCGACAGCGGCGTCGCTGCTCGGCTATCTGGCTGAGGGACCGCGTTCGGGTTACGATCTAGCTTCGCTGATCGAGAAATCCATTGGCTACTTTTGGAACGTGACGCGCAGTCAGATCTACCGTGAGCTGCGCGCGCTCGAAGAGGCTGGTTTGGTGCGGGCCGGCAAGGCGGGCCGGCGCGAACGCCGCCCGTTCACGCGCACTGCGACGGGACGTGCCGCCTTCGACGCGTGGATCGCGAAGATGCCCGCGGACGAGCTCATCCGCTTTCCCCTGCTGCTGACGGTATTCTTCGGAGACCGGCTGCCGGTGCCCGAGCTCGCTCGCATCCTGCGCGACCACCGCGCCCGCCACGAAAACCGCCGTGAGGAATACCGCAAGGTGCTCGCATTTCTCCAGGGCGGCGATGTCGACCGGGCCATGGCGGCGCGCACGGCCCGCTTCGGTCTCATGTACGAGGAAGCCGTGCTCGAATGGTTCGCAAGCCTCGAGCGAGAGGGTTTGCTATAGCGCTCTCCCGTCGCCTCAGGCCGCGGCTTCGGGGGGTGGCGCCCCCTTATTTCGCGGCGTCGAAAAGCTTCAGCGCAAGCGTACCGTGCGTCACGGCTGCGCCGGCACGCAGGGCGGCCGCGATAAAGGCCGCTTCGGCGACCTCTGCGCGCGTTGCGCCGGCCTTTTTCGCGTTCGCCGTATGAACGTCCAAGCAGTAGGGGCACTGCGTGGTGAACGCGACGGCAAGCGCCATGAGCTCGCGGTATTTCTGCGGAATCGCGCCGTCGGTTCGACCGACGATCTTGTCGAGCTCGACGAAACCTGCGAATTCGGTAGGAGCAAGTTTGCTCAAATCCCCGACCAGCGCCAAATCGGAATGTTCGTGGTAGGTCATGGCAGCGAGAGTAGTCACGAGCTACGCGGAATTCCTTCGCAGCACTCGCTCGTAACGTCATCGAGCGTCCAAGCGCCGACCCAGTATCTGCCCGCAGGTTCGTCGCTGTCAGCGAAGCTGGCTGTCGAAGAACGTGAGAATCTGCGACTCTTCCCGGACCTGCTGTTCGAACGAGTCGCCGATGCCGTGGCCTTGGCCCGTTTTCTGCAGCAGCAACAATGGATACGGCGAGGACGAATCGGCTTGGAGCTTCGCGATCATCTTGCGTGAACTGTACGGCTCGACGCGCGGGTCGTTCTCACCGGTCGTCATGAGCACCGCGGGATACACGCGTCCCTTGACGACGTTCTGGTAGGGCGATTGCTCGAGCATCCAAGCGAACTGCGCGGGGTCCTTCAGCTGCCGAATTCGGGCGTATTGAACGCGCCGTTGGGCGTGCGCTCCTCGCGCAGCAGGTCGTAGAAGCCCACTTGCGCGACGACGGCTCGATAGCGGTCAGGATTCCGCGTCAGCGCCAAGCCAATAAGAAATCCGCCCGCGCTTCCGCCGAAGATGCCGAGGTGTTGCGCATGGCCGTAGCCGTTGTTCGCGAGCCAGTTCGCGCAGGCCGCGAGATCATCGCTCGACACGGTCTTCGTCGCCAAGCGCGCCGCGAGGTGCCAGGCCTCGCCGTACTCGCCGCCGCCGCGAATCATCGCCTGCGCGAAGACGCCGCCCCGCTCGAGCCACGCTAGGTTCGGGCCGTAAAAGAACGGGCGCGAGATGATGCAGTACGCGCCGTAGGCCGTGAGCAGCGTGGGTGCCTTGCCGCTGCGGGCGATACCGGGCAGGGCGAAGATCTCCAGCGGGATCTTGACCTTGCCGTCGAGCGACGCACGAAGACGCGGCGCACGAGCACTCTGGAGAAGCCGGCGGGCGCGAGTCGCGCTTCGTCGAAATCGCATAGAATGCGTCGCCGACGAACGCTCCGCCGGGATCTGCGGTGTTGCCGATGCCGTCGGCGGCAACCGCGACTTGGCGAAGCGGCCCGTTCGCGTCGCGCAATAGCAGCGCGGCATGCACCCCGGCGCCGTCCGCAGCCGTGACGGCCAGCACGCGGCCGTCGTGCGAACGCTGCAACGTGTATTCGGAACGTGGCGAGCGGCCCTTGCCGAACACGTACGCGTCGTTCGAGGGATCGCTGCCCAGCTCGTGGTGATAGAGCAGGGTCGACGAGGTCGCGTACGTTCCGGCGGGATCGCGCGAGAATTGCGTGTGAACGAAGCCCTTGCCGTCGGCGTCCCAGGCGAGCGCGGTCGGGCTCGTGCCTTCGCCGACGTGCCCGATCGTATCGGGCAGCAGCCTTGCGCTCGCGACGTCGACGACATGCATCGTCTCGTTCTCCGAGCCTCCCGGCTGCGTCGTGAACGCGACCTTGGAGCCGTCGAGGGAGACGAACACCGACTCGATCGACGGGGGGGCCGCTTTGCGCCATGCTCTGCGGATCGAAGAGCACGCGCTCGACTCCGTGCAAGCCTTCTCGCTCGACGAGTTGCGGCTGGGCTTGCGGCGGCGTCAATCGCAAGTAGAACAGCCGATTGCCGCGGATGAGGAGCCCGAAACGCCGGGTTGAGGTGCGCAGTGGGCCACTCGACGGTCGCTCGGTGTCTCGGCCCGCGGCGCACAGAAGCAGTTTCGCAGCGGCGCACACTGGAGGAGAGAAGTCATGCCGATCTTTTCGCTCGACTGCGTCGCACCGGTCTTGCCTGCCGACGAGGCGTATTGGGTTGCGCCGGACGCGGTGCTGATCGGAGACGTGCGCCTCGAACGCGACGCCGCCGTTTGGTTCGGCGCGGTGCTGCGCGCCGACGACGAGCCCATCACCCTTGGTGCCGGCAGCAACGTGCAGGACAACTGCGTCTTTCACGTCGATCCGGGCTTCCCGATCTCGATCGGTGCGCGCTGTACGATCGGCCACCAGTCGATCTTGCACGGGTGCACCGTCGGCGAAAACTCGCTCGTCGGCATGGGCTCGACGATTCTCAACGGCGTGCGCATAGGCCGCAACTGCCTGATCGGCGCGAACGCGCTGCTCACCGAGAACAAGGTCATTCCGGACAACAGCTTGGTGAAGGGTGCGCCGGGCAAGGTCGTCGGCGAGATCGACGAAGCGGGAGTGGTCGCCCTCGCGAAGGTGGCGGGCCTTTACGTAGCGCGCTGGCGTCGCTACCGGTCCGGCCTGAGGCGGGTCGATTAGGAGCCCTGCGTAGACACCTCGGCCGGAACGGGCGCCGCTGCGTCGAAGCCGCCGAAAATGTCCGCTCAGTCCGAGCTCAATCGCACGCGTTTCGACGCGAGGGAACTGCGCGGATTCGTGGCGCGCGCGCTCCAAGCCGTCGGCGCCTCCGCTGACGACGCAGGGCTGGCCGCCGACGTGCTCGTCGCTTCGGACGTCCGCGGTATCGAGTCGCACGGCGTCGCGCGCCTCGAAAAGTACTACGTCGACCGCATCCTCGACGGGACGACGGAAGCGCGCCCGGCCGAAAGGATCCTGTTCGAGAGCGCGACCCAACTCGCGATCGACGCGGGAAACGGCCTCGGTCATCCCGTCTCGGTGCGCGCGATGCGCGGCGCGCTGGCAAAAGCGAAGGCGAGCGGCACGGGCGTCGCGACGGTACGCAACTCGAATCATTTCGGCATCGCCGGATACTATGCGATGCTCGCGCTCGAGAACGACATGATCGGCATCGCATCGACGAACTCGTGGGGCCTCGCCGCACCCACCTACGGCCGGAAGCTGATGCAGGGCACGAATCCCTTTGCCTATGCCGTTCCAGCCGAGGACGGCGATGCGTTCGTCCTCGACATGGCGACCACGACCGTAGCGCTCGGGAAGCTCGAGATCGCCAAGCGTTTGGGAAAGCCGCTCCGGCCGGGCTGGGCGATCGACGTCGACGGTGCGCCGACGACGGATCCCGATGCGGGCATGGCCGGCGCGCTCCTGCCGCTGGGCGGCTTCGGCGTCGAGGGCGGCGGCCATAAAGGCTATGGCCTGGGTCTGCTTTCAGACATTCTGTGCAGCGTGCTCGGCGGCGGCGTGCTCATCCCCGACATGCCGCCGCGCGGCGGCCTGCGGTCGGCCATCACGAGCCACTTCTTCGCCGCGTTTCGAATCGACGGCTTTCGCGACGCGGCCCCCTTCAAGCGCGACGTCTCGAGGTTGCTCGAACAGTTTCGCACGAGCGAACCCGCGCCGGGCTGCGAGCGCGTCTACACCGCCGGCGAGATCGAAGCGCTCAAGACGCGCGCTCACCTCGCGGAAGGCGTTCCGCTCGATCCGGTCGTCGTCGCCAGTCTCAACAGCGTCGCACAAAAATTGGGGCTGGAGCCGCCTCCGACGGTTTCGTCTTCCGGCTGAACCGGCGCCCGAAGCAGCGTACCTGCTCGCGAAGGTCAAGGTTTCTTTCCCGTCGAGCGGCATCTCCGCGACGCGGCGCTGGTATAATAGTACGGACGGCCCGCTTACAAGCGTGTTGCGCGCTCGCTTTTCTTTGGGAACGAATCCCGAACCTGGCGCGGATGGTGCTCGTGATGAAGACGGCTCCGTGCGACCGGAGGTTACCTTGCTGACATTCTCGAGTCTGGGTGAGGCGTTGCGCGCCGGCTACCGCATTTTCGACAAGCACCCCGAGGGATATCTCGTGCGCAAGGAGATGGCGGTGAGCGAGGGCCGTCGCTACCTGCTCGCAGTCGCTCTCATGCAACGTTCCATATAGGTGTAGCAAGCGAGTCGCCGGCGCTTTAGTGCCTGAGAATGCCGATCGGGAGGCCCGGCACGAGGTAAGCGAACCGGGCGTCTGGTATTCGCTGGGGCATCGGGAACATCGTCGATAGCGAACCACGGGGACGTGACGAGGCTGTAAGCCGCTCGCAATCAGCGGCCGGCGTTCCTGCGAGCGCCGCGAGGCCGCCGGACGCGGCCCAGCTCAAGCGCCTCCTCGAGTCCTCGTTTCCGCCTGGCGCGGTCAAGTGCGACGAGATCTACCGCGCCGTCTACGGCCGCGACGGCTCGTATTTCGAATACCAGCCGCTGGCCGTCGTGCGGGTCGCATCGGCCGCGGACGTCATAACGTTGCTGCGGATCGGCAGCGAGCAAGGCATCCCGGTCACGCTGCGCGCCGGCGGGAGCTCGCTTTCAGGGCAGACCGTCGGCGACGGGGTCATCGCCGACCAGCGCTTCCACTTCCGCGGCTGGGAGCTGCGAGACGGCGGCCGGAAAGTTTGGTTTGAACCCGGGCTGACGGTCTTGCAGCTCAACGGGCACTTGAAGCCTTTCGGCAAGAAGGTCGGCCCGGATCCGGCTTCGAGTCAAGTCGCGATGATGGGCGGCGTGCTGGCGAACAACGCCAGTGGTAAACAAGCCGGCACGAAGCACAACGCGTTCAATACGCTCGCCTCGCTCGACTTCGTGCTGCCGAACGGGCACCGGTACGACACGTCCCAGCCCGAGGACCGCGCGCGCTTTGCCACGGCCGACCCTGGAATCCATGACGGCCTCGCGGCACTGCGCGACGAGGTTCGCGCGAACGCGGAGCTCTGCGCGAAGATCCGGCGCAAGTACTTGATCAAGAACGTGTGCGGCTACGGCTTGAACTCGTTTCTCGACTACGACGAGCCGCTCGACATCCTGTCGCACCTCATGATCGGCTCGGAAGGCACGCTGGGCTACATCGCCTCGGCCGAGCTTTTCACGATCCCTTTGGCCGCGCACCAATCGAGCACGCTGCTGTTCTTCCATGGCGTCGTCGACGCCGCGGCAGCGGTCCCCGCCCTGGCTGCGAGCGGCGCGGTCGCCATCGAGATGATGGACATCGCTTCGCTTCGTTCGGTCATCGGACGGCCGGGCGTTCCCGCGATCCTCGAAAGCCTGCCCGACGGCGCCGCCGCCTTGCTGGTCGATTATCAGGGCCCGACGCTCGACGAACTCGCGGCGCAGCAGGCCGAGGCCGGCGCGGTCATCTCGGGCCTTTCGTTACTGCACCACTTGCCGTTTACCACCTCGGTGAAAGAGCATGCGCTCTTGTGGACCGTCCGCGACGGGATCTTCGCCAGCGTCGGCGGCGCGCGCAAGCCGGGCACGACCGTCATCCTCGAAGACGTGGCGGTACCGGTCGAAAGCCTCGACACGTTCATCCTCGGCCTCAACGGGCTCTTCGAGAAATACGACTATGCGGGCGCGATCTTCGGCCACGCCAGCGTGGGCAACATCCACTTCTTGATCACGGACGACATGGACGACGCTGCCCGGGTGGCGCACTTCGGCGCCTTCATGGCTGACGTCGTCACCCTCGTTCTCGAATTCGACGGCTCGCTAAAAGCCGAACACGGCACGGGCCGCGCGATGGCCCCGTTCGTCGAGCGCGAGTGGGGCGCGCAGGCCTATGGCCTGATGCGGCGCTTGAAAGCGCTGATAGATCCGGCGAACCTGATGAACCCGGGCGTGCTCATCAACGACGATCCTGACGTCCATCTCGAGCACATCAAGGGCATGCCCACCTTGGGCGATGCGACCACCGACCGCTGCATCGAATGCGGCTTCTGCGAGTGGGTCTGCCCGACGCGCTATAGCACGCTGACGCCGCGCCAGCGCATTCAAGCGCATCGCGTGCGCCTTTCGCTCGAGAAGGCCGGCGAGCACGCGCGCGCGCAAACGCTCGGCAAGCAGTACGTCTTCGAGGGGCGCGAGACGTGCGTCGCCGACGGGATGTGCGGCATCGTGTGTCCCGTCGGCATCAGCACGGCCTATCTCACCGACTACGACCGCAGCGAGGCCTCACCCAAAGCGGCCCGCGCCTTGATGGCAGCGGCGGCGGAGCGGTTCTCGCTGATCGAAGAGGCGGCTCGGCTGGCAATGCACGGCGGAACGGCCGTCGGCAAGGTGACCGGCAGCGGCACGATGCCCTGGATCACCGACGCGCTCCGTCGCGTGCTGCCCGCGCTGCCGCGCTGGTCGCGCAACATGGGCCCCGCCCCTGCGCGTCCCTCCACCGGTCCCGACGGCGCCGACGTCGTCTACTTCCCGGCCTGCATAACGCGCATGCTGGGTTCGTCGACGACCGGCAAGGACGGCGTGATGGAGACCGTGTTGCGCGTCGCCAAGCGAGCCGGTCTCTCGATGTACCTGCCCAAAGACGCAAAGGGCTTGTGCTGCTCGCAGATGTTCGCACACTTGGGCTTCCCCGAAGCGCAGAAGATCATGGTGAACCGCGTGGTCGCCGCGATGTACCGCTGGTCGGACGGCGGGCGTTTGCCGATCATGTGCGACGTCACCTCCTGCACGCGGACCTTGCTGCACGAGATGGAGAACGAGATGTGGGCCGGCAAAGCGCCGCTGCTCACGCCCGAGAATCAGGCCAACTACGGGAAGCTGAAGATCCTGGACATCGCCGAGTGGCTGCTGATCGAGGCGCTGCCGCGGCTCGACGTCACGCACCCCAAGGAGTCGGTCGTCATGCACCCGACCTGCGCCTGTAAGCAGCTCGGGCTCGACGCGACGATCGAGGCGCTCGGCAAAGCCTGTGCCAAGGAGAGCTACACGCCGGCGAGCGGAGGCTGCTGCGGTGCCGGCGGCGATCGCGGCTTCCGTTATCCCGAGGGGCCCGCTTCCGCGCTGCGCGACGAAGCTGCGGAGCTCGCGGGCCGCACGTTCTCCGGCGCGTACTCGTTTGCCAAGACCTGCGAGATCGTGCTCAGCGATCAGCTGCCGTTCACGTACGAGTCGATCGTGTATCTGCTCGACGAGACGACCTCGTCGAAAGCCCAACCGCCAAGTTAGTGTCCTAGCGCCGCGACCGCTCGGTCGAGCGCGGGGGAATGCTAAACCCGAACTGACCCTGGCGAGCGCCTGACGGAGAGGCGGCGCTAACGCGCCCTTGAAGTCCGCCGGGGAACTCGGAGGTGAAGAAGATGAAGTTGCTTGGGCTTGACCATGCGGACATCCGCGTCCCCTCGCTCGTCGCGGTGGAGCGCTTCTACGACGCGCTCTTGCCCGTGCTCGGCCTTTCGCGAAAGACGGAGGCGCACGTCGCCCTCGACGGCGAGTGGTACGACGTCGATGCGGACCATCCGCGCAATGCGATCGAGTACCACACCCCGATCGAGCCCGGCGAACGCGGCTGGTTCGTCGGTTTCATCGAGGTTGCGGGAATGGTCCCTACGCCGACGCGCATCGCGTTCGCCCTGGACGACGAGGCGAATCTGCCCGCGATCGAGCCGCTCGTGCGCGGAGCGGGCAGCCGCATCGTGGAGTGGACGGACGACAGCGATTATCCGGCCCTGTTCTTCGAAGATCCGGCCGGGACGCGGCTCGAGATCTGTGCGCGCCGGCCACGCGCGTAGCAGCGCACGCTTGTGACGCGTGCGCTGCCCGCAGGTGGCCGTTTCCGGAAGGCCTGCACTTGGCCCCAACCTAGGCTGCACGCCCGCGGGCTGCGTCGCCGCCGTGGCGTCGGGGCCCTCCTTGCGCCGACAAGACATGGTTATCTATAGACAACAATCCTCAGACAACAATCCTCAGACAACAATCCTCTTTTCTCCTCGTGCAGCGTATGCTAGAATGGGCCTAATGCGGGCCTATCAGGCCCGACTGTGTCTTGCCGATGACTCCTCGTTTAGCGAGTTTGCATGGCTCTCTGGTCGTGCAACGCGCGCTTTATTTGCCCAACGCCGCAGCGGTCGGGCGATTTCCAAACCGCGCTTTATGCGCGAGTTCGGTCTGACATCGCGTCAGTACAACGCAGTGAAGTTCAGTCTCGACGGGATGGAATCGTCGAAGGAAGAGCTGCGGCCGCTGCGGATCGCCGATTTGCGCGAGCACATCAAAGCGGTCGGCAAGAAACTCGAGCCCAAGCACACCAAGAAATCACGGCCGCTCTCGCCGCACAACGTTCGTCAACTCAAACGGCGTAAGGCAACGTCGTTGTGTACTTTTCTGTACGATCAGGCTCAACCCGAGCGACGACTCGCCCGCGTGCGCTCGAACGATGTGCAAAGCGCTTAAGCCGTGTGCCCCTGAGCCGCCCCCTCAGAACAGGGCCGAGCAATCGAGGGCTCTGCGGGGATGTGCGTACTAGCCGACCAAGCAGGAGCCTCGCACGTCGTAGTTTAGGAGGCACCACGGATGTCAGTTTCACGAATCACCTTTATGAGCGCCACAGGCGCGGCGGTCGCCTTTGCCGCCGTGCCTGCGGGTGCCGCGCAAGACGCCGGAACGATCGTCGCGCTCTACAAGAGACCGGCGGACCCCGCGGCCTTCGATTCGTACTATGCGACGAAGCATGCGCCGCTAGCCAAAACGCTGCCCGGGCTCACGTCGTACACGATCAGCAAACAGCTCGGCCCGAGCGATCCTTACTACCTCGTCGCGATCCTGACGTTCCCGTCGGTCGATGCCATGAAGGCCGCGTTGTCGTCTTCGCAAGGCACGGCGGTCGTCGCCGACCTCAAGAACTTCGCCCAAGCGGGCGTCGACATCCTCACCTTCGACGCCGTTCCAGTTTAAGCCGTAGGGGCCTAGTTAACGCTCGTAGTCGATCGTCAAAGGCGCGTGATCGGAGAATCGTTGGGCGCGGTAGATCGTTGCCGCTCGCACTGCCGGGGCGAGATCGGGCGTAATCAGTTGGTAGTCGATGCGCCAGCCGAGGTTGTTTTCCCAGGCGCCCTTCCAGCCGGGCCACCACGTGAATTGCTTCGGCTCTCCGTTCACCAAGCGGAACGCGTCGACCCAGCCGACTCGCTCGATGAGGTCGTCGAACCAGGCGCGTTCCTGCGGAAGGAACCCGGTCGTGTTCGCGCACGATTTTAGGCTGAAGACGTCGATCTCCCGATGCGCGACGTTGAAATCGCCGCAGACGATCATCGAGCGCCCTTCGTTCTTCATCTTGATGAGGTTAGCGAGAAAGCGATCGAGGAAGCGTTCCTTGACCGCTTGCCGGGCCGGACCCGTCGTTCCGGACGGCACGTAGAGCGACGCGATCGACAAGTCTCCTACGAAATCCATCCGCACGAAGCGGCCCTCGGGGTCGATATCCTCCAGGCCGGTGCCGCGCACGACGCGCAGCGGCTCGCGCCTGGAGTAGATCGCAACGCCGCTGTAGCCTTTCTTCTGCGCGTCGACGAAGGCGGCGTGGTAGTGGCGGAGCTCGAGCGCCTCGGCTGGAAGCTGGTGCTCCTGCGCCTTGGTCTCTTGCAGGCAGACGACGTCCGGGGCTTGGGCCTCCATCCAGGGAAAGAAGCCTTTGCGGGCCGCGGCCCGGATGCCGTTGAGATTACAGCTGATGACACGTAGCACGACCGACAGGATTGAGCCCGGAGCCTACGCGATCCCTGGCGACCGTGCGGATGCCGTCGTGCGGGCAAACGGGCGCGACGTCGCGCTCACCAACTTACGCAAGCCGTTCTTTCCGGCGACCGGCGCGACCAAGGGCGACCTGCTGCAGTATTACGCCGACGTCGCGCCCTTCTTGGTACCGTATCTGGAACGTCGTGCGGAAGTGATGAAGCGCTATCCGAACGGTGCGGACGGCGAGTTCTTCTACATGAAGCGCACGCCGCCGAACGCCCCGGCCTGGCTGAAGACGTGTTCGATCGAACACGGCTCGGGCAGCGTGATTGCCTTTCCGATCGTCGACGACCTGGCCTCGCTGCTGTGGGTTGTGAATTTGGGCTGCATCGACCTCAACGAATGGTACTCACGTTGCGACGACACCGATCGCCCCGACTACCTGCATTTCGATCTCGACCCGGTCAAAGACGGCTCGACCCCGTTTGCCACGGTGCGTCAAGTTGCGCTCTACGTGCACGAAGCGCTCGACGATCTCGGCATCCCGGCCTATGCCAAGACCTCGGGTTCCTCCGGCATCCACGTCTACGTGCCGATCGAGCGCGGCCCGCGCCAAAAGGACGTGTGGACGTTCGCGAAGGCGTTCGCGCAGATGATGGAGCGGCTGCATCGCGACGTCATTACGGCCGAATATCGGATCGCGAAGCGCCCGCCGGGGCGCGTGCTCGTTGACTACAACCAGAATGCATGGGGAAAGACGCTCGCCTCGGTCTACTCGGTGCGCGCCAAACCGCGCGCGACCGTTTCGACGCCGGTCACGTGGGACGAGATCGCCTCCGGCATCGAGATCGAAGACTTCCGGCTCGACAACGTGCGCGAGCGTCTGGTTGCCGTCGGCGATCTCTGGGCCCCCTTGAAGAAGAAGACCGGACGCGTCGCGCTCGAGCGCTTCCTGACCGCGCCGGCCGCGAAGGCGCGAAAGCGGAAGGCGCTGGCGTGATTCCGTTCGGCTACCCGCCGATGGAGATGCGTGCCGTCGCCGAGGTTCCGCAGGGCCCGTTCTGGCAATACGAGCCGAAGTGGGACGGATTTCGCTGTCTGGCCTTTCGCGCCGGCCGCGAGGTGACGCTGCAGTCGAAAGCCGGCCAGCCGCTGGGCCGGTATTTTCCGGAGATCGTCGCCGCTTTGGGGCGGCTGCGAGGCGGAGATTTCGTGCTCGACGGTGAGCTGGTCGTGCCGCTCGCCGGTGCGCTCTCGTTCGACGCCTTGCAGCAGCGCATCCATCCGGCCGCGTCGCGCGTGAGCATGCTCGCGAAGCGGACGCCCGCGTGGTACTTGGCATTCGATCTGCTCTCGGAGGACGGAACCGACGTGGTCGACCTGCCGCTCGCCGAGCGGCGCGCGCGGCTCGAAACGTTCGCCGCCGCCTTCGACGGCGAGACCGTTCGGCTCTCGCCGGCCACGCCGGAGCGCAGCGTCGTCGACGACTGGTTCGCCCGCGTCGGCGGTGCGCTCGACGGCGTCGTCGCGAAGCGAATCGATCTCGCGTATGCGAGCGGCACGCGCGATGCGGCGGTCAAGGTGAAGCGCGAACGGACGGCCGACTGCGTCGTCGGCGGCTTCCGTTACGCCAAGGGCTCGACGTCGCGCGTCGGCTCACTGTTGCTCGGGCTCTACGATGACGCGGGACTGCTCGATCACATCGGCTTTTGCAGCGCCTTCTCGACGGCGGAGCGCGCCGCTCTGCTCGAGCGCCTGCGCCCGCACATCGGCGACCCCGGCTTCACCGGCAGCGCGCCCGACGCTGCGCCGAGCCGTTGGAGCCGCGGTGAGGACCGCGACCGCAGCTACGTGAAGCTCTGGCCTGCGCTCGTGTTGGAGGTCGCGTTCGATCAGGTGACGAGCGGCCGGATCCGGCATGGAACGCGCCCGGTGCGGTGGCGCAGCGATAAACCGGCGCGCTGCTGCACGCTCGACCAGCTCGCCACGCCCGATCGCGCCATCGCGCTGCTCGAGTGACGGCTCGCGCTCGTCGCTTCAGCAGTGAAGCGCGAGCCGCAGGGGCGACGTCTCGTAGCCGGCCAGCAGATCGGCCGGGTCGTTGTAGACTTCGACGGCGCCCGCCAGGCTCGTGACGTCCCATCCGCCGCAGCGCGTGAGGGCGCGTGCTCCGGGGGGGCTCGCAGCGTGGGCAGGTAGCGCTTACGAAAGATGGTCGCGCGCTGGGCGGCGATCGCCTTGCCGACGTCCGAATCAGGCTTGAGCGAGGGCGAGACCTTACGCAGGATCTGATCGTCGCCCATCCCGATGAGCGGCCGAAAGAACTCGGGAGGACGCATGTACCCGAACTGCGCGCACGCATCGCTCCAGGCGGCCGCGTGGGCGTCGTTGCTGTAGACCAGCGTACCGTCGATGTCGAGCAGCACGGCGCGCAGCGACCTCTAACCCTCCCCCCGCTCGACGTCCTCGGCCGCCTACGAGGCTCGGCGAGACAGTTACCCAAGCCAGTTCAAGTTTTGGACGGTGCTGTCGAAGTAGTGCGTGCTCTTGTACAACTCGCTCTTTCCGTCTTTGGCGAGCTGGACGGTTTTGGCGAGGATCTCGGCGACCTTCGTTTCGCTCGACGCTTGAAACGTCGAGGCCGCTAGCGGTTGATCGCGTCCTGGAAGAGCGTCTCCCACTTGCGCTCGTCCTCGGGCCCGAGCGTCGCAAAGCTGTGCATCTTCGCAAGCACGTCCTTCGAAGGATAGACGAGCGGATTGTCGGCGAGCTTGGGGTTGATCTTGCGCACGTACGCTTGCGTCCCGGCAACCGGCGGGATGTACTGCACCGCGGCCGTGATCTGCGCGTAGACGGCGGGATCGTAGATGTAGTTCATCCAGGCCAGGGCCGCCTCGCGGTGCGCGGCCTCGAGCGGGATGACCATGTTGTCGACGGAGCGGTACAGGCCTTCCTTCGGGACGAGGAAGCGCAGGTCCGGATTGTCTTTCTGCAATTGCACGACGTCGCCGGAGAACGCGAAGGCGACCCAGACGTCGCCGCGCGAGAGCGCCGCACCATAGTCATTTCCGAAGAACTGCCGGATCTGCCCGTTGCCGACGTTCTCCTTGATCTTGGCGACCGCTTTTTGAGCGTCGTCATAGCTCGCCTTCTCCGGTTGGATGCCCATCCCCAAGAAGACCAATGCCAGCGTGTCGCGCATTTCGTTGAGCATCGAGAGGTGGCCGCGGAACTTCGGGTCGTAGATGTCGTTGATGCTCGTGAGCGGGCGTCCGGTGCGCTTGACGTCGTACGCGATGCCGGTCATGTAGGTCGCCCAGGGCAGACTGTACTCGCGGTTGGGATCCCAGTCGGGATGCTGCAAGCCCGGAACGAGGTTCTTCGAGTTCGGAACCTCGGCGCGGCTGAACTTCTCGAGCCAGCCGAGCTTCACCAGGCGCGCTGCCAGATAGTCGGTCGGCACGATGATGTCGCGGTCCGGGTTCCGGCCCGCTTGCAGCGGCCCGGCGATCTTTCCGAACAAGCTCGGATTGTCGTTGATGTCCTCGATGTAGCGCACTTGCACGTCGTAGCGTTTCTCGAACGTGGGCACCGTTTTCGGACTGATGTAGTACGGCCAGTTCGAAATCAGGAGCGGGCCGCCCAATCTCGGCGCAGCCGCCTGCGTCCCGGTCGCGGCTGCGGCGTCCAACCCCATGGCCGCAGCGAAGCCTACGCCCGCGGCAGTTGCGGACTTGATGAATTCTCCTCGGCCGACGAGCCCGTCCGGCAGTTGCTTCTGTGTCATGATTCTTCCCTCGGCCCCGAGCCGAAGACGAGGAGTAACGGGATGAATTAATCCGTGGGAACGACCCATGAATGGGCGCTGTGCCATTGGATCCACAGACGGTCGCCGGGGGCAACGCCGATCAGTTGATACTGGGGCAGCAGCGTCACGACGACCTCCCGATCGTCGTCGCGCCGTAGGGCGTAGCGAAAGATCGAACCTTGGAAATCGATCGACCCAAGCCGTGCCGAGAACGAGCCGCCTAACCCGGACGGCTGAGGCTGCGCGGCGAGCGAGAGCTGCTCGGGGCGGAGCATGAGCAAGACGCGCGTTCCCGGCGCCAAACCGGCAGGGCCGCTCGCGACTCCGCCGCCCCCGCCCTCGAGCTCGAGCGACGCTTCACCGCCGGACTGGTTGCTGACGCGCGCCGGCAGAAGGTTGGCCGAGCCGATGAAGCCGGCCACGAAGGGCGTATTCGGCCGTTTGTAAATCTCCTCGGGCGCGCCGAGCATGTCGATCTTGCCTTCGTTCATGACGGCGATCCGCGTCGACATCGTGAGCGCTTCGTCCTGATCGTGGGTGACGAAGATGAAGGTCGTGCGAACTTCGGTTTGGATTCGCTTGAGCTCGAACTGCATCTGGCGGCGCAGCTTCACGTCGAGCGCGCTCAACGGCTCGTCGAGCAGCAGGGCGCTGGGGTTGTTCACCAGCGCCCGCGCCAGGGCCACGCGCTGCTGCTGGCCGCCCGAGAGCTGCGCCGGCCTCTTGGGCGCGAAGTCGCTCATGTTGACCATCGCCAGCGTCGAGGCGACGCGCTGTTGCACTTCGGCGCGGCTGACGCCTGCAGTGCGCGGCCCGAAGGCGACGTTGTCGTAGACGCTCATATGCGGAAAGAGCGCATACTGCTGAAAGACCGTGTTGAGATGCCGCTTGTAGGGCGGCGTCTCCGAGAGGTCGACGCCGTCGAGCACGATTCGCCCTTGCGTCGGCGTCTCGAAACCGGCGATCAGCTTGAGCGTCGTCGTCTTGCCGCAGCCCGAGGGGCCGAGCAGCGTAAGGAACTCGCCGCGGCGCACGTCGAGGTCGACGGCGTGCAGCACTTCTTTGTCGCCGTACCGCTTCGAGACGCCTTCGAGGCGGATGACGATGTCGTCCTCGACCCGGCTCATCTTCGTCGACCCGTTGCGATTCTGGACGGCACCGGCCGGCCGGTCTGGAATGGCACGCATCCTCGTGTCCCTAACCTTCCCTCTTGACTCGGGCGGCGCGCAGCGGGCCGCGGCTTCGGTCCAGGAGCAGGCTGCCGATCATCAGCGCTGCGAGGATGAGGAAGATGCTCGTGCCGATGACGTAGATCTGAGGCGGCATGGCCACCCGGGCCTCGCCCCATACGAAGAGCGGAAACGTGACCGTCTGTCCCGCGACGAACATGCTCACGATGAAGTCGTCGAGCGAGAGCATGAAGGCCAGGATCCCCGCCGTGAGCACCGACGGTAAGATGAGCGGCAGCGTGATCTTCGAGAACACGCGCCAGCCGCGTGCGCCCAAGTCCATCGCGGCGTGCTCGAGCGTGATGTCGAATCCGCGCAGGCGCGACTTCACCATGATCACCACGAACGCGATGTCGAACATCACGTGCGCGAGGACCAGGGTCACCGGCCCCATCGGCGCGCGCAGGTTGAGGAACATGTCGAGCATCGCCGAGCCGAGGATGACCTCGGGAGTCGAGATGGTCAAGAGCAGCGCGAGATCGAGCAGCGTCTGACCTGCAAACTTGTAGCGCACGAGCGCGTAGGCCATCGCCGTGCCGGTCGGCGTCGCGATCAGGGTGACCGTCGCGGCGAGCGAGGCGCTGATCTTGAGCGCCGGAAGCAGCCCTTCGACCGCGAACGGATTCGCCCAAGCCGCCGCCGAGAAGCCGTGCCAAACGAAGTCGAACTTTCCGTTGGTTTGGTTGAGGCTCAGCGCGATCATCATGCCGATCGGCGCGAGCAGATAGACGAGGCTGAGCAGCGCGACGAACGTGACGGCGTGCCGGGCCACGGCGTCGACCAAGCGCCTCGGCAACGAGACGCGGGTCGAGACGGCGTGCGAAGCGGTCGCCATCGCTCAACCGGTCAACTCTTCGGTGCCGAAGAGCTTGGAGTATGCGGTTACGCAGAGGATGAGAGCGGCCATCAGGATCAGCGAGGCGGCCGCCGCGATCGGGTAGTCGAGGGTCACGAGATAGCGGCTCTGGATGACGTTGCCGATCATCTGCCGCTGCGGCGCACCCAGCATCATCGCGTTGACGAAGTCGCCCGCGGCGGGGATGAACGTCAGCAGGCTTCCGGCGAAGACGCCTGGGAGCGAGAGCGGCAAGACGACCTTGCGAAAGGCGACGAAGGGGGCCGCGTACAGATCCTCCGCCGCGCTGACCAGCGTCGGGTCGATGCGATCGAGGCTCACGTAGATCGGCAAGACGCTGAAGGGCAGGAAGTTGTAGGTCAGCGCGAAGATCACGGCAAGCGGCGTACCGAGCACGTACGCGTCTTGCGGCAGCACATGCAGCGCTTTGAGCGTGCCGAGCACCAAGCCGTTGTCGGCGAGCAGCGCTTCCCACGAGAGCGTCCGCACCAGGTACGTGATGAAGAAGGGCGCGACGACCGCGAACAGCAGCACGAGCTTGAAGCTGCCGCCGCGAAAGACCATGAAGTATGCCAACGGGTAACCAATGAAGATCGCGAGCAGCGTGGCGCAGGCGGCATAGCCGAACGACCGTAGAAAGGTCGGCCCGTAGTCGCCGAGCGCCACGGCATAGTTTTGCCAGTGCCAGTTAAAATCGAGCCCCGTCAGCAGGCTGCCCTCTTCGAGCGAGGTTCTGACTTGGCCGGCGAGCGGCACCAGGAAGAGCACGGTGAGCCAAAGGACGCCGGGCAGGACCAATGCGTAGGGGACGAAGCGTCGTCCCAAGCCGCGCCGCTCAACCTCGCCGCCGGTCACGAAAGCCTGCGGTCCTCAACCAATGGTGCGCTCACAAACGGCCCGGATATCGACCTCCCCGACGTGCTTCGCGTGCTTTGTGGTACTATTGTAGCAGGCGGGTAATCGCCTGGTCGTTATCCTCGCGGGACGCGAGGCGACCGCGACGGCCCGCTTAATGGCCATGCCGCCGCAGCAACTCTCCGAGCTGAAAAGAATCGCTTCCGAACGAGGCGTTCATGCTCGAACCGTGGGCCGGCGCTGATCGCGGACCGCGAAATCACATTCCTGCAGGACGCTGCCGCGGTTGTAAGAATGGGCCGAAGCCGGGTTTGACTCCTTCCGAGCCGTCGACGGCGGGCTTGAATCCGCATTTTTCCGCGACAGCAGCACCGAAGCGAGCGAAGGCACGCTCGAGCTCCGGCGACCGAATTCCGCCGCCCGCGGCGCGATGCTGAACTTTCTTGTTTCGATCTTCGTTGGAGATCGAGTTCGTGGACGGCGACGTGCCACGCTAGGAATGCCTTGCGCAAATCGTGCAAGACAACAACGAAACGCGTCGTCATATGCGGCCCGTGAAAAAGAGTGCGACCCAACGCTGTGCCGTGCGTGGATCCCAAAGTGCCGCGCGTCACTCACGAACGGTGGAGAAGATTAGCCGTTATCAATAAAGACGTGACGCTCCAGCTCGTCGACCGGCCCAATCCGCGGCGTGACGCAGGCGGCCGCTCCGCTCCTCGATAGGCCGATTGTCGTGCGCGCTGAAGAGCCAAATGCGCTACACTGGTGTGGCAGTCGGATGGCCCACTCTTACCGATAGACCTTCCGCTTGCCAAGGACGCACGCCGGCGCCTGGGAGGCGGCCGGCGCCCGCAAACTCGTGCCACGGAGCGGCCGAATGGGCGTAGACTTAATTTTTTGGGTAAACCTTCGGACGAACAACTAATGGGCGAATTTGCATTGGAGCCCAAGGAAAGCGCGTTGATGGGCCGGCTCGAAACGCGAGCAAAAGGCTCGATGCCGCCGGATCGGGCCCGCGGGGTGAAGGCTCGCGAGTTCGATGGCCTCGAATCGCCGGCGCATGCGTCGACGAGGCTGTCGGACTGGCTGGAGTCACGTTCGAGCGGCGACACGCGCTTCGATCTCGGCTACGTTCTGTGGGCGTTGCTCCTCTTGGCTGCCGCGGTGAGCGCCCTCATGCTGGCCGAGGCGTACCAAGTCTCGCGGGTCTTGCAGCGAGGCTTTCAGGTTCAGGAACAATTCCGCGAGGCCGAGTTCTTGACGGCTCGCACGCTCCGTTACGAGATCGACATGGAGACCGGGCTGCGAGGCTATACCAGCACCGGCGACCCGCTTTTCCTTGAGCCAGCGTACGACGCGAAGACGCAGTTGCGCGATCTGACGCCCCGCCTGCGCTCCGATCTCGCGCAAGTGGAGATGCCGACCACCATCGGGTTACTCGACGACGTCCAGAGCACGCACGAGCTCTGGCTCGAAAGGATCGCGAGACCGATGATCCGCGACTGGCGCAAGGGCCGCGACGATGCGCTGCAACGGCGTGGAAAGGCCCTGACCGATCGAATTCGCAACGACATGTCCAGAATCGAGAAGCTGCTCTCCGACCGCGCGCCGCAGGTCGATCGCCAGACCAGCTCGCGATTGACGCAGGCTACGCAGCTCATCTCAGGCGTAACGTTCGCCGGAGTCGGACTCATTTTCGTCGGCGCGGGCATCCAATACCGCGGCCGCGTGGCCGCGGAGCGGCTGCGCGATCTGGCGCTGCGCGATCCGCTGACCGGCCTCTTCAACCGGCGCTTCCTGCAAGAAGTCCTCGAAGTGCAGCTCGCTCAAGCCGCACGGACCGGCCGGCCGCTGGCAGTGGCGCTGTTCGACATCGACAACTTCAAGACGTTCAACGACACCTTCGGTCACGAAGCTGGTGACTTCGTTCTCAGGGAAGTCGCCCAAACGCTCCGCGGACGCAATCGCAAAGGCGACGTGGCCTGCCGCTACGGCGGCGAGGAGTTCCTGGTCGCTTTCCCCGGCATGAGCGCTGCAGCGGGCAGGCAGCGCGTCGACGCACTGCGCAACGACATCAAGGGGATCGCCGTCACCTTTCGTGGCAAAGCGCTGCCCGCGATCACGATCTCCGCCGGCGTCGCGACGTTTCCGGAGTGCGCCAACAGCGAGGCGCTGATCAGTGCGGCCGACCGCGCGCTCTACGTCGCGAAGCGTTCGGGACGCGATTGCGTCGTGCTCGACTCTGAGAGCGTGGCTACGTAGGCAGCGCTACATCGGCGGCAGCCGGGAGAAAATCTGCGCGATCGTTTGATGAGCTGCGCTTTCGCGGAGCAATCCAGGGACCGATATACCGGGAAAGGGGCCGAAGTAGGCAACCGAGCGTCATAAAGTCGTTGCAATGAGACTTCAGTCTCTTGTGCAAACCCGGCCCCGCTCGGTTACATATAGATGGTATTGGTCTTTTCCAGTGTGGGATGCACGAATGAGCATGCTCTCCGAGCGGATCCTCGTCGAGGTCACCGCAGCCCAGGCGCAAGCACGCTTGGCCGGGTATATTCAGTCGCTCGACGGGCGCCGCAACGGGACCGTGCGCATCTTACTCACGCTTCCGGTCACGTTTCCCGGGCTGGCGATTCCGCTTTCGCTGCAGCGCACGGTCGTGGCGACGCTGGCGCCGTTCCGGATTCCGGGTGAGGTCGCACCGCGCCGCGAGGTGCGCTGGGCGCCGCTGCGGCCGGGACCCTTCCCCAATTTTCGCGGCGAGCTGACCGTGGAACCGGCGCGGGAAGGTGAGGCTTTCTGGCTCGGCTTGGACGGCATCTACGAACCTCCGATCGGGCTCATCGGCGAGGCGTTCGATGTTGTCGTGGGGCGCAACATCGCCCACGCGACGGCACGGGATCTCTTGGGACGGATCAAGGCGTTGATCGAGGACGCCGCACGGACCGGTGAGAGCGGCGCCGAAGCCGTCGCTAGCGCTTGCTAAGATGGCGCTCTTCAAGCCGCAGGTGACCGGCGACATGGGTCTTTCGAACATCGGAATGGGTACGACCCCGTATCCGATCGACGCCTTCTTCCGGCCTCGGAGCGTCGCGGTCATCGGGGCTACCGAGAAGCTCGGCACCTCCGGCCGTGCCGTGCTGGTGAACTTGATGACGAGCTCGTTCGGCGGAACGGTCCACGTCGTCAACCCGCAGCATCCGTCGGTCTTAGGGCGCACGTCGTATCCGAGCGTCAAGGACGTGCCGGGCAAAGTCGACCTCGCGATCATCGCGACGCCGGCGGAGAGCGTCCCGGACGTCATCACGCAGTGCGTCGAGAAGGGCGTTCGCGCGGCGATCGTGCTGACGTCGGGATTCCGCGAGAGCGGCCCCGACGGCGCGGCCCTCGAGCGCGAGGTGCTGCAGCGCGCGCGCGCCGGCAAGTTGCGCGTGCTCGGCCCGAACTGCCTCGGCGTCATGTGCCCCGTCACGGGCCTCAATGCGAGTTTCGCGAGGGAGCTGGCGCGGCCGGGAACGGTCGGGTTCGCAAGCGAAAGCGGCGCGCTCTGTACGTCGATTCTGGACTGGAGCCTGGCGCAGCAGTTCGGTTTCTCGGCCTTTATTTCAATGGGCTCGATGCTCGACGTCGGCTGGGGCGACGTCATCTACTACTTCGGTGACGATCCGCGCACCAAAGCGATCTTGCTCTACATGGAGACGATCGGCGACGCCCGCAGCTTCCTATCGGCCGCGCGCGAAGTCGCGCTGACCAAGCCGATCATCCTCATCAAAGCGGGGCGCACGCCGGCCGCTGCCAAGGCGGCTGCATCGCATACCGGCGCGCTGACCGGCAGCGACGCGGTGCTCGATGCGGCCTTCGAGCGGTGCGGTCTCTTGCGGGTGGAGTCGATCGAAGAGCTCTTCTCGATGGCCGACGTGCTCGCCAAGCAGCCGCGTCCCGCCGGCAAGCGTCTGGCGATGGTGACCAACGCCGGCGGCCCGACCGTCCTGGCGACCGACGCGCTCGTCGAAGGCAAGGGCGAGATGGCACCGCTCAGCGACGCGACGCTCGAAGCGCTCGACGACCTTCTGCCGCCGACGTGGAGCCACGGCGATCCGGTCGACGTGCTCGGCGATGCCAGCGCGGAGCGTTACGCCAAAGCCGTAGAACTGGTCGCCGCCGATCCCAGCAACGATGCGCTCCTGGTCACGTACGCGCCGCAAGGCGCGGCGTCGCCGGTCGAAGTCGCCGAACTGGTGAAGAAGCTCGCCAAAGTTCCGCGCAAACCGATCCTTGCGGCCTGGATGGGCGGCTCCGAGGTCGCGGCCGCGGCCGAGATGCTCGAACGCGCCGGCATCCCGACGTTCGCCTATCCCGACGACGCGGCCCGGATCTTCAATCTGATGTGGCGCTACGACGCGAACCTCCGGGCGCTGCTCGAGACGCCGACCCTGCCGACGGACGAGAGCTCGCCGAACCGCGCTCTGGCTCGCGCTTTGTTCTCCAAGGCGCTGGCCGAAGGTCGCACGCTGCTCAGCGAGGCCGAGTCCAAGCAACTGCTCGACGCCTACGACATTCCGACCGTCTCCACGTTCGTCGCCGCCACGCCCGAAGCGGCGGTCGCGGCCGCGGACTCGCTAGGGTATCCGGTCGCCGTCAAAGTGCACTCGACCGAGATCGTTCACAAGAGCGACGTGGGCGGCGTGCGTCTGCTAGTGCACGATGCGAACGGCGTCAGGCTCGCCTTTGACGAGATCGCCTCGACGATCGAGGCTCTCGCGGGCCATGGCGCTTTCAACGGCGTGACCGTGCAGCCGATGGTCGCCGCCGAGGACGGGTACGAGCTCATCTTCGGCAGCAGCCAAGACGAGCAGTTCGGGCCGGTCCTGTTGTTCGGCTACGGCGGCCAGCTCGTCGAGGTCTTCCGCGACCACGCGCTCGGCCTGCCGCCGCTCACCGTAACGCTGGCGCGCCACATGATCGAGAGCACGCGCATCTACAAGGCCTTGCAGGGCGTGCGCGGCCGGCGCCCGATCGACGTCGCAGCGCTCGCGCAGTGCCTGGTTCGTTTCGGCGACTTGATCGTCGATCAGCCGCGCATCAAAGAGATCGACATCAACCCGTTACTCGCCACGCCGGACCGTCTGATCGCTCTCGACGCTCGCGTCGAGCTGTATCCCGCGGATGTTCCCGACGACCTGCTGCCCCGCACGTCGATCCGCCCGTACCCGTCGCAGTACGAGGGCACGTGGGTCGCGCGCGACGGCACCGAGCTGACGATCCGTCCGATTCGGCCCGAAGACGAGCCGTTGATGCGAACCTTCCACTCCCAACTCTCCGACGAGAGCGTCTACTTGCGCTACGCGCATGCGGTCCGGCTCTCCGACCGCATCTCGCACGAAAGGCTCGCTCGGCTGTGCTTCATCGACTACGGGCACGAGATGGCGCTAGTCGTTTTGCGGACGCTGCCCTCGGGCGCGCAGGAGCTGCTCGCCGTCGGCCGTCTCGTGATGGAGCACGTGCGCAACGAGGCCGAGTTCGCGCTGCTGATCGCCGACTCGTTCCAGGGCAGGGGCCTGGGCACGGAGCTCCTCCGCCGGCTGGTCGCGATCGGCCGCCGCGAGCGCGTCGGCCGCATCGTCGGCTACATTCTGGCGGACAACATGTCGATGCTGGACGTCTGCCGCCGCCTCGGCTTCCACCACGAGCACGAGATCGGCGACCCGATGGTTCAGTCGATCATCGATCTCTAGACATATCAGCGTCTTAGCTGCCGGTAGGTCTATTTAACGCCCGCGTTCGGCGCGCATCGCAGCGTTTGTAGCTTTGTGTAAAGCGCAGGGCTGGGCCGACCGGCCCGTGCTTCGGGCACGCGACGTTCGCCAGTTGAGGCCGGTCGCAAATGCAGGTCCGCCGCCTGATCTGGTCCCAGAGGGTGAGCACCAGGAGCAGCGAGATTACGAACCATGCGATGGCATATGGTTCAGTCATGCTCGATTCAGCGTACGTTGCCGGCGCGGGCCGGCGCTAGTGTACTGCGCCGAGTCGATTTCTGAGCCTGGTCCAAGCACTTTTGCGTGGCCGCCCGAGTTGTAAGGTGGAGATGAACAGAAACATCGTGGCCCTCGCGGCCTTTACCCTAGCGAGCTGCGCAGCGGCTGCCCCGCTCGCGGCGCAGGCGCAAGACGAGCCTTCCTACGCACAACCCCAGTATGCCCAAGCCGACGCCCAGATCCGTGGCCGGATCGCGAGCTTCGACGGGGGTTACAACCTGACGGTCCGCGACGAGCGCGGCTATATCGATAACGTGCAACTCCATGACGGCACGATCATCAACCCGACCGGGCTCACGCTGGCACCCGGGATGATCGTCAGCATCCTCGGCTACAATGCGGGCCCGTACTTCGATGCGAACGAGGTCGATACGCCGTATACGTACTATGGTGGCTCTCCGTACTATGGCGGTCACCCGTGGAACTACTACGGTCCCTCGATCAGCCTCGGATTCTTCTTCGGAAACCCCGGCTGGTGGCACGGCGGCTACTTCGGCGGCGGCTATCGCTGGAACTCGGGCGTGCGCGTCTATAGCAACGTGCATATCAACGACGTCTACCGCGGCGGTGGGTACCGTGGCCGTAGCTACGTCGCACCTCCGGCCCGCGGCGGCTACTATCGAGCGCCGGCGGGCGCCCACGGGAACGCTCCGAGCGGATACCAAGGCCACGCTCGTGGCCACGAGGGCGAGCACGGCGGCCACGAAGACCACCGTTAGTTTTTCGCCGCCTAGTCCCGGCGCGTGGCAAGCTCGGAAAGGAAGCTTTGCCACGCGCTCTCTCTTAATCGACTTCTAACGCCGTTCCATGCGCCTTCGCAGTCGTTGCGTGGTTTCTCCAGTGTGATGATCAGAAGAATTCTCGCCCCGCTGGCGGCCTCGGCACTCGCCGTCGTCGCCCTGGTTGCGCCGCTTGCGGCGCCGGCCCAGTCGATGCCGTCGTACGCACGTCCCGCCGACATGCAGGTCCGCGGGCGGGTCACCGGCTTCGACGGGCATTTCAACCTGAGCGTTCGCGACGAGCGCGGCTACGTCGACAACGTGCGGATCCATCCAGGTACGATCATCAACCCGACGGGCATAATGCTCGCGCCCGGAATGATCGTGAGCCTCTTCGGCAACAATGCAGGTTCGTTTTTCGGGGCCAATGAAGTCGACACGCCCTACGCCTTTTACGGCGGCGTCCCATACTACTACGGCCATCCTTGGTACTACTCCGGGCCATCGGTCGATCTCGGGTTCTACTTCGGGAATCCGGGCTGGTGGCACGGGGGCTACTACCGCGGCGGCTATGGATATTGCGGCGGGATCCGCGTCTACGACCGCTGAGCGCGGCGCGCTCCTCGCGGGCTCGAGAGGGCGGCCCCAAGTTAGGAGAGGGCGTTAGGCGGCGTCGCCGTGGTGCTGCACGGCGGCTTTCGTGTTTTGAATGTGACGTGAGGTCGCGCGTGCGACCGCCGCGTCGTCGTGCGAGCGCATGGCGGCGACCATGGCGCTGTGCTCTTCGACGATCTCGTGCCGCCGCTCGTGCGTCCCGAGTGCGATGAAGCGCCACAGCAGGATGTCGCCGCGAAGGTCACCGAGCATCTTTTGGAGTCGCTTGCCGTCGGCGTGGGACAGAATTCGTGCATGGAACTGGGTGTCGAGATCTTCGAGCTCAGTCGGATCGTCGACGTGCTTCTTCATGCGTTCGAGCAGCCGTTCGAGCTCTGCGTAGTCACGCTCGCTCATGCGGCGCGAGGCGCGCTGGGCGGCGATCGTCTCGAGCGCCTCGCGGATGTCGAACATGCACTCGACTTCCTCGCGCTCTAGCTCGCGCACGACGGTGCCGCGCGCGCCGCGCGGCTCGAGCATTCCCTCGCTCTCGAGGCGGCGCAAAGCCTCCCGGACCGGCGTCCGGCTCACCCCGAGACTCGCGGCCACGTCCGCCTCGATGACGGGCGCGCCGGGAGCGAGTTCGCCCGTGAAGATCGCGGTTCGCAGCCGGTGGTAGATCTGCTCTCGTAGGGAGCGGGGCCGCTCCAAACGGCCGCGCAGCCCCTCAGCCTTCGCGGGTGACGGCGTTTGTGCCATGGCGCCAGCTTACGCGACCCGGAGGCGACGGTCAAGTATTTGGGATACAAACGCTTGACCGGCAAAAAGTTTTACCGTATACTTCCTTCATTGCACTTGGATACCGGATACTGGATACAAGCGCCGTCGTAAGAGGCGGCCTGCTTTCCGGACCACAGAGTGGCCTACGGGCGATCTGACGTTCCCTGTCCCTGAGGAAAGGCGCGATGTTCCAACAGCTGCTGACGCCGCTTCCCGGCGGCCTATTACCTTCGTTCGTCGTGGCGGCGCTGCCGGTCGTCGCGGTTCTCGTGGGGCTCGGCGCGTTTCGCCGGCCCGCCTGGCAGGCTTCACTCGCCGGCCTCGTCGTCGGGCTGCTCATCGCGGTCGGCCTCTGGCATTTTCCGATCGGTCTGGCCTTCGGCGCCATCGCCAACGGCGCGGTCTTCGCCGTTTGGCCGGTGATGTGGATCGTGTTCAACGCGCTGCTGCTCTACAACGTCGCGGTGCGCTCGGGCCGCTTCGAAACCTTCCGCGAGTGGGTGTTGCAGCATCTGCCCAGCGACCGGCGCGTGGTGCTGGTCGTCATCGGCTTTTGCTTCGGCGCGCTGCTGGAGGGCATCGCGGGCTTCGGAACGCCGGTCGCGATCACGAGCTCGCTGCTCATCTTGGTCGGCTTTCCCGCGCTCGAGGCGCTGGTTTTCACCCTGATCTTCAACACCGCGCCGGTCGCGTTCGGCGCGCTCGGCGTGCCGATCACCGTGCTCGGCGCGGTCACGCACTTGTCGCCCATCGTACTCGGCTCGATGGTGGGGCGCCAGTTGCCGATTTTCGCGTTGCTGCTCCCGTTCTATGTGATGTGGGTCTATGGCGGCCTGCGTTCGCTCCGTGCGCTCTGGCCCGTATTGCTGGTGGCCGGAGGCAGTTTCGGCCTCGTCCAGTTCGTCTGCTCCAACTTCATCAGCTACAGTTTGACCGACGTGCTCTCGTCGATGGGCTCGCTCATCACGACGCTGCTCTTCCTGCAAATTTGGAAACCCGTGCCCGATCCGGAATTCGCGGTGCGCGAGCTTCCGTCGGCGCCTCGCCAATCGGCCGCGGCCACCGCGTGGCAGGCCTGGTCGCCCTGGATCATCGTGTCGGCTACCGTGATCGTCTGGACGGCGCTGGAAATCTTCAAGATCGGCGATCGGAAGCTGCCGTGGCCCGGCCTCAACGAGGCCGTCTCCATCACGCTCTACAAGGGTGCTGCTTACAAAGCGATCTACGATTTCCAACCGCTTGGAACGGGCACCGCGATCCTGCTGGCTGCGGCCATCACCGCCTTGGTGGCCCGCATGTCGCCGCTCGACTTTCTGCGCAGCGCAGGCGCGACGTGGCGTCAGATCCGGCTCGCGGTCCTGACCGTGATGCTGATCATCGGGCTTGCGTATCTGATGAACTACTCCGGCCTCAACTACACACTCGGCTTGGGCGTCGCGTCGGTGGGCCTCTGGTTCGTGCTCCTCTCACCGTTCCTCGGTTGGGTCGCGGTCTTCTTATCGGGCAGCGACACCTCGGGCAACGCGCTCTTCGGCAACCTCCAAGTCGTCGCGGCCACCCAACTGCATCTCAACCCGGTCCTGTTCGCGGCCACCAATTCGTCGGGCGGCGTCATGGGCAAGATGATCTCGCCGCAAAACATCGCCACCGGCGTCACCGTAACCGACTTGAAGGGACAAGAGGGCGTCGTGTTCGCGCGCACCTTCAAGCACAGCATCTTGCTCACCATCGCGCTCGGCTTGCTCGTGACTTTCCAACAGTTTGTGATCCCCTGGATCATCCCGCACTGATCGCGCCCGACGGCTGTGCTCTCGATCTCATCGGATCGCGCGCACGGCTAACCGCTGAAGTGCGCGCTGATCTCCTGGATTTGCGGAATGATGTCGATGAACGCGTCGTGTACGGCCGGGTCGAACTGGCCGTCGCGGCGCCCCTGACTCAACGCTTCGACTGCATCCCGTAGCGGCCAAGCCGGCTTGTACGGGCGCTCGGAGAGCAGCGCGTCGAAGACGTCGACGATCGCGCCGATGCGCCCGGATATCGGGATAGCCTCGGCTTGGCAGCGGTTGGGATAGCCGGCGCCGTCGTACCTCTCGTGGTGCGACAACGCAATCTCAGCCGCAAGCTGCAGCAGCGGAGAGTCGCTGCCTTTGAGGATCTCGTGCCCCACGTCGGCGTGCGTTCTGACCACCACGAACTCTTCAGCCGTCAGCTTTCCCTGCTTGAGCAGCACGCGATCCGGAATACCGACCTTCCCGATGTCGAGCAGCGGAGCCGCCAGGAACAGCAAGTCCTGCTGATGCTGCGAAATCCCGATCGCGCGTGCCAGCAGGCGCGCATAGTGACCGATGCGCAGAAAGTGATTCCTCGTCTCATGCTCGTGGAACTCGTTGACGCGCATGAGCTGGTGCATGACGTTCTTGTCGTGCACGCCTAAACGGGCCCAGCTGTTATCGCGCCAGCGCAGCAGATTGCGAACGCGCTTCCTGAACTCGATCGAATCGATCGGCTTGTTCAGATATTCGTCTACGCCGAGGTCCAACGCCAGATAGCGAAGGTTCTTGTCGTCGTGCGACGTTATCATCATGATCGGGACCCGGCCCGACGCATGCCGTCTCCGGAATCGCGCCACCAGCTCCACGCCGTTCATTTCCGGCATCTCGTAGTCGACGATGAGCAGGTCCGGCTCGTTTTCCCAGGCCCAAAGCAGGGCCAGGAGCGGGGACTCGAAGCGATGCGTGTTGACGCCGTCGACCCGGCTCAGCAGACGCTCGTAGAGGTCCAGCAGTTCCGGCATGTCGTCGACGACCATGATTTCAGCCATAGACTTCAGGAGTAACAGAGATCACGGCAAGACTCTACCAGCTATCCGCTGGCATTGAGAAAAGGCTTCCTCGGATTATGGTCTGCGCCCGAGCGCGAAGTCAAGGGCGAATAGATCATTCGGCGTAGCTCACGCCGCTCCCGGCGCCCCACGTTGAGCGATCCGCATTTACGTGGACAAATCCGCGCCGAATGCCGCAAGCGAATTGCGGCTGCGGCGCATGTTGCAAACACGCCTGTCCAGAAGGTGAGGCGACCAAGGCGTTTACGAGGAGATTTGCATGAGCGTCTATCGCGTCACTGAGCTCATCGGTACGAGCCCGACCGGTTGGGAGGATGCGGCCAGGGTGGCGTTGGCCACCGCGTCGACCACGTTGCGAGATCTGCGCGTCGCTGAAGTCGTCGAGCAGGATATCGCGCTCGACGACAAGGGCGGAGTCGAAGCGTTTCGCACCAGGTTACGCGTCAGCTTTAAGTACGAGAAAGAATAGGCCTCGCGACGATGGTCGCGCCCCCCGGCCGGGCTCCAGTAGACACGAACTGGGCCGAAGGCTGCGGGGCGCGACCTCGCCGCTCATGCGGAGGAGCGATTCCTCGCTTACGGGTTGGTCGGCGTTCGCGGGTTGCCGGCGAACGGACCGAAGGGCTCGACCGCATATTGCGCGCCGTTGACGGTACCGTTGCCGAGCACGAAGTTGTAACCGCGCGAGGTCGAGTAGTAGCCGTCGTTTCCGGGAATGTCTTCGTTGAAGATCGGACCGTTCCCGAAGCTGTTCGAGGCGGCCAACGCGTAGAGCAAGAAGTTGACGTTGCCCTGACGATTGCCGAGCACCCCATCCTGGATTGCTTGCAGTCCGGCGAACTCCGGCGCCGAGGCGCTGGTCCCAACCAGGCCGAACAATGTTCCGCCAAAATACGCGAGGTCGTAGCTGCGATCGGTAGCGCACGGCAAAACCGATCCCACGGGGCAGCCGCCCATGTGCATCGAGACGTCGGGAACGGCGCGCGCGCTCGTGTGCGTGTTCACCAAACGCTGGTAGGTCGGCTTCGAGAAGAAGACGCTCTTGCCCCCGCCCGAACCCCAGACCTCTCCGCTCGGATACCCCGAGTCCGCTGCGAACTTGTCGTAGAACGCGTTCTCCCTGACGTAGTTCGATTCCAACGAGTCTTTGACGTGGGTCGTGACCAGATTCGTTCCGCCCACCGCGGTGACGTCGGGGTCGTCGCCCGAAGCATCGACGCCGAGCGTCGCGGTCGCAAAGCTCGTGTCCGTGCAGCCGAGCGCACCGAAGTCGCCGGATGAGTTGACGAGCGTCATTCCCTGCGTGTTCATCTGTCTGAACACGTCGTGGTAGATCTGCAGGAGATAGGTGAAATCTTGGCCGTCGTTGTACGTGGCCTTGTAATAGAGCTCGCAGATCCCAAACGACGTGCTCACGACGTCGGCCGTATCGTCTTCCGCCATCGTCAAATAGGCCGAAATGAAAGAGACGTCTGAGGCGTCGGGCACCCCGTAAACGACGATCTTCGCACCGGGTGCCGAGCCGCCGGCTTGCTGGACGTCGAGCGTGGACTCGACGGACGTGTTGCTGTTCGGATCGAAGGGCGGCGGGCCTCCGTTAACCGCTTCCCTCGAGATCGCGGGAACGGCCAGGTGCTCGTGTCCGAAGTACAACGCTATGTCGCTGTCGAGGAAGTCACCGGCCGAGAGGATAGCGATCGTGCGGCCTTGGCCGCGTGCGACGTCATATGCGGGATACCGATAGGCTTCTTTGAGATCGTCGAACCAGTAGCCGCCGATCGGACCGTAGCGGTTGTCCGGATCGGATAACGGAACGACCATATGATCGGGATGATGCAGGTGAACGGGTGCGAAGGCCAAGATCTGCGGGTTGAAGCGCGCTAACGCCGCAGGCACCGTCGGGGCCCGGTCTGCGGCCAGCGTCGAGACGGCTTGGCGCATCACCGACTCGGTCCGCGGTCGAAGATGGATCGCGAAGGTTCGCTCGACGATCGCTTGCGGCGCGTCGGCGATGATGGTCTGCGAGGTGATGGTGGTCTTGAAGCCGCTCGCTTGCAAAGCGGCGGCGGCGGATTGCAGATCGGCGGCGGCCGGGCCGTACGTATCCCGGAACTGCGCCGGCGTCAGCCAGTGACCGTACAGGGGCGAACCCTTGGTGCTCTGCTGTTCGATGAGACTGTCGAGCTGATCGCTGTTGCGCAACGGCAGGTGCACGAACGTGCGAACGCCGCTTGGCGCCGATTGGGCGACCGCGGACGCGTAGGTCGAGGCGGTATTTGCCGCGGTCGTGAGCGGACCGGCGCTCAGCGGCGTCGTGTTCGCGCCGCCTCCTCCGCCGCAGCCGGCGAGAAAGAGGAGCGCAACGACCGCAAGAACACTTCGTGAACGACGTGTCATGGTGAGGGCCTCGCTGGCAAGTGAAGCACGGTTACGCCGCGCGCGGCTACGACCGAACGATGTGAGCGTTTGATAACGAAGAGAGACCGGTTCGACAGAACGGTTGCCGCGCGGCGGATGCACGCGTTTTGCCTGCCGGGCGGAAAAGTCCCTTCTGACCGCGCTCTATCCGTTGCCAGCTACCGGCTCAGTTAACCGTCGCGCGAAATTTGACCGTGAGCGTTGCGCCGACCGCGAGCGGCGTACCCGTGAACGCCCACGACAGCACGCCGGCGCTCGGACCCGACGGCGTGCACGTCGCGCCGGCCGGCACCGCGACGCAGGTCGAGCTCGCCGCGAGGTACGTGTCGTTTGCCGGCACCGTATCGGTGATCGTGAAGTTGTAGAGCGGAGCGTTGGTGTAATTCGTATAGGTCAGCACGTACTCGAGCGCGTCGCCTGGAACGGCTTTCACGCTCGTTCCCGCCGCGATGCTTTCCGTGATGTTGGCGACCGTTTTCGACAGCAGATTGGCGACGACGCTCGTCGAGGCCGAAGCGTTCGCGAACACCCCGAAGGGTGAGGTGGCGCTCGCAGTGTTCGTCGTTGTGCCGAACGGCAACGAGACGTTTCGGCCGTGGATCGTGAGGGTCGCGCCGGCTCCGGGGGAGAGCGAGGTGACGGAGACCGTGACGGTCTGTCCGGAGACGGCGGGCGTTCCGCAGACGGCGCCTCCGCTGACCGTACAGCTTTCGCTGAGCAGGGTGATCCCGGTGGGAACCGGGTCCGTCAGCGTCACGGTGGGAGCGATCGCATGGGCAGAGGCCGAGTTTGCGGTCGCGATCGAATACGACACGAGTTCGCCGGTCGTGCTCTTCGCCGGACCGCTTTTCGTTAGCGTGGTCAGCGGTTGGAACGGACAGCTCGCCAAATCGTACAGCGCGACGCCCTGCGTGCCTTCCGACGTCATGGCCCCGGTCGTTTCATTGACTTGGTAGAGCGTGCCGGTGTTTCCGCTCGTGGTGTAGAGATTGCCGTCGGCGCCGAACGCGAGCGAGTAGAGGTCGGCCGTCGTGTAGGCGTTGCCGCCGAGCGTGATCTGGGCCGCGCGCGTCAGCTGGCTCGAAGTCGCGCCGAATGCGATCTGATAGAGGTAGCTCAGGCCGGTGCTGTTATTCGAAAGGATGACCCAGCCGACGTTGTTGAGATCGACCGCGAGGTCGCCCGAATTGAAGGCCGTGATGGCGGGGCCTGACGTCGTGACGGGCGCGCCGAGCTTGGTGATCGTCGGCGTGGGCGCGTCGGTGAAGCTGTAGACTTCGCTCGACGACATCGCATACCCAAGCCCGTCCGGCCCGAACGCGGACGCGTAGAGGAATGTCGTGTTCGGGAACGTGCCGACTTTTGTTTGCGTGTTCGCGGTCGGGTTGTAGGCGGTCAGCGCGTCATTCGCGCCGGTCGAGCCCACGATGTAGATGTATCCCGAGTAGATGCCGCGGGCGATCGTGCCGTACGGGAAGGTTGGCGAATTCGGGGCCCGCGCGGCCGCAGGCGCCGGCGGCAAAAACGTATAGGCGGCGCCGGCCGAATTGACGCCCCAGACCGTCGTGTCGCAGGCTGCACGCGCGGCGGCGGCACTGAGAAGCAACGCCGAAATCGAGAAAACGGCGGCGAATATGACCCGCGCCGCGAAGGCCCCCGTCGTGCCGCGCCGAGCCCCTCCGGGGGGCTCGCTGTGTCGGCCGTTTGCCTCGTCTATTGACTCTTCCCTCGCGTTCGGTTAGATCGGAACCCTAGCCAACGAAATTTAGCGGCTGGAACCGGTCTCGGGTCAGCAGACCCTTATAAAGAGACGACCGGGGCCGCGCGTTCGGCTTGCTCCTCGAGGAAAGGGTGGGTGCGTGAGAACGAATCGAGTCATCGCCGGCAGCGTTTTGCTCGCCCTGGGTGCAGCATTGGTCGTCGGACACGTCCGCGCGGCCGGTTCGGCCCAAGTCGCCGTGGATCCCGCTGCCGCATCCGCTCCGATCCCAAGGCGGCCCGCATGACGATTTGATCCGCTACGGCCGGGTGCGTCTCATCGACACGCAGAAGCATGCGGCGCCGTATATCGGCGCAAGGATGTCGTGCTCGGCGTGTACGCGAAATTTCCGCAATGGAACAAGCGCGCGAAGCGATCTATCACCCGTACTTCGACGCCGGCCGCATGATTCGGTTCCCTGCACAACCTGCCGGTTTCTTCTGACACGCCGAAGCCCAGCTTTTTCCCGCTAGCTTGTGAGTGCTCACACTCGCCGCGCGTTGCTCGGAAGAGAGGCTCGTCCGCCCGAAAATACTACAGTACGAGATGAAGAGCGCGAAGGCCGGAACGACGGCGCCGCCGCAAGGTGCGGCGCTCCCGATATCCGTCTTGGAGCAGTTCGCCCGTGTTGCGGCCTGTCTCTTCGAAGTGCCAATCGCGCTGATCTCGCTCCGCGAAGCGAGCGGAAGTGAAGCTGCGGCTGCGAGCTGCGGTCTGAACGAGGGGTGTCGTCCCGTCGTCGCCCGGCAGTGCGCAAGCGCTGCCGGGCGCGACGGCACAGCTAGCCTTGCCCTCGCCGAGAACGATGCTCCGATCCGAGCCGGGGCGGCGGCGGCGCTCTACGGAGCCGATCGCGCGCGGCTCGGAACGTTGTGTCTGTTCGATACGAACGCGCATGAATTTTCGCCGGCGCAGCTCGAGTTGCTCGCAGAGGTCGCCGAGCTCGTGGCCGCCCACCTGGGCCAACGCGACGAGGCGCTCGAGGCGAAGGGACGGCTCGCCGCGCTCATGGCGGCATCACCCGACGCGATCGTGTTCACGCGCCGCGACCGTACGATCGAGGGCTGGAACGAAGGTGCCGCGCGTCTATTCGGCTGGAGCCGCGAGGAGCTGATGGGCCGGATGTATGCGCTCGCTCCGCCGGATCAGAGTGACGAGCTCGAGCGGTGGCGCCGCCTGAACCTCGAGGCGGGCGAGACGTTTCACGGTTTCGAGACGCAGCGCCTGACGTGCGACGGCGGCCTTATCGACGTCGCGGTCAGCGCGGGGCCCGTGCGGAACGCAGCCGGCAACATCGCCGGAACCGTCGCGGTGATGGAGGATCTCACCGAGCGCAAGCGGCTGCGCGAAGTGGAACTGCGCCGGCTCAAAGTTCTCGAGCTGGCCGCGCATGACGCTCCGCTGACGAACATCCTCGACCACTTGGTCGAAAGCGTCGAATTCGGAATTCCCGGCGGGATCTGCACCATACTCCGCTGCCGAGGCAACGCGCTCGAACACGCCGCTTCCGGCCCCGCGCTGCCGCCGATCTGGATCGAGGCGATCAAACAGGCGCGGATCGGCCCGTCCGAGGGATCCTGCGGGAGCGCGGCTTTTTTCGGAGAGACCGTGATCGTCGACGACATCGCGAGCGATCCTCGCTGGGAGACGCCGCGACCGCTCGCGCTCGAGCTCGGCCTGCGCGCCTGCTGGTCGGCTCCGATCGTCAACGCACAGGGAATCGTGCACGGCACCCTTGCGGTCTACTCGAACCAGCCGCGCGTTCCGACCGACGGTCAGCTGCGCATCATGCACGAAGCGGCGCACCTGGCTTCGATCGTGATCGAGGGTCAGCTAACCCGGGATCGCTTGGAAGATTTGGCTTTGCGCGATGGGCTGACGGGTTTGCCGAACCGGGCGCTCTTCGAGGACCGGCTTCACCAAGCGATCGCCGCGGCCAAGCGAAGCGATAAGAAAGTCTTCCTGGGTCTGCTCGATCTCGACCGCTTCAAGGTCGTCAACGACAACTTCGGGCACGTCGTCAGCGATCAACTTCTCGTCGAGGTCGCCGCTCGTTTGCGGCAGGCGGTGCGCGCGGGCGACACGGTCGCCCGAATGGGCGGCGACGAGTTTCTCTTCGTGCTGACCGATATCGACGACCGCAAACATGCGGAAAGCATCGCGCGACGCATCCTCGCCGAGCTCGATCGCGGCTTTTCGCTTTCGGGCAACGAGCTATTCGTTCGCGCGAGCCTCGGCTTCACCGCCTATCCCGACGATGCGACAGATCCTGCGCAACTCTTGCGGCTGGCGGACGGCGTCATGTACGAGGTCAAGGCATGCGGCACGGGCGTCGGATTCCACGAAGGGCGGCCCGACGAAGAGAAGCTGCGCGCTCTCCCCATGGAAGCTGCCATCAATCGAGCGCAGGAGCGGCACGAGTTCGTGCTTTGCTATCAGCCGCAGGTGGATCGCGACAACCGGATACGAGCCGCAGAGGCGCAGCTCTATTGGCAGCACCCGGAGCACGGGCTGCTCCCGCGCGAGCGCTTCATGGAAGTGGCGGAAGAGGCCGGCCTCGCCGTTACGATCGGTGCCTGGATGCTGCGCGAAGCCTGCCGCTTCGCTAAAAGCTGGAAAACGGCCGGAGGCGCGGGCTGCGTCGCCGTCAATCTGTCGGCGCGTCAATACCGCGACCGCGATTTCGTCGCGCTGGTCGTCGGGGCGATCGCGGACGCCGGCATCGTTCCGGCTCAGCTGTGCCTCGAAATTACGGAGACCACGGCCGGACGGTCCTCGGACGGGATCGCAGCCTCGCTCGCCGAGCTGCGCTCGTACGGCGTTCGCACGATCGTCGACGATTTCGGGACGGGCTGCTCGAGCCTGCGGCATCTGCGCAGCTTGCCGATCGACGGGGTCAAGATCGACCGGTCCTTTCTGAGCGCAGCGGGAACGGGAAACCCGCTCGACGACGGCGCGTTTTTCGAGGCGCTCGTCGGCGTCGGTAAGGCGTTGCACCTCGAGGTCGCGGCCGAAGGAGTCGAGACGTCGGCGCAGCTCACGCTGCTCTTCGGTGCCGGGTGCGACGTCGCCCAAGGCACGGTCTATGCGCCGCCCATGCCCGAGGAAACGTTCATGAGCTGGTCGCCGCAGCAGGAGCCGGTGCGCCCGCACCTCGGTCCGAGGCACGATCGAAATACCGAACGCGACGCGATCGCGCGTCTGCGCCGATCGCTCGCCGAAAAATCGGCGGCACCGATGGCTCGAGAAACCCGAATTCCTTAGCCGGGAAGGTCTGCCGCCGGCCGCTGGGCGGCGAACTCGTTATTGCCGGGAGCGGCCCGCTCCGAAGCCGTCGTCAGCGGCGAAGGAACGATCCACGACTCGCTTTCGTGTCCGCGCGCATAGTGCGCGAGCTCGGGCGTCGGTTGCGGTATGAGCGAGCTGACCTGGCTCATCGACGATATTGCCGCGGCCTTGTTTGCGCATGACGGGCAGCACCGCATCGATCGTCGTCAGCGCTGCGAAGAAGTTCGCCTCCATGAGCGCTCGAAAGTCTTCGAGGGTCATGTCGAGATAGGGCGCCACGACGATCGTGCCGGCGTTGTTGACCAAGACGTCGACGTGACCGAAGCGCTCCGCGACCGTGCCGACGAAGGCTCGCGCCGCGGCGGGAGCACCGGAGCGTTGCCTACCGCTGGAGACATCGCGGTCACGAAACCCTCGAGCGCGTCGTGCCAGCACGAGCGCCGCGGCCAGATACACGCTCAAACCATACCGCCGAGCATACTTCCGTTTCCCGATTTTTGAAGAGTAAGCGGGACTGACGTCATCGACCTCGATCCCGGCATCGAACGCGCGCGCCTTCAGCAGCTTAGCAAACTTCGTGTAGGCGAACGATGACAGCATCCGCTGCGTCTTGGGCTTGGCATACGAGAGCTGCGCCTTCTTGCGGGCAAAGTTCAAGGTCTCAATCGAGACCGGCTTGCCGGCGCGAATCGCAATCCCGATGATTTCCTTGACGCACTCGACGATCGCGGTCTGCGCCTGCGGCCTCGACGCGCCGCACAGCGGCAGCGCAATGCGCCGGGAACCGAGGCGGTTCCCAAAGCGATCCGTCTCGCTTACCGCGACATGCCCGATATTGAGATCGACGCCGAGCGAAATGGCTGGATACCACAGGCTTTTCCAGAGCTTGCGTGCTGGCAAAGATGCGCCAGCCTTTGGCCTCATGCTTGAAGCGATACGAGATAGCTTGACCCCGTGTCAGTGCCTCGACGAGATGCGCGTTGCCGTAGGCAAATGACGCCTCAAACGTTACCGGCTTTCGCGCCGCCGAATTCGGTAGCCGGAGCGTGAACGCAAACCGGTTATCGCCCAGGTGCTTCATCACGCAGCCCTGGCACCCGGCTGTCTCATCCCTAGGAAGAGAACGGCTTCGCTGCGCTCGCCGACTGGCAAGTGGCTTCGAAAGAAGCGCGCGACTCGCAGTTCTTTATACTGGGCTCTGGAGCATACGCTGCGCGAGAAGAAAAGACGATTGTTGTCTATAGATAAGGCTCTTTTGAGTTTGGGGTGGGTAACGGGGGGTTCGGCTGAGAAGGGGCGCGCCCGACGCGGGGGCCGGCCTGGGATGCGCGAAGTGGCGGGCCATGGCGACGAAGCAGTTGTTCGAGGCGGCATT
>JBKQHO010000058.1:0-28405 GCA_052267165.1 Vulcanimicrobiaceae bacterium | reverse complement strand
CCGCGCTCGATATCGGGTTCTTTGAATTGCTTGCTCACGGATCCCGGTCGCATCTCATCGATCGCGGCCAACTCGGTCTTGATCCGCTCGATGCGGTTGGAGATTTGCTCGATTCGTGTCTTTGCCACGGTTACAGTATAGCCTATATCTGCTATACTGTAAACAATTACACGGCAGCTACAGATCGGGGTTCCGATGCCGTTGTGGGTCTCGTGGTGGAACGCGCTGCAAATGTTGCGGCCGGCGTTCTCCCGATTACAGACTTTCCTTTGGTTTGCGACGACGGTGGCCGGGTTTACGGTGCGTACGGAACACTTGGGCGTTACGAGCATCGTTCGGGCGCTCAAACTCAAACCCGGATGCTATGGCAACTTGATCAAACACATGCACAGTTCAGCCGTGCGAATCAATGACCTCAATGCATTGTGGACACGTGTCGTCTTGAAGCTATTCCCGAGCCCCATACGCGTCAACGGCCGACGCGTTCTCGTCGGAGACGGCATCAAGGCGCCCAAGCGTGGAAAGAAAATGCCCGGTGTCAAACTGCTTCACCAGCAGTCTGAGTCCAACAATAAATCCGAATACATCATGGGCCATTCCATTCAAGCCGTGAGCGTGCTCTTCAAGGCGGCCAACAGCGTCTTGGCCGTGCCGTTGGCAATGCGAATTCACGAAGGGCTCATCTGGAGCAACCGCGACCGCCGGACGCTGCTGGACAAAATGCTCTCGCTCATCAACACCCTCGCACTCTCCGAACCGTTCTACTTTGTCGGCGATGCATACTACGCCGCCGGAAAGATGGCCGACGGATTACTTGAGCACGGCAATCACCTGATCACGCGAGTGAAGTCCAACGCCGTTGCCTACGAGCCTTACGTCGCCCATGGACCAAAAGCACGTGGCCGACCTCGGCTCTATGGGCAGAAGATCGCACTCAAAGCACTGCTCGACGACACCACCGGAGTTCAACAGGCGCCGAGTCCCGTTTACGGCGAGAACGACGTCATACTCAGCTACCACGTTCGTGATCTCATGTGGCGCCCGACAGGACGACTCGCACGATTTGTCGCGGTCACTCATCCGTCACGAGGATCGTGCCTGTTAATGTCCACCGACATTTCCCTTAGCGCGGTCGACATCATCAGACTCTACGGGCTCCGCTTCAAGATAGAGCATACCTTCAAACAGGCGGTGCGTTCGATCGGCACGTTCGCGTATCACTTCTGGATGAAAGACATGACACCGCTACGCCGCGGCAGCGGCAACCAGCATCTTCATCATAAGTCCGAAAAGTATCGTGATGGCGTCAAACGCAAGACGCATGCCTATCACGTATTTATGCAGGCCGGTGTCGTCTCGCAAGGACTACTTCAATATTTAGCAGCCGTCGCTCCCACCCAGGTCTGGAACTCTTTCGGCTCCTGGCTGAGGACCATCCGACCCGGAGTTGCACCATCGGAGTTCGTCGTTGCCGGCGCCCTACGACACACGCTGCCGGATTTTCTCCTGAATAACCGCGAACAGGCTTCCATAGCGAAATTCATCATTGAGAATCAAAACCTTGACACCATGGAGATGTTCGGCGCCGCAGCATGACAGAACTTGCCACTCATGAGCCAGGATGGTAACTCGTTAAAATCGCGGATGGTCGCCCAGACTCGGTCGATGGTGGATGGAATGACGGAACTGTAGATATCTTGGGCAAGGGTGCTTCCTCCGTTGTTGTTCGTCGTTGGTGGTATCAGGTATCAGCCGTTGGTACCTGATTTGCCTGGCTAGGAGTCATCCAAAAAGCGTAAGCGCGCCGCGTTTTGAGCCGCAGCCGCAGTTTAACGGGCCGTAGGCAGGCGTCTTGCGAGGTGCGCGACGCACCAGTAGAGTCCGAGAGCGACGGCTACGAAGGCGATGCCGCCCATGGTGGTGGCCGCAATCGCAAACGAATCGCCGACCAGCGCCAGCGGCGTCTCCTTGCCGCTGCCGACGATGATGGCTGCGAGTAAGACGCCGAAGAGGCTTTCTCCTACGATCAAGCCCGACGCGAGCAGAACGCCAAGGCGTTGCGCCGTCTCCTTTTGCGGAATGCGGCTCGCCCAGCGGTTATAGGCCCAGCCAAGCAAGGCGCCGAGGACCACGGGCCCCGTGGTCGTGGCGGGCAAGTAGATTCCGATGCCGACCGCGAGCGGCGGAAGCCGCAAGCGTTTGTTCGCGCCCAGAAGCTCGTCGGTGGCGATGATCCCGAGGCCCACCATCACGCCGATGCCGATTAAGCCCCAATCGAGTTCGCCTTGGAGCACACCTTTCGCAAGCGAGGAGATGAGGGTCGCTTGCGGAGCAGGTAGCGGTTGTTTGACGATAGCGCTGGCCAGGTTTGGCGAACCGGCGAATCCGTACGCGTTGCCGAGCAAGTCGAGAATCGGCGGAATGACCAGTGCACCCGCGATCACGCCGACGCACAGTGCGAACTGCTGGCGCCACGGCGTCGCATCGACGAGTTGCCCGGTCTTCAAGTCCTGAAGGTTATCGTTCGCGATCGTCGCGACGCAGATCACGACGGCCGTCACGAAGAGCGCGTACGCGACCAGCGTCGAGCCGACCGCCGTGCTCGCGTTACGCGCGATCGCGACGAGGAGCAGCGAGGCTCCGATCACGGTCAAAATCGCGAGTCCGGAAACCGGACTGTTGGACGAGCCGATCAGGCCCGCCATGTAGCCGCAAGCCGTGGCGACGAGAAAACCCGCTATCACGATGTAGACGAGGGCGCCCGCGATCAGCGGCATCATCAGAGGCGCGAGCACGCCGCCTGCGAGGAACGTGGCGAGCAATCCCGCGAGCGGCACGAGGCAGGCGACGCTGATCAACGCGACCAGTCCGATCGGGATGTCTTGCTCCGTCCGCGGCAGCGCATCGGTGCCACCCTTCGCGGAAAGCCGCGAGGCGGCGATTGCGGCGAGTACGCCGTTCCAGACCGGCGCAGCCAATTTTGCGAGCGTCCAGATTGCGGAGACGCCGATCGCGCCCGCGCCGATGAAGCGAACCTTGTGCGCCCAGACCGCGGTCGCGACGTCGACCGCGGGACCGGCCGCAGGGTGAAGTGCGGTCAGGATCGGCGTGGCGACGCCCCAGGCGATGAGCAAGCCCACCAGCATCGCGAGGCCAACCGACAACCCGACCAGGTGGCCGGCACCTAGCAGTGCGAGCGACAGCCCGACGCCGAATCCCGTAGCCGAGGCTCCGACGCGGAAGAACGTGCCGAGTGTGCCGGCGAAGACCCGCGTGGCCACGACCGCAGCAAATCCCGCTGAGGCCAAGGCGCCCCCGGCGACCACGAGGAGACCGGTGTTGTCAGCTGCAGCCTCACGCGACGCGGCCCCGACCTTGAGTACTTCTGCTGCCGCAACCCCTTCGGGATAAGGGAGGTCGGAATGCGTCACGAGCGCGCGCCGCAGCGGCACGCTGTACATGACGCCGAGAATGCCGCCTATAGCGCACACGCTGAAAGATTGCCAGAAGGGAAACCCCGTCCACCAGCCGACCATCACGAGCCCGGGCAGCACGAAAATGATCGACGAGAGGGTGCCGGCTGCGGAGGCGACGGTCTGCACGATGTTGTTCTCGTAGATGGTGCCGCTCTTGAAGGCGCGCAACACCGCCATCGAAATGACCGCGGCCGGGATCGATGATGCAAAGGTCAGGCCGACCTTGAGGCCGAGGTAGACGTTGGCCGCAGTGAAGACGAGTGTGATGGCGGCGCCGAGCACGAGCCCACGCAACGTCAGCTCCCTGCGCGAATCTTGCCCCTCGTGTTTTTGTCCTGCGTCAATTGAACCGTTGACGCCGACAGCGTCGATTAGCTCTCTCCTTCGGCCATATTGCGTGGATTAGTTTCTCCATGAACTCTTCCTTCGTTGGATGCAGGCAGGCTTAGGAAGATGCAGGCAGGTCGGCGATCCAGGTGCCGATTTTCGGCCCCCGCGAACGCGTTGGCGCCATGACAACGTTATGTGCGCCCCCGGGACGAGTGTCCTCACGAGCTGATCCTTCGGCGCGCAGAGATCCTGGTTCGCGTCGAAAACCTGCTTCCAAGGCCTGGTGCGGTGGGATTGGCATCTCGCCGCTTAATCAAAGCGGAGCGCATCAATCTGATTGAGCTGCGAGTTTTTTAAGGCCGGATAGTAGCCGAAGAAAGCGCTGGCGGTCGGGGAGAAAACGACCGCGAGCACGACCGCTTGGGCGCAACGACCGTCGGCCAGTTTGCGAAAAGTGGCGGCGTACAAGTCATCGGTGCGCGCAAACATCTTAACTGGAATAATCCGCCCATCGCGCGGTGAATAGTCCGTTGGCACGATCGAATCGCACGTAGTCTTTAGGGATGTCAAGAAATCCATTAAACACGATTTCCCCGTTCGCGCGTCGCCGTCGCCTCTGCCGGCCCAGAGAAAGTTTCGTAGCTCTAGCTTATTTAGTCTAGTTTATTAGCTTAGTAACAGCCAAAAACTCACTCGCTACGGGCTACTACGTAAGAGGCGAATAAGTCGAGGGTCGCCCGTTTGACAACGATGAGACGACCTCTCGGGTGCGCGCGCTGGCGACGTTCGTCAGGACTCAGGTCGGACGAATACTAGATCGCGTTCGTTCGGTCGTCTGGACTTTGAGAGTCCTGATGGCGCTGCCGCTCGCCCGCGGAGGAAGCTGCACCTTCGTCGACCGGCTGTTGGATGCTACGGCTGGGCGGCTATCTCCTTTGGTGGTGATCAACGAGCTGCTGATCGACATGCTTCGGCCCGACCTCACGCCGGATGCAACCGGTCGCATTCCGGTCGCATTCCAGTCGTCTTTTTTTCTCCGCCGCCTCACGGAACGCATCGATCGCGAGAACAGAAGAGCAGCCGATGGCGGCCGTCTGCCCATCTATGCGGGAGGCATGACCCGTCTCGACACCGCGAAAACACAGCAGGCTCCCGCAACCCCGAGCCATGATCGACTGGATCAACGGCGACCCGAGAGTGACAGGTGCCGACTCCCACCTTCACCAGCCCGGCATGCCCACCACGGAGAGAGCACTGCAGTTTATGCACCGTGCGATTCCGAATAAGCCCCTGATGATCACCGAGATGTCCCTCATCTTCAAGTGGCAAGCTCATGTAGGTGACAGAGTCGCCGTCAGCAAAAGCGGCCGTGCCTTCGCCGACCGATACTCCCTCCCGCCGGGCATGACTGTCGCCGGGTTTCTCACCGAGTGTTTCCAGCGCCCCGTGCGTGAAGACGAGTGGCAGGAATTTCTGGCTTCGCAACCTTGGTTTGAGGGTCACTATCTTGCGAACGTCATACCGATGCTGCGGGCAAATGGCGTGCAGATTGTGACGTATCCGCTCACCTGGAATCCGGAGCCGGGTCAAGCGCCGGCCGTGGGGCTCATTACTCCAAAACGATACCCTGGTTCCTTAAACCGCTTTTGGTTCAGGGACTCGCATTCGTTTCAGGGGCGAACCGGCTACCCCAAAACTACGAACTGTTCGCGGACTATTTGAATTACCAACGCCAAAGACAGTCGGCGCCTGCGGGGGTCAACGGTAGACCCCGCGGCGGACCGCTAGCAGCGAACACCCATTCATACGATGCGACCGCACCAGCGAGATTGCGGTGAACGGAATCAGTTGCTTTCCCGGGGCCGCATAGCGGCGACCGTGCAAGTTTCCGTACATGCGCAGCCGGCCACGAACGTTGCGAGAGGCGTGCGAGCGCCTCTGCTGGTGTATCTGCATGGTCTCGGTGAGCTCGGCGGCGAGCGCGTGGAACAGGTCGAAAAACACGGCCCTTGGGAGCGCGTCCGGTCTCTCGAGGGCGGCTATCATGCCGATGCACGGTCGGAGATCGCGCGCTTTCACGTCCTCGGCTTCCATCTGGAGCGGGGTGACTGGGACGGCGCGCAATTGAACGAGTGCCTTCGAGAATACCTCGAGAGCCACCCCGAGGTCGATGCGGAACGGCCTTATCTCACCGGGGTCAGCCTCGGTGGTCGCGGAGTCCTAAGGCTCGCACTCGCGCGTCTGCCGGAAGAGCCCGTGCGCGCACTTGCGGTTTTCTGTCCGGCCGGTGGGGATTCGGCGTATTCTTACGCCGACATTAGGCGCTTACGGTCGGTTCCGATCTATTTCTTCGGCTGCCCGATGGACGCCGTTGTGCCGTTTTCAGGGACGCAAAGGCTGCAACGGAGAATCGGCGCTCGTTCTTCCCGCCTGCGCGTCATAGAGGCCGACGAGTTGGCTTTTCCGGACTCTCCGCACGTCTGTTGGTCTTACGCGTACGGACACCCCGATCTGTATCGCTGGCTGCGTGATCCCCATATCGATTCCGCAAGCTGGCCTAACATAATGCCGTTACCGTATAGCCAGAACCCAAGTGAATCGGAGACTCAGAACTCGTAGGGGCACACTCATCATCGCTGCAGCAAAGCGGGGAAGCAGCCGAAGGGTTCGTCGTTTCGACGATTACCACGTCGGCTCCAATCTCGGCCCACGCCTCGTCGATGGCACCCCAGGGAACGGAGACGACGGCGACATCGGAACGTCGGCCGCGGCGCGACACGGCCTCCCTTGTTTTTGCACCGAAAACAAGACGAGGCCTAATCGTCGAACGATCGCCCCATCTTCTTAAAACATTGCACACAAGCTTTGGCTAACTCGCTTTGGGCTGAGGAAAGGCTAGCGACCGTCGAACCATCCGCTCCTCTGACGAATGCCGACTGAAAGCGGATGGGAACGTATGACGAAAACGATGAAGGCCGCGGTCGTGCGTGAGTTCGGCGCACCACTGACGATCGAAGAGCGGCCCGTACCGGTTCCGGGGCCGGGCGACCTTTTGGTCGAGGTCGTCGCATGCGGCGTCTGCCACACTGACCTGCATGCTGCCGACGGGGATTGGCCCGTTAAACCGAGTCCTCCATTCATCCCCGGACACGAGACCACCGGCCGGGTCGCCGCCCTCGGTGCCGGCGTCGAGAATTTCAAACTAGGCGATCCGGTCGGTATCGCGTGGCTGCACGACGCTTGCGGACACTGCGATTATTGCATCACCGGTTGGGAGACGCTCTGCCCCGCGCAGCACGACAGCGGCTACAGCGTCGATGGCGGCTTCGCACAATACGCGATCGCGTCGGCCGCGTACGCCGGGCGGCTGCCAAAGGACATCCACATCGAACGGACGAGCTTCGCACAGATGGCACCAATCCTGTGCGCGGGCGTGACGACGTACAAGGGAATCAAGGAAACGGAAGCTCGACCAGGCGAATGGATCGCAATCTCAGGCCTCGGCGGTCTCGGGCACGTCGGCGTGCAATACGCTAAGGCGATGGGCCTGAACGTCGTCGGGATCGACGTCACTGAAGCAAAACTCGCGCTCGCCCGCTCGGTCGGCGCAGACGCCACGGTGAACGCGCTCGACTCCGACGCTGTCGCGCAGGTGATCGAGGCGACGAAAGGCGGCGCACACGGCGTGCTCGTCACTGCCGTTTCCCCGCCGGCCTTCTCCCAAGCGATCGAAATGGCGCGCCCCAGAGGAACGATAGCGCTGATCGGCCTCCCTCCGGGCGGCTTTCAAATCCCGATCTTCGACGTGGTGTTGAAGCGGCTGACGATCCGTGGTTCGATTGTCGGCACCCGCAAAGATCTTGCGGAGGCGGTCGCTTTCGCAGCCCGCGGGAAAGTTCACGTCTTCATCCACACCGCGAAACTCGAAGAAATAAATCACATCTTCGCCGATCTCAAAGCCGGCAAGATCGAGGGCCGCATGGTTCTCGATTTTGCAAGCTAGCTGTGAGTCTCTCCCCAGCTACGGTGGCGGGCCCGTTCGTGGCGGTCCGCCCCGAGAAATCCAGCGGCGACTACCTCGCCATCACGAACGTTGGATGCTCGCACGCTAGTGTGGAGGGTTCTGTTGCAAAGTTTGAGCGTGATAGGTGATGGATCGTTGAGGACGCTTTGAAGTGATCGCTTAGGACCGGCACTCAGGCGGCGAGCACCGCGTTCCAGATCTCCGGAGCGGCTTTTCCGGACATGCGCAGCCGACCGAGAGCGAATTGTCCTTTACGAATCCGATGCAGCAACTCGACTCCCGCAATCGTAATCGCCGCATGTTCGAAGTTTTTCAAGCCCAGCATCGGCCGCAGACGCCGTTTCACCCCGCCTTCGAAGATCGCCTGACGAACGGTTACACGCTTTGGCTTGAAACTGGCAATTCCACTACATCTGGGCAGGTGATCCTGGGGACACCGCGGTCGAAGCGACATGCGACGCTGCACATGCTGCCGTGCGCGACGGAACTTCACCCGGCGCTGATGGACGTCTCCAAGGGGAGGCCCAGCCGAAGCGCGACCTGCGGGCAGGGCCCCCGGTTACGCGCGGCGTGAAGAGGGGGGTTACGAACGAGCGAATCGCCAAGGCCCGGGAAGTCACAGAGACGGGCAGCTTCTCGGCGTGAAGATCGCGACAAAATCGCGGACAGAGGCCGCATCCCCGAAGCCACATCGAAGGTTGCGCAATGTACAGGATTGACGTGAGTGCCGCGGCCGCCGCCGCGTATACCCCGCAAACTTTATGGAGCCGTCGGTGGCATCGTGCGAACTCGCGACCAGCTGAAACGATACTTACGCTGACCCACGAGAACGGCAGCGCACGCCCGATCTTCCGAGGGGCATTCATCAACAGCATCGAACTTGATGAGCTGGAAGAGTGACGGCGACGAAGGTAACGCAGACCGAGCGGGTCGCACTTGCCCTCGTCGCCTTGGCGATAGCGGCCGCGTCACCGGCCGACTGCCGAACTCGTGCCTTCGACGTGCAACATTCGACGATGACCGTTCACGTCTACAAGCAGGGACTGTTTTCTTTTCTCGCCGACGATCACGAGGTGAGTGCCCCGATACTGAGCGGCTCGTACGACGACATGGCCAAGACGGTCGAGCTCACGGTCGATGCGACGAAGATGCGCGTCCTCGATCCGAAGCTGCCTGCGCAGAAGCGGGACTCCGTGCAGACGAACATGGCCGGACCGCGGGTCCTGGACGTGGGAACGCATCCGACAATCTCGTTTCACTCGACGACGATCGACGAAGCCGACCCGAACCGTTGGACGGTCACCGGCACCCTCGAGCTGCGCGGGCAGACGCATCCCATCTCCGTGGGCGTTCTGAGGACCGATGCGACGCACTTCAGCGGCTCGGCTACGATTCGGCAGACGGTATTCGGCATTACTCCCATCAAGATTGCGGGCGGAGCTGTCTCCGTAAAGGACGACGTCAGCGTCGAGTTTGACATCGCCATGCCGCCCTAGGGTTACGGGCTAAGCGCACGGCGCCGGAGGGAGACTTAGCTGCTCTTACACCTGAGTGAAGAAGACGTTCGAGCGGTGCTGCGATGGGAAGACCTCATCCCGGCGATGGAACGCGCGCTCGCATCGTTCGCCGCCGGCGAGGAACAGTAACCCGTGCGGACGGGACTGACCATCGAAGAAGGAAAACGGTATCTGGGCGTGATGCCGGCAGTTGCGCGTGACTCGATGGGGTTCAAGCTCGTCAGCTTCTCTCCGGTCAACGCAGGCACGGGCATCCCGACGCACATGGCGACTGTGTTGCTCATTCGGCCGGAAACGGGCGACCCGCTTGCAGTGCTGGATGGACGGTTGATCACCGAGATGCGCACCGCAGCCGTCTCGGCGGCGGTGACGAATCGGCTCGCCGCGCCGGAAAGCTGGGTGCTGGCGCTGCTGGGCAGCGGTGTTCAGGCGCAAGCGCATCTTGAGACACTGGGCCACAGGTGAGAGCATTTGACGAGGTACACGTCCGGAGCCGCACTCCCGAGCACGCGAAGCGCTTTGCGGCTGCTCACGGGGCAATAGCGATGGGGCGGAATTGGCGGTGCGCGGCGCAGACGTCATCGTGACGGCAACCAGCGTTCAAGAGCCGGTTCTGCGCGGCGCATGGCTCAAGCCCGGTGCGCACATGAATGCCGTGGGAGCCTCGAGACCTACTTGGCGCGAATTGGACGACGGTACGATGGCGAACGTGCTCGTGGTCGATTCGCGCGAAGCAGCGCTCGCGGAATCGGGTGACGTCATCCTGTCGAAGGCGACGATTCACGCCGAAGCCGGCGAGTTGTTCGCCGGGATCAAGCCGAGCCCGATCGCCGAGACGACGATTTCAAGTCACTCGGCCTCGCCGGCTAAGATCTTGCCCGCCTCGTGCACGATGCCGTTGATCTCTTCCAACAGCGCGCCGTCGCCCGCTGCAAGCGCACCGCGATGCTGCCGGACGCCAAGGTCGCTCCGTCGCCGAGTCGAAGCCCTCCGCCGGGGGCAAATATTCGATGCCGTAAGAGGGTCGATTACTCGGTGCCGTTTCCACTTTACGACCCTTGAAGAGACAGAATGGCACAGCATGAACGCCCGGACGGATTGGGGATGGCGCCGTCACGCTTTGCGCGACAACGTGAGTCGCGAAATGTTCCTACCGACAAACCGATGGAGGACACTGGAATGCAGCACGCCGAGAATATGAAACTGGTCTCGTTTAGCGTCGACGCGGAGGGCGACACGTTCGAGTCTACGAACGAGGTAGCGTTCCTGCAACCTGGATATGACGGTCGCATCATCATCAATGCGCTAGCACCTGACGGGCGCTATTCATCAGAAACAGACTACCCTGGGACGCATGATCCGGCAAAAGTACGGAAAACACGTTACCGCGTGAGCGTCATGCGCAGAGGAGACATCGCTAGCGTCAGCCTGGACGACTACCTTGGTATGGTCTCCTACGAGGGCCAGCCGGCGCACGTCTTCGTTCGCGAGATCGAATAGTGCCACTGTGACGATGAACTACAGCGACCCCGTTATTTCGCAAGACAGGTCCCACGTATGTCCCGAAAAGCGTGATCGTGATCACGCCCAAGCGACACAGAGAGAGCGAGACGAGCCGGCGAGGCGATTGGGTCACTTGGGGTGACTTGGCGAAAGGGAAAATAAGGTACGTTAAGGCCTCGGCGTCGTGTGTGGCTGACGCCGCTAGGAGAGTGGAACAAACCGGGGCTCGCGCCGCCGAAAGCGCATAGGTATTTCTGCCTCTTTTGAATCCTGAGTGGCTGTCCGTTTCTCGCTTCTAAATCGAGGGTTTGCTGCTTTCCGTTTTCGACCAAAAACAAGCCGACCCCTGAGAGCCGAGCAGCGACTCGCGCGCGAGTCCACCGGACGCGATCGGGCAATCGTCGGTCCTGCCGGGAGCGCCTGTGTCTGTAATGCAACATTGGAGAGCAATATAAGCGAACGCAAGTGCAGATTCTCGTCGCGTTATTCTGTTGATCGTTCGCACTTTGCGGCGGCTGCAGACGGAGCAAGGACCGCTCGATCGATCACATTTTTGAGGCTTTGCACGCCTCGTTCGTGCGTGAAACGGCACCTTCGGTGCGATCCGGCAGCAGAGCCTTTGAGGCGTCGCTTGGTCCGGTTCCCGAAGTGGCCACGATAAAATCGCCTACGCTACTCGCCGAACAGTCGATGAGTGGACTCGTAGCGGCACGACTTTGCCGCCGGCGAAGCAGAGAACGCCTCGTATCAGGCGAGAATTTGTGCGTCGCCTCCGATCAGGCTCAAAAGGGAACATATGCAAAAAGGAGGACTCGTCCTCGCAACCATGCTCGGCCTCGGCCTCGGCCTCGAGCTCACGGCTCCCGTGCGGTCCGGCGCCCGCCCAGCGGCACACTCCGCACCTCTCGTGACGGCGCGGCTCGCTAGTCCTGCACCGGTCAAGAGGATGGCAAGCTTCGAACGGCCCTTTAACTTGTTCAACATTCAATCGATCTTTGCCGACGTGGCCGCCGGTCTTGCCGCCGGCGGCGTCCGCGTGAAGTAGCCGCGTCCCCACGGCCGGGGGGCGAACCCCGGCCCCGGCCGTCTGCGCAGCGCCGTGCGGAACGAACGCTCTCTTCTGCGGGAGTACGGCGGCGGTCGGTTCCTTAACTTGCGAGGGGATCAGCGCGCAGACGAACGACGGGCGGCTTCGGACCAGGACGAGGCCGTTGCGATCGAGCATCCGCCCACGCGGGGTGGCCACGGGGATGCGCCGGATTTGATTGGCGCGCGCCGCGGCGGCATAGCGCTCGCCTTCGATGAGCTGGATTTCGGTCAGGCGCGAAACGAGCGCGGCCAGCGAGAGCGTTATCGCGAGGATGAAGACGACTAGCTTCCACCTCGAGCGCGGGAAGGGGCGCGACGAGTCAGCGGTGAGGTGCGCCATAGCTTCTGAATTGCGAGACAGCGGCACTGGTTGAGTAATGCCCTTTCGTCACGCTCAGGTCTTGTACCCATCGAGGTGCTCATTGCCAAAAAGCGGGGTCTACTGAACCATCGTCCACGCCACACTACTCTCCGGCTTAAAAATCAAACAAAATCAACTGTTTCCCGTCGGTCTGTAAATCGCCGTCGATTGATTCCGGCTTAAGTGCTTGCGAAATAAGGCTTTTCTCGAAAACAGAAATCGAAAGAATCGAATCGGAGTGAGTCTGGGCAAAAGGATCGACTTGGGTTCGGTCCGAGATGCGATGAGCCCATCTGACCGATCCGTTTTGGGAGAGCCATTGGGTGGCGCTTCGCGCTTATATCACCGTGTAGGCAAGCTGCGGGACATGCGCTTGAGCTGCGGGGGACGAGGAGCCGACGTCGCGGCAAGAAGGCGCATTTTCGTCAAACTGGCCCCCGGAACGCGTTCGTTGGTTTTTGCCCCTACCTGCTCGTGATGCTGCACAACATCGATGATGTCGCGGCCGAATACGATCGTCCGCCCCGGCGGTAAGATGGACTCGGCGACGCGCCTGATCTTCACCCCGATGGTCTGGCAGTTGATCGACCGCAAGAAACGAGCGTTATGAGCTTAGCGCCACGGCAGAAATTAAGCGCATCGAGAACAAGATAAAAGCATTCGAAGGTTTCGCACATCAATCGCGCTTCACGGCGCGCGACGAGAAGCAGGTCGGCGATAGGTCGACGGCGTTATAAAGCGCTGAAGTCAAAGGCGCCGGAAGAGGCACACTTCGTGAACCAAGGGCTGTCGGACTGCGCGGGCCGGAGCGTCATGCGCTCGAGCTCTTCTGCGGTTCTGCTCTCGATTGCCCGCGGTCAGCTCCTCGTAGTAGGTGACGGTCTGGAGCAGGAGTCCATTTTCGCGAGCACCCGCTCTCGATCGTCTTCAGTCAGTTCGGCGGAGTGGTTGACCAAAAGTTGAGCGGCTTCGCGCTCGCACCCCGTCGCATCGTCGCGGTGGTCGACGTAGATCTTTTCGATTTTTTGGAGCAGTTCGTCCAGGTCCAAAGTGGTTTCACCCGCGAAAGTCGATGGCTCTCAGAGCTAGCGGCTGGCCATCTCGGGCGATCGGCCGAAACGTCACGGCGCAGTACCCATATGGAGATGGTGCCATGCCGGTCACCTAACGTATCCGGCCGCATGGATGGCATTTGGGACGGATCTGTGCAAAAAGGCCAGCATGAGTGAGGGAGGAGGCATCCTGGCCGCCAAATCGCTCGATTCGGGAATCGGAAGACGCCCCTGAGGATCGCCAGACGGTGCGCCGGGTCCGCTACGCCGCGTCCGAAGCCGACCGCCCCTACAACGGACCGGCCATCGAAGCTCGCGGGCCGCTACAGCCACTCGAGGATCGCATCGGGGCCGGGGTGACCAGACCAGGTCACCCGCGACCTACTCCCGCTCGGATTCGCACTGCCGTACCAACGGTTCGAGGCAACGTCGTGCTGCCGGCGACTACCGGCGGCGGGCTCTTCGATCCCTTAGACGTGGTGGTCGACGCGGGCGGCAAGCTCTGCCTCGCGAATTATCCCATCGCGACCGTGAGCGTTTTCGACACGGCGCACGGCAATGCCGCGCTGCAGGCGATTACTGGCGGCTGGCTGAACGATCCCGTGGCCATGGCGGTCCACTAACCCGTAGTTGCCGGCCCCGAAGTGTGGCAAACCCGTTTTCAAGCGCTCTCGTTGCGATCGCCAATATACTTCCGCGGTGGCCAATTGCTTCGTTTGCTCTCGAGCCGGTTCATCGAGATTGACAGTGCGCAAAGCCCCATTCGACGGCCTTCCAAGCGGGCCCCAATTCTTTTTAGTCTCGAGGGGGAAGACTCATGTCACCGGCCGCCAGTTGCTGGTGCAACGTGGCGATCGCACCTGACCTTCAGCGCGGGGTGGCCTTCGCTCGATGCCAGGTGATCGTTCGCCGGATCGCCTCATCGAGTCCGATCGTTTCCGTCAAATCAAGCTCGCTGCGTGCGCGCAGCGTGTTCGGCACATACCGGACGGGCGGACGCTTCATGCCCGTAGTCCGGACGACGACTTCATTGACACCGGCGCTCGCCGCGGCGACGATATGGGCCGCTTCGACGACGCTCAGGAGGCGCTCCGATCCGACGTTGTACGCACGGCTCGTTTCGCCGCGCGCCAGGATGCGCCAGAGCCACGTCGCCAGATCGGCGGCGTAGAGATACGTAAAAACCGACCTTTCGTCGTCAGCGACGTCGATCGCGCGGCCACCAAGGACGTCGCCGATGAAGTTGCCGATCTCGAAGTGGCGGTCCAGCGGTAAGTATGGACCGACGAGCTTGAAGAGCCGGGCGACCTTCGCTTGTATGCCAGCGCTCATCGCGTCGATCGCGCAAAGCATCTCGGCGAGCCGCTTCGACTCGTGGTACGCGAACTTCGTTTCGAGTGGATTTGGGCCGCCCAGGTAGTCCTCGTCGAGTCGTTCGACGTCGGACGGCTGCTCGCCGTAGACGGCCCCGGAGCTCGTAAAGAGAAACGGGATCGCACCGTTCCGCCGCGCGAGCTCGAGAACGTGCCGCGTGCCGTCGACGATCGTCTCGATCATCTTGTGAGGATCGCTATCGCTGAAACTTGCGCTGGCCCTGGTGGCCGCGTGGATGACGACGTCGAAGGTGCCCCAGATCGAAGTCGAGCCGCGCACGTCGCCGCGCCGGAATGAGATGGCCGGGTCGCAAAGAAGGTGCGGCGCGGCCGACGCGAAGGCGTCCACATTGCGCGTCATTACGACGGCGCTGGCGCCGAGCTCAAGGCGTCGGTTGGCCCAGCAGAACGTCTCGAGGAGCCAAGAGCCGACAAAGCCCGTGCCACCGGAGATGAAAAACCGCGCTCCCTTAAAGGCCGCGAAGTCGTCTTCATTCCGTTCGACGACCGCATCGAGGTCGGGGGCGAGTGCTTCGGCGGTGGTCACGGCGACGCCAGGCCGTTCGTTCCAAGGTCCGCGCACCGGCTCGTAAGTCCCGTTGAGAGCCGCTTGAGCGGCTGTGAATCCTTCACGCTGATGAGAGTTCCTTTTATCCGATACCCCACACCTCGTTCGGCTTTCGACTGCGGGCCTGCATCACCTCGACGACTGCTTGCAACCATGTCCGGCGTCACCGCTTGCGACGCATGACGGCATCTTCGCCTTGGTGTACGTCGCTGATGACGGCCGTCTCCGCACCGAGGATCTAGGAAGAAGAAAAGGCGACGACACGAACGGGTGATGGCGCCGGAGGGCCGGAGCCGGCGTCGGGAAAGTACAAGGTCCAACTCCCACCTCCGCCGCGGCGTCGGTAAGCCGTCTCGTCAGACGGTCACCACGCCGAGCTTCATCGTAGACCGACCGGTGTCGGTCGGATCGAGAGCCGCAACTACGGCGTGCGCATCCTCGGGGAGGCTCGATGCGGGGGTCCGTGGCGCCCTCGCTCGATGAGATGCCCAAAGCGCATGGGCCCACAAGGGCGCGCCAGCGCGAGCGTTACGTGCGCGTGGTCGTGTTTCAGCGAAAGGCTGCAGGAAGCGCCGGCTTCCGGCGCCGAGCGCGCGAATATTCCGGCTCGCCTCAAGCGTCTGACGATGACGAGCTGCCAGCGCAAAATCCTGGCGTGATCGCGACGGCGTGGCTAGCAGACGAGGTCGATGTCGCGCTGCTGACGTTTCTCCTGGGCGCGATCATCGTGACGTTTCACTTGACGGCGATCCATGCCGGAGGCAATACCTGGCCTGAGGTGGCAAAGGTGGCGCACCTCGAGCAGGCCCGCGCCTAATACCCGCCTCTTCTGTTCGCTGAGGCTAGTAACGATAATTTCTATTGCCGCTACTTTGCGGAGAGCCATATGCCACAGAGCTTACCGCGATTTCAAACCGGGCTGCCGCAAGGACAGCGGTGAAGAAGAATAAAGCCGCCTACTGAAGGCCGCGTACAGCTGAAGCGCTCGGAAGATGCTTCGCCGACACGGGCGGCACCGGCGGCTAGGCGACGCTTTACGGCAAGCACAGTGCGCGTAAGATCCAGCTCGGCCGGTGAACCTGGATGCTCAAGCTGACGTCGGTTCTCCGCGCCGCGGTAACTAGCGCACGCCGGTCGCGCGCTGCACGATCGCGTAGAGGACGGTCATCTGCAGGCCGCTCCTGAGCGCGAAGTTCGGGTCAACGACGTTGGAGTAGCCCCACCAATCGAAGCAGGCGTTCGGGTTGAGCGGGCCGGGAGAAGAGGACGCGATCGTGTCCGGATACACGACGACGATGTCGTTGCGGTCGGCCCATTCGTTGATGCCCGCTTCGTCGACCCATTTCGTGCCGATCAGCGCGGCCTGCTGCAGGCAGCCGTGCAGCGTCAGGATGAAGGCGCAGCGCGCGCCCCAGGCGCAGTCGCGTGGCACGAAGACCGAGCCCGTGTTCGCCAGCGAGACGTTCGGCGACGCGCCGAACTCGGTTTGATCGAAGGTGGAAAGCGTCCCGGCCAGGTGTCCGTCGTTGCGCGACCGGAGCTTGCCGAAGAACATCGAGAGCCAGGTGTGCACAGAGTCGTAAACGGCGCCGTCGCGCGTGCAGACGAGCATGTAAGGACTGCCGAGCGTGCCGCAAGGAAGCTCGCCGTCGGGCGACTCCCAGCCGTGGTTCGCCGGGAACGAGTTGTCGAAGCGGACGCGGGCGCCGTAGTGCTCGTACTCGGCGTCGAGATCGGCCATCTCCAGCGGGTTGACGACCTGGTCTTTGGTTCCCGACCAGAGGTAGACGGGTTTATCGCGCAGGTTCGACTCGGGGTCGATCGTGCCGAGCGACGATTGCGCGTCCAGATACGCCTCGGATTGCGCCAGCGTGCTGTTATAGGAGGCCGTGCCGTTGGGAAGCGTGTAGCCGCCGCAGTTGGTGAGCGCCGTCAGCGCGCCGCCCGACCCGGCGCACCAGTAGACGCCGCCCGCATAAATCGCCGCGCCTTTAAAGGTCGTCGAGTGCGCCACGTCCAGTTGCACAGCCGCGAAGCCGCCCGACGAGATGCCCGCCACGAAGATCTTGTCGCGATCGATATTATATCGCCCGAGCTTGATGACGCCGCCGTGGCCCCACTGCGTGTCCGCCGCCGGCGCCGCTTGTGTTGCAGCGGGCGGCGCCGCTTGTGTTGCGGCCGACCCGACTTGCGTCATCGCGGCCGGCACAATTTGCGTCGATGATGCGGACGTCCCGGCCCCTCCGCCGCTACACGCCGCAAGGAGCGCAACAAAAAGCGCCCCAGTCGTTACTCGAAAGGCATTGCCCATCTACATGCGCCTCCGCGTTCGTTATACCGGAGTTGTAAAAGTCCGCTTCGTTTTCGCTCGCCCCGGTTCCAACCGCTGCCGAGTTACCGTACAGTGCCGGCCTCGAATTAGCCGGACAGGATGAGTCGTGACCTGCCTTGCGGGCTTGAACCCACCGGCTTCGACCATGCAGTTGCAACGGTGTGCGGGTGGATCAACTCGGCTGGTTAGCGGGTTCTTATGCTTCGATCGCCGCGAGCGGTGAAACATGCTCCCCGGCGATGGCCAGCAAGCTCTGGTCTTCGGTGACGTGCTTCGCTGCGTCTGCCTCGGCGAGCGCCACGTAAGACGCATCGTACGCCGGAAGGCCCCGTGCCGTCCACTCGGCGACGATCGGCGGCTCGCGCATCTCGAAGCCGAGATCCGCGAGCGTGTACGCGAGCTCGATGAGTTCCGGGCGTTGCCAGTGCCACCGCCGGCCCGTCACGTTCACGATCTCTATCGAGCATCGCCTTCGGCGCGAATCTCATCCGTGATTCGCCAGGGAGCGCATCTGGAAAAAGCCCATCGAGCCGCGTCAGGGCACCTTGAACCGACCGCACGCGACGCCGTGACGCTGCGAGGATGTCCTGCCGCGCCAGGCGCGCCAGATGCGCTGCGGGACAAGCCTGCCGCCTTTGCCCCCGGTCGATCCGGGATCAGAACCTCCGCGGCGCGGTCGATCCAGGTCTCAATGGTTTAGTGCTCGATGCGTGAGACGCCCTCCCGAGATTAAGAAGCACATCGCAAAGGTTTGATCCTGCTCGCACCCGACCTTGTCAAGGCTCCCTGACGCCAAAGAGTAACGCGAGGCCTTTCGATTCCGCCGCCGGATGCTGGAGCGGACGCTACTGGATCGCGTAACCAAGAGCGCGGTAGCCGGCCTGCCGCTCTTTGCCGCCATGTGCGTCCTTGCGGGCGATCGTCGCTGACAAGCCGAGAACGGATCGAGCCTTCGAACGGCGCGCCACGAGCTCGAAGCTCGCTGCCGACAAGTGGTGGCACTCATCGACAACGAGGTGGTCGTAATCAGCCACGAGATCGGAGACCTCGCCCTTGCGCACCAAGCTTTGGAGGAGTGCCACGTCGATGCGACCTGTCGGCTTGCGTCGTCCCTCCAATCGTCCCGATGTCGTCGGCTTCGACGGAAAGGAAGGCGGTTCCCGAACCCACCCGCACCGCTTTAGCGTCGAGGAGTACATGGCCTCGAACGTCCCGCGGCGCACTCAGGCCTTCGCGAGCTTCGGGCCAAGAAACGAAAGCTGAGAGCCGTCACGGTTCGCTCGTGCCAACACCTCAACAATATCGTCGAGCAGAATCACCGCGGGGCGAAACGGCGTCTGCGGCCGATGCTGGGGTTCAACCGGCCTTTGAGCGATTTCAGGGCGCCCCCACCGGATCACTCCTCACCTGAAAGCGAAGAGGTAGATCTGGAAACGGGTTGCACCGGGGATTCGGTGCAACAAAATACGCCCCGCTCTATTTTGAGGCGGCCGTAAGACTCAGATCCGGATTTCACGGCGGACTGCTGGCCTGGGAATCGGAAGCCTCCACGATCTCGGTGCGGCGAATGCCAATGGCGCTTGCCACCAAGTCCAGGCGGTCCCTTACCACCTCGCTATCCGGCCCCCGCGAGCCCGTCCCGACCTGAAGTTGGACGAGATCGGCGTCGATTCGCAACCGAGCCTTCGCCAGAATTTCCGGTACACTACCGGAAAGTCGATATCCCAGAAGCAAGACGCGCCCCAGAATCAGCGCTCGGCGGCGCAAGCTTGCGGATAGCAGACCCATTGCAGAGGCTAGACCCGGTTCGTCGGGATCGCCAGCGTAGCGGCCGTGGATGGCTGCGGCCAGGAAGACGCGCTCGATATGATCGAGGCCGACGAACGGGAATTGAAGAAGGCGGCGGAAGCTTTCCGTGGCCCGGACGTCGGCATGATCTCGCCATGCGATGTCAGAGAGCGCGCAAGCTGCCACACGCAGCCGCCGGTTGCGGTACGTCTCGTCTGGGAATAGACTGTCGGTCCAGCGCACCAGAGCCCGCGCGAACTCAGGGACGCGCGCCTGAGCTGTGCCGAAAGCCTGCGCACCTTCGATCAGCGGGTCGAGAGATTGGTCCTCAGGGGCGAGCTGCGCGTAAAGCCAGCCCTCGCGCAGGCCGAGTGCCGAGAAGACGACACGTTCGGGCACGAGACGTTTGAGCACGCGGTCCAAGACCAAAGCCGATGCCCGCATTGTCGGAATGCGGCGCGTCGGCACACCTGGGAGTGTCGCCACCTTCGGCTCCGGCAAACGCCAGATATCCTTGGCGAAATCACGCGCCTCGCGGACGTCCAGGGAATACCCGTGTGCCACGCGCACTGGCGACGAGGTGGACGCAGCGTGCACCCGCGCCAAGGCCCGCCAGCCGCCGCCGACCGCGTAGAACACCGGCTGCGTCAGCACTGGCGGCAGTCTGGCCTTCAGGAGCGCGTCGATTTGGCGCTTTGCGTCTCCTCCGCCCTCCGCCAACATGGCGTGCACTGGGAGCGTACCAAGTGGCATACTGACGGAACGTCCCCCGACCCGGTGGTGAAGGATCTCTGCCACCTCGAGGCTCCCACCGCCCATGTCGCCGACGAGACCAGCCGGCCGATAGAACCCTGCAATGACGCCCAGTGCCGCGTAGTGCGCTTCTTCTGTGCCGGTGAGGATACGCACCGCAAGGCCGGCCTCGCTAGCGATGGCCGCGACGAGCTGCTCGCCGTTCGAAGCGCGGCGAACAGCCTCGGTGGCGATGGCATCGATTCGGCTGACGCCCATCGCGTCAGCCACGGCGCGGAAGCGGCGTGCGGCTGCGACCGTGCGCTGGAAGCTCTCGGCCGAAAGTTCGTTGGTTCCATCGAGGCCGGCGCCGAGCCGGGGGAGCGACTTTTCATTGAACCGTGGGAATGGCGCACGGCCAAGCTGCTCGTAGACGATGAGCCGGACCGAATTCGAACCAATGTCCACGACGGCGTAGGATGGCCGCCCTGCGCGCCTTGCCCGCTCGGGATCCAGCTCCAGCAGCCCTCTCAGCTCGCTCTCAGCGTTGTTCATGCCGTTCCCGCTTCGTCAAGTCACGTAAGATCGGCTGCTACCTCGTATATACACGGCCAAAATTTCGAGCTGGCTACACGCTACGACTGCACCGCATAGCATCATCCCGCGGCCTCTGTCGCCGCTCCCGAAGCCTCCTTCGCACCGATAAAATGAGGAAGGAAGCAAGTCGCTCGTCCCGCCGATCGGCGCTCATGACGCAGCGACGCGCCGCACACGAATCACGCTCGACGGTTATCAAGCTTCCCCTCGAGCGATCCGCGATTTCCGAACGAGCACCCTGCCTGGGCGTCGCTGCAGGACGGTACGTTCGTCGAAATATCTTAATAACGCCATCGAACAGGACTACCGCGGTGCGCTTCGGCGCCTGCCGTTTGCAGCGGATCGCGTACATCGGCTCCAACAGCTCCAACGACCTCGGCGAAGAAATCTACCGAGGCGACGCTGAGGCTGAAACGCCGACTCACGCAGGACGGGAAATCGATCGCGAGAGGCCTGGCACGGATTCTAAGGCTGGCGGGGTCGCCTACCGCAGCCCGTTCAATCTGCTCTGCGCACTATGCCGAGCACTTCACCTGACTTGAGTAGATTCTTGCACAGACCGCTTTTGATCGAGCCATTCGCCCTCGCCGTAAATCTCGGGGCCAGTGCTGTCGACCAGAAGATGCAGTGGCTCGTTGCGGTCGAGCCGCTTTGGCAAGATCGCCAGGCCGCAACACCGGCGGCCGAGGGTGGCATGATCGGAGATGGTGATATCGATTCCGAGCACCTCGGCGATTGATCGCAGCAGACCCTCGGTTTGACGCAGTGGCTGGTGGAACACCAGACGAAGTGCGAGGCCCGTCGCGATGGCGATCGCCGAATAGATCGGTTGACCGCCCCGCTCTCCGGTGGCCGACGCATGCCATGCCCCCACGGCCTCCTCGGTGAACGCAACGTGATGCTTCCCCGCCGTACCAACGCGGCATCGTATTGCGGCTACCCGCAGTGACCCTCGACACACGTTCCTTGGAACGCTTCTTAAGCCAAGCGACTTGCTGCTAGTATAGCTGAGTGATTAGCTCCCCGTTTCTCTTGCGAGGAAGTTTTCGTTTGCGCTCTCTCATTCTAGTGGGCTTGCTTGGCGGAGCGATTTGCGCCATCGCCAGCGCGACTCCCGTTGCTGCAAAGTCGTCGGATGCTCAGCCTGCGATTCGCGTCCCTGCGCTGCCGCCGATGCGCCCGGTTTTCCCCGCCCCGCCGCCACCGCCGGTCTTTCCGATTCGTCCCATCGGTTCGCCGGTTCCGCTGCCAACGTTTCGCCCGATCGATCCGCGCCCGCCTGAGCCGATTCGGCCGACTCCCCGGCCAACCCCGACTGCGGTGCCGTCAGTATCTCCGACTGTGGTGCCGACAGCATCTCCGCTTGCGGTGCCGACAGTGTCTCCGACTGCGGTGCCGACAGTATCTCCGACTCTTCCTCCAATCAGCGGATAGGCCGCTTCTTCCGCAGCATTGCTCGATTAGAACACGAGGATGAATTGGCAGACTGGCCTTGCAGGAAATGCAAGGCTGGTCTGTTCCTGTTGGAAAGGTTGCGCGCCTACGGCCTCAGGCTCCCGTTAGTCTCGCGTCGCTTAGCGAACTTTATTTGGCGCTTCAGGACTTCGAGTGGGTGGGATAAAGGTCGAGGCCGCCGCAGTGGAATAGGATCGCGCGCTCGAAGCTCCCTTCGTTGCGGTATCCCCGGGCAAGGTACTTGATCATCTGGATCTTGCTGTTGAGACCTTCGGCCCCGGCGTTGGTGAGCCGGATCTTCATATACGTGATGATGTTCTCGAAGTGACGTTTGATCGTCCGAGCGGCCTCGATGACTACCGGAAGACGAGAGTGCGTCGCCCAGTGATACCAGCTGGCAAAGAACTTGCGCGCAATCGACTCGCGATGGTAGCTCCAGAAATGGGCGAAGTGCTCCTTGATCGCTCACGCTCGACCCAAGGTCTTGTAACGAGAGCGCAGATCCCACAACTCCGCTCGCTGCGCGCGATCCATGCCGGCGACGTTGCGAAGCCAAGCGCACTTGCTGCCTTTGAGACCTCCCCGATCGATCGACGCATCACGCATCAGGGCGCGGCGCGTCAGGTCTACCGCCTTGGTCAGATAGCTTGTGATGTGGAAGCGGTCGAAGACGATCTTCTGAGGCGCGCCAGGGACGTGCGCCAAGGCGGAGTCAAAGTACGGCTGCCACATGTCCATCGCGATGCCTTCAATGCCGTCGAGCTGATCAGCGGAAAGCGTGGCCCAGAAAGGGTCTATCGACTCGCGCTTGCGGCCTCGGCCGATCCACAGGACCTCGCCGCGGTCCAAGTCCGAGACGATCGTGAAGTAGCGATGGCCTTTCTTGACGGCCTTCTCGTCGATGCCCAGATGCGAAACGATGCGCGCCTCGCGCCGCTCACAGCCGCGCTTGACAGCTCGATCCATGATCGCATCCACTTGGTCCCAACTAATCGCCAGACGGCGTGCAACACCGGAGACGGACATCTCGAGCAGCAAGGCGATGGCCAAGCGTTCGAAGCGCTCAGTGAACTCCGTGCGACCCGTCGCCCAGGGGACGACCACCGTCTTGACGCCGTGCTGCGGGCAGTCGATGCGCGGAACCAAAGCATGCAAGAAGAGCTGATCTGCACACAAGTCCAAATCCCGCCATATGCGTTCTCGATGATCGCACATCGAGCATTCGCGCCCGCACTCGGGGCATCTGGGCAGCGTCCCGGGCCTTCCCACGCAAGCCGAACGTCGACACGCTACCGCTTCAGGTCGAGCTGCGATTCGACGACCTTCCAGGGATCTTCGACGCGGAGGAGGTGAGCTAAGAATTCGGTGTCGCGCACGTCCGCAGTCTACGTCAAGCGGCCGAACTCCTCTTGCTCCGCCCACCACAAGTTCCGAAGCGCCAAAAAAGAGACCAGCACAGCAGCGCCCGCGAACGCGGGCTCAGCCGGGAAGGAGGCCTGCGAGTCGGCTGGTTACAGTGCGGCCGGGAGCTTCTCGACGCGCCGGATCTCATTGGACCGCGGGTGTCGTCTCCGGCATGAAATGCGTCGGTCTGAAAATGCTGGTTGGAGTCTGCTCTCGACGCGAAGCATGCGCGGCGGCTTTCGCGTACGCCCGGGCAGGGCCGGCGAATCCGGCGCCGCGCCGCACGTCCGCGGGCCGCTGCAGCCCAGGTGCACATCGTCGCCGACGAGCTGAGGCCCGGCCCTGGCGTCGCGCGCCGGCACGGCCGGCGAGCCCTCGAGGACCGCTGTGTGGAGGACGACGGTCGTGAATGCTCCGGGTCCGGCGGATTGCTCGGCGCGGCGCGCATGGCGTAATCGATGCCGAGTTGCGCGAGCAGGATCGGTGTCATTCCTGTGGGGACTCGGCGGTCGCAGCCAGCCCGACGGCACATGCTCGCGCTCGAGGTGTTGATTCACGCCCGAGCTTGTCGGGATACGGCTTCCACAGAAGTCGGCTCGTAAATTCGGACATCGAAAAGTCCAACGGCGCCTAATTAAGGCGCTGTTAGACTTCTTGGGGTCCTGCGACGTTTGCGCAGAGTAAGTCGTTCTGACGACATGCCGCGCAAATGCCGGCCGCTCACACCGTACTCACATAGCAACCGTTTAGGAGCTACAACATGAACCTTGCAGGCAGACTCCTCGCAGTCGCATCGTTCGCCAGCCTCGCCTTCACGGCGGCCGGCACGTCACCGGCGCTTGCCGGCTACACGCACGCGCTCATCAAGCGCCACGATCCTATCGCTCACAGATCAGCACCTACGCGCCAGGCCGCTATCGTTCACTGCTATGAGGGGGGACACTGCAATTGGCGTTGGGTCCCCATGCCCGGCGCTATTGGCGGGGTACACTCCAACACCCATACTTAAGCGACTTTCCGTCCAGCTCGCAAATCGTTCAACGCCTAGGTTGCGTCCCGCGTGCGACGCCGGCAGCCGGCAAGGGAATCCGCTGAGACCGCCCGCCTGAGCGGCAACACGAATGATTAGTACGCGACGCCGCATACCGGCGCGCGTACTAAATCATATCGTAGTCTCGATGCGTTTCCGGACCATCCGAGCTCTGATATCGCTCGCGGCTCGCTTAGCGAGAGGCCTTGTATACGGCCACCTTCCCCGTTTCCCAACCTGCAGGTCGGTTATCGTGTCGAGTCACTATACGATCGGTCGGCTGAGCCTCGGCCAAGCTAGCAGGCCGATAAACGCACTCCGTCGCCCGCAGCCCGCAGCCGCAGCGACCTGAGAAGTACGCGCCTTCGTGGCCGGCGGGACGTACGGAAAGGTCTTCGACGGCTTAGACGTGACCGATTCCTTGCCGATCCCGAGACGGACCGGCGCGTTCGACGCGAAGGAGAACATGACATCGGGCGCGTTGTCCGTCAGCGCACGGCCGTTCCACTCGGCGAAACCGAAGGTTGCGGGCGTCGCGACCGTATACGGGAGCACGTTTGGGAAGAAGCGGGGCGCGACGTACTCACCGTAGGCGCGGGTCTGCGGACGTACCGTTGGCGGCGACGACGCCGGCGACCGCTTTGATGACGACGTTGCCGTAGGCAGCGAAGTCGTCGGCCGGGCGTCCGGCGTTGAGCTTACTACCGAGATCCTCGTTATGCTGCGTGAACAGAGGGTGGATCATCGGGAGACCGATTCGGTTGATCGAGCGCCATCCGCCAGCGTCGGTCGCAAGCGACGCGACGGCCAACACGCCGATACGGCGATGCTCGCCGGCGGCGCTGCCCAGGAGTTCTGCGTCGGGGACTTCGAGCATGATCGAGGAGACCGTGTGACCCGAGAACAGGTTCTTCGCTTTGCTCGGGTCCCACGTCCCTAGGTTAACGGTCGTCCCGTCTTGGAAGGCGTGGCCTACGGCGTGCAACAGGTCGGGCTCGATCCAGAATGGATCGCCGGCTTTCCCAGTCCAGATCCGTAGGCCGGCTGCGGTGGTAGCGGTCTCACCAGTGACGCCGCGCGCGACGATGGTGCCGGCCCCGTGAGGATCGACCGTCGCCTCGCCGCGAGCGATGCGGCGCAAGACGAACTGCTTGTTGCCGTCTGGATCGCGTTCGTCAAAAGTAAAGCGATAGGTGATGTCTTCGACGGCATCGCCGTCGAGATCGATTTTGAACTCGTACATCTCTTCGGGATGGTATCCGGGGGCGGGTATGTCGCCCGCGATGGAGTGGCAAACGTTGATCACAAACACCGTGCCGGTCTCACCGGCAAACGTGTAGAGGCTGTGATATCCAGACGGACGTCCTGTCGGGCGAGAGGCGAGTCGAGGTGGTGTGACATGTGTTTCCCTTTCGCAAACGTTTTGAGGAATTACGTGTACGTCAACGATGGGGCTTCGAAGGTCAACCCGATGCGCTCAGGCGCAGCGCAAAGGATTCGGTTAACGAAATAGCCCGATACGTGATGCGCTTGCCTCCTGCGAAGCAAGAGACCCGCGAGAAGCAGCTGTCACCACGCGATCGCCGGAAGCCTACAGAGGCCCTTCAAGGCCGTGGCATCGCCGCAGCAAAGCGGCGATCGGATGGTCGCTGAATTTTCTAAGCGCCTAAACCTGCGCCCAGCTCATTGTGCACTGGAAAAGCGTATTGTCTGAGCTAGCCGCAGAACCCATCGAAGCAGCTCTCGATGTCGAGTAAGGGCTTAGCGTACATGAAGTGTCTTGACGGCGTCCCGACTCTTGCGGACACTCTTGGGCGAGACGTACATCGCGGCGGACTCCGCCCGAACTGCCCGTGTATCTTGGCATAGCCTCCCCTTCAACCGTGCTCCAATCCGTCACGAGTGCTCGCAACGTCGTATTGAGATCCAAGAGGAGCAAACTCCGTGTCTGAAAATAGCAAACATCGATCGCCGCCGATTTTTCGGTGCCGCGGCCATGACCCTTACCGCCGCTCAGTTCGGGATGCTCGCTTCGGCAAGTGCGCAAGCCGGTCAGCCGGCGCCGGCAAAGCTGCCTACCATCAAGCCAGGTTCGCGCACGTCGTTCGGTTCGCTGAAGCAAGTCGACGCCGACGTGCTGAGCGTCGGGTACGCAGAAGCCGGCCCTAGCGACGGTCCCGCGGTCATTCTGCTGCACGGCTGGCCCTACGACATTCACAGCTACGTCGATGTGGTTCCTTTGCTGGCGGCGCGAGGCTATAGGGCGATCGTTCCATATCTCCGTGGCTTCGGCACGACACGTTTTCGTTCCGGCGAAACGTTCCGGAACGGGCAGCAATCGGCAGTGGCGATCGACATCATCGCTTTGATGGACGCGCTCGGGATCGATAGAGCGCTCATCGGTGGCTTTGATTGGGGGGCGCGGACTGCCAACATCATGGCGGCGCTTTGGCCTCAGCGCTGCAAAGCCATGGTTTCGGTGAGCGGATATTTGATCGGCAGCCCAGACGCCAATAAGGCGCCGCTGCCGCCGGCGGCTGAGCTCCAGTGGTGGTACCAGTTCTATTTCGCGACGGAACGCGGCCAAGCCGGCTATGAGAAGTACCGTCGTGACTTTAACAAGCTCATCTGGCAAGTTGCTTCACCGAGATGGCAATTCGATGATGCGACGGTCGATCGCAGTGCGGCGTCCTTCGACAACCCGGATCATGTCGGCATCGTGATTCACAACTACCGCTGGCGGATTGGCCTGGCTGAAGGCGAGCCGAAGTATGACGAACTCGAACACCGGCTTGCCAAATCACCGGTAATCACCGTGCCCACCATCACGCTCGAAGGTGATTCCAATGGTGCACCTCACCCGGACGCCAATTCTTACGCCAAGAAATTCTCGGGTAAGTATGCGCACAGGGTAGTCGAGGGAGGCATCGGTCACAACCTGCCGCAAGAAGCGCCGCAAGCTTTTGCGCAGGCTGTAATCGACGTCGATGGTTTTTGAGGTCTTTTGAGAAAGGAAAAGGAAGAACGTATGAAAAAACTAATGATGATTGCCTGCTTGTTTGCTGCATCAGCAGCCGCGCAAACCGCCAGGGAGGTGCTTGGAGCAGCGGCTCTCTTGCCCCTTCAAAACGAACCGCCCGCGAAGATCATTATCGATCCGCCGCTGGCCCAAGCCCTATCGATTGGCGTCGTGGTAATTCAATATCGCACGGAGAATCTGCACATCGTGCCGGTATTCGGACCTGCCGCGCTTGCCGTGTCTCCCCGGGTCGGACACATCCATGCGACGGTCGATGACGCACGATGGGTCTGGGCCGATGCTAGCGGAGAACCGTTGATCGTCCAGGGCCTGCCACCAGGACTGCATAAGATCCTGATCCAATTGCAGAGTGCGAACCATCAACTGCTCGATCAGGGCACCGTCGAGTTCACCGTCCCTCAGCCTGCGTCAGCCCCCCCGCACACCGCGAGCGCGGCGCATGAAATGGCTCCCCGCCGTCCTCCAAGTGAGCCACAGCCGAAGATCGTCATAGATTCGCCGGCGGCCGAACCGCTCTCGCGTGGCGTTGTGTTTATTCCCTATCACACGGAAAATCTGCACATCGTTCCGGTATTCGGACCTGCCGCCCTTGCAGTGTCCCCTCGAGTGGGACATATTCATGTGACAGTCGATGACGCCCCCTGGCACTGGGCAGACGCAAGCGGCAACCCGGTTATCATCCAGGGCCTTTCCCCAGGGCCGCATAAGATCCTGATCCAGCTGGCGAATGCCAT
>JBKQHO010000057.1:0-3379 GCA_052267165.1 Vulcanimicrobiaceae bacterium | reverse complement strand
GCGCCATTCGATACGCGCGATGCTCGGCCATTGACGGGAGTTGTCTCCATAGGGCATCATCCTCTCGCACCCCGTTGCACACTATGTCTTGCGTGCCGCTGGTACCATCCCATCTTGACACGGGGGGTTCAACGTCTCACGATACCGCTCGCGTTCCGGGGCTACGAGGTCGCTAACGATCGCCTCGAGGATATCGTAAACCCGGAACCAATCGGCGGCGTAGACCAGGTCCTCGACCTCTTGCCAGACGTTGGGATACTCGCTCCAGTTGCCCGGATCCGGGCGCTTCCTCAAAACGGCGCAAGCGATTCGGCGCAGCTCGTGCGGGCCGAGACCCGACTTGATCGCTTCGTCAAGCATCGTGAAGCGCAGACCCTCGGGAGCTGCTTCCCTTACCGTAATCTCGCGCGAACCGGCCGAAAACCCGAACCGTTTCGAAAACGAACTGTCCGCCATAAGCGCAAAGTTCGCCTCCCGAGCCCACGGGAACTCTCGGTCACTGCCCGCTGCCGAAAACGCTACGATTTTGTGACGACAGGTCTGTATCCGCATGCCGGCACCGGAAAGGCAAGTTGCGATAGCACGCTGAGAGCGAGTGGGCGGGTTTCCAACCAGGGGTATTTGAACGGAAAACATGTAGGCCCCCCAAAAGGGTCCCCTTCGGCACACCTGGGAGCGGCGGCGGCGGCCAGGCGCTGACCTGCGATAAGTGAACGGTTATCGCAGGTCAGAAGGGGTCACGAAGTCACGAACGCGCAGTCTTCCCAATATAGACTTGGAACGCAAACCTATGTTAAGCCTAGCTCTCCCGCAACCGACGCCAGCTCACGCAGGAGGTCGATATAGCAACGCTCCGCTGCATGGATGAGGCCGATCATCCGCCGACTCGCTGTTGCAAGTGTTCCGGGTAGCGAGCGCCGACCACGGCTATTGTCGAGACGGCATCTTCGATGTCGCGCAGATCATCGGACGTTAGGACGACGTCGGCCGCACCAAGGTTTTCTTCCAGCCGCTGCAATTTCGTGGTTCCAGGGATCGGCACAATCCACGGCTTCTGCGCCAGTAGCCACGCTAAGGCGATCTGCGCCGGCGTAGCGTGCTTTCGTGCTGCGATCGTGCCAAGAACATCGACCAGCGCATGGTTCGCTCTGCGAGCTTCCGGCGCGAACCGCGGCACGACGTTGCGGAAATCCGAAGCATCAAACGTCGTCGTGTCGCTGATGGCTCCGGTCAAGAAGCCCTTGCCCAAAGGACTGAACGGAACGAAGCCGATGCCGAGTGCTTCGAGGGCCGGTAGCAGCTCTTTCTCGGGTTCTCTCCACCAGAGCGAGTATTCACTCTGAACAGCCGCCACCGGCTGGACCGCATGCGCGCGGCGGATCGTCGCTACGCCGGCTTCGGAAAGGCCAAAGTGCTTCACTTTGCCCTGCTGGATCAACTCTTTGACAGCGCCGGCGACTTCTTCAATCGGAACCTTCGGGTCGACGCGATGCTGATAAAACAGATCGATCCGGTCGGTCCCCAGCCGCTTGAGCGATGCCTCGGCGACCGCTTTGATGCGTTCGGGACGGCTGTCCATGCCCTGGTGCGAGTCGCCATTTTCAAAGCCGAACTTCGTTGCGATCGCGACCCGGTCGCGGAACGGCGCCAATGCTTCGCCGACGACCTCCTCATTTGTGAACGGCCCGTAGCATTCGGCCGTGTCGAAGAGGGTGACGCCGCGTTCGACGGCCGTACGGATCAATGCGACGGCATCGTTCTTCGCAGTTGGCGGCCCGAGGCCGAAGCTTAGCCCCATGCAGCCGAGGCCGATTGCCGAGACTTCGAGGCCGTTCCTTCCGAGAATACGCTTGTTCATGATGGTCTTACGATCTTTCCGGCGCGGACGGCGCCACGTGCGGCACATGATGTGCGAGATGAGCAACGAGCTCAATGATTTCTTGGCGACTGATTCCGCTCTCGAGGGGCTCCTCCACTGTGGAAGGGCAGCTCGGCTGTGCGGTTCAGCGCGACGAGGAAGGCGACCGCGATCAAGTTGCGATCGCGTTGTGATAACTTCGGATGCTCCAAGACATCGAACGAAATGTCACCGGCAGGGCACGGTTCGCCGAGGCCCGATCGGGGGCGGACGACGCGCCGTACGGTCATTTCGGACCGAGCTCGCCGAACCAGTAGGCGGCGGTGACTCCGCCATCCTGAAGAAAGTCACTGCCGGTAATGAAGGCGCCATCCGGGCCCATAAGGAGCGCGCCGACGGTGGCGACCTCGTCCGGGGTGCCGGCGCGCCCGGCCGCTGACCCCTCAATATATCGCCGGTACCCGGCGCCGCGGGGACCGGTCAATTCGTCATTCGCGAGCGGGGTGATAATGATTCCGGGGCTGATCGTGTTGACCCGCGCACCGCGCTTACCCCACCGCACCGCTTCGGCCATCACCCGCAGAGAATTCGCGCGCTTGGAGATTTGGTAGGCGTTCAACGGGTCCGTCACCTGATCCAGCTGGAGCATCGGGAGCGCTAGCAACTCGTCAGTGGGGGTGGTCGCAAGAGCTTCGTTTTGCTCGGCAGTCAGCGCCGGCAACCGGTGTCCGGACATCGAAGCGATGACCACGCAAGACCCGCCGGGGGCAATGACATTGCCAAATTCCTCGAGCACGAGCGCAGTGCCATACAGGTCGACGTGCAGGATCGTCGCCGGCGATGCCTGTGACGGCGAGACGCCGGCGGCGTGGATCACGCCCCAGACATCGCCGAGCGCCGTTGCCGTCTGAACGAGCGTGTGGACCGACTCGCGCGAGGATACGTCGACGGTCGCGGTGCTCACGTCAAAGCCGGCATCGCTCATGACCTTTGCCGCCGCATCGGCGAGTTCACGGCGCAGGTCCGCCAGCAGAACGTGCTTACCGGCGGCGACGCGTCGCGCGATCGCCTGCCCGATGGATCCGGCGCCGATAACGACGACAACATTTGACATGACAGTTTCCTTTTTTCAAGCAGCGAGCGATCGTTAGCAAGATGTTTGTGCTCGTGGAGTCTTCTCAGGACGCCCCGGGAGATTGGTGCGCTCGCACGGCGTTCAAATCGTCGCGCACCCGCTGGGGCTCTTCTTCAGCCGGCATGTTGGCTGCGTCACGCACGCCGTCGAGTGCGCCGTCCGGATCCGCTTCGAGAGCGGCGAACAACGCGTCGAAGTCGTCCGACGCGGGCCCGGTGGCGGCGATAAGCTCGAATGTTTTGCGCAACGCCTGATCCGAGCTGGAAACGGGACGATAGTTTTGAACCCGTAGCGGGATCGAAGATTTGAACCCCTGAGTGCAAAAAGCAGGACGCTCCTCTCGAAGGGACCGGAACACTACGGCCGGTTCCACGAGAGGGGCGCCC
>JBKQHO010000056.1:0-8308 GCA_052267165.1 Vulcanimicrobiaceae bacterium | reverse complement strand
GGGCGCCCCTCTCGTGGAACCGGCCGTAGTGTTCCGGTCCCTTCGAGAGGAGCGTCCTGCTTTTTGCACTCAGGGGTTCAAATCTTCGATCCCGCTACGGGTTCAAAACTATCGTCCCGTTTCCACGATGGTTGAGGCTGCGGATATTATTCGGCCGCTGCTGTCGAGACTTCGAGACCAGGTCGCGCAGTCGGAAAACTCGTTCGAGCCTCGCCGAGCTGCGCGCCGGCGATACCCTCGTGGTTTGGAAACTCGACCAGCTTAGGCGTTCGTTGCGCCACCTGCTCGAGGTTGCCGAGATGCGGCGCCGATCGCGCGGGAACACGTCGGCGACTACGTCTTGACCATGCGGACGACGGGAACCGTCTGGCCGCCGCGAAGCGGAACCTCGACGCGACCCACCGCCTCATAGCCGCGCTTTTCGTAGAGGTGGACTCCCGTCAGCGTCGCCCCCAGCTCGAACCGACGAAAGCCCGCAGCGCGCGCGGCGCTCTCGCACGCCTCCAAGAGCAACGTTCCTAACCCCCGGCGCGCCCACTCGGGGCTCACGAAGAATGCACGGATCTTTGCCGCATCAAAGGCCGGGTCGAGGAGCTCGTCCTCCCGGTTTTCCCATTCGTCGCCGCCGAAGAGCGTCTTGCGCTTACTCCATCCACCGCACGCGACGATCTCGCCGTCGACTTCGACAACGAGATAGGTTCCGTCGTCGATCAGCGTCGTGTCCACGCCGAACACGCTCGCGAGCGCCGCCTCGATTTGAGGTTCCGAATAATCGAGGCGCTGCAGCTCGCGTACCGAACGCTCGATGACGCGCGACAGCTGCGGTACGTCGGCGCGTGTCGCCGGTCGGATGCGGCTCATCGTCCGATCGTAACGACCTCTTTGTCAGTCGTCAACGCTCGGCCTCAGCCTGAGAGCAACCCATCGATGAACCGGTCGACGGCGCGGGTGCTCGCAAGATAGCCGGGGGAATTTGGCAGTCCTCCCTTGAGTAGGGTGCCATCCGGTTCGGGAGCGCCGTCCAATGGAAGCAGATCCTCCGGATGCCGAAAGCCGACGAATCACGGGTCGAGAGCGTAACGCCTTTCCATTTCTCAGGCGGCGTATGTAGCCCCGTTTGGTCGCCGATCATTTGCCCAATTGTAGGCAACGCAGAGCGTTCTGTTTTGGCCGACTCTTGCCACGGCTTCGCGCGCATGAACGCTTTCGCGCAATGCAGGTTGGCTGCCGTTACGGCGACGCGAATGACGACCTTCGGCGCTCGTCGCTCATTCGCGCAGCGTGCTACATCCTGCCGCGCGGTTGACAACGTTGCCGAGCCGTTTACGCGAAGCGTCTCGTCAAAACCTGGAATCAGAAACAAGAGAACAACTTTGCCGGTTGCGAGGATGTTATTGAATGAGTCCAGGCGATTATTTCCGGGTGCATCCGGAATGAGGAGACTGCCGCTCGTCGTGATCTTGACAAACCCAGGTTCGCCGCCCCTTGGTGATGCGTCCTGCTTGTAATCCACATCGCAGGTTGAATGGCGACCAAATTCTAACTGAGGAGATTAGTCGCAGCGACTGGAACAAGCGAGAGACGAGAAATCGGTCGGCGACCTGAGGGATCCTAAAGATGGCAAACTACCACATCGCGCAGGTTAACGTTGGTCGAATCAAGACACCTCTCGACGATCCCGCGATGGGCGGGTTTGTCTCTCGCCTGGGTGAGATCAACGAGCTGGCCGACCGCACGCCGGGGTTCGTTTGGCGACTTCAAACTTCGGAAGGCAATGCGACCTATCTTCGACCCTACAATGACGATCGCATCCTAGTCAACATGTCGGTCTGGCGAACGATCGACGCGCTCAGAGACTACGTTTACCGTAGCGTTCATGCTGAATTGCTCCGGCAAAGGCGTGAGTGGTTCGAGACGTTCGCAGGCTCATATGTTGCGCTATGGTGGGTGCCGATTGGCCATCTTCCCGGTGTTGACGAGGCGAAGAAGCGCCTCGCGTCCATCGATGCACTCGGCCCGACGGAATTCGCCTTCACGTTCAAGACCGTCTTTCAACCGACCGAGAAATTCCAGCGCGGCATCGATTGGTCGTCTTTCGAGCCGTGCTCGGCAGCGTAACGGTCAATCCTAAGGACGCGCTTCCCTGAGATTATATCTTCATCTCAATGATGGCGTTTCAATGCGAGTTGAGAGTATTCGGCGTGAGAAAGTGAGAAATCGCTTAGCTTCGGTTGATCCCGAGCTGGTACGCGTCCTTGGCTCCCTGCCGAACGCGCCGATGCACACGCGAATACCGAGATCACTCAAGAGGGCCTCCCTGGTAGGTTACGTGAAGGAGCGGATTCCGGCTGGGACCTCCATCAGCGAGGCCGCTGATTGCGAAGCCGATGCCGAGCATTGCGCCGTCGAACGTGGTCGGCCGGTCGACGGCGAAAACCTCGATTTCGGCCAACGGATAGTCGCCGGTGGCGTCCCAAGCGCCGGCACGCCGAGAACAACTGGTGCTTTGACCGATTGCCCCCAAATAGACATTGCCGCTGCTGACGTACTGACACTGCACATCTTCAGAGGGATCGAAATTCTGGTAATCCGCGCCAACCTTCGCCTGGGAACGAGAATGCTGAGCGATCCCGTGTCGAGTTCGAACCTGTGCGGCGCACCCCCGCGCGCGACGGCGAGGACATGCGCAAACCGCTTGACAGGCTGGATCCGCTGTGAAGACGATAAAGCAAATCAACCCACTTGCCCAGCGCGTTGGCCTCCCCTTTCGCGTCACCGCGGCACCCAGCCGCCGCACACCGGGAACACCTGGCCGACAAAGCAGTTCGCGGCTTCGCTGCACAGATACGCTGCGAACTCAGCGTCTTCCCGTGGACCGACGAGACGCCCGAGCGGCACCTCGCGTTTCAGCCTTTCCTGAAAGCGCGGATTCGCTTGAACCTCCGCCGGAAAGTACGTCGGGTTGTCCACGAAGTTCTGGGCGATGGCATTCACCTGGACGTTGTAGGGCGCAACTTCCACGCCGACGGCTTGCACGTAAGCCAGTTGGGCGCCTCGCGCAGCGCTGTATGTCGACGCGCGTTTCATTCCCCGCAGCGCCGACGCGCTTCCCATCACCAGGATCTTGCCCGCCCCGCGTTCCATCATGCCGGGCAGCACCGCCCTCACGAGACGAGGCAACGGATGCACCAGCGCGGCGAAGACCGCATCCCACTCTTCATCGGTCACTTCGGTGACAGCGCTGGTGGGAGCTGGTACGGCGAGGTTTGCGACGAGGATGTCCACGCGACCCGTCGCGGCGACGACCGCGGACGGTATTTCGGGATCCAGGAGCGACTCAGTGCTGGAGACGACCGTCGCGCCATATTGACTGAGAACGTCGCACAGGGCGGGTCCCATGAAATCGTGGGCTTGCGTTACGAGGGCGCGTTTGCCTTGGAGGCTGCGATGTGGCATCAGTGTTCCTCTTCAAACCGGAGTGGAACAAAAGAACAAAACGGGGGCTGGAGGAGGGAAAGGTCGAGCGGGAGCCGAGCCTTGCTGTCCCTTCCATTCGACCAACCGTACGGTGGTCACTCAAGGCGAACTACTGAAAAGCCCTGCACTGTGGCGCCAGCCTTAGGGAAGAGGGAACGTTGTGCGGTGGCGTCCAGCCCCCCGCTTTTTTCCACTCTTCAGGCTCCCCAAAAAGGGTCGCAGCCGGCGCCGGGTTGGCCGGCAGCGGCGCCTCACCGAGGGCCTGGGCGTGGGCGGCAAACTGGGCCCAGCCGGTCGCATAGGCACGCCGGGTGTTCTCGGATCTCGACCCCCCGATCAGCCAGAGTACGTGTTCGCGGCGCCGGGAAATCCGGACCGCACGGGATCGCCGGAACGATTGAAGCGCTCGATCAAACTCAAGATGTCATGCTCGAGCGCAGTCTGCGCCGCCGGTTCGAGCGCGGCGAACGCTTTGAGCGTGGGGCCGTAGTAGTTCCGCGATCGCTTCGGCCGATTACTCGCGTCATTTGAGCCCGTTCGATCCCCTGCTGTTCGGGATGCTCGCTTCCCGGGCAATGGCACTCGCGCGCTTGGAGCGCTTCGAGGAAGCCGCGGAGTGGACCGTGAAGGCCGCGGCGCGCCCTAACGCACACCCCCATATTCTGGCGATCGCCGCTCATGTGCTGGCGCTCGCCGGCCGCAGCGCAGAGGCAGAGAAGTACGTCAGCGCGATTCGCAAGACCGTGCAACACTACACCGTAAAGGACTTTCTTACGGCGTTTCAGCTCGACCAAGCAGGTCAGCGGCTATTCCGCATCGCCGCTCGACGCCTCAAGGAATAACGCTCACGAACCGCGGCTATTTCTGGCGCGGGCGGCGTGCGCGGGCCAGTTTCCGCGGATTCGGTATCGCCCGCCGTACGCGTTCTTTCGCGGCGGGCGATGTGGCCTCGATCGCCTTCCCTTGGCGCTCCCTCTTTGCTCCACCAACTCCGCAGCCGATCCGTCGGCATCGTTCGTCGATTTCAACGCTCCTATGGGTAGCTCTGCTTCGCTGGGTCGTTCATCACCGGCTACGACTCATCGCCTTCCCGGTGCGGGCCGCTGGTCGCAGCGGTCTGCCCGGAGATATCCCGGCTCCCAAGCAAGGAATGTGCGCGCATCCCGAGTTCTCTGACCACGCCGAGCCGATCGAGCACTTGCGATGGCGCGCTCGCTCGTATTGCCTTCCGCCAACGCGACGGCGTCGGCGCTTCCGAAGAGGCGACGCTCCGGGTTTTACGCCGGCACGGCGCCGGCCAAGTTGAGCGCCGCCGCGGTGTCCGAGCGCACCTGACGGCACAAGTCGCCGTCGTCTGCGATCGAGCGGCCGTAAGACGGGATCATCTCCTTGAGGTGCGGCGCCCAACCGGGCAGCTCGGCCTTGAAAGAACGTCCCATGACGTCGAGCATCATCGCGACGGAAACCGACGCGCCCGGCGAAGCGCCGAGAACCGCCACGATGGAGCCGTCCGCGCTCGACACGACTTCCGTGCCGAACTGCAACACGCCGCCTTTTTGTTTGTCGGGCATGATGACTTGCACGCGCTGGCCCGCTATCGCCAGCTTCCAATCCGATTGCTTCGCGTTCGGGTAATACTCCAACAGAGAAGCAAAGCGGTTGGTCGGCGATTGCAGCACCTGGCCGATGAGGTACTTCGTCAGATCCCAATTGTCGCGGCCGGCGGCCAGCAACGGCCCGAAGTTGTCGGGCTTTACGGTCCGGAAGAGATCTGAAAGCGAACCGTGCTTGAGGAATTTCGTCGAAAAGCCGGCATACGGACCGAAGAGCAGTCCGCGTTTGCCCTCGAGCACGCGCGAATCGAGGTGCGGCACTGACATTGGGGGCGTTCCCACGGACGCTTTGCCGTAGACTTTCGAGCCGTGCCGATTGGCGAGCGCCGGCTCGTCGCAGCGGAGAAACAGGCCGCTGACCGGGAACCCGCCGTAGCCTTTCCCTTCGGGTATTCCGCTCTTCTGCAACAGCGGCAACGCGCCGCCGCCCGCGCCGAGAAAGACGAACTTGGCGGATAGCGTGTTACTGCCGCCGCCCTTCGCTTTGGCGATGACCTTCCAGCGGCTTCCGGCTCGGGCGACATCCAAGACCTGGTGCCCGTAGGCAACCCGGAAGCCCGGCAGCGTCTGCAAGTGCGCGATCATCAGGCACGTGAGCGTGCCGAAATCGACGTCGGTGCCCTCCGCCATCCGGGTCGCGGCAACCGGCTCGTTCGGGTCGCGGCCTTCCATCACCAGCGGCATCCAATTCGCGAGCTCGCGCCGGTCCTCGGAATATTCCATAGCCTCGAAACAGTGATGCGCGCTCATCGCTTCATACCGCTTGCGCAGGAAGCTTGCGTCTTCGGCGCCCCGAACGAAGCTGATATGAGGCACCGAGCGGACGAACGAACCAGGCGTCGGGATCACGCCTTTGCGGACCAAATAAGACCACAGCTGACGCGAAAGATCGAACTGCGTGTTGACCTTGACCGCACGGGAAATCTCGACCGAACCGTCCGCACGCTGTGCCGTGTAATTCAGTTCGCAGAGAGCTGCGTGGCCCGTCCCGGCATTGTTCCAGCCGTTGGAGCTCTCTTGCGCCGGGCCGTCGCGCCCTTCGAGAAGCACGAGGTCGAGCTCGGGCTGCAGCTCCTTGAGCAGCGTTGCCAGTGTGGCGCTCATGATGCCGGCGCCGACCAGTACGACGTCGGGTTGCGCTGAAATCGTGGAGGGAATGTTCACAAAGCGGTTTTCCGTATGGCAGCTAAGCTCCCTGGTTACGACTCTTGTCCAACTCGGTCACGAGCGGGGTTGACATAAGTCAGATTGCTCGGCAAGCCGGCCGCACCTCGAAAGCGGGACCGCGCGCTCACGCGAGGCCGCACTCGCTCAGGGGAGACCAGGAAAAATCGAGGGCTGGCGGCGACTCAGACCGCGGCCCTCGTGTCGGGATTCGAATGCACCATCGTTCGGTCGCCATTCTTCGTTGAGTATGTCGGGTGGGCGGGATCATGAACGAGCTCACATGCCCATGCTTGCCTAGTTTGAAGGAGCGCCTCTCTAACGGTCCAGCCCTCGATTTTTCCCGGTCTCCCAGTCCGCGCCGAACGCCGCGCGAAAGGGCGTCACTCTCGGGCGAGGTTGAATGTGCGCTCGACGACATCGCCCATCTGGCCCATCGTCCCTTGGTTTCTGCCGTCGACGATCACCACGACGGCGCCGGCGTTGCCGGTCCGCACGGAAGCGGACCGGCCGTGAAAGTCCTTGCGGCTGCCGGCCGGTAGGATCCCCTCGAACGCCTCGGCGCCGTCTACGTCGACGCGCAGCCACGAGGGCGCGGTCAACCGCAACTCGATCGTCCGTGACAGGGTGGCCACGGGCCTGCGAGACCGCGCGATGGGGACGGCCGCCGCGAGCGACCGCGAGGGCAGATCAGACGGCGTATTCCGAACGACCGCTGCTGCGGTTGACGCGGCGGTCGCGCCAGGGCCGAGAGCGGGCCTTCCGTTCTCCTGGCCTCTGTAGTACCCATAGCCGACGGCCGCGATCAAGACGAAAGCGACGATTCCAGCGGCGATCGGCCAAAGCACCGGTCTTGAGTCGTCCGGCGCTTCGAGACTTGCGGCGCTCGGGACCCTGCTCGGCGCCGAGCGGTTCGCCGGATCAGGAGCGGAGCGCGTGCTAAAGCTGGCGATGGCACGCTGGGGATCGAGCCGTAAGAAGCACGCGTAACTTCGTAGAAGAGCACGCACGAAGACCGCCGCCCCGATTACATCCCACTCCTCGCGCTCGATGCTCTGTATATAGAGGAGCGGTATGTGAAGCCGTTCGGAGACGTCCGAGAGTGACAGTTGACGCGCTTCTCGAGCTGCGCGAAACTCCTCACCGAGACCTGTCATGCACTTTGAGTTAGCGGCGACGATGGGTTATCCTCGGAACCGCATATCAGACCAACGCGATCGACCGCAAATGGCGTGCCCTGACAACAGTATCGGCCGCTCGCTTGTATGCGGTCGCCGGTGTCGGTTGCGGCGGGTCGCTCGTCTTTAGCCGCTTTAGGGAGCTTTCGCGTCGACGTCACCCTTGTGGCCGATTCCGAACATACACGGAGCGGCGCGGTTATAAGGATTTTATTTCGGAGGGCAACAGCTTTTGGCCACACCGTGCTAACTGGCGGAAATGGTCGGCTAGGTACCAAACATGCTTCGCGTGCTCGAAGCAGCCCGCTTGCCGGACTGCAAGGCGGAAAACCTCCGCTAGGCGGATCCAGCATCGGCGCGGTATTGCGCGTTTCCTGATCGCTTTCTCCATGGGCCTCTCTGCGGCAGTACGTCTAACCGTCGTGACGACGCGGAGGTGCTCATGAAAGTACGAGCCTTTGACCGGTCCGCGCAGCTCGGTAATGTCCCAAGACAGCACTTCCCGCGGCGCCGTCGCGAGCAACTCCGGTTTGGTGTAGATCGGATGGCGAATCAGATCGCGCCGCTCTCGCACTTCCCGGTTCTCGCGCAGCAGGCGATACATCGTGCTGACGTGGTCGCCGCCTGGTCCGGGGCCGAAGCGGCCACCTTGAGAACCGAGACGTCGAGGAAGCCGATGAGCAAGGCCGCACGGGCGGTTGCCATCGGCTCGGCGGGCCCGGCCGTTGACCCGGTCATGATGCCCTCGGCGTGTCCGGGTGGCGGCCTGCGATGATCTCGCCGCGCAACGCCTTGAGTGCGTCGACGAAGATCTCCGAGAAGGTAGGGAACGGCTGGATCGTGTCGCGCAAGACCGCAAGCGGCACACGAGCGCGG
>JBKQHO010000055.1:0-13566 GCA_052267165.1 Vulcanimicrobiaceae bacterium | reverse complement strand
CGCTTGCTGTTCCTGCAGGAATGCCGCCCTTACGATTTCAAATCGACACCAAAAAATTTCGCCGCAAAGCATTGTGGATACTAGGTTTTTTCGAAAACCTCAGTGATTATACCGGACAGCACTGATGAGTCGACCGAAGTTTGCCCGCTATGGCATTACGATCGGCGACATCCTAGACTTTATCTCGGAGCTGGCTCATGCCGCGTCACTCGTCGAAATTACTGGTCAACCGCGAGGATGCGACGATCCCGACGATGACGCCGTGATCGAAACGGCCGAAGTTGGTGCTGCCCGCTACCTTATTAACCGGAGACGCTGACCTGCTGGCGCACCGGGCCCGTGAGACTCTCCGTCGGAGTGGAGTCGAGGTCGTCGCGGTCGGCGGTTTTTTGGCTCTTGAGTTGGCCTGCGCGCCTGCGTCGTTCCCGACACAAAGAGCCAAACTTGTAGTCACCATCGCCGCTGCGTCGGCAACGTGCGCCCCCACGAGCGCATCAACCGTCCCGGCGTCGGCGACGTGCGCCGCGAGATGAACGAGAGCCAGCACGTCTCCGCGCACTTTGTTTCGGCGACATCGTGCTGTACCGAAATCACATCCTATAACTGTAGCTACACATAAGGGGAGCGCCAGCCTGCTCGTGGCGCTACGACGTGGCGATCAATGCCGTGGCGGGCCAACCGTTCCGCCCTTTGTTCCAGATGTCGTACACTCAGAGCACTTTCGTGTAGTGATCCCATTTAGGCTCAAATCCAAAGAAAAGAAGATCGGGGAGGTCCGACGTCTCTATCAAAAAGGCCCGTAGCAGCGGAGCGTAGCCGAGACAAGCCCAGGAGCAGGCGGCGACCAGCCGATCAAGTGACGACTCGGTAGAGTCTCCTTCACCGTCAATCGAGGGTAGGGCTTCCTTGTCGTGGAAGTTCTTGAAGCTGTGCGGCTGTCCGTCGCGTTGCTCGGCCACCTGCGGCTCGCGTTCGACGGGGAGCCTTTTGAGTTTGGGGCGCCCCGCAAGACGCTGCCGATTCTCGCGTATCTGCTCATTCATCGTGGTGCGGCCGTCTCGCGCGATTTTCTGGCGTTCACGATGTGGCCGGACGCAGACGAGGAAGTCGCGCGCAACAATTTGCGCCGCAACCTCACGCTTTTCAAGTCCGTCTTGCCACCGCCGGAACCCGCCGAGACATGGATTCTCGCGACGAATGAATTCGTGCGCTGGAATCAGGCGTCACCGTACGCGCTCGACGTGGCTGAATTTGAACGGCTCTGTGTGGATCCGGCGTCGTTTGAAGAGGCCATCGACCTCTACGGAGGCGACTTGCTCGAAGATATTTACGACGATTGGGTCTACCCCGAACGCGAGCGCCTCCGCGCCGCCTATCTAAGCACGCTGAAGGCGCTGGTTCTTCGGCATCGCAGCGCGCGCGATTTTACGCGGGCAATTGGTTATGCGCAGCGGTTGCTCGCTGCGGACCCGCTGCGAGAAGACGTCGCGCGCGACCTCGCCGCGATCCGCTACCAGGCCGGCGACCGGGCCGGCGCCTTGCGCGCGCTCGATGCGTTCGTCGAACGCATGCACGTGGAGCTGGAGATCGGGCCGATGCCCGAGACGACGGTGCTGCGGGAGGCGATTTTGCGCGGCGAAGCCGCGGGCGGACCGGCGCGCGACGGAGACGCCGCGGCGCCGGTTGGGCGCCGGCCCACGCGCCGCCCCGAATTCCCGTTTGTCGGTCGCGACGCGCCGATGGAACGCGCGACGATGGTCTGGGACCGCGCCGCCCGCGGCCACGGAGCAGTCGTCTTTCTCGGGGGTGAAGCCGGTATCGGAAAGACGCGCTTCGCCGAGGAGTTGGCGCTGCGCGCAAAGGAGGAGGGCGGCCGTGTGTTAGTCGGTGCGACGACCAGCCCGGAGGTGTTCGCCTATCAGCCGTTTGTTGAAGCGCTGCGGTCGGCCATCCCGCTGCTGGTCGCTTCGAATGTCGGGGCGGTTTGGCTGAACGTGCTCGCGACCGTGATTCCGGAGCTGGCAGGTCGCACTGAGAGCGCTTCGATTCCGGCGTTGCGGCCCGACGAGGAACGGACGCGGTTGCTGGAATCGTTGACGCGCGCGTTCTTGGCAATTGCTCGCACTCGCCCACTGCTGCTGGTCCTCGAAGATATGCACTGGTCCGGGAGCGCCAGCGTGGAATTGCTGCGGTTTGTCGGCCGGCGAATCGCGAACGAGCGAGTTGCAATCGTCGCGACGTATCGCAGCGAGGAGACCTTACGGGCACATCCGCTGCGTGTGGTGCGCCGTGAACTCATCGATGGCGGAACGGGCGTGATCCTCGATTTGACGCGCCTGGAGTTGCCTGCGGTCGCGAGCATCATCGCTCGGCTTGAAGCGAAGGAGAACCAGGTCGTCGGACCAGCCGAGGACCTCCACTCGCGTAGCCTCGGCAATCCACTTTTCCTCGGCGAGTTGGTTCGGGAACACCTCGAGCGAAACGTACTGGCGGCATCCGCCGGCGCTCTCGCCGACGCGCGGACGACGATCGAGTCCACTATCGCCGCGCGCCTGGGGCGGCTAGGCAATGCGGCTCGGCGCGCTATGGACATTGCTGCCGTGGTCGGCGATACGTTCGACTTCGAACTCGTGGGCGAGGTGACCGGTTGGGAGACCAGTGCACTGCTCGATGCGCTCGACGAGCTCATCGAACGTCACCTCGTTCACGAGACGACCCGTCGCGAGCGCGGCGCCTACGCGTTCACCCATCACTTGATTCGCGCGACCGCATACGCTAAACTTGCGGTCGATGCGCGGCGCAGGTACCACGGCATCATCGCCCGCGCAATCAACGCACTCTACCGATCGTATGCCGACCAATGGGCGTCCGACCTGGCTCGTCACTACGAGAACGCGGGCGAACCGCTTCCGGCGGCGCAGGCCTGGCTGCGCGCGGCGCGCGCGGCGCTCGCCGCGTTCGCCAACGACGAAGCAGTCGCCGCGGCGAGCCGTGGTCTGGAGATGCTCGCCGCTGGCTCCGCCGACGTCAGGCTCTACGCCGACCTGCTGGCCGCGCGAGCCGACGCGTTCGATCGGCTCGCGAACCGCGAATCCCAAACCGCCGACATCCACGCGCTCATCGACCTGGCGCGCACGGAAGAGCAGCCGGAGCTTCTGCGTCAGGCGCTGCGGCGCGAGATCGAGTTCGCGATTGTCGTCGGCGACGAGCCGCGCCTGGCGGCCGGAATTGCAGCGCTCGAGCGCGAGATCGAACCGCACGCCGTAGCCTGGCAGGCTGAGCTGCAAAAGGCAGAAGCCCGGCTCGCTGCGGATCGCTTCGAGTACAATACGGCGATGCGGGTGGGCGCGGCAGCGATTGCGGGATATCGAGCGTGCGACGATCCGCGCGGCGAGTTCGAGACGTTGCTGGTGCTCATCGACGCGCGAATTCGACACAATCGCTACGAAGAGAACCGGGCTGATCTCGAGCGAGCGACGCAACTTGCGCGGAACTCGGACGACCCGCAGTTGAAGGCACGGCTGTTGCAGTCGGTAATGATGGAACCGATTCTCAAGCAAGACTTTTCGACAGCGTACTGCCTGGCCGGTGAACTGCTCGAGCTTTCGCGGTCGACCGGCAATCGACTCGGCGAGGCGCGCGCACTCGAGACGCGCGCAACCGCGGCAAACCGCAATTTCGCACTTCGCGAAGCGGTCGACGGCTACGGCCAGGCGCTCGCCATCTACGAATCGATCGGGGAGCGTCGCGGGATGCGGAACGTTGAGAACAATTGGGGGTCGCTCGATGTCGCGTTGGGCAAGGTCGCGCGGGGCCGGGAACGCCTCGAACGTATGCTCGCTTCGGCCGAGGCTGACGGCGACCTCCGGATGCGTTACTTCGCCCATAGCAACCTCGGCGTCGCCGCGTACTTTGATGGCGACTGGGCGGCCGCTAAAATCCAGGAGTTGCGCGCGCTCGAACTGGCGCGACGCCTAGGCAGCCAGGGCTTCGTCGCGCTCGTTCTCGGCGACCTCGGGGTGGCCGAGCGAGAGTTGGGAGATCTCGACGGGGCGCTCGCCTATCTCGAGGAAGCGATCGCGATTCACTGCCGCCTCGATCAGCGGCTCGAGCTGCTGACGAACCAGGCTCGGTTGGCCATCGTGTATGCCATGCGTGGCGACTGTGAGCGAACCCGGGCGCTGGCGTTCGAGATCAGCGCATACGAGCGCGCCCATCCCGACCTGGTCGAGGACCCCGGCGAGGTCCTTTGGAATGCCGCGCAATCGTTACACCGGTGCGGCCACCACGGCGAAGCGCGCGCGCTCGTCGAACGCGCCGCCGAGCGGCAAGCCGCGCGGATCGCTTCGGTCGAACTGCCTGAGTACCGCGAAAGCATGGCCGGCCTGCGTTGGTATCGCGCGCTGCTGCGGGCGAAAGCAGCCGACCGATGGCCCGAAGACGGCGAGGACGCTGCCGCTACGCCCGTCTGATAGGCTCGCCACATCGTGGCTTCCGATCAACTCTTCGTCGTGCGGATGTGGTACGAGCGCTCGGGCCTGCAAGCTGGGGAGTGGCGCGGCTCGGTCACCCATGTCGGGTCGGGGCTGCGCTGGTACTTCTCGGACCTCGCTCAGCTCAACGATTTCATCCGCCTGCGCCTGCCCGCCAGGGACGCTCCGGCTACGGCGCCGCGCTAAGCTCGTTACAGAAGGAGCGTATTGCCGTGCAACCCTCGTTTCCAGAGAGCGCCTCGGGCGCATTTAGTTCAACGGCCGCGCGCGATGCCGGCGCGCTGGACGCCCGGATCGCGCCGCTTGGCGATCGCGCGATCGCTGCGATCATCGATCTGATCGTCATGGCGGCGCCCTTTCCCGTCATCGGCATGTGGGCCGCGACGCGCTTCGGCGGGGTGACGAGCAACGGCTTTCAGCTCGCGGGCGGCCCCGGACTGCTCGTGATCGCGCTCTCCGGCACCGCCGGCTTCCTCTATTTTTGGCTGTTCGAGGGCCTTTTCGGCGCGCCTCTGGGAAAACTGGTGATGAACCTGCGAGTACGTGCCGTAGGAGGAGCGAGGCTCGGGCTCGCCCGGTCCTTGATCCGCAACCTTCTTCGCGTCGTCGACGGAATCGCGGTGTATCTCGTCGGTCTCATCTTCGCGCTCGCGTCGCGCTCGCGCCAGCGACTTGGCGATCGCCTCGCGGGGAGCGTCGTCGTGGAGACGGACGCGCCGAACTCCATCCGTCTGATCGCCGCGGGTGCGTCTGCCGCGCTGCTGGCGTGCAGCGTGATCGTTGCCGTCATGCTGCACGCCGGCGCTCCGCTCTCGGCTACCGTTACACAGCAGTTCACGCAAGTTGATCTCGGAACGGGTCAGGCCGACGACGGGTCGATCACCGGCCGGAGCGATACATTTCCTACGAACACGCAGCAAATCGTCTGCGTGTGGCAAGACTCCGGCGTTGCGAGCGACGTCCCGGTTCAATCGGTCTGGATCGCCGTGAACGCCGACGGCGTTGCGCCCAACACGACGCTCGCCGAGAAGTCGCTCTCGGGCGGTAGCAGCGGCCACTTCACCTTGTCGGCGGCGTCGGGCGCATGGCCAGCCGGAACGTATCGCCTCGATCTGTACCTCGGCGACACGCTCGCCAAGTCGTTGCCCTACACCATCACCAAGCGCTGAGGAGCCGCAATGTATTGGAGAGCTACGCATACAATGGAGCGCGCGTTCTTTCTCGCAGCCGCGCTGACCGCGGCCGCGACGATCGGCTGCAGCCAAAAACAGAGCGAGGCTCAGAATTCCGCGACGGCGGCACCTCAGGGAGCCGCAACGGCGGCCCCCCAGACGGTCGCCACGGCCGCCCAACAATCCGAAACGGCGCAGCCAATGGCAGTCGAATCGACGACCCCGTCAGCCTTGCCGGCTGTGGCCTCGATTGCGACGAGCGAGGGCGAGCAATCCGGAACAAAGATTGACGTCACCGCGCTCAAACGCGAGGGAAACACGCTGACGCTGCGCTTCGTGCTGTCCAATAACTCCAGTAAGCCGTTGGTGGTGAAGCCTTGGGGTTACGCCGGCCGTTTCGGCAATGGTAAGGATTTTTCCGGAGTCCATCTGATCGACGCGCCTCACAAGAAAGAGTACTTCGCGGTGACCGATACCGATGGGACGTGCCTGTGCAGCAACGCGGTAGACGACGTCGCGCCGGGCGCGGAGGTCGCGATCTGGGTCAAATACCCGGCAACGCCCGTGGCCGTATCGAAGGTCACGGTCCAGGTTCCACACTTCGAACCGATGGATGATGTTCCGATCAGTCAGTAGCGCGGTCGCGCTCCTGTCCTTCCTGCTGCTCGCGGCCGCTACCGCGGCGAGCGATCCGCCCGGCAAAGCCCCCACCGAGGCCCTTGGTGGAAGGGTCATCGATCTGGTTTTTCGCGTCGACGACATTGGGGCTCACGTTCAGAGCCTCGCGGTCAAAGAGTCACGCACCGAGGTGCACATCGATCTCGCCTCCGACGTGCTGTTCGACTTCGATAGCGCCGACTTGCTGCCCGAGGCGCGGAGGGCACTGGCGACAGCCGCGCAGATCATTCGAACGCAAGCCCACGGGCAAGTGCGAATCCTCGGCTACACCGACAGCATGGGCACGCCCGAATACAACTTGGGACTCTCGGATCGCCGCGCGCAGTCCGTAAGGAGGTGGTTCGTCGACAAAGGTGGCTTGAGCAACGTCGCGTTCACGACCGAAGGTTTCGGAACGAAAAACCCGGTTGCGCCGAACGCGAATCCGGACGGCTCCGACAGTCCGGCAGGCCGCAGAAAGAATCGTCGTGTCGAAATTATCGTTACGAAGTAGCGTCGTGTTGCTCGCAATCGCGGCGCTCGTGCGTTTCAAGCTGGCCTCCCCTTGTTTTTGGTGCAAAAACTCCCGGTAGACGGAGCCAGTATTCGTACAGGTTTGCGCGCGATGAATCTGCGGACACCCAATATTAATGGGCCGTTTCTGCCTCCATTTAGGAGAGCCTAAACATAACCTGCGACAGCGCAGTCAAAGTAGCGATAATCCTTATTTCCGTCCCTTCGCACAGAGCCATATGGCACAGGGATATGCTGCATGTTCAAACCGGATCCACGGGTCTCCGTGGCCCATCTTGGTGGCTGAAGCCCGGCTGGGCGGCCTTGCTCAGGCGGTCGCCGAACACAGATCCGGCGTGGGATCCGGTTGGCCGTGGGGACCATGCCGTGGGGACGATGGAATTCGACATCTCGGTCGCGTAATGAGTCCTGGAGCGCTACCTGTAGAGCATCGACGCAGCTAATCCTGAACTGCGACAAGGTCTATAAAGAGCGCTCGCGCGCGGCAAGATCTCGCCGATCATGACGGGCCTGTGAGATGACGAAGCTCCCGATCAGCGGGGTCGGCAAAGCGACAGGTCTCGCTTCGTAGGTGCTCTCACCTCCTTTCTTGATCGCGAGCGGCCAGCACGACCTGAGCGACTACGACTCGAGCAGCTCTAGGAACTTCGAATTAGCTTCCTCGAACTGCTTAAGTCTCTGCAGACTGAGTCCGCGGCGCGGCTGAGCAGGGACGGTCGTTAGCAGATGCGTTACGTCGAGTTCGTCGAGTCGGAATGTGTCGTCACCGCCGTTAAGCGCAAGGAGGCGCACGAGCGCAGGCCTTGCGGCCAGCACTGCCGCGAGCGGATCATCGCCAGCGGCCGCAAGTGTGTCCGGCGCGAGGGCCCATTTCTGCAACTTCCCGAGGAGTTGCGGCTGCTCGCGGAGCAGATTCGCAAGCATCGGATAGCGGAGGAAGATCGCAGTCACCTTTGCGAGTTTGGGAAGCGTCAACGTCCTGCCCAGCGACTCGCGCCTTCGGAACAGCGCGGTCCGGTCCGCGATATGCGCTTGAAGGCGAAAGACGTTGAGGAATTGCTTTATGCGACGCGGATTATTTGCAAACAACAAGGCGACCATCTCAACCACGTTTCGGACGGATTCTGACTCGGTCCCCGCTTCAACCCAAAGGCTGTCGGCTTGCGAAGGTGAAGTGAAATCGCTAGCGTCCTTTGATTCGACTACTTCAGCCGGAGCCGTTATTTTGGCTACGTACCGTTTCACCGCGGCGTCAGTGGGCACCGGCATGCGGAAAGGCACTTGCACGAATTTGTCCAGATATTCAGAAGCCAGCTCCAGCGCCGCGCGTGAGCTCTCGAGGGTATCGGGTCGGTCTCCACCCAGATAGGGGATTTGCTTTTCGAACGTGGCGGCGACGGCGGCAGAGACCAACCGTCGGTCCAGCCCGAGAACGTAGACGATCGGTGGCGGCCGGCGATCGCGCGCGCTCAGGTGCAGGCTGGCGGGACCTGTCGGTTCGGCTCCGCCTCCGGCTGGCAGCATGAGATTGAGCGCTTGAAGCAGATTGGCGGCACGCGGTACCTCGCAACGATCCAGATCGTCGATGAAAACGAAGACACGGCCCTTTTCCGGAATGTATGCGCGGACGATCTTGGAAAAGTCATCGGAAAAGGTCTCAATAAAGGCGCGGTTTCCACGATAATCGGGCGCATCGAAACATTTTGTGAGATCGTGCTCGAAGGCGAAGGCTGTCCGATCCCAAGCCTTCTTCCACGCGACGCCGAGTACGCCGGCCACGCCGACGAACGAGCCCCACCAACCAGGCTCGTACCGCTCGAGGTGCAACCAGTCCATCCCTTGTAGAAAAGCAGCGACGACGACGACGCTAAAAACGACAAGCCCCAAAATGGTTCGGACGATTCGATAGAGCCCTTCTCCGCGGTCGATGCGAGTAACCAGCAATTTCAGGTTAGCTCCAATCGCGGCGAGCGGGCCCACCTGGCGCCGCATCGCACGAACGAAATTAAGTGCGAACGCCGCCCACAGCGCTTCCTCTTTCTCGTATCGCCAGGCATTGAAGTCGACGAAGTACGAACGATTGTCGCCGCGCTCGTTTCGGATGCGCTCTCGCAATTGAATCATGAACGACGATTTGCCCGAGCCCCATTCCCCTTCGAGAGAGACGGTCAGCGGCGGCTCCGTCTTCGGTGAGGTCAGGAAGTCGGCAAGGGACTTGACGTAGGGCTCGAAGCCGAGCGCGTCGATCGGATCCGCCGCATCGCCGAGGACCGCGGCGGTAACGCTCTCCTCCGGTACGAGCGAAAAAACTCGAGGGTCAGGCCGCCACTTTGGCGGCCCTTCAGGCAGCGGCGTTTGCGGCTTCGGTTCAACGCCCACGCGATCGAATTGGTCGCGAATCGCTCCAAGCCAGGAAGCGCCGGCTTGGCCGTTTCCCTCTGAGGCGCGCTTAAGCTCGGGGTCCACCTCAACCTCTGCCTCGTCGAGCGACGCCTCGTCGGGCGGCTCACGTTCCATGGGCGTGGAATCTTGCGCTGGCCAGGCTTACGAACCTTCGGTTTGCGGCGACAGAATCACGTCAAGCGCACGGCCCCGGGGCGTCTTCCGCCTTTACCGATATAGTAACGATAATGCAGTTTCCGTTACTTCGCGGCAACGCACACTCATGCTGTGGCTCGAGCGGCAAATCGCTAGGCCGCATACACGATGCTCACTTTAGTCATGGACTAGCGAGCTGCACGCTAAGCCGGCGGTGCTGCTGATGAACGGAGGGTAGCCGAAGCCGGCCGCCGCCGCAACCACCGGCTGCCGGTCCTCGCGCTACGCGCTCCGGTCCGCGCCTCGGCGTGACGCGCCGTGGTTGCTGCAGCAGCCGGCTCCCGCTTTACCGAGGGCATCAGCAGCGCCGCCGGCTCGCCCGGCTGGAGGGTTATGATGCCCGAACTCTTCGCGTTCTGCGGCGATCGCCCATGACGTGCAGCCTTCTTCGAACGCCACGCCTACCGCTGGCGCGCCTTCATCCCGACCGATCCACGGCAGGCCAGGGAAGCCATCAGCAACCTCGCCGACGGCTCGCCACTGCGCGCAAGCGCGTAGGGACTCACATCGTAGGCGTCAGGAAATGCCACCGCGTCGCGTGACTTCGGACGCATCGGAGTACCCGCTTCGCAGGCTATCTCCGCGCAGGCGTTTCTGCGGCACTGGATTCTGCGATGGGTCGATGAGCAGGATGTATCCGCAAGGAAGCAGAGCCGCTGCCAGATCGAGGCTGCTCCGACTGACGCTGGTCCGGCGACCGCACGACTTTTGCAGTGTGCAACGTCACCCGTCCGCCTCCTTGTAGCCTAAACCGCCGAAGCGTTAGTGATTCACCACGTTGTGCCCGAGAATGTCAAGTTCGGGTTCGTCACATTTTTAAAAAACTACGTCTTGGGGGGACGTTCCGGGCCGTTCGGCTGCCAGAGTGCTGGCACTCTGCGCACGTATCATGACTCATTCATAATCCAAAGAAACGAACGTGAGCTGGCAAAGCTCGTCGTCGCGAAGGTGGGCCCTGACGGAAACGCCGTTCTCCCGCCGGCGGCGTAGGAAGCATTTTCGATCGCTGACGCGGCGTCGCGCTGACGTCTTTGACGACGCGTCTTAATGGAACGGTCGGCCGACACGTACCAACGTGCGGCGCGCAAGAGGGTGCTCGCGATGCGATAGATCGCTCGACGACGACGGTCACAAGGCGTTGCCTGCCAGTGCTGGTGGCGCGTTGGCGAGAACCAATGCGTCTGCCAGCTCGATCGCGACCGTTTCGGCGATGAGCGATGCGTCTGGTGTCGCGAAGGCCATCATCTCATCGACTCGGCGCTTGCCTACTTCGAGGGTCCCCGGTGTGACTTCGAAGACTTGATCCGGCGACTCGTATTCTGACCGAAAGGAATGACGCTCGAATCGTTGAGAAACGAGCGCTCGGCCCTGCTCATGTTTCCGGCCGCAGCTTACGCAGAAGCGCCAGCTCTTCGCGCCGAAGCGCTACGACGTGGCGGAGCTCATCGACGTCGGCTCTGAGGTCAGACTCTGGCAATAGCGGCAACTCCCCCAACGCGCACTCCGCGTCGGCAAGCCGTTGCTCGAAGATCGTTCGTAGGGACATCGTGCCCTCGCATTGTCTCGGAAGGCGGCTTCCCGCAAAGAACTGGAGCACGAGTGAGGCCGGAAAGGAACGCGGTTCCGAGCAGCGGCGCTCAAGCTTGAACGAGGGCGAAAGACTCGACCGAGGACCAAACATCGACCATTCCATGGACGGAACCTATACAATCTAGGCGCGCCAAGCGGAAAGTCGCGGAGGAGGTCGTTCAATGGCTGAAACGTCGAAACCCGAGTTAACCGTCGAAACCGCGTCCCTCACCGTCGACGAGGTCGCCGACGCTGTTCTGCGCTACGTCAGAGGAGCGCTTGATCTCTTAGTTCGAGACGGGCGCGAGGTTGGCGGGCGTCTTCTGATGCTTGACGCCGTTGGGAGACACTTCCGCGGCGGCATTTTTGACTTGGTCCACGGTTGAAACATACGACTTCAAAGAATCGCGATACGTCTCAGTGGCCGCATCTTGCAGTTTTTCGACCTGGGCAAGAAACTTCTCGGAGAAATCAGCCGTTCTTTGACCGCGCGAGCGGAGCTCGCCGAACGTGAGGTTCGCGAGCTCACTGGCGCGATCGAAGTTCTCTCGTACCACCGACTCGATCGCCGTCGAGGCGTAGGGCCGGGAGGCGATCTCCCAGATCGACTTCCAATAGTTGAGTCTGCTCCGCGTGGCGGAGCCCAAAGTATCGACGATCAACCCGTAGGTCTGATTGGAAAGCTCGATATACTTGGCGGTGCTACCTTGCGTGCTCATTTCCATTCCTTGTCACCAATTAGGAAAATTCGTTAACAAACAGCGTCGGACGTCAGTATTGCGCCGCAATCGGTGCGGTCACGCGTACTGGTATTCATCTTTATTGCTTCGTTGCGCGAATTCGTCGTGTCGCGTCCGGGTCATGGAAACCACTTACGTGCGATTCCGTCCTTAGCGCTCCGACCAAGTCAGTGTATGCATCATGACGGCGCAATTCAGTGTGTTATCGAACAATTCAGTACTCGACGTTTGTCGCACGACTCCGACTCCATGTTCGACGCTCATATCCAGTCAGGAGAGGCCCGACGAGCACGATCTTCACTGCTAGTCATAAATGCAGACTGAGCCGTACTTCGCAACGTCAAAGAGACCCCGGTACGTCGCGCCCTTGCGATGCGCCGCACTCGCTGTTACCGTAAGAGGCCGCGGTTACAAATCAAGATTACGTCAACGCCGCGTTTCGAGGCCGTTCCCTCCCTCCGGCTGCCGAATCTGGGAAAGCCACTTTTGTCGGCACTATCAAGGCTTCAGGCGTCGGACCCCGAATAACAACCTGATCGACATCTCCAGCGCATCAATCGCTGACCTTCGCGGATGGTCTCCCTCATAGACCGGCTGTCCGTAACTGAGTCGCTCTTTATCCTACCGGCTTTCTATGCGCCGGTGGTCAGGGACTCAGGCTATGCCGATGTCAGAAGCGCTCAATCCAAACTCTACGGGAAACCTGTTTCTCGACAATTTAGGGCTCAATTCTGCGGCACTCCTGCTTCCCCGACTTGCGAAAATGAAAGCGGGGAACGGCCTGGTGATAGCCGACCCGGGCGTGCCGCTGAAGCACGTCATGTTTCCCATCAGCAGCGTTATTTCTGCCGTCACGCGGATGCAAGACGGGACGGACGTCGAGGTGACGCTCATCGGTCGCGAAGGGCTTTACGGCTTTCAACTTGCTCTCGGCCATGATACGAGCGCAGCTGCCGCAATGGTGCAAATTCCCGACTCAATGCTGTGGATGACGGCCGCCGCCTTCCGCACCTGTTTGCGGGCCGATCCGGAGCTGAACCAACGCGTCCTGGACTTCGCGATGGTAAACCTCGAGAACATCGCGCAGTTTTCGGGTTGTAATCGATTGCATCCCATCAACGAGCGTTTAGCGCGGTGGTTGCTTATGGCCCACGATCGCGTTATGGGCGACGAGCTAATGCTAACGCACGAGTTCCTCGCAACGATGTTGGGGGTTCGGCGGCCGGCCGTAAGTCTCGCGGCGTCCGCTCTGGACCAAGCGGGCGTCATCCTGTACCGTTATGGACGGATCCTCATAGTGAATCGCGGTGGCCTCGAATTAGCCTCCTGTGAATGCTATATGGCCGCCAATAACGCCATTGAACGCCTGCTGGGCTACAGCATACGAAAGCGAGTTCCCCTCTCTGGCCAGGCGGTCGCATGAGAAGGAGTTATTCTCAGCGCAGGCAGTGCCGGCTCCGCGCGGTTCGCTGACGGTCATTCTCAGTTAAAACTGGTGAACTGGCGGCTCGCGCTCGCGCACCCCCGGCTCCTGGTGGACGCTACGAGACATGCATCATAGCCGCTCGGTTCGTCGACGCAAGGGCCGCGGCGGTCCTCAGTGCGCTGCGGTCCGGCGCTTTACCCTTCGGCCTGCTCGGCCGGCCCGGCCGTTGACCCGGTCATGATGTCCTCGCCGTGTCCGGGTGGCGGCCTGCGATGATCTCGCCGCGCAACGCCTTGAGTGCGTCGACGAAGATCTCCGAGAAGGTAGGGAACGGCTGGATCGTGTCGCGCAAGACCGCAAGCGGCACACGAGCGCGG
>JBKQHO010000054.1:0-4835 GCA_052267165.1 Vulcanimicrobiaceae bacterium | reverse complement strand
CAGATGTCGATGCCAAAGAGCGTCAGATCATCTGGGAGGACGGCGAACGGTTATCGATTACGGCATCCGCGCAGCGCATCGGCGCAGAGCATCCGGACTATCCGCTCAACTTCATCGAGGAGCATATCATCGAGTGGCTCGAGTCGGAGTTCGCTCCGCCAACCTACACGCCGGAGCAGTTCGACGAGCTCGATCGACTTACCGAGACGTGGGTCGAGGATCATAAGCGGCAAGCAAAATCGGCCCAGAAAAAGTCAAGAACTCGCCACTCTTGAGGGACTTCCTGAAGCTTACTTTCTCGCAACATGAACGAGGCGATTGGGCACAAATGCTTGGCCGGCGCCCAGGTCATTGCCCTATGCTCGGCGCGCCGGCGACGGGCGCCGCGTAGAGGCGGCGAGCGTACTCGCGAACCCTAGACGCCACCGAGCAGCGAGTAGAATATCTGGGCTGGGAGCGGCCTTTGCAACTTAAAACTTGACTAAGCCGCTCATCCAACGCTCCGAATGTTCGATGCGAGTCCCTCCCGGGTGACCGTTGAGGGTTGATTATCAACGGTTTCCCTGGGGGACTCGCCACGCTTCCGGGCAACCGGCCCGGCTGGGAGGTGGGTCCGCTTAGCCCGGCGGGGGTGGGTTCATCTTGGCCCGGCGCCGACAACCCATCGTAGCTAAGCCCGCTGCCGCCCGTTCGAGCTGACGACTCATCCGTGTAGCGCTCCCCGTGCGTACTGGTGTAGGGATTAAAATTCGCACACCTCAATCGCTTCAGAAAGTGGAGACCAACATGAAGAATGCCATCCTGCGCGCAACACTGCTCGGAATCGTCGCAAGCGCTTCGTTCAGCCTGACCCAGGCGGCTTCGCTCGCCGCGACTTCTCCGGCGCAAATGACCTCGACGACCGCCTGCGCCCTCGCTCCCGCCAAAGCCGCGCACAGCGACGCCGTTCCGTCAACCTTGCTTCCGCAGCCGACCGGGCACGATCCCTTCGGACTCCTGGGCGGAAACTAGGTTCGCTTGCGCGACTGACGTCGCCGCGATTCTTCAAACCGATTTGGAAGATCTCGGCGACGTCGCACCTTCTTCGACGATGACGCTCGCCTTTTCGCTAGCCGGCGCCGGAGCCCAAGGCACCGCAGCCGAGACGGGCTCATCGCTCCTGCCCGCGGTGCTTACGATCCACATCAAGGATTTCAAGTACAATCCGACGCCGGCGACGATCCATGCCGGCGACCGGGTCACCTTCGTGAACGACGACGACGAGGCGCACACCGTGACGACTGACGACAAGTCGTTCGACTCGGAGGGTCTCGACGGCGCCGGCATGTGGCAGCACGTGTTCGCGAAGGCTGGGACCTATCGTTGAGGGTGTGCGCGAGGGCAGTACGATCGTGCGCTCGCCGTCGACGATCTCCGCGTTGACGTCGACGTTGCGGAAGAGTGGACCGTTTGCGAAGAGCTCGATCTCAGGCCGTGCTGCATGTGTCGTCACGTTGTCGAGGACGGGCGCGCCGCCGTATGCCGCGCCCTTGAACTCTCCGAAGGCGATCGAGGTCGCGATGCGCGTCCGCCCGACGTCGCGCTGCGCCTCGAAGCCAAGGCGCGGCGCGTTGAGCGCGAGGTCGTTCTGACCCACGGTCGTCCCAAGGTAGCCGTACTCCTGGATGTCGTCCAGCCGCTGCCCGGGCGATTGGGTCAGCGGCACTCGTACAGCCCCAAACGATAGAGCGAGTGCGTATGCTCGTTCCAGTTGACGAGATAGCCCAAATACGGCGCGCTCGGCGCGCCGCCCGCTCCCAAGTTGTAGTGCAGATATGCGCCGATCGCGCCGATGTTCTGTTCCGAGAGGAGCGAGGCGGTAGGCGTGAAGCGACGCATGCCGGGCACCGGATCGACCTCGTACTCATTATTGTAACGCAGCGCGACGCCCGTGTTTCCGCGCACTGGGACAGCCGGCGGTAGGCGGAAGCCGTGGTCGCGGAAGGCGTTGCCGAACGCGTTGAGCTCGGGCAGCACGGTGTGGCACGCGGCGCAGCGCAATTGATAGCGCTGATGCTGCGCAATGCTCCTTAAGAAGGCCGGCTGAATCCGCTTCAGATTTTCTGAGACGGGGCTTGCGTTTGCAGGCCTCCTTTCATCAGCTACCGCCCGGATTTGCTTCAAGCGACAAACTGTTGTACGGTGCGTCTGGCTGAACTCCGATTTCGTGACGCTCATCGCGCGCCCGTTCCTTTCTCGCTCAGCGCGACGTTCAGCTTGCGCAAACCCAGCGAGAGACGGCTCTTGATCGTGCCGAGCGGCACGCCGAGCCGCTCCGCGACCTGCACTTGGGTGAGATGGCCGAAGTAGGCCAGCTCGAGCGCGGCCCGCTGTTCGGCCGGCAACGCCGCGAGCGCGCGACGCAGCCGCTCCTGCTCGACGCTGTCGCTCACTTCGAGCTCGTAAGCCGGGAGATCAGAGCGCGCCGCGCGCTCCTCGATGGGCAAGTGGCGTGCGGCTTTCCGCATGCGTGTGATGGCCTCGTTGCGCACGCACCCCAACAAGTACGAGCGCAGCGACCCCCGGTCGGGGCAGTACGACTGGGAGCGCTGCCAGACGCGCAGCATCGCGTCGTGCACGCAATCCTGCGCGTCCTCGTCGTTTGCTAGAACGTGGCGCGCGACCGAGTAGAGCGGCTTCCCGTAGGCGCGATACACGCTTTCCAGGCCGCTGCTCTTTTGCGCTAGAAAGTCGGCGACCATCCGGTCGTCCTCATGCTGATCGGCGGCTTCCCAGGGCACATCCATAGCCGCGATGGTAGTGCGCACACCGTGACGGTATCGTCGGCGTTGCATCGGCGATGCATCACAGGATCAGCCGAACCAGGGCGGCCGGCCGAAGCGGAGGGGCCGGCCGAAGCGCGAACATGAGCGCATTCCGACAGCAGGAGAGTCCTGCACGTGGATGCGAGCCGCGAACTCTTGCGGATTCGGCTCTTCGGGCCGCCGCAGCTTTTCTGGAACGACGCGCGACTACGCTTCAGTGCGCCCGCTCGCGCCCTCTCGCTCCTGGTTTACCTGCTCCTCCACCGGGCTGAAATGACGAGACGCGACGCCGTGGCTTACACGCTTTGGCGAGACGAGCCGGAAGTCGAAGCCCACCGCAACCTGCGCTATAACCTGTACTACCTGCTGAACCGGGTGCTGCCCGGTGGCAGGACCATTCCCTGGACTGTGGGCGACAAGCGGACCATCCAGTGGAATCCAGCGGCCCCGGTCTGGCCCGATCTTGCCGAATTTGAGCGGCTTGCGGCCGAACCGAACGGTGGCGTCGAAGCGGTCGAGCTCTATACCGCCGATCTCGCGGAAGGCGTCGACGACGAGTGGCTGACGCCGCTCCGCGACCAGCTGCGAGAGCGACAGTGCGCGCTACTCGCGGATTTGATCGACGCCGCCCGCGCCAAGCACGACCTGCAGCGGGCGATCGAGTACGCGCAGCGACTCCTGCGCCACGATTCTTGGCGGGAGGATGCAGTGCGAGCGCTCATGTCGTTGCGGCACGAGTGCGGAGACCGAGCCGGGGCCTTGCTCGCGTATCGCGAGTTCGCCAAACGGTTGAGCGAAGAGATCGGCGTCGCGCCGATGAACGAGACGACCGCGACCTACAAGAGAATTGCTGAACCGGTCACCGTCGCGGCCGAGACACCAGCGCGGGCGCGGCCGCAGTCGCACAACCTTCCGGCCGCGTTGACCAGCTTTCACGGTCGCGAGCGCAGCATCGAGACGGTCTGCGAACTCGTAACGGGACGCCGGCTGGTGACGCTCACCGGCGCCGGCGGAGTGGGAAAGACGCGGCTCGCGCTTGGGCGCGGGCTCGCTCGGCGGCGACCTCGGCCTCCGCTTGGCCGTTCATGAACTCTTTCTTCGCTTGCCCGAGGCCGCGGGCGAGCTTCGGAACTTTGTCAGCGCCGAAAAGCAGGACGGCCGCGCCCACGAGAATGGCAATTTCCATCGGATTTCCAAACACCGCTCGTTACCTCTCCTCGAAGCGTATCTTACCGCGCGCGAGCCGCGTATCCCGGGCGAGAGCGTCAGCGGGCTCGCGAAGCTCCGCGCGGGCCGAGCACACATGGAGCGGGGCGAGAGACATCTTGGCACGTGCGACCTAGCCGGCGATCGCCTCGCGCGTCTTCGACAAGCCGTCGTTCCGGGGGCGATGTCGGCGACCAGCTTGCGGATCGTTCCTTCGTCGGCCGATGGCTCCGCTTCACTACCGTAAAAACGCGCAACGGCATCCCGAAGATCGCGGTCGCCCTTTCCAATGCGAGAATGAGAGGAATCGTCATCTTGTCCTTACGCGCAAGGCGATCTCGCCGACATTCACCGGTTGTTCAGCGCACCAACGAGCCCATATCAGCCGGTCTGCTTTAGGTCGATGAGCGCCATGGCCCAACCGCGCGTTGTCAGGATCCGGGCGATATATCCGTCTGCCGTCTTATCGTAAATCTGAAAGCCCGCTCTGATCGCTTCGGAAATATCGCGGTAGGGACGCATATTGCTATGCGCCCCCCGCACAAATCCCGGCGAGCCCGATTCGGGCACCGGGCTTCCACCTTGGGTGAGTGACGGCAAACCTTTCATGTGGCCACGGATGTGTAATGCGCGGTTCGGGCAGCCATCGGGCGGCCAGACCGTACATTCGCTTCCATGTCGATCCATCGCGTTGGCTTCGGTGCCGAAGCGTCTTTCGCCAGATTGCGATGAGATGATGGCGGAAGGCCGACAAGGACGAGTAGTTCGTTGGGATCGCGTGATAGGCGAAGTACCCTCGCACGATACTTTGGAGCCATCGACCTA
>JBKQHO010000053.1:0-33204 GCA_052267165.1 Vulcanimicrobiaceae bacterium | reverse complement strand
TGGACGGCGTCGAGAGGTGACGCACACCGTGAGCACCGTTCGTGCGCGCCACTGGTCGGCTCGTAGGCATGGCGCAGAAGCCGAATGCGCGCGCGGAAACGTGTCATCAACTCGTCCGCCTCTTGCTGGAACCGTGGGCTAACTCGAACATATGTTCTGGTCAGAGCGGGCACCCTGTCGGCGGGTTCCAAAGCGCCGCGCCGAAGCCCGAGGCTGCTCACTCGGCCCTCTGCTGTCTCAGGCCTCGTGACCCGGGACCCTCCTAGGCCTGGGAGCGGTCCAAACCGCCGAAAAAGCCTGTAACCACGCGCCCTTGAGCGAAGTAACGGAAACAGAAATTATCGTTACTTGAGCACGGAGAAGGCCCCGGGAAGGCACGACTGAGGTAACGCACGGCCAGCGTTTCCAGGCCCCCCCCTGGATTGACAATTATCGATGCAGCGTGGTAGAATCGCGAAATGGCGATTCAACGCAGCTGCCCCGAGCCGGCGTTCTACGACCGGGACTTGACCGAGGAGGCGGGGCTCTTCAAGGCCCTCGGCGATCCGGCGCGTGTCTCGATCCTAGCGACGCTCGCCCGGAGCGAGCACGACGTGTGCGTCTGCGATTTTACGTCCGGCCTGGGCCTGAACCAGTCGAGCGTCTCGCACCACCTCAAGCTCTTGAAAGACGCGGGCCTCGTGACCTCCGTGCGTCGCGGCACGTGGGGGCACTATTCCCTCGCGCCAGGTGCTCGAAAGAAAATCGAAGCCGCGCTAGCGACGGTGATGCCCGCGGCGGTCCTTGCGTGAACGCGCAACTACATCTCTCGACCAGCAACTTCGAGCCGGCGCTCGACTTTTATCAGACCCTTCTCGGGCGGAAACCCGTAATGGCTCTCGAGGATTATGCTCGCTTCTCGTTCGAAGGATTTCGCCTCGAACTGCAACGCCGGGCCGATCCCATCTCCGTAAATCCGATGGACGCGCAATACGGAATCGCGCTTTCCTCTTCCGAGGCCGTATTGAAAGTTGCCCAGCGGCTTGAGAGCGCTGGACTCGTATCGGAGCTTCGCACCGCTGAAGATTGCTGTCACAGCGTTCAAACGAAGGTTTGGACTCGCGACCCTGACGGTCGCCGGTGGAAAGCGTTCACGATCCTTGACCCTGGAACAGACTCAGACCAACGGCCGCGCCTTGGATCTCGAGTTCGCGATTGGTTTGAAGCTCTCGCGCAAGGCGCATCCAGCGCGAATTCCTCGAGCGACGTCGTGACGGATAGTTTAGAGCGCGAATGGCTCAAGCGAGAGCAAGCCCGATATCCGCGCGGCTTTTCATAACACTTTCAACCGGAGGACGCAAAATGAAACCATGTCCGAACCTGGCCCGCGTGGCCACGAGCCTGTCTTCGTGAGCTCGCCGGCGACCGAAAAAGCTAGCCAGTCAATCTTGTTCGTCTGCATCCATAATAGTGGCCGGAGTCAGATGGCCGAAGCGTTCGTAAATCGGCTGTGCGCGGGCCGCTTCACCGCCATGAGTGCCGGCCTCGAACGCGGATCCCTCAATCCCAACGTCGTGGAGGCGATGCGCGAGATCGGTTACGACCTCTCGCGCAATACGACGAAGGAGGTCGTCGAGACCAATGCGCGCCAGGGGCCCTTCGACTACGTCGTGACCGTGTGTGACGAAACGAACGGCGCGCGCTGTCCGGTCGTTCCAATCGCAGGCGGCGTTCGGTTGCATTGGTCATTCGATGATCCCTCCGCGTTCAAAGGAACGCAAGAAGAAGTTTTGCCCAAGGTTCGCATCGTGCGCGACGCCATCGAAGCGAAGATCGCTGAATGGTGTAAGGCCACATGCTTCTAGACGACGGAGGCTCTCGCAATCGTGGATATTAAAGAAGCCGTAAGAGGCAAGTACGGAAAGGCCGCGGCGCGAGTGCGAGCGGGCCTCGAGGAAGCTTCATGCGCGGAAACGGCGTCGCGCTGCTGCTCGGACGCGAGCCCCATCACCTCGAACTTGTACGATGATGCCCAAACAGACGGATTGCCCGAGGCAGCGGTCCTCGTGTCGCTCGGCTGCGGCAACCCGACGGCTTTAGCGGAGCTCAAACCAGGCGAGATCGTTCTCGATCTGGGCAGCGGTGGCGGTATCGATGTACTCCTGTCCGCGCGGCGCGTTTCGCCCGGCGGCAAAGCGTACGGCCTGGACATGACCGACGAGATGCTCGCTCTCGCACGGGAAAACCAAGCCAAGGCCGGTGTCGACAACGTCGAGTTCCTCAAAGGCGAGATCGAGGCGATCCCCTTACCGGACGATTCCGTGGACGTGATCATCTCCAACTGCGTGATCAACTTGTCCGCCGACAAGGACCGGGTGTTGCGAGAGGCGTTTCGCGTGCTGAGACCTGGCGGCCGTTTTGCCGTATCGGACGTGGTGACCAAGGGCGACGTACCCCCCACGATCCGAGAGAACATGCTGTTGTGGGTCGGCTGCCTGGCGGGAGCCCTTGACGAGAGCGACTACCGCTCGAAACTGGCGGGGGCCGGCTTCGAGAACGTCAGTATCGAACCGACGCGAGTCTATCGCGCCGAGGACGCGGAGTCGTTTCTCGCAGGCAAAGGGATCGACGTCAACGCCCTCAGTTCTCATGTCGACGGAAAGTTCATGAGCGCGTTCATCCGAGCGACGAAGCCGGATGCGCGTATCAACTCTCGCTTCAATCGGAGCCACAAAGTGAAAACTATCCATGTATTTGACCCGGCGCTATGCTGCAGCTCGGGCGTGTGCGGCGTTGACGTCGACGAGGCCTTGGTCAGCTTCTCGGCTGACGTGGATTGGGCCAAACAGAACGGGGCGCAGATCGAACGCTTCAACCTGGCTCAGCAGCCGTTGTCGTTTGCTGAGAACCCTGAGGTGAAGAGCTTCCTGGAGCGCTCGGGTCAGGAAGCGCTTCCGTTGATTCTGGTCGACGGCGAAGTCGCCTTGGCCGGCCGCTACCCCGGACGCGCCGAGCTGGCTCGCTGGGCGAACTTTGCGCCAGGTTCCGCTGAAACCGAAGCGACCGAGAGTTGCTGTTCCGACGACGGCTGCTGCTGAACCGAGAAATGCTTTCATGAAGTTCCTCGAACGGCCGCCGCGCTTTCTGTTCTTCACCGGGAAAGGCGGCGTGGGCAAGACTTCCATCGCGTGCGCAAGCGCCGTCCAGCTGGCCGAGAGCGGCCGTCGCGTGCTGCTCGTCAGCACCGACCCGGCTTCGAACGTCGGGCAAGTCTTCGGTACGAGCATCGGGAACACGATCACGGCCATTCCCGGCGTTCCCCGCCTGTCCGCGCTCGAGATCGACCCTCAGGCGGCCGCGCAAGCCTACCGCGACCGCATCGTCGGCCCGGTGCGCGGCGTCCTGCCCGAAAGCGTGGTTCGGGGAATCGAGGAACAGCTCTCCGGCGGCTGCACGACCGAAATTGCGGCCTTCGATGAATTCACCGCGTTGTTGATCGATTCAACGCTGACTGCCGACTACGAACACATCGTGTTCGACACGGCGCCGACCGGGCACACCATCCGGTTGCTGCAACTTCCCGGCGCCTGGAGCGGCTTTCTGGACGAGGGCAAGGGCGACGCGTCGTGCCTCGGACCACTGGCCGGCCTGGAGAAGCAGCGAACCCAGTACAAGGCCGCCGTCGACGCCTTGGCAGACCCGCAACGAACGCGCTTGGTGTTGGTCGCTCGGGCGCAACCGGACGCCTTGAGCGAAGCCGCTCGCACGCACGAAGAGCTCGCAGCGATCGGTTTGAGGCAGCAACATCTCGTCATCAATGGCCTGCTGCCTGCAACCGAAGGGGTACAGGACGCCCTGGCTGCGGCGATTTGTAAACGCGAGCAAGCGGCGCTATCCGAGATTCCCGATGGACTCAAAGCGTTGCCGTGCGATCGAGTAGCCCTCAAGCCGTTCGATCTGGTGGGGCTCGATGCGTTGCACCAGCTCCTCGGTGAAACGACCTCCCGAATCGTCGCGCCGCAAGAGCGCCCGACCACCTTTACCGCACCGAACCTTTCGGCGCTGATTGACGAGATCGCCGCCGACGGACATGGCCTCGTGATGTTGATGGGAAAGGGCGGTGTCGGCAAGACGACTTTGGCTGCGTCAGTGGCAGTAGAGTTGGCTCACCGCGGCCTGGCGGTGCACCTCACCACTTCCGATCCGGCCGGCCATCTCGCCGAAACGCCGGACGCCTTGGCCGGCGACCTGACCGTGAGCCGCATCGATCCGCAGGCCGAAACCGAGCGCTACCGCCGGCACGTGCTGGCCACGAAAGGCGCAAAGCTCGACGCCGAGGGCCGCGCCCTGCTCGAAGAGGATCTGCGCTCGCCTTGCACGGAGGAGATCGCCGTATTCCAGGCGTTCTCGCGTGTGATCCGCGAAGCCGCCAAGAAGTTCGTGGTGATGGACACGGCCCCAACCGGCCACACGCTCCTGTTGCTCGACGCGACCGGCGCTTACCACCGCGAAGTTACGCGTCAGATGGGTAACCTCGGCTCGCACTTCGTCACGCCGATGATGCAGTTGCAAGACCCGAAGCAAACCAAAGTGCTCCTGGTGGCATTGGCGGAAACGACGCCCGTGCTCGAGGCGGCCGGCCTGCAAGCGGACTTGCGCCGCGCCGGCATCGAACCGTGGGCCTGGATCATCAATAACAGCGTGGCCGCCGCGCTGCCCCATTCGCATTTTCTCCGTCAGCGTGCGAACAACGAGCTGCGAGAGATCGAGGCGGTAGCCACCCGCCACGCCCATCGCTATGCGGTCGTTCCACTGTTGCAGGAGGAATTGCTCGGCGTTGGATAACTCGGCGCAGTTTCCCTTATGCTGATGAGGCGAGTCTGCGCCGAATTCGTCGGCACGGCGTTTCTCTTGCTCGCGATCGTCGGCTCGGGCATCATGGCGCAGCGTCTGGCCGCGGGAGCGTCGCTCTCGCGCTCCTCGCGAACGCGCTCGCCACGGGAGGGGCGCTCGTCGCCTTGATCCTTGCATTCGGCCCGATCTCAGGAGCGCACTTGAATCCAGCCGTGACGCTTGCCGATGCCTGGCAGCGTGGACTTTCGTGGCGCGACGTACCGGGATACCTCTCCGCGCAGTTTGCCGGAGCGCTCTGCGGCGTTGCGCTCGCAAACGTCATGTTCGGCTTGCCGCCGTTCTTTGCGTCACACCATGTGCGCTCCGGCAGTGCCCAATGGGTCAGCGAGTTCGTTGCGACGTTCGGCTTACTGGTGGTCGTCTGGGGCTGCGCGCGCGCTCGGCCCGGTGCAGCACCCTTCGCCGTAGCCGCCTATATCGTCGGTTCCTACTGGTTCACGCCCTCGACGTCATTCGCGAATCCGGCCGTTGCCGTGGCGCGGTCCCTCACGGATACCTTTGCCGGGATTCGCCCGAATGACGTTTTGCCATTCATCGCGGCGCAGCTAGCGGGCGCCGCTGCTGCGACGGGACTCTTCGCATGGCTCTTTCCAGCGATACGGAGTACAGCGGATGCGGTCATTCTTCCTCACCCCGCACATGCTTTCGACGAAAAGCGGCGCCAGCCCGAGCTCGCTTCAACTTCATGACTCACGCTCGCGAGCGTAGCGTACTCGTCGGCAACTCGTCGACGCCCTCGATAGGGAGACATTGCTGTGATCATTATCATATTCGTCTGTAGGCGGAACAGCGGCCGTAGCCAAATGGCGACGGCGTATCTGAAGGCAATTCTGGGCGAGAGCGTAGATATTTGCTGCGGCGACACCGAGCCAACGCGCGACATCGATATAAATGTCAAGCGAGTGATGGCAGAGGATGGGGTGAGTCTGGAACGCGCCGTCCCACAGCTGCTCGACGCAATGGTGGCAGCTCGCGCCGATCGGGTCATCGCCATGGGCTGCGACATCGGCGATGCGCTCGACTTGCCACGCGTGGATGAAGACTGGGGCGTCGAGGACGTCGACGGCCTTGACCTCGCCACGGTGCGCGCCATCCGCGACGTCATCAAGCGGCGCGCCCTTGGGCTGGCCGACGCGATTAAGCGCGGCGAACTGGGTGCCCGTCCGTATCGTCCCGACGCTGATGAGGTGCTCGCCCTAACGAAACGACGAAGTTCGTGCTATTCGTCTTCCTCCGGACGGGTGTTCGTCGCTAATTGACCGAGCTAAAGGTCAATCTACTCAACCGGGTTGAGACTAGAAGGCCGTACGCCTCCCACAAAGGTGTAAGGGTCGGAACGTTAGCTGCAGACGCGCCGCACCGGTTGCGCAGTGCGAGTCGCAAGCACGGCGAGAAACTTGCTGATAGTCGCGAGACGCTCGGGAATAACCGAATAGTACATCCAGCGACCGTTTCTACGATCGCGCACAAAGCCGTTGTCGCGGAGCACACGAAGATGATGGGACAGAAGCGGTTGAGGAATGCCAATCGCTTGGACGATTTCGCAGACGCAGCAGTCGCCAACGGCGAGGTAGTCCAAAATGCGTAGGCGGGTTGGATCACTCAAGATTCGGAGCAGGGAGCCTAATTCAAGGGGATCCCAGGTGGGATCAGCTTCGAGATCGGCCGACCTCGCCTCCAACTTCATGTTCTTATTGTTCCTCGCTAAAGGCAGAACGAAAAGGATTCCCCTGTAGGCCCCCACAACCATGCCGACATATCGACCAGCATTGATATGAGCGGCTTGATTCCTATAAGGCCAGGGGGATTTGTAGATGAGCGTAGATGGACGCTCGTTCGACGACTCCGTGATGCTTCCGGCCCCATTCTTCGGGTGGAAGCTGAGAGCCGGCTTTACTGCGACTGACCGGTTCGGTGGTTTGTGGCCGTGGTCGTCTGGCCGATTCGGGCCCTCGACGAAGGGAGTGGCCGGTGGGTTCTGCCTCTGGATCGCACCGACTGCCGGCAGGTGGGCCTAGCACAGCATGCTCCTCTCGGACGGCGTTTCACGCTCGCAAAGCCTCCCGTCTCCCGACGAAGCGACCTCGCTGCTACTGCGCGCTTGCCCAGCTGCACCGGTCGTAACCCGACTGGTCGACGTCCTCGAGGCGTGCGGTCAAGTTCTCGCGCACGACGTACGCAGTGGATCGACTTCTGCTCCGGCGGAAGTTGCGGCGACGGACGGCTTCGCCATTCGAAGCGTGGAGGTGCGGAAGGCCAAAGCGGACCGTCCCGTCTGCCTGCGGCTCGTTCGAGAGCTCTCCCTGGAGAAACTGCCGCAAGGGCTCCAGCCGCTTGCCGCGATGTATGTGGCCAAGGGTTGCCGCCTCCCCGATGGCTGCGACGCTGTACTCCCAATAGAGGACGTATCGGTCGCTGCCGACATGACGGTCACGGTTCCGGCTTCGATCGAAAGAGGCCGAAACGTCCTTCTACGCGAGGACATGTCGCGAGGAGACCTGCTGCTTCATGCGGGGACACGCGTTGGTCCCGCCGATCTCGGCGTTCTGGCAGCAAACGGCTCGCGAAAGTTGCGAGTAATCGATGGACCGACGTTCGCGTTCCTCTCTGTCGGCGATGGCCTCGCCGGATATGACGATGAATTCATTGGCCTGCACGATGAGCCGGGACTTGCCCAGGCTCAAGGTTCGAGCCGCATCGCGCTCAGGTTCGCGCTCGAGTGGCTCGGCGTCAAGATTGTCGACGGGCCACACATCTCGGACAATGGCGAGCTTGAGCTCCAGCTTCGGTCCGCACTCGCCGACAGCGATGGCGTAATTATCGCCGGAGGCAGCTCGATCGAAGCTCGTCACGCCACCGCATGTGCGATCACTGCGCTTGGGAGGCCAGGCGTCGTGGTAAACGGCATTCGGATGAAGCCTGGCAAGCCAACGATTTTAGGCGTCGTTGACCGTAAGCCGATTATCGGACTGTCGGGAAATCCGGCGGCGGCGCTGAGCACGTTCTTAATCGTCGTTGCCCAGATCGTCGAACGACTTTATGGACTCACGCGTCCGTCCTTCGTGAGTGCCGCGCTCGCAACTCGGCGAATCCTCGGCAGGCGTGGATGGACCTGCTTTGTTCCGGTTCGATTCGCGTATAGTGAAGAGCCTCATGTTTATCCGCTTCTAGTGGGGGCGGCTCACGAAGGCGCCCTTTCCCGGGCCGACGGCTATGCTCGCGTGACGCCTGACCGCGCCCACATCGCCGCTGGGGAATGGGTCACCGTCTACAGGTTTCCGAGATGAACGTCGTGCGGCCCGACCTCTTTGACAATCCTCTTGTGACTATCACGATTGCGGTGTTCGCCGCAGTTCCTCTGACGCTGGCCGCAATGGCTTCGTTCCGAGATTCAACCCCGCGAATTCACCTTCAGCGGTGGTCGGCTTGTGGGAACGTTGTCGTGTATGCCCTGGCCGGGATGCTGCTAGCTGTATCGGCGCATGCCGGTTACCCGCGCGCTACGAGCGATCTGTTGGCTGGCCTTATCGTGATGTTTGGGCTCCACAGCCTCTTGGAGATCTACGCACCTCCTTTTGCACGACGCAAGGCATTGCAAGGCAATGCCCACCTCTTCCGCGGGCTTGCGGCGAGCGGCGATGCCTTCGCAAGCGGGGCGGTACTGGGGATCCTAGGCTTGTCGCCTCCGGCGGTCGCGATCGTCGTACTGTTCACGTGCCCAACCGTATGGCTCGCGCTACGGCTTCTGAGTGGGGAGAGTCTGCTTGAAGAACGTCATCTCCGTGCCGCAGGCGCTTCCGCTCTGATCCTCGTCGGAGGAGTGCTGGGCTACGCGTCCCTTGCTAGCGCATAACCGTCATAGCGGGCGTGCCGCCGAGCAGCTTCTTGAAAATGACAAGTCTGCCCGTATCGTACGCAAAGATAGCGCGCGAATGCTCGTTACCCAGCTCTCGGTAACGGAATCGCTCACAAACGCAACGGTGGTTGGGCGAAGTGTCGGGAGCGTAACAGTTCAGCGAACTATAGAGGCGCTCCGCGGCGACGCTCTCGGCTTCCCAGAAGAGAGCCTCATCGAACCTCGCGTCGCGAAAGCCTCGCGCTACGTGCGTACGGATCTCCCCAAGCCCGGGGCTGAAGTATGCCTCGGCAAGCGGAGCAATCGATGCCCACGCGACGATCGCACCTTCGTATTCGACGACGACCACGTGTCGTGCATCGCTCGCGGCAACCGCGGTTCGGAGCTGAAGTTGCAAGGTGCTAGGGCTTGGCCCAACCGCGACGGCGTCTGCGACCGCGTCTCGATAGATTGCGATCATCGCTTCAACGTCAAGTTGATGGGCGGCTCGGATAGCGACTGCCGGTGGCTCCTCAAGATCCGATCCCTCGCAAGGAGACAATCGGTCGTTTGGTTCTTGCACTGCTTCCTCGACCTCGAACTCAGCAAGGGGGAACCATAGGAGGTTTATCGACGCATGTTGATAGGTTAACCTTCTTTTGAACCAGACCTTAAGACTGCAAGCCACCTGCCATTTTAACCTTAAGCATTGGTTAATCGAAGCTTAAGCTAACTTGCCTATACTTCGAGGGGCCCAGAGCCTGACTACTCACATCGAAAGGCTGAAATCTTTGATGCTCAACAGATTCGCCGGGCGACGATGCGTCGCAGCGTGCGCGTCAGCAACGGTGGCGGCAGCTCTCAGCGCGGCGTTCGTCATTCCGGCCTTTGCGGCGACTCAGATCACCGGCGCAGGTGCCACCTTCCCGTATCCATTTTTCTCGAAGGCTTTCTACCAGTACAGTCAGACGCATCCAGATGTCGCGGTCAACTACCAGTCGATCGGAAGCGGCGGCGGCATCCAGCAGTTCACGGCCAAGACCGTAGACTTCGGGGCCTCGGACGTGCCGATGAACCCGGATGAGGTCAAGCGCGCCGAAGCCGGCGGCGGTCCGGTCATTCAATTCCCGACCACGCTCGGAGGCGAAGCCATCACGTATAACCTGCCTTCTGATGTGAAGGGCGGGCTGCACTTGACGCGTGACGCACTCGCGGCGATCTACCTTGGCAAGATCGCGAAGTGGAATGATTCGGAATTGACGAAACTCAATCCCGGCGCAAGTCTGCCGGATACGCCGATCGTCGTCGTCCATCGCTCGGACGGTTCGGGAACAACGTACATCTTCACCGACTTCCTCAGCAATGTTTCCGCCGAGTGGAAACAGAAGGTCGGAACCGGTAAGAGCGTGGAGTGGCCGGCGCCCAGCAGCGTCGGCGGCAAGGGCAACGAGGGTGTAGCCGGACAAGTGCGCCAGACGCCGGGAGCAATCGGTTACGTCGAGCTCGCGTACGCCCTCGAGAACAAGATGACGCAAGCGCTTTTGCAGAATAAGGCTGGAAAGTATTTGGTTTGCACCGCAGAGGGCGTCAAGGCGGCGGCAGCGACCAAGAGTTCGATTTCGCCTACCGACTTCTCCATTGTGGACGCTGCTGGCCCCGGCGCTTGGCCGATCTCAGGCTTCTCGTGGGGGTTTGTCTATGAGAATCCCACCGATAAGGCTCGCGCCAAGCTGACCCGCGACGCGCTCGAGTGGCTTGTGACTGATGGGCAGCCTATCGCCAGCAGCCTGAACTACGTTCCGCTCCCACCACAAATCGAAAGCTACGCGAAAAAGCAGCTGGACCAGGTAAAGCTCTAGTTCTTCTAAACGACTCGCCTGGCCTGAACACGGGGCGCGGGTTGGTCCGCGCCCCGTGACGTGAGCTTCTCCCCAAGGTTTACCATTTTGCAAGACACGTCACCGACTGATCCGACACAAACCGACCTCTTATCGCAGGAGAACATGGGTGCCGCTCGTCGAGCGGATCGTCTGTTCATGGGGGCCGTGTATGCGTCGAGTGTTCTCTTCGTATGCATCGTCGTGGGCTTGTTCATCGAGCTTCTGTCCGGTTCGTGGCTCGCTTTACGGACGTTCGGACTCTCGTTCTTGTGGACCAGTGAATGGAACCCTGTCACGAGCAAGTTCGGGGCATTGCCGATGATCTACGGCACCGTCGTGAGCTCCACGATCGCGATCCTGCTGGCAGGAGGGATCGGAGTCTTCGCTGCCGCTTACTTGGCCGATTTTGCTCAACGTAAGCTTGCGCAGCCGCTTATCTTCACGATCGAGCTACTGGCAGCGGTGCCAAGCGTCGTCTTTGGGCTCTGGGGCCTCTTCGTGCTCGGCCCGATCATGCGGAACTATGTCGACCCCTTCTTGCAGGCGAGGGTCGGCTTTCTTCCCATTTTTTCGGGCACGATCTACGGCACGTCACTCTTGACGGCGGGCATCATCCTGGCGATCATGATCGTTCCAACCGTCACGGCTATCTCCCGTGACGTCATCCGGGCAATTCCGAGCGACCTGCGCGAGGGCTCCGCGTCCCTCGGTGCGACGCGCTGGGAGACGATGTGGAGAATCGTGCTGCCGGCAGCACGAACGGGGATCTTCGGCGCGTTGATCTTGGCACTCGGCCGGGCACTCGGCGAAACGATCGCGACGACCATGGTCATCGGCAATCGCCCCGCAATTGCCGCGTCCCTTTTCGCACCGTCGTACACCTTGCCGAGCGTTATTGCCAACGAGTTTACCGAAGCCACCACCGACGTTTACCTTAGCGCCTTGATCGAGCTCGGTCTCGTTCTTTTCGTCGTGAGCATGATCGTCAACGGCGTCGCACGCTTCTTGACCTTGACGGTCTTGCGACAAGCTGGAGGAACTCGTTGAGATGGCAGGTAGTATCTCAGTGATCGACACCTCAGTAGCCGCCAGGACTCGTACGAATCTGCGCGTACGGAAGGCGCAAAGCTTCCTCGGCATCTTTCTCTCAGGGCTGTGCGCGGGGATTGCGGCGGCGATCCTCCTGGTGATCCTCGCGTACGTGTTCGCGCAGGGCATTGCTGCGATCAACCCGGCCTTTTTCCTGGAACTGCCCCGACCGGTCGGGGTTACTGGAGGCGGCGTTGCGAACGGCATCGTTGGCAGTTTCATCATGGTGGGGATTGCCGCCGTCATGGCAACGCCGGTCGCCGTACTGACCGGCGTGTTTCTGGCCTTGTTCGGGCGCGGCGCGATCGCCGAAGGCATTCGCTTCTTAGCCGACGTCTTGTCAGGAGTGCCGAGTATCGCAATCGGCCTCTTCGCCTACACATTGTTCGTCGCGCCATTCAAGCACTTCTCGGCGCTCTCGGCGTCGGTTGCGTTCGCGATCTTAATGCTGCCGATCATCATCCGGACGACCGAAGAGGCTGTACGGAGCGTGCCGTCGACCGTCAGAGAAGGTGCGCTTGCGCTCGGGATGTCGGTCTACGTGTCGGTTGTGCACGTCGTGTTGCCGGCCGCGCGGTCGGCAATCACCACGGGCTTGCTCCTGGGTATCGCGCGCGTGACGGGCGAGACAGCGCCGCTGCTGTTCACGGCCTTCGGGAGCCAGTTCTGGGAACTCAATCCGAGCAATCCGATGGCAGAGCTTTCGCTCCAAGTCTTTACTTATGCGATTTCGCCATACGACGACTGGCATCGGCAAGCATGGGCGGGGGCCTTTGTCCTTATCGTCGTCGTCTTCTTTCTGAACCTTGGGGCGCGCTTCGCGCTGGGCTCTCAGGTCCGTCGTTGAGAGAGTCGCACAGGATGATGGAAGCACCGCAGCAAGCCGCGGTGAGGAACGTCGAAGCCCCCCTCCTCGTCGTGAAGGACTTGTCCGCGTATTACGGCAGAAAGCTCGCAGTCGAGGGCGTCAATCTCGCTTTCCCAAATAAGGCGATCACCGCGTTGATTGGCCCGTCGGGATGTGGAAAGACGACACTCCTGCGTGCCCTGAATCGAATTCACGAATCGGCGGGTCACGGTTCCGTGAAGGGAAGCGTCATGCTCCGCGGTCGCAATATCTACGATGCCGACGTGAATCCTGTTGCCGTCCGGCGCCGTATCGGTATGGTGTTCCAGCGTCCGAACCCTTTCCCAACGATGTCGATTCTTGATGACGCCGTCTCGGCGTTGCGCTTCGTCGCCGGCGTAAAGTCGAAACCGAAGCTGCGCGAGGAAGCGGAGCGCGTCCTGCGACTTGCCTTTCTGTGGGACGAGGTAAAGGACAAACTCGACCAGCTGGGGACGTCCCTTTCCGGGGGACAGCAGCAACGTTTGTGCATCGCTCGTGCGCTGGCCAGCGATCCCGAAGTCCTGCTCATGGACGAGGCGACGTCGGCGCTTGACCCGATCGCGACCGGGCAGATCGAGGAGCTGATGCTTTCGCTTGTCGCCCGATACACGATCATTGCGGTCTCGCACAACATGCAGCAGGCGGCGCGCGTATCGAATTACACCGCGTTCATGCTGGCCGGCGAAGACCGCGTCGGCCGCTTGGTCGAGTTCGGGGAAACCAAACAGCTTTTCACGCGCCCTAGAGAAAGGCGTACGGAAGACTACATCACGGGACGGTTCGGTTAGCGGGTCCTTCCAGGGGCAACGCTGGCTGCGCCTCGGCTCGCCGACGGACAGTTCGGTTCAAAGTTGCGCAGCAGCGCTGCCTCGTAAGAGGTGGCGCTTTGGAACGCGCTCCGGCGCTAGCACGTGAGCCACTCACTATAGAGCAATTACCATATAGCTGCTATTTAGGAAACTAGACGCCGAGTGGCGCCGCTTTGCAATGAAGGAAGTTTCTTAAAAGCCGCTCAAAAACATATCAACGTAACTCGATATGTGGAGCGAAAGCTTCGGACAAAGCCCCACAGAGTCTCGGTCGCTCGATCCAGGCGCTTGTTTGTCGTGTTCGCGGAGGTCGATTTCGATGATCAACGGCGAGGCACCGATTGCGGAAACCGTCTCCCCCGATGACGTGCGCGAGCGACGCCGCAGCAAACAAGCGGAACCGCCGGCCTTGGGTGGCGCCTCAGAACGCCCGAACGGCTCATCGCGAGGACCGCGCACCTTGAAAATGGCTGGAGGTTAAACATGCCCGTATCGCGTGTCCAATTTCTTCGTCTTGCATCGACAAGCGCAGTTGCGGCCGGGATGACTACTGCAGTCGAATCCGAACCCGCGGAGTCTGCGGCTTCCCGCGTGCGCGTAGGCAAAGCAAGCATCTTGGGTGTCTTTGACGGAATCCCCGAAAAGTCAAGAATTAGAGGTTTATCCTGCTGAATATCGGGCGTACGTTCAGTCGGTGCCGCTGACTTCCGCGTCGCGGGCTGCCTCTACCTGATCGACCGAAAATGCTCATCCCGATCTGAGTTCGGCGACTCCGCTCCGAGCGTGATTTTAGCACTCGCCATCTTGAATTGCCGAAGTGGTCCCGTGTGACACGGACGTTGGAGAGAAGGTCTACGGGTTGTAGATGATCTCCCAGAGATGACCGTCCGGGTCGCAAAAATAACCCGAGTAGATTCCCCACGGACGTTCGTGAGCGCCGTCCACAACCGTCGCGCCAGCGGACCGCGCCTGTTCGAGAACCGTGTCCACCTCTTCTCGACTCTCGACGAGCTGTCCGATGCTGAACTCGCCCGTCTTTGCGGGCCCTACGGGGACCCCGGCATCTTTCGACAACTCCGTGCGCGGGTAGAGCGCCAGAATGACGCCGTTCGCCAACTCGAACATCGCGACGGCGCCTGCCGCCTGCCGCTCGTCGCCGACGAACTCCTCGCCTTTGATGCCGGGTGAGTCCAATCCGAGACCATCACGGTAGAAGCGCAGCGCTCGCTCGAGGTCGCCGACCGCCAGCGTGATGATGTTGATCGCGGGTTTCATCGGTCGCGATCGACGCTTGCTTTCATGCCCCCCGCTTGGGCCACGCCCTTCCCACGATCCTGTCGCATCGCGCACCACCGACATCGGCGGTCGAGCTTGCGCCAGTCAGAGAGGTTCGCGCGCGGGAGGTGGCTTCCGAAAAACGGCCGTTCTTCGCAAGCTTTTCTGAGCCCGCCAAAACCCGCGTTTCCGGGCTTGTAAGCATGGATCAACTCATGTATAAATCTAGTAACGGTAATCGTATGAGAAAGTTCAATGAAGATCGGCTACGCGCGGGTCTCCACCGCCGAACAGAACCTCGACCTCCAGCGCGACGCCCTGAACGGCGTGGGATGTAAGCGGATCTACGAGGAGCACGCCAGCGGGAAGAGCGCCGAGCGGCCGGCACTGGCGCACTGCCTGAAGGCGCTCCGGCCCGGGGACGTGCTGGTCGTTTGGCGGTTGGACAGGCTTGGCCGGAGCCTGCCGGACCTGGTCAAGATCGTCGCCGACTTGGAAGCCGGCGGCGTCGGCTTGGAGTCCCTCACCGAGAAGATCGAGACGGTCTCGTCGACCGGCAGGCTCGTCTTCCACGTCTTCGCCGCGCTGGCTGAGTTTGAGCGCAACACGATCCGTGAACGGACGCTGGCCGGGCTCAAAGCGGCACGGGCGCGTGGCCGTCTGGGTGGCCGTCCGCAGAAGCTCTCGCCCAAGGACAAGCAGCAGATCCGTACGTTGCTGAAATCCCCCCAGGTCCGCGTCAAGGACGTTGCCGCCCGCTTCGGCGTCAGCGTCTCGACGTTGTACAAGCAGATCGGTGTGGTGACGCCCGAGAAATAGGCGACCGGATGACCGACCGATACGCGAGTCGGCTCACGATCCTGGAAGACCAGGAGATCGAGGAGCTGTATGGGCGTCCGCAGTTCACCCACGATGAACGCGTGCATTTCTTCTCGCTCACGCCGCAGGAGCGCCGCATCGTCGATCGTCAGAACGATCTGGCGAACCGTGTGCTGTTCATCTTGCAGGCCGGGTATTTCAAAGCCAAGACGATGTTCTTCTCGTTCGAGTTCGACGACGTGCGGGACGACGTTCGCTATATCGTGCAGGAGCACTACCTCCGGTTCCGCGATCACGAGCTGAACGCGCCCATTCTCAAGCAAGCGCGCCATGCGCAGCAACGAAGGATCTTGGAGCTTTACGGCTACCGTGCCTGCGACGGTGAAGAGCGCGCGATCTTGGTGGGAAAGGCACAGCAGACCGCACGCATCTCGGCCAAGCCGATTTTCCTGTTCCAAACACTCGCGCATCACCTCGACCTCCGTCGCGTCGTGGTCCCAGGCTACAGCTTCCTGCAAGACATCGTCAGCGGAGCGTTGGCAACCGAGCGTACCCGACTCACCGCGATCCTGGAGCGCAAGCTGGATCGGACGACGAGTGCCGCGCTGGACGCACTCTACGTCAAGCGCGACGGACTCTACGCCATCACGCCGCTGAAGCGCGATCCGAAAGACTTCTCCTCCAAAGAGATGGAACGCGAGATCGACCGCTGCCGATCGCTCGAAGCTCTGTACCGAACGGCGCAGACCGTCCTTCCAGAGCTCGGGATCTCCAACGACAACATCGCGTACTACGCGGCGCTGATCGACTACTACACGGTCCAGAAGCTTCAGCAGCTCTCGGTCGGCATGGTGCGGCTCTACCTGCTGTGCTTTCTCCTCCAGCGCTACCAGCGGATCAACGACAGCCTGGTCGAGGCCTTCATCTACCATGTACGCAAGACCAGTACCGCCGCCAAGGTGTGCATGCAGGAGCGCGTCGTCGCGCTTCAGAGCGAAGGCCATGAAGACGTCCGGCACGTGAGCAAGATCCTCGGCTTGTTCCTCGACGAGAGGATCTCCGACTCGACGTCGTTCGGCGAGGTCAAGCGTCGAGCGTTCGTCATCCTCGAACGAGAGAAGATGAAACGCATGGCGCAGTTCATCGGCGAGCAGTCCTTCGACACGACGGCGATCGAGTGGGACTTTATCGCGTCCCTGGCACCAACGTTCAAGCTGAACCTCCGCCCGCTGCTGCTGCAACTCCCGTTGACCGGTCATCGTGAGGATCATGCGCTGATGGAAGCGATCGCCTTCCTGAAGGCGAGTTTCAAGAAGGGGAAGCCCCTCAGCGGGTACCGCTTCGATCAGCTTCCCAAGGCCTTCATTTCGTACGGCATGAAGGCCTATCTGTACGAAAAGGACGGAGCCGGGCGGCGCCGCGTCCATCCGGACAAATACGAATTCCTGGTCTACCGCTTGCTGCGCAATCGCCTGGAGGCAGGCGATATCTTCGTCGATGACTCGTTGCGCTTTCGCAGCTTCGACCGGGACCTCATCCCGAAAGGAACGTGGCGGCAACACCGAGCACGCATTCTGCAAGCGATCGACGCACCTGCACTGACCAAGCCGATGCGGCAATTGCTGGCCGAGCTCGAAGCGGAACTGGAAGCCAAGTACGAGGCGGTGAACCGGCGCATTCTCTCCGGCGAGAACACGCACATCAAGCTGACGAGAAAGCGCGGTGTCCCCACCTGGACCTTGCCGTACGTGAGCGACGAGGAAGACGGCGTCAACGACCCGTTCTTCGATCTCCTGTCGCAAATCCACATCGCCAGCCTGCTGCAGTTCGTCGATGCCCGCTGTCAATGTCTGGAGGCGTTCATCCATATCCTCACCCGGTACGTGAAGTCGACGCTGGACCGACAGGCGATCGTCGCCTGTCTGATCGCGTACGGAACGAACATCGGTTTGGGGAAAATGGGAGCGATCTCCGACCTGAGCTATCAGACGCTCTTCTCCGCCGCGAACAACTTCATCCGCCTGGAGACCCTGCGCGAGGCCAACGATCGCGTCAGCAACGCGATGGCCAAGCTGCCGATCTTCCGGCATTACGACATCGACAACGTCGTCCATTCGTCGAGTGACGGGCAGAAGTTCGAAACGCAGATCCACACCGCCAGGTCGCGCCACTCGCCGAAGTACTTCGGCTTGAAGAAAGGCCTCACCAGCTACACCGCCGTCGCGAACCACGTCCCGATCAACGCCCGCATCATCGGCGCCAACGAGCACGAGAGCCATTACGTCTTCGACGTACTCTTCAACAACACGACCGAGATTCAGCCGGGAATCCATTCCACCGACACGCACGGCGCCAACGAGGTGAATTACGCGATCCTCGCGTTCTTCGGCTATCAGTTCGCCCCGCGTTACCGAGATATCCGCGACAAGATGAGCACGCTCCACGGCTTCAAGCCTCCGGGCAAGTACGACGGTGCCTTCCTGTTGAAGCCGACGAGCAAGATCAATGTGGCGCGCATCCTCGCGGAGGAGGACAACATCAAGCACATCCTGGCCTCGCTCGGACAGAAAGCCGCCAGCCAAAGCGTCGTCATCGGCAAGCTGAGCTCCTATACACGAAGGAACCGCACGAAGAGAGCCCTGTGGGAGCTGGACAACATCTTTCGCAGCCTCTACCTGCTGGACTACGTCGACTCGGTGACCTTGCGGCGCAACGTTCAACGGGCGCTCAACCGCGGCGAGTCGTATCACAAACTCCGACGTGCAGTCGCTTACGCGAACGCCGGTCGCATGCGGGTGCGAACGAACCTTGAGCAGCAGATCTGGAGTGAATGCTCGCGGCTCCTCGCCAACTGCGTCATCTACTCCAACGCGAGCATCCTGTCGGAACTGCTGGAGCGCAAGAAATCCCGCAACGAGACCGAACAGGTTGAGCAGATGAAGCACGTCAGTCCGGTGAGCTGGAGGCACGTGAACTTCTACGGCGAGTACACGTTCCGGGAGGCCGAAGCCGACCTCGACATTCGGCAAATCGTCGATCAGGTGGAGGCAGACCGCGACGCAAAAGTCAGCGGCACCGGCTAAACGGGCACGCTGGCCTCTGCAGGACGACCCTCTAATTCTTGACTTTTCGGGGATTCAGTCAAAAACACCCTTTCTCGACGCCATAGAGTTCGCCGATCCGATCCAGCATCTCTGCGGCCACGGAAGACTTGTGCAGCTTGTGCAGGTCGAATGCCTTTCTTCGGACATGTGCCCAACAGGCTGCTTCAACGACGCGGCCGCCGTCGTAGATCTTGGAATAACCCGCATACCCGTCGGCTTGGAGAATGCCGGTGAAGCCTTGGAGATATCGCTGCGGATGTTCGCCCTTGCGATCGGGGCTGTACGCGAACCAAACTGCCGGCGCGACCTCACCTCCGCAAGGCCGCTCATCGCGCACATGCGTCCACAGCTGTCCGGTTTTCGTCTTTCCAAGTCCAGGCGAGAGCACGGGAATCGGTGTGTCGTCGACGTGCACGACGTCCCCGGCAAGGACGTGATCGCGCAAGGAATCGGTCAGGGGAGTCAGCAGTGTACTGACGTTTCCGACCCACTGCGCCAACAGCGAGCGGTCCAGCTCAACGCCCTCGCGCGCGTAGATCTCCGCCTGTCGATAAAGCGGCAAGTGATCGGCATACTTGCCGACCATCACGTGCGCCAAGAGACCGGGGCCAGCCATGCCGCGTTCGATCGGGCGCGTTGGCGCCGGCGCCTGCACGATCGTATCGCAGCTCGCGCAGGCCAGCTTGGGGCGCACCTCGCAAATCACTTTGAAGCGCACGGGCTCGAGTTCGAGCATCTCGCAGACGTCCTCGCCCAGATGCTTGAGTTCGCCACCACAGTCCGGACAGCTCGATTCCTGCGGTGCGATCGTCAACGTTTCGCGCGGGAGGTGCGCGGGAAACTCCCGCCGCGGCTTCGGAACGCTCGGAACTGGTGGAGAGCCGGTTTGTTGGGTCAGCAGCGAAGAGCGCTGTGCAGCGGCTGCCTCGAGCTCCTCGACCCACAACTCCAACTGCTCGATCTCTCTCTCTCGCTTTTCGCTGCGGTTCCCGAACTGCAAGCGGCGCAGCTTGATGATCTGCAACTTCAGGGCTTCGATTTCAAATGTGTAAGTGCGGAGCAGCGCATCCTTGACGACAAGTTGTTCGTTCTGGGCGAGCAGTTGCGCGTGTTGCTCGCGCAGCAGCGCTTTGAGGCTCTCTACGCTCAGCCCATCGAGATCGGCAAGCTCAACGCCCGCTGAATCCATCCCTCTAATGGTATCGATGGCACGTAAATTGTCAAGGTTCTACTATAAAGCGCTCGCGCGTCGCCGCGCGTTACCTTATCACATCTCCATCAACGGATCAGCTGTGCGCACGGGATGTCTCCAATCAATTCCCTCGAGCAACATCGAGAGTTGCGCAGCCGTTAGCGATACGCTTCCATTCTGCGCTTGCGGCCAGATGAAACGCCCGCGCTCCAACCGCTTCGCCATCAAGCAGAGCCCGGTGCCGTCCCACCAGAGTAATTTGAGCAGATCGCCGCGTCGTCCGCGAAAGACGAAGACGTGCCCGCAGAAAGGATTGCTCGCCAACGCGTTTTGCACCAGAGCGCTCAGACCAGTGAATCCCTTGCGCATGTCGGTCGTGCCCGCAGCCAGCCAAACGCGCGTCCCGCTCGCCACGACGCTCATCGCCGCAACTCCGCAACGAGAGCACAGACCAAGGCCGCATCGAGTGCATCGGTTTCAATGCGAAGCGAGGCGCCGGAAGGAAGCACGAGCTGCACGACACCGTTGTAGCGCGCGCCCGTATCCGGACGTGCAGTCGGCTGCGGACTGCGCATGGCAGGCGCGATCGTCACCGGCACAAACGTCGCGTTCGCCGCCGGGGCCGCCATGCGCGGCGCCGACGCCGCCTCGAGCTTTCCCGCAAGATAGAGCGCCTTCCACTGGCGCAGACTGTTGGGATACAAGCCGTGTTCGCGTGCGATCGCAGCAACCGAAGCGCCTGGCCGCAGCGTGAGCTCTACGAAACGGCGCTTTTCAGCCGGCGGCCAGTGGCGACGCGGCGCGTTCTGCTTCGGTACTCTTGCTGCCATGAAGACTCCACGATGGAAGGTTACGTTCCGACCATCATCCCCACGACAGCCCCCGTCCGCAAGACGGCCCTCAGCGTACGCTTACGATAGGCCGACACGATGCCGGGATTATCGGTCCCGGCTGGTCACGCCCCCACGGATCCTCATGCTCCCCTTTTTGGGAAAGGCGACCGCCGATGGTGCTGGAGGCGTAGCCCACGGATCGGCCTCCGATCAGCTCGTTGTTAGTGATCGAGCCGTCAGCATAGGCGTTCCCGTCCGTTGATGCCCCGCCCGTTGTTCCTCGAGAACGGCGACGTGACGTAGGGTGCTCATTACGTCCTCACCGTTGCGCTAGTCCGACTTGACAAGGCTCCCGTCTCTCGATAATATACCGACTAGTCAGTATGAAACAACGTGAAACAGGCCCAGCTCGAGCCCGGGACAGCGCCAAGACGAAGCTCCTCGACGCGGCCCTTCGGGTCATCCGTACCAAGGGCTACGAAGCCACTACGGTCGACGAACTGTGTGCCGCCGCCGCAGTCAGCAAGGGCAGCTTCTTCCACCATTTTGCGAGCAAGGAAGAGCTCGCCGTCGGCGCCGCCGCGCATTTCGGCGCAATGGCAAACGGGCTCTTCGCCGGCGCACCCTATCGCGGGCTAGCGGACCCGCGCGCGCGCGTCCTTGCCTACATCGACTTCCGTTCTGCCCTTCTCACCGGCAGCTTGCCCGAAATCACGTGTCTTCTGGGGACGATGGTTCAAGAGACCTACGCGACGCATCCGGCAATCCGCGAGGCATGCGAGGCGGGGATCTGCGGCCACGCAGCGGACGTCGCACGCGACATCGCTCTCGCGAAAGAGCGCCACGCCCCCGATGCCCCCTGGACGCCCGAGAGCCTCGCCCTCTACACACAGGCCGTCATCCAAGGTGCCTTCATCCTGGCCAAGGCGAGCAACGATCCACACCTCGCAGGCGACGCGCTCACGCACTTGCGCCGCTATCTCGAAACGCAGCTTCCCAACACCACACAACAGTAGCGGAGGACCGACCTTGCCCATGCAACCGAAAATGACGCTCCCGTTCACGATCCGCCGCACCTTCGCGGCTGCCCCGGAGCATCTGTACCACCTCTGGACGACGCCGACCGAGCTAGCGGCGTGGTTCGGCCCCGCGGGTGCGCGCGTTAGCGCGTCAACGTTCGACCTGCGCGTCGGCGGGACGTACCATTTCTGCATCGCGACCGACGACGGGCACGAGATGTGGGGGAAGTGGACCTTCACCGAGCTCATGCCGGGTAGGTCCCTCGCGTGGCGGAACGCGTTTTCGGATCGCGACGGCGGCCTGACGCGCCATCCCTTCGCGGGGAACTGGCCACTCGAAGTGCAGACGAATCTCACCTTAGCGGCCGTCGATGGCGGGACGGAACTCTCGCTGATCTTGGAGCCAATTGCGCCGAGCACGGCCGAAGCGGAGACCTTCGACGGCGCCCACGCGTCGATGCAGACCGGCTGGGATGGAACCTTCGCGCAGCTCGACGCCTACCTGGCGCGCGGCTAGCAGCACGCCTCCGCGGTTGGGCCGCCAAACGGGGAAGGCCGCCGGGGCAGGCTGCGTGACCCGGCCCCTGTAGGATTCCGCAACCTGCCCTTGAGGTCCGATGCTCCGCGGCATAGCCGCAATGCTGAACCTGATCTTGCTCGTCTCGACATCAACGTTCGCCGCAAGCCGAGCATCGATCTCGGTATCGCAGCCGACGCGCTCACGCACCTGTGCCGCTATCTCGAAACGCAGCTCCCCCAACAACACGGGACCGTACCGAGAGGAACGACCATGCCCATGCGCCCCAACCTGAACTTCGCCGGCTACGCGGCTGATGTCCTCAACCACTACCAAGCGGCGCTCGGCGGCGAAACCGAGATCACGCGCTTCGCCGGCTCGCTACCGGACGAGCACATCCCTCCGGGATGGGGCGACAAGGTGCTCTACGCACGACTGGCTACGCCGTTCGGAGAGATCGACGTGATGGATGCACCGCCCGGTCGCGAGAGCCCGCTAACCGGCAACATTGCGGTCGCGCTCGACATCGACGACGACGATCGTGCAGCCAATGTTTTCGCGAACCTCGCCAGAGACGGCAAGATCTTGATGCCGTTCGAGCAGACGTTCTTCGCGCGCAAGTTTGGAATGGCAACCGACAAATTCGGCGTGCGCTGGATGATCACCGTCGCTCCGGTGGCCGCTGCATCGGCATGACCGCGAAGGTCTCTCCACCCGGCGTTCCATGCTGGATGGAATCGCTCGAACCCGATCCCCGCGCTGCGCTCGCGTTCTATCACAACCTCTTCGGGTAGAATGCGAGTGGGGCGGGGCCGATGCCGCAAGGTGGCAAACCGATGGATTCGCCCGGCGGTGACTCGAAAAGGACGGGCATCTGGCGAATCCGGATTAATTTGATCTTATCGCTTGTCAGGAGCATTTTGAAGAAATGAGAACAAAATCTAATACCATCAAACCTGGCGGCGTTGATGAATACATAACGACATGCCCCAAAGAAATACAAGGGACATTGCGGGAAATGAGATCGGCAATACGTGAGGTGGCGCCAGACTCCGTCGAAACTGTAAGATATTTCGATATGCCTGGATATTCATATGAAGGTTATGACTATAACGGAATGTTTGCTTGGTTTAGCTTTAAGGCACCTTTCGTGCGCTTGCACGTTCGCCCGGAGGCATTAGCAAAGCATAAAGATGAACTGGGAAAATACGCCAAGACAAAAGCCATCGTTAGCTTCCCCGCAGAGGGAGCTATTCCAAAGGCACTGGTGAAGAAACTTGTCAAATCAAGCTTGAAAGCCATGATGGATTTGACCTGAGCCGAGGATAGTATCCCAGCGAGAGGGGCGAATTCCCGCGGCAACTGGCCGTCAATTCGAGCCGCTCTTTTCGGGGCGTCCGGTGATGGCGGCCGACGGAACGATAGGACCGTCCGACTCGCCCGGCCACGGACTTAACCTCGCTGATTGATTCGGGCTTGACTCTTAATGATCAGCCAGCGGAGGCGGCATTTAGGTCTGATCTTAGCGAAATGCGGTTCGTCCGCGCCTCCCGTGGACGAGCGTCGAACCCGTAAGGAGTTTCCATGAGAACGATCAGGATCTTCGAACACATCTCGCTCGACGGCGTGATCCAGGTCTCTGACGAAGACGACGATTTTCCTTACGGCGAGTGGACCGCGCCCTATCGGACTGCCGCTGGCCGGGAGGCAATTATCGCCGCGCAAGGCGAGAGCTTTGATCTGCTGCTTGGCCGTCGCACCTACGATATTTGGTCGGGCTTCTGGCCAAAGGCGCCGAGCAGTCCGATGGCGGACGGACTCAATGCGGCAACAAAATATATCGCTACCCACCGTCCGGAAAGTCTTGAATGGGGCCCGTTCGAGGGCCTTGGACCGAACATCGTCGAGGGCATTCGCCGCATCAAGTCGCAGGACGGCCCGGACCTTATCCTCTGGGGTAGCTCCACGCTGACATCGACGCTGCTCGAACATGGGCTTGCGGATGAAGTCCTGCTGGTCGTCTATCCGGTCCTGTTGGGAACGGGAAAGCGCTTCTTTGCAGAGGGAACCCCACCACGCTCATTCGAGCTCGTCAGCACGAAAGCAATGCCGTCCGGCATCATTCTCAGCACTTACAAGGTCGCCGTGCCTTTGAAGACCGGATAGCGTCGACGACGCGCCGGCGTGAGCCGACGTCGAGGATGACGGTCATCATCATCGCGGGCTACTGACGGAGCGCGGACCGGGAGACGGCGTCGCCGCATTTGAGCCCATCGTCGAATGCGGAAAATTCCCGAAATTCTCGGCAAATGATCGACGAAGGCGAAGAGCGAGATCCTCGCAACCACGAATCCGCTTGAACGGATCAATGCGAAGAAGGCGCACAAGCCGGGTGATGTCGGCGCCGGGCTAAGACGGACCCGGTTCCGCCGCGTTAAGATACGGACCCTCCTGGACGGCGATCGCAGTCTATCACCGGCCGACCGGCTTCGAAACGCCGACCGAGCACGAGGTCGTGCGCGCCCGGCGCAGCGTATCGAGCGCGTCGACGGTGTAGATGAGCGCGGCGAGCGCACCGGCGAGCGTCGCGGCGGCGAACAGCGGCGCGCTCAGCAGGGAGCCGGCGGCGCCGAGCAGCGCGGCCAGCACGAAGCCTCCATCGGAGACGACGTGCGCCTGCGGCCAGCGCGAGCGCGCGCTGAGCAACGGCCGGAACGTGCGGGCCGAGACGCCGCTGGTGAGGACGGTCAGCCAACCGACGATGCCCAGCACCGCGTGTGCCGGCGCGAGGCGTAGCCAACCCGCCGCGCGCGGACTCGCGTACGCGTGGGCAAACGCGGCGCCGAGCAGCACGGTGAGGCCGAGCGTGCCCAGGCAGATCGCGAGCGCTCGCGCGATCGCCGCTTCGGTCTTGCCCGGTGCGCGCTGGGCAAGCGTCGGCAGCGCGAAGGCCAGATAGGCGAGGACGGCGACCGCGACGAGCATTCCCGCAGCCTCGACGCCGGCACCCAGCCCCGCGCCGAAAGAGATCGCAAGCGCCCGCACCCGCGACCGTGACCGGGACGGTCGCGCGCACGACCGGCTCGTGGCGCTAGTGCAGTTCGGTCATGCCGGGAACGACGTGCACGAGCACAGCGAGGGCGACCAGCGTCAGCCAGCCGAGCGCGACCGCGTGGACCCAGGCGAACGCCAGTCCCGCCGACGGCGCGAAGCCGTAGGCTGCGACAAGCACCCACGACGCTAGCTGGAAGAAGACCCCCGAAACGAGCGGAACCGGGGGAATCCAGACACTGCGTCGGCGCTTGCGGGCACAGCTGGTGGCGCGGCCGACGAAGGCCACCGCCGCGCCGGCCGCCTGGCTGCGCGCCGCGGCGCTTTGACGGAGCGCGCGTTGCTTCGCCGCCGGCTCGGGCGCGCGGCGAGCGCCGCCACCGTCCGCTCCGAAAAGGCCTCGCGGACGTGCGGCCGCAGCCCGGCCCAGAACTCCGTGCAGCGGGCGTGGATCCTTCTCCGAGCATTCACTTGACCAGAAGATGCAGCGCTGGAAGTATCCCTCGCCCTCGAAGGTCTCGGTGACCTCGCGTACGCCGAGCGAGCCGGAGTTATCGGTACTCGTCCGACAGGAAGGCCCCCGCCGCGTTTCACGAGGCGTCCCGAAGTGCTCGGGACTAAGGACGAATCCAGCGCTGCCGCAGCTTGTCCGCGCCCTCGATCGAAACGGTCGATCAAGCGGCAGCGCACGGCGAATACCGATGTGAGGATTTCGCCTCAGCGATAAGCCCCTCGGTCGCTTGCTCCCCTTCCTGCTGACGTTGCATTTTTTCTTGCGGACCGATGAGAATTCACTCGCCGACGGTCCCTACAACAGAAAGGCAACCAAAACAGCGACAATCGTAGACAAGACAATTCTGCTGGCCGGGCAGAGCCGGTTGCGTCAAAAGGAGAAAATCGTGACTAGCGATTACACTACGGCCTATACGGTCGACCAAACCCCGGAAGAAGTCTTCGCTGCCATCAATAACGTTCGTGGATGGTGGTCGGGAAACATCGAAGGCAACACCGACAAACTCGGCGACGAATGGACCTATCGTTACGAAGACATCCATTACAGCAAACAGAAGATAGTCGAACTCACCCCAGGCCGGAAAGTCGTTTGGCGCGTGTTAGACGGTTACCTCAAATTCGTCGAAGACAAAACCGAGTGGGCGGCCACAACAATAACGTTTGACATCGCTCAGAAAGACGATAAAACCGAGCTCCGTTTCACCCACGTGGGCTTGGTCCCCGAGGTCGAGTGTTATGGCGCCTGCACGAACGCATGGAGTTTCTACATCAACGACAGTTTACGGAGCTTGATCACGACGGGCAAAGGCGAGCCCAACGAGCCGTGAGAGAACGACGCGGTGAGAGCGGGAGGATCGTGAGTGACTTGTCGGGCACACGACCGAAGCTGATCCAGCCGGACAAAATGCACGACGCCGAAAGCCATGAGGAGTTCGAGCGCGCGGCGGAATCATATCGGCGAGAGCTGCGAGTTCATTGCTATCGCATCCTCGGATCGGTTCACGAATCCGAAGATGCGGTGCAGGAGACCATGCTGCGCGCGTGGCGCAGCATCGGATCGTTCGAGGGCCGCTCGACGCTGCGGTCATGGCTGTATCGGATCGCGACGAACGTGTGCCTGAACATGATTGCAAAGCGTTCGAATTCTCGCCGCACGCTTCCGGAGCTGCACGGCACGCCTGCGGTTGCGCTTCCCGAAGGGCCGCGGACGGACATTCCTTGGCTCGAGCCCTATCCGGACGCGGAACTCGAAGGCATCGTCGACACCGAGCCCGGCCCGCACGCGCGGTACGAACAACGCGAGGCGATGCATCTAGCGTTCGTTGCTGCGATGCAATATCTGCCCGGGCGCCAGCGGGCCGCGTTATTGCTGCACGACGTCATGGGATGGTCGGCCGCTGAGACGGCTGCGATGTTAGACATGTCCCCTGCCGCAGTCAATAGTGCGCTGCAGCGCGCCCGCGCGACGCTCAAGAAGCATCCCTCATTGGAAGGCAGCAGCGAGCGCGAGAGCGGGATCGTACGACAGCGCGCGTTGCTCGATCGCTACGTGCGGGCCTGGGAGAAGAAGGATCTGTACGGCCTCGTCGCGCTTCTGAAGAAGGACGCCGTCATGAGCATGCCTCCGGCAAGCGAATGGTACCGAGGGCGCGATCCGATTCGTGCGATCTTTGCGTGGGCGTGGCTAGAGCTGGGATACGTATCATACCGGTTGTTCGAGACGGCGGCAAACCAACAACCGGCATACGCGCTGTACGCCCGGCGTAAGACCGAATCGGAATGGCACGCGCACGCAATTCAGGTTCTGACGGTCGAGGACGTTTCTATCTCCAACCTAACGTACTTTGTGAATCCGGAGCTCTTTGGGGCCTTCGGTTTGCCCGCCACCCTGCAGTCTTGATGTCGGCGGACGCACGGGATTGAATTTCCGTAGCCTTTTCATGCACGCCGACGACGAAGGCAGCAGCTCAGGCCGAGCGGCCGGCGAGAGACCTCGGGCTCGGACTTGGGGCGCGGTCTCGGTCTATTCGCGACGGTCTCCGTCGCCGAAGATGACGCTCGGGCCTCAGGCGTATGGATGCCGGAATCGCGCCTCGGGCGATTTGAGCAGCGCGAGCTTCGCTTCGCGCAACGCCTCGGCCGCCGTCAGTTTCCGGCGTGCATCCCGGCGAAGAACGGAGGCATAATCCGTGGCGCGGCCTCGTCGTCGACCTCCCAGAGCGTCACCGAGATTGCCGGCGTGCCCGCGTAGAGAAACGCGCGCGTCAATCCTCTGATTCCCACACCGCCCCCTTCGACGCTTGCGACGCCGGTACTGGAGAGCATGAGGATCCGTGCGGCGCTCAGGCTGCGGCAGCCTGATCGGCGCGGGCAGCATTTCCGTTAGCGAGCCCGGGATACCAGCTCTCGAACAGGGGCCGGAGCGTGCCGTCGAGGGTGCGCGTGCGAGTCTGCAACAGCAGGTGCGCTCCCGTCTTGAGCAGCATCTGCGCTTCGAATCGCGCACGGTCGATCGGGGTGGCGTCGCGATCGATGAGCTTGACACGGAGAGGGGCCGGAGCGAGGCGGCGTAGCAGACCGGAGGGCGCAGCGAACCCCTTGGAGTGGGCGCGCCGATTGGCTAAACTCCCACGATGAAACGGTGAGCCCCGAGGGTGTGGAAGGAGCACACGAACCAAGCGCGGCACACGCTGCGCGAACGAACGGTGGCCGGGATGCGGGGCCGCCAAGCGCCGCGGCGAACACATCGGCCGTCCGGTGGCCGTTTCACCGGCGCAGGTTCGAGAGGCCACGAAGATGCTTGATCGCGGCGAGAGTCCCAACCATGTCGCCCGCATTTTGCACGTTGGCCGATCAACGTTGTACCGCTTGGCATAATGATGGCAGTGCTTAGTTTCCTGGCATTGAAGGTTTGGTGCGCGAGAGTTTTGAGCGCGCCAACCAGGTTCTCGATCTGACGGCCTGCGAACTGAAGACGAGCGGGAAGAACGCGGCTGACGTCTCCGAAAAGCTGTTCTCGTACGCGGCAGACTTCCAAGACGTTTCAATGAACGCGTTTCGGCGCGTTGCCAATACGTCGATATCGAAGCGCGATTATGTCAAGGAAACGACCCAACAACAGCTCGATGGCATGGCGAAGCGCCTCGACGGGGCGGAGCGTCAAGCAGCCGCCACAATGGGCGCCAACTAAGATTCAATCGTGTGGATGGCGGTCGGAAAACGCGTAAACCTGGCTGCGATCCTTCGAGGCTGAAGGACCCTTGACGCAGCCGAGTACCGAGGATAATCGCACCGGTGGACGCTGCGTCGCTGCGCCAGAAATGCGCGCTTTTGCACCGCCAGCAACAAATCGTAAGGTACGAACTGTAGCATACCGAAGACAGGTTGGTCCACGTTACCTGCCTGCCTTCTTTAGTATTAGCGAAGGTGAAAAACGCAGCAACGCTGGTTTGCGAGTGGCGGCGGTTCAGATGTGCGCGAAGCTCGGAGATATCGAGTACAATCTCGGGCAGGCGGCTTCGCTTACCCGCGAAGAATTTCGCCGGGGAGCACGATAGGTCGTGCTGCCTGAATTCTTCACCTCGGCTATCCCAAGGGACCGGAGACTTCTTCAAGGCGAGAGTAACGATAATCTTGATTCCCCGTCCCTTCGCTAGTGCTGATGCCGAGGAGGACGCGACCGTTGGCTCGCGATCCGCTTTCGTCGCACGACCGGTTAGCGCCGTACGCCTTGGCGCGCTCAGCGTGAAGGGCGACGCCAGCCGGCAGCTCTGCACGTCGACCGGCATTATGTGGACGCCGGACCGCCTTCGATGGCCGCGATGACCTCGTCCCATGTGGCGGCCTCGATCGTGGTCGCTCCGGGCTCGCCTTCGGGCGGCTCGTAGCCCGTTTCCCAGTGGACGTTTGGAGTCCACGTGAGCCGACGCGACAAGAGGGCGCGATTCATGACGCTTGCGACCTCGAGCTGCCCGATGGCGCCGTCGCTGTCGCGGACAAGCGCCCGCCGTCTCTGCGCCTCCGTGCCGCTAGAATCGGGCCCATGGCGTACGAGCCTCCCTCGACGCTCGTAGTAGTCGACGAGGCGATCGAAGAGCGAGTCGGCGGGATCGTCGGCCATGCCGTCCGGTACGGCTGGTGCATCCTATAACCTCCCGTTATCGGACACGACGCATCCGGCTCATTGCACCGTGGCCGCCGAGGGCTCCCCAGCTCATATTGCGAACAGATGTTCGGGCGACGAGCGCAGATCGGGAAGCAGCCTTTGGTGCGTTACCCACCCAGATGAGGTGCAAATTGGACGGCGAGTTTTTTATCGAGCGGCGGCCCGAGGGCGACTATGCCATTCGGAAGCCCAATTCGGATCGGGCGAGCGCCGTGGAGCCAACTCAGGCGGAAGCTATCGCAAGAGCACGACAACTAAGTCCCAGCGCTACGATCCACGTCGAACGCGTGCGGGACACCGAAGCTGGTTCACGGGATAAGTGGCGTAAGCTGTAGTTTCGGGTCCGCTCGTTGAGTTTCGAATGTCCATTAGCCAGGTGAGCGAGGTCCTACTCAACAGCGGTTGGCACGATGTCCGCGGGTCCTATGGCGTTCAAAGGCGCGGGCGTCGAAACCACGGCTGCGCCCGCAAGCGGTTATGCCGCTTCCGGTTTTGCCTTCTTGCGGGGACGTCCCCCCTTGCGACCGTTCGCGCGCACAGCTGCCGTCTTCGCAGGGGAGGAACGTTTGCCGCCGGCGCGACCCTTCTCGGCAAGGACTCTCGAACCGTAGAGATCGCTTAGGAGGCCCGGTACGTAGATATCGGCGTCAATTGCGGGAAACGAGATCGAATCGCAAGACGGGGACACTTCGAGCGTTGCAAGGGTGTCGGCTTTCGCGGCTGCGAGTTCTTCGATCCGGCTCGTCGGTACGGAGAGACGAGTACCGTCGCGGAACACGAGCCGAAGATGCAGCGCACCGTCGACCGTCTCGACGTCTGCGTGAACGATCGCGGTCGGCGCATTCGCTGTCGCGGCCCCACGTTTGTTCGCCCGTCGGACGGTCTCGGGGGTGATCGGTTCTAGGACGACTTTACCCATGGCATTTCCCTCAGCTTGCGCACGATCGTGCGGTAGTGCTTCACGCAAAGCTCGCCAGCCGTCTGCAGGTCCCGCTCGTCGAGGCCGTGGTTCTCATAGAGCGAGACCTTGTTATCCCACACCACGAATCGAGCAAAGCCACCCGCCTTCCAAACGTGGACGTGCGGGGGCAGGCGGTCGCGGGTGTTCACCTTGACTTTGACCCCCTGCTCCTCGACGACGGTCGGCACGCCCCATTATAACCTAAAGCCTTTGGTTGTTTCAAGACGGGCGTCCGTAGAGCGCCGGCGGGGCATACCTTCGCACCCCTTCTTCACGGCGAAGTAACGATAATAATGATTTCCGTTACTTCGCGCAAATGCCGGTGGTTATGGGCTTTTTCGACGGGCTAGACTAGCTCCTGGCCGTTCTTGAGCCGGGGAACCGTCCCGACTAGAACTCTTGACGACGCGATGCCAGCTTTGGTTTGCAGTTTCGCTGCGAGAGCGAAGAGGCCGCCGCCCCTCCCAGGTCTCCTTGATCGGCCCGCAAGGGTGTACGCTTTGTGACTCGAACAGGTGTTCGATTCGAGGTCACTTGGTGACGGCCAGAGACGGAAGAGTTCATGACACGTTTCCGCGCGCGCCTTCGGCTTCTGCGGCATGTCTACGAGCCGACCCGCGGCGCTCACGAGCGCTGCTCGCGGTGTGCTTCAGCTCTCGACGCCGTCCAGCACAAGGCGATCGCCTGTACTTGCTCCTGGCGCGTCGGCAACGAGCAATGCGTCTGCCGGCGCGATCGCGACCGTTTCGGAGACGATCGATGCGTGTGGTGTCGGGGCGGGTATCACTGCGTCGTCCCGGCCGCTGCGAATGAAGCCAGACCTGCATGACCAAGCGTCTGACCCGCGGGCTCGATTGGCGTCAGTGCGAGCGGTGTGGACACGCACGGCACCTTCACGTCGAGCGCGGAGGGCTCCAGGTATGCGTCGTCTGCGACCGAGTCTCGCAAACGTGGCCATGTGCCGTCACGCGCCTGGAACTCGAATAGAACGCGCCTCAAAGCTGACGGCCGAGATAGCGCGATCATCCGGCTGCAGCCGGCATCTCGAGAACTGCGCGATACGCCGGCGGTCTCAAATAGCGTAGCTCTTACCCTCCTCACGTATCCAAAGCAATCTTTGACAGCGCGACAGGATATACGTGTGCCGAGAGCTTTAAGAAGTATCGCAGGGTGGATCGTTCCGACGTGGCCTTCTTCGTTCTCGTGTTCGCGCTGTCGATCCCGTTCTGGTTGCTCGGGGCGGTCATGGGCACGCAGTTGGTATCGGGCGTGCCGCTGAGTGGCCTGGGGTTCGTGTGCCCGGCGATCGCCGCTTCGGCATTGACGTATCGAGCACGCGGAGGGGCGGAAACGATCGCGCTGTTGAGGCGATCCTTTGACTTCGAGCGGATACCGTCGATCGGTTGGTATGTCCCAGTCGTCCTGCTCGCTCCGGTCATCGTTTTCTCGACGTATGCTGCTCGGCGCAGCGTTGGGATGGAGACGCCGTTGCCGCACGTGCACCCCGCGGTCCTTGCTGCGAGTTTTGCCGCGTTCTTCGTGGCTGCGCTCGGCGAGGAACTGGGGTGGTCCGGGTACGCAATCGACCGGATGCAAACGGGGCGTAACGCCCTCGTGGCCGCCGTGCTGCTCGGCGCGATTTGGGCGCTCTGGCACTTCGTGCCGCTCGCGCAGGCGCATCGCCCGGCGGGGTGGATCGCGTGGTGGTCGCTCGGCACGCTGTCGTTGCGCGTGCTCATCGTCTGGCTTTACAACAACACCGGAAAGAGCGTCTTCGCGGCGTCGCTCCTTCATGCATCGGCAAACGTCGGAACGATCACGTTCGGAGCCGTCTACGATCCCCACATCACGAGCCTCGTCCTCACCGCGATCGCCGCGGCGGTTACGGCGTTTTGGGGAGCAGCGACGCTCTCAACTTGCATGTGGCGACGGCATCCGTAATCGCCACGTCGCTAGCACGAACAGTTCATAGAATCAACTGTGTCTGCAGGACAACGGCGACGACCCTCCCTTCCGCCGTCGTGATCCGTGTCTGCCACACCATCGTGCGCCGTCCGCGGATCAGGCGGCATCGGCCTCGCTCAGCCGGGTTCTGGCACGAGCGTGATTCCGTGCGCGAGCATGATCTCGCTGAGCCGTTCGCGGGTGAGGTTCGGTTCGTTTCCGAGCTCGGTGAAGAAAGCTTCGATCCCGGCGGGGGTGAACGTGAAACAGAAGACGGCCGGTCGAGGGCCCGACGTTGCGATAGCGATGGGGGACGCCACGGGTCGCGTAGACGAACGTGCCGGGGCCGCCGGTGACCCGATCCTCGCCACAGACGAACTCGAACTCGCCTTCGAGAACGTAATATGCCTCGTTCT
>JBKQHO010000052.1:0-81207 GCA_052267165.1 Vulcanimicrobiaceae bacterium | reverse complement strand
CGCTCCGCCAACGTACACGCCGGAGCAGTTCGACGAGCTAGATCGACTCACCCAGACGTGGGTTGAGGACCATAAGCGGCAAGCAAAGGCGCCTCGGAAAGGGTCGAGAACTCGCCACTCTTGAGTTATCTAACACAACACGGGATTATAGCTATACCTGCGCGTCGCGCGGCGCATCGGCGATCCACTCCCTCAGTTCGTCGACGGGAAAGTTGAGGGTGCTCTGCAAACGGCCACTTCGACTTCGCCCCGCGTACTGACGTCCAAGAGGATCGACGCTGCGCCCGCGGCTAGCTCGTGCCGCAGTTCGGTCGGCGCGATTCTACCTTGTATGCTGTTCTCCGGAATTTCGCAGTCCCGACGGAGCTGCGACGCTCAGCGCTTGCGCGAGGGAAGCAGTGTCCTCCAGAGCGAGGACAGCGACGGACCGGAGCCCGCGACCCCCGGATCGATGCGGCGCGACCAGGCTTCGATCCCACCCTCCAAGTTCACCGCTTTAGGAAAGCCGCCGTCATTGAGGAAAGCAGCGACACGAGCACTGCGACCGCCCTTTGCGCACATCACTACAATCTCGCGATCTTTTGGTAGTTCCGCGAGCCGCTGCGCGACATCGTTCATCGGAATGTTGACCGAGCCCGATATCGACGCGGCGCGAACTTCGTCCGGCTCGCGCACATCGAGTACGCAGTGCGACGTGCCTTGCTCGCGGCGTTTCTTGAATTCTTCGACGTTAATCGCGATCTCATTCGAAAGCCCTCTCGTTAAGTAGATGCTGGGGATGAAGCTTCACGCGCGCGCAGTAGGCCTCGTAGCCAGGATAGCGGTCGCCCAACCAGCCTTCTTCTCGAGCAGCCCTCCGGTCGAAGAAGACCGTGATGGCGGAGGATCCCCATGGACTCCGCCGGAGACCTCGCGCTCAGCCGGGGCTGGGAAACGGCGATCAGTGAGGGTCGCAGGGCGACCGCGCCGGCCAACGTTCCCGCTGTGCCGATGACGGAGAGTTGCCGAAAGGGAACGCCTGGCGAGACGCGATGAGCGCGAGCAGCGCACCCTGTCCAACGACCCACCATTCCCCTCGCGGGCGCAGCCTCTTAGAGCAGTTTGATGAAGGTCTCCGTCAGCCGCTGGACCTCGACTTCCTGCGATGCCGTCTTGGAGCTGCGGATGCACTGCGCGAGGCTGCTGACCATCAGTTGTGCGGTGGCACGCTCGAGAGCGGTCCTGGCAGCGGCCATCTGCTGGACGATGACGTGGCAGTCCCGCCGTTCCTCGATCATGCGAGCTATGGCCCGGACTTGGCCCTCGACGCGCGCCAAGCGCGCGATGATCTCGCGCGCGGCCTCGGGATCGATGCTCAACGACGGTTCGCTTCGAGCAGCGCGCGAGCGGGCCGGAGCGGGGAGCGGGGTTTCGGTTTTCGTCTTGCGCATAGCCTTGTAAGGATACTACCTCAGCGGACGAGGCCTGACAACTGTGGGGGGTACGGTACAGCCTCATATCAACTCGGCGAAGGACTCAGTCAGGGGCCCGAGTTCGGCGGTGTCCTCGCCGGGGCCCGAAGAGCGGATGCACTGCGCCAGACTCGTAACCATCAGCAGGGCCGTCGCCCGCTGCAGTGCCGTGCGCGCGGCCGAGAGCTGTTGCACGATGAGGTCGCACTTACGCCCTTCGTTTATCGTCCGAGAGATCGCACGGACTTGCCCCTCGATGCGGGCCAAGCGCGTGGCCAGATCTTGCGCCGACTCGGGGGCGATCGTCAGTTCGGCCTTTCGCCATGCGCGGCACGGCTCTGCCTGGCTCATTTCAATGAGGACGATACCCTATGGGGGAGGGTTTGACAATACCCAGCAGGGTACCGTAACATCAGACCACTAATGGATCGCTCGCAGTCTGGAATTCACTCCCTGCTCCGGCCGGCTCGCGAGCGGGGCTGGCGCATCGAAAGCTCCCTGCGTTCGATTGCAGGCGCGATCGTGCTGCTGGGACTGGTCTTGTCGCTGCGCGACCCGCGCTGGCTCTGGCTGGTCGCCTTCGTCGGCCTCAATCTGCTGCAGTCGGGGTTGACCGGGTGGTGCCTCATGTCGAACTTGCTGGGAGAACTCGGCAAACGCAGCTCCGCGATGCCGCCGGCCCGATGAACACGAACGCGCGCATCGTGTCGCTAGGAGCGGCTGCAGCCGCCGCAGGAGGCATCCTTTGGTTGACGGGCTGCGGCCACAACGGCTCGACCGCCTCGCCCGGCGAAAGCACAGCGACCGCCGTACCGGTCGCGGTCGCACGCCTGCAGCGCGCGACCCTGGCGACGGCGACCGAATTGTCGGGAAGCCTCACGGCGGTCCGTTCAGTGACCGTGGGGGCGATCTCTGCGGGCCGGATCGTGTCGCTGGACGTTCAAGCCGGCGACCGCGTCACGGCGGGCCAAGTCCTCGCGCAAGTCGACACGTCCGGATTTAGCGCAGGCGTGGCCCAGGCGCAGGCGGGCGCCTCCGCCGCGGCTGCCAACGAGAACGCCAGCCGCTCGTCCCTGCAGGCCTCGGCGGCTGCAATCGAAGCGGCGCGAGCGCAGGTCGCAGCAGCGCAGAGCCGTCTCGGCCTCGCCCGGGTGACCGCGCAGCGCATGGCGTCGCTCTACGCGCAAGGCGCAATTTCGCACCAGCAAAACGACGAGACCCAGGCGAACCTGAGCGCCGCCCAAGCCGGTCTGGCGCAGGCGCAGGCCGGGCTCGTGGGCGCGAAAAACGGCTTTGACGCGTCGCAGGCGCAAACGCAGGCTGCCGCGGATTCCGCAGCGCAGGCGCGCGCCGGCATCGCGGTCGCCAACGTGCCGCTGCGCGACGCGACCCTGACCGCGCCCTTCGACGGGCTCATCACGAGCAAGTTCGTCGATCCCGGCGCGGTCGTCGGACCGGGCAGCCCGGTCGTCGCGCTGCAGAACACGCGGGATCTCGAGCTCGACGTCGCCGTCCCCGACGACGACCTCGCCGGGCTCGTTCCCGGCGCGCCACTCGCGGTCCGGATCGACGCGCTCGGCGGCAAGCTCGTGCCCGCTCGCGTGCGCGCGATCGTGCCCTCCGAGAATCCGGCGTTGCGCTCGGCGACCCTGAAGATCGCGCTCGCCGTGCGCGCCGGCCTGCTTCCCGGAATGTATGCCCGCGTCTCGATCGAAGGCGGCGCGCATCGCGGCTGGGCCGTCCCGCTCGCGGCGCTCGTGACCCGAGCCGGACAGAGCGGCGTTTTCGTCGTGCGCGACGGAACGGCGTCGTTCGTGCCGGTTCAGACCGGCACCATCGGCACCAAGCTCGTCGAGGTCGACGGCCTGGCGGGCTCTTCGACCGAGGTCGCGGTCAGCAACCTGCAACGCTTGGACGACGGCACGCCCGTGGCGGCGGGGCCATGATGCCGCCCCTGGGCTTCGCGGGGCGCATAGCGCGCTATTTCCTGACGTCGAAGCTGACGCCCGCGATCGTGCTGGCCATCTGCGCTTTTGGATTGCTCGCGGTCTTCTCCACGCCGCGCGAAGAGAACCCGCAGATCACGATGCCGTCGGCCACGATCGTCACGCAATATCCCGGCGCCTCGTCGGCTGAGGTCCAGAAGCTCGTGACCGAGCGCGGCGAGCGAGTACTCCAAGAGATCCCGGGGATCGAGCACATCTACACCGTCTCGAATCAAAACGTCTCGATCATGACGGTGCTCTTCCACGTCGGCGACGATCCCACCAAGTCGTTCGTCAACCTCTACGATCAAGTCTTCGCGCATCTCAACGAGCTGCCCCCGGGAGCTTCGCAGCCGCAGATCACGCCGCTCTCGGTCGACGACATTCCGATCGTTGTGCTCACGCTTCACGGACGCAACTACAACCGCGGGCAGCTCTACGAAGCGGCTCAGCGCGTCATCGACGCCGTCCGCCCGATCGACGGCGTTTCGACCGTCGCCGAGTACGGCGGCCGGCCGCGCGAGGTCAACGTCGCGCTCGATCCCGTGCGCTTGTCGGCCTACGGGCTCTCGCCGCTCGCGATCGCGCAGGCGCTCGGCGCCACGAACGTGACGCAGGCCGTCGGCTCGCTGCGCGACGCTTCGAACGAGCTCAACCTGCACGCCGGAACGGTGTATACGTCCGCCGATCAAGTCGCGGCCCAGATCGTCGGCGTCAGCGACGGCCAGCCCGTCGCGCTGCGTCAAGTCGCGCACGTCGAGCTCGGTTGGGAGCCCGAGGAATCGCAGACGCAGTTCGCTGACGGCGCGGCGGCGCACGCCGCATCGACGGCTCCCGAGCCGGCGGTCGACATCGCCATCGCCAAGAAGACCGGCAGCAACGCCGTATCGATCGCCGCAGCGATCTTGCGAACGGTGAAATCGGTCGATCTGCCGCCCGGCGTCGAAGTCAGCGTGACGCGCAACTACGGCGACAAGGCCAACCGCGCCGTCAACGAGCTCATCGAACGGCTGATGGAAGCGATCGTCATCGTCGTGGTGCTGCTGCTCGTGCTCGGCTGGCGCGAGGCGCTGGTCGTCGCGACCGCGATCCCGCTGACGCTGTTCGTCACCCTCGGCGTGGGCATGTTCTCGGGTCAGACGATCAACCGCATCACCTTGTTCGCCCTGATCCTCTCGCTCGGCTTGTTGGTCGACGACGCGATCGTCACCGTCGAGAACATCCACCGCCATTTCTACGCGAATCCCAAGGCGCCCCGGGCCGAGGCCACGGTCCGCGCGGTCGCCGAGATCGGGCGTCCGGCGACGCTCGCCACGCTGACCGTCATCCTTTCGTTCCTGCCGATGCTCTTCGTGACCGGGATGATGGGGCCGTACATGCGGCCGATCCCGCTCAACGTCCCCGTGGCGATGCTCGCCTCGCTGCTGATCGCATTCGCGATCACGCCCTGGGTGACGTACAAGTTGCTGGGCAAGCGCGAGCTCAAGTCGGGTAAGCACGAGATTCCGCGCTGGGTCGCGCCCTTTCGCAACGCCTTGCAGTCGCTGCTCGAGCGCCCGCGCCGCGGCAGCATCTTCCTTGCGCTCTTGCTGCTGGCATTCTTGGGAAGCGCGGCGTTGCCGGCGCTGACGCTCGTCCAATTCCGCATGCTGCCCGACGCGAACGAGACGACCTTCCTGGTCAGCATCGATGCCCCGCCCGCGAGCCCCGTCGCCGGCACGACGCGCATCGCCGACGCCGTCGGCGCGGAGCTCGCCAAAGTGCCTGAGATCAAGGACTACGAGACGTTCGTGGGGACGAGCTCGATCCCCGACCTCGCCAGCCTCTTGCAGGGCACGATCTTCCGCAACGCTCCCAATCAGGCCGACATCCGCGTCAACCTCACGAACAAGGAAGAGCGGCACGTCCAATCGGCCGATCTCGTGCGCGAGTTGCGCCCGCGGCTGGTCGCGATCGCGGCACGCTACGGGGCGACGTTGCGCATTCTGCAGACGCCGCCCGGCCCGCCCGTGCGCGATACGATCTTGGCCAAGATCTACGGCCCCGACCCGGATGTGCGGCGCGGCATCGCCTCGTTCCTGATCGACCGGATGCAACACCAGCGCGGCGTAGTCGACATCGACCCGAGCGACAAGGCACTTCCGGCTAGCCTTCAGCTCGAAGTCGATCAGCGCGAAGCGAGCCTCGCGGGAACGGACGCCGCCGACATTGCTGCAGTGCTGGCGATGGAGTTCCACGGCGCGGCGGTCTCGACGCTGCACACCCCGAACGACGCTCGCCCGGTCGGCATTTTTTTGCGCTTCGCCCCCGAGTATCGCAGCAGTGTAGCGGCGCTGAGCGCGATCGAGATTCCGGCGCGCTCGGGCGGGATGGTTCAGCTTTCGGCCGTCACCCATCTGGTCGCCGCCCAAGCGCAGGCGCCGCTCTACCGCGACGACTTCGAGAACGTCACGTACGTCGGCGCCGACATGGCAGGACGCAGTTCAACCTATGCGGTCATCGGCATGCTCTTCGGTCTGGCCAGGCATCCGCTACCGCCGGGCTACCGCGTCGTTTGGGACGGCGAGTGGCACTTGACCAACACGGTCTTCGCCGATCTCGGCAGCGCGATGGGCGTCGCCTTCCTGTTGATCTACTTCGTGCTCGTGGCGCGCTTCCGCTCGTTCACGATCCCCCTGGTCGTGCTCGCCGCCGTTCCGCTCGCCGTGATCGGCGTGATGCCCGGCTTCGCGATCCTGGCTCCCTTCGGCGTCTACTTCTCCGCGACGGCGATGATCGGCTTGATCGCTTTGATCGGCATCGTGGTGCGCAACTCGATCATCCTCATCGAGTTCATCGAGGACAAACGAAAGCAGGGCGGCGCGCTGCACGAGGCGCTGGTCGAAGCGACGACCACCCGGACGCGCCCGATCTTCCTGACGGCAGCGGCCGGCGTGCTCTCCTCGATCGTGATCGCTTCGGATCCGGTCTGGAGCGGTTTGGCCTGGGCGCTCGTCTTCGGGATGACGTCGTCCGCGGTCTTGTCGGTCCTGGCGATTCCGGTTCTCTACGAGCGGGTCGTGCGCACGACGGTTTCGGCACACGCATCCCCACGCAGCGGCGCGCCGCCCGGCGAAGCGTTGCCCACCGAAACGGTCGGGACGGCATCATGTTAAAAGCGCTTCCTTCGTTCGCAACGGCGCTGCTGGCCTTGGCAGTGGGATCGCTGCCGGCCCTAGCGCAGGCGCCGAGTCGCGCACCTAGCGAGCTTGCCTCGCCTGCGGCCACGGGTCCGGCGCCGGCGCCGGCGCAGACTCCCTCGCCGGCGCCGCTCTCGCTCGATGCGGCGCTCGCTCTGGCGCTGGCGAACAATCCATCCTACCGGCAAGCGCATGCAGCGGTCGATGCCGCGCAGGCCCGCGTCAGAGGCGCGCTCGCACCGCTCATCCCCAGCCTGCAACTCCGCGACGCGTTCCTGTATGCCGATCCGGTCGCCAAGCTCGCCACGCCTTTCGGGGCGATTCCCTTCAGCACCACGACCACAACCAACGTCCCGCTGCTCGCGCTGCAATACCAACTCTACGACGGCGGCCTCAGCGCGGCGCGCGTCGCGCGGGCGGCGGCGGGGCTCTCCAGCGCCGAAGCATCCGAACGCGAAGCACGCGGCGGCCTGATCGAGTCGACCACGAAGGCCTACTTCGATCTCGTCGCTACACTCGAGCTCAAAGACGTAGCGAACCGCGCCGTGGACGTCGCCTCCGGACACCTCACCCAGGCCCGGCAGCTTTTCGCGAGCGGGCAGATCGCGCGCGCCGACGTGCTTCGGGCGCAGACCGAGCTTGCCAACGAACAGGTCAATGCGATCGCTGCGGACAATGCCGTCGCGCTCGCTGCGAGCGATCTCGACAACGTCCTCGACGTGCCGCTCGTCAACGTCTACGCGCCGACCGACCGGCTCGACGGCGACGCTCCCACCTTCTCGCTCGACACGCTCTTGAACGAGGCACACGGGCGGCGCGGCGAGCTGCAAGCGGCGCGAGCCGCGCTCTCAGCGGCCCGGCATGCGGTCGACCAGGCACGCGCCGGAAACGTTCCGCAACTGGCGCTGACGGTCGCGGACGGCAATACGCTACCTGCCGTGACGACCGGCTATCACAATCAATTCTCGGTCGGCTTGAACGCGGTTTTCTCCCTGTATGACGGCGGCGCCACCGCGGCCGGCGTGGCCGAGGCCAATGCAGGAGTGCAACAAGCCAAGTTCGGGCTCGAAGCGCTCGACAACGGCGTCGCGCTGGAGGTTCGCCAGGCATATCTCAACTTGAACGAAGCGCGGGCACGGGTCACGGCAGCGCAAGCGTACGTCGCGCTCGCCGACGAGAACCTTCGCTTGGCGCAGATCCGTTACCGCGGCGGCGTCGGAACGGCGCTCGAACTGCAAGACGCCGAGCTGAGGTCGACCTCGGCTCGGCAGACACTCGTCGGCGCGCTAGCCGCGCTGCGCGAAGGCGTTACCGACCTGCGCTTCGCCGCGGGATTGCTTTAGGGCCGCCGGCAAACTTTTAAGTAGCGTACAAATTGCCTCTATTGCCATACCCTACCGTGTATTGTACTCTAGATTCCTAGCAAATGAATTCCCGGATGGGTTTCGCGCGGCGGGAAGCGGGTGCGCAACGGGGCCGGTCGACGAGGAGCGTGCCGAACATGAAACCACAGGTCGTCATTCTGGGCGCCGGATTCGCGGGACACACCTCGGCGTTGCACCTTTCACGGCTGGTTCGGAACAAGGCCGACGTCACCGTTGTCTCGCCACGCAATCGTTTCACCTGGTTTCCAAGTCTCATTTGGGTCGGGACGGGAACGATGTCCGAGGAAGAGACCGTCTTCGAACTGGCGCCCGTCTACCACAAGATCGGTGTCAACTACGTCGATGCGCGCGCGAAGGTCGTCGACACCGCGGCCCAGGTCGTAACCGCCGAAGCCCGCGACGGGACGTCGAGCGACCTGCGCTACGACTACCTCATCAATGCCACGGGACCGTACCTCAATTTCGAGGGAACGCCGGGGCTGGGTCCGGAGGCTGGCAACACCGCCAGCGTTTGTTCGGTTGAGCATGCCGTCGACGCGCGCGAAAAGTATCTCGAGATCATCGCAGCGCTCAAGCGGGGACAGCGCCGCACGATGGTCGTCGGCGTCGGACATCCGGCGGCGACCTGCGAAGGCGCTGGCTTCGAGTACCTGATGAACGTGCACGCCGATTTGCGGCGGCGCGGGCTGCGCGACCTCGTCGATCTGGTGTGGTTGACCAACGAACCCGAAGTCGGCGATTTCGGCGTGGACGGAATCGAGGCGATGAAGAGCGGCTCGCTCGTGCGCGGACAGAGCCTGGTGCGCATGGTCCTCGACGAATCGCACATCCGAGCGATCGCGGCGGCCGGTGTCACCCGGGTCGAGCCGGGCCGCATCTTCTACGAACAAGCGGGCGAGGATCCGGGCTCGCTCGACTATGATTTCGCCATGCTCATCCCGCAGTTCCGCGGCATCCCGCTGACCTACCGCGGGCCCGGCGGTGCAGACGTCACCTCGGAGATGACGATGCCTAGCGGCTTTATGCGCGTCGACGCCAACTACGAGCCCAAGAGCTACGAGCAATATCGCGGCGACGACTGGCCCGCGTATTACCGTTCGCCGAAGCACGACAACGTGTACGCCGTCGGCATCGCCTTCGCTCCGCCGCACCCGATCTCCAAGTCGAAGAAAACCGCCAGCGGCCTCGCCGTCGTCGCAACGCCGCCGCGGACCGGCATGGCTTCGGGCGTCATGGGCCGGGCGGCAGCCGAAAACGTCGCCGCCCAAATCGACGGCCGCGAGCCCGACCACCACGCGCGCATGTCCGAGATGCCCGCGGCTTGCATCGCCTCGATGGGCAAGTCGCTTTGGAGCGGTGAGGCGGCCTCGATCATCATGACGCCCGTCGTGCGCGACTTCGAGCGCTTTCCACAGTACGGCCGCGACCTCTCGCTCTGCGTGCTCGACGTCGGGCTCAACGGCGCGTGGACGAAGCGGCTGCTTCACTCAGCATTCTTATGGAAGCTGCAAGCCAAACCGGGTTGGCAGTTGATCCCGGAGTAGAGAAACGATGGGAACATTCTGGCGGCGCTTTCTGCCGCTCCAAATCTGGCGCTTCGTCTGGATCAATCTGCGCATGTATTTGATCGCGAGCGGGCGGCTCGGGCCGGCGAAGCGCGAACCGCCCGCAGACCCTCCGGCGTAGACGCCCGAGGCTTGCGATTCGGCATAACGTGCAGCTGACGTCGAGGTCGCGGATTGTCGTTTTACTACCCTGTCGGGTAGGGTATACTAGCGAGACAGGCGCGCCGTGTGGCGCACGCTACGAGGAGAACCTAAGAATGCCTATCGCCAGATTTATGGCCAGTTCGGCCGGCCGTGCCGCTCGCGTCATGGTTGGGATCGCATTGGTAACCTGGGGCTTCGCGCTGCACTCGAGTGGCGGCTATGTCTTGATGATCGTCGGGCTCTTGCCGCTGGCAACCGGAGTCCTCGACGTGTGTTTAGTCGGGCCGGTCCTCGGCGTGCCGCTGCGCGGGGCGGACGTTCGCCGTATGCCGAACTAGCGCAATACATGAGACGCCGCCGCCGCGAAATCACAGGTTGCGGCCGCGGACAAGCCGTGAACTAATCAAAACGATGCCCACACACGATTCATGGCGATGTCTCGCGCCTTTGAGTTCGGCGCTCGATCCGATCCCACTCGAGGCGGTCGACGAAGTCGTCGTCACGGCAACTCAGAAGCGGCCTCGAAGCGCTGGAAGCGCACGCCGATGGCTGCCAGCTCGTCTATGATCTCGGCGTGATCTGCCACTTCGCGCAACGGCGCCTGCGGCCGGTCTTCGGCGAACACGCGCAGCGTGGTGCGCGGCTCGGTCGTAGCGCTCATCGTCATCTCCCCCCTTTAGCTCCAACGGTAACCGCGTGCCACCGGCTCGAAACCAGGACGCCGCTGCGCACGAACAGCTGGTAGATCGGGCAACGCCGCTCCGTTTCATGCTTGAGCAGGGCGAATTGCGCTTCCCTCGCATCGGTCTCGACTAAGGCTTCGATCGTTACCGGCTCGAAATTCGGATTGCCGTAGTGCTCGCCGCCGACGAGCACGGCCGTATCCAACTCAGCAGGGAGGGTGAAGGCAAAGCCGTGCAGCTCGATACCTTCGTCGGCTTCCTCGGGTAAGCCGTTTTAGGACTCGCCACCGACTTCGTCGTCCGTTCGATCGAACGGCGCACCCTCGCCTGGCGGCCTTCGATCGTGCGGACCCAGCCGTGAGCGGCGCCGCCGTCGAGGTCCGCGCATGGGTGAGTTAAAATTGGATGAGTGCGACGGGTATCGCCAAGCGCCGCGCGCGCCGGAAGCATCCGTTTCGAACAAGGTCGAGCGCAGGAATTGAAGCAGGAATTAGCAACGGAACAGAAAGCCGACGAGCCCACCGCAGCCGTCGAAGTCGGAGTTGGAGACTTGCGAGGGCCGGCGGAGGGCGATTCACGATCGCATACTTGTCGTCGAGCGCCACAAGCTTCCGTCGGCGTAGCGCACTCCGACGACGCGAGCGCGCGTAGCTCGTCAGAGAGCGCTTGAACCGCCAGGCCGACGAAGCCCTTCTGTTCTTGCGCGAGCGCCGGGGAAGCCGGCTCTCGAAGCCACATGCGGCCAGGCATTTAACAGGCTACGGGCGGCCCTGCGCAACCCTCGTCACACCTCGTGCATGGGCGTTGCGAGCTATTGCCCGGCGACGACCGTGGTGAGGTTGATGTCGTGATAGTCTACGGTCACGTCGGCCTTGACGCGCGAGAGCAGCAGTTCCAATTGCTGATGCACGATGACGTTGTGGCCGCCGACGCTGTCGAAACGTTGTTCGACGGTGATCGTTCCGTCGTTGCGGACGAAGGTCGCCTTTTCCACGTGCGCGCTGGCCGTGTCGACGGTGAGGTCGACTGTCTTGGTGGCCCCCGCCGCCTTCGGGATCATATGGACGAGCAGTTTGCCCGCCGGCGCGCAGGCAGCGCTGGCATCGTACGCGTTCCAATGATCGGAGCTCGTGATATCCTCGCCCAGTTCGTGGACGAGGTCGCTGACGCCGTCGGCGAAGCGCGGAGGGTTGTTCAGGAGCAACTCGTATTTACCGGGCCGCTCGTAGGTGCTCTCACCGCTCAGGTTCATGCCGAGAAACGGGAAGCCGTACATCCTGGCGTGGATTAGCACGTCGGCCGAGTAGCTCGGCAGTGCGGTCGGAGCATTTTGCAGCTTTGACGAAACGGCGGCGAGCGCGTTCGAGCCGCACTCGTCGGCAAACGCGGGCGCCGAGAGAGGTGTCGAGACGAGCGCGGCGGCGGCGAACAGGCTGAGCAACCGGTATTGCGAGGACATCGGCGTGGCACTCCGTAGCGGCTGAGGAGAAGCTCACGAGAGCGTGAGGCGCACCCACCGTAGCGAGGCGCACGTCTGAGCGCCGTCTGCGGGCCGTCTGCGCTACGTTCGCATACCGTCTGAATCGGGAGGAGCAATGCCCTCTGAATTTCCATTCCCTTACGAAGTCATGTTGGCTCTGATACGCGCGGTTATCGCATTTGCCTTTTACAAATAGTGCGAATCATGCAGCGCGTTACGCTAATCTTTGACGTTGCTTGCGAGTGCCTTGGTATCACTTCGGTAACTCTTTTCGTGCCAGCTTTTTTCGCGAGCGACGCCGCATGCCGTCAATCAGCAACTCGGCGCCGCCGCTGACGAACCGGCGCGGAAAGCGCGAGGCGGGTGCGGAACGTCGTCGGGCGGAGGCCGCAATGGCGAAACGGGCGTTTATCCTGGGTGGGACGGGTCAGATCGGCTGGGCGACGGCGGCACGTCTGCTCGACGCCGGGTGGGACGTCGCGGTCGGGCACCGAGGCCGGCATCGTCTGCCGAGCGCCTTGCTCGAACGCGGCGCGCGTTCGATCTCCGTGGACCGCGACCAACCCGGCGCCCTCGCAGCGGCACTCGGCGACGGAGCGGACGCCGTCATCGACGCGATCGCGTTCGCCCGCGCACGCATCGCACCTGCTGGACGTGCAGGGCTCCGTCGGACACTTCGTCGTCATCTCGTCGGCCAGCGTCTACCGGGATGACTCGGGTCGCAGCTTGGACGAGGCGGCGACGGCCGGCTTTCCCGAGCTGCCGGAACCGATCGCCGAGACACAGCCGACGCTCGAGCCCGGGCCGCAGACATATTCGACGCGCAAAGTTTCCATCGAGCGGACGATGCTCGATGAGGCAAAGGTTCCCGTGACCGTGCTTCGGCCTTGTGCCGTGTACGGCATCGGCTCGACGCATCCACGGGAATGGTGGTTCGTCAAACGTGCGCTCGACGGGAGGCGCTTCGTTCCGCTCGCCTACGATGGGCTCAGCCGCTTTCATACGACTTCTAGCGCGAACATCGCGGAGCTGACGGCGGTCGCGCTTCAACAGGCCTTTACCGGGGTTCTCAATATTGCCGACGCGGAAGCGCAGACGGCAACCGAGATCGGCACGACGATCGGCAAGGCGCTCGAGCACGACTGGTGGCTCGTCCCCGTACCCGGCGACGGCGGTGCCACCGGCATCGGAATGACGCCGTGGTCGGTTCCTCGCCCCTTCGTCGTCGACACGTCAGCGGCGCGCGAATTAGGCTACGCGCCAGTCGAGTCGTACGCGCAAGCGGTGCCGGCGCTCTGCCGATGGCTGATCGAAACCGCGAAAGGACGGAATTGGCGCGACGTGTTTCCCGTGCTCGCCGGATACCCGGACGATCTTTTCGGCTACGCGGCGGAAGACGCTTACCTCGGTACGAGTTGACGATGAAAACGGCGTTCGCGCCGCGCTACGGATGCGTATCGCCGTCGCCGAAGATGACGGCGGGCTCAGTGCCGAGCCGTTCAAGGCGAGGCGACGGTCGGGGCGGCGGCGCGAGCTTCGGCCAGCTCGACGCGCAGTTTGTCGTGCTCGGTGAGCAGCTTCGCGTGCTCGGCGCGGAGCTCCGTGTGTTCCTTCGCGTGTTCGTAGAGCTCGTGCAAGAACACGCCGATGAGCATCGGCATGAAGTCGAACCAGAGCACCGAGCTCGAGAACGCGAGGAAGCTCACGGCGACGGCGAGCACCGGGACGCCGACCAGGCTGATGATGACCGCGGGGAAGAAGTCGAAGACGCAGTTGATGACGACGAGCGCGATGCCGGCCAGGATGTCGAGCGCGATCGCGAGCACGCCGCGGAGCGGGGGCGTTGCCGCGCCGCTCAGCTCGTTTTCGATCGCTTGCGCGATGAGCTCGACGCCCTGCATCGGACGCACCGGCGTGACGTGCGCGTCACGACCGGCGAAGAAGAATCCGCCCAGCAGCACGATCTTCTGCTGGTACGGGTTGTGTGCTTGCCAGTTGGGTTGGTCGACGGCGTCGCGGAGGTCGGTCGCCGAGAGGTAGTCGGTCCCGGCGTCGGAGGGATTGCCCAGCACGTGGAGCAGCCGCGCGTCGGCTTCTTCGCCTGGCTCCTTCGGCACGCGAGCGCACTCCTTCGAGCCGGGCGGAAGGGATTCGCAGTAACGGCGCACGACGGCCCACGCAAACGCATCGGCATTGCCGTAACGGTTGCGATAGCGCCGCACGACGCCGTCGAAATCCGGTGTCACGAGCGGCACGCCCGCGCGATCCTGCGGCCGGGTGGGGCCGCGCCCGCCCAAGACCTTGATGGGTCCGCCGAACGCGCCGTTCTTGTCGACGGAAACGCCGGTGGACCAAACGATCGGCGGCCAGCCGGGATCGATCGCAATCGATCGCCAGGCGTCGCCCGAGGTGTCGATATCGACGCCGATCACGCGCGGATGCGACCTGGCGATGTCCGCGATCAAGGAGCGAACGGAGCGCGCATCGAGCGGGCTCACTGCGTTGAAAAGCCCGGAGGCGTAGTCGGCATCGTCGATGCCGACGATGCGGACGGTCTGCCAGCGCAGCGGCGCGTCGATGCGCGCGAAGAGGTCGAGCCCGGGCGCTTCGAAGCGGTCGAACCAGCCCAACAGATCGCCGGCGAACATGAGCACCGCGATGAGCAGGATCAGCGGCAGCGCGCTGCCGACGCGCTCGACGATCTTCGCGGAGGCGACGGGTTCGACGATCTTCGGGGTCACTGCGGGGCGTGAAGCGCTTGCAATGCGGCGCGCAGGAACGACTTGCGCGTATCCTCGCCGGCAGCCGCAGGCCACGTCGCGGTCGCCGCGCGCGCGTCGTCGAACTGTTGCTTGACGGCCGCGTAATCAGCGGAGTCGACAGCGAGCACCCAGACGTCGGGGGCCAGCGGCGGCTTCGTGCCGACTACGCCGATCGTGATCGAGTAGAGCCCCGCCGTCAAGGCCGCCGGGGCCTTTCCGGAAGCGGAGCGGTGCACCGTGATATCGTGCGAGGAAAAGTCGTCGAGGGAGGTAACGGAGAGCACGTAGTCGTCGCCGGCCCCGAGCGGCGCCAGCAGCGCCCCGAGATCGGCCGTGCCGCCCGCGGTGGACGCGACGGTGTCGTCGAGATGCGCAGTCGCGTGCAGGCCCGGCCCACGGACTTGCGTCGGCTCGAAGCGGTCGGGCTGTGCCTTGAACAGGGCTGCGATGCGCCCGAAGAGCGACGAGCTCTCATCGAGTGAGCCGGGCAACGCGATCGCCGTCTTGCAGTCGTCCGGTCCGTCGCACGAGAGCGTGTGCCCGTTGTCCAACACGATGACGATGCGCGGCCGCGGCGCCGCGGCGGCGTCGGCCGCCGCGAGCTGCACGACGCTGCCCGGAGCAAGCTGGTCGTTGCGATGGAGCGGCTTGCCGTTGACGTTCCACGTGCCGCTTTCTTGCAACACGAAGCCGATCGGCTTCGCGTCGGCCAGCGCGACCGAAGCAGTTGCCGTCGCGAGCACCGCGAGCAGGGCGGGGGCTATACAGAATCGAGGAACGCTCATGGCACGTCGGCCCTCCATGCGAAAACGACGTTCGAGCTACGGATGGGTGTCTCCGTCGCCGAAGATGACGGCCGGCGCCCAGGCGTAGGGATGATGGAGGCCCGGCGACGGCGAGGCGATCATCGCGCGCTTGGCCGCGCGCAGCGCCTCGGCGGGAGTGAGTTTGCCTGCGTGCATGCCGGCGAAGAACGGCGGCGTAAGCTGGGGTGCCGCCTCGTCGTCGACTTCCCACAACGTGACCGAGATCGCGGGCGTCCCGGCGTACAAGAACGCGCGGGTCAGGCCGCTGATTCCGTCGCCTCCGCCTTGCGTCGCGACGCCGGTATCGCACGCCGACAGCGCGACGAAATCGGCGTTGAGCGCCAGACCGAACACGTCGGCCATCGTCAGAAAGCCGTCGCCCTTCCGGGGGTCGGGATGGGCCAAGACGATCGCGGGTTGCGTGACGCCTTCGACCTCGTTGGGCAAGACGGCGTGCGTGGCGAAGACGAGATATTGGTAGGCCTGGAGCTGCTTTGCGTCGTTGAGCGCCAGCACGCGCGCGCGCGACGCATCGTCACCAACGATGAGGCTTTGCTGCGACGCGCCCAGAGCGCTTCGAATGGCGTTCGCCTCGACTTGCGTGCCGGGAAGCGGCGGAAAAGCCGCCTCCGCGGCTCCCGAGCGCGCGGTGCGGCCCACGACGGAACGGAGCGCGTCGTATTGGAGCTGGGCATAGCCGGCAACGCCTCGCGTGGGAACGGCGCTTCCCGCGGGCGGATCGGCGGAAGCTGAGGCCGGAGCGTCGTACGCGGGATTCGCGAACGCAAGCAGCGGTCCGCGGGCGGGGCTCGGCTGCGCGTACGAGCGACGCACCACGGCGAGGAGCGAGGCGGAGGGAACGTACGAGATCGGGACGTCCTCGATCAGGTAGTGCGGCGACGGCGCACTCGCGGGATCGACGGTCACCAGCGTTTCGAAGGCGAGACGGTAGAGCGCACCCGAGGGGACGATGACGAGGCTCTTCACCTTCTTGCTCGCGATGAGCTGCGCTACGCTCGCGGGGATGAGCTGCTGATAAAGAGCGAAGCTGTCGGCCGCGAACTTCGGGAGGTCGCTCGCTTCGACCGCTTCGAGCTCGCCGCGCGTACCGATCTTGCCGGAGTCGAGAGCGGCGATGATCCCGTCGACGTGCGCGCCCGCTTTGACGACGCTTTGAGCGAGATCCTTGCTTGCGGCGAGCGGCACCAGCTCGACGTGGTCGCGATCGATCGCCCACAGGGCGCTTTGCTTGGGCAGCAGATCGTAGACGAGCATGAGCTCGCCGGGCCGCAGGAGGCCCTGCAATCCGGCGACGTCGAGCGGCTGCGGATGGCGCAGCTCGTAGTACCCCGGGTACTGCGTCTTCAATTTCGCGTCGAGCGAGGCGAGGCGCGTTTTGGCATCGTCGACGTTCTGCTTGGCCGCGTTGACGGCGGCCGCGCTCGACGCCGTGTTTCCGAGCAGCTTCATCAGCAGCGCCTGCGCGCTGTCGACGGTCGCGCCGGCTGCGTCCTCGTCGGCAACGACCTGCTGAGCGACGCCCTTGAAATGGTGCGCCGCGCTACGCCCGATCTGTTCGAGAGTAGCGCGTGCTGCCTTCCGTTCGAGCACGTCGAGCGCCTTGCGATCGTAGCCTTTCCCGGGAAAGCGCTCGTTGAGCTCGAGCAGGTACGCGATGTACTCGTCGTAGACGAAGAGCTTACTGGTGAAAAACGTGCTGCGGCCGGTATCCTCGTCGAGGCCGGCGCGCAAGCGTTCGATCTCGTCGATCGAGCGATCGTAATCCGCCAGCGCCGGCTCGATTCGATCGAGCTTCGCTTCGGCGGCCGCGGCCGTCCGCAAGTCCCTCCATTGCGGCGTCGCCAGGGCGCCGTCGAGGTCAACCGCTTGACGCGCGCTCGCGAGCGCGTCGTCGAAACGGACGAGCGCGAGCTCGTCGACGGCCACGCTGTTGAGCGCGCCGGCTTCGCCTTGCCGGTCGCCGAGCTCGCGGTAGAGCGCGAGCGCCTGCTGCTCCGACTGCACGGCGTCGGCGTTATGACCGAGGAGCGCTTGCGTGAGCCCGGTGCCGGCTATGGAGCGCGCTTCGGCATCGCGGTCGCCGAGCTCCCGGTCGAGCGCGAGCGCCTGCTGCTCCGACTGCAATGCGTCGTCGTAGCGGCCGAGGTTCTTCTGCAAATTTCCGATGTTGCCGAGCACGCGAGCCTCGCCGTCGCGGTTGCCGACCTGACGGTAGAGTCCGAGGGCGAGCTGGTCCTCGCCGAGCGCGACCGTCGACATGCCGAGGTCGTCGGCGACGTTGCCAATATTGTTATACATGTTCGCCGCGCCGTCGCGGTCGCCGAGCTCGCGCAGAATCCCGAGCGCCTGCTGATAGGTGTGCAAGGCGTCGGCATAGCGGCCCAGCGCTTCTTCCGTGGTCGCGATGTTGCCGAGGGCGCGCGCCTCGCTGTCGTGATTGCCGAGCGCCGCGGAGATTGCATGCGCCTGCTGGTACGATTGCAACGCGTCGGCGTAGCGGCTCTGCGCCTTTTCGGCGTTGCCCAGGTTGTTGAGCGCATTCATCTCGCCTTGGCGGTTGCGGAGGGCCTCGAAGAGTGCGAGGGCCTGCGTGTGCGACTGGATCGCGTCGGCGTATCGGCCAAGCCCGGTCTCGACGTTGCCGGCGTTGTCGAGAGCGTCCGCCTCACCAACGCGATCCCCGAGTTGGCGTAAGAGCGCGAGCGCCTGACCGTCAACCTGCAACGCGTCGGCATAACGGCTGAGGTAGCCTTCGACTTGGCCGATGTTGGCAAGGGCGCGGGCCTCGCCATCGCGGTCGCCGATGTGCCGATAAAGCGCGAGCCCCAGCTGGTACGACTGCAATCCATCGGCATACCGGCTCAGCTTCGATTCGGAGCCTCCGACGAGCATGAGCGCGCCCGCTTCCCCCCGCTCGTTGCCGGCTTGACGGAACAGCTCGAGCGCCGACTGGCAAGCCTCGAGCGCCGCAGCGTACTTCCCAGCCGCGTACGCCGCCGAGCCGTCGCGATAGGCCTGCAGCGCCGGGCTCGCGGTCGGGCTCGTCATCGGCTCCGGCGACGCTGTCGGCGATGCCGTGGTCAGCGGTACAGGCACAGTGGACGACGACGTATCGGCGCCCGCTCGCGCACTCCGCGCAAGGCCGAAAGCGACAACCGCGAAAACGATGAACGCCAGGCTACGTAGGTACCGTATCCCCATCCGGCCTTCTCATTCGACGTGCGACGCTCGCGGCACTTTCCTGTGAAGGGGCGGCTGGGACGGATCCGACAGAAGCGAAGCGCTCTCGGCGATGCCGCGAACTCGGGCTACGTCGCCTTCGCTCACCGGGCTCGTTCCTTCGGCCTCACGCTGCAGTTCCGCGAGCGCGGATGCGATCTCGGCCCCGGCACGGCGGCCGCGCGCCGTCAGCTCGATGCCGACGCTGCGCCGGTCGTTTTGCACGGCGATTCGCCGCAACAATCCCTTCGACTCCAGCCGGTCGACGACGCTCGTCAACGTCGAGCGCCGATGGAGAAAGGCACGGTGAAGCTCGTTGATCGTGCTCGGCTCGAGGGCGGCGAGATGCATCACGACGAGCACCTCGGCCTGGGAAAGGCCGTTGTCAAGGCGGCTTTCCAGGAAGAGGCCGAGCGCGTGAACCGCACGATGCAGCTCCCGTACGTAGTCGACGAACTGCAGGTTCTTCCAGCGACTTGACATTGCTACGATTTCGTATTATACGCTCTCGTAACATGGTATTCCTGTCGACTCTGCTCGCACTCCTCACGTTTGCTGATTCGCCCGCACAGGGAGACGTTATGGCCACCGCGCACGTGTCGATCACCCTTCACCTCAACGCCTCGCCCGAGCGGGCCCTGCCGATGTTCGATCCGATCAACGAGTCTCGTTGGTCACCCGATTGGCACCCGAGTCTGCTCGGCGACGGCCGAGTCGCTCCAGGCTTGGTCTTCACCACCGCGGACGAGGCCGGACGCGCCGTCTGGCTGCTCGACCGATACGACCCGCAAGCCGGCGAAATACGCTATGTCACCGTTCGCCCGACGACGCTTACGACGATCGATATCGCGGTCGCGTCTGCTGGAAAGAACGAGAGCATCGCCACGGTCGAATACACCCGCACCGCGCTCGAATCATGCGGCGACGAGAACGTCGCGAGCTTCGCCCGTGACTTCCCGGCCGAGGGCCTCCACTGGCAAGTCGCGATCAACGCCGCGCTCGCACTTCAGTCAGAGCGATAGCTCGAACTGATGCAGCAAGGGCCGTTCGCCGTCGGCTCCGTGCCAAGCCGCCAGGCTGCTTCCGATGCGCCGCCAACCGGCCCGCTCGTAAAGCCGTATCGCGACGCTTCCATCCGCCCGGGTCTCGAGAACGGCGTGCAGTCCGCGGGAGCTCACGTCACGCACCGCCGCATTCAGCAGCGCGCGTGCGATCCCAGCGCCCCGCGCAGCCGGGTCCACGAACAAACGCTTGATCTCTCCGAGCTGCGAGGACGCGCGCCCGCTCGCCAGCGCGAACTGCGGATCCCCTTCGCCGTCGACCGTCGCGACGGCGATGTGGCCGACGAGCGTCGACCCGCGTGATGCCACCCAGCCGCGCAGAAACCCACCGGGCGTCAACCAACCCGCTGCGTCATCCGGCCATACCGCCGGATAGCCGTCGGCTACGTGCACCGATTGCAGCAGGCCTACGCAAATCGGCAAGTCGGCATCGGTGCGAGGCCTGAAAGTACGCGACGGATGCGACCCCATCGAGCCCGGTTTCATCCAGGTGTCCCGGCGAAGCCTTCACTCCGCTGCCGGTCAGCCGGCCTTGGCGATGTTGTCGAAGCTGTCGACGGCGACGTACAGGCCGCCAACGGCCTCGATCAACCACAGACCTTGGCGGCCGGCGTCGTGTGCCGCCAGCGCGAGGAGGCCGATGCCGGCCAAGAGCTCGAGCGTCGCAAAGGCGAATCGCACCCTTCGGCGCAGTTCGAAGAGTCCAGCCGCAACGACGATCAACCCTCCCAAGACGAGCTCCCTCGGGAAGTGACTCGCGATCCAGGTCATGCGCTGCACCGACTGCACGAGCAACGCGAACAGGACGCAGCCGAGCACGAATTCAGCTAGCACGAAGCCGGTGACGTTCGACCGGGGACGATCAGACATTCGGCTACTTCGGCAGCGGCACGTAGCCGACGCCGACGCGCCGGCTCAAGAAATACGCGAGCAGATCGCCTTCCCACGCGAGGCGATTCTTCAGCCAATCGCGCTGCTTCGGGCAGGTGATCTCGCCGCCTTCCAGCACGAAGGCCGCGTCGGAGACGATGACGTGCTTGAACCCGTAGTACTTGCGCAGCGACTCCGTAAAATTGTCCTGCTCGAAGCCAAACGGAAACGTTCGGCCATACAGCGCCTTCCATGAGGTCGCCGCTTCCTTCGAACGTGCCGGTTCGGGCCATCCGTTAGCGGCTTCCGGATAGCCGACCGACGCGGCGGTCGAGCACGGCTGTTCGCTGCCGTCGAAATGGATGAAGACGGCGTCGCGCACCCGATAGTGGCGGCCTTGCAGGTCGGCGTTTTCGCGCAAGACCCGCACGCCCGCCGCCCGCAAGACCTTGGTGGCCTCGTCGGCGACGATGGGCGTCCAGGTGATCTCGCCCGGCGCGCCGGTGTTGCTGCAAAGGGAAGCCGGTTCCGAGCCGCAGTCAGGCCGGCCCTGGTGCCCGGCCTGAATGAGGACGTCGGCGTCGAGCGGCGGTTCCCTCGAGGCCGCCGAGGCGCCGCCGCCCAACAGCAGCACAAAGACGCCCACGATGAAAGCTTTCATGCCGCATCATAGGGCAAACCGGTCGATCCGCCCTTTGAGCCTTCGGCGAGGACCGGCAAACCGCTCTTCGGTGACGTGACGAGCCGGTCGAGCGCGGCGCCGCGCACGCAGCATCCGCCGGCTTCGCACGTCACGAATGGCGATTCGCCTGAACCCGCGGAATCGCGGTTCATTTCAAGCGCTGACGAGCCCGACGGCCTTTCGAAAAACGCGCCGGACGTTCTCGTCTCGCGCTGCGGCGCAATGGCGCCGATGACCTTGGGCTCGACACTCATCGTCCCCGACCGCAGTCAGCGGACTGCTTGCGGCTGGACGGAATCGCTCTGGGGCCAGGACGTACCTGATGGAACTCAAGAAGACTTCGAACTCTCTCGTTCGGCCGCTGCCTTCTTACCTGCCTCGATCAATTGCTTGACCTTTTGACCACCCTTTTGCCCGATGTGTTCGTAGAAAGCCGGCCCGTAACGGTCGCGCGTCGCTTCGCCGCCCTTCTTGCCGCCCTTCTTACCGATCGACTCGTAGAATTCGGAGCCGTGCGTATTTCGCGTCGCTTGGCCACCCTTTCGACCGATCGCTTCATAGAACTCAGACCCGTATTTGCGCTTTACCGTTTCTCCGCCCTTTTGACCAGCCTCGCGCACCGTCATCCCCGCGCCGGTCTTAGGTTCCGTTATCGACATACTCTGATCCGCCTTCCTTAGCGTTAGGAGCTATTGCCATCCGTTGAAGTGGAGCGGAGCTAACTACCGCTATACGACCTTTCGGCTCATCATTACGGAAACTTAATAGTTCATATGTGAGCAAATAGCCCAATGTTGGCTGCCGCGCTAAATCCAAAAATGTGGCGGCCGTCAAAAACATTGAGCAGTCGCCTTTCGAATTGCAATGAACGCGCTGCACGAGTTGCATCAAGCTACGCACGCGTGCGCGCGTGGCCGAGCCGAACAAGCACCCGAACCGCGAGTGGGACGCTGACGAGACCCTCGCGAAGCTCGCTCGCACGAGCGGCCTGCTACGCTCGCCTGCCCGAGCAAGTCTGGTTGCCTCGGCCAAGCTGCCAGGTTAGGCGCTTATTAGAGCTGCTTGCTCGCCGAGACGCTCCGGGCCTCGACCACCACGGCCGCTTGCAGCGCGCGCTCGATGCCTTGCAGCGGGCCCGCTACGACGTGACGCGTGAGGAGCAAAACCCCGCCGCCCTCACACTGCGCGGCGACGCGAAGCATGACATCGACGGTGCGATCTTCCACGTCCGCGCCGCGATCCGCGACAACCGCTCCTAATATCGCCACCGTAGGGCGAGATAAGCAAACGTTGAGCTAGGGCTAACCTTGCTTTAACCTTGCCGACGCATGGTGTCGTTTGTAAGCACCTTGCGCTTCGAAAGGGAGACGCTCGTCGTGATGCGTGGTTTATTGGTTCGCTGTTCGCTCGCCGCGGCATTTGTCTGCGCGTCGCTCGCGACCGGCGCGGCCGCCTTTGCCGCCGATTGTCCCGAAGGGGGCACCGTCCGCTTCGGGGTCGAGCCCTACGAGGCGTCAGCCCGGCTCACGCCGGTCTACGAGTCGCTTTCGAAGCTGCTGGCCGCCAAGATCGGCTGTCCGGTCGACGTGTTCATCACGCCGAGCTACAACGCTGAGATCGAAGCGATGCGCAACGGCAAGCTGGACGTAGCCGAGTTCGGTCCGCTCGGCTACGTCTTCGCGCACGAGCTGGCCGGCGCCGACGTCTTCGCCACCTACGACGACGCGAACGGCAACCCGAGCACCTACACCGCCAGCATCGTCACCTGGAAAGGCTCGGGCCTCAGCACGCTCAAGGACGTCGTCGGCCGTTCCTTCGCCTATTCCGATCCGGCCTCGACCTCGGGGCACCTCTTCCCCGCCTACGCCCTGCGTAAGAACGGGATCGATCCCGACGCCGCGGTCAAACCGGTCTATGCGGGCAGCCACACCTCGTCGTTCGAGGCGATCCGCAATCACAAGGTCGACGCGGGCGAGCTCAACAGCCAAGAGATCGACGCGGCCACGCAAGTCGGCGAGTATGCCGCCGGCGACTACCTCACGCTGTGGCGTTCCGCTCCGATCCCTAACGACCCGGTCGCGATCCGGCGCACGCTGCCGGCACCGCTCAAGAAGCGGATCGTCGACGCCTTCATGACGCTCGACTTCTCGCAGCTTCCCCCGGATCTGGTCAAAGTGCTCCCGGCCAAAGGAACCACGAAGTACATTTCGCAGAGCGACAGCGCGTACGATCAAGTTCGCGATCTCGTCAAGACGATGAACTTCGATCAGGCCAATCTCGACCACTAAGCCCGTGAGCGGCGAGCGGCTTCTTGAGGTTCGCAATCTCGGCTTGCGCTGGCCGACTACCGGAGTCGACGTCTTGCGCGACGTCAGCTTGTCCGTGCGCGCCGGCGAGTTCGTGGTGATCCTCGGCGCGAACGGCAGCGGTAAATCGACCTTGCTGCGCTGCATCGTGCGCCTGTTGACGCCCGGAACGGGCACGATCGACGTCGCGGGCAACGACCTGGCGAGGCTTTCCGGCAAGACGCTGCAGCGCGCGCGCCGCGCCGTCGCGATCGTCTCGCAGCACGCCAACCTCGTCAAACGCAGCAGCGTGCTATCGAACGTCGCGGGCGGGGCGCTGGGTCGCTGCGACGACTTGCGCACGCGGCTCGGCGCGCTGCCGCGGCGCGAACTGCCGGCAGCGTATCGCCACCTGCAAACGGTCGGCTTGACCTCGCTCGCCATGCAGCGCGCGAGCACGCTCTCCGGCGGCCAAGCGCAGCGCGTCGCGATCGCGCGCGCGCTCGCGCAGGAGCCGCGGGTGCTGCTGGCCGACGAGCCGGTGGCCAGCCTCGACCCCGAGGCCGCCGAGACGGTCTTGGCGCTGTTGCAGCGGCTAGCACGCGAGCACGAGCTGGCTGTCCTTGCGGTGCTTCACCAACCCGAGCTCGCATTGCGCTACGCCGACCGCATCCTGGGCTTGCGGCGCGGCTCGGTCGCGTTCGATTTGCCGTCGGCGCGCGTGCCCATGGAGCTGGTGACCTCGCTCTACGGCGAAGTCGCTGCGTGAGAGCCGCGGCGGCGGTCACGAGCGAACCGGCGCTCGCACTTCCGGGGCGCAACGACTTCGTCGTTCGGCTGGCGATCGCACTCGGGGTCGTGGCACTGGTCGGCCAAGCCGTACTGGTAACGCATTCCCGCCCGCAGGATCTCATCACCGGCGCCGCCGGCATGGCCGACATCCTGCGCCGTTCCTGGCCGCCGAACCTCGCGGCCTTCGCGTCGGCGTGGTGGCCGTCGCTCGTCACGCTCGACACGGCGATCCTGGGCACCGCCGCAGCGATCGTCTTCGCGATGCCGCTCGCAGTCCTGGCCGCGCGCAACATGACGCCATCGAAGGCGCTCTATTCGCTCGCGCGCTCGCTGATCGCCGTCTTTCGCGCAATCCCGGACCTGGTGTGGGCACTGCTATTCGTGACGGCCGTCGGCTTGGGACCGTTCGCCGGCGTGCTCGCGCTCTCGGTGCACTCGATCGGGATGCTGGGACGCCTGTTCGCCGAGGTGATCGAGGACATGGACATGGGTCCCGTCGAGGCGCTGACGCTGACCGGCGCGCACCCGCTCGCCGTGTTCACGCATGCGGTAATCCCCGGCGTCGCGCCGTCACTGCTCGGCATCGGCTTGTATCGGCTCGACGAGAACATCCGCTCCAGCCTGGTGCTCGGCTTCGTCGGCGCGGGCGGGATCGGCTTCCAGCTCACCACGGCGATGAGCCTGTTCGAGTACCGCGACGTCGCCTTGTATCTGATCGTCAACTTCGCGCTCGTGATGGCGGCCGAACGGCTCTCCGCGACGCTGCGCAAGCGGATTCTGTGACGGCCGAGGAACGTTCGGCAGGGCTGGCCGCCGCCGCACGCGTGCAGCGTGAGGCGTTGCTGGCGCTCGCCGACCGCGCGTTGCAAGGCACGGCGGTCGAGTTGCTCGAGGCACCGGAGCCCGGCACGATCATGCTCGAGCTGGAAAGCCGCGCCGGCACGTTCTGCTTTACCGAGGTCGCGATCACGACCGCGCGCGTGCAGCTCGACGGCACCGAGGGCTGGGGCTGCGTGATGGGCTTCGACCGCGAAGCCGCCGTGGCTTCGGCAGTCTGCGATGCGCGGCCGAGCGACGCCGTCACCCGGCTCGCCGCAGAGGCCTTGGAAGCCGAACGGCAGGCCCGCGAGGCGCAGGCGCGCGGCGTGGCCAGGACCCGCGTCTGATGAACGGCGGTAGGTACCCTTCCGCGGCGCAGCGAGGATGGAATACTGCCGTCGCTCGCGACGAGACGCTGCACGCGGCGTTCCGCGCAGCGCTGCTGGCTTTCGCGTATCCGGGTCGACCGCGTCACGCTCCGGCCGACGCGGGGATGGGCGCCGCCGAGGCAAACGCAAGGCTCGTCATCGCCGCGGTCTTCGACGACGGCCGCGGCGCCGAAGGCGAGGGCTACGTCCACGTGCCGGCCGGCGTGCCGCCCGCGCCGCTGATCGCGACCGCTCCGCGCGGCAGCGAGGAATCTCCGCAGGAGGGTGCGACCGTCGTGATTGCGGCCTGCGATGCGGCGCCGCGCACGCGCGTGCGTCTGCGCGGCCCCGGCGTCGACGGCGCTCTCGCGGTCGACCTGCCGCTCGACCGCGAAGCGCTGGCCGTACGCGATTCGGCGTGCCGCGACTATCCCTGCGGCGTCGACCTGCTGCTGTGCTGCGACGATGGGACGTTGCTCGGACTGCCGCGTTCGACGGTGCTCGAGGTGCTCGACTGATGGGGTACACCACGGTCGCCAACCGCGAGGCGGCAGTTCAGGCGGCAGCCGAACTGCTCGCGTCGCGCGCGCCCGAGGGCGGCGAGGACGAGTTCTCCGGCCTTATCCAGCGTTATCCGCTGATCGTCGATCAAATCATGGCCGAGGCCGGCATCGTCGAACCGCGGGTCTGCGCGCGCGCCTTCGCGCAAGCCCAAGGCGATCTCGCGCGAGCCGTATCGCTGGTGCGCGCATGGTCGGCGATGTTGCCGCGGCGCGCGCACCTTCGCACGTCACCCGCGGATTGGCGGCCGCTGCGCCGCATCACGCCAGCTTTCGCCGAGCCGCGCGGAGGACAGTTCCTCGGCGCCTCGCGCGACTACGAGCGCCGTCTGCTCGACTTCGACCGCGCGACCGGAGCATGCGACGCCGCGCCCGCACGGTTCGATTCGGCCGATGCGCCGTTCGCAGGAGATGCGGCCGCCCTGCCGGACCGTCTGCCCCCGGCGCACGCGACGCTCGCCGCGGAAGGACTGCTGGCCGCGTGTGAGCTCGCGCAGGCCGACGACATCACGCGCACGACGACGCCGAAGACCGAGCGCGGTCCCTTTCTGCAGAGTCTGGCGCGCGGGGAGACGGGCGCGCTGACGGCGCTCGCGTACGGCGGGATTCGCGGTTACGGCCAGCGCCGCGACCCGACGCTCGTCGAGCTGCGCACGGGCGAGGTTCCGGTGTGCCTCGAGCGACCCGACACCGGAGAGCGCTTCGTGGTCGGCTCGTTCGTCGCGACCTTCGCCGAGGTGGCGCTCTACGCGGTCCACGACGACGGCGAGGCCGATGCCGCCTTCACGCTCGGTTTCGGCGCGACGCCCGGACGCGTCGAGCGGCGCGCGATCGCGGGCGCCATGCTCGATGCGGCCGCGGCCCGCGCCGGACTTGCGGCCGACGGCGAGCGCGCACCGTACGACGATCGCGAGTTCCTGACGCTGACCGTCGACGGTCAGGAAGCGGCCGGCTTCGTCGAACACCTCAAGCTCCCGCATCACGTGACCTTCGCCACCGAGCTCGAGCGCGTGCGCGCCGCCGTGGAGGGAAGCGATGAATAACGTCGCCGAGCTCGCGCGGCGCGGGAGCCGCAGCACGGGCTACCGCTTCGCCTATCTCGACGAGTCGGCCAAACGCGACGTGCGCCGCGCGCTGCTCAAAGCGATCTGCCTGCCGGGCCATCAAGTGCCCTTCGCTTCGCGCGAGATGCCGGTCGCGCGCGGCTGGGGAAGCGGCGGGCTGCAGGTGACGCTCTCCACGCTGGTCGCCGAGGACGTCGTCAAGGTGTACGACCAAGGCGACGACGAGAGCATGAACGCGATCGCGATCCGGGACTTGGTCCGCCGCACGACCGGCGTGGCGACGACCAGCGACGCGCGCGCCGCGACGCTCATTCAAACGCGTCACCGCATCCCCGAAGACGCGCTGCACGAGGAGCAGGTGCTCGTCTTTCAAGTGCCGATCGCCGATCCGTTGCGCATCGTCGACGCGCGCCCGTCGGTGACGCGCCGCCTGCACGCCGAACGCGATTACGCGCCGATCTGGCTCTACCTGTACGAAGACTTAGCGCGGCGCGACCACTCGTCGTTCTCGCACAGCCATCCCGTCGTCGTCAACGACACGTACGTGATGAGCCCGAGCCCGATACCGCGGCACGACGTCATGCGGCTCGACGGCGCACCGTTCGTCTCGCTCTTCGGGGCGGGCCGCGAAGCGATCGTCTACGCGGTGCCGCCCTACACGCGCGTTGCGCCCGTCACCTTCGAGGACCGGCCCTTCGAGATCGAGCGCAGTGGAAGCGCTTGCGCGCTCTGCGGCGCGGCTGCGACCTTCCTCGTCGAGGACGACGCCACGGACGAACACCGCTGGATCTGTTCCGACGTCGACTACTGCAAACGAATGCGAGCTGGAGCATGAGCTCGCTGCTCGAGCTGCGCGACGTGACGTTGCGCTATCCGGACGGGACGCTCGGCTGCCGCGACGTCTCGTTCGACCTCGAAGCGGGCGAGGTGCTCGGCATCGTCGGCGAGTCCGGTTCGGGCAAATCGACCGTAGTCGGCTGCGCCAGCCTCGACTTGGTTCCGAGCGCGGGGCGCGTCGTCGTCGCAGGCGAGGACGTGACCGGCATTCGCGGGGCGCGCCGCCGGCGGCTGCGCTGCGAGTCGATCGGCATGGTCTACCAGACGCCGCAGCAAGGGCTGGATTTCACGTTGACGGCGGGCGGAAACATCGCCTCGACGATGCTCGGCGCGGGCTGGCGCTCCTTCGGGCGCGTGCGCGAGCGCGCGCGGTCGTATCACGAGGCGATGGAGTTGCCGGCGGAGCGCTTCGACGTTCCGGTCGAGCTGTTCTCGGGCGGCATGCGGCAGCGCGTCCAGCTGGCGAAAGCGCTTGCGACCGCGCCGCCCGTGCTGCTGCTCGACGAGCCGACGGCGGGGCTCGACGTCTCGGTGCAGGCTCGCATCCTCGACCTCGTCCGGCGCCTGCAGCTCGAGCGCCGCTTCGCGCTGCTGGTCGTCTCGCACGATCTCGCCGTGATGCGCATGCTGGCGGACCGGCTGCTCGTGATGTATCGCGGGGAGGTCGTCGAGCGCGGCTTGACCGATCAAATCCTGGGCGATCCGCAGCACCCGTACACGCAGCTGCTCGTCAGCGCGCAGTTGGTCGCATGAAGGCGCCGCTGCTTTCGATTCGCGGCTTGTGCAAGAGCTACACGCAACACTTGCACGGCGGCCGCAGCTTGACGGTCTTACGCGGTGCCGAGCTCGAACTCGAGTCAGGGACCTGCACCGTCGTGCGTGGGCCGAGCGGTTCGGGAAAGTCGTCGCTGCTGCGCTGCGTCTACCGCAGCGCCCTGGCCGACTCGGGCGAGATCCGGCTGCGGGCGCTCGGGCGCGAGCTCGACTTGGTCGCCGCGAGCGAACGCGAGATCATCGACGCGCGGCGGACGCTCGTCGCGATGGCGACGCAGTTCTTGCGGGTCGTGCCGCGCGTCAGCGCGCTCTCGCTGGTCGAAGCCTGCGGGCTCGAGCGCGCCGAAGCCTGCGCGCTGCTCGAGTCGCTGGGCCTCGAGACGGAGCTGCACGAGCTCGCCCCGGCGACCTTCTCGGGCGGACAGCGGCAGATGCTGAACCTGGCGCTCACGCTCGCCCGTCCGCGCCCGCTGCTGCTGCTCGACGAAGCGACGGCCTCGCTCGACCCCGAACGGCGGCGCGTCGCACTCGCGAGCCTGCTCGAGCGCAAGCGCGCGGGCACGGCGCTCCTCGCGATCTTCCACGATCTGCCCGAGCTGCCCGGACTCGTCGACCGCGTCGTGCGGCTGCGCGAAGGAAGGCTGGTCGCCGCGTGATCTCGTTGCGAGCTCGCCGGATGCTCGCCGGCGAACGCGAGGTGCGCGACTGGTGGGTGACGCTGGACGGCGCGACGATCGCGGACGTCGGCCCGCGGCCCGCAGCCGCCGAGCGCTACGATCTCGGCGACCTCGAGCTCGTGCCGGGACTGATCGACCTGCACTCGGACTGCCTCGAAGAGCTCGCGCACCCGCGCCCGAGCGCCGAATTCCCGCTCGACGCGACCTTGTACGAGTACGACGCCTTGCTGGTCGCCTGGGGCGTCACGACCAACTACCTGTGCCTCACCCTCGACGACGATGCGCGCAAGTGGCGCACCCGCGAGCGCGCCTTGGAGACCGAGCAAACCTTGCGCCGGCTCCACGGCGCGCTGCGCGCGGACCAGCGGCTGCACTTGCGCGTCGACGTGACGTCGCGGTCACTCGACCTGCTGCACGCGTTCGCGGACGGCGGCCACGTCTCGCTGGTCTCGTACATGGACCACACGCCGGGTTCGGGTCAGTTCCCGACCGAAGAAGCCTGGCGGACGTTTTACGGCCGCAACTCGACGAGCGAAGAGCTCGACCGCCTGATGGTGCACCGGCTCGAAGGCCGCGACCGGGTCGTGCAGACCCGCGCGGCGATCGCGGACTACGCGCGTCAGCTCGGCGCGTCGCTCGCCTCGCACGACGACGACTCGCGCGCCTCGATCGAAACGGCGGCGCAGCTGGGGGTGGCGATCGCGGAATTTCCGGTCAACCACGAGGCCGCGGCCGCGGCGCAGTCGCACGGGCTCGGCATCGTGATGGGCGCGCCCAACGCGCGCCGCGGGAGCTCGCACGTCGACAACCTCTCGGCTCGCCAAGCGCTGGCAAACGGTTACCTCGACGCGCTCTGCTCCGACTACCATCCTCCCTCGCTGCTCGGCGCGGCGTACGCGCTCGTCGCGGACGGGGCGTGCAGTTGGGCAGACGGGCTGGCCCTGGTGTCGCGCGGCCCCGCGCGCATCGCGGGACTCGAGGACCGCGGCCTCATCGCGCCCGGAATGCGCGCCGACCTGGTCGCGGTCGACGCGCGCGGCGGCCATCCCGTCGTGCGTCAAACGTGGGTCGCCGGCGTTCCGGCGCTCGGCATCGCACCCGAGGTGTTAGCGGTATGACGCTCGACATGAGCCCGGCGGAGTTTGGCCGGCTACTGGACAGCTTGGCCTGTTTGCCGTACGGCCTCGAAGCAGTCGACCAGCGCGCGCACGCGCTGCAAAGCGCGGGTCTGGCACGAGCCGGCGGGTGGGACGACGATATGATCCTGGCCTGCGCGCTGCACGACGTGGGCCGCGCGCCGGCCGTCGCCGCGACGTTCGAAGGGCTGCCGCACGAGCTCGCCGGAGCGCGCGTCGTCGGCGCCTTGATCGGCGCGCGAGCGGGAGCGCTCGTCGGCGGCCACGTCACCGCCAAACGCTATCTCGCCGCGGATCTGGACTACGCGCTCAGTCCCGCGTCCGTCGCATCGCTTGCGGTCCAGGGCGGCCCGATGTCGGCCGCGCAGCGTGCCGCTTTCGAAGCGGACCGCCTCTGCGAGGAGATGCTCGCGCTGCGCCGCTACGACGACGCGGCCAAAGTCCCCGGCGCGTCCGCTCCGAGCGTCGCGGAGATCGTCGCGCTCTATTCGCGCCTTCGCTCCGACCGATGCTGAAATCGCTCGCACTGCGGCCGGCGGTGTGGAACGACCGCAGCGCGATCCTCGAGCTCGCGCTTGCGATGGGCGGACACGAAGACCTCCAAGCGCACGTCGCACCGATGCGCCGGTTGGCGGCGTTGCTGCGGCGCAGCGACGTGCGCGTGCTGGTGGCCGAATGCGACGAGCACGTCGTCGGTTTCGCCGAGGTGCACCGGCGCACGACGACGCTCGGCGACTGCACCGAGGCCTGGCTCGGCGCGCTCGCGGTCGGGCCCGAATTGCGCGGGCACGGAATCGGGCGCGCGCTGCTCGCCGCGGTCGACGACGCCGCGCGCGAGCTCGGCTGCACGCGCATCGAGGTCGAAAGCTCGCAATGGCGTGGGGCGACGCACGCGTTCTATCGCAGCTCGGGCTACGTGGAACGCCGGCCGGCAGCCCGCTTTCGGCGCACGGTCAAGGCGCGCGGTTCGGCGCCGCTCGAAGTGCGCTTCCTCGACGCCGCGGCGCTGGCCGCTTCGGCGGTCGCGGCCGCCCTCGAGGATTTCGAACGCGCCGAGGCCGTCGGCCTGGGCGCCGACGGTCTGCCGACCGAGGCGGCGGACGCGGCCGCCGAGCGGGCCGCGGTCGCCGCGCTCGAAACGCTCGGCGTTCCGATCGTGAGCGAGGAGTCGGGAGCGATCGGCCGAGGCCCGCAGGAGGGCGAGCCGTGGATCGCGCTCGACCCGCTCGACGGCAGCCGGAATTTTCGCGCCGGCTACCCACCCTACGCGCTCGCGATCGGGTTAGTGCAAGACGGCGCCGCGCTGGCGGGTTTCGTGTGCGAGCTCGTCTCGGGCCGGCGCTGGAGCGCGGTCTCAGGCTGCGGCGCGCGAGCCGACGGCCGCCGCATCGGAGCTTGCCGGACGCCGCTCGTCGGCCTGCCGAGCCCGGTCCGCGGCACCGCGGTCGGGCTGCCGCACGCGCACGAAGATTTCGAGCGAGTCCGCATTTCGGGAAGCACCGCAACCGATCTCTGCCGGGTCGCCGACGGCTCTCTCGGAGCGTTCGTCGCGCTCGATCGCGCGGTCGTGCACGTCCACGATCTCGCCGGCGCGCTTGCGATCGTCGAGGAGGCGGGCGGCGCGATCTTGGATCGCGCGCGCCTCACGCCGCGGCTCGTACCCGATCCGCGTCTCACCTACGACGTCGTCGCAGCCGCCGATCGAAGCCTTGCGAACGAACTGCTCGAGGCGGAACCGAACGTCAGGGAAGTCGCGGGGCGGGATCGACGGGACGGCCGTTGACGCGAACTTCGAAGTGCACGTGCGGGCCCGTCGAGTGCCCTGTCGAGCCGACGGCGCCGATGACTTGACCGCGCTGCACGTCTTGGCCGATGCTCACGTCGATGCGCGAGCAGTGACCGTAACCGGTCGATATGCCGCCGCCGTGGTCGATCGAGATGTAGTTGCCGTACCCGCTGACCCAGCCGGCGATGATGACGCGGCCCGAGTCGGCTGCCAGGATCGGCGTGCCCATATCCGCGGCGATGTCGAGACCCGGGTGGAAGTCGGGGGCGCCGCCGAAGGGGTTCGTGCGGTAGCCGAAGGGCGAGGTGATCGGGCCGTGGATTGGCCAGATGAATTGGCCGCTGCCGTGGGCCGGCGCCGCCGGCGAGCCACCCGCCGCGGTGCGCTCCGCTTCGAGCTCGCGCTGGCGCTCGGCGATGGCGGCCTCGAGCGCGCGCTCCTCGCTTTCCGAGAGATCGTCGAGCGACTGGACCGCTTGGGCCACCGATGCTTTCTGACGGTCGGCGACCGCTACCAGGTTTGCGCGCTCCGACGCGAGCGCGTCCAGCCGCGTCCGGGTTTGCTGTTCCGCCGCGAGATCGGACTCGAGCGATTCCGTCGTCCGCTCGACGTCGGCCTCACGCCGCGCGAGCGCTCGCTGCGCGCGCTGGCGCTCGACGACCGTCCGCTGATCCGCGGCGATGAGCAGGCGCAGATCCTCGAAGCGCTCCGCGAATTCTGAGAACGTGCGCGACTGGAGCAGAAACTCGAGGTACGAGAGGTCGCCGTGCTCGTAGATCTGGACGATCCGGCGGCGGTAGGCGTCTTCGTGACGCTGGGCGGAGGCTTCGGCTGCGGCGAGCTGCACGCGCTCCCAGGCGAGGCGCCGGCGGCTCGTCGCAACGCGTGCCTCGAGGGCGTCGAGCTCGCGATCGGCCGCGGCGATCGAGGAGCGCGTCTCGGAAAGCTGCGCGTGCAAATCTTGGGCGGTCGCGGCCGCTTGCTGCAGTTCCACCTGCTTCTCGTGGAGCTTGGAGCGGATCTGGTCGAGCCGCTCTTGATGCGCGCGGACCGACGAGAGCGCGTTCGGCCAGGCCGGACGCTCGACGCCGGCTGCAAGCACGCAGATGAGGGCGCAACCCACCAGCGCCCGTACCGTCTTATTCGTAGGGGACAACACGACGAACGCGACCTCCGCTCGTCAGCCGGCGTTCGAGATGCCGGAGATTAGGCTCCAGCTTCAAGAGCGGCCGGCGAAGTCCTCGACCGCGACTCGAATCGCCGAGCAGGCTTAGCGCCCTCGGCGGCTCTAGCCTCCACGGAACGTCGACGCACCGGCGCTCAGCTCGGGGCTTTTGGGTCGAAGGGACGGAAGAGGAGCGCGTTGATCTTGCCGGCGGCGTCGAGCGAGATGTTCGTTCGGCTCTCGCCTTTCCCGAAGACGGAATAGTACGACCGTGCGCACCACGACGCGTCGGAACGCGCCCTGCTGCGAGCGGAAGCCGGCGAGAACCGTGTCGATCTGCGTCACGGGAATCTGCGCGAGAAAGTTCGGGCTGAACCAGTCGGCCGAAACGTTGGCGGCGCGCAGCACCCGCTCGAGCGCGGCTTGATTGGCGGCGTCGACCTCGTCCTGCAGGAGCAGCCCGGCTATTTTCCCTTGGGCGTCGAGCACGATCGAAGCTAATAGCGAACCGTTCGCGAACGCGAGTTCCTGATCGCCGCCGATCAGCGTGATCGAGTTCAGCTTGCCGAGTTGCACTTTGTAGGCGTCGACCGTCGCCTGCACCTTGCTTTCGCCGTAAAGAGCGTCCGCAGCGCGGCCTGCTCGGGCGTGTCGTCCGCGAGCGCGGGGCACGGCGCGGCCGCGAGCGCGACGCCCAGAGCAAGGATGGATTGCCCGATTGCCGGGAAGCGCCGCATGCGGCGGTATCGGCTTCGCTCGGGCCCTTCTCCTGCCGCGACGCTCGCGCGGCGGATCGCCGGCGCGCGGGCTGAATCGCGCTCGAGGGCGCCGTATCTTTCGTGCGATGTTCCCAGCGTTGTTGCTCGGGGCGCTCGTCGCCGCAGCGCCGGCCCCCAGCCCTTCACAGGCGCTCACGCCGCAGCGTATCCTCGGCCTGATCCGCGCCACCTTTCGCTCGCACCGTCCGCCGCCGCCGTTCGTCACGTACACGCTGACCCGCGCGCAACTGACGGACCAAGGCTTCCCGGACTACGTCGAGAGCTACACGTACCACGTGTGGTGCAGGACGTCGGACCGCGCAGCGTTGGGCCGCAAGGTCTTCCGGGACACGGCGCGCGGGCCGCTCGAGTTCCAGCGGCCGGCATTCAACGAAGCGCGCGACCCCGGGCCGCCGACCGCCGACCTCTTCCAGCCGGCGCCGCTCCATCCGCACCCGATCGAGTTCGTGCCCACGCCGGAGCCGCTCGAGACGACATTGCCGACGATCGCCACGGTGACGACCTCCGGCGAGTTCGACTACGACGTGTCGGGGATGGACGTGCAAGGCGACCTCCTGCACCTGCAACTCGAGCCCCGGCGCGATCCTGACCGCAATCGCCTGCGCGAGCTCTGGGTCGACAAGAAGAGCTACGAGCTCCGCAAGCTGGTCGCGACCGACAAGCTCTTCGTCGAGCACGACCGCGTTTACGGGGTCACCTTCACCGTCGTGCTCGCCACGCTGCAAGGCTACCCGATCGTGACCGACATCCACGGGAAGGTCGGCGACAACTACTCAGGCGACGGCGAAGACGTCGACTTCCATTTCCGCGATGTCGCCTTCCCGGCGTCGTTGCCGGCTTGGTATTTCGACCCACGCACCTACGCGGCGCACCAAGCGGACGCGCCGCTGTAGCGTCGTGCTTGGCCGGGCGCGAGCTTAGCGATCTTCGAGCTGCTCGTTCTCTTCGACGTGCACGATCAGCGCTTCGTTGCGAACCATGCCCGTATCGTCGGCGCTCATGATCGCCTCGTCGCGCGCCGTCTCGTCGTCCTCGGGCGGCTTGCCCTTATGCTTCTTGTCCACGCGAACGCGCGCTTACGGCTCGCCGAGGAGATCTTGCGCGCGCTTGATGCGCTCGAGCTCGACGGCCTCGGCGGACGGCGACGGCACGGTGTGGTAGGCCGAGTCCTCAGCCGCGGCGCGCGCCGCGTCATCGGGAATATGAAAGTTCTGCTGAAACTCGCTGACCTTCTCCTCGACGAGCTGCTCGAGCGGGTCGGGATTCTGCTGTTCGTTCATGCGGGAGACTCCATTCCGAACGATGCTTAATTGGCTTGCGGACGCAGGAACGCGACGATTTGGTCGGCCTCGCGATGATTGGTCCAGAAACGTTCGCCGTCGAAAGCCAGCGCCCGCGCTTTGAAGCCGATGCGCGCGACGTCCTCGACGCGCGGCGTTCCCTCACGAGCGTCGACGCGCGTCAACCAGTACTCGTCGGTCTCCTCGTCGTCGGTCGTGATCAGGTAGAAGCGCCCTTCCACGATGACCTGACCGCAGATCCCGTGCGGCACGTCGATGACCGTACCGACCTGGCCGCGCTCGTCGAGCGAGAGGATCTTGTGGTGGTACCACTGGCTGACGTACAGCCGGTCGCCGTCGTAGCCGAGTTGCGAACCCGTGTCGTCGGGACACGGGATCGCGAACTTGGAACGAAAGCCGTGACCGGGAATGAAGCGCCGGATGAGACGGTGATCCTCGTCGCTCTCGCCGCAAATGACGCGCAGTTCCTCGCCGACGACCGTCATGCCCCAGGGTTTACCCGGCGCCTGGACTTCTTCACCAACCGTCCACGTTCGCGGGTCGATTGCGTACAGCCGCTCGGTCTCGATCGAGCCCATCCACAAGCGCGCGCCGTCGAAGGCCAGCGCCTGCGGACGCGGCGCGGGGGAGGGTAAACGTAAGACTTCGTGCACGTCTTCCATGCGGGACCGCTTCGTACGGGGAGCGACCGGGTTCCTCCGCGTCGACCTCAGAGCGCCGCTTTTCGGAGCGCCTATCTGTGCGGAGCTTGCCTACTCGTAGGTCGTGAGGTAGCTCGGGCGGGTCGCTTGCGCGGTCCGTTCCCGTTCGTCGCGATACTCCGCCTCAAGGTCGACTTTCATCGCTTCCAGCAGGGCGCGCACGCCAGCAGCGGCGATGCGCCGCCCGACGATCGCGTCGAAAGCTTTGCCCGCGACGCCTCCCGGCGGCTCGTAATTGCCGTCGAGCGCAAGGTTGGTCTGCGCGGCCGCCGGTTCGAAGGTCAGCGTCCCCGCAAACGAAGGATACGGCCCACCGCCTTTGGGAGCCCAGGTCACGTTCATTACTTGATAGCGCGAGCGCTCGGGATGAGGCGAGAAGGTCACCACTATCTCACGCGCCACGGCGACGTCGGCCAGCGGAACTTGGAGCGTCACCACGGCTCCGCCGGCCCGGGCGAACCGGGCCGCGAGCAAGTCCGCCGCTTGCTCCAAAGGACATTCGACCAGAACTCGATCGTTAATCTCGGCCATAGGCGGAGGTTTCGCGCAAAGAGAGGCAAGCCTCTGCCGGCCTTGAAACCGGCGCCGGTGAACATCGTGGTTTTCGGCGCGGGCGTCCAGGGGACGCTCTACGGCGTCCGGTTCGCTCGCGCCGGCCACCCGTCAGCCTCGTCGCTCGCGGCGCGCGCGCGGCGGAATTGCGAGCCCACGGCGCGGTCCTCGAAGCGGCGTTGGACCGCCGCCCACAGGTCGAGCGCTTGAGGCTGCCCGTCAGCGAAGGGCTGCGCCCGCAGATGCACGCCGATCTCTGCTTGGTCACCGTGCGCCGAGAACAGCTCGAAGCAGCGCTGCCCGAGCTCACCCGCGCATCCTGGGTCGCACGCTTTCTGATCATGGGAAGTCACGTGGGCGACTCGCAAGCGCTCTTCGCAGCGTTGGGACGCGAGCGCGTCGTGCAAGCCTTTCCCGGGTTCGCCGGAACGCCGGAGAACGGCACGATCCGCTATGTCGAGATCGCGCAGCGGCCGACCGCGCTGGACGGCACCGCGCGCGACGTTTGCAACCTGCTGCGCCACGCCGACTTGCGCTACAGCGCGGTGCACGACATGGAGTCGTGGCTGCGCCGCAACGCCGTGTTCCTGAGCGCCGTCTTCGGCGCGCTCTATCTCGCAGGCGCCGACGCGCGCCGGCTCGGCGGCGATGCGACGCTCGTGGAGACGCTCATCCTCGCGGTTCGCGAAGGCTGGGCAGCGCTCGACGCGCGCCGCGTCGGGCCGCCGACGCCGGAGATGAACGCGATCTTTCGCACGCTGCCGCTCGCGTTCGCCCGCACGTACTGGCGCGAGCTCTTCACGTCGGCGCGCGGCGACTACTATTTCGCGCGCCACGCGCGGCGCAGCGCGAGCGAAGCCGCGGCCGTCGCCGACGACGTGCTGGCCTTGCTGGGCCAGCGCGAGGCGCCGTACTTGCGGCTCTGCTGCGCCGCCATCGCACGGGCTGCCGGCAACTAACGTCGCGACTGCCGCTAACGTCGCAGATCGCTTCGATGAAAACGGCTTGCGCGCGAGCCGGGGAGCGCGCGGAGCGAAAGTCAGCGGTGCGACGCAAGCGGAGCTCTCCTTCTTAACCACCTGTCTGACGCGCCGCGACGCGCCAGCAAGTAGACTACGTTTAACTCACTTACGTTCGCGCGGCCGCCGCCTCGCTTTTACATTCGAGTACTGTCAATGAACAAGACTGTGTTAAGAACTCTGTTTCCGGCGAGCGCTTTTGCAAGCGCTTCGCTCGCGGCGTTGCTGAGCTGCGCCGCTCCGGCCGGCGCGGACTCGTTGCAGAACCGCCATCCGGCGGGCTGCTTCGCCGCCGTCGCGCGGGACTGGAATACCCATGCGCCGGATGACCTTTCCACCTTCTCGACCTTCGCGGACCGCTTCGAACGCTGCGCCGCACGAGACAAGGACGAAGTGCAAGTGCGTTCGGACCTGGTGGGCTGGTACAAATCCGAGCTTGGGATCACCGTGAACTACTTGAAAGACGAGCAGCCCGACATCGCCAAGCGGCACTACGAGCGCTGTTACGCCGTGCTCGACCGGATGGTGACGCTCGCGCAAAAGACCGGCGACGTCGCGCTGGGACAGTTCGTGACCGAAAGCTCCGAGCATCTCTACGCCGCCTCGGGCGCCTTCGTGCACAGCAACGAGGACGTCGGCGACGTCCCGCCGAGCATGCCATGAAGCTCGCGATCGAGTTCGCGGAGCAAATCCTGTTCGCCTACATGGCCGACACGCTCATCCGCGAGAGCCGCCACGCCTACCACCGCAAGCATCGCTGCTGATTGTCGAGACGCTTAACGAATAGGAGCGCGTCCCACGAGAAGCTGAACGCGGTCCAGGTGATCAAAGACGTCTGCACGAAGAAATAACGAGCGCGCGTCTAAGCGTCCCGGGCCGGCGAGACTGCGGCCCGAGCGATCGCTATTCCGTCGGCGCGGTCGCGTTCGCACGCAGCGGGGTCGCGCGCGGACGGATCGCCGAAGCCGCCGCCGCCCGCGGTCCGCACGATCACTTCGTCGCCCGGCCGCAGCGCGAGCGTCACCTTCGCGGGCAATTGCCGCCGTGCGCCAGGGCTCTCGCCGCCGCTCTCGACCAGCGCGTGCGTGCCGAGCGCTCCGTCGCCGCCGCCCTCAGCGCCGTGCGGCCGCACCGTGTGGCGTTCGGCGAGCAGCGAGAGCGTCGCGCTGCCCTCGCGCAGTTTGAAGCCGCGCACCAGCCCGCAGCCGCCGCGGAAGCGGCCCGCGCCGGCCGACCCCTCCGCGAACTCGTAGGCGGTGATCGTCAGCGGCATCGTTCGCTCGATCGCCTCGACCGGCGTGTTGAGGGTGTTGGTCATGTGAACGTGGATGCCGTCGATGCCGTCCGCGTTCGGACGCGCGCCCATTCCGCAGCCGTTCGTCTCGTAGAACGCCCACGAGCGTCCCGCTGCGTCGACCCCGCCGAGCATCACGTTGTGCATCGAGCCGCCGCTTTGCGCGGGCAAGCGCCCGGGCCATAACTTGGCGAACGCGCCGAGCACCAGATCGGCGTTGCGCATCGAGGTCTCGACGTTGCCCCCGCTCACCGGCGCGGGCCGGCGCGGATTGAGCAACGTGCCCTCGGGCACGCGCACCTCGACCGGACGGAACGACCCGTCATTCATCGGAATGCGCGGGCCGGTCACCGCGCGCACCGCGTAATAGACGCCCGAGAGGGTCACGCCGTACACCGCGTTGAGGGGCAAGTGCGACTGCGCCGCGGTTCCGGCGTAGTCGAGCGAGAGCGAATCGCCGCGCTTCTCCAAGCGCAGGCGGAGCACGATCGAGGCTGCGCCGCGTTCGTCCTCGAGCACGTCCTCGTGCTCGACGACGCCGTCGGGCAACGCGCGCAACGCGGCGCGCGTGCGCCGTTCTCCGTCGTCGAGCGCCTTCTCGGCCGAAGCCGCGACCACGCCGGCACCGTAGCGGCGCACCAGCTCGAGAAAGCGCCGTTCGCCCGTGACGTTGCCCGCGATCTGCGCGCGCAGGTCGCCGACCCGCGCCCCGGGTGCGCGGGAGTTCGCGCGAAAGAGCTCGAGCGTCTCCTCGACGATGCGATCCTCGCGCAGCAGCAGGGTCGGCCAGACGACGCAGCCTTCGGCGAACAAGTCGCGCGCATCGGGCGGCATCGAGCCCGGCGCTGCGCCGCCGACGTCGGTGTGGTGCGCCTTGTTGGCAGCGTACCCGACGAGCCGCCCGTCGTCGTAGATCGCGCGGACGAGCGTGACGTCGTTGAGATGGGTGCCCGACAAATAGGGATCGTTGACGACGATCATCTCCCCCGGGCCGAGCGTGCGCCCGCGCTCGTCGAGCCAGGCCAGCGTGCGGCGCAGCCCCCACGGCAGCGAGCCGAGGTGGACCGGAATGTGCTCCGCCTGCGCGATCAAGTGCTCGTGTGCGTCGAACAGCGCGCACGAGTGATCCAGCCGCTCCTTGATGTTCGGTGAATAGGCCGCGTCGCGAACGGCGATGCCCATCTCCTCGCTCGCGTAGACCAAAGCCGACGCAACGAGCTCGGAGGTGATCGGGTCGAGCGCGCAGTTCATGCCTGCGGCTCCAACACGAGGTTGCGCAGCTCGTCGACCTGCGCGCGCCAGCCGGGCGCGACGTAGGTCGTCGCGTCGTACTGCTCGACGATTGCGGGCCCCGCGAACGCATCGCCGGCTCGCAGCGCAGCGCGACCGAATACCGGCGTCGCGACGAGCGCTCGCCCGTCGAACGCTTCGCGCCGTTCGCGCGGCGCGAGGCGTTCGGCTTCACGCGGCTGCACGCTCTCCGCGGCGAAACGCGGCTTGGGCGTCGCGCCGATGCCGTTCACGCGAACGATGACGAACTCGACCGGGTCGTCGCGTGCCGCATAGCCGTAGCGCAGCGCGTGACGGCGGTGGAAGGCCTCGACCGCGGCTTCGAGCGAGCCGGGCTCGCCGACCGCGAGCTCTGTCGACTGACCCGCATAGCGCAGATCGAACTCGCGCACGAAGCGCCGCTCGGACTTCGCCACGTTCTGTTCGGCGAGCGCGGCGTCGGCCTCGCGCTCGAGCGTCGCGGCGAGAGCGACGGCGCGCTCCCACGCTTGCGCCTGCGCAGGAACGAGGAACGAGCGCAGCGCGGTCACGCGCACGTCGGCCCAGAGCAACCCGTAGGCCGAGAAGACGCCGGGCCCAGGCGGAACGACGATGCGCCGCACGCCGATCTCGGCAGCGACCGCGCACGCGTGCAACGGGCCCCCGCCGCCGAAGGCCAGCAGGGTGAAATCGCGCGGATCATGACCGCGCTCGAGCGAGACGATGCGCAAGACTTTCGCCATCTCGGCGTCAACGAGCGTTACGATTCCGGCGGCGGTGCGCCGCACGTCGCCTGAAAGCGGAGCCGCGACCGACGCGACGGCGACGAACGCGCGGCGCGCGTCGATCGGAAAGGCGCCGTCGAGCAAGGCGCGCGGGTTGAGCCGGCCGAGCACGACGTTCGCATCGGTGACGGTCGGAAGTTCGCCGCTTCCGTAGCAGGCCGGGCCGGGATCCGCGCCCGCCGAGAGCGGGCCGACGCGCAGCGTGCCGGCGGCGTCGAGCCAAGCGATCGTGCCGCCGCCGGCGCTCACCTCGGCCAAATCGACGAACGGGAAACGCACGGGATAGCCGCTGCCCTTGACGGAGCGGCCGCTGTGCGTCGCGCCGGCCGCCTCGAACGACGCGCTGATCTGCGGAACGCCGTCGAACACCGTGCCCGCTTTCGCGGTCGTCCCGCCCATATCGAACGAGAGCACGTTCGGGATACCGAGCGCGCGGCCCAAGTGTGCGGCGGCGATGACGCCGCTGGCGGGACCGCTCTCGATCAAGGCTGCAGGGCGCCGGGCCGCGCTCGCGAGCTCCGCCATGCCGCCGTCCGAGCGCATCACGAAAACCGGCGCCGCCACGCCCTGGGCCGCCACACCGCGCTGCACGCGCTCGAGATACACGCGCACGATCGGCGCCAGCGCCGCGTTGACGACGGTCGTCGAGAAGCGCTCGTATTCGCGGTATTGCGGATCGACCTCACAAGAGAGCGAGATCTCGACCTCGGGCAGCTCCGCGGCCAGCGCCGCGGCGACCGCGCGCTCGTGTGCGCCGTTGAGGTCCGCGTGCAACAAGCCGACCGCGACGCTGCGGATGCCGCGTTCGCGAATCGCCGAGACGCTACGCGCGACGCTCGCGGGATCGAGCGGAACGAGCACGCTGCCGTCGTGCGCGAGCCGTTCGCGCACGGTCAACCGGTCTTCACGTCGCGCGAGCGGTTTAGGGCGCGTCACGTCGAGATCGTAGATCGCGCTGCGGTTTTGGCGTCCGATCTCGAGCACGTCGCGAAAGCCTTCGGTGGTGACGAAAGCGACGCGCGGCAGCTCGAGGTGGACTTGGCCGAGCAGGGCGTTCGTGGCGATCGTGCTGGCGTGCGCGAGCAGCGCGACGTCCTTCGCAGAAACGTCCGCGAGCAACGAGCGCAACGCTTCGAGCAAGCCTTCCTCCGGCGCCCGCGGCGTGGAAGGAAGCTTACGCTCGAGCCTGCGCCCGTCGTCGGCCAGCGCGACCAGGTCGGTGAACGTCCCGCCGATGTCGACACCGAGCCGCCAGGCCGGCCGGGACGCCGGCGCAGCCTCGCTCAACGCGAATAGAGGCCCGTATACGTTCCCTGCGCGAGCACGTGTCCGCGCAACGAGAACATCAAGAACGCGCCCGTGGTGCCGGGACCGACGCCTTCGACCTGCGGAACGTCGAGCGCGTACACGGTAAAGCGATAGTGATGCGGCGGATCGCCTTCGGGCGGGCACGGGCCGCCGTAACCGGAGCTGCCGTAATCCGTGTAGCCTTGCACGCTGCCCGCGGGTGGGTTCTTCGCGGCACCGGCCGCGAGGCTCGTGACCGACGCCGGAACGTTGACGAGGGTCCAGTGCCAAAAGCCGACGCCCGTCGGCGCGTCGGGATCGAAACAGGTGACGACGTAGCTCTGCGTGTTCGCCGGCGCGCCGCCCCACATCAAATCGGGCGAGACGTCGGAACCGCCGGCCCACGCCGAGGCCGCTAAGAGCGGTATCACGCCGCCGTCTGCGAAGGTGTTGCTCGAGAGCGTGAGCACCGGCAAATTGTCCGGCGTTCCAGGTTGGCGGAGCTCGTACGATGTTGCCATTTGCAGAAAGCACTCCATGACGGCGCGCTCGAACCGAGCGGAAAAGAGCGGATGGGCGCCGTGTACGACGGCGCCGCAGGCGCGACCTTGACCGCGCACGGCGACGATCTGCGTTCGGCGCAAGCGCTCCTCGAACTCGCGGACGGGATAGCGTTGGCCCGCTTCCGCGACCGGGCTTAGCCGTCGCGGCTCGTCACGACGGCCGGCACCGTGCCGGCGCTCGGCCGGCACCTCCGTGCTCACGACGAACGGCCTCCCGCCCACCGACCTGCTCGCCATCCTGAGCGCGAGCTCGGGCGAATAAGGCGGTCGCGCGGCGCGACGGGCGTCGTTCCGCGGGGGACGCCCCAGGCATGGCAGGCCTGCGGACCCGACGAAGGGTGGGCCGGTAATGTCCTCCCCGATACATGCCGCGGGACGCGTGCTTCCCAGCGGCACGGTCACGTTTCTCTTCACCGATATCGAGGGCAGCACGCGGCGCTGGGAAGCCTTTCCCGACGCGATGCGTCTGGCACTACGACGCCACGACGCGCTCCTGCGCGCGGCGCTCGAGCGCCATGAAGGGTACGTCTTCAAGACGATCGGCGACGCGTTCTGCGCGGCTTTTCAAGAGACCGAGGCCGCGCTGCGCGGCGCGCTCGCGGCACAGCGCGCCCTGGCGCGCGAGGATTGGGAAGCGGTGGGCGGCCTGCGCGTACGGATGGCGCTGCACGCGGGGACCGTCGACGAGCGCGACGGCGACTATTTCGGGCCGCCGGTCAATCGCGTCGCGCGTCTGCTCTCGATCGCGCACGGCGGACAGGTCATCCTCTCCGGAGCCGCGGCCGAGCTCGCGCGCAAGCGGCTCGAGGCGGGCGTGAGCTTGATCGACCTCGGCTCGCACCGTCTCAAAGATCTCGAAACGCCGGAAAAGGTCTTCCAACTCGCCGCACCCGACGTGCCCGCGACGTTTCCGCCGCTGCGCTCGCTCGACGTGCGCCCGCACAATCTCCCGCAACAGCCGACCAGCTTCATCGGCCGGGAGCTCGAGCTCAAGGAGCTCGCGCAACGGCTCGAACGGGCCCGTCTGCTCACGCTCTTCGGCCCCGGCGGGGTCGGCAAGACGCGGCTCTCGGTACAGCTCGGCGCCGAGCTGCTCGAACGCTTTCCCGACGGCGTGTGGTTCGTCGATCTCGCGCCGGTCGCCGACCCGGCGCTGGTCGCCGCGCAAACCGCGAGCGTCGTCGGCGCGCCCGTCGCCCCCGGAATGCCGGCGCACGATGCGGTCGTCGCCGGCTTGCGCTACCGCCGGGCGCTCTTGATCTTCGACAACTGCGAGCACGTCGTGGCCGCAGCCTCCGGGCTGGTCGGCGCGATCCTGCGCGATGCCGCGAACGTCCAGGTCGTCGCGACGACCCGGGAGGCGCTCAACCTCGACGGAGAGGTCGTCTATCCGGTCGGGTCGCTTCCGCTCCCGCCGGCGGGCGCACCGCTCGACGCGCAGAGTGCCCTGGCTTACGGCGCGGTGCGGCTCTTCGTGGAGCGCGCCGATGCCGCGACCGGCAGCTTCGCGCTGAGCGAGGGCAACGTCGCGCACGTCGTCGAGATCTGCCGGCGGCTCGACGGGATCGCGCTCGCTTTGGAACTGGCCGCGCCGAAATTGACCGTGCTCGATCCTGCGCAGCTCGCGGCCCGGCTTGACGAACGCTTCCGTCTGCTCACCGGCGGAAAGCGCACGGCGCTCCCCCGCCAGCGGACGCTGCGGGCGCTCATCGACTGGAGTTACGACCTGCTCGACGAGCGCGAGCAACAGCTGTTTCGCCGGCTTTCGATCTTTGCGGGCGGCTGGACGCTCGAAGCCGCGAGCGCGGTGTGCAGCGACGACGCATGGAGCGAGTGGGAATCGTACGAGCTGCTCTCGTCGCTCGTCGCCAAGTCGCTGGTCAGCGCGGAGCGTTACGGCGAAGGGCAGCGCTTTCGGATGCTCGAGTCGACGCGCGCGTACGCGCGTGAACGCTTACACGAAAACGCTGAGAGCGCAGCGGCGGCGCGCCGTCATGCGCTTTACTGCGCCGACTTCATGCGCGCCGCGCGCGCGCACGTCGAGGCGATGGACGACCGCGCCTGGCAGCGCGCGGTCGCTCCCGAACTCGACAACCTCCGTGCCGCCTTCGAGTGGACGATCGTCCAGGACAACGACGTGCATACCGGGCTGCGCATGCTCGCGGAGATCCACCGCCAGCGGCTCATCGCCCAGGCCGACGAGCGAACGCGCTGGTTCGAATTAGCGGCAGAGGCCGCGCGGCAGGTGGACGACCCGCCGCTGACCGCGGCAATCCTGCGGCTCTACACCGGGATGCTGATCGGCACGGGCCGCCCGCTCGCGGCCCGCACGGCTGCGGCCGAGGCCGCCCTGTCGGCCTCGGCGGCCACCGGAAACCCCGTCGCCCTCGGCGATGCGCTGGGCTTACTCGCCAGCTGCTTGCAGAGCGCCGGCCGCACCGAGGAAGCCGAGGAGCGCTTCCACGAGGCGTGGGCCGCACTCGAACGGGAAGACGCATCCGCGCTCAAGACGCAGATCCTCGTCGGCTGGGCGATCAATCAGCTCTTGCGCGGCGACGTGCCGGAGGCGCGGCGGCGCTTCGATGTCGCGCTGCGCTCGGCAGGCCCGCACAGCCTCATCTACGCGACGATTCTCGGGGCGATCGGCGAACTCGAGTACGCCGCGGGCAACGTCGAACGAGCGCGTGCATCGGCACAAGAAGCGAAGCGCTGCCTCGTCGAGTTAGGCGTAACCTTCGATCTTGCGGTGACGAATTGCAACCTGGCGGGCTTCGCGCTGGCGCTCGACGACGTCGAGGGCGCGCGCGACGTGCTCAAGGAGGCGATCGCGGCGCTACGCGGCGTCGGCTTCATGACCAACGCTCTCGAGCACTGCGCACTGCTGGCAGGATTAACCGGACATCACTTCCAGGCCGCACGACTCGTGGGCTACACCAGCAAGCAGTACGAGATGCTCGGTATCGTCCGCGACGGAACCGAACAGCGCGGATTCCAAAGGCTCGACGCACTGATTCATTTGCACCTCGAGCATGATATGCTCGTATCCGCGCTCAACGAAGGCGCGAGCTTAAATCACGAACAGGCCGTCGCGCACGCGTCGGCCATCCTGGAAGGAGCAAACCGTGGGGGAAGTCGGTAAACAGCAGGCGCTCGGGCTCATCAAGGCACATCAGGCCGCGACCGTGGCGCTGCACGCGAAGCTCCGCGCGAACGTCGACGCGAGCAGCGCCGCCGATCTCGACAAGGCGCTCGCGATACACAAAGGCGCTCAACAGGGTCTCGAGGACGACGCTCAAGGTATTATTTGGACGCCCTAATTCAGAGCTTGACGCCCTAATCCGAAGCGGCGCATAAGGCGCGTTCCAAGGCCGTGCCTCGCGGCACGCCGAGCCCCGTGCAGGGATTCCACGCTTGTCCTTCAGGCGCTGGATATTTTCCATTCCCTTCGCCCGCCGCTATCCGAAACAGCCCCGCTTCTTTGGGGGCGGCATAGAATAGCGGAGCGTAAAAACCGAGCGGCGTTCCTAACCGCTCGTTGAGCCGAGCCGTCAGCGCCGCCCAGAGCGGCGCGACGGCGCTCGTGCCCCCGCCACGCGACGGCCGGCCCCCGACGCTAATCGGAAACGCCGGCGGAAACGCGTGCGCGGCGACGTCGGGAACGCCGCGGCCGTGCCGGGCGTGTAGGCGGCCGGCGAAGTCCGCCGCGACCGCCTGCCAGTGCGGTGGCCCCGCTCGTTCGCTGAAGCCGCCGCCGGACTGCTGCCACGAGCGTTCGACGCGCCTTCCGTGGGCATCGTGCTCGACGCGTGTGCCGCCGCAAGCATGGACGAAAGGGCTCGAAGCAGGTGCAAAGACGCGCGGCTCGCCGTCGACTTCGACGGCGCCGTGGTCGCCCGAAGCGCAAAAGACGCTCACGCCCAACCGGGCCGCCGCGATGAAAAGCTCGTCCATCACGTCGAGCGCGTTGGGCGTCCAACAGCATTCGGGCCGGCCATAGCTGATCGAGAGGACCGCCGGAGCGTGCTCCTCGTCGAAGAGCGCAGCGGCGACCGCATCGAGGAACCCTCGCTCGTCGTGCGGCGCATCGTAGAGAACGAGCTTTGCGCCGGGCGCCAGCGCCGCGGCGACGTGCGTATCGAGCGCTAACTCTTGGTCGAACGATTCGTTCTCCGAGCGCGCGGTGCCCGGATCGACCCGCCGGATGACGACCGCGGGCGCCGCGATGCCCTGCGGACTCAACGACGCCTGCAGGTCGTCGAGACTGAAGCGAGCCCCGAAGGACAGAATTCCGATCGTTTGCCCGCGACCGTCGCCGGCGGGAAACTCGTAGGCGTTCGCCACCGCGCGCGCCGTCAGCGCGGGCGGAGCTTCGCGCGCAGGCTCCGTTCCGCTCCGGGCTTCGGGCGGCGCTTTGACGGGATGAACGTTCGGCCACGCATCGAGCCCGAAGACACCGCTAAGAATAGGGGCAAGGCTCGGCGGCACGCGCAACGGGCCGATGCGCTGGCGAAAGCGGAGCCGTTTTTCTCCCCACTCGTCCAGCTTCGTTCCGAACGCCTTCGACAGCGCGGCGACGGTGCCGCGCGCGTGCAGCGCTCGCCAACGCGTTTCGACGGCTTCGATACCGTGCTCGCGCAGATACGCTCGGAGAGCTGCGAGATCCGCCGGATCGGCATCCGAAGCTCGCGCTAATTCGCCGCGCTTCGCGTAGCGCCGCCGGGCGGGAAGCGTCGCACCGAGCTCGTTCGCGAGGTCCGGCTCGAGCTCTCGGCCGCGCGCGCGCAGCCAAACGGTAACGTCGAGCAGCGCATCACCCGCGGCCGGCTTCATTTCGTGCGCATCGGGCCATTTTGTCCGCTCGCTGCCCGGCAGGGGAATCAACGCGGGCAACGGGTTCGGCTGGGCGGGACATGCCGACGGTCGCACGGGCGGGAAACCACTGCTACGCTCGAACACTCGCAACGATGAGGGACGGTGAGCGGGAGAGACCGCTCGAGGACCGGGTTGTCCGGCGATTCGCGCACTCCGAGAGGATATCATGAAAGGGCCCGAGCTTCCGTCGATACGGCGTAAACTGCCGCCTTGGGTGAGCCCGGCGCTCGTCGTCTGCGAGCTGCTCGCGCTACGCCGCTTCGAGAAGCGCCGTCCGCTGCGGCCGGTGACCGACGACACGATCGTGCGCAACGGCCGCAACCTTTTCGTCGCCGCACTTGCGGCGCTGACGGCAGCGCTCGTCGAGGAGCCGCTGGCGCGCCGTTTGACCGAAGCGGTCGAACGGCGCCGCTGGGGCGCGCTCAAAATGTTGCGCCTTCCACCGCTGCTCGAGACGCTGCTGGTGCTGGTGCTGCTCGACTACACGCAATTCGCCTGGCACGCCTTGAAGCACCACGTCCCGCCGTTGTGGCGCTTCCACCTCGTCCACCATCTCGACCGCGACCTGGACGCAACCACCGCGCTGCGCTTTCACTTCGGCGAGGTCGCGCTTTCCAGCGCGTACCGGGCCGCGCAGATCGTGCTCATCGGCGTCGCCCCGCTGCCCTTCTCGCTGTGGCAGAATCTGCTGCTCGTATCGATCTTGTTTCACCACAGCAACGTCGAGCTCTCCGAAGCCTGGGAGCGAAGGCTGGCGGCCGTCGCGGTCACGCCGCGACTGCACGGCATTCATCACGCGGCCGACCGGCGGCTGGCAGGTTCGAACTTCTCGAGCGGTCTCACGCTCTGGGACCGCCTGCACGGAACGCTGCGCACCGAGGCCTTCGGCGAGCCGCTCACGATCGGCGTCCCGGCGTACACGCGCGACCGTGACGTCGCGATCGGAAGCATCCTGGCGCTGCCCTTCAGCCCACAGCGCGACGACTGGTCGAGCGCGTCTCAGGCGTAGCGCGAGATGAGCTTGGCCAGCGGCGGCCCGGTCAGGATGACGATGAATATCCGCAGCGTTTGCAGCGCCAACACGAAGGGCACGTTGGCGTCGCTGCCGAGCGCGATGATCGCGACGGAGTCGAGTCCGCCGGGGCTCGTCGCCAGGTACGCGGTCAGCGCGTCGGCGTGCGCAAACGCCGTCAGCATCCAGGCGGAAAATCCGCACAGCACGATCAGCGCGAAGGTCGAGAGCAGCAGCTGCGGAATCGCGCGGAAGGTTCTGGTGAGGATCTCGCGATCGAAGGCGAGTCCGATGTACCAGCCGATGTCGCCGTAGGCGAGCGCGAGCAGCCACGAGGGCAGGGCGATCGTGACGACGCCGCTCACGTGAAGGATCGCTCCGAGCGTCATCGGCACGAGTAGCGGGCCCGCGGGGACCTTCAGCCGTGCACCGAGGTAGGAGCCGCCCGCGGCCAGCGCCAGCGTCTCGAGCAGCGGCACGAGCGGGACCACGAGCGGCGCGGCGGCCGGCGTCGCAAGCGCCGCGCTGACGGGTGCCGCGTGCTGGAACGCAAGCATCAGCCGGGAGACGGCTGAAGCGGTTAGCGTCACGACGACGACGCGCAAATACTGCATGAAGCCGACCAAGCGCGGATCGGCGCCGTACTGCTCGGCCATCAGCACCATCGCCGCCGCGCCGCCGGGCGACGAGCCCCAGGCCGCGGTCGTTCCCGGCAGCACGCCGCCCTTCGCCAGCGCCCAACCGACCACGCCGCCGGCGACCACGGTGGTCGCGACGACCAGCAGCATGAACGCCCAGGCGTGCCCCACAGAAACGAGGACCGGCGGCGTGATCGCGCTCGCCACCAGGCAGCCCACGACCCCTTGCGCGCCGATGAACGTCCAGCGCGGCAGGCGCAAGCGCGCGCCGCTCGACCCGAAACCGATCGCCGCGATCATCGGACCCAGCAGCAACGCCGCGGGCATCGCCGCGAGCACCAGAAGCCAAGCCAACAACGCCGAGACGACGAACAGCGCCGCCCAGATCGAGATCGTCAGAATCGTCAGAACGGAAGAACCCGGGACGCGGCGCGCTCGCTTCGCATGCAGAGGCACGCGTTCGGGGCGCGCGCGGCGCCGCCCCGTCGGCGTGGACCGGCTAGTGCGGACCGAGGAGAACGACCGGCGACTGGCCCAGCGCGAGGAACCAAAGGCAGGCACCGACGGCCGCGACCACCATCGGGATCACGATAGCGCGCAGGACCATCGTCGCGGCTTGCCGTTTGAAGGCAAGGTTGAAGCGTTGACCGCAAAAGGTGCAGCCTTCGGAATTCGGCGGCGACATCGAGAGGCAGCGCGGGCAGCTGCGCAAGCCCGCGGCCTCAAATCTTGCGGTCGCTTGGGCCGTGCTCGAGGGTGGGGCTTCACCGCCAACGGCGGCAACGTTCGAAGCGCTCATCGTATCAGTTTTCGTCGATTCGGCCGCGTTTTCAGTGCAGGCGCCGCCTGCGACCGAAGCTTGTGGCGACTGTCACGATGCCGCGCGGCGCTGCTCAGCGGCTTCGTGAGTCGGCTCCCTTGCCAATGCAGACGACGGACTTCCCGGACGGACCCGGAGAACGCCTGGGTTGCGCTCACCCGAGCGCACGCGAGGGCGACGTGCCGATTGTGCGCCCGGCGGAATCGAGCGGCTTGTGGGCGCCGGTCGCACTGGCGGTGGTTGGGGCCGCGACGGCGATCGGCTCGGCGCCGGACGACGAGTTCGCCGTCTTGCTGCCCGAGACCGACGCAATTGCACGCTGCTCTCGCAACTTCCGGCACGCATCGCAGCGCTTCGCGCGAAGGTTTCGCTAAACCGACTCATCCACGTTCCTCTCCTTGCGCGTACCGGTGTAGCGATTGAAACGTCCCAGCCCACACGCTTCAAGGAGACCGACATGAAGAATCTAATTCTGAGAGCGACCTTGCTCGGCATCGTCGCGAGCGCTTCGTTTAGCCTCACGCAAGCCGCATCGCTGGCCGCGACGGCGACCGCGCCGGCGCAGATGACCTCGGCGACCGCCTGCGCGCTCACCAGTTCCAAAGCCCCGGCGCACGAAGCCCCCGGCTTGCTCGCCGACCCGAGCCAGGGCGACCGCTTCATCTTCTCCGGCCCGTAGTCTGCGGCCGACACGCGCGCCGGAGCCGCTCGGCCGGCTTCGGCGCAAAGATTTTCGCTCGAAACGCGCGATCGAGTCATCCGAGACGGCGCGCCGAGCGTACTGATGTGCCGGCCGGTCCATGGGATGACGAAGAGCGCCCCAGCGACTGTCACGTCACGTACCGGCCGGCGCATCAGAACATTTGCCTCACTTGGAGAGTTTCATGCATCGATTTCTCGTCGGCGCCGGTGGGCTGGCGTTTTCCCTCGCCCTCGCCGGGGTTCCCGGCAGCGCGGCGGAGACGACCGCCGCCGCGTTGCTGCCTTCCGTGCTTACGGTTCACATCAAGGACTTCGCTTACAATCCGACGCCGGCGAAGATCCACGCCGGGGACCGCGTCACCTTCATTAACGACGACGACGAGGCGCACACGGTGACTGCCGACGACAAGTCGTTCGATTCCGAAGGCCTCGACGGCGCCGGCACGTGGCAGCACGTGTTCCTCAAGCCGGGCACCTACCACTATTTCTGCGAGCTGCACCCGTACATGAAGGCAACGATCGTCGTGCTGCCTTCGAGCGGCGCGCAGCGATAGGAGCGATGACGTGAAACGCAGCGACTTCCTCGAACACGTCGCCTGGACCGGCAGCGGCATCGCCTGGACATTGTCGGCGACGGGTCTGCTCTCCAGCAAGCCCGCGGCCGCGGCGACGAACGCCTTCTCGTTCATCCAAATCAGCGACAGCCACATCGGGTTCTCGCGGCCCGAGAATCCCGACGTGCTCGGCACCTTTAGCAAGACGATCGAAGCGATCAACGCCATGCCGCAGCAGCCCGCGTTCGTGGTGCACACGGGTGACGTCACGCACCTCGCCAAAGCGGCCCAGTTCGACGCGGCGAAGCAAGTGCTCTCGTCGCTGAAGGCGCCGCTCATCGTGCTGCCGGGCGAGCACGACGTGATCGGCACGCCGCGAGGCTTCTTCGACGCGTTTGCACGCAAAGACGCGCCCAACGGCTGGTTCTCGTTCGATCAAGGCGGCATCCACTTTCTGTCGTTGGTCAACGTCTTCAACTTCGAAGTCGACGGCAAGCTCGGAACCGATCAGATCGACTACGTCGAAAAGGATCTGGCGGCGCAGAAGACCTCGACACCGATCGTCGTGTTCGGTCACGTTCCGCTCTACGCGCTCTATCCGAAGTGGGGCTGGACGACGGAAGACGGCGCGCGCGTGCTGGCGGCCCTACGCCGCTTCGATGCGGTCACGGTGCTCAACGGCCACATCCACCAGATCATCCAGCACACCGAAGGCAACATTCGGTTCGCGACCGCGGCGGCGACCGCATACCCGCAACCGGCGCCGGGGACGGCCGACAAACCCGGTCCCCTCAAAGTGCCCGACGACATGCTGCTCAAGGTGCTGGGCTATCGCAGCGTCGAGCTCGTTGCCGATGCGCCCGCTCGCATAGCCGACCACAGTCTTGGGTAAGCGGACTCCAACGTGGAGGGCCGCAGCGGCACCGACCAGCGCGAGGACGAGCGGATGGTCGCCGACTTTCTGGCGCGGACGACGAGCGGTTTGGAGGGCGTTTACGCCGCCTACCGGATCCCGCTCTACTCCGTCGCGCGCCAGGTGCTGGGAAGCGACGAGGACGCGCAGGACTGCGTGCACGACGCGCTGCTGCGCGTCTGGCAGCGCTCGGACACGTACCGCCGCGAACGCGGCACGCTCCGTTCGTTTCTGCTCGGCTGCGTGCGCAACGAGGCGCTCACCCGCAAACGCAACGCCGCGCGACACTTCCACATCGAGGAACGGGCCGCGCGTTCCGATCCGGCGGCCTACGAGTTCGACGTGAGCGACAACGTGGAACGGGAGCGACTGCGGCGCGCGCTCGCGGCGCTGCCGGCCGAACAGCGGGCCGCGCTCGAGCTGGCGTACTTCGGCCAGCTGACGCAGGTTCAGGTGGCGGAGCGCCTCGGCGTTCCGCTGGGCACGGTCAAGAGCCGCCTCTCGCTTGCGCTGCGCAAGCTGAACGTCGCGCTGAGCGAGAAAGGAGCGGGTGCGCGATGAGCGCCGCGAACGAACGAGACGATATGGGCGAGCACATCGGCGAGCTGGCCGAGCTCTACGCACTCGGCGTGCTCGAGCCGCACGAGCGCGTCGCGGTCGAAACGCACGTCGCCTCGTGCGCCGCGTGCGCCCGCGCGCTCGGCGAATCCGAGGCGACGGTCGCCGCGCTCGACGACGTCTTTGTTCCCCAGTTCGCGCCGCCCGAACGGCTCGCGGCGCGCATCACGGCCTCGGCCCAAACGGTGGTGCCGTTCACGCCGCGCGATGCGGCCGCCACGCCGGCGGCCCGGCTGCCTCGGCGCTTACCGAGCTTCCTGGCGACGGCCGCCGCACTGCTGTTGGCGGCGGGTCTCGGCGGAGGCGTGTTGCTCGAACGCAACGGCGACATGCGGCAAGCCGCTCGTGACAGCGCGATCTTAGCGACGATCGCGAGCTCGCACTTCCAACATGTCAGCTTCACCTCGCGCGATTCCGCCGCGCCCGTCAGCAAGGCGCTCTACGCGCGCGACGGCGCCTGGTTCTACGTCGTCGTCGACAGCGCGACGTGCGCGTGTCACGTGGTCGCGCGCTCGGCCGCGGGCGAACGGGATCTCGGCGAGCCCGACGCCCGCGGCAGCACGGCGACGCTCTTCGTGCGCGACTTCCCGCGCCCGACGTCGCTCGAACTGGTCGGCGCGTCGGGCCGGATCATCGCCGATGCGACGCTGGCGTATCCGAGTCAGTAAGGCATGCCCGGCGTGGCGCTCGGCGCGGTGGTCGGAGCCGGGCTGGCGGAGGTCGGGCGCGCAATGTGCCACGTTCCGCCGAAGGCGACGAGGCCGTCGCCGTTGGTTTGACCGGGCTGCGTGTCCGCGATGAACGTGTACAGCGGACGGCCCGCGTAGGTCAGCTGGATGCTGCCGTCGGTGCGCACGATCGTGGACCACGGTGAGGGCATCGCCGCGCCGGCAGGCGGGCTGACCGGCGGCCAGTTTTGCGCGCACGCCCCGCTGCAGGCCGACCGTCCCGGCACGGCCAGGTCGGCGTCGAACACGTAGACCGTATGTTGGGCGGCGTTTACGAAGCCGGCGGCGCCGTTGAGCGTTGCCGTCGCGAGCGGCCCCGACGCCGCCGGCGCGGACGTGGCCGGCGCTGCCGGGAGGTTTGCTGCAACGGCGCCCGGCGCGCCGCCTGAAGATCCGCCGCCCCCGCAGGCGCACAGCGCCGCTAACGTAAGCGATGACATGAGCGTGACTCGTAGCATGTTCGTCCTCCGCAAGACTCGGTATGTGCGGAGCGTACGCTCGAGCTATGAAGCATCTCTGAAACGCGTTCGGCGCGACGCCGAACTATGTGCACGCGCCCGGCGCGCCGCCGATTTACGTACGGGCGAGCGGTAGGCGGACGACGAAGCGCGAGCCTCCGGCGAAAGCAACGTCGCCGTCGTGCGCGCGCGCGACCCAGCGGCAGATCGCGAGGCCCAACCCACTGCCGGGCGACGTCGCGCTCTTTGCGAAGCGTTCAAAGAGGCGCGGAACGACCTCCGGCGCGACGCCCGGACCGTCGTCCTCGACGCTAACGAGCGCCGAGCCCTCACGCGTCTCGACCGTAAGCGTGACGCGCTCGTACGCGTAACGCTGCGCGTTGTGCAACAGGTTACGAACCAGCTGCGCGAGCCGGCGCGCGTCGCCGTCGACGATCGCGCTCGCGAAGCGGCCTTCGATCGCGATGCCGGGAGTCTCCGCGCGCGCGTCGCGCACGACCGCTTCCGCCAGCACCGCCAGATCGACCGGCTCCGTGACGAGGCCCTGCGCATCGCTCGTGCGCGCCAGCGTCAGCAAGTCGCCGATGAGCGTGCCGGCGTCGAGCGCGCGGCGCGCGATCGTCTCGAGCGCGGCGCGAACGCTGCCTTGGGTTGCGCCGGCTTCGGACTGCGCCAGGCTCGCGATCACGCCCAGCGGCGTGCGCAGCTCGTGGGCGACGTCGGCGGTGAAGCGCTCTTCGCGCTCGCGCGCAAGGACCAGCGGCCGGATCGCGGCGCGCGCGAGCGCGTACGACGCGACCCCGACGAACACGAGCAGCGCGGCATCGATAGCCAGGATCGCGCCCAACGCCGGCCGCATCGCCGCGGCGAAGCCGGCACGCCCTTCGGGCGTCTCCAGGGCCGGGGCGACGATCGAGCGGTAGTTCGCCGCGACGTAGGCGTAGGCGAGAATCGAGAGGGCCGCGACGACCGTCGCGAAGACGGCGAGATACGCGGCGGTCAGCCGCGCGAGGATCCGTTTTTCGGCGTCTCCGCGACGAGCTTGTAACCGACGCCCCACACCGTCACGATCGACACGTTCGAGCCCACCCGGCGCAGCTTGCGGCGCAGCTGGCTCACGTACACGTCGACGATGTTGCTGGAACCCTGGAAATCGTAATCCCAAATCTTTTCGAGTATTTGCGTTCGCGAGAAGGTCATCCCGCGGTTGCGTGCCAGAAACTCGAGGAAGCGGAACTCCGTGGCCCCCAGATCGAGCGGCCGCTCACCGACCGTCGCGTTGCGGGCGGCGACGTCGATGACGAGCGCGCCGGCAACGATCGCGCCAGAGAGAACGGGCCGGTCGGCGCGGCGCAGCAGGGCGCGCAGACGCGCGGCGAGCTCGTCTTCCGAGAACGGCTTGATCAGGTAATCGTCGGCCCCCGCGTCGAGCCCGCGGATGCGATCCTCGACGGCGTCGCGCGCCGTCAGGATGAGCAGCGGCGTCGTGATCCCTTCAGCCCGGGCCTCGCGGCAGATCGAGAAGCCGTCGCGGCCGGGCAACATCACGTCGACGACGGCGGCGTCGTACGCGCCGCGCAAGAGACACTCGAGGCCGCGCTCGCCGTCGGGCGCGAGGTCGACGGCGAACTTGCTGCGGGCCAGCATCGCCTTGATCGCGCCGGCGATCTCGAGGTTGTCTTCCACGACTAGAACGCGCATCGGACTCCCGTTTTCACCAGCGACGGCTCATTCGCGCAACGGCCAGGGAACGCCGACGATGAATTCGCCGGAGTACGACGGCTTACCGCCGAGCAAGTTATTGGTTTGCTGCAAAACGATACGAGCGTGCTTGGTCACGAACGTTCCGACATAGAAGACCACGTCGCGCGTGGCAAAGGGTGCGGCTTGCGCGTCGTAACGCGTCGCAACGTAGAAGTGGGACGTCGCGAAGTATTTTAGGCGCACGTAGCCGCCGCTCGAGTTCAGCGGGTCGCCGCTGCCGTCGGCATCCCCGTCACGACCGAGCCACTGTTGCGCGTCAAGCTGCAGCATCTGCCTGAAGAACGCGGTACCGAAACCGAGACCGAGGCGCGTGTAGGCGTCGTGAAACGGCAGCCGTCCGGGCAGCGCGATGCTGCGCACGCCTTCGAGCGCCTGCGCGTTCAGCGTGAGCCACGGCACGAGCGGACCGCTTGCGAACAGCCCGAGCTCCGGCGCAGCCGCGACGGTGCGCGTCCCGTCGTCGACCGGAGCGCCGCCGTACGCAGCGCCCTTGAACTCACCGAACGCGAGCGACGCCGCCAGCCGCGTCGCGCCGAACGTACGCTCCGTCTCGAGCCCCAAGCGCGGCGCGTTGAGCGCCAAATCGTTCTGTCCGACCGTCGTCCCCTCGTAGCCGTAGGTCGTGACGTCGTCGAGCCGCTGAACCGGCGAATGCGGCAGCGGCAGCTCGTAGAGGCCGAGGCGAAACAGCGTGCGCAGCCGCTCGGCGTAGTACGACAAGAAGCCCAAGAACGGTTTGCTCGGGGAGCCGTCGACGCCCAGCCCGTAGTGCAGGAAGGCGTTGATCGCGCCGATGTCCTCGTCGGCGAGCAGCGAGCTGCTGGGCGTGAAGCGGCGCGAGCCCGGCGCGGGATCGCTCTGCCACTCGAGGTTGTAGCGCAGCGCGACGACCGTCGTGCCGTGGCGGGGCACGCCCGGCAAGCGGTACCCGCGGTCGCGAAAGGCGTTGCCGAACGCGTTGAGCTCAGGCAGCACGGTATGACAGGCTTCGCACGATAACGCATAGCGCTGCGCGAAGATCGGGATCGCGTTGGCCGGCGCGCGCATTGCGAGTAACGCCGCGAGCAGCAGGCCGGCTGCGAATAGCGCGCGCATGCCTTTAACAGGGTGCGAAAAAACCCCCGTGCCACAAAGCGGCGTGGATTTTTCGCTGGATCGAGGAGCCGCCGAGGGCGCAATGCCAGGGCGCATTGTAACCGAGGCGGCGACGAAGAGCCAGCGGAAAAGCCGGCCGCGACTGGTGCGGGGGTTTTTCCGCACACTGTTAATACACATAGCGTACTCGCTCAGTGCACAACGATGACGGCCCGCATCGGCGTTCCGTAGTGATAGAAGCAGCCGAAGAGGTAGGTGCCGGCGCGGTCCGCGAGCAGCGCCTGCGAGCTCGCGCCCGCGGCCAGGCTTCCCGAGCTGAAGCCGCCCGAGAGCGTCGCGCCGCTCTGCTGCAAGGCGGCGCTCGTGAACGGATACGCGCTCGGAAAGGTCGCGCCCGCAAGCGAGGTCGCGGTGTGCGCGAAGCCGTCGCTGTTCGTGAACCGCACGAACGTGCCGACCGCGACGGTGGTGACCAGCGGCTTGTAGCCGCCGCCCGCGCCGGCCGGCGTGGCGCCGCCTGGATCGTTCGTCAGATCGACATCGACGGCGACGGTCTGCGCGTTGGAGGGCGCGGCGCCCGCGCCCGGCGCGGCCGACGAGCCCGGCGTGCAAGCTGCCGCCGCAAGGATCACGAGCAAGGCCACGACGCTTCGCATGTCGCGCAGCGTACGCCGCGCCGATGAGGAAAGTCTGAAGGGTAGCTTAGGGTGCGATCGCGTCGCGCAGCGAAGCGGCCAGATTGCGCAGCGCGAGGTCGGGTGCGAGCCGCGCAGCTTCGTCGAAGGTCGAGCGCGCCTCGTCGCGTTTGCCTTCGCGCAGCAGCACCGCGCCGAGCGCGACGCGCGCGCGGGCATATTCGGGCGCGAGGCCCAAGGCCGCGCGCAGTTCCCGCTCAGCCTCGCTCAGATTTCCCAGCTGCGTCTCGGCGAGCGCGAGATCGTAGTGCCCGACCGCGTAGGCGGGATCGTGCGAGAGAAGCGTCGCGAAGTCGCGCCGCGCCGTCGCGGCGTCGCCCGAACGCAACGCGACGAGGCCGCGCGCATAGAGCGCGCGCGCCGCGGCCGGCGCGACCGCGACGAACGCGTCGGCCGCCGCGCGGGCCGCGGGCAGATCGCCGCGCATCAACTCGACGCCGACGAGATTGGCGCGTGCCGCGAGAAAGCCCGGATCGCGCGCGATCGCGTCGCGCAGGGAAGCGGCGGCCGCGTCGAGCGAGCCCGTGCCGGCCTGCGCCAGCGCGAGGTCGTAGAGCGCGGTCGACCCCTGCGGCTCGGGCGGCTCGAGCGCCATGACGCGTTCGAACTCGGGGGCGGCCGCGGGCCAATCCCCGCGCTGCTCGGCCGCGAAGCCGATGCGGATCCTTTCGTCGATCTCGCGCGAGCGGGCGAGCTCGTGCAGCGCAGCGGCGTCGGTCGTACGCGGCACGGGCGTGACGCTGGGATACGGCTGGGCGCAAGCCGCCGCGGCCAGGCCGCACCAGAGGGCGACGGCGAGCCCGGCCCGTGGCGCTATTGCGGTGCGGCGGGTTGGCGCCACTACGGTCCGGCGGGTTCGGGCAGTTCCGCGTTCACGACCTCACTCGCGCGCGCGGCTTGCTCGGGGCGGCAAGCCCAGCCGTTGCGGCCGAGCTCGTTGATCGGACCGAGCAGCGCAGGTGCACCCGACGGAACGAGTTGGGCGCTTGCGAGCTCGTCCAGGGTCGACCACGAGGCGCGAGCCAAACCCGCACCCGTCGCCAGGAGCAGGGCGAAGGTGACGATGAACGCAAGCCGCGCCAGGATACGCATGGTCCCTCGCGATTCTGCGCAAGAAGTGTGAAGCGTTGCTGAAGAGGCTTTGGTTCGCCGCCGCCGTCCTGCTTGCTGCTTCGCGGGCCGGCCTTGCGCAACAGCCGGTCGCGCTCGTCGTCGGCAGCGTCCGCGACGAGGCCGGCAACCTCATCGACCAAGCGACGGTCGAGGCGTACGACGCAAGCGGCCGGCAGGTCGGGGCCGGCTCCATCGACCGGCTGGGGACGTTCGCGCTGCACCTCAGCGGCGCGGCGGCGCGCCTGCGCGTCGATTGCCGCTACTGCGCTCGCGTCACGCTGCTGCTCGAAGGACGCAGCAACGTCGCGATCGTGGTGACGCGCTATCACGCGCTCGAGCACGACGTGCCGGACGAAGCCGATTTAGCGGCATTGCCCTACGGCCGCGTCGCCGATGTGCTCGCGCTCGTGCCGTACGTCGTTCCCACCGGCGCCGGCGCGAGCGTCTCGGACCGCGGTCTCGGTGGCGGAGCGGGACTGGTGATCGACGCGCTCGCGCCGCTCGGGGATCTCTCGACCGGACATTCGGGTTTCGCCGACGTGCCGGACCGTTATACGCGCAGCCTCACGTTCGCGCGCGCAAATCAAGCCTTTCGTTACGGGAGCGGTGCAGGCGGCGGCGTCTTCGCCGTCGACCAGCTCGACCCGCAGCAATCGAGCGCCGCGGTAGACGCCGGAGCGGCCTCGACGCTCGCGCTGGAGCCGCGCCTCGGCATCGTGTATCCGGCGGTCGGCGTCTCGAGCGACGACGGGCGCTCGATCCGGCGCGCCGACCTCGACCTCGAGTCCGGCTTCGCCGGCGGCGTGCTGCGCGCCGGCGCGACCACCGCCTCCAACGCCGCGGCCAGCGCGTACGACGCGGGCGGCGATCTGCGCAGCCTGCGGCTCGCCTATGCGACCGCGTCGCGACGCTATCGCACCTTCGCGGACGCTACGGCGAGCGATCTCGACGTGGGCGCCGATGCGACCGGCGCGAGCGCCTATCGCTCCAGTTACCTCAGCGGCAGCTTCCGGCTCGAACGGCCCGGTCCACTCGAGTTCGACGCGGGCGCGTCGGCGCAGCACCAAAGCGGTTCCTACGTTCTTCCGCTGCCCGAGGCGTACCTCACCGACGGAACCGTGGCAGACGACTCGCTCTATCTGGAAGCGCACGCGAACGGCGCGCGCGGCTCGTTCGACGCGGCGCTCGCACTTTCGAAGGTCGCCGAGCGCGACGGGCTTCCATCGGGAACGCTCGCCGGAAACGGCTTCGTGCTACTGCCTTCACTGTCCGGGCAGCTCGCGCTCGCGGGCCCGTTGTCCGCGCGCGCCGGCTTCTCGGAATCGGTAAGGATTCCGACGTTGCTCGAGGCCGCCGCGAGCACGCCGGGCGCCGGCACGTTCGCGCTCGACCGCGACGAGCTCGCCGAAACGGCACTCGATTACGACGCCGGGGCACGCGTCCGCGCCGAGCTGACCATCTTTCGCGAGTTCTCCCACGGCTTCGACGAGCGGCGCCTCGACGGGATCGGCGCGAATCTCGTCTGGCAACTCGCGCCGCGCATCAGCCTGCGCGTGTGGAGCCTGCGCGACGATCCGGCCGACTTCACCACGCCCGCCACGCTGGACGGCGACGTGAGCCGTCAGGTCGTGTGGGCGACGTACGAGAATCCCGCGGGCTTGCGCGTCGACGCGCTCGCGCGGCGCGCCGCAGGACTTACGGCGCCCGGGATCGATCTCGACGGCGACGTCGTCGTTCCGCTGCTGCCGCGCGCGGCGCTCGACGCCGGCTCCTCGCGGCTCAACGGCGTACGCCGTTATTTTCTCGGCGTACGCCTGCACTAGCCGGCGGTGCCCCGGCGCACCTTATCAGCGGTTGTAAACAGCTGACTATCCCGCCTCCTCGAGAGCGCTCGTACACCACTCCGAGGGACACGATCCGCTCCGCTAGCGCACCGACACTGCAGCGCCCCACCATAGCGTCGAAGTCAACGTCTTCGTATATGTCATCGAGCGTAATCGTCAGGTTGAGTGATTGCAGACTGATACCGCCAGAGATTATCGCAGGACCAGCTGACATTTGATCGCCATGTCGGCGATAGATCCGAACGGATCGCTTGCGTGAATCGATGAGCACATATTCGTCGAGTTCGGGGATTGTTTGATATTCATCGAGCTTGCCCGTGGCGTCTTGTTCGGCGGTCCTTTGCGGTAGGACCTCGATGCTGAGTTTTAGATGGCGCTTGATAAGTGGATCGAGCGCATCGTGGGGATCGCGGGTAACGATAAGGTCCGGGTAGCGCGACCCGGGGAAATCGGTAACGACTTTCATATCGTTCTGGTACAGTCGGAACGAGCTGCGTTTTTCGGAACGAGCTGCGTTTTAGTCTTGGCCGAATGATTGCGACGAGGTTGCCTACGAGCGTAGTATGGTTATCCGTAGCGCCGGCCAAAGCATAGACCGCACCGGCACGGAATTCGTGCTTCGTTGGTTGACGCTCTTCCCAGACGATAAACTCGGCTAAGGTGAGCGGTTGCGGTTCGGTGCTCATGCGGATTCTCTTCAGAGTTGCTTCAGACTCGGGCGTTAGCCTCGACCTCGAAGGAGTTCGAGATGCGAATAGCTTATTCTGCGCCGGCCGCGCTCGCCGCGCTGACTTTCCTCGCCGCCTGCGGCGGCGGATCGTCCTCATCGCCCGGGTCTGGAACTGTTGCGGCGCTACCGACGATCGTTCCGAGCAGACCGCCCAGCGTCGCGCCGAGCGCGACTCCCAGCACGGCTCCTAGCACCGCGCCGACGGCGCAGCCGCAGCTGATCCACATCGGCTTCAACCATGCCGAAACGACCGACGCGACCTTCGGTCCGGTCTATTTCTATTCGACCGCCGCCAGCGGCCCCGCGCAAGTCATCCGCGTCGCCGTCGGTTCGCAGCTGATCTTCGTCAACGACGATCCAAGCGGCGTGTCGCACACCGCGAGCGGTTTCGGCACCGGCGGTTTTCCGGCGTCGTTCGACAACACCAGCCGTTTCACGCAAGCCGGCAGCGCGGTCGACGGGGGAACGACGTGGTCGACCGGCTCGCTTTCGGGCGGTCAGCGTTCGCAAGTGTTGACGGTCCCCGCTGCCGGCACGTACTACTTCGGCTGCGGCTATCACTACACGACCGTGCCGACCGCGAGCAACGGCTCGATGGGCGACGTGCTCGTTGCGAGTTAAGCCGAAGTGCCTGCTCGGCCTCGCGCTCGCGTTGCTCTGCGCGTGCGCCTCCGGCCGGAACGCGTGCGCCGCAAGCAGCGGCGCGCGTACAGCGGACCCGCGCGAGCTGCGCCTGGTCGATCAGCGCGGCGCGGTCTTCAGCTTGGCCGGGCTGCGTGGCGAGCCCGTGTTCGTCACCTTCGTCGCGACCCGTTGCACCGATGCGTGCCCGATCGCCGAGGCGCTTTTCGCCCGGCTCGCGCGGCGCATCCGGGAAGAGCACGTTCGCGCGCGGCTGGTGACGATCACACTCGATCCCGCCTACGACACCCCCTTCGTCATGGCGCGCCTCGGGCATGAGCTCGATGCCGATCCGCGCGTCTGGCAGCTCGCCAGCGGAGAGCCGGCGGCGATTCACGCGCTCATGCGCGCCTTCGGCGTCGTCGCGCGCGCGGACGCGGCGGGCATTCCCGACGTCCACAGCACCTTCGTCTACGCGCTCGACGCGCGCGTCCGCTTGGCGAAGACGTTCTTGCTCTCGAGCAACATCGTCAGCGAGGCGTTGCGCGCGGTTCCCACCTTGGCCTCAACCCATTCCGGGCCCGCCTGAGCCCTGGACGCACCGCGGACGCTGCTTGGACACTTACGTGTGAGAATGACACCAGCGAACTACCGTCCGAAACGAGGGAACCGAGATGGCCGTCCAGTTCAATTTGGCACACGATCTCGACGCGGGCTGGCTTGTCGCGCTGTGGCTGCTCATCCACGGATGCGACCCTGCTCCTGAGGGCTTCGACAATCGCCAAGCGTCGGTCGGCACTGTCGCAGCCAGCGCGATCGCATCGCTCGCCGTTCTGCTCGACGAGCCCGCCCGCGAGGCGGTGACCTACGGGCTCACCAAGATGCGCCACGCCGAGCAGCTCAGCCCGAGTTGCCCTGCTCCCGACCGCTCCGCCCTGCTCGAACGGCTGCTGGAATTCGGGATCGAGGTGCTCGAACAGCGCGCCAACCCGAAAGCGGGCCTGCCCAGGCGCGTCTCCTTCTTCTACGACGACGTCGAGATCGTGGCGCTGCCGCGCACGCTGCTCCCCGTCGCCGGCACCTCCGCCGGGAGCTAGTGCTAGTGTACCGTCACTAGCCGACGCTCTCCCGCCCACACGAAAGCCCCCGCGCCAGAGGCCGGCGCGAGGGCCTTTGTCGGACCGGTGGACCGTCCGGTTCGCTAGTTAGAGGTCCTCGGGGTTGATCCCCTTGGGCCGGTACTGGGTCGACTTCGGCGGGGCGACAACCGCGACGTCGGTGCCGTAATCGCCTTCGTAGTGCACCGTCTGCTCGAGCGGCGGACGGCGATCCTGGAAGCCGCTGACGAGCTTCGAACCCTGGAACTGCGGCTCGGGCTCCTCGTACGGGGCCTCGAAAAACGCGCCACGCGGGCGGCCCTCTTCGTCGAGGTCCTGGCCCTCGGGCTCGATTGCGATGTTGCGGTACCGCGACATCCCCGTGCCGGCCGGGATCAGCTTCCCGATGATCACGTTCTCCTTGAGACCGAGCAGCGGGTCGTGCTTGCCCTTGATCGCGGCGTCGGTGAGCACGCGCGTCGTCTCCTGGAAGCTCGCCGCCGAGAGGAAGGACTCCGTCGCCAGCGAGGCTTTGGTGACGCCGAGCAGGACCGGTTTGCCTTCGGCGATCTTCTTGCCCTCGCCCGTCATCTTCTCGTTCTCTTCCGAGAAGACCGACGACTCGATGAGTTGACCCGGCAGCATCCGCGTGTCGCCGCCGTCGACGATCTTGACCTTGCGCAGCATCGAGCGAACGATCGTCTCGATGTGCTTGTCGTTGATGTCGACGCCCTGCGAGCGGTAGACGCGCTGCACTTCCTGCACCAGGTATTGCTGCAGCGCGTTCTCGCCCTTGTACTCGAGGATCTCGTGGGGGTCGAGCGACCCTTCGTTGAGGCGATCGCCGGGCTCGACCCGGCTGCCCTCCTGCACCGCCAGATGCGTGTTGTAGGGAACGTCGAAATCGTGCGCCTCGCCCGTATCGTCGGTGACCGTGATGATGCGCTTGCCCTTCTCCTCGCCGATCTTGACGGTGCCTGCGACCGTCGCGATCGTCGCCTTGCCCTTGGGCTTGCGCGCCTCGAAGATCTCCTCGACGCGAGGCAGACCGGTGATGATGTCCTCGGTCGCGACGCCGCCAGTGTGGAAGGTCCGCAGCGTGAGCTGCGTGCCCGGCTCGCCGATCGACTGCGCCGCGATGATGCCGACGGCCTCGCCGATGTCGACGCGCCGCCCGGTGGCGAGGTTGCGTCCGTAGCACATCGCGCAGACGCCGTAGCGCGCCTGGCAGGTGAGCACCGAACGAATCTTCACCGAAGGGATCGCGTTGTCGATGACCAGCTTGGCCTTCTCCTCGTCGACCTCTTCGTCGCGCTTGACCAGCAGCAGCTTGCCCTTGGGATCGGTCGGGTCTTTGATGTCTTCCGCCGAGCGCCGGCCGATGATGCGGTCGATGAGCGGCTCGATGATCTCCTTGCCCGAGCGAATGTCGGCCACGGTGATGCCTTGCGCCGTACCGCAGTCGTCCTCGCGCACGATGACGTCCTGTGCCACGTCGACCAGACGCCGCGTGAGGTAGCCTGAGTCGGCCGTGCGCAGGGCGGTGTCGGCCAAGCCCTTGCGCGCGCCGTGCGTCGAGATGAAGTACTCGAGGACGGTCAAGCCTTCTTTGAGCGAGGCCTTGACCGGTATCTCGAGGATGCGTCCCGACGGGTCGGACATCAGTCCGCGCATGCCGCCGAGCTGCTTGACCTGCGAGATCGAGCCGCGCGCGCCCGAGGTCGCCATCATGAACACCGGGTTGAGCGGATTTTGCGCGGCCTGCATCGCGGCCGTGACCTCTTCCGACGCCTTCGACCAGATGTCGATCGTGCGATCGTACTGCTCGCCATCCGAGATGAAGCCTTGCTCGAAGAAGTCCTGGAGCTTGTCGACCTCGCCTTGCGCGTCGTCAAGGATCTTGTACTTCGCGTCGGGGACGACGATGTCGCTGATCGAGACCGTCGTTCCGCTCTGCGTGGCATAGCGGAAGCCGAGCGCCTTGATCGCATCGAGGAATTCAGCGGTTTCGGCGTTGCCGTGACGGCGATAGCAAGCCGTGATCAGCTTGCGCAGCGCCGACTTGTCGACGATGTAATTGCAGAACGGCTCGTGCCAGTGCTTCGGAAACGCCTCGTTGAAGATCGTGCGGCCGACGGTCGTGCGGATGAGCTCGCCGTTCCAGCGCACGCGGATCCACTGCTGCAGACCGATCGCGCGGTGCTCGTAGGCGATGATCACCGCGTTCGCGTCTTCGAAGGCCGTCAGGTGCTCGCGCTCCTCCTGGCTCATCTCGCCGTCGGCCGCGCCGTTCGAATGCGTCTTGCCGTTGGGGCGCACGACGCCCGAAAGCGACACGTCCTCGAGGATCTCGCCCTTGGCCGGCCCGCGGTACTCGTCGGGCTGGAACGTGAGGTAATAGAGGCCCAGAACCATGTCCTGGGTCGGAATCGAGACCGGCTGACCGAAGCTCGGCTGCAAGATGTTGTTGGACGAGAGCATCAGAATGCGCGCCTCGGCTTGCGCGCCGGCGCTCAGCGGAAGATGCACCGCCATCTGGTCGCCGTCGAAGTCCGCGTTGTACGGCGTGCAGACGAGCGGGTGCAGGTGGATCGCCTTGCCCTCGACCAGCACCGGCTCGAAGGCTTGGATGCCCAGACGATGCAGCGTGGGCGCGCGGTTGAGGAGCACCGGGTGCTCGCGAATCACTTCGTCGAGCACGTCCCACACCTCGGGACGCACGCGCTCGACCATGCGCTTCGCGCTCTTGATGTTGTGCGCTTGGCCGCGGTCGACCAGCTTCTTCATCACAAACGGCTTGAAGAGCTCGAGCGCCATCTCTTTGGGCAGGCCGCACTGGTGCAGCTTGAGATGCGGGCCGACCACGATGACCGAACGGCCCGAGTAGTCGACGCGCTTGCCGAGCAAGTTCTGGCGGAAGCGGCCCTGCTTGCCCTTGAGGATGTCGGAGAGCGATTTCAGCGGACGGTTGTTGGGACCCGTCACCGGGCGTCCGCGGCGGCCGTTGTCGATCAGCGCATCTACCGCTTCTTGCAGCATGCGCTTCTCGTTCTTGATGATGATCTCGGGCGCGCTCAACTCGAGCAGGCGCTTGAGGCGGTTGTTGCGATTGATCACGCGGCGATACAGATCGTTGAGATCGGAGGTCGCGAACCGGCCGCCGTCGAGCTGGACCATCGGGCGCAGCTCGGGCGCGATCACGGGCACGGCGGACAGGATCATCCACTCCGGCTTGTTGCCCGAGTTGAGAAACGCTTCGACGACCTCGAGACGCTTGATCGCCTTGATCCGCTTCTGGCCGGTGGTCTCCTTGAATTCCTTCCGCAGATCGGTTTGCAGCGTAGGGAGTTTGAGGTCGCGCAGCAGCTCGCGGATCGCTTCGGCGCCCATGCCGGCCTTGAACGCGTTGCCCCACTTGTCGCGGGCTTCGCGATACTTCTGCTCGGTGAGGATCTCGCGCTTGGTCAGCGACGTGTTGCCCGCATCGATAACGATGTAGGCTGCGAAATAGATGACCTTCTCGAGCTGGCGCGGCGACATGTCGAGGAGGATGCCGATGCGCGAGGGCACACCCTTGAAATACCAGATGTGCGTGACCGGCGTGGCCAGCTCGATGTGGCCCATCCGCTCGCGGCGCACCTTGGCGCGCGTGATCTCGACGCCGCAGCGGTCGCAGATCATCCCTTTGAAGCGGATGCGCTTGTACTTGCCGCAATGGCATTCCCAGTCTTTGGTGGGTCCGAAGATCTTCTCGCAGAAGAGACCGTCGCGCTCGGGCTTGAGCGTGCGGTAGTTGATCGTTTCGGGCTTCTTCACTTCGCCGAACGACCAAGCGCGGATCTGTTCGGGGCTGGCAAGCCCGATCCGCATCGCATCGAAATTGTTGACGTCGAGAAGGTTCATTCAGTCCTCTTGCCTCGGCTCACGTCCGCCCAAAAAGATAAAAAGGGCTCGGCGCTTCCAACGCCAATCCCTGAGTTTTCGTTCGTCAGCCGCGGGGCATAGACGCCTACGATAGCACGTCGGCGCAAGGGCGTCAAGGTTTTCCGAACTGTCCCAGCCACGGGGGAAAGCCGGCGCCAGGCAAGCTCGCCGATGGTTCGAACGAGCCAAAACTCCTTGGTTCGACTTTTATGCGCCCAGCATATATGCTGACTGCATAAAACTATGCCGAAACGAGTTGTCGCTTCCGACCCCCGACCCGCGCCCTCGTCGATCTCTGTCGCCGTCGACGCCGTTCTGCTCGCGCCGGGCGAAGACGCCCTCTCGACGGTGCTGCTGCAACGGCGCGAGCCGCCGTTCGAGGGAGACTGGACGCTGCCGGGCGTCCTGGTCGGCGGCGCCGAGACGCTGGAAGCCGCCGCGGCGCGCGCCCTCGAGACGAAGGCCGGCTTGGAAGGCGCGTACCTCGAGCAGCTCTGCACGTTCGGAGCGCCCGGGCGTGACCCACGCAGCCGCACCCTCTCGGTCGCCTACGTCGCGCTGGTGCCGCACGCGCGCATCGCCGCGGCGCGCGGCGACGTCGTGGTCGCGCGGCTCGAAGTGCCCTGGCCCGGCGAGCAAGGCGGCCCGGTTCACGCCTACCGCGACGGCGAGCGGCTGGCGCTGGGGTTCGATCATGCCGAGGTGCTCGGCGTCGCCGTCAAGCGCATCCGCGGCAAGCTCGAGTACACGCCGATCGGCTTCGAGCTGCTCCCGCCGGCCTTTACGCTCGGCGACTTGCAACGCGTGCATGAAACCGTCCTCGGACGCACGCTCAACAAAGACTCCTTCCGGCGGCGGATGCTCGCCTCGGGCGACCTCGAGTCGACCGGCGAGCAGCGGACGGGAGTCGAACACCGGCCGGCAATGCTCTATCGCCGGCGCAAGGAAACCACTAATGGCAAGGTGTGTGAGCGCCCACACGAGATTATTCCGCGCGCCGTTCTCGTCATGAGACGCGCTCGAGTTCGCGCGGGGAAGTGAGCTGCACGTCGGCGTCGCCGAGCGCAGCCTAGCTCGTCAGTGCGTCGCCCGCCGCGCCGGCGCGCCCGTGCGCGGTGCGCCGCTACGCGGCGGCCGGCTCACCTACGGGAAAGATCATCCAGCTGCCGGAGCGCGCGCTCTTCGCTCGCTCTTGCCGCGTGGATCGGCATCATTCACCGGATGCGCTGGCGTGCGCGCCGCGCTCGAGAAAGCGTTCGAAAGCGACGGACTCGACCGGTTTGCTAAAAAGAAAGCCTTGCACTTGATCGCATTCGAGGCCGCGCAACACCGTCAGCTGTTCCTGCGTCTCCACGCCCTCGGCGATCGCGCAGACGCCGATCGCGTGAGCGAGCGTCACGATCGTTCGCGCGATCGCCTGATCGTACGGGTCGTCCGATAGTCCGCTCACGAACGAGCGGGCGATCTTGATGCTGTCGATCGGCAGCGACTTGAGATAGCCGAGCGAGCTGTAGCCGGTGCCGAAGTCGTCGACCGAGATGTGGACGCCGGTCGTCCGTAAAGCGGCGAACATCTCGGTCGCGGTGCCGACGTTTTTCATGAAGGCGCTCTCGGTGATTTCCAGGTCGAGGAGCCGGGCGGGCAGCTTCGCGTCGTAGAGCACGCGCGCAACGGTTTCGGCCAAGCCGCCGTGACGGAGCTGGCGCGCCGACAGATTGACGGCGATGCGCAGTTCACGGCGCCGCCGGCGCGACCAATGCGCCGCCTGCGCGCACGCGTTGCGCAGCACCCACTCGCCGAGCGGCACGATCAGGCCCGTCTCTTCAGCGGTGCCGATGAACTGATCGGGCTGCACCAAACCGCGGCCGGGATGGCGCCAGCGCACCAGCGCCTCGGCACTGACGACGCGCAGCGTCCCCGAGGCGAGAATGGGCTGATAGTGCAGCTCGAATTCGTTGCGCTCGAGCGCGCGGCGCAGGTCGTTTTCGAGCGCCAGCCGCTGGATTGAACGCGCGTGCATCTGCGACTCGTAGAACTCGTAGCAGTTCCGGCCGTTGTCCTTGGCTTGGTACATCGCCGTGTCGGCGCAGCGGATCAAGTCCTCGCCGCTCGACGCGTCGTGCGGATAGAGGCTGATGCCGATGCTGGCGGTGACGTGCAAGTCACGGCCGCTCAAGCCGAACGGTTCGGCGAACGATGCCAGGATCGTCTGCGCTTTCGCGGAGCACGCTTCGGCGGAGTCGACGTGCTCCACGAGCAGCACGAATTCGTCGGCGCCGCTGCGGTACAGCGTGTCGCCTTCGCGGAGGCAGGCCACGAGCCGCCCGGCCACCTCGCGCAGCAGCGCGTCGCCCTCGGCGTGACCGAGCGTGTCGTTGACGTGCTTGAAGAAATCGAGGTCGACGAAGACGACCGCCGTCATGCGGTGCTCGCGGCGCGCGTCCGCAACGGCCTGCAGCAACCGGTCGGTCAGCAAGATGCGATTGGGCAGACCGGTCAGCGCGTCGTAGCGGGCTACGTACGCGAGCGAAGCCTCAGCCTGTTTGCGCTCGCTGATGTCGCGCCTGACCGAGACCCAGTGGGTGACCTCGGCCGCGTCATCGGTGACCGGTCTCCAGCTGACGTCGACCCAGAAGGAGCTGCCGTCCTTGCGATAGTTGACGGTCTCGAGGAAGGGCACCGGCTCCTGTTCCGCCTCTTCGCCGTAAAAGCGGCGCACGCTTGAGCCGATCAGCTCCTCTGGCTTCCAGCCCGTCAGGCGCTCCACGGCGGAGTTCGCGTACACGACCTTCAGATGGCCGTCGGGAAGCCGCGTCGCCTCGGTGACGATGACCATGTCGTGCGCGCTCTCGACCGCCGCGATCAGCAGTTCGAGACGCTGGAGGTTGGCGCGATGGCGCAGGCGAGCCTTGGCCTCGCGCAACTCGCGCGTCACGCAGGGCGCCAGTCGGGCGAGTTTGTCCTTGAAGATGTAGTCGGCGGCGCCAGCCCGCATCATGGCCACCGCCGACTCTTCGCCGATGCCGCCCGCGACGACGATGAAGGGAATGTCCTTTCGGCTTTCCTGCGTTACGGCCAGCGCCGCCGGCGCGGAGAACTGCGGCATGCTGAAATCCGACAGGATGACGTCCCACGTCGCCGCGCCGAGCGCCGCGCGCATCGCGGACGCGTTGTCGACCCGCTTCCAGCTGACCTCGTATTCGGCCCGGCGCAGCTCGCGCACCATCAGCTCGGCGTCGTCCGCCGAGTCCTCGACCACCAAGACTCGAATGTGGCGGGTGGCGCTAGTCAAGGCCTTCGAAAGCGGAGTGTCCGCCATCCTTTTTTCTTTCTCTCAGATGCGCCCGCAAGACGGCTCAGCGCGCTCAAACGGCGGCAGTCGCCGCCGCAGACTCAAAGGTGGCGTAGAAGGTCGCTCCGCTCCCGACCACCGCCTCGGCCCAGACGCGTCCTCCATGGCGCCGGACGATGCGCTGCACGGTCGCCAGACCGATCCCCGTTCCCTCGAACTCCGCGACCGAGTGCAAACGCTGGAACGGGCCGAAGAGCTTGTCGGAGCAGGCCATGTCGAAGCCCACCCCATTGTCGCGCACGTAGAAGCCGCCGCCCTCTTCGAGCGCGCCGATCTCGATGCGCGCCGAGGCCGTCTTCTGCGTGAACTTCCAAGCGTTCTCGATCAGGTTCTCGAGGGCGATGCGCAGCAGGGCGACGTCGGCCACGACTCGCAAGCCGGTTGCGACCGTCACCTCGACCTCGCGTTCCGGCTCGCTCTCGCGCAACTGTGCGATGACCTCGCGTGAAAGCTCGCTCAGATCGAGCTCCTGCGGCGTCAGCTCGCGACGTCCGATCCGCGAAAGCTTGAGCAGATCGTCGATGAGCCGGCCCATGCGCGCCGCCGCGGCGCGCACGCGCTCGAGGTGCGCCTTGGCCTCGGGTTTCAAGTCGTCGGCGAAGTCTTCCAACAGCGCCAAGCTGAAGCCGTCGACCGAGCGGAGCGGCGCTCGCAGGTCGTGCGAGACGGAATAGCTGAACGACTCCAGCTCCGAATTGGCCGCCTGCAGTTGTTCCGTCCGCTCCCAGACGCGGCGTTCGAGGTCGGCGTTGAGCGAACGCACCATGGCTTCGGCCTGCTTGCGTTCGGAGACGTCGCGCGAATAGAAGAGCATTCCGTCGGCGGTCGGATAAGCGGCGATCTCGAACCAGCGCTTGTGCTCCTGCGAGAAGGACTCGAAGCGGGAGGGGATCGCATCCGCCGCGGCTTGCCGGAACTGATCAGCCGCCTCGTCGGACATGCCACGAAAGATCTTGAAGAAGTTGTGGCCGATCGTCTGTTCGGCCGATAAGCCCAGGCGCTCAAGAAATTTCGCGTTCGCAAAGGTCACGTTCCAGTCGCGGTCGACGCTCCAGAACGGCTCGCCGATGCTGCCGACCACGTCGGAGAGGCGGGTGTTGAGCTGCTCGGTCTCGGCGAAGATCCGCTGCCGCTCGAGCGCGGTCCCCAAGATGCCGGCAGCCGAGCTGAGAAAGACGATCTCGTCCTTGCTATACGTGCGGCGCGCGCGCGAGTGTGCCGCGAGCGTGCCCCGCGTCGTGCCGGTCGAGCCGATGACGACGTCGATGCCGCTGACGATGCCGTGCTTGCCGGCGAGCGCGGAGTAGAGCAGGTCGGACTCGTCGATATGCTCGGTGACGACCGTTTCGTTCCTCGAAAGCGCGTAGCCGATCCGCGTGCCGGCCTTGATCGGCAGGACGGTTCCGATTTCGCTCGCGTCGAAACCGACGCCCGCGCGAAGCGTGACCGTGGCCCGGTCTTCGGAGACTTCGAGGACGCTCGTGAACTCGACTCCTAACGTATCAGCGACGATTCGGACCGCGCGCCACAGCAGCTCCTCGGTCTCGAGCGACGAGACCGCGGCTTCCGCAAGCGTGGCGAGCGCCGACTGCTGGCGGGCCCGCGCGGCCAAATCGCGGTTGCGCCGGATGAGCTCGCTGACGTCGTGGAAGTGCGCCGTAAAGCCGTCGTGATTGGGCGAAACGGACACGCTGAACCACAACTGCTCGGCCTCCGAATGCAATTCGAACGAACCGTGCTCGCCCCGCTCCATGGCCGCTTCGAACGCCGACCTCGCTCGAGGCAGCCGGAAGGCTGGAATCTGTCGGAAATCCTCGTAGACCTCGGGCCCGATGCGCAAGCCTCGCAGCCGGCTGCGAAAGGACTCGCTCGAATAAAGGATGCGCCAGTCGCGGCCGACGACCACGAACGGGTCGGGGACGCCTTCGACGGCTTCCAGCAACAGCAGCTCGCTTCCGTAGATCCGGCGCTCGCCATCGGCCCGCTGGATCGCCGCCTCCAGCACCATTGCGACGCTCTGCAAGAAGTAGACTTCGTCGGCCCCGAACGATCCGGGCCGGCGCGCGTGCGCTACGAGTGCGCCGAGCGATTCCGCTTCTTCGCCCAGCCTGACCGCGGCGCTGCTGCGCATGCCGCGCGAGAGCATGAACTCACGCGTCCACGCGAGGCTCGTTTCGAGCTCGGCGTCAGCGATCACGACCGGCTCTCCGCGCACCAGCGCCATCCCCGCCTGCGTCCCGTTCTCGAGCGGAACCTCCAGCGCAGCGGCCCCATCGCCGGCCCAGCCGGACGTGGCCCAAACGGTGAAGCATTCGCGGGCCGGCTGGGCGCGCAGGATCGCACACAAGTCGACCTCGAGCGTCTTCTTGACGGTCGCAACGGCCTCGTGCATGACCGCCGTCAGATCCCGCACCTTGAGGGCGAATTGACCGAGCTTGATGAGCGCAGCTTGGCGGCGGCTGCGGGTCTCGATGTGCTCTGCACTCGTCACGACGGGGTCCGCCGGAGCGACCCGAATCGAGCGGGCGTTGCGGGGAGCATTAGGGCAACACGATCTGGGCATCGCATGGCTCGAAGTCTCTCGAACTCGCTGGGGGCTACGGTGAGAAAACGCTTAGAGCTTCATACGACCTCGGGCAGCGTGCAACTTCCTCCTGAACGAAAAACGGCTAAGAATTTTAGCCCCAAAAGCAGCGGCGCCGTGAAATGCGGAGCGGAGCCGCCCCTTGCCCGGCGGCCCCGCTCTCCCGGTTAGGCTTTCCCTCGCCTCGACCGCCGCTATCCCGACCTCGCGGTTCCCCTCCGCGTTCTACGGTGCGTTGCGCGTCGTCGTCCGGTAGGCTGAGTTGAAGGCGCCGTCGGCCCAATTACTCCCGTACCCGTTGCCGGAGTTGCATCCGTAGGCGTTGCCAGAGTTGTAGCCGTAGTAGCCGGTTCCGTTCCCGCCGCTGATCGAGCAGGTTGCGGCTAGGCCTCGCGCGCGTCCGCCAAAGCGCGTGCGTCGCCCATGATCGCGCCCGCGGCGAGCCGCTCGGCCAGTTCCTCGGCCGAGAAACGCCCGGTCAAGGCCGCCGCCAGCCGCTCGTGCCCCGCGCGCTCGGTCGGGCCGCGGCCTAGACCGCGGCGACGCCGCGCCGCCTCGGTAAAGCCGAGCAGACGCGCGGCGCGTTCGAGATCGCCTTGCAGACCCGCGATGACCGCCACGTGCTCGATCTGGGTGACCGAGGTGCTGCGATAGTCGAGCTCGACGGCGACCTCGAGCGCTTCGCGCGCGTAGCCGCGGGCCGCTTCGACCTCGCCCGCAGCGAGCGCGTAGGCGGCCAGATTCCCCGTCACCTGCGCGAAGTCGAGGTTGCGCCCGAACCAGCGACGGATCGCCTCGCGCGCCTGCAACGCGCGGCTGCGAGCGCTGGCGACGTCGCCGCCGGCGAAGTCGATCTCGGCGAGCGCGGGGAGCACGGTGGCGGTCACCGCGCTCGCCTCGAGCGCCGTTCCCGCCTCGAGCGCGCGCTCGAGCAAAGCGCGCGCCTCGTCGAAACGGCCCTGCGCCATGCGCAGCTCGCCGTACGCGCGCAGCGCGAAGACGTTGGACTTGCGACGCTGCAAGGGCAGATAGCGCTGCAGCGCTTCGTCGAGCGCCCGTTCGGCGTCCGCGAACCGCTCGCTCTGGGTGAGCAACTCCGCCTCCAAGACGAGGGCGTCGGCGAGCAGGCCGGCATCCTCGCCGTCGCGCGCGGCGGCCACGATCCAGCTCGCGTGCTCGGGCTCGCGCAGCGAGTGCGTCGCGATCTCGTAGGTGAGCCGGGTCGCAAGCACCGGCTGACGCGCCCGATCGAGACGCTCGTAGGCGACCTCGGCCCAGCGCCGGTCGGCCCGATTCGCGCTCAGAAACCAGAAGGTGCCGTAATCCGCGGCCAGCTGAGCGCCGAGCAGCGGATCGTGGCCGCCGCTCAAACTCCATTCGAGTGCGGCGCACACGTTGTCCAGTTCGGAGGTCGCAAGCGCGACCCACGCCGCATCGGACGTCGTCTCGAACGTCTCGTAGACGCGCCGGCCGAAGGCGGCGAAGGCTTCCGCGTGGCGCCGCTCGAGCTCGGCGCGTTCTCCCGATTCCTCGAGCCGCTCGAGCGCGTACGCGCGAATCGACTCGAGCATGCGATAACGGCGCCCCACCGTGCCCGCGACCGCCACGACCAGCGACTTGTCGACCAGCGCGGCGAGCAGCTCGAGCGCAGCAGCCGGTTCGAGCGGCGCGCTCGAGCAGATCTCTTCGACCGCTTCGAGCCTCCAGCTGCCGCTGAACACCGCAAGCCGCCCGAAGAGGATGCGCTCGTGCTCGGGCAAGAGATCGTAGCTCCAGTCGATCAGCGCGCGCATCGTACGCTGGCGCGGCATCGTCGCATCGCCGCCGGTGAGCAGCCGAAAGCGCTCGCCCAGACGCGTCGCGATCGCACCGACCTCGAGGATCTTGACGCGCGCCGCGGCCAGCTCGATGGCCAGCGGAATGCCATCGAGCCGTCGGCAAATCTCAACGATCGAGGCGCGTTCCTGCGCCTGCACCTCGAGGGCGGGCACGACGGCCTGCGCGCGCGCGACGAAGAGCGCAAACGCGTCTCGATCGCCCAGCGAAGGGACGCGATACTCGCGCTCGCCGGCGAGCGAGAGCGGCTGGCGCGCGGTCGCGAGGACACGTACGGCGGGACAAGCCGCCAGGATCGCGGCGACCGCATGCGCCACCTCGCTCGCGACGTGCTCGCAATTGTCGAGGATCAGCAGCGCCGCTTTGCGGCGTAAGAGGCGCACCGCCGAATCGAGCGAGAGCTCCGTATCGGACTCGTCGACGCCGAGCACCGCGCCCAGCGCCGCCGCGACTTGCGCGCCGCCGCCGACCGTCGCGAAGTCGACGAACCACACGCCGTCGGCGAACGCGTCGAGCATCTCGGCCCCGAGCTCCAGCGCCAGCCTCGTCTTGCCGACGCCGCCCGTTCCGACGAGGGTGAGCAGCCGCGTCGTCCCAAGCGCGCTCCGCAATTCTTCGAGCGAACGCGCGCGGCCCAGCAGCGGGGTCGTGGGAGCGGGCAGATTCGTGCGCAGCGCGTCGACCGCCGCCTCGATCGGGCGCGGCGACGCCGCGCTGCCGCCGGCGATGCGTTCGAAGAGCGCGCTCGTCTCGGGCATCGGCTCGACGCTCATCTCGCGCGCGAGCCGTTCGGCGAACTCGCGGTATTCGCGCAACGCACCGGCCCGGTCGCCGACGGCATAGCGCAACGCCATCAGATCGCGCAGCGCGTCCTCGCGCCAGGGGTCCAGACGCAGCAGCTGCAGCGCGTAGCCGCTCGCACGAACGGGATCGCGTTCGCGGGCGGTCAGCCGGGCCAGCGCGCGGAGCGCGAGCTCGAGCAGACGCTCGCGCTCGGGCTCGACCCAGTCGTCGTCGATACCGGCCAAGAACGGCCCGCGGTAGTAGCGTACTGCTTCTTCCAGCGTCGAGTCGGAAGCGATCAGCCGCTCGAACTCGAGCACGTCGACGCGCGCCGGAGCGGCCGCGTTCCAGCCGACCGATCTCTTGTCGGCGACGAGCCAGGCCGCGCCGTTCGGCGGCGGCAGCGCTTTGCCCAGCGCGTAGAGGTGGCGCCGCAGATTCGCCTGCGCTTCCTCCTCGGGGGCATCGGGCCACAGCGTGAAGGCGACCGCGTCGCGCGCGAGCGGACGGCGTCGCACGGCCAGGTACGCCAACAGCGCCAGCGCTCGCGGCGGAGCACTGAAACGGAGCGGCGCACCGGCAAACGAAAGCTCGGCTGCGCCTAGGAGGCGGACTTCCAGCACGCCAGCCGACTTAGGCGCCCGGCCGGCAACCTCCGGTCGGGCACGCGAGTACGCTGCCCGAACCTAGGCTCGGCTCGCTTGACTCGGCTGGCGCGAGAGGGTGTCTTGAAGCCGTTAGGCGGTTCTCGGGAAACGAAGTGACGACGCTCGGGCAACGAGGTGCGCCAAGGACTCTTCCTGCGGCGCGTGTCCGCGCGCGATTAGGTCGCAACACCGCACCGTCTGCGGCATCGGCTCAACGTTGAACTCGAACTGCAGCCGCCGGCAAAACTCCCGGTACGAGGCGAGCGCTCCGGCCCGGTCGCCCCTACAAAAGCGCAGGTGCATCAGAATCCGAAGCATGTCTTCTCGCAACGGATCCAGGGCCAACAGCTGCTCGACATATTCGAGGCAAGTCGCCACGCCGCCGCGCGCGCTGCGCTCGGCTATTACTCGTTCGAGGTGGTTGCAGGCCTGACCGTGCAGCTGGGCGCGAGCCGCAGCTGCCCACTCGTGGTCGACCTGCGGCAGCAGCTCGCCGCGGTAGAGCGCGAGAGCTGCCTCGGATTGGTTGGCACTGGTAAGGCGCTTGAACTCGGCCACGTCGACCCAGGCATCGCGCCGCTCGAGCCACCGAACGGTCTTGGCACTGGCCAGGACCCACGGCGAGGCCGCTGCCGGCAAAATCCGGACGAGCCGATAGAGGTCCCGTCGCAGGTTCGCCCGCGCCTCTCCTTCGTTTCGATCGGGCCATAACGTGAAGGCAAGCTGCTCGCGGGATAGGGGTTCTCCTTGATGCTTGACCAACGCCGCCAAGAGCAGCAAGGTGCGGGTGGTGAGATACTGGTCCAAGCGCTGATCGCCGTATGCGACCTGCGTGCTGCCAAGGAGTCGGATGCAAAGCTTCGGGTGCTGGACGCGCTCGTCGGCACGCTCCATGTCTGTTGCCTCCATGGAGTGCGACGTCTCGTCGGAAGTCCTTGGACCGAGAACAAATCGTGGCGGTAGCGGACCCGGCATGTTGGTGACTCCATTTTCTGTTCCGGAAAATGCCTTAGCCAGCCAAAGTGCCCGCAGGCGCGCAAGACGGGGCGCAAGGTCGCTGGAACCTCGCGTACGCCTCTGTCGCAGTGCTTCAGAAGAGCAGCCTTACTTGCTAGGAATGACTAAATTCTAAAGCCCGAACCCGAGTATTGCTTGAGAGGCGGATTAAACTGAGCGAAAAATTCAAAAAAAGACGACATGCTGATGCGGCGGCTCGTTGCAAACTGGTTTAGGCGGACGTCCAATGCTCGCCTCGCGCCTCGTGGGCTCGCGAGCAAGTTGCTGGGTCTGGACTACAAGCTCTCATAGGAAATCTCGGCGAAATGATCGCCGAGCGCGGAGTTTCCGTCGCGCCGAAGGCATACTGCGCTGGATCCAGCGCCACGCTTCGGAGTTTCGACCATGATCGCGGGCGCCGACGGATCCGAAAGGAACGGTTTGCACTCGGTCGACTTCGCGTTCGCGGCAGGCCTACGCCGGAGATCTGAAACGTGGTGCTCACAGCCCAAGTGGCGGCACCCGTCGCGACCTGGCTCGCACGGGCGTCGATGCAGCCCGCGACCCGTTCGCACCGGCGACGGCAAGTAACGAAGGTGTGCACTGCCGAGCACAGAGTGCCTGACGGCAGCGCAGCGAGGTGCCCCCTGCGTTCGGATCTCATAGATGGTATCAATGAAAAATATAGATAGTATTGACTTGATGAATAGTTGCACTTTCGTTAGATTAGCAAGTGTGCGAAATACGACGGATATCGGATATCGTTCGCAAGCTCTCGGAAGGAAGAGACCCCCAATGATGACGGGTGTTACACGGAAGCGCTCTTCGGAAACCTCCGTAAAGCGGTCCATGACGATACGTTCGCTGCCCTCCGGAAGTTGTCAACAGACATGGGCCACCGCCGGGTGATTATTTAGTGAGCCGCTGGGTGGCCCTCTGACCACGAAGCTGTGCAGAGTCGCCGGCGGGTGAGCGCCCAACGGGCTCGGAGTAAGTCGCAGGGATGCGAATAGTGGGACGCCATATAAATATTCGGAACAACCTAGCCACGAATTGGAGAAAAACATGCTCGAAGCGGATCGCGAGAAACAAGGTGGGTGTCCCGTAGTGCACGGGGTTCCAAAAGGCACGCACATGCCGGTTGGGCTCAGGACCAATCGAGACTGGTGGCCGAACATGTTGGAACTCAAAGTTCTCCAGCAACATTCTCCCTTGTTTGATCCAATGGGCGAGGCGTTCAACTACGCTGAGGAATTCAAGAAACTCGACGTGGATGCCCTCAAGCAGGACGTCTTTGCGCTGATGACGCGTTCGCAGGAGTGGTGGCCGGCCGATTACGGTCATTACGGGCCGCTCTTCATTCGCATGGCGTGGCACAGCGCGGGCACCTACCGCATCGCGGACGGCCGCGGCGGCGCAGGCTCAGGCACGCAACGCTTCGCGCCGCTCAACAGTTGGCCTGACAACGCGAACCTCGACAAGGCACGCCGGCTGCTCTGGCCGATCAAGCAGAAGTACGGCAAAAAAATCTCGTGGGCCGACCTCATGGTCTTCGCCGGGAATTGCGCCCTCGAGTCGATGGGATTCAAGACGTTCGGCTTCGGCGGAGGCCGGCTGGATGTCTGGGAACCTGAAGAGGATGTTTCCTGGGGGACTGAGGAAACTTGGCTCGGCGACGAGCGCTACTCCGGCGATCGAGAACTCGCAAACCCGCTCGCGGCCGTTCAGATGGGCTTGATCTATGTGAATCCCGAAGGGCCGAACGGCAAGCCGGATCCGGTCGCTTCGGCGCGGGACATTCGCGAGACGTTTGCGCGCATGGCCATGAACGATGAGGAGACCGTCGCGCTCATTGCCGGCGGACACACGTTCGGTAAAGTCCACGGCGCCGCCGATGCAAAACAGTATGTCGGCCCTGAACCCGAGGGCGCCAGCATCGAAGAGCAAGGTCTCGGCTGGAAGAACAGCTTTGGAAGCGGCAACGGCGATGCGACGATCACCAGCGGATTGGAAGGTGCGTGGACGACCAGCCCAGCGACGTGGGACAACAACTACTTCGACAACCTGTTCAAGTATGAGTGGGAGTTGGTGAAGAGCCCCGGCGGTGCTTGGCAGTGGACCCCAAAGGATGCATCGGCAGCGGGCACGGTTCCGGATGCGCACGATCCGTCGAAGCGACATGCCCCGATGATGCTTACGACCGACCTCGCGCTGCGGATGGACCCGATCTACGAACCGATTTCGAAGCGCTACTATGAGAACCCGGCCGAGCTCGCTGACGCCTTTGCAAGGGCATGGTACAAGCTGACGCACCGCGACATGGGGCCTCGCTCGCGGTATCTCGGCCCGCTCGTCCCTGCGGAGGAGCTGCTCTGGCAAGATCCCGTCCCCGACGTTACGCATGAGCTGATCGACGCAGAAGACATCGCTACGCTCAAGGGCAAGATCTTAGGATCGGGAATCTCCCTCTCCGACCTCGTCTCGACGGCTTGGAATTCAGCGGCGACCTTCCGCGGTTCGGACAAGCGTGGCGGTGCGAACGGGGGGCGTATCCGCCTTGCGCCGCAGAAAGATTGGGAGGTCAACGAGCCCGCCCGATTGGCAACGGTGCTTACCGCGTTCGAGGCTGTTCAAAAGGAGTTCAATGGCGCACAGTCGGGCGGGAAGCTGATTTCGCTCGCCGACCTGATCGTTTTGGGTGGCTGCGCAGCCGTCGAGCAAGCGGCCGAGGACGCAGGGGCGGACATCCAAGTGCCCTTCACGCCGGGCCGCACGGATGCGTCGCAAGATCAGACCGACACCGCGTCGTTCGCAGTGCTCGAACCGATCGCGGACGGGTTCAACAACTATCTCCGGTATTCCAAAGCCGAATACACCGTCTCGGCGGAAGAGATGCTGGTCGATCGCGCCCAACTCCTGACGTTGACCGCCCCGGAGATGACGGTGCTCGTCGGCGGCGTGCGCGCGCTGAATGCGAACTTCAAACAGTCGCCGCACGGGGTCTTCACGAAACGCCCCGGGACGCTCACCAATGACTTCTTCGTGAACCTGCTCGACATGGGCACGACTTGGAAGAGCGTCTCCGAAACCGAAGACGTGTTCGAAGGACGCGATCGCGCGACGGGAGAGCTGAAGTGGACTGGCACCCGTGTCGACCTTATCTTTGGTTCGAACTCCCAGCTTCGGGCCCTCGCCGAAGTCTATGCCTGCGACGACTCGCAAGAGAAGTTCCTGCGTGACTTCGTGGCTGCGTGGAGCAAGGTGATGAACCTCGACCGGTTCGACCTAGCCTAATCCCGGCGGGAAGGCGTTCGGGCGCGGCTGAACCCAAGCTGCGCACGAACGCCCGATCCCGGCTTAAACTGGCGCGCGAGCCGGGCCGACTTCGGGCGGAACGCGGCCGTATCCGTCTCCGCTCTGCTTGTGCCGGCGCACCAAGTTGCAGTGCGCGAAGGGGGCGCTGCGGCCGATAGTTGCCGGCTTTCTGGCTTTGCGGCCAGGGCTGGGAAAGGCGCATTTCGCGTTGAACCACTACGTCGTCGGAGAATCCTGACTTTTCGGTCACACCCTATGGTTTATCACTACCGTCCGCTTAAAAATCGAACAAAATCAGCTGTTTCTCGGAATCTTGCATATTGCCGACGATCGATTCAGGCTGCAAGGCCCGTGAAATAAGGGTTTTGTCGAAAACGGAGATCGACAGAA
>JBKQHO010000051.1:0-274120 GCA_052267165.1 Vulcanimicrobiaceae bacterium | reverse complement strand
AGCAAGATTCAGATGATCAAGTACCGCGCCCGGGGATACCGCAACGAAGGCAACTTCGAGCGCGCGATCCTATTCCACTGCGGCGGTCTCGACCTCTCTCCCACCCACTCGAAGTCCTGAAGCGCCGTATATACATTGCATGAACAGGTCTCGCATCGCTAAGGAGGCGTCCGGCGTCTCCGCTCCAGAGGTCGATTCTGCAAAGCTCGCAGGCCGTGATCTCGATGCTCTCGCGATCCACGATGCTCGCGTCTTTAAGGCTGGCAATTCGCTTGCGATCCGCATACCGAGCGCGGTCGCAAAACATGTCGGCCTCGAAGATGGCTGCGCGGTGGAGATGGCCGTGGATGGCGGAGACATCCGCGTTCGCAAGTCGCCCTCGGACAAACTGTCGGAGCTCATCGAGCGCATCACGCCGGAGAACGTACATGCGCCGGTCTTCGACGACACTGTCGGCTCCGAGCGTTGGCAGGCGACGAGTATGTCCCTGATACGGGCGATATCGTCTTGCTATCGCTCGACCCACAACCCGGTAGCGAGCGATCGGGACGCCGGCCTTTCCTGGTTCTTTCGCCACGGGCCTACAACGTGAAGACGTCCCTCGCCCTCGGCGTACCAAGCGTCTGCGTTCATTGAAGTCACGAATGCGACGGAGCCGGCGGTTCTTTTGCCTCGTCGTCCTCTTCGACTGCCGGCACGCGCAGCCGCACGGGTCGGCCGCCGTTGGGGAAGCTCACGACCAAGCCGCCGTCGGCGGAGCGTTCGATCGTCGGCGGGCCGGCCTCCTCGATAGCAGTCGCGGCTTGCCGCGAGAACCGCGAGCGAAAACGGACGATTACGACGTACAGCACCGGAACGAACGTGAGGTTCAGCACAGTCGCGAAGATCATCCCGCCGAACAAGGTCGTGCCGAGCGACTGCCGGCTGGTGCTCCCCGCGCCGCTCGCAAAGACCAGCGGCAGGATCGCGAAGATGAACGCCAGCGAGGTCATCAGGATCGGGCGGAAGCGTGTCTCGGCCGCTTCGATCGCAGCCGAGGCCAAGTCGACGCCGCGCCGCCGCAGCTGGTTGGCGAACTCGACGATCAGGATCCCGTTCTTGCTTGCGAGCCCGATCAGCATGACGAAGCCGACCTGCGCGTAGACGTCGCTGACGAAGCCGCGCAAGCGCAGCGCCAGCAGTGCCCCGAAGATCGTCAGCGGCACCGACATCAGAATCGTGAGCGGATCGGTCAAGCTCTCGTACTTCGCGGCGAGCACCAGAAACACGACGACGACGCCAAGCACGAACACGAGCACGCTTTGCGAGCCGCCTTGGAGCGCCTCGAGGGAAAGCCCCGACCAGTCGTACTTCATGCCCGGCGGCAGCGTCTGCGCGGCGATCGACTGCATCGCCTGCAGCGCTTGCCCGGAGCCGTAGCCCGGCTTCGCGACCCCGTTCAGCTCGACCGAGCGGAAGAGGTTGTAGTGCGTGATGATCGGAGCCGTCCGTTCCTGCGAGATCGTCAGGAGCGACGACAGCGGGATCGTCCCGCCGGTCGACGAGCGGACGTAGATCGTGCTCAGATCGTCGAGCCGCGTGCGAAACGGTGCATCGGCCTCGACGTAGACCCGATAGGCGCGGTTCTGAAAGTCGAAGTCGTTGACGTAGAGCGAGCCGAGCGAGATCTGCAGCGCATCGGCGATATTCTGGAGCGGAACTTGCAGCGTCGTCGCCTTGCCCCGGTCGAGCTCGGCGACGAATTGAGGCGCATCGTCGCGGAAGCTCGTCGAAGCGTACGAGAGGACCGGATCGTGGCGGGCGGCGGCGATCAGCTTGCCGCTTGTAGCTGCCAGCGCAGCGAAGCCTTGATTCGTGCGGTCCTCGAGCTCGAACTGAAAGCCGGCGACGTTCGGGAAGCCTTGAATCGCCGGTGGCCCGAAGGCGAACGCCTGCGCTTCGGGGACTGCGGCGAGCTGCGGGCGCAGCCGCGCGAGAATGCCGTTGAGCCGGTGCTGCGCCCCCTGGCGATCGGCCCACGGCTTGAGATTGGCGAAGGCAAGCGCGCGATTCGCGCCGTTTCCGCCGAAGTCGCGGCCGCTGACCTCGAAGACGTCCGAGATCTCCGGCATCGCGCGCATGATGTCGCCGATCTTGTCGATGGCGCGGCTCGTTCGCACGAGCGACGCATCTTCGGGCAACTGTGCGGTCACGAAGAAGTAGCCGTTGTCCTCGTCCGGCAGAAAGCCGGTCGGCGCGAACTGCTTGAGCAGCACCGTCGCCCCGAGCCCGAGCACGAACACGGCCATGACGACGAGCCGCCCACGCACGAGCACGGGTAGCAGCCTGCCATATCCTCTGCGGGTCGCGTCGATAACCGCGTTGATCGGGCGGAACATCGCGGGATGCTGCTCCGTGCTGGAGAGAAAGAAGCGCGACATCACCGGCGTCAGCGTCAGCGCGATGAAGAGCGAGATCAATACCGAGCCCGCGATCGTCAACGCGAACTGGCGGTAGAGCAAGCCGGTCGTCCCCGGGAAGAACGCGACCGGCACGAAGACGGCGAGCAGCACCAGCGAGCTCGCGACGACTGCGCCGGTGATCTCCTCCATCGCGGCGGTCGCGCCCGGGAGCGGCTGCATTTTCTTCGTCTGGATGAAGCGCGCGATGTTCTCGATGACGACGATCGCGTCGTCGACGACGAGTCCGGTTGCCAGCGTCAGCCCGAACATCGTCAGCGTGTTGATCGAGAAACCGAGCACCTTCATGATCGCGAACGTGCCCACGAGCGAGACCGGGATGGTTAGGATCGGTACGAGCGTCGTGCGCGGATCTTGCAAGAAGATGAAGACGACCAGCACGACGAGCACGATCGACAGCGCGAGCGTGATCAGAACTTCCTTGAGCGATTCGGTGACGAACAGCGTCGCGTCGAAGGCGACCTTTGCGCTCACTCCCGGCGGGAAGTCGTGCTCGAAGCCCGCCATCGCGGCCCGCACGGCCTTGGCGACGTCGAGCGCGTTGGCCGTGGGCAGGGCCTGGACGCCGATGCCGACCGCCGTCTTGCCGTCGAAGCGAACCATCTGCGAATAGTTCTCTGCCCCGAGCTCGACGCGGCCCACGTCGTGGAAGCGCACATACCCGCCGTCCGGCAACGCGCGCAAGAGCAGGTTCCCGAATTGCTCCGGTGTGGTCAGCCGACCTACGGCGCGAATGTTGACGTGAAACGGCTGATCGGCCGCCGTCGGCGCGTCGCCGATCGCGCCGGCGGCGATCTGGACGTTCTGCTGGTTCAAAGCGGCGACGACGTCGTCGTTGGAGAGCCCGTAGTCGGCGAGGCGCTTGGGATCGATCCACAGCCGCATGGCGTACTTGCGCTGGCCGAAGACGTTGACGTTGCTCACGCCGGGGATGCGTTTGAGCGCGTCCACGATGTTGAGGTCGACGTAGTTGCTCAGGAACAGCGTGTCGTAGCGCGGATTGGTCGACGAGAAACCATAGGCCATCACGAACGTGCCGGCGTTCTTGGTGACCGTGACGCCCGCCAGGGTGACCGCGCTCGGAAGCCGGGCGCTGGCCGTCCCGACCGCGTTCTGCACGTCGGAGGCGGCGATGTCGAGATCCTTGCCGAGCGCGAAGGTGCACAGGATCGTGCTCGTCCCGTCGCTCGAGCTCGTCGAGGAGATGTAGCGCAGGCCGTCGACCCCGTTGATCGCTTCCTCGAGCGGCGTCGTGACCGAGGATTCGACGGTGGCCGCGGTCGCGCCGGTGTAGGTCGCGGTAACGGTGACGACCGGCGGCGTGATCTTCGGAAACTGCGCGATCGGCAGGCTGGGTATGACCACGACACCGGCGAGCAGGATCGAAAGCGAGCAGACCAGCGCGAAGATCGGTCGCTCCAGGAAGAAGCGAATCACGCCGACGGCGTTCTTGTCAGCGAGGCCAGGCTCCCCCAGTAGGGGACGAGGATCCCTGCTCTTGACCGACGTCTTTTGGAATACAACGTCCTACGCTCGGGCCTGCCTGCCGCGTAACCCTTCCAGCGGCGTGCATCGGCTAGTCGCTTGGCGATAGCGCCCGAGGTCGTACTTCGCCCCGCGGGGGCCGCTGATGCGCCGTGTCGCCAATGTCACGCAGCTCAGTAGATGAAGCTACCCGATTAGGACTGCAGGTCGTCGGCCGATGCATCTTCTGCAATCTGTGCGGGCCTTACGGGACTCTTACGCGCGGATCGGCTTGCTATGCTACGCCGCCGTCGGGAGCGGGCTTCGAAGGAATTTAATCGAGACTACGCTATGGAGCTGGGACCTTATCCGTTGAACGACGACCATGCCGAATGCCAAAGCACGTTCGCCGGTAAAGTAGACGAATTGTTCGAAGCCTCGACTGAGCGGCAAGAGCTCGTCCAGAAAGGGCCGCGCCCGGTCGGCGGATTCCGCCTCGAACCAGGACTGGATACATGAGCAGCGATCCCAATGCGTGTGTCACGGAGGCAGAGCGGCTGCAAGCGTTCGCATCGGCAAGATGAGCCGCAGTCCGTCATTGGTGAGTGGGCGAAAGTCTGGCGCGCGTTTCTTGTACCAGCTAGCGACGTCAGCGTTGATCGCGTCGACGATGAGGGCTACGCCGCCAACCTCCAACGCGCCGCTCAATGCGTGGCGCATGGCGTGATGAAGCAAGAACGTTCCGAGGCCTGCACCGCTCATGCCGCGGTCCACGCCCAGTTGCGCGAGCAGAATCGCAGGTGCACCGGTCGCGAGGTTTTGCACCTTGAAGCGCTTGGCGAGATCGTTCGGAAGCTCCGCGTCTACGATCTTGACGGCGACGAGCGTAAAGTAGCCAAGAATTTGCTCGGGTGCATTTGGCAAGACCGCAACTTTAGTGGCGGCGCGCATCGCCTCTTGGTCTTGCAGTGCGATCCGTTGAAGATAGTTTGTAACCGATGGCTCCCCGCAATGAAATGCCCCTCGGTCGTGGTGACGATCGAGGGGCTGGAGGCGAATGGCCGTCGGCGCGCTACTCAACGAGTCGGAAACGTGAGCCTTCATCGCTCAGCAGCCGTCTCAGTGCCTTTGTCGGGCGCGCCGGCGCCCGCATGGCCGCATAGAAGCGTTCGCGCGTTTCGTCATCGATTCGAACCACCTCACGCTGGGCCAAGACCCGCTCAGCCCGCTCGAGACCCGCCGCAACTAGAAAGGCGCTCAGATCGCCACCGGTCTCAAGGGCTGCCGCCTCTACGAAGCGGGCCTTGACGCTGGCGGGAACGCGGAAATCGACCCTGGCCTGCTCCGCCTTTTCTCGTTCGAGCACTACCTAATTGTACGTCATTTGGCACACAAATGCAAGGACATGCCTGCGTCCTCATTGCGTCTCGCGCTTAGGCGGGGCGGGTCATGGCCTCAACCGATCCGGTCTCCGAGCTAGCTACCGTCGACGCCTGAACAGGCATGGACTAGTACGAAATCTGCCTCGAGCGTGTAGAAGGGTGGCTCGCAGCCGCGTTCAGATGCGCCGGCGGGATCGTCGTGCCGCACGAAATCGCTGACGAGCGACGGTTTCACCCCGAAGACGGCGTCTCCATCGAGGTACGGGTCGCCTTTGACGTAGAGCGCGGTGGTCAGCGGGAGAAAGCTGGGAGCTTCGATCTTGAAGTGCAGATGCGCCGGCCGCATCGTATGCCGGCCGAGCGCCGCGAGCATTTCACCGACTCGGCCGTCGCCGGGAATCGAGTAACTCACCGGCAGCACGGCGCGGAAGCGAAAGGCGCCTTCGGCATCGGTATGCAGCCTACCGCGGCAATTCGGTTGTGAACGATCGACGTATTGCACGTCGTAGTTGCCGGTACCGTCGGTTTCCCATACCTCGATCGATGCGTTCACGATCGGCCGGCCGGCTGTGTCACGCACCTGGCCCGATACGAAGAGCGTCTCCCCCGAGCCCGCTTTCGCAATGCTTTCGCCCGCGGGGATGTCGTGCGCGTCCGTCGTGAAGAACGGCCCGAGCACGCTCGACTCGGTTCCCGCGCTCGCTTCGCGCGCGGCAATCGCGTCGACGAGCGTCGATACGCCAAGCGTGTCAGAGAGCAGGACGAACTCTTGCCGCACGTCATCGCATTGTTGCCCCGTAGCCGTGAGGAATTGGATTCCGGCCATCCACTCCTGCGGCGTCAGCTCGACCTCGCGAACGAACGCGTGCAGGTGCCCGACCAGCTTGCGGAAGATCGTCCGCGTCCGCTCGTCGCGCGCCGAAGCGGCGCTGTCGAGGACGGCCTGCGTCAACCAAGCTGCCGTCGTGGGCTTTTGCGCGTCGTTCATCCTCGAAATGCCCCCCGTGAGCTACCGCGATCGGCAAATACGTCGAAGTAGAGACGAAGCCAAGCCGAAACGAGCCTGTCTGCGGCTCGGTCACGTGCCGTAGGGATAGTGGAGATGCTTGTCTCCGTGCTCGAAGTTCCCGCGAAGACCAGGTGCCGCGAGATCGAAATCCGGGCGGCACTTGCGTGAGACCTCGCGAAGGTCGCGCGCCAGATCGGCTACCGACGGTCGTCCCCAGTACCAATATCCGTTGTAGATGCTGTAGATCACGAGCCCCGGTTCCAGCACGAACGTATGCGGAATCATGGGGTTGTGATGCGGATCGGTGTACTCCACGATGTCGAGCTCCTGTTGGATCTGACGTCGCTGGTCGGAGAGGAACAGCCATTGGGCGCCGACGGCTGCCCGAAACTCGTTGAGTTCCAGGATCGAGTCCGTCGCAATCGTGACGATCGTTGTATACGACACCGCGAACTGAGACTGCGCTGCCGCGAGCGCGAGGTGCTGCTGATGATCCTTCGGGCAGTAGTGTCCGCGGCTGAGTATCAAGACCATCGGATCCATGCCCTGAGCCCCGCTCAATTTGTGCCGCTGGCGGTCGTGCCCCGTCAGCTCGTAGTCTGGAAACGTCGCGCCGGGAACGATATCTGCGCGCATAGGCGCCCTCCGTCAACTCGATTCATCGTCTCTTGCAAATTCGAACGCGGGCTGTCCGCAAGGAAGCCGGCGGTCCCACCCAGGGTAGGCAGGCAATCAACGCTTGCCGGCATCTGAGCTCGCACACTCCGGCGGCCGACGAACTTAACGGCGGCGTGGAAGCTTGCCGGTTGCCTTCGGCCATGTGTTGCCTCCCGTGGAAGGATAGGCTGGCGAGATCCCATGCATTCGTGTCGGCCTGGAAAGCGACATCCTTGACCAACAGCATTTCCGGCTGGATGCATCTTCCGTCCCGCAGTCGAACGTCGCCGCTCGGCGCGGCTAGCCCGGCGCCGTGGACACCCGTGACTGCAAGGGCTCGCGCCTACGTCGTACTCGACCCGGGTGCAAGCAGCGTTTTCGTACCCCGACGGTTGGGATGGGCCATCCGCTTCGGGCGTCCGGGCCGCCAGGTGCGCGGGAGCCCTCTTGGTGGTAGAATCGAGCCATGAACGAGGAAGAGCTTCGCACTTATATCGGCGCCACGATTCGCGTGACGCTCGTAAACGGCGAGATGCTCCAGGGCAAACTCGTCGACCTTGCCTACAAGGAGCCGGGACTCTATAACGTCCTGCCCGACCCGCCGCATTCAGGCATCAGCACGACCCCGACCGATGTCTGGGCGTGGGACGTCGCCAAGCTCGAGCCTCTGGGCCGCGTGTGAGGTGAATCCAGCCGGCGGATGACCGAAAGGCGATCATTCACCGGCGTTTGCCGTCGGATGGTTTATTGTCGCCGGGTCGTCTTCATCCCAACGTAAGCTTCGGGGTCTTCTGACCGTTCCGCGGTTGGGCGCTCTGCCCGCTCTGCGCTGCGCGCTCCAGTCCGGAATTCAGCTCGTTTTGCTGCAAGACGGCCGTCTTCGTTTCCGCTTTGGTTTCGACCGCGTTGTTATCTCGGCCAAACGCTAGGTGGGTTCCGCCCGTCGTTGGTAGGTTGCCTGCCAGCTTGTGCTGGAAGCCTTTCATTGCGCCGAGCTCGGCTCGCGGCGCAACCTCCTTCGTCTCGGGCGCTTGTTGCGAAGCCCGGACGGGATTGCGAACCTCACTCGAGGACTGGAGCGATTGATGATCGCCGCTGGACTCGATTGACGGCTTGTCCTTGTTCGGAGATCTTGAGTAGTCGTTCTCGGCGCTGGCTGCTCGTGCGCTTCTATCGAGCGGGGGCGCGTGGCCGCCGTCGTCCGCCCTGGCCGCGTGCACATTTCTATCGAACGCGGGCGCGTAGCCGTATGCCTGCGACGTATTCGAGTCGCGACTGGCATTTCTCGCGAGCTGGTGGACTTGTATGGGCTGTGTCTTCGCAAGAGGCTGCTGCTCGCGAAGGGTCTTGGCCCACGCCTTCGGATCCGACGTGAGCAACGTCCGCTGCCTGGCGGGAAGCTCGAGATCCTTTAGGACTTGCACGCCGAGCGGCGCCGACTCACCGGGAATCCGGCGTTCCGACTCGTTTCCGGGCCGCTTGTTGTACTCATCGATGTTGTTGATCGTCAAGCGGACGCCGACCGCTCTTGCGGCCGTGCGGTATTCTGCCAGTTGTTTGGCCGTAGGGTCTTTCGGCAAGGCCCCCAAATCCGTCAGACGCTTCATGTTGCGCCGCAGCTTTTGGCCGCCGGCTGCGATCGCGTCGTAATTGAGATCGGCGGTAAACCCGGTCGGGTTGACGCTCTCGCGCCTGTCTCGAGTGATCATCTCGGCGATCGAGTCCTGTTCTTCGAAACGCTTGAGGTCCTGCGGGTTCTGCTTGATGTGCGCCTGGCCGATCCTTCGCATGCCTTCCGAAAAGCGCTCGTTGTTGCGATACCGGATGAGGACGTTTCTTCCGCTGGTGGTGCGAAGGTTGTCGTCGAATAGCTCGAGATCTTCGGCCGTCACGGGGACGCCGGCTCGATTCGCTTTACGCCAATACTCAAGCAGCGTCTCGCCGCTCGCGCCTTGCTCGGGAAGCGTGATGTCCTCGAACTTTCGCGCGAAAAGGGCTTTGCGCGTGGCCTCAGGTCTGCCGGCTTTTTCGGCTGCGCGGACCTGCTTGAAGCGGGCGCGCTGCTGCACCGCGAATTCCGACTCGCCGGGCTGCCGGCTGTCGTTCGTATGATCGGGCTGCGCTACGCCAGGGGGCTCCGCCGAGGGTTCGTGCGGCGCCCTCCCGCCGTCTTTACCAGGGCTCCGCGAATACGAGTCCTCGGACGCTTGTAGCCCGTTGTCGATCTCCTGCGCGGGGGAAGCCGCTTCAAGCTCGTCGGAGAGATCTTCCCGCTGTGTCACCAGTGCCGTGGTGACCGCATTGATTGGGCCCGCGGTCCCTATCGTTCGAGCCAAGAGCTGTCCGCGCAGGGCTGGATCGGTCGTCTCGATCGCATGCATCACGCGCTCGAGCTCGTTGACCGTCAGGGGAAAACCGAGTTCGCGGACCGCTGTGAGATACTGTTGTAGATCTGCCTGTCGGGCGCCGGCCTGCGGTACTTCGAGCTGCATGAGCCCGCCGAAATCGGGATTCGAAGGCGACGTCCGCGCGCCGTTCTTGAAGCGGTCGGTGTCGGCTTCCCGAAGGGCATCAAAACGGTCATCGCGCATCGTGAGACTCCCTAAAAGAATGGTAGGACGTACGGGCAGCGCTCGGAGCCGATGCCGCGGTCGACACGAGGTGCATCTGCAGCGTAACGCGTCATGCGTCTGCCAATCGTCATCCCTCCGTCTGCATTCCGTCTGGAAGGCGCAGCACTCGAGAACGAGATTCGCCGCTCTTACTTGGGGAGGATTCCGAGTTGGCGGTTCACCGTCGGCTGGTCCCAGCAAGTAGAGACGTGGCGAGTCTCATCGTAGGTGTCGCTTCCGCACGGTCGAAGCGCGCCGAAAGCGCGGTCTTCATTCGAGGCCGAGCAGACGGCGGGGGTTGTCGGCGCCGAGGGTCCGCAAGGCGCTTTCGTCGAGCCCCTCCGCGCGCAGCGCCGCGACGAAACGCAGGAGGCCGTCGGCGGGAGTCGGGTTTCCGCTCTGACCGAGGTCCGTCGACACGATGAAGTGCTCGGGTCCGAAGCGGGATACGATCCGCGCGCAGGCGGCGGCGTCGACGTTGCCCCAGGCACGCATCCAGGGCAGATGCGCGTGGTCGCCCATCAGCGCCCCGACGGCGCACAGCTCGACGAGCGCACCCAGCTTGACGAGCGATTCGAGGTGCGCCTCGGTGCAGCCCACGATCGGAAAGAGGCCGTGCGTGACGCAGCAGCGGACGCCGGCGTCTCTGCAGAGCTCGGCGACCACGACCGCATCGTCCGCACTCGTGTGGCCGGTGGCGAGCGCGAGGCCGCGCGCGGCGCAAGCGCGGACGACCTCCTCGAACTCGCGCGTCGGGCGCCCGGCGACGATCGCATCGATCCCCTCGTCGACGCCGTCAAGCGTCCGTCGATGGTTTCCGGCGTCGATTGTCGGCAACCAAACGATGCGTCCGCGCCCGCCCTCGATGCGTGCCAACGCGTCGACCGCATGCGGATTGAGCCCGCCTACGGATCGGTTGAGAACGATGCCACCCCACGCCTCGACGCCGTGGCGGCGCGCAGCAAGTTCGGCCCGCGAGGCTGTTTCGGAGACGTGATTCTTAAAGACGAGGGCGACGTTCGCGCGCCGCGCGCCGGCCGCGGCCTCGTCGTCGTCGAGCGCTCGCCCGAAGACGTCCGGAGCCGTGTGAACGTGCAAATCGACGAAGCCTTTGACTAGCGCGCGATCGAGCGGCGGATCGACGAACGTCGGTCGCGTGCCGCTCACAAAACCGCCACCAGCGCTTTACCCCGCGTCTCGGGCAAGAAGAGGACGGCGACGACTGCGAGGAGGTACGCGGCGACCGCGACGACGCTCATGGCGGTGCCGATCGGCGCGAAGCCGGCCAGCCAACCGATGGTAAAGGGGCCGATGCCGGCCACGCCGCGGCCGAGATTGTACGTGAATCCCTGCCCGGCACCGCGAACCGCACTGGGAAAGAGCTCGCTCAGGTACGGTCCGAATCCGCTGAAGATTCCCGACGCGAAGAAGCCGAGCAGCGGTCCCGCGATCAGCAGCTGCCAATCGGCGACGACCAGGGTCAGATATAGCGGAACCATGATCGCCGAGCACAACGAGAAGATGATGAAGGTCGCCCGTCGTCCCAGCGCGTCGTTGATATAACCGGCGCTGACGTAGCCGACCCAAGCACCGACGATCAGAAAATACAGATAGGTTCCGGAGGTGACGGCCGGCATGTGGCGCTGGGTCGTGAGATACGTCGGCATCCACGTGAAGAGCGCATAGTAGCCGCTCTGCACGCCGATGGCAAGCAACGACGTGAAGACCGTCGTTCGCAGCACCGCAGGCGCGAAGATCCCTGCCAGCGAGTTAGAAGGCGCGGTGGCGCGGGTGGCTTCGTAGACCGGCGCATCCTGCACGTTTCGGCGAATGTACAAGACGAAGAGCGCCGGCACGATGCCGAGGAAGAAGAGGTAGCGCCAGCCGGGATCGGGCCCCGCGGTCGAGATGACGATCTGAAACGCGAAATTGGCGGCGAGCCAACCTATGGCCCACGCTCCTTGGACGAAACCGAGATTGCGTCCGCGGCGCTCGGCCAGCGACCACTCCGCGATCAGCACCGAGCCGACGGCCCACTCGCCGCCGAAACCAAGCCCTTCCAGCGCACGAAACAGCGCTAACTGCCAGTAGTTCTGCGCCACGCCGCTCAAGAATGTGAATGCCGCGTACCAAGCGATCGAGAACATCAGCACGCGTTTGCGACCGATGCGATCGGAGATCGCGCCCATCGCTACGCCGCCGACGGCACTGGCCACGAGCGTGAAGGTCGCGAGCAGACCGCCTGCGGCTTTCGTCAACCCGAACGCGGTCAAGATCGCGGGCAGCCCATACACGTACAGGTAGAAATCGAAGGAGTCGAGTCCCCAACCGAAACCTGAGGCGATCATGGCACGCCGTTCGCCGTTCGCGCGGGCCGTGCTCTCTGCCGTCGTCGTGCTCGCCATCGCGTGGATCCCCCAATGGTTGCGCGTCCGATTTCGCGCACGCCTGCGACGTCACTTCACGAACGAGCGGCATGCTCCGCTCGGCAGGAACTATTCGCTCGCTAAGAGCTACGACAAGCGGCCGCTCTTACGAGCTGGAGGCTTCCAACGGCACGTTCGCCGTTTTGAAGCAGCGTGACCTACGTGGTTATTCCCACGAGGGATTTTCGCGCGCGTTCCGTCACAAAGCCAATAGGGCAAGGTTTACCGCGCCGGTAAATCGCTCTCGCTTTGTGTCGCCCCATTTACCGGTCGGCACACTGCGTCGCGAAAATCACGCTGTCGAAATCGTCCCTTCGAAGTAGCTACGTTCACGCCTGCGCGGGACAAAGCGTGGCTTCGAGAACTCTAACGGCGCTGGTTAAGGCGTCGTTAGACTTCTTCGCGTGCCGTGACGCTGGGCCGGAACAAGTCGTTGAGCCCACATGCCGCGCAAATGCCGGCCGCTCACATCGTACTTACTCACACACGACTCGTTAGGAGCTACGACATGAATTTCGCAGGAAGATTTCTCGCGGCCGCATCGTTCGCCGCCCTCGCCGCCACGGCGGCCAGCACCTCGCCGGCGCTTGCCGAGTATCCTGGAGCGCATCCGTTTTACCTTCACGCGCTGGGCGATCTGCGCTACGCTCACGCGCTCATCGACCGCCCTGACTACCGGCCCGGCGTCGACGGGCAAGAGGACGCCGCCCTCGACGACATCGCCCGCGCCTATCACGATATCAAAGATGCCGGTATCGACGATGGCAAGGACATCAACGACCATTTCGTCGATCCGGGACTCGACCACAAGGGCCGCCTGCGCCGCGCGCTCGAGGCACTGCGGAAAGCGCACTTCGATGTGACGCGCGAGGAGCAAAACCCGCTCGCCGATCACGTCCGTGCGCTCGCGACGCGCGACATCGACGGCGCGGCGCAACACGTTCGCGTCGCCATCCACGACAACCACATCTAGACGTGACCGGCCAGTGAGCCGTCGGCCGTCCGCGGCCGGCGGCTTCGCTCGTCGTCCTGTCCGAGAAACCAAGAGAGAGCACGGAGTGAAGGTATGAGCAAGGCTACAGAACCGGCCTCCAGTTCGCAGAGGTCGGACGTCAAACCCACACGGAATAAGGTACGACTCGCGGTCGCGGCCGGTGGCGGCCTGACGGTCTTGAGCTTGACCGCCGCTTTGGCGATATCCGCGCTGCTGCCGGCTGGCGGCCATTTGAGCGTCCCGCCGACGACTGCCGCTACGGAGCCGAGCTTAGAAGGTACCGTCGTGTACGACCAGGTACTGCCGTTCAGGATCGACACGCTGGCCGGCACGTTGTTTTGCGCCGGGAACCTCGAGAATCGCGTGATACGTTCGACCGCGACGGGTGATTTCGATTTCTACTATCGCGTCCGGAACACGAAGGGGCCGGGTACGCTCGGCCGGCTCGTCACGTCGTCTTTCGCCGGGTTGCCGCTTCGTGTCGCCTACCGGGCGGACGGACCCGGCAAGGTAGACCCGCGCGTGGCGATTCGAAGTGCCGCGCCGGGAGCGGCGGTGACGTTCGAGCTGTTCGACACGCTTTCGTGCGCGCGGCATCAAGGGTCGCGATTCATGCTGATCGAGACGATGGCGAAAACCTTCCACAACGGCGGCCAAACCCGGATATTCTCGACCAAAGGCACCGGTGAGACGCTGCCCACGGTCATGCCCGGCTGAGCCGCACATGTTAATGAGGGACTTCGCGCGGACCGCTAGGCGGCATCTCGGCAAGCTCGGGCTTACCTGCTGCGCGCTGGTGTCCCTTGCCGGCTGTTTTCGCCACGCCGCGTCACCGGAGAACGGTCTCGTGCACGGGCAATGGGTTTGGAAGGGGCCGTCTATCGTGGGAACGCCGGCGAGTGCGGCGGCGCTCCGCGATTTCTGCCGGGCGCAAGGAGTCAACGAGATCTACGTTTCGGGATTCGACCTCCTCAACCGCTCGATGGAACGCGCGCTGTCGGGACTGATCGCCGAACTCCACGCCGCGAATATCCGCGTCGAGGCGCTGTTCTCCAGCGTGAACGCCGACGAGCCGGGCAAGCCCCGCGAGAAGCTGGTCGACAGCGTGCGAGCCGTCATCGCTTTCAATTTCAATCGCGACTTTCCGGAGGAGCGTATCGACGGCGTGCACCTCGATATCGAGCCGCAGCAGCGGCCTGAGAACAGAGGCGCGGGCAACCTCCGGTTCCTGCCGGGCCTCGTCCAGACGTACCGAGCCGTCCGCGAGCTTGCAGATCCGGTGAAGCTGAGCGTCAACGCGGATATCCAGCGAAAGCTGCTCGAGGGAGATGCTTCTCAGCGCGAGATGCTTCTCTCGGCGCTGCCGCAAGTCACGCTGATGCTCTACGGCCTGAGTGATGCCGGCGATGGGATGAGCGACGACGATCGGGCGCGGAACCTGCGAGCGGCAAGCAAGAGATTTCTTCGGATGGCGTACCGTGATCTGCCGGACAAGGGCCTCGCTTCGATGGTCGTCGGGCTTCGCACGCTGGATTACGGCGCGTCGCTCCCGGCCATGCTCGAAACGCTCGACGAAGCAAACCGCGCAAACCCGCACTATGCGGGCTGGGCGCGCCATTCATACAACGACACGTAACGAGCCGTCGCGCGCCGCCGCGGAGGTCCGCTCGATCAATGTCCGGCGCGGAATCTCCGCGGCTCGATATACGGAAGCCCCGAGCGGAATTGCGATCCTACGAGCCGCGGCAACGAGCGTGCCGGTGGAAACGACGCCATTCCGTACTTCGGGAACAGATCGATAACGCCCCAATCGTGGCTCGCGGCCGCTGCGATGACCGCCCCGAAAGATGGATACCAAACGGAGTCGTGCCCCGTGTGCCCGTTGAAGCAAATCACGTATCCGAGGCCGCCGGTCTGAAAGTACACCGCGTTCTGGCTCGTCTCCAAGTAGCCGCCCTTGTCGCCTTCGTACGGAGGGACGGAACTGCTCGGCGGGATCGGCCCAAGCGCGTCGAGCCCATAGAAGCCGAACGCATTTGGACCCGAGAAGGCCTTGTCGTTCAGCGCCGCATACGCGTAGCCCAGCCACTGAGCCACGTCCGTGGGGCTGAAGGCTTTGTTGCCGGTGCCGAGGTTCAAGGCGGCGAGGAGGCGCGCCATGTCCGTGGCCGCCGCGCTCATCCCGCCGCCACCCTGCATCAGCGAGAAGTTCTCGTCCCCGTAGCCGAGCTCGACCGTAGGTTGGCTCGGGCTCATGACGCTCTTCGCGGTTTGGTACGGGTTCGGATAGTAGACGGCTTCGCCGGGCAACTGCCGGCTCCGCAGCACCCGCGCCCCACGAATCCGTTTGATGTCGAGCGGCTCGAGCAGCGGTTTGCGGATCGCGGCCGCGAACGACGACGCGTGCCGCAACTTCGCCACGATGTAGGCCAGAAAGTCGAAGTTGCTGTCGTTGTAGGCGGCCTGCGACTTGTCGCCGGGCGCGAACGCCAACGTTCGGCCCGCCGCATACGTCTCGAGCGAGCTCACGTCGACCGGCAACGGCTTGCCGACCGCCGCTGCGATTGCCGTGTCGGATACTTCGAGCGTCGAGTCGAGGCCCGAATCCATCTCGAGCAGATGGCGGATGGTAATCTTGCTGAAGCGAGGGTCTTTCGGCGGCCCGCCGCCGGGGCGGTGCAAATGAAGTACGCTCTGCATCGTGGTGTCGAGCGTGAGCTTTCCTTCGTCGACCAGCTGCATGATCGCGAGCGACGCGATCAGCTTCGAGACGCTGGCCTGCCGGAAATACGTCGTCGGCTTGATGATCTGCGGCGGCGGTCCCAACGTGGCGGCCGTGTAGCCTCTGGCGTAGATCAGCCGCGTGCCCCGGAAGATCGCCAACGATGCACCTTGTACGCCGCCGCCTTGCATGACGTCGCGCACGGCACCGTCGATGGCGGCGACGGACGGCGAGCCCACCATGGAAAACGGGTCGAAAACCGCCGTCGGCCGGCTGCCGGTCAGCCTCACCAGCGGATTGCCGCCGAGATTGAAGACGGTGCAGTTCGGCGGTCCGCCGGACTTTGACACGGTAACGTTCAGCTTTTGGATGTTCCAGTTGTCGTCGGTCTCGAACAGGCCGTTGTGCGACGTCAAGGTGATGGCGACCTGACCGAACGCCGGCAGCTCGTAAGCGCCGGGCAGACCGAACCACCGGCTGTGGAACGAGTTGTTCCCCCAGCCTGCTTGCTTTTGCGACTTGAGTCGGAACGACTGGGTTCCTCCGCCGGCCAGCTTGACGGTAGCCACGGCCGAGCTGTCGCCGCGAAGGTCGTCGCTGCCGGTCGTGACGTCGAAGGCGATCCGATTGAACGTCGCGCCGGCCGGGCAGGCAGCCCGGGCTTCGAACGAGGTTGCGACGAAAAGGGCCGCGGCCATCGCGAACGACTTGAAAAGGCCATGCATATCAGACACCGTTCCTGGCCTGCGAGCCATCAATGCCGAGTAGAGCCTTTGAGCTAAGGGTTTGTAGCGCCGGTTTGAGTATCGTCGCAGTAGATTAAACATCTGATGTAAGAACTACTGGGAGGCCTGAAGCGGGGCGATCTTTCCGACTGCAGAGCGGAACAAGCGGGGCTGCCACCGCGTTCTGTAAGTGTCGGGTAGTCCCGAGGTCGAAAGGCTCTCCCAGCGACTTGGGTGCGGCATTGAGGTGGAACTTGAGATCGAGACATTTCGTCGCCCACGTGACTGCCGCCGTCGTGGCGCTCGCCTTGTGCGTTTTCTGCCCGCAAGCGGCCGAAGCTCAAGTCGGAGTGACCGTCAACGGCAGCGGCGTGGATATCTCGCCTCCGCCGATCGTCCAGGCAGGGCGCGTCTTCGTTCCGTTACGAGGCGTCTTCGAACAACTCGGTGCGAGCGTCGTTTATTCGAACGGCACGATCGACGCGACGGGCAACGGTCGCGACATATCGCTGCAGATCGGCTCGACCGAAGCAACGGTAAACGGCCAGCCGCAAACGATCGACGTCGCACCCTTCATCGTCGGTGAGAGCACGTACGTGCCGCTGCGCTTCATTTCTGAGGCGCTCGGTGACAGCGTCTACTGGGACGATGCCGACAGTATCGCGGAAATCGATACGGGTGGCGGTCCGGCGACCTACTTTTCGCCGGGCACCGCAAGTTACGTCGACACGGCGCCTCCTCCCATTCCCGTCTACGAGCAGCCGTACGTCCCGGCTCCGAATTACATTTGGCAGCCCGGTTACTGGGCTTGGGGCTCGTACGGCTACTATTGGGTCCCGGGCACGTGGGTGCAGGCGCCGCAGCCCGGCTATCTATGGACGCCGGGGTATTGGCAGTGGAACAATGGCGGCTACAATTGGAGTCCGGGCTACTGGGCTTTGACGGTTGGCTTCTACGGCGGTGTAAACTACGGCTGCGGATATTATGGCCGCGGTTACGGCGGCGGCCGGTGGTCCAATAATGTCTTCCGCTATAACACCTACGTTACGCGCGTCAACGTCACGATCGTGCGCAACGTATACGTCGATCGCACCGTGTACGTCAACAATTCGACGACGCGTATCAGCTACGACGGCGGACACGGCGGAGTGCAGGCGCGCCCGACTCCGCAGGAGTTGGCCGCTACTACGCAACGCCACTTGGGGATGACGGAGGCGCAACACCAGCACCTACAGGCCGCCGAGCAGGATCGGCGCCTCGTTGCAACCGTCAATCACAACAAGCCGCCGGTTCTTGCGGTCGCACGTCCTCTGAGCACGAGTAACCGTCCTGCGGGTTTCGTCCTGGTGAAGCCGAGCGAACGCGTGAACCCGCAAGCAAACGTCGCTCCCGTTCACGTCGCGCCCGTTCACGTTGCCCGGCCGGCCGCTCACGCCGCGCCGCTTCACGTCGCTCCGGAAGCTCACGCCGCGTCGCTCCACGTCGCTCCGGAAGCTCACGCCGCGCCGCTCCACGTCGCTCCGGAAGCTCACGCCGCGCCGCTCCACGTCGCTCCGGTCGTTCATGCGCCCCCGGTCCACGTCGCTCCGGAAGCTCACGCCGCGCCGGCCAACGTCGCTCCTATCGTCCATGCGCCACCGGTCCACGTCGCTCCGGCGGCTCACGCGGCGGCCGCACTCACCGCTCCGCGGCCCCGAACGCCGGCCGTATTCGCCGCGCCGCAGCTTCGCGCGCAGGCCGTTCACCCCGCTCCGCCGCCACGCGCGCCGGCCGTTCACGCCGTGCCGCCGCCGCGCGCGCCGGCCGCGCACGCCGCGCCTAAGCGTCCTTCATGACGTGAGGCGGCTGTTTCGTCGAGACGATGGCATACTCGTAATTCACGAGGGGACAGGAAGTTCACCCCGGGGGCAAAGACGAGGCTGAGACGCTCATCCGCTGGAGTCCTCGGTCCGAGGGTGGCCGCCGCTTCCGTAACCGTATCCGCGGATGGCGAGACAAAGGCACCGTCTTGGTTTTTTAGGACTGCGGTTCCGAGCCCGGCCGCCGCGATTTCGCGGAAAAAGCAGCCACGATTGCGGCCGCGTCCCAGTAACGGATCGAGCCTGAATAGATTCCCGCACGTGTCGGCCCATCCAAGCGTAAGGCCGCGCGGTTACACTAGCATGGCAAGTAAGCGGCAGCAGGTCCCAGACAATCTTCAGGTTTATCGGTTACGCTCCAAGGATGGCGTCGCGCGGCTTGGCCCTTCGTCATGGCGCACGTCATGCTGCTTTTCTGGTCCTCCGGTGCAACGTGCAAAGCGGAAGCCCACCATCGTAGGGAGATAGAAAATGAAACACCTTGTCGTGGCGGTTCTCGCAGCCCTCGTTCTTACGCATGCGCAAGCCGTCCAAGCGCAGCCTGTTCCCTCGTATGCGAAGCCGGCGATCTCTGAGGACCAGATCCGCGGCCGCATCACGAGCTTCGACGGGGGCTACAACCTCACGGTTCGCGACGAGCGCGGCTATGTCGACAACGTGCGCCTGCATCCCGGAACGATCATAAACCCGACCGGGATCACGCTGGCGCCGGGCATGGTGACGAGCATCCTCGGCTACAACGCCGGCTCCTACTTCGCCGCCAACGAAGTCGACACGCCCTACACGTTTTACGGAGACGTCCCCTACTACTACGGGCACCCCTGGAACTATTACGGTCCATCCGTCAGCCTCGGCTTCTTCTTCGGGAGTCCCGGCTGGTGGCACGGCGACTACTACCACGGCGGCTACCATTACCGCGGCGGGGTGCGCGTCTACGGCCACTTCCACGGCAGGTAGCGGTCAGCGCCGGGGGATCTCGTGGTTCGAGCCGACGGCGTACAAGTAGCCCTGTTCGGCTTGCTGGAGATTGTAAACGGCGGTCACTTGATCGGTCAGCGCCTGCGTCAGGCCGGTGCGCGTTGAGCGGTAGCGGCAGCGTCGTGACCCCTGCCTTGTACTGCGCGTGCGTCGATTGAAGAACCGCGACCGCCTCGGTGTGCTCGGCCTGCGTCTGATCGAGTTGTGCGCGGGTGCTGACGAGATGCGTCAGTGCCCACTTGACGTTGAGCAGCAGGTTCAACAGCGGGGAGGGCGACGCTACCGGCTCGCCGCTCGGCCCAAGGCTTGCGGCGAAGGTGCCGCACTCGGCCCGGGCGTCGTCTGGGCCGTGACGCGAGGTGCGGCATCGCTTCGCACGGAGACGCCCGCTTCCACGCAGGCGATGGCAAATGCACCCAGGGCAAATCCTGTGAATTGTCCGCTTATGCGATTCATCGATTCTCCCTCAAGTCGTGCCGACTATGGCAAGAAACGCTTGGAAAACGCTGGACTCGGAGCCTCCGCTTTCAGGCGCCATTCTGAGACTGCGCGCCCCCGGCCGAGGCCAAGCCGATCCCAGGGGTTTCTCAGCATACCGTGGGAAAATGCGCGTGCGTATGACGCTCTGCCGGCTTCAGTTTGCCTTCGCGCTCCTGTTGGTCGTCCTGCTTTTCGCAGTGCCTACGGGAGCTCTGGCGCAAAGCGACGAGGGAGAGATCGACCTCGTCGTGGTGGACGCCGCAAACGATGCCCCGCTCGGCAACGTGCGCACCTTCCTTTTCGGTGCGCAGACGGCGAACGCGCTGACGAACGATACGGGCACCATCAAATTCACGGACGTTCCGGTAGGCATCTATCGCGTTCGCATCACGCTGCGCGGATACGACAGCGCCGGCACGCGCGAATTCGACGTTCTGCCTGACCGCGCCGTCCACGTGCGCTTCCAACTGAGCAAGGGGACTGCTCCCGAAACAGCCGGCGCGCCGGGCGCGCCTTCCCCAGGCGCCTCCCCCTCAGCGGGCGGTGGTTCGAACTTGCGCGTCATCGCGACCGTCAGCGCCCGGGCCAGGGTCTCGATCTCCACGACGGACCTCAACGCCGACAGCCCCATCCGCCGTCTGTCGGACTCGCTGACGGATGCCCTCGACAAGCTTGCGGGCGTCAGCGTGACGACCGACGCGACCGATCCAACGAGCGCCGTCCAGATCTCGCTGCACAACCAAGACGAGTCGCAGACCGCATTGACACTCGACGGCATCCCGCTCTCGGCTCCGGGCGCTGCCGGCAACCTGCGCTCGATCGGAACCGACCTGTTCGCCGGCTCGCAAGTCAGCTTCTCGCCCACGGCCGGCGGTCTGGCGGGCGGCGTCAATTTCTCCACGCTGCAGCCGACGCAGGCGCTGCAGATCCGCGCCTCGGGCACGACCGGGACTTACGATCGCTCGAACTATCTGCTTGCCGCGACGGGCTCGGTCGACAAACTGGGGTTCGTGGTCGAGCACACCTCGCGCGGCTCCAACAACCCGCTGACGTTCCAGGACTACGAGGATCAAAGCGGCCTGACGTACCCGCACGGCGGCGAGTCGACCTCGCTCAGCGACCTCGTCAAACTGCGCTACTCGCTCGGCGACGAACGCACGTCGATCAGCGCGACCGCGCTCGACACGAACCGCGACGCGTCCGCGATCTGCGCGCAGGACGTCACCCTCCTGCCATGCGGCATCGGGCCCGGGAATCGAACCTTCGGGCGCTACGGCATGGCCTACGCCACGGTGCAGTCGCTGATCGGCAACGTGGAAACGAATTTCTCGGCCTACACCAATTCGAGCACGACCGTCTCCGACGATCTGAACCGCTACGTGCTGGCGCCGAACGTGCTCGACCCGACGAATCCGGCAGCCTACGTACCGACCCTCGACCCCTCGCTGAGCAACTCGAACACGGTGACGCGAGGCGTCGCCTACAGCGCTTCGATCGCGCAAGGCAATCACACGTTCTCGTTCGTCGGCAACACCTACGCGGCGATCGACGAGTCCCTTCCGGTGACCGGTTCGCAGTACGTCACGCCCTTCACCAACGCCGCGTCGTCGACGCGCTTCCAATTCAACGACGCGATCAAGTCGAACGACCATCTCACGCTGACGCCCTCGGTCTCGTTTGCCGACACGAGCGGCTTAGGCGGCTCGATCCTGGGCGGCATCAGCTCGGCCTGGACGCCGGCGACCGCGGACGCCTACGCGCTTTCTCTGAACGCCGGCAGCTCGCAGCCGAACTTGAACGCGGTGCGCTCCTTTTCCGATCCAATCTCGGCGCGCTTCAACTGCCAAGCGCAGAGCGCGGTCGTGAGCGGGCCCGGCGATACCGGCGACGGCCAGAAGCAATCGGCGACCTCGCTCACGGCTGCGTGGTCCCACCAGTTCCACGGCGGCGCGTCGCTCTCGCTCGATGCCTATGTTCAGGCGCAGTCCGGCCAGCTGATCAACGCGCTGATCGCCGAGCCGGCGAGCTATTTCGATGCAGCCGGACCCGGCTATCTGCAAACGCTCTATGCCGCGTACCGCGGGCCGAGCGTCTGCGGCCTAGCGGCGCCGGCGCCGACGGTCTACGCCCAGGAATCGGTCGCGGGGACGAGCCGGGTTTACGAAGGCTTCGATTTCACGGGGCGCTTCGCGCTCTCACCGTACGTCGAGATCATGCCGACGTACTCGTTGAACGCGGCCCGTCTAACAGCCGCCGGATCTCGCCTTGCCGACGGCCCTTCCACGACGATCGTCGGCGCGCAGCTTCCGAATCGCCCGCTGCACAAGGGCGGGCTGACGATCGACGGCCTGTTGCCGCGCAGCGGTCTCGAACTGCTCGCGAACGTGCAGTACGTCGGCGCGAACAATCAGCAGAATCTCGGCCCCTACGCGAACTTCAGCTTCGGCGCTTCACACCGGCTCGGGCCCGGGCAGGTGACGCTGTTCATGAACAACGCCTTCAATGCATACGCGGGCGATTTTGCCACTGACAGCTTTGCCAGGCCGTTGGCACTCTCGGACGGCGCTGCGTATCTGACCGCCGCAACGCCGCTGACGCCGCGCACGATTTTCCTTTCCTATGCGGTGGTGATCGGCGGACCCGCTCCGGGCCCCTCGTTTCGGCAGTTCGCGCGCGCGGCCCGCGTCGCCGCCGCGCCCGAGCCCACGCCCACCGCCAGCGCGAATCCGCGCGGTGGCTTCCAACGCTTTACCTCCAACCCGCCGCCTCCGGGCGTCGATCCGCTCTCGCTCGACACGGCACGAACGAGCTGTGACGCCGATGCGCAGGCGGCCGCGAAGCCGCTCTACGACGCGCTTCGGGCGTATGTGGTGGCGTACGAGAGCGGCAGCACGACGCTGCGCGCTATCCCGCAAGCGACCGTCGTAGCCCACAAGTCGAACGTGAATCATACGGTACCATACTATCTCGAGTTTCGCCCAAATCTGCCGCGGCCGCCCGGCGCCGGACAGAACGGGAACGGCCAGGGCTTTTCGCGCGGTGGCCGGGGCGGGTTTGGCCCTGGGGGCGGGTTCGGCGGCGCGAACGGTGACGAGGTCGTCGGGCAAACGCAGGGACGCGACGAGCTTTCGCCCGAAGCGCAGGCCGCGCGCCGCGCGTATGTGAACTCGCCGGCCGTGAAAGCCTACCGCGCCTTCATCGGATGCGCATACGTAACGATTCTCTCGGCGGCCGACGCGAAAGCCAAAGGGATCGCGGCCGAGGGTGGACGGCCCGGACTCTTCTACGTTCCGAAGATCGGCCTCGTGTTCGTGCAGCCGTTCGAGTTACCCCAAGGCGGGGGGAGCCTGCGCAGCCGGCCGCAGCCCTCCGCGCTGCCCGCCCCAGCCGCGTCTCCGGCGCCCGCAACGTCGCCGTTCACGTCTCCATCGGCGGCACCGTAACGGAGCAGCAAAACCAGCGCGCACCGTGCGTGACGCCGCTCCGAGGTCGACTTCGCGAGCCAGGTATGCCAGGATGTGGCGGGAACAAAGAAGCCACGTTCTCGGCTGCCCTATGGAGTCGCTCGTATGTTCGTATTGGGTCGTACTTTTCGTATTTTACTCGGGCCGGCGGCCGCAGCGCTTCTCGCCCTCATCACTTCGTCGTTCGGCGCCGCGACGCCGGCTGATGCTTCAACGCTCAGAACTGCGACGACGGCCGATAAAACCGTGTCGGTCGGAATTCCTGACGGCTGGAGTCTCGCAAAGGGAGCGAAGGGCTTTGTGTACATCACGGGGCCACAGGGCGAGCGCGTCAATCTCGGGGTCATCGTCATCGGTAAGAACGCGCCGCCCGGCGGCAGCCTCAGCGGCGAGGTCGCGTTCCATCTGCCGTTCAGCGCCAGTCTAAAGGAGAAGTTCGCGACGATCCTTCAAATCGGCGCGGCCAAACAGGGTCTCCCGCAGCCGCAGCTAACCTTCGCCGCGGAGATCCCGACGAAGTTGTCGGCCTGCACTCGTCTCCTCGGAGGCGATACCGGCGGCGCATCTCAAAAGTTTGAAGTGATCATCTGCTCGCTTCGGCCCGATTACCTCGGTCTTTACAAGAACATCCTCTTCCTTGCGCTCGTGCCGTCGAGTCTCGCTGCGCAGGACCGCCCGATCGTCGAGCAGATCGCCGCCAGTTATCGCGTTACGCCGGACATGTTCAAAGCGATGGTCGCCCCGTATACTTCTCTGCCGCCCCATCCGCAGCGCATGCCGGGAATGCCGGTCATCACTCCATACCAGGATCCGACGGATTCGGACTGCTTCGACTACAACGTCATCCGGGAGTCACCGCCATGGGAAGTCCCGGCGCATTGCGGCGGACATGCGCCCGACTGACGAGTCGGTGAAGCTGAGGTCGTAGGCGACGAGGATGGCGCCGGTCGATAATTGGAAGGGCCACATTCGTGCTCTCATCTACGGTGTCCAATTCGAAGCGGATCCGCTCGATGGGGCGGATCGCGTGCTACAACAGGTCGTGCAAGGTCGCGCGCTTGGGGCGACGCCGGCGCAATACTTGGCGTCGATCGGAACGGCTCTAGCCGGCGCGGCCCCGCTGGCTGACTTGATCCCGCAGGGGCATTCGGAAGAGACGATTCGACAGTTCTTACGCGAGCTCGAGCGCCGCATCGAAGGCATCGTGTAGCGTATCGCCATTCGTCACATTGCGGGCGTTGCCGGACTTGGACTAAGATACTCCTCACGCCGATTGCGTTGAGACCTTCGAAAAAGGTTGGTCTTCGTTGAGGACGTTGCTACCACGCAGATAGCGCATGTGACGGAAAGTCGCGGGCAAACGTTCTTTTGCGCGACGAGCGATGCGTTGCGCTGGCATTTGCGCAGAAGATGTGTACAATCGCCCTGTGGATAAGTCAGAAGCCCGCACTGTCGCCCGGCGCCGCTAGTCGGGTCATCGCGCAACCTACGGTGCAAATCTGATCTGAGCGAGGCGGCGGCTCTCGATATCGTCGCCGCTGCTCTTCGGTGCCGACGACGTCTCCGACAACAGAGGCGGGCTCCGCTCTTTTCTGCCGCTCCCTGAGCCGACGCCAGGCCGGTTCGCGTTGAAAACTCGGTCCCTCGAAGGGTCTGAGCGCTCGTACACGAGAGGAGATCACCTAGATGTTAAACTTAGGGAAACAAGTAAAGGACGCGAGGGCCCGCGCCTCAGCAAGGCGCGGACTGTTCCTTGCCGACGAGGCAGAAAAGTACCGCCTCGCGATCCTGGCCGAGGTCGAGAAAATCCAGATCGACGTCCCCGTCTTGTCATGGGCAACGCTTGTCAGCCGGGCGCGCGACCACCATCGGGCGTCCCTCGCCCGTTGCGGGGAAGGAGCCAAAGAACAAGGCGATTCGTTTCCCGAACGAACCGCAGTCAACTATCTCTGCTCGCTGTTTGAAGCCCAATATCAGCGTGTCTACTACGCGACGCTGGCTGTCGAGTCGGCTTCGTTGCTTCGCGTGCGCGTGCTACACGCCATCGCTGACGCCTACCCGCAACTCAGCACTACTGCTAAGCTACTGACGGAGCTTCCGAGCGGCATCTAGCGGTTGAGTTGCTCCCAATCCTCTTGACTGAGATCCCCGGCCGCGCGCAGCAGCTCGCAATGCTGCACGGTGAAAGCGCGCAGAGCCGCACCGCTCGGGGGTCCGCTCTCGGTGTTTCGTTCGAGCCACGTAAGGCGGTGTTGCTTGGCGACGAGCTCGGCTTTGAGCATCTGGATCTGCGGCACGAGCCGCTCGCGCTCGGCCTCATTCTCACGATATTGGGCGAGGCGTTCGAGATGTTCGGCCCTGCGCTCGCGGTAAGAGCTGCGCACGTCCTGGACAAGGAGCTCCTGGTGGAGTTCGCTGGCAGTCCGCAGCTGCTGGGCCTGCGTGGCCACTTCCGCCTCAGCGGCAGCGAGGACGGTTGCCGGCGAGCCCGCGGCGAGCCGGTGATGGGCGGCTTTGACCCGGGCCTGCGCTGCCTGTAAGGCCGTCTTCGCGCGCTCAAGGGCCTGTCGGGCTGCCTCCAACTGCGTCGCGCGATCGTGCCGCGCGTCCTCCGCTGCCTGCGCGACGATCTCGAGGCTGCCGTTGATCGACATTGACGACTTCCTTCCGTGGCGTACCGTTTGGCAACGGAGCTTCGCGAGGCAGCACAGCGGCCGCCTTGACGTTCACCAGCCCAACCCGGATGTGCCGCACCCTATATTTAGTACCATTCCAACTTCACCATACAATATACCGTGGGTCAAGCCCCTATCGGGACCCCTCATACGCCCGAGGCTCCCGTCGACCAAGAAATCAGCCGCCGCGCGCCAGCTTGCTATGCAGGCTTACATGGCGCGTGCAACGCGATCCACACTGAAGAGCCTAAAACGACCGCTCGGATCCGTTCGATTTTTGTCGAGGAGTTGCGACTCTCGCAGGGTTGCTGGGCGTGCCCAACGGAGGCGACGCGGCTCTTAACCTTTGTTCACGAAGCCTTTATGGGCTTGCCGTATTCTGAGCCGGTGAGTCTTCAGGGCGCCGAGCTGGTCGAACCAGCTGAGAAAAGAGGAATGGCTTCATGCGCGACCTGAACAGCGCGCTGTTCGAAACCGAGTCCGGAGTGCGGGACCCTTTGGTGGAACTGGCTTTGGACCTTCGTAACTGCTGGGACCATACGACGGATCCGGTCTGGCGCAAGATCGATCCCGAGTTGTGGGAGCTTACCCACAACCCGTGGGTCGTATTGCAAACGGCGTCAGGGATGAAGCTCAAGGCACTCGAAGACGACCCCGTTTTCGGCGCGCGCGTTCGCGAGCTCCGCAAGCAGCAGCGTGAAGACGTCGAGGCGCGGGCATGGTTTCAGCGCGTGCACGGCGGGTCGTCACTGAGCTGTGTCGCCTATTGCAGCATGGAGTTTGGGCTGAGTGAAGCGCTGCCGATCTATTCCGGGGGCCTGGGGAATGTAGCCGGTGACCAGCTCAAGGGCGCCAGCGATTTGGGCGTGCCGGTCGTTGGAGTGGGCCTTCTCTACCAGCAGGGTCACTTTCGTCAGGTCATCGACGGCGACGGAAGCCAGCGGGCCTTGTACCCGTACAACGACCCCGGCCAGTTGCCTATCACACCCGTGCGCAACAAAGAAGGCGAGTGGTTCAGGCTGAACGTCATCTTGCCGGGGCAAAAGGTTTGGCTGCGGGCCTGGCAGGCTCAGATCGGTCGCCTCAAACTCTATTTGCTCGATAGCAACGACCCCGCCAACCCGCCGGCCTATCGCGGCATCACAAGCGAACTCTACGGCGGCGGACCCGAGCTACGGTTGATGCAGGAAGTCGCGCTCGGCATCGGCGGCTGGCGGCTGCTGCGCGGTCTTGGCCTCAGTCCGGAAGTTTGCCATTTGAACGAGGGACACGCGGCCTTTGCCGTCCTCGAGCGTGCTCGAAGTTTCATGGAGGACACCGGGCAGTCGTTTGAAGCGGCGTTAGCCGTCACGCGGGCTGGAAACGTCTTCACGACCCACACCCCTGTGGAAGCCGGCTTCGACCGCTTCGCGCCTAGCCTGATCGGCCCATATCTGGAGCGCTACGCGCGGGAGCGTCTCGGCATCGATCTCCGGCGTTTGTTAGCGCTCGGGCGCGCGGACGCCGGCAATGCCGATGAACCTTTCAACCTGGCTCACCTCGCCATTCGCGGCAGTGGGACGATCGACGGCGTGAGCCGGCTGCACGGCGCGGTCAGCCGAAACATTTTTCAGGGCTTGTTTCCGCGCTGGCCTGAGGCTGAGGTGCCCGTCGCCTACGTCACGAACGGCGTGCACGCTCCCACCTGGGATTCAGAGGCTGCCGATGCGCTCTGGACGGCGGCTTGCGGTGCCGACCGTTGGCGCGGAGCCTTGGAAGCCGTCGGAGACGATATTCGCAAGGCGACGGACGGTGCGCTGTGGGAGCTTCGCGCCTCGAACCGTCTCGAGCTGGTCCGCTTCGTGCGCGAGCGCGTTGCCTTCGAGCTTGCCGCTCGCGGGGGAGACTCGAGTGTTGCGGCCGGCAGATTCGATCCGAACACCTTGACCTTGGGCTTTGCGCGTCGGTTCGCAACGTGCAAGCGACCGAATTTGCTTCTGCACGACCCGGAGCGGCTCGTTCGCATGCTGACCGATCCGGCACGTCCGGTGCAGCTCGTGCTCGCCGGCAAGGCGCATCCGCAAGATCGCGCCGGTCAAGCGATGGTCAAGGCCTGGATCGAATTCGTCGAGCGGCCCGAGGTGCGCCGCCACGCGGTCTTCCTGAGCGATTACGACTTAGTACTGGCCGAGCGGCTCGTACAGGGTGCCGACCTCTGGATCAATACGCCGCGGCGGCCATGGGAAGCGTGCGGCACGAGCGGGATGAAAGTGCTCGTCAACGGCGGCCTCAATCTATCTGAACTGGACGGATGGTGGGCCGAAGCCTATTCTCCGGCAGTCGGTTGGGCGCTCGGTGACGGCAACGAACATGGCGACGATCCGGCCTGGGACGCAGCCGAAGCGGAAGAACTCTATGACGTGCTTGAAAAGCAGGTCATCCCGGCATTTTACAACCGTGCCGAAAGCGGAATTCCGACTGAGTGGGTCGCCCTGATGCGCGAGAGCATGTCTCTTTTGACCCCACAATTTTCGGCCGGAACGCTGCTGCAATGGAAGCAAGCCTTGGCGGAGCATTGGGCGTCGCTCCGATTCGGCGAGCTTCGTGTCACGAGCACTCCACAAGAACATGCGGTTCGAACTGAGGTTTATCTCGGAGAGCTACGCGCCGACTGGGTTCGCATCCAGATGTACGCAGATCCCCGTAAGGGTGAGCCGCCGTTCACAGCGGACATGACGCAGAGGGAGGACGTCGAGTTTTCTCCCGGCGCTCGGATCTATTTGGCCGAAGTTCCCGCATCGCGCCCAGCGTCCGACTACACGCCTCGTATCATTCCGTCCTATTCCGGAGCAAGCGTTCCTCTCGAGGAGGCGCACATCCTATGGTACGGCGCCTGACGCGAGCCTTGATGAGCTCGGCACGAAGGCGGCCAGCGTGATGGATAAGCTCGATCGTCTCGATCTCATACAACGCTACGAGCGCATCACTGCCGTCCCCATGATCGTTGTGTCGATAATGTTTGTCGGGCTCCTCATCTATCCGATCGCCGTTCAAACGTCGAGCGTAATCGATGCAAACCTACGGGCTGCGGACTGGATATTGTGGAGCCTGTTCGCCGTAGACTATGTCGTGCGCTTCACACTAGCTCCGTTGAAACTGACGTTCGTAAAGCGGAACGTTTTGGACTTGGCGATCGTAGTGCTTCCGCTTATGGCACCGCTGCGTGTGTTCAGCGGATTGCGAGCGCTGCGAGTTCTTCGCACGGTCACCGTGATCTCCGCGATAGCGAAGACTCAGAGCAGATCGAAGTCTATCGTAAATCCGCAAAGCGTCGGAACGACATTGCTGATTCTCGTCGTCGTCATCGGCGTGGGAGCCGCGCTCGAATTCCAATTCGAACGTGGCGCCCCGGCCGCGAACATCAGATCGTATGGAGACTCGCTCTGGTGGGCGGTCAGCACGGTCACGAGCGTCGGCTATGGTGACAAATACCCCACGACGATGGAAGGCCGAGGGATCGCCACGCTGCTGATGTTCACCGGCATCGGTACGGCGTCACTGCTCGCTGCAGGTCTGACGACGTTCTTCATCGGCCAGGAGTCGCAACACGACACAAAAGCCATCCTCCAACGCTTGGATGCCATCGAGCGGGCCTTGAACGTGCGGCAACAAGATCCGCCGCCCTGACCGGGGCAATCCCAGCCTCTAGCTGCGCGCCGGAGGTTGAAAGCGCCCCGCCGTGCTCGGCGGCGCGAATCTTTCCAGCTTCTTCGGCATGATGGGTCGCGCTAAGGTCATGACCGTGCGCAATGTGTGCGTGATGCCCGACGGATCGCATGGCTCGTGGAAGTGGCAGGAGCGCAGCGTTTCGCGGTTCAAGGCGAACCTTTGAATGAAGGTGTCGCACTCTGCGTCAACGTCCGAGCTGGGAAAGAGTGTTGTCCCTTACTGGTGCGCTTTGGTGCTCGCGCTCCTCGTCGCGTGCACGCCGCAGCCGGCTGCGAAGCACCCTCCACTTTTCGTACGTCCGCTCTTTCCGGCGCGGCGCGTCGTCGCGTACTACGGCAGGCCCGGCGTGCCGTCGATGGGCGTCCTCGGAAACGAGTCGCTTGAGGCTATTGCCCCGCGCCTCGAGCGACAGGCGGAGGCGTACGCGGGCTTCAGCAGACCCGTGATACCCGCGTTCGAAGAGATCGCCGTCTCCGCGCAGCAGGCGCCCGGAAACGACGGCCTGTACCATGGTGCGCCCGATATCGACGGGGCCCGGCGCTGCCTCATCGCGGCGCGAAAGATCTCAGGCTTGCTTCTGATCGACGTCCAACCCGGCCGAGAGCACTTCCTACCGCTCGTGCGGCGCTTTGATGAACTCTTGCGCGAACCGGACGTCGGCCTCGCGCTCGATCCGGAGTGGGAGATGGGACCGAACGAAGTGCCGGGCCGGACGATCGGCGGGACGACCGCGAGCGAGATCAACGGCGTCGCAGCGTATCTGGCCGATATCGTCCGCCGCTACAACCTGCCGCAGAAGCTGTTCGTCATCCACCAGTTCACTCCGGACATGATCGCAGATCGAAATGACGTGCGCTCGCTCCCGGAGCTAGCCACGACCTTCCACGTCGACGGCTTCGGGCAACGCGCGCTGAAAGTGATGAAATACAAAGCCATGGCGAGGCTCGACCCTCGCTTCCACAACGGCCTAAAGCTATTCTACGATCAGGACATAGACGTGCTGACCCCGGTCGAGGTGATGCGGCTCCGCCCTCAGCCCGACCTCATAACCTATCAGTAGGCGAGGATCCTCTCTGGAAGGATCGGCAAGTCGCGGACGCGTTTGCCGGTCGCGTTGTGGACCGCGTCGGCCACCGCGGCGGGAACGCCGGTAATCCCGATCTCTCCGATTCCCCGTATGCGCAGTGAGTCGAGCCGGTAATGGGCCTCGCTTCTGATTCATCACCGCCAGTGTCAGGCACGAATGCACACGCCGTCCGTCGACGAGCACGGCGCACGCGCCGCACTGCCCATGGTCGCAGCCCTTTTTCGTGCCGGTAAGGCTGAGCCGCTCGCGCAACACGTCGAGCAGCGTGGCAGAGGGTCGAATGCGCGTCAGGCGTTCGACGCCGTTGACCAGAATCAGGGAGCGCGCGTTGCGACGGCGAGCACGAGCTGCACGAGCGCCGCGACGCCGAAACGCAGCGCCAGCATCGCGAGCCTAGTAACCTTATCGACAGGTTACGACGAAGGGTATCGGGCTTGACGTAACCCGTCAATGCGGTTACGATTTGAGCATGGCTGCCCGAGGCGACTTCCGCTTCAACCGCGGCTCGCTCGCTCTGGACTTCACTGCTACCCTCGGTTATCGGCAGGGTGAAGCAGTCGAGCGCATCCCGACCCCGGCCGACCTCGATCGTTGGATTGCGAAGGCCTCGCTCGCCGATCGAACGGCCGCGACGTCGACTGACTACAGCAGCGCCCTCGCGCTGCGCGAAGCGATCTACGCGATCGGCACCGCCCTTCTCGAAGCGCGCAAGCCGGCCACTTCGGACGTCGCGCTGATCAACGCCGCCGCGGCCGCGCGGCGCACGACCCAAGAGCTCGATCCGAAGACGCTGCGGATCCGGCACGCCTCGAAGGCGCCCGTCCGCGCGGCTCTGGCACAGATTGCCGACGACGCGATCGCGCTCTACGGCGGACCCGATCGCGACCGCCTGCGAACTTGCAAGCACCCCGAGTGCGGCGCGCTCATGCTGAACGCCGCGCGCGGCCCGCAGCGGCAGTGGTGCTCGATGGAAACATGCGGAAATCGTGCTAAAGTCGCGGCCTATCGCAAGCGCCGCTGCGAGGCGTAGCCGACGCCGTATCGAGCGGCTCCGCGTTCTGCGGTCGTACTATAAAAGTCGGGTGTTGGGCGCGCGTCACCGACTCCGCTCCTCACGTCATCTCATGCGCGCCGCAGGTTAATGTTGCTCGAGGCTCAAGGGAGCACGGCCGGCGCCGCGAAGGGCATCGCATTGCACGACGTCCCCAGACACGGGGATGTGGCTCGCGCGCCGGCACTCCTGAGGGCGGACGGTGAGAAAGGAAACGACGATCTCGTGGCAGGACGCGATCAAAGCGTACTGCGATAAATGGCACGAGCACGAAGTGGACGTTCGCGACGGCTCGATTCCGGCCGGAGCTACGGAGGCGCAACTCTCGCTTCTACGCGAAGCTGCCAAAGTGCGGGGCTTGCACCTCGACGACGACGCGCTCGCCTTTCTGCGCATCGTCAACGGCACGTCGTTCGAGGGGCTGACGTTCTACGGTGCGGCGATCCCGGCCCACGACCGCTACGAACGGGAAGACTTTATTCGCTCGAACGACGACTTCAACGCCGAGCAGAGCCGTTACACCGAATACGGCACGTGGGAAATCGACATCTACCGCTTCGACGCCGTAACTCGCCGCTTCGTCGTGCTCGACAGTTCCGGTTACAAGGTGCTGAAGTCCTTTGCCACCTTCGGCGAACTGATGCAATATGCGATCATGGCGCACGTTCTCGATCCGGCGCCGAACAGCGGGAAGATCGGCACGGTCCTCGGCCGGACGAGCTCCGCCAATTAGCGCACTGACATCCCCGCGGGAATAGATTACGTCGCCGCGCTGAGTCGCACTGCGGTCGCGTCGATCTCGTGACGCGCATCTCCGAGGGCTTCCTTCCAAGCCGGGGGCCAGACGGCCGCGCCGGCGAACGCGCCCACCAGTCCGCCAACCACCATCCTAACCGCCTCCGTCGCTCCTCCGAGCGTAGCGGCAAGCTGGAGCGCACGGTCCGCTCGGAGCGATAGTGGTGGAACAGCGCATGTGCGACGGATACTACCCGGTCGCTTCGCCGGTTTCCACGCGCGGCGCTTGTCGTCCCTTGCCTCGGGCTTGCATCAGCCTAGCGTTGATTTCCGCGAAGGTGGTTCTAGGAATGAGTGCGCTCAGGGCTTGTTCGAAGCTGCTATCGTTGCGTGGATCGTCCCGAACAGTTCCTGGAGCTTACTGTTGGATTCCGTCGGCCGGCTGTTGGCAAAGATCGAAACGACAAGGTCCGAGCTTGGAAAGTAGAGATGCGCGGCGCGGAAGCCCAGCGTCTCGCCCTGATAGAACCAAAACGTGCCGAGCTTCGGATCGAGTCGCGCGGAGACGCCGAGTCCGAATCCTGAGGGATCCTCCTCCGTCGGCGCGGTCAGCGCTCGAGCGGTCTTGGTCGAGACCAGGCTCAGTAGTTCCCGCTTCTGCTTTTCGGGCAAGAGCGTCGTGCCTTGATAGAGCGCGCGTGCCCAAACGATCAGATCGCCGGGCGTGGAGACGATCGAGCCCGCGCCCTGCGCCCACGATAGGCTGTAACCGCTCATGTCGGAACCGATGAATTTGGCGAGCCCAGCCTCGTTGTTCTCGTAGTAACCGGCGACGACCTGACCGGCGATCGCCGGTGGGTACAGATGCGACGTATAAAACGTATGCTCGAGACCGGCGCTCGCGATGATGCGGGTCATTTCCGCATCGAAGCTCCGGCTCGGACTCTGCGAGGCCACGACTTCTTGCGCCAACAGATAGCCCGTGTTGGAGTAGTAGTACTTCGTGCCGGGCGGATACTTCAGCTTCGGGTACACGAGGCGAATCTCCGAGTCGGCCGAAACGCGCGCGTGCGGGTCTTTTGCATACGCGTTCTCCCACGCCGGGAGGTTGTCGTACGATTCGAGTCCGCCGGTCATGCTGAGGAGCCTGCGCAGGGTCAGTTTGGCGTATGCGGGATACTGAGGAAGGTACCTACCGATCGGAGCGTCGATCGAGAGGCGTCCCTGCGCTTCCAATTGCAAGACGGCAACCGCGGTGAACGCCTTGGTGTTGCTTCCGATTTGATACAGATCCGTCGGCCTCACCGGCCGGCCTCCCGCGAATTTCGTCGTCCCCGCCGTGACGTCGATCGTCGGCTGATGCTTCCCCAGGCTCACGGAAACCGAAAGCGACGAGAGATGTTCCTCGGCGGCACGATCCTTCAAATAAGCATTCACATCGCGCTGAAGGGCCGCCGCGAGCCTGGCGGTGGCCTCCGGCGCCGGCGCGCTCTGAGCGACACCGCTGGACGCCAAGCTGAGGAGGAATGCTGCCGGCGCGAGGATCCGTACGAACGATGGAAGCGCAGTCGAACGAAGCATTCGAGAACCTCCGGAGGTTCCACCAGCGGCGGCAGCCGTCTGCGAATTGCGAGCTGACTTGGGAGACGCGGTCATTTCGCGCCGTACCGCTCGCGATGTATCACGTCCTCGAGCGGCAGGCGTCGTTCCCAGTCGGCGCGCTGGAGATCCGGCTCGTCCCTGAACGCGCTCACGAAGCCGAGGCAGAGATACGCGACGATGCCGGCCGTCGCGGGGACGCAGAAGATGTCGCGCAGTGCCTGCGGCTCGGCGATGCTCACCCAGCCTACGCCGAGCCCCTCGACGCGAGCCGCAAGCCAGAGGTTCTGGATGGCGCAGACGGTCGAGTAGTTCACGGTCTCGGGCATCGTTTGGCGCCCGAGCCCGTTACCGCGCTCGGGCTTCTGTTCGCAGACGACGCAGATGTTGACGGGAGCGGAGAGGATGCCTTGAAGCCGTAAGGCGCGGTAGTGTTCCGCGCGCGCGCCGGAGTAGATGCGGCTCGCTGCGTCGTTTGCGGCAAGGAAGGCTTCGTAGACCGCGGTGCGCGTCGCCAGTTCCCGGACGACGATAAAGCGCCACGGTTGGGAAAATCCCACCGACGGCGCACAGTGTGCGGCTTCCAGGACCCGTGCGAGCAACACTTCCGAAACGTCGTCGCCGACGAACTGTTCGCGCACGTCGCGGCGCGAACGGATGACGCGATAGACTGCGGCGCGCTCCGCGGGGCTGAAGTCCGAGCTCACCGCCGCTTCAACGACGAGAACCGGCTGACTCCGGGGAGCGCCTCACTGACCGTCGCCGGCGTTTGCCGTCACCCGTGACCGTTTCGACGAGTTCGCATGTGCTCGTCGGCTTCAGCACCGTACCGGGCCTGAAGACACGTTCCGTAGCGCTGCCGGTTGTCATCGGATGCACGTTCTTTTGGGTAAGGGCACATCCTCTTCGGCGGCGTCGAGTTATTTCATATGCGAGCCGCCCGAGTGTCGGCGATCGCGGGTACGTTACGGAGCGGGGTTCGCCGGATGCTCCATCGCCCGTTCCGCAAAGTCGAAGGACGTTTTCGCTTCGCGTCGCTCATCGGCGCGGTTTCCGTCGAGGTAGGCGTCAAGGGCATTTTGCTAGTGCCGCTTCGCTGCTTCGAGCTGTGGGCCGCCGAAGTCCGCGGCCGTGTCGATTTCGAGATATGCCGTCAGCAACTCGTCCGGCAGTTTTGCCGGCGCGCGACTCGGCGCTACTGCGCCGCTCTGAAGCTGCGGCTGTGCGGGCGTCGAAGACGCAGTTGGCCCGGCAGGAGACTCGGCGATCGAGCGCGCGGCGTTCGCCTCAGCGTAGGCGTTGTCGAGGTCCCCGTCGCCGTAACGCGCCAGCGCCTGCTGATAGAGGAGGTTCGCTTGTCGCGCGCCGGCCGGGTTCGTCGCGAGCGCGCCGGTGATTGCCGTGAACGCCGTGCCGAGGGCGCGCTGCACCGTGCCGGTCGGGGCTAGCGAGCTTGGGGGCGGTGGCAGCGGAAGGATCTCCGTCTGCGCGTCGACCGGCGCAATGGTCAGGAGCAGAAGAGCGAGCGCCGCACCGCGCGTCGAAGGGTTCCTCATGCTGGTATCTCTCCCAATTGTGCCTCTCAGGATCACCTCAGGTTTTTCGCAGCCTAGCGGAGGCGTTTCTGGGCTACGTCGTGCGCGGCTCGTCTCGTGAATCGGCACGCCTCGGTTTCGCGCACGCGAATGCAATGGGCTCGGGCTGATTGCGGACGACGGTCGGTTGAATGAGGAGAACGTGATGCTGCGTCGCTTAGGCTCCGTGGGACTCATGCTCGCATTTGCGTTCGGGGCGCTGCTGGTAGCCTGTGGCCACCAGGTCACACCCTCGCCCAGCACGAGTAACCTCTCGGGATACATGGTCGTCCGTTTCCGCACGACGCAAGCCATGGATTTCAACAATTACAATTACGTGATCGTCTTCAACACGTGCGGAGTCGGCGGGGAGCCGTATCCCAACGCCTACGCGACGACGTTCTTGAACTATTCGTACTCCTTCGTGTTGGGAGCGAGTACCGGCGGTGCGGCAGCCTACCCATTGCTGTATCAATATGTCGTCACGCCGGGCACGACGAACCCGCCCAATCCGATCACGGTTCCGCTGGGAGCTTCGACGACACAACTGGTCCTCAACGACAACGGCCAAGGCAACGAGTTCGAGCTGACGTTCCTGCGCGCGCAGCTGAACAATCCTTTGCAAGTATCCAACCCGTGCCCGAACGGCACGCCTGCACCGAGTGCGTCGGCTGGGGCATCGCCCACGGCCTCCGCCAGCCCCTCGCCCTCACCGAGCCCGAGCGTTTCGCCTTCGGCGGGGACGTCGCCCACCCCGAGCACCGTGCCCTCCGGGATCACCGAGTTCTGGTACGTCAATTTCTTTACGCTCGATAAGACGGGCAGGGTTCAGGATTCCCTCGGCGTCGGAGGCGCGACCGACAACACGTACGTCCTCCAGGTCGATACGTACGCTACCGGGACGTACGTGCTCACGCGTCCTGCCGGAGCCCTCCTCCCCTCGAACCCGGCTGCGGCAATCGCCGGCGGAGAGATCGACAACTACCCGTAGCGGGCGCCGAGCGCGTCGTCGAGGAGTCGGCAGCGCCGGCCTGTTGCAGGCGAACCCGCTGCCTGGGATACTCGTGCCCACAAGCTTCGGTGCCATTTGATTCTACGGCGGTCGGCGAGCGCGTGCCCCACTGCCCATGTCAGGGTAGTGGCGTGAGTGGAGGGAGTACATGATGGGTTGGCCTCCAAACTGGGTGGGCGTAAGCGGCGGCGTCGAGCCGCCGAGTCAAGCCGCAGCCGCAGCGCAATTCGATTCGGGCGGCACGTTGCAGCACGGGTCATGGCGCGAGACGTTCACCGGCGCCGGCGACGACGCGTTGAATGTCGAGCGTGCGGTCAGCATCGACCGGGTCGAATGAGGGCGCTCCTCATCTCGGCCGTCATCGCTTTGCTCCTGCCTGCCGAGGCAAAAGCCGCCGGTCGCGTCGACCCGTGCCTTCGAGGACAGAACCTCATGCTCAAAGCGACGGCAGAGAAATCCGCGTTGCAGAGCGCCGATTTCCTCAGCCTGGCGGCTGAGAATTTCGAGGCCTGTGCCATGACGTACGACGAGCCGGACCTGGCTTGTAATTTTTGGATGGAAGCCGCCGACGCTTACGTTTCGTCGGTCGAGCGAAAGGACAAGGGAGAGCGATCCGCCGGCTCTCGAGTGGCCGATCAGATCAAGGTGAAGCGGTATCTGCGCGCGCTCGACCTCTACGACTTGGTCGCATTCAGATTCAAGTCGGGCCAGCAGTGTGAAGGTCCGCAAGTCGACTCAGCGCGCCATTCGGCTCAGACGCTCCAGGCCGACCTCGAACAGATCGATTGGAGAAGCATCCGCTTTCGTTGACGTGCTCTGCACCCTGCCAAAGGACGGGGATTCTGCGGTACGCCGCTCAAGCGGTGGCGTGCGCAACGCCTCCCCCCTAAGCCGCAGCCGCCGAATTGCCGGCCGATGTCGAGCGTAACTCAGCCGGGCGTTGGCGCCGCGTGGAACTCGGCGAGTGGCATCGGCTTGCCGACGCCGTAGCCCTGCGCGAAGTCCACTCCGTATTCTCGCAAGAGATCGATAGTCGCGTCGTTTTCGACGAACTCCGCGATCGTTTTCTTCCCCAAGCCAGCGGCCATTTGGACGATAGCCTTCACGATTACCTGATTGTCGACGCTATTGCATATGTTTTGGATGAACGGCCCGTCGATCTTCAAGTACTTAAAAGGGAGAGTCTTGAGATAGGAAAACGAGCTGAAACCGGCCCCGAAATCGTCTAACGCAAAGGCACAGCCCAAGCTTGCCAGCCGCTCAGCGAACTGGCAAGCATCGGCGATACTGCCGATCGCTTCCGTCTCCGTGACTTCAAAGACGAGCCAACTGGCGTCGACTCCCGTTCGCTTCAGTTCTTGCTCAATACACGCTATTACGCCCGCGTCGTTCAACGACGGACCTGCTAGGTTGATTTCAACCCGCGCGATTCGCCCTGCACGCTCTTCGGCCGAGACGAATCGAATCGCCTTCCGAACGACCCACTTGTCGATCTCTTGCATCATCCGAAAGCGCTCGGCTGCCTTGAGGAATGCGCTTGCCGCGACGATGTTGCCGTCGTCATCACGCATTCGCAACAATAGCTCATGATGAGCGAAATCTCCAGTAACCAGATCGAGGATTGGCTGTTGGTAGAGCTCGAGCTCGTCTTTCTGCAACGCCGCACGGATACGCTCAGACCACGCCAGGTCCGACTGCATGGTGTTCTGCGATTGCAGGATGGAAGAGGGAGTGCACAATCGATCGCCGCCAGCTTCCTTTGCCTGGGACAATGCGCTGTCGAGTGTCGCAATTATTTGCTGCGCTGTCATAGTCGTCGTCTCGTCAATGTTCGCAACGCCGAGACTCGCCGTTACATGCACTTGACGATTACGAGCCACCTGCGCCTTCTCTTTGATTGCCACGCGCAGTTCTTCGGCGACGTCCTGCGCAGACGACGCAGCGATTTCCTGCAAAAGCATGGCAAACTCGTCGCCGGCCATACGCGCTAAGATATCACCTGAGCGGCAATGCTCATTGAGTTCCCGAGCCACCTTTTGGAGGACATCGTCGCCGGCCGCATGCCCTAAGGCATCGTTGACGTACCTGAAACGGTCGAGATTGATGAGTAAGACCGCGCTATGGTGACCGTAGCGGCGAGCTTCCGCCATGTGCTGTTCGAGCCTCTGGTTGAACGCGTGTCGGTCGAGCAGGCCAGTGAGCGGGTCGTGGTCGGCAAGGTGCTCAACTCTTTCTTCCGCGCGTTGGCGGCGCGTTACGTCAACGATCTGGGAGATGCAGTACAACGGGCTACCGCTGGCGTCACGGACGAGCGAGCGGTGAAGTAGCGCCGATACGGTTTGACCGTCAGAGCGCACATAGCGCCTCGCTGCCTTGTACGAGTCGTTGTCGTCGGCAATCATGCGCCGTAAGGCAGTGTTATCGTCGTCCGGCTCACCATGGTGCATGACGTCGTCGGTACCTAGCGTCAGCAGCTGTTCCTTATCGTATCCCAGCATCTGGCATAGCGCGGCATTCACATCGAGAAAGCGGCCGAAATCAGCCTTAGTGACGCTCACCAGCGCCATGCCGATCGGTGCATCTTCGAACGAATGGCGCAGCCGCTGGTTTGCTTCGGCTAACGCGGCTTCGTCTGCCTTCCGTCGTGAAATATCCTCGCTGTGTGAAAAAACGTAGAGCGGAAAGCCGGCTTCATCCCGCACGATCGAATTTTGTTGCCTAACGACGAGCGCCGTGCCATCTTTGCGGAGGGTGCGCCTTTCAAATGTGGTCGCGGTGGGACGCCCAGCGATCAGGTCATTGATGGCTGCAACGGATGCATCGCGATCGTCCGGGTGGACGAGGGACGGCGCGTCCATTGAGAGCAGCTCCTCGCGCGTGTAGCCCGTGAGCGCACAGTACGCTTGATTTACCTGAAGGATGCGACCGAAGGAGGCCGGTTTGACGCTAGCGAGCGACATCCCAAACGGAGCGCTGTCAAATGCGCGCTCGAAGCGTGCTTCCAGAGCGTGATGTTCTGACTCGGCTTTTCGCTGATCGGTGATGTCCAAGAGGGTCAAAGAGATACGGACGGCACGCCCGGAACTGTTGCGCACCGCGTAGCCACGTGACCGCACGATGCGGACCTCGCCGTCGGATCGGACGATCCGATGTTCGTAGTCATATGGGTCGGCACCGCGTGCCAAGGCCTGATTGTGGCTCAACACCGACTCACGATCGTCGGGATGGACGCGAGCCATCAATTCGGCGTGAGTACCTCGAAATGTCGAGCGATCGAGGCCCAGGATGAGGCAAAGCCCATCGGAGCACCAAATCCTCTTGCTTCTCAGATCCTGCTCGTAGCTACCGAGCCACGTGATGCGATCAGCCTCAAACGACGGGCTGCTCATCCTCGCGTATGATCTCGATCGAGCTTGCGAGGAAAGTGACTACGACCCACTGCGACGACGCTTGGGTCGGTAAACAGCCGCTGCGGAGCGTTTGACGTAAACCGCCGGCTCCACTGTGCGGCCACGGATCAGGCGAAACCGTATGAGAGCAACCGCGCGGTCAGGGATGGGATGCACGCTGCCGAGTTCCTGGCGAAATACGAGCGCATTAGGGGCAGCTTCAGGATGACCAACAGTCAAAGCTCCGAGTAGCAGGAGCGACCGGACGCTAAACCAGGGGGGCTATTGCCCTGATCCGATGTTACTACATGAGAGGGCAAAAGGAAAGGCACGGATCGTTATCTTACCCCTCAGTCGCGCAGGAAATGCCGCTTTGATGACGAGTTCACGCCAACTACGAGTGTCGTTCATCGCGGTGTTCGAGGACCGTGAACGTATGCTGACTGACCTTAGCTATTTGAAGATTGTGGCTGGGCTTGATGCTGCGACCGATGTCGGGGAATGGGCACGCGTGTGGCGTTTGACTGGATGTTCGCCTTTCAGAACTCAGGCGTGTTCTTAACCCACTTTGCAAAATGCGCGGCAGTCATTTGCTGCTGTCCAGAGGCCATAGTCGCGACGGTTGTCTTGAGTCTTGAGCGCAGTACGGGAGGTTGTTCGGATCGCGGAGAAGGGCTCCGGCGATTCGCCGTTTGAATTGCGTTCGCCGTTTGAATTGCGCCAACGTACATCGCCGAGAGTTTACCTTCTGCTGAGGTCCGGTTGATGGTTCCTTTACGAGTCTTGGCTTCTCGGTGATCGACGCAAGGCGCGGCACACGAAGCGCTTGGACGTCCGAGCCAAGTACTTCATCGGGCCGTGCACGTTCGCGACGGTGCGGGAAACCCTACTGGCTGGGTTGCACGAACTGGTTTGATACGTCGCGGACTCGAGGAAGACCTAGGCCCCCTCAGCTACGCTGAGAATAGCGGCCGGCCAAACCCCGTGCAGCTGATAGACCGATCCGGCTGTCGCGGCGGATGGGCGGCCGGTTCTACGTGCGCCCCCAGACCTTGCCGTTCCGGCGGATCGATTGCGATTAGCTGGCTTCCGCGGCGGCCGGTGACGTGATTTTCCCTTCGGTCGACGGCGTGGACGAGGCTGCGCTCGCTCGTTTTCGGCTGCGATACGACTCGCTAACCGGAAGGGCGGGCTGGTGCATTTGTGAAGCGCAGGGGAAGTTTCGTATATCGCAGCGTCTGCACTGTCAGCGAGGATTGCCGGGATGGCGGAGAACGCACGCCTCAGTCAAACGAGCGAGGCCAGTCGCACCAACGAGGCCAGTCACACCGACGAAATCCGGCTCGATCATCTCTTGGTCGAGGGCCTCACCGAATACGCGATCTTCGTGGTTTCTGCAGATGGCGTCGTCTTGCGATGGAATCTAGGGGCACAGCACCTCTTCGGCTACGCCGCAGACGAGATCGTCGGCCGGAACTTCAGTGTCCTTTTTACCCCTGAAGACGTTGCGACAGACGTACCAGACGAGGAGCTCGCCAACGCCCTGACCGGACCTAAGACTGGGAACGATCGCTGGCACATCCGTAGGGACGGCTCACGCTTCTGGGGGACAAACACCGCCCAACCGCTCTACAACGAGCAAGGCGCCCTTCTGGGCTTCACGAAAATCGTCCACGACCTCACCGAGCAATATCTGGCAGCCGAAGCCCTGCGAGAGGCTGCGCAAAAGCTTCAGTCTCTCGTCGAGACGACTCAGCATGCGTCCCTTCACGACGGCCTGACAGGCCTTGCGAATCGTCAACTTTTTGATGAATACTTGGAGCGCGCCATCGCTCGCTCCGAGCGACGTCCCGAGAGCGCCTCCGCCGTACTGTTCCTCGATCTCGATAAATTTAAGGCGACGAACGACAGCATCGGCCACGTTCTCGCCGATCAGCTCCTGGTGCAAGTCGCCAGGCGCATCGAGCATGCGATGCGCAGGGAGGACGTCCTCGCACGTATCGGCGGCGACGAGTTCGCTATTTTGCTCGAGGACATCAACGGCCCTGCCGACGCGGCCCAGGGAGCCGATCGAATCCTCAAATGCCTCCGTGCCCCTTTCACGATCGAGGGAAGTGAGGTATCGACCAACGCCAGTATTGGAGTCGCTATCGTGTCCAACCTCAGGGTGGGGACCTCGAGTGCGTCGCGCATCCTCGAAGACGCCGATCTTGCGATGTACGAGGCTAAGTCGCGGGGCGGTGGTCGGTACAGCTTGTTCCAGGACGAGATGCGGACGCGTGCGGGCGCGGTTCGCCAACTCGACAAGGACCTGCGCGAAGCGATGGAACGCAACCAGTTTCGCCTCTTTTATCGGCCGATCGTCGAAATTGCTACGAGGAGGATCACGGGATACGAGGCTCTCGTCAGATGGCAGCATCGGCAACGGGGACTGCTCTCCCCGGACGAGTTTCGTGCAAAGGCCGAGGAGAGCGGAATCATGGTCGCCATCGACCGCTGGGCACTGCTGGAGAGTGCGCGGCAATTGGCTGCCTGGCAGGCCATCGATGGGTGCGGGCGATTGACGATGAGTCTGAATCTTTCGGCGACGCAGTTTGAGCGCCCCGGGCTCGCGAGAGAAATTCACGAGATCCTGGCCGAGGTGGCGTTGCCGCCGCAATCGATGATCGTCGATATCACCGAAGCTGTGACGATGGACAATTCTGAACGCATCATCGGTCTCCTCAAAGAAATGCGGGAAGCCGGCGTCGCCATACACCTCGACGACTTCGGCACCGGACGCTCGTCGTTCATATACTTGCGCCGGTTGCCGATCAGCGCGCTCAAGATCGACTCGTTCTTGGTGCGTGGCCTGGGGACCGGCAAGAACATCGAGATCGTTCGAGCGATGACCGTGCTCGCGCAGGGCCTGGGATTCAAATGCATCGCAAAGGGCGTCGAGACGGAGCAGCAACTTGCTGCGCTCGCCCAGCTCGGATGCGGGGAGGCACAGGGGCTGCTCTTCTCCGAGCCCGTGAGGGCGGACGGCGCTCGTGCGCTTCTGGCAATTTCGGGGAGCCACGCCTAGCCGACATGGAGGGACCGGTCGCCGCTTCCAGCGAGCTGCGCGAGGGTGGAGGGCATGCCTTCGTGCTCCGGTAGCGCGCCAGCGCACACGTGCGCGCTCGTTCTCGCTCGCGAGCAGCAAGCCGCCGCACAACGACGGCCGCGCGCTTCAAATCTCGTAAAGCACGTGTAAAGGGCGCCGACCATCGAGGGAATGGAGCAGTGCATTTTACCGCCCGCATCGGACCTCGGAGTGAGCATAGAGTTACGCGCGCTGGGGGCCCTCGTCGGCTCCGCGGTCGGTGACGCACTCGGAGCGCCCTTCGAATTCAAGCAGCCGAACCGATACGCTGTTCAGTTCCCGGAGCCCGCGATCGGCGGTGCCGGGGAAATGATCGGCGGCGGCTCGTACAATTGGGAGCCCGGCGAATTCACCGACGACACGCAGATGGCTATCGCGCTGGCAAAGTCAATCGTCGCCGCAGGCGGTTACAGCTCGTCTGAGGCGTGGAAGTGGCTTCGGGCCTGGTGCCGCGAGGCGAACGACGTCGGCATCACCACGCGGCTGGCTCTCAGCCGCGTCAACATCGAAGGCGCCGCCCTGGAAGCGCACCTCCAGACCTACGGTCGAAGCGCCGGCAACGGAGCGTTGATGCGCGTGACGCCGATCGGCATCGCCTTCGTTCACGCCGACGTCGATACGCTGATGGCTGCCGCCCGCGCGCAGGCAGCGCTCACGCACGAGGATCCGGCCGCCGGCTGGGGAGCCGCCATTGCGGCCGAACTCGTTCGCCGCGCGATTCTCGGCCACGCTCCGCTCGCCGAAATCGACGCCGTGCTGGAGTTCGTTCCGGCGGACGTCCGCGAACGCTTCGCGCAGACGCTGCGTCCGGATTGGAAGCCGTCGGACGCCGGCAGCCTTGGAAACGGTTCCGTCTGGATATGCCTGGCGCAAGCCGTCTGGGCCCTGCGCCACTCCGACAGCTTTGAGGCCGCCGTCGTCAAGGCCGTCAATCTCGGCGACGACGCCGACACGGTCGCCTGCATGACGGGTGCGCTCGCCGGAGCCGTCTTCGGAATACAAGCGATCCCGAGCCGCTGGACGACTTACGTGCACGGCAAGATCGGATCGCCCAACGGCATGCGCTTCTACGACAACGCCGCGCTCCAAGATCTGACGCGGCGCCTTCTCGGGAAGAGGCCGCTCGATCTGCCCGAACTCGAACGGCCGGCAGGCCCGACCGAAGTGGCGCCGCGACTCTTCGCAGCCGATCTCGGTGCCGCCGCAACGGCCGATCCCGATTGGGTGATCGTGTCGCTCTGCCGGACCAACGGCCGCTTCGCCAAGCGACCCATCCGCCGGGAACTGTATCTCGTCGATCGTGAAGGCGCCGAGAACGGCGATCTCTCGAGCGTCGTCGCGGACGCGGTCGATTCGATCGACGCGTTCCACGCGGAAGGGCGTACCGTGCTCGTCCACTGCCACGGCGGTCAGAGCCGGACCGGCTTCATTCTGAAGGCGTGGGCGATGCGCAAATTTGCTTTCACCGAGCGCCAGGCGCACGCGTGGCTTCGTGAGCGCTGGCCGAATTACCAAGACTGCAACGACACCTTCCGCGAGTTCCTCGCTTCCACGTGGCTCGACGCGCTCAACCACTGAACCAACATGCGGCGACAACTGAAATCTGAAGCGGACGAGGCCGGCGACCTCAGCCTCATTGCAAAGGAGTGCGCCTCGTCGCGATACTTTGAGGAGCTCCTCGACGGGAACGGGCGTGCTCACCTTGGGCGGCTCGAGAAGATTATCGAAGCAGCGGAAGGCAACGCCCCAGGACGAACCGGACCAGGCGTAGGGCCGCGCCGCAGCGTGCCACCCATATGGCACAGCGTCCTCCTATTCTTACAGAAACCACCGAACGAGCAAGGAGGAAGGAGGTCCTCGGTTCATGCAGCTTCTCGCAGGCCAAGTCGTCATGTCCGCGACGGACCTCAACAACTACCTCGCGTGCGAGCATCTGACCACGCTCGATCTCGACGTCCTCCGCGGCGGCCTCGAGCGCCCGACCGAGCGCCCCACCCAGGCTGAGCTGCTTGCGAAGCTCGGCGACGAGCACGAGAGAAGCTACCTCGATACGTTGATCGGCGAAGGCCGCCAGGTCACCACCATCGAGCGCGACCCGGGGTTCGACGGCGTCCGCCGCGCCGCTGAAGACACGGAAACCGCGATGGCGCGCGGCGCCGAGATCATCTACCAGGCGACGTTCTTCGACGGCGTCAGCCTCGGTCACGCCGACTTCCTGCGCAAGGTCGAGGAGCCGCTGCCCGGCGGCCGGTGGGGCTGGCACTACGAGGTCGAGGACACGAAGCTCGCCCGCCAAACCCAGCCGTACTTTCTGCTGCAGCTCGCTCACTACAGCGAGCACGTCGCGCGACTTCAGGGCTGCGCGCCGGCCAACATGTACGTCGTCCTCGGCGACGGGTCGCGTTTGTGCTACCGCGTCGAGGAATACGCTGCCTACTACCGCAGCGTGCGCGAACGCTTCCAAACGCGTCTTACCGGCAGTCTCGCCCCTTCCTATCCGGTGCCCTCGTCGCACTGCGGCCTCTGTGCTTGGAAGACGGCCTGCGAGCAACGCCGCGAAGCCGACGACCACCTCAGCCTCGTCGCCAACATCACCACGCTCCAAACGTCCCGGCTGAACGACGGCGGCATCGCCACGCTGCGTGCGCTTGCCACAGCCGCGCCCGAGCAAAAGCCGCCGAAGATGCCGCAGTCGACCTTCGACAAGCTGCGCCGCCAAGCGCGCCTGCAGCACGAGCAGCGAATCGCGATCGCAAGCGGCCGGCCGGCCCCTTACCGCTACGAGTTTCTCGAAAGCGGCATCTGTACGCAAGGTGCGGAGGAAGAAGCCGCCCCGCCGAAGCTTCGCGGCTTCTACCGTCTCCCCGAACCGTCGCCCGGCGATGTCTTCTTCGATATGGAAGGCGACCCGTACCACGAGCTCGGCACGGGGCTCGAGTACCTGTTCGGCGCGTATACGGCCGAAGGCACGTTCCACGCCTTCTGGGGCTGCGACCGCAGCGCGCCGCCCGCCGGCAGCCATCGGCTCGCCGAGAAACGGGCGTTCGAAGCCTTCATCGATTTCGTGATGGCACGCCGCGAACGCCATCCCGACATGCACGTCTACCACTACGCCTCTTACGAGAAGACGGCGCTGCAAAAACTCTCACTCCGACACGCGACCCGCGAGGCGGAAGTCGACGCCGTCTTACGGCAAGAAGTGCTCGTCGATCTCTATGCCGTCGTCCGTCAGGCGATCGTCGTCGGGCAGCCGAGCTATTCGATCAAGAAGATTGAGGACTTCTACGGCAGGCGCGGCGCCGGCTCGCACGTGAAGGCCGGCGACGAATCGATCCTCTGGTTCGAGCAATGGCTCGCGCTGCGGTCCGATGCAGCCACCCGCGACGACGGCATTCTCGACGACCTCGAACGCTACAACGAGTACGACTGCGTCTCGACCCACGGCCTGCGTGAATGGCTGCTCGCGCTGCGGAAGGAGGCTTCGGCCAAGTTTGGCGTCGCGATCCCGCCCTATCCCGGCCGAGAGGTCGAAGCGCCGAAGTCGCAGCCGAAGTTCGTCGAGCTGAAGGAAGCGCTCGAAGCGCGGCTGCCGGAGGATTTCGATCCCGCCGACGCCTCGCCGCAAACGGCGCAGGCGCGGCCCCTTTTTCTGGCGCGGCACATGCTGGAGTACCACTGGCGCGAGCACAAGCCGGTGTATTGGCAATTTTACAACCGCTGCGCCACCTATCTGGAAGATCCTGACGCTCTTCTCGATGATTCGGAGAGCATCGTCGGCCTCGAGCTCGTCGGTAAGCCGGTAGCTTGGAACAAGTCGTTCGATTACGAGTTCCGTTATCCGGCGCAGCTGCATAAGATCGAGGGCGGCGATTGCTTCGACTTAGCGTCAAGCGAGAAGACCGGCGAGATCATCGCGGTCGACGAGGGTGAGGAATGCAGCCGGATCATCCTGCGACGCGGTCCGAAGTTGCGCGGCGCCCCCTTCCCGTCCGCGATTACGATTCGCAAGATCGTGCCCCCACGGCCGATCGACGACGCGCTTGCGCGATTCGCCCAGGCGTTGCTCGACGAAGGCCGAGCCTGCCGTTATCGCGCTGCCTTCGACGTGTTGTCGGCCGCGAAGCCGCGGCTGCGCCGGCTCGGGTATGGCGCGCACATCCAGCCGGCACTCGTGACGGAAGCTACGCTGCGCGCCCTCTGCGACGAGCTCGACGAGAGCTATCTGTTCGTCCAAGGGCCGCCCGGCTCGGGCAAGACGTACCTCGGCGCGCGGCTGATCGTCGGTCTCCTCGCGCGGGGTCTGAAGGTTGGAATCACCGCCAACAGCCACAAGGCCATTCACAATCTGCTCGACGAGGTCGAGAAGGTCGCTGCCGAACGCAACGTCGATTTCCGCGGTCTGAAGAAGTGCAAGGAGGATGACGCGCCGACCTACTACCACGGTCCGCACTTCGAGAACGCCCACGATTCATTGGCGGACGATCGCGCCGATCTCGTGGCCGGCACGGCCTGGGCGTTCGCGGCCGCGAAGATGGACCATCGCCTCGACTACCTTTTTGTCGACGAAGCCGGGCAGGTCTCGCTCCCGCACGCGATCGCTTCGCTGACGTCGGCAAGGAACGCCGTTCTGCTGGGCGACCCGCTGCAATTACCGCAGGTCACCCAAACGCAGCATCCCGGAGACATCGGAGCCTCGGTGCTCGAGCACCTGCTCGGCCACAAGCTGCAACCAGTCGCGCCGGACCGCGGCGTCCTGCTCACCGATTCGTACCGGATGCATCCCGCCGTATGCCGCTTCATCTCCGAGCTGCTGTACGAAGGACGCTTGCACTCCGCACCCGGCCGCCAGCTCCAGCAGGTCGACTCCGCCGGTCTCGCCGGCACCGGCCTGCGCTATCTTCCGGTCGAGCACACCGGCAACACGCAGCGCTCCGCCGAAGAAGCCGCGCGCATCGCCGGCGAAATCGAATGGCTGCTGCAAGGCACCGTCCGAGGCGTCGACGGCGCGACGCGCCCGCTGACGGCCGCTGACATCATCGTCGTGACCCCGTACAACGCGCAAGTTCGCTGCATCCAGCGCACGCTCGCCGCACGCGGTCTCGGTGACATCGAAGTCGGAACCGTAGACAAATTCCAAGGCCGAGAAGCCTACGTCGTGTTCTTCTCGACCGCGGCCTCCAGCCCCGAGGACGCACCGCGCGGTATGAGCTTCGTCTTCGACCGTCAGCGCTTCAACGTCGCCATCTCGCGAGCACGCGCCCTCGCCGTCATGGTCGGCTCGCCCGCGCTGCTCGTCCACCGCTGCACGTCCGTCGAGAATGTCCAGGTCGCGAGCGCCGTGTGCCGCTTCATCGAAGAAGCGGTCAGTTAGATGTCCATGAGCCCATGCGCTACCCGGCGCGTTTCGCCGGCGTCATATCGCTCGAGCAGCAATCCCATATCCGAATCGATTACGCATTTGGCTACGACTGATAGGCGGCCCTACGCGCGGCGCATCGGGCACTCGCCTGACCAGCCTGGAACGCAGTGTCGATCAGCCGCTGATTGTTTGAAATCGATGACGCCGACGGCAAGCGGCTGACAGGGACGAAACTCGCGGGCGGACCTTCGCGATCTTCTTTGTCTGTGTATCTTCGGCGCCGGCGCCTACAGAAAGCGTCCATTCGGCGCCGTGTTGTCGGGCTGCGACACTGTTTTTGGTAGGACCGCGGCTCGCCGAAGGAGCAGTCCTCTGCAAATGCGCCCCGCTGCGCCCTAGGAGTGTCGCTATGAAACTCGGCCACGGGATTGCCCTCGCTGCATTTGCGATCGGAACGTTCGCCGTAGCGGCCTGCGGAGGAGGAGGGGGCTCGGGTTCGGCTCCTCCGACCTCTGGCGGCGGCACGGGCGGTGCCACCTTGTCGACGGAGAAGCTCGTCAGCGGCTCGGCGCTGTCGGTCGCTGGGGCGAGCGTCGAGTTCAACCTCATGGACACCAGCGGCGGCGGCGTCGCGTACGCGTTGCAAAAGGCGGTCGCGCTCTCGCACCAGCGGGTCGCCGCGGAGGCTTCGCCCTCACCCTCCGCGTCGAACACCTGCTACAACGGCGCGGAGTTCTCAGAAACTGTTTCGGGCGGGACGATCGATTTCACCGTCGAGTTCTTCTACGACAGCGCGTGCACGGAGCCGTACATGCTCCGCACGCTCGTCATCTCGCCGCCGCCTTCGGGAGGCGGCACCGGGACTGCGAGCGGGACCGCGGAAGTCTTCGACGAATCCGGCGCGGCCGTCGATTACGATACGCTCGCGCTGACGTTCGTGGTCGACGCGTCCGGACGTCTCACCCAAATCAGCGAACAGAAGACGGCCGCGCCCGCACCGAGCGCGACGCCGTACGCGCAGTTCGGCTATGCCTGCGTTTACGGCACCTCGAGCAGCATCGACTGCGGCTCCGGCAACGCGATCAACGACAGCGCCGCCGGCGAGAGCCTCGGCTTCGTCGAGACCACGACGGTGGTGAGCTCGCCGGCGCCCACCGCTTCTCCCAGCCCTGCGGGCACTGCGGCGCCGATGGCGTTTTCGGGATTCGCCCCGCGCTCGTTCGAGCTGAGCATCAACGGGCAAGGCTTCACGGGAGCCCTCGGCGCGCTGACGCTTGCGCCGGCGACGCCGCCCGCGTGGACGATCGCCGGTGGAACGCAGGTCGCGACCTTGACCGGCACGGCGAACCTGGGCTTTGGCTTCGGCAGCTTCGTGTCCAGCCTCAGTTTGACGCTTATCGATTCCGCGGCCGGCCTGACGACGACGCTGACGTCGTCGGGGAACCACCTCAGCGGCACGGTGACGAACTCGAGCGGCCAAACCGTCGCAACGATCTCGCTCGATCGCTCCGGCAGCGGCACGATCAGTTACAGCAACGGCACGACGGCGCCGGTAAAGGACTGGATCATCCTCGGTTGAGGCAACGATGAACGCGGCCTCGACAAGGCGCACCGAGCCGAAGTGTGAGCCCGTGCGTCGCCGCGAGAGCTGCCAAGGTTCTGCACGGTTGGTAGCCAAGTCGCCGTAGGAACGACGTCGGAGCTCAACGCTACGTATTGAGAGGGAATGCCATGCAGTCACTTCACGGGTGCGAGAGCAGGCACGGCTCATGGACCGCGGTCTTCGAGTCGGGTCCGACCCGAAAGCCGCGCCTCAAAGTGACGGGCACATGCGCGTGTCCGACCGGCGATTTCGAGGTGGCGCTGCGGAAAGCCGACTCGCAGGGCATGAACCACCGGGTGCTCGTCCTCCAGCTCACCGCGAAGCCGCCGTCCGGGATGGCCCACGAGGCGATGACGGAAGTGAAGGTCACATTCGAGCTCGACGATGCGCCGATGTATACGGACGTGCGCATCGTCCCGTTCGACATATCGATCCCGGTGGAGAGCGTCTCGTAGCCCGGTTTACGTCGCTTTTTTGACTCCGTGATGGAACGAATCGGACGACCGAGTCCCGGATAGAACGTCGCGCGACGAGCACGCCGATTACGCGCTACGCGATTTCGACTTTCGCGCCGACGCGCAGCAGCTTGGCTTTGATCCGTTCGGCCTCGTTCGCGCCGATCCCCGATTTGATCGTGCTCGGCACGCGTTCGACGAGCGTCTTTGCTTCGCTGAGGCCGAGCCCGGCGACCTGAGAAACGGTCTTGATGACGTCGATCGTACGGCTGCCGGCTTGAAGTAAGATTACGTTCGGCACCTCGCTACGCTCCGCCGCAGTCGTGCTCGGAGTTGCCGCCCGAATACTGCTTCTGCTGTTTGTAATCCCAAACGCGGTATTCACGGCCCCGCAGATCTTTATCCGGATTGCATTCGAGCGTCGGCGCGGGGCCGCCGAGGAAGCAGACCTGCACCCTGTCGCCGCGGTGCTCCCTCATCATCACCTCGTTGCCCGCAGTGTTTTGGTAGTGAACGACCTCGGCGTGGCCCTGCGGGTCGAGCGGTTGAATGCCGAGCCCCGTGGCGAAGCTAACGTCGACGCCGCTGCTTTGGAAGTCGGCGGTCGTGAAGGTCGTCCGGCCTTCGCTGGTCAGCCGCGGCGTCACCGAGGTCACGGTCGTATCGACGCACGAGACCGCGCGGTAGTGCCAGGGGCCGTTCACGTAATCGGAGGCGTCCCCGGCGGAAGCGGCAGCCGCGGTCGAAGCAACGAGGGCTGTCTGCAACACCATGGTCGAAAACCGCACGGTTCTCTCCTCCCGCGGTGAACTCGAGTGCCTTGGCTTGGGTCGCCTTTCCGCGGTGCGGGTCTGCCCTCCCTCGCCCTTCAACCGGAGAGCAACGCGCCGGCGCCGAATCGACGCCGTTACCGATAGCCGAACACCTCCCGTCCAGAGCGGTGGTTCTTTTGCATGCAGACGCCGTGGCGCACGCTCCTGACGACCGTTCTTTGGGTACTCGTTTCCGGAGCAGCCGTAGCACAGACGCCCGCGCCCCTCGCGGGCGCCGACCCGCGGGCTGCGGAGGCAGCGGGCCGCGCTGCCTTCGACGCTGGTCGATATGCGGAGGCGCGAGCGACGTGGCAGGGTGCTCTCGTCGAAGCCCGGCAGCGAAATGATGTGCCCCTCGTCGCGTCGTTGCTCGCGGAGATCGGGCGTTCGGACAACCGGCTCGACGACTTTGCCCCCGCGGCTGCGTCGCTGGAGGAGGCGCTCGCGAAGGAGCGCGATCTGAAGGACCGCCCCGCCGAGGCGAACGTGCTCCTCGACCTCGGGATCGTCTACGACAGTCTGGGCCGTTATCCCGACGCCCTGCTCGCCCATCAAAGCGCGCTTACGATCTTTCGCGAGCGCGGCGACCGCCTGGGCGAGGCGAAGGCGCTGAGCAATATCGGGTCCGACGACACGGACTTGGGCCGGTACGAGGACGCGTTGAGGGTCGAGTCCGAAGCGCTCGCGGCCTACCGTGAGCTCGAGAACCGCCTCGGCGAGGCCAACGTTCTCGACAGCATGGGGTTGGCCCAGACGAATCTGAGCCGGTATGACGACGCGTTGCGCGCCGAGCAAAGCGCGCTCGCGATTCACCGCGAGCTCAAGAATCGCGAAGGTGAGGCACGCGATCTCCTCAACCTCGGGAACGTCTACGCGGATTTGAGCCGCTACGACGACTCGCTTGGGGCCGAGCAGGACGCGCTTGCGATCGACCGCGACCTCAAGAACCGTCTCGGCGAGGCGAAGTCGCTGACGAATATCGGGAACATCGAGCGAAGCCGCGGCCGCTACGACCAGGCCTATCTGTCTTACCAGGACGCGCTCGAGATCCAGCTCGAGATCAAATATCGCCTCGGCCAGGCGACCAATCTCGGGAACATCGGCGCCGTCGTCGCCGAAGCCGTGGGGCAATACGCAACGGCGTTGCGCTACGAGCAGGCGGCGCTGGCGATCGATCGCGACATCAAGAACCGGCTCGGCGAAGCCCGCAATCTTACGAACATCGGGGTGTTCGAGGAAGACCTCGGCCGGCTCGCCGACGCCTCGAGCGCCTATCAAGAGTCGCTCGCGATCGACCGCGAGATCAAGAACCGGGTCGGTGAGGCAAGCGATCTGGCTTCGATCGGCACGATCGGCGCGAGGCAGGGGCATACCGACGACGCGTTGCGCTCGTTTGAGGATGCGCTCGCGATCGAGCGCGAGATCAAGAACCGATTCGGCGAGGCGAAGGTTCGCAGCCTCATCGGAAATCTCGACGAGAAGCTTGGCCACTACGACGACGCGTTGAGCTTCGCTGCGGCCGCCGCGGAGATGGAAGAAGACCTTGGCGATGCGAGCGTCTGGCGCTCGCTGAGCATCGAGGCGGTGGCCGAAGAGAATCTCGGCGTCGCGCACGAGCAGGCTGCGATCGGGCACTTCGAGGAGGCGATCGCACGGATCGAGCAGCTTCGCACGGGTCTGGGTGAGAGGCACGAGCGCGAGGCGTTCTTGGGAACGACGCTTTTCGTCTACGACGAATACGTCGCGTTTCTGTGCGAGCTCGACCGGCGCTATCCGGGGAAGGGCTACGATCGAAAGGCCTTGCGGGTCCTCGAGCTCAAGGAGGCGCGCGCGATTCTCGAGGATATCGGCGAGAGCGCGTCCCATCACTTCGCCGGCGTGCCGCAAAGCGTCGTCAGCGCTGAAGACGAGCTGGCGAACGAGCTCGCCGACGCGCGCGAGAAATACGGGAAACTGCGGGCGGCCGTGCCACGCGACGCCGCTGCCGTCGCCGCCGCGCAGCAGCGCTTCGACGAACTGACGGCGCAGCAAGAGCGTCTGCTGGCTGCCGACGAGGCGCAGTATCCTGCGTATTTCGAGCTGCGCCATCCGCAGCCGCTCGACGTCGCAACGTTGCCGGGCATCTTGCAGCCGGGTGAGCTGCTGCTGGTCTACGACCTCTTGCCCAAGCACAGCGCCTTATGGGCGATCGATCGAGACCACGTTGCGCTCATGCCGCTCGCCGGAAGCGAAACGCTGGACGCCGGCGTTGCCAAGCTGGATGCCCATGTCGACGGTATCATCGCCAGGCTCGACTCGGGCGCAATCGGCACGCGCGGCGAGCTCCAGGCGGTCGAGACGAGCGATCTGCCGAGCTTCGCGGACGACAGCTACGCTCTGTATCAGCAGCTGATCCCACCTGCGGTCGCGCAGCTCATCGCGAGTAAGGCCGTGAAGAGCGTGGTCGTGGTTCCGTCCAAGTCACTCTACCGGCTCGCTTTCGAGACGCTGGTCTCGCAGGCTCCCAAGGGCGCGCCCTCGCCGCACTACCTGATCGAGGATGCGCCGGTATCCTACGTCCCCTCCGCCTCGCTCCTGGCCGTCGTGCGGCGCTCCTATACCCATCATCGAAGTGCCGGACGTGACCCGCTGCTGGCGTTCGCCAACCCGGCGTACGGTGCCGCGGAAGCCGCGTCCCCGGCCACGCGCGGTCCTGCGAGCTACGGCGAGCTGCAATATGCCGCGATGCGCTCCGTCGTCCGCGGCGCGACGCGCTCCGGGGCGTCTGACAGCACCTTTCCGCCCCTTCCCGGCACGCAGGCGGAGGCCGACGCCGTCCGCGCCGCGCTGGATGCACCACAACGAAGTCTGGTCGTCGGCGACGACGCGACCCGCGCGAATTTGCTTGCGCTCAACGAATCGAAGCAGCTGAAGAGATATCAATATCTCCTGTTCGCAACGCACGCCGTGTTGCCCAACGAAGTGCAGGGCGTTACGCAGCCGGCCATCGTGCTGGCGCATCCCGACCCGAAGAAGGGCGACGGGTTTCTCACGATGGCCGACGTCTTCGGCCTTTCCCTCGATGCCGATTTCGTGACCCTCTCGGCATGCGACACCGGCGTCGGCCAGCCCAACGGCGACGGCATCAGCGGACTGACGCGCGCCTTCCTCTACGCCGGAACTCCCGCGATCTCGGTCACGCTCTGGGAAGTCGACGACGAAGCGGCTCCCCGGCTCACGCCGCCGTTCTTCGGGATGATGCACGCCGGCAAGATGACCCCGGCCCAGGCCTTGCGGGCCGCGAAGCGTGCGATGATCGCCTCCCCGGAGCCCGGCTTCCACCATCCGTACGCCTGGGCACCCGCCGTCATCTTCGGTGACGGCGACTCGCTCTTTTAACGTCAGCGTGTCGCGCGCCGGCAACGGCTATGTGGGGAAAAGCACTATCTCGAATTACGAAGGTCCGTATGCCGTCGGCTTGAGCGGCTCCGCTCGGTCTCGCCGCGCCGGCAGCTGGCGTGATTCAACGGGCAATGACGCCCTTCCGACGTTCACGAACGACGCTCGACAGAGAAGCTGCAGCTATTGCAAAAGCGCTGCCTGCGTGACATAATCGCTGCTACTCGCTGCGCCGATTATTGTGCCCCGAGGATCGGCGCGGCCTTCCCTCTCGCGCAATGGTAGGATGCATGAAGTTCGGTCGCCTTTGCCTCCTCATCTCGAGCTTTCTTCTTTGCGCTACCGAGCGCGCTCCGGCGCAGTCCACCATGGTGCCGTGGCTCACCCGCTCTGCGGATAACTCGAGAAGCGGTTGGAATCCGAACGAGACGCAACTGACGCAGGCGTCGGTTACCTCGAAGGGAATTTCTCGAGCGACGATCATCCCGGTTATCGGGGACGCGCGCGGGATGGAAGCGCAGCCGCTCATCCTGCCCAATGTCCAGACGAGCCGCGGAACCCGCGATGTGATGCTGCTTCCTTCGATGGCGGACGTCGTGCGGGGCGTCGACGCACACGACGGATCCGGCATCTGGCAGGTCACGCTGGGCACGCCGATTACCGGATCGCAAAGTATCGACTCCAAACAGGTCAACGATCACTGGGGCTGCATCTCTACGGGAGTGATCGACCCGGACACGCAGCGCCTCTATCAGGTGTGCTGGATTTCGCCGGACCAAACCGGCAACCCGCAAACGGCGCGTTACTATATGTTCGTTCTCAATGTGGCGGATGGCACTCAGCTCGTTCCGCCGGTGCTGATCGAAGAACCGAGTGGAACGAAAACCTTCAACTCGGCGATGCGCAAGCAGCGCTCGGCCCTCGTGGAGACGAATGTCAACGGCCTAAAAACGGTGTTCGGCTGCTCGGGGTCGGTCGATGAAATACAAGCGGGCGCTTCCGGCTATTGCTTTGCCTTCGACGTGGCAAGCAACACGGTGAGCGCGATGTTCGCGTCGTCGCCGGCCGGCGAGGGCGGGGGCATATGGATGGCGGCGCAGGGCGCGGCTGCTGATGCGCAAGGCTTTCTCTATGTCACCACGGGGAATGGCGCCTTCGACGGTGTCACCTTATGGGCGGAGTCCTTCCTCAAGCTGCAGTACACGCCGTCGAGTGGTGGAGTTCCGGCAGCTCTGCAAATCGCAGACCACTGGACGCCGTGGACCGACCTCGCGAGAACGGGGGGAGCGGCGGCTCCGGCCGCGGTGCCGGCGGGCGCGAGCGCTCCCTCGGAAGCGATCAAGCCGGTCGGCGGCACGGCGAGCACGGGGCTGACGAACGCAAAGCTTGTAACGAACGTCAGCGCGCAAGGCACGCCGGTGCTGCTCGTCTTCCCGCAGATCGCTCAAGGCGCGTGGTGGGACCAGGACTGGGGATCGGCCGGGCCCGCTTGTATCTTCGCCATCGGCGTTTGCATTGCCACCGGAAAGGATGGGATCGCCTATCCGATCAAAACGGCGAACCTCGGCGGCACGACGCTTGCCGATCTCGCGAACCCGAAGGCGAACTGTGCAAAGCTTGCAGCACCTCCGGTGTGGCTGACGATGAGTCCGGGGCCCGTTGACCCCTGTCCGACAAATCCGGCTACATTGAATTTCTTTCCTTGGGGCGATACGGCACATCTCCACATGACCCCGGTGCAGTTCTATGACCCGGTGCTGCAATCGTGGACGCTCTTCGCCTGGGGAGAGAATTCGCAACTGCACAAGTGGGCCGTCAGCTCGACCGGAAATCTAACCTATGTCGCGCAAAGCCAAGAATATGCGAGCGCAGATGTGCGCGGGAATCCTCCGGGGGGAATGCCGGGGGGATTCTGTTCGGGGTCAAGCAACGGTGCGGATCCGAACTCGGCGCTGCTCGTCTGCACCATCCCGTACGGAGATGCCAATGGCGGGGTCGTCAATGGCCGTCTGCTCGTCTACGACCCCGTACACCTCGCGGCAGATGGTTCCCTGAAGGTACTCTGGGACTCGCAACAATGGGGCATCCAGTTTCTGTACAACAAGTTTGACCCGCCGGTGATCGACGGAGGCCAAATCTACGTGCCGAACTATAACGGCGGTGTCGATCTCTATCAATTGGTGCAATGAGCGGCGACGTGCCCCGAATCGGCGCCCTTTCGGCTGACCAAACGCCCTTCGTGAAACAGATGCTGTCTGCGGCCGGCGCTTCGCCGGCCACCGTGCTACTGACGGCGCCGGTGTCACGAGCTATACGATCATGGAAACGAGGCGAGTTGCGATGACGAAGAACGAGAAGGTTCTCCGCAAAAACGTGGCCGCGCCGGCACTGGCGGAACATCTCGTCAGGCTCAGGCGGAGCCGCGTGACGAGCCTTGGCGGCATACTCCTCGTAGCCGTAGGGGCGTTCTGCACTGCCGTAGCCTGGTCGAGCGCTGCTGCACTCGGAGCGGTGAACGTGCTCGAGCGGAGCTTCGACCAGTTTCGCACCGGCGCGAACACCTCGGAAACCATCCTTACGCCCGCAAACGTGAGCTCCGGCGCAAATCAGTTCCATAAGCAGTTCGTGATGAGCGTCGACGGTGAAATCGAAGGCTCTCCGCTATACGCGTCGGGTGTCGGCATCGCCGGTGGAACGCACAACGTCGTCTACGTGGCCACGATGCACGACTCGGTCTACGCTTTTGACGCGGATGACGGCAAGCAGCTTTCCGTGAGGTCGCTCGGGAACCCGGTTACGGGGTCTGATCTCCACACCCTCAAGCCCGTTACGATTCATCCCGAGTGGGGCATCGCGAGCACGCCGGTCATCGATCTCGCGAGCAAGACCCTCTATGTCGTCCGGTGGGGTTACGAGAACGGTACGAGCGGTCCCACCTTCCGGCTCTTCGGCCTCGACATGACGAATCTGACCAAAGACAAGATCGGCTCGGTCCTCATCGACGGCTACAACGTCGGAGGAACGGGCTTTAACCGGTACCGGCAGATCCAGCGAGCGGGGCTGGCACTCGCTACGAAGCCGAGCGGCGCAAAAGCTCTGGTGATCGCGTTCGCCGGCGGCGAAGGGCAGGGAACGCCGCCTGGCTGGGTGGTCGCGTTCGACACTTCGAAGCTCGCAAGCGGCAATGCTCCGGCAAACGTCTGGTGCAGTAATCCCAACAATAGCACGGGCGGCGGTGGCGGCGGCGGCGTCTGGATGGCGAATGCAGCGCCTGCCGTCGACGGCAACGGCGACATCTATGTCGTGACCGGCAACGGCCCGTACAACCCGCAGTTCGGCGTCGACCAATTGGGCGAGAGCGTCGTTCGGCTTACCTGGAACCCCGCAGACCCGGGTTCCCTCGTTACGAGCGACTGGTTTACGCCGTTCCTTGACGACGACCGCGACTCCGCCCACAAAGATCAAGATCTTGCTGCCGGTGGGGTCATCGCTCTCCCCGACGAAACGGGCCTGATCGTGGGCGGCAAAGACGGCGTTTACTATCATGTGAACCGTTCCGACATGGGGCATCGCGACTTCACCACACTCATCGACGCTCCGTTCGTCGCATCGTTCGACTATCAGCCGTGGAACGGGCACACGTCGCTCTTCGACGATTTGAATCAGGTCACTTCGACCGACCCGTTCACGATCGGCCACGTCGACCGTGGTCGCACGCCGCACATCCACGGGACCGGCATCTACTTCAATGATCTGCTCTTCGTGCACGGTGAGAACAATGCGGTCCACGTCTTCTCAAAGAGCAGTGACGGCCATTTCGCTGCGGTTCCGGTCGCTCGGGGCACGGAAACCGCGTCGTGGGGCACGTCGTCACCGGGTGGAATGCCCGGCGGCATCCTGTCACTCTCGGCGAACGGAACGTCGAACGCCATACTATGGGCCAACGAGGCTTTCGGAAATCTTCCAAGCGATCCGGATGCGAACATAGCGCCCACTCCGAACATCTTACGGGCTTACGACGTCTCGACCGTCGGAAGCGGTACGCTGCAGCCTATTTGGGACAGTGAAACGGAGCCCAACGATCGCGTCGGTGCGTCGACGAAGTTCGCGCCGCCGCTCGTTGCCAACGGCAAAGTGTATCAAGCAACATACGACAAGCAAGTCGTTGTTTACGGACTTGGTCCGCCGTCAGCGACGCCGACCCGGGACATCCGGCGTACGGTGGTCTTCATTTACGCCCAGGCCCAGCCGGGTCAGGACGTCTTCGTGCGGGGCGGCGCCAAGGGCGGAGGGCCTATCCGCATCCGGCACCGCAACTGGTTGAACCCGCACAGCAACGTCTACCGGTGGGGTGATGCATACCTCGACTGGAGCGGCGACGAATTGGGCCAGGCGCAGCCGTCGCCCGACATAGGCGGCGGAACGCCCGTGGATTGGACTACGAGCTTGGCTCAGGCGAAGAATCAGCCTTATGTTTGGACTGCCGGTTATGGGATCGCCGACGAGAACACCTTCGGGATGCACTACTGGATGCTCGACGTCGACATGGATTGCGAACAAGCGTTTGACGACGGGCAAGGCCACAAGTGGTTTGAGCTCAAAGCGTTCATGGTGACTCAGCTGCTGACGGGAACGTCGCCGAACCCGGGCTGGGAAGGCGACATCGCTCAGGTCAGCAATCCGATGCCGCCGTACTCCTCGGTCAACCACATGGGTATGTGCGGGACGATCAATGTGTTCGTGGCGAACTTCCCCAATGCGCTCAATGGGCTCAATCCGAACTCCGCACAATTCTTGAGCCCGAGCTACACGTACCTGACGCCTGTCGACGACCGCAATGCCTCACCGGAAGTCTTGAACAGTACGCCGTGCAGTTCACCGGGCGTTGAGAAGCGTTGCCTCGGGAACATCGCGCAGACGTGTCAGAACGTCGGCGGCGGTACGTTCTTTCGCTCGGTGCAGGATTGCGGCACGATCTCAGCCGGCGGAAACTTCGTTCAGATGTGCCAACGGTCGACCGGCCAGTGCTGCACGCCGAGCCCGACGAATAACTGTCAGTGAGGGCGCGAAGTGTGAAGACGCGAGTTTGGTGGGTCTTCCTTACGCTCGGTATCGCCACGGTCCTGGGTGTCGGTGTCGTGGGCGGCCGCCTCGCGCAGGTGTTTACGCCTGGGTCTTCCGCTGCCGTGAGCGCCTCGCCCGCGCTTGACGTGCCGGGTATTCAGGCGATCGTCGCAGACTACATCGAGAAGCATCCGGAAGCCATCGTCTCCGCCCTGGATGCAGAACGGGCGCGACAAGCCCTCTTGGACCAGTCGCGCGCATCCGCTGCGGTTCATAGCCATCTTGCGCAACTTTTCGCGGACCGCAGGTCGCCGGAGATGGGCAATCCGCGAGGAGATGTGAACGTTGCTGAGTTCTTCGATTTCCGTTGCCCGTACTGCAAGCTAACCGCTCCGCTGCTCGAAAAACTCGTCGCTCGCGATTCGCACGTGAGGATCGTGTTTAAGAACCTTCCGATTCTAGGGCCCGATTCGATCTATGCCGCAAGGCTCGGTCTTGCCGCCGCCCGGCTTGGCCGCTTTACCGATTTCTACGAGACGATCTTTGCTCGCGTTCCGCCTCATTCTGATCGCGCAGCCGTGGACAAAGCGGTCAGAAGTCTGGGGCTCGATCCGGCCGCTCTTTATGCCGCGGGCCGGACTCCGGAAATCGAAGCCGCCGTTCAACGCGACCTTCGACTGGCGGCCGACTTAGGAATCAGCGGTACTCCTGCGCTTGTAGTCGGCGACCAGTTGCTTCCGGGAGCGCCCACCGAGGCGGAGTTGGACGCAGCGGTGAAGGCTGCGCGCCGAAAATAGACAGAGTGCCGTTCGGTGCGCTCTTTCTGTTGAGACTTGCGATCGTAGTGGCCTCGCTGGTCGATCTTACGACGAGTGTCGGATCCAGCGAATGCGTCGTCATCGGGTCGACGCGTCGGACGTTATCCGTGATTTAGTGAATGCGGATAAAAGATGGTTCGGAAGCCGATGCGGTTCGTCCGCATCGTTCGGCCTCGCTGGTGGCGACGGCGAGCCAATCGCGCAACGTCTGCAGCAGCGACGAGGCCACCATCGTGAAATCGCCGTCGGGGAGCATCGACATCGCCGCTTCGGGCTTGCGGGCGATGGCGGCCGCCAGCACGCGCGCCATGCTGCGATGGAACACGGCGTGCCGTGACTTCGTCACGTAGTAGAGCGGCATCGTCTTCAGCGTCTCGGAGATCGTCGAGTTGAGCCACACGCCGATCGGGCAGAGATCCTCGCGCGCGACCGTCGCGAGATCGAGCGACGAGGTGCCGCTGGCGACTGCCGCCCGCATGCGATCGAGCCACCGGAAGTGCGTTTCGATGGTCGCTTCGACTTGCTCCCGCAGTTCGCGGCGTTGCTCGTCCGAAAGGCCGGCCGCGCTCGTATCGGTCAGTGTTTCTCGCAGGAGCGTGTCCAGCTCGAGGCCCGTCCCCAAGTCCGTCGTCAGCAACCGCGCCGCGGCCTCTTCCGGGACTGGGCAGCTGAACAGATAGCCTTGTAGGTGCGTGCAGCCGAGCCGTCCAAGCGCGTCGCGCTGCTCGCGCGTCTCGATGCCCTCGGCCACGACGTCGACGCCCAGAGCGTGCGCGAGCGCGACGATCATGCGCAGGACTTCAGACTTCGCCGACACGTCGTGCACCCGGTCGACGAACGACTTGTCGATCTTGAGCGTATCGATCTGGAAGCGTTCCAGATAGCTCAGCGATGAGTAGCCGGTCCCGAAATCGTCCAAAGCAATCCGTATGCCCAGTGCTCGGATGCGGGCGAAGAGCGCACCGACCACCGTTGCGCCCGCGAGAAAGACGCTTTCGGTAATCTCCAGCTGCACCGTGCAAGGGTCGATCGAGGTCGCATCGAGCGCTTCTTGCAAGTGGTCGAGGAAGTTGCGGTGCAACAGCTGCTGGCTCGAGACGTTCAGGCTAACGATCAGCGCTCGACCCGCCAGGCGCTGAAACTCGCGGCCGATGCGGCAGCCTTCCAGCAGCACCCAGCGCCCGATCTCGACGATGAGCCCCGTCTCCTCAGCGGCCGGGATGAAGACGTAGGGCGGGAGCAAGCCGCGCGTGGGGTGTTGCCAACGCGCCAGTCCTTCGAAGCCGTAAATCTCAGACGTCGCGATGTCGACCAGCGCCTGGAAGTACAAGCGCAACTCGCCGCGCTCGACGACCCCGTAGAGATCGCTGCGAATCCACTGCGCCTCTTCAGCTTGAGCCCGCATTTCGTCCGTGAAGACGGCATAGCCGGCGCGATTGCGCCGCGCGGAAGCCAGCGCGATCGTGGCGTCACGCAAGAGCGACTCGGCGTCCTCCAGCCCGGGCGCCCAGTGAACGATGCCGATGGTCGCGGCGATCTTCATGTCGTCCGCGCGAGCGAGCCGCTTGTTCTCGATCTCGATGATCAGTCGCGCGGCGACTTTGCCCGCCTCGTCGGCGTCTTCGGGCGCATCGATCAAGAGGCCGAATTCATCCCCCCCGATCCGTGCGAGCGTGTCGCGGGTGTTCGCCGCGAGTTCGAACCGTCGCGCGAGATCGCGCAAGATCCGGTCGCCCGTGCGATACCCGAGGTGGTCGTTCACGAGCTTGAACTGATCCAGATCGAGCAAGAGCAGCGTGAAGGCGTACGCAGGGTCCGCCTGAGCTTTGGCGATGGCGGAATCGACGGACCGCATGAAGTGCGCGCGATTGTAGAGTCCGGTCAGCTCGTCCCGGTTCGCCTTGTCCTGCACCATCGTCGAAAGCCGCTCTTCGCTGATCGCCAGCTTGCGCTGGTTCTTGCGCGCTTGCAGCATCCAGCGAACGCGTTGCAACAAAACCGCGTCGTTGATCGGCTTGGCGATGAAGTCGTACGCGCCCAGCGCGAAAGCCGACTCGATGACGCTGCCGCCGTCGAGTCCGGTGATCATGAGCACCGGAAGCCCGCAGGCGGAGGGCATGTCGGACATCTCGCGCAGCACGTCGAATCCGCGGATGCCGGGAAGGTCGATGTCGAGCAAGACGGCGTCGAAGCCGCCGCGGGCTAACATCTCGAGCGCTTCCTCGCCGGTCTCGGCCTCTTCGACGTGATAGGCGGCATCTTCGAGAACGTAGCGAACGCGCACGCGATGGACCGGGTCGTCGTCCACGAGCAGCAGCCTTGCGCCTGGGCCGGTCATCCCGGCTGCCCTGCAAGCTCCGCGCGAACGTTGTCGCATGTCCGCTCGTACTCGGCAGCCAGCGGCTCGAGCGCCGTGAGCGCCGACGGTAGGTCGTTCGCGACGGCCGCAAGCTCGATGCTCCGGCAGATGTTCGCAAGGGCGCTCGCATCGATGGCCAGGCTGCTCGACTTCAGACGGTGCGCGAGCCGCGCAAGCTCGATCGTGTCTCGCTCGGCGCCCGCAGCCTCCACTCCGGCGACCACGTCGGCCGTCGTCTCCAGGAAGACCGGCATGACTCGCAAGCGCGGCGTCTTGGCGGCCGGTGCCGGTGCCTTGGCAGCAACGGACTCGAGAGGCAGCGAAAGCTCCGAGCCGGCCATGCGCGCATTGGGCACCTCTCCGAGGAATCGCCCCACGACGCGGTAGAGCACTTCCTCGGATACCGGTTTTTGGATGACGTCGTTCATGCCGGAGTTCGTGCAGCGCGCGACGTCTTCCGCGAAGACGTTTGCCGTCACGCCGACGATCGGTGTCCCCGCGCATTGGCCGCGGCTTCTGCGGATCGTGCTGGTCGCTTCTAGGCCGTCGACTTCGGGCATTTGCATGTCCATGAAGATGATGTCGAACGGCGTTTGCGCGGCGGCCAAGATGGCGGCCTTGCCGTCTTCGACGGCGTCCACGCGCACGTTGAGGTCGCGCAAGAGCGTGGTCAGCAGGAGGCGGCTTGCGGTGTCGTCCTCGGCCACCAACATCCGGTAGGCGTTCGGGTGGCGGACGACGCGCGCGCGAATCAGTTCTGCCAGCTGCCGCTCGTCCTCGCCCTCATGTTTCGTGGAATCGCCGAGCTTAAACGAGACTTCGACGGTGAACGATGAGCCGGAACCGGGGCTCGAGGTGAGCGAGACCGAGCCGCCCATGCTTTCGACGAGTCTGCGCGTGATCGCAAGGCCGAGGCCGGTGCCGCCGAAGCGCCGTTGAATCGACGAATCCGCTTGCACGAAGGTTTGAAAGAGCTGACCGAGCCGGTCGGGCGGAATGCCGATTCCGGTGTCGGTGACGGTCCAGCGAACGCTCATATGCGCGTCGCTCGTAGCGGTCGTACGGGCGCTCAGCGTCACCGATCCCGTCTCGGTGAACTTGATCGCGTTCGAGACCAGGTTCCAAAGTGCCTGACGAATTCTGCCCGCGTCGCCGTAGAGGGCGACGCCCGGATCGATCGTATCGTCGACGACGAGCGCAAGCTCACGCTCGCGCGCGCGTTCCGCGAAGATCTGCGCCACGCTCCGCGTGAGGCTCACGGGGAAGAAGTCCTCCTGGTGCAACTCGTTGCTGGCGGTTTCGAGGCGCGTCAAGTCGAGGATGTCGTTGAGAATGCGTAACAGGGTCGAACCTGAGTCGCGCACGAGGCGCACGATCTCGGTCTGCCGCGCATCGAGGTCGCTCTTCAACAGCGAACGCGTGAGCCCCAGGATACCGTTCATCGGCGTTCGGATCTCGTGGCTCATCATCGCGAAGAAGGTCGTCTTCGCGCGGGTGGCGTCTTCCGCGGCCTCGAGCGCGTCTTCCAAGGCACTCTGCGTGTCGCGCAGCGCCAGTTCACGGTTGGCGCCGCGCCAGATCTCGCGCGAAAGGAAGGCAGCGAGCCCGAAGATGAGGACCGTCGCGATCCACGCGAGGGCCAAGAAGAGCTTGGCGAAGGCCCTCGGCGCGGCCAGCACTTCCTCGAGCGGCAGACCTGCGACGACGTAGAGCGGAAAGCGCCCGACGCGGACGAAGCTGTAGAGGCGCGAGACTCCGTCCAGGCGGCTCGAGGCTGCGTACGTGCCCTCGTCGGAAACGCGCGCGTGGGCGGCGAACTCGGACCTCGCGATCGACTTTCCGGTTGCCTCCAATCCGTCCGGATGCTTTTTGGAGAAGCGAGCCCGAATCGTTCCGTCCGCGCCCACGAGCGTGATCACGCCCCGCTCGCCGAGATAAACGGATTTGTCGAGGTTGGTCAGATACTTTGGCTCGACCGAAAAGACGAAGACATACTGGAGGCGGCCGTGCGCGTCGTTCATGCGCCGGCTCAGCTGGATCGTCGTCTTCTTGGAGACGCGGCCGACGACCGGCTTGCCGATGAAGAGGCGATGGCTCGGGCCGTGAAGGTGGACGCGGAAATGGGCGCGGTCGCTGAGGTCGATCGGCTTGACGTGCTCTTCCAACGAGCTCGCGGCGAGCATGCCGTGCCGGTCGATCAACGAGACTTGAATGGTTCCGGTCGAGAGCAGCGCCGTCTGAGCGGCCCAGCGGTGGAGGTCGAAGCTCGGACCGTCGCTGCGGATGCGGCTCTCCAGGATGTCCATCGTTTCGTTGACCGTGTCGAGCGAGTGTTCGACCTCGGCTCGAAACGCGGCCGAGAGATTGCCCGCCTCGTTCTGGCCGTGGTCGATCGCGGCGCGCTGCTCCTCGCTGATGGCGAAGGCGGAAACGCCCCAAACGCCGACGACGATCGCAAGGCAAACAAGCAAGATCCAGCGGATCGACGCGCGAGCGCGCGAGCGCGGGTCAGCAGAACGAACGCGTGCTGTCATAGCCATTTCTCTAAAAGGTGTGTTCGGCAAAAAAGAGCGTGTCGTATCTTACGATGCCGCTCATCGGGGCGCGCCGAAGCGCAAAGTGACTTGAAGCATTTTGTCAGGCTCGAACGCATCGAAGAGTGCAACGAGCGTGCGCACGAGCAAAACGTCAGCCGAAGGCGGGGGTTAAGGCAGCAGGTTTCGCCGTGCCGATTTCGCGCAGGAGTCGCGGAACCTCGCTATTCGGTCGAGCGGGACTGAAGAGATAACCCTGCGCTTCGAGGCAACCGAGCCTGCGCAGCTCGGCGAGTTGCTCGAACGTCTCAACTCCTTCACCGGTCGTCGTCAAGTTCAAATTGTCGCCCAAGCCCACGATCGCTCGTGTGATGGCCGCCGCGTTCGGCGACGTGCCGATGTCGGCCACGAACGAGCGGTCGATCTTGAGTTTGTCGAACGGGAAACGCAGCAAGCTGGACAGCGACGAAAAGCCGGTCCCGAAGTCGTCCAGCGCAACAGCCACGCCCAGCGCGCGGAGTTGCTCGAGCACTTCGTGCGTCGTGGCGCCGTGTTGCAGCACGGCGGCTTCCGTGATCTCGATCTCCAGCCGGCTCGCCGGCAGTCCCGAGAGCGAAAGGCACTCGACCACATTGGCGACCAGACCGGGCTGTCTGAATTGAACGGGAAGCGAGCGTACCAAGCGTCGCGGTCAGCACGATGGCGAGGTAACGCCATTGCAGGAACCGCCGAACGAGCCTCTTCAAACGACGCAACCGAGGGCCGGCAAGACCAGCACAGCGCGACGTTTCAGCGCTGAACTAGAGGCACCCGATGAGGATCTGACGTTCTTTTCCATACTAATGCCGAGCATCGATACTATCGGCAAATGTTCGAGCACGCGTTAAAGTGCTGCTATCCTGAACGAGCGAGCGAATGTGTGCTCGGCTTCGCCGGTCGGCGTCGTGTGGTTGACTCGTTAATCAGACGAAAACAGTGGCATGGAGACCATTAGTCTCAAGTGTTTGGCCGCCATGCGCTGGTTTGGTTACGGCCGCTGGGACGCGCCGTACTGGTTCATCGGCAAAGAGCCCGGCGGCGGCGACGACCCGGAGAGCTATTCCGCCTGGGAGCGGCTCGGCGGATTGGACCTCGTCGACTGCCGGGAACACGACCTCGCTTACCGCGGCGCCGACGCGGGAAAGTGGCACACGTGGAAGCCGCCGCACCTGCAACCGACGTGGCGTCCGTTGATCGCCCTGCTCCTGTCGTACTTCGGCGCGACGTCGTACGAACGCGAGTCCGTGCGGGCGTACCAGGCAGCATGTTGGGGACGCTTGGACGGAGAGACGACCGTGCTCGAGCTCGCAGCGGCCGCGGCCAATGAGCCCGATGCGATGCGCCTCGCGCACTTGCGCCAGCGCATCGCGACGCTCAAGGCGAAGCTCGCCGAGAACCACCCGAAGTTCGTCCTGCTCTACGGTCTCGGTTTCGACCTTGCATCCAACATGTCAGACGTTCGCCATTGGAACGAGATAGCCGAGCGAACCCTCGTCGAGAACGTGCCGGTGAAAGTCGGCCGCACCGTCTTCGTTTACACGCGGCATCCGACCGCGCACGGCATCGACGACCGCTTTTGGATCGACCTCGGAAAGGCGATTCGAGTCGAAGTCGACGCGTAACGACCCGGCCGTTCGCGAAGACTTGCGAGCGGGGGCGATCGCCGGTTAGCACGCCCGAGCGTCGGATCGTCGATCCCCACCGTCAGGCCCGTAATGCCGGCACCGAGCGCTGCCGTCCCGAGCTTGTCGATCTGCGCTTGCAGCGCTGGACGCAGCGCTCGCTGAGTTAGCCCAATATAGCACGGACCCTCTTAGCCGCGCGAGTGAGCGGATGCCCGAACGGCCCCGAATGTGAGGCGTTTGTTATCGTTCGCTATCGAGGTGGGTGAGCGCGGCCTCGGCGTATCGCGCGCCCGCCGCCCCTTCGGCCGGGAGGGTGCTTTCGAGCTGCCGCAGGTCGCTTTCGGCAAGGCGTACGTCGCCGGCCAGCAGCGCTTCTTGCAGCTGTTTGCGGGTGCGCGAGCCGACCAGCGGCACGATGTCGTCGCCGCGCGAGAGCACCCAGGCAATGGCGAGCTGTGCCACCGTGACGTGCTTGTCCGCCGCGATCGAGCGCAGCGCTTCGACCATGGCTAGGTTGCGATCGAGGTTCGCTCCGCTGAAGCGGGGCGCTTGCGAACGAAAGCCGCGCTCCGCCTGCGAGCGCTCCTTGTTCCAATGTCCGCTGATCAGGCCGCGCGAGAGCACCCCGTAGGCCGTGATGCCGATGCCCAGTTCGCGGCAGGCCGGCAGGATGCTCCGCTCGATCCCGCGCGTGACCAAGGCGTACTCGATCTGCACGTCCGAGATCGGATTCACGCTTGCGGCCCGCCGGATCGTCTCCGCGCTCACCTCGCTCAAACCGATATGCCGCACGAAGCCCGCCTGCACCATCTCCGCGATCGCCCCGACGGTCTCTTCGATCGGGACGGCCGGATCGAGGCGCGCCGGTCGATAGATGTCGACGTGGTCGACGCCGAGACGGCGCAACGAGTACGAGAGCGCCGTTTTCACCGCGGTGGGTCGCGCATCGTAGCCGATCCAGGCTCCCCCCGGGTCGCGTTGCGCGCCGAATTTGACGCTGAGCACGACCCCTTCGCGCGCACGTCCGCGCAGCGCTTCGCCGATCAGCATCTCGTTGTGACCCATGCCGTAGAAATCGCCCGTGTCGAGCAGCGTGATGCCGGCATCGAGCGCGGCGTGCAGCGTCGCAACGCTCTCCGCGCGCTCCGCAGGTCCGTAGAAGTCCGACATCCCCATCGCGCCGAGTCCGAGCTCGGAAACGATCGGCCCGTTTGCGCCCAGCCTTCTCAAGTTCATGCTTCCAGCCTCGCACATCGCGCGTTTTCACGCAAGGTCGTCACCGCGGCGATCATGCAAGCTTGAGGAGTCTATCGACGTTGCCGTGTGCGATCTTGGCCTTGTCGCTCGGGCTCACCGGGAGCGCGTCGAGAGGCGAGCCTCGTAGAGTTCGACGGAGAGGACGACCACGTGCATCTGCTCGTCAACTACCCGCCCAAAGTTGCACTCTCGTCACTCGTGAATAGCCTCAAAGGCGTTTCGTCTCGGCGACTGCGCAAATCGCACCCGGAACTCGCGCGCCGCTATCGCCAGGGCGTCCTTTGGTGGCGAAGCTACTTCGCCGCGTCCTGCGGCGGTGCTCCACCGTCGATTATCTGTGTCGTCCATTTGGTACTCCTTTCGACGTCAGAGCGAGTGACTGTTCAGGGCAAGATTGGCTGAAGCGCGACGACGAATCCATTGGACGAACGTATCGATCAACGCCGAAGTACTGGTTGGACGTCGCGGCCGGGAAAGCTACTAAGCGGACATCCGCGTCCTATCCGGGCCGGGCGTTTAGCCGTACGTGAGCTCGGTGCTTTGTCCGACCTCGATGATATAACCGTCAGGATCGCGGATGTAGCAGCGTATCTCGCCGTACTTGGGAATCGGCTCCGTGATGAACTCGGCTCCCCGGCTTTTCCATAATTTGTAGCACGCGTGAATATCCGCCACGCGAATATTCATAAAACTGCTGATGTGATCCGGGTCGGTGACGCTGAGCGTTACCGTCGGCTTGTCGGGGGTCGGTCCGCCTCCGACGTTGACAAGGAGCCACATGTTCGCGATCTGAATGTACCCAGGCGCGCCTTTGCTGTCGCCTTTGCTCAGGACGCGGCCGCCGAAGACTTTTTCATAGTAGCGAACCGATCGGTCGATGTCGGCGACGGTGAGAAAGAATGCGACGCTGATCCCTTCCTTCGGCGGCATCTCATAGCTCTTCTGTTCGATTTGTACGGCGTTCATTGACGACTCCTTTCGCTAGAGTACTCACTATAAATACGTGTCCTGTGTTCGCAAAAGAATTTCAAGCCACCAGCAGGATCTTCCCGACGCCACCCTTCTCCGCCATTGCTTGAGCCTTGGCCGCTTCGCTGAGTGGCAGTTTCAGGCCAATCGGGATTACCAGCTTTCCATCTCGCACCGCTTCGGCCATGAAGCCGCTACGCAACCTTTCGAGGAGCGCCGGCGTGCCGCGCTCCGAAGGCATCGCGCGGTTGGCCGTTGCGGTCGAACGGGATCTGCATGCTGCTGAACGCGCGCAGGTCGCGCAGTTCAGCGCGCATGACGTCATAGCGGGCCGCTACCGCCGCCATCCGCTCCGCCCACGCGCGTGCCTCCTGCGCGGCTTCTCGCGCGGTCAACGGCACGGCGCGCAACTCCAGCTCTTGCCGTTCGAGGTCCGCGAGCCAGGCTTCACGGTGCAGCTTGCGCTTTTGCACGGTGTCGCGTTCGTAGGGACGAAGGTCGTCGAGCGCGGCGCGCCCCCGCCACCGCAGGTAGTCGAAAACGGTGGCCGAAGCCCAAGTCGTCCCGCACAGGGCCGCTTTCCATGCCTGGGCGGCACCCGTGACGACCGAGTTCCCCACGTGTCTGGCGACCGTCAGGGAGCGAGCGGCTGGGGCGTCCATTGCTTTTCCCTCTCTGTGCTCATGGGCCGAAACGGACGCGCCCTGCATTAGACGCTCCTCATTACGGCTATTGTAGCTAATTTGTCGCCGACGCACCACTGGCCAAATCGTGCGAAGAGAGTGCAGCGAGGCGTCGGCCTACGACCGTGAGTTGCTTGCTAGTTTGTCTAACGATCAACCGAGTGGGAATGCTGCGAGCGACGAACGTACTTGTGGTAACGCAATGAGTGGCAGAGCGACGGTCGCCGTGATCGGCCTGGGAAACATCGGCGGTGTCGTCGCCGGTTCGTTGAGCGCTGCCGGCGGGCGCGACGTCGTCGTCTGCACGCGCCGCAGGATCGAGCGTTTTGCGGTCGAGCACGGGGCCGCCGTCAGCGACGTCGCGCCGAGCACGCTGATCGACCCGGAACGCGCAGCGCCGGTCGACTGGGTTTTAGCGTCAAGCGATCTTTCGCCGACCCGACGTCGTGGAGCTTTGCCGCGCGATCTTAGCGGAGGCGGTCGCGGTCGCGGCCGCGGAGGGCGTGCAAGTGGCGCCGGACGAAGGCGAACGCGTCATCGCGACGCTGCTGAGCTACCCGCCGGAAGCCGGCACGTCCATGTACTTCGACCGCGTGGCGAGCCGGCCGCTCGAGTTCGATGCGTTGACGGGAGCGATCGTGCGCGCCGCCGAGCGACACGGGATTGCGACGCCCGTCAACCGGGCTCTCCTGACGATGCTTCGCACGATCAGCGAAAACGTGGCACCCGAGTGAGGGCCGGCGCCGCAAACTCACGCGAAACGTTTGGCGGACCGGGCTTTGGCTTTCGCCGCCCATTCGTCGCGGTCGCGCGGCGTGGCCGACGTCACCAGCGAGTCGATCAGCCTCCCGGCGGCGGCGCTGATGTCGTCGACCGCCCGATCGAACGCGGCCGCGTTCGATGCGGACGGTTTGCTGAAACCCGCGAGTTTTCGAACGAACTGGATGGAAGCGGCCCGGATCTCCTCGTCCGTCGCCGGCGGATCGAAGTTGAAGAGGGGCCGAATGTTGCGACACATGCCCGTTAGTATACGGGCTGCGCGTGCGAGGAGGCCAGGCCGGCACAGAGTGCGCTCGCTCGGCATGCTCGCGTCACAAGGGCAGGGCGATCGCGGACGCCGTAATGAGCGTGATGAACGTGTATTTCTTACGGCACGGCATCGCCGCGGAGCGCGACGAGTGGCAGGGAGCCGATTTCGACCGTCCACTGACCGAAGAAGGTCACAAGCGCATGGCGCGTCAGGCCAAGGCGATGGCAGAGTTGTCGCTCGCGCCTGACGTCATTCTGACGAGTCCGCTGCTTCGCGCGAAGCAGACGGCCACGATCGTTTCCGGCAAGCTGCATCCGCGCGACGGCCTCATCGAAGACGAGCGGCTCGGTCTCGACTTCAATCTCGACCGGCTCTCAGGCGTCCTCGAGGGTTGTCGAGCCGCCGGCGCGGTCATGCTCGTCGGCCACGAGCCAAGCCTGAGCGAGACGATCGGCCGGCTCATCGGCGGAGCCAGAATCGACTTGAAAAAAGGCGCTCTCGCTTGCGTGGACGTGCCCGACGCCTCGGTGATGGAAGGCACCTTGATCTGGCTCGCGACGCCGAAGATTCTTCTCGCGTAGCGCCCGCTCGCGCGGGCACCGTAAGGCGGGTTGGCGGCGTCGTAGCCGCTACGGTCGCCGGAGGAACTGGCCGGGCGATGGGCTCATAGTCTCGCATGCGCGCGCGAGACACGATGCGGCTCGCCTTCATCCCGGCGGCATGCTGCGTTGTGTCGTGGGCGGCTGCTTATCATCCCTCGTGCCGCAACCGAGTGGGTGCGAGCGTGAGCGTGCCGCTGCCGATCTTCGACGGCGACGCCAACGATTGGACTCCGGCGCCGGCTTGCCAAGCGCTCGCGCAATCGGCTGCCGCCGCCGGCAAGGTCGTCTCCATCACCACGTATCCGAGCGCCGCCGCCGACGCCCAGACGCAGACGCTCGACTTTCTGCGCCGGTACCTCGATTGAGTCTATTCGCGGCGCTGCTCGGCCTTTCCATCGTTTTCGTTCCGCTCGACGATCGTCCGGCGACGGCGCAGTTCCCGCAGATCATCGGGCAAATCGCGGGCGTCAACCTCGCCGAGCCGCCCGCCTCGACGCTCGGCAACTATTTGAACCCAGGCAGTCCGGATGCGATCTTGCGCTGGCTCGACACCCCGCCGCCCGACGGTCAAGAATTCGTCGTTTCGAATGACATGATCGACTACGGCGGGCTCGTCGCTTCGCGCATTCCCGCGGTCGATCTCGGGACGGCCCGCGCGCGGCTCGCCGAGCTGGCCGGAGTCCGCGAGCGCCACTCGCTCGCAGCGTTCACCGTCTTCGGCACGGTCATGCGGCTCGCGCCGACCGGCGTCCCGGCGATCGGCCCGGCCGCCGATTTTCCGTTCGCCGGCAACGTTTGGCCGAAGATCCAAAAGTACGCCAACTTGCCGGATCCGTTGCAAACCGCCGAACAGGAAGCGACGGCGGCCCGGCTCCGCACGGAGCTCGGCCCCACCCTCGACGCGTACCTCGGAACGCGCGCGCGCGATCTCGCCGTCGATCTCGACGTCTTGCGCGACGACGCGAGCGGTGCGTTCGACAAGGCCGTGCTCGGCCAGGACGACGCCGGCGCCGTCGGTCTGCACATCGCCGATCTCGCGGCGTTGCGTTCGTACGCGACGAGCGCCATGCCGAACGGACGCTGGTCGATCGAGCCGGGCACGGACGAGTTGGGAATGGTGCTGGTCGCCGCCGCGCTCGTGCGCGAGGCGGGTCTCGTCCCGCGCGTGCGCGTGATCTACTCCCGGTCCGAAGGCGGGACGGTGCAAGACCCGCTCGAGTTCGCGCCGCTCGCGACGACGATTGCATCCGTGATCGCCAGTTCGGGCGGCGTCGAGGTCGAGCCGAGCGCTCCCGCCGACGTCGACCTCTTCGTGCGCGTCCCGCACACGAGCGACGCCGACGAAGCGAGCTTCGTGGACGCGATCGCAAGCCGGCCTTGGCGCGCCGCGATCGCGGACCTCTCGTTTTTGGACTCGGGCGATCCCGGCGAGCAGCGGCGTTTGATGGACGAGCTCATCGCGCGCAAAGTAGCCGGCCTCGTCGATGCGTTCGCCTCCTGGAATACGGCCGCCAACACCGTCGGCACGTCGATCCCGGAAGCGTTCGCGGTGCTCGCAGGTCAGCGTTTCAACAAGTACGACGCGCGCACGCACCTCACGTTCACGTTCATGCGCTATCTCGACGACGTCGTGTTTCAAAAGACCGTGCGCCCGCAGCTCGACGCGGACCTCGCCAAGTCGGGCGTCGCGGATCACTCGTATCTGCTCCCGCCCGCGGCGCAACAAGCCGCCGCCGAGAACGACGCGCTTCTGCGCCCGCTCGCCCTCGCTCTGATAGCGAAGGTGGCACCCGCGCACCGTATCATCCGGCTCGACGCGACCCTCCCCTGGAACCGCACTTTCGAGACCCGCCTCGACGTCCAGCTGACGCCGTAGCGAGCCGCCCGGGTTACGACCTCTGGGCGGCTGGAGCAGAACTCACGACTTGGTACGTGGCCAAGCGTAGACCGAGCGCGACGCATGCAATCCCGGCGAACGATAGCAGCGTGACGCGCTCCGCCAGGAAGAGCGAACCGAAGATCGTCGCGGTGACCGGGCCGAGCGCGAGGAAGACGGTGACCTTGGTTGGGGTCGAGTTGCCCAACGCCCAAAGCCAGAGGTAATAACCCACGCCGCTGCTCGCCCCAATGAAGGCAACCGCCGTCCACCCGAGCGGCGAGAAGTGAGGGAGTGCCGCGAAGAAGCCTTCGTGCGCCGCGAGCAAGGCCAGGAACGCGATCGAGGACAGCATCGCAAACGCGCTGACCTGCAGCGTCGGGTATTCGAGCAGATACGGGCGGTAGAACACACTGCAAGCGGCGCCGCAGAAGGCGCTCCCGAACGCGGCGCTGATTCCGATCCACGCCGGTACCCCGGCGCCGTGCACGGTCAACTTCTCGCCGAGGGCCAGCGCAACGCCCAGGATGCTCGAGAGGACGCCGGCCGCCTTGGACGCGGTGAGCGCTTCCCGTCCCAGCGCCGCCGCGAGCAGCATCGTGAGCAAGGGCGTCGTCGCGAAAATAAGCGCTGCTTGCGCTGACGGAATGAATTGCAGCGCGTAGTTCAAGAGCGCGATGAGAATGCCAAACTGCAGGATGCCGAGCAAAGCGATCGGCAGCACGTCGCGGGCCTCGAATCGCACGCGCGCCGATCCGAGCGTGAACGGCAGCAGACAGCAAAAACCGATGAGATACCGCAGGAGCGCGAGCGACCCCGGCCCCACTTGGTGCACGACGACGCGCGTGGCAACGATGGCGGCGCCGACGAGCACGCTCGTGCCCGCGGCGGCAAACGCGGCCTTCGAGGCCGGCGTCACCGCAACTCGAGCTCCCAGTTCTGTCCCACGAGGTCGTGGCCGAAGCTGTGGTGCCGCTCTTCCTCGACGAGCTCGAAGCCGGCTTCTTCGTAGATGCGTCGCGCCGCGTGCAAGATGTCGTTCGTCCACAGCGTCAGCTTCGCATAGCCGGTGCGCCGCGCGAAACGGATGCACTCGTCGACCAAGCGATGACCGATCCCGAGCCCGCGAACTGACGGCTCGACCAGCAAGAGCCGAAGCTTTGCCACCGTGTCTGACTGCATCACGAGAAAGACCGACCCCACGATCTCGTCCTCGCGTTCCGCGATCCAGCAGCGCTCGCGCTTTGGGTCGAAGTCGTCGATGAACTTGGCGGTGATGCCGGCGACGAGCGCTTCGAACCGCTCGTCCCAGCCGTATTCCTGCGCGTAGAGCAGGGCGTGGCGGTGAACGATCCACCCCATGTCGCCCGGCTGATGCGGCCGCAGCACGTAGGGAACGCTCTGAGCCTGCCGGTCGCCGAGCAGCCGCTCTATGGCGTGCATGGCTTCGACCAGGCGCCGCTGCTCGTCGTCCGAGAGCTGGCCGAGCAGAGCGACGGCTTCATTCTGCGACGAACGCTCGAGCGGCTCGAACGTGTCGCGGCCGTGCGCGGTGAGCGAGAGAATCATCTGGCGGCCATCCGAAGCCGAGGGCGTTTTCTCGATGAACCCGCGCCGCTCGAAGTTGCGCAAGATGCGGCTGAGATAGCCGAGATCGACGTTGAGGTCTTTGCCGAGCTCGGCAGCAGTGGGCTCGTCGCGATGCGCCAGTTCGTACAGAACGCGGACTTCGGTCAATGAGAACGGGCTGCGCAACAGCCCTTCGTGCAAGACGCCGATCTGCTTGGTGTAGAAGCGGTTGAAGCGCCGAACCGCGCTCGCGCGCCGGTCGATCCGCCGGCCGGCGGTTTGTGGCCCGCGTGAAGGCGTTTCGGCTCGCATGTATGCCATTGTCAAGAATGTAATGGCCTAGGTCAAGTATGCGCGGCCCGCCGCGGAGCACGGCATCGCGCTCCCTTTCGGACAAGAGCGCAATCATGGCGCAGTGCAGCAACAACTGCTCGGCATTATCGCCGGCTTCAGGAGCTCGCTCCTTTGCCAAAGCGACAGGACCCCCTTCCTCTGGCGCGTTGACGGGCTATGGCAAAAACGTACAGATAAGCTCCCCCGCAAGCGAGTACGCTAATCGGGTTGTCCGGGCGCCGGGGGCGCACCGCCGATGAAAGGCGCGATGAGGGATACTCGGCAGGCCGTCAAGCGGATCTGGCACATCGAGAGCGGAGACTACGCAAGCGCGTCGCGCGTCCGAAAGGAGTTCTCCGCGTACCTCAAGCAAGCGGCGGTTCCGGATTCGGATTGCGAAGCTGCCGTCCTCATCTTCGGCGAGCTCATCGCCAACGCGCTGACCCACGGCAGAGGTCCGGTGCGCTCGTCCCTCGGGCCCGGTCCGACCTGCGCCATCTTGTGGGTCGAAGACGCCGGCGAAGGGTTCGCGCTCGAACGCGTTGCGCTGCCCGCCCGCGGCCAGTGCGCGGGTCGCGGCATCTTCATCGCGAAGTCGCTGGCGCGGTCGATCCACGTTGCACGCGTCAAAGGCGACCGTTTTCGGGTGACGGTCGAGCTGCCCGTTCGGCTCAACACGTAGCTTGGGCAACAGTTGGCAACCCCTTCGCGCGCGAGGAGCCCGGTGATCGCTTGGCCGATCCCGCGCGTTCCTCCCGTTACGATCGTCACCTGTCCGTCGAACGTCGTCCGTGTCCCTCCGCTTGCCGTATCCAGCGGAGGTTGCCTATTGGCCAATAAGCCGGTGCCTCCGGCCGCGGAATCAAGCGCCTAGTGTGCCGGAAACGGCGCTCTAGTGGGCGAGGAACCCGATCGAAAGCCAGGGGACGCAGGCGACGATGATCAGTGCCACCAGCAACGCCAAGATGTAGGGCACCATCGACGATACCGCCTCGTCGGGCTCGCATTTCCCGATCGCTGTCGCACTATAGTACCCGATCCCCAGCGGCGGGGCGAACAGCCCGACGCCCATCGCGAGAATCGTGACGATCGCATAGTGGATCTGGTTGACGCCGATCTGCTGAGCGATGGGGAAGAGGAGCGGACCGAAAAGCACGATCGCCGGCGCGCCTTCGAGGACCGAACCGAGCACGATGAAGAGTACGATCGAAAGCGCCATGAAGCCCGCCGGTCCGCCCGCGTGTGACAGAATCGTCGCGAGTTGCCCCGCGAAACCCGACTGGGTCAGCGCCCAGGCCATCGAAGTCGCGGTCGCGATGATCAGCATGATCGCGCCGCTGAGGCTGGCCGTCTCGCACAGCATCGGGTACGCGCGCTTCCACTTGAACTCCCGATAGATGATGATGCCGATCAGCATCGTGTAGATGATCCCGACCGTCGACACCTCGGTCGCCGTTGCAACGCCGTTGACGACGAATGCGCGGATCAAGAGCGGCAGGACGAAGCCCGGAAGCGCGATGAGGAACGCCCAACCGATCTGCTTCGCCGTCGCCCGTTTGGCGAGCTCGGTCTTTTCTGCTCGCGACCGCACCAGCGCGACCGTGATCAAGGCGATCGCGGCGACGCAAGCCGGCAGGAGGCCGGCCGTGAACAGGTCGCGGATCGATAACCCGGCGACCGTTCCGATGATGATGAGGACGAAACTCGGCGGAATCGTTTCCGCCATCGCGCCGGAGGTCGCCAGCAGGGCGATCATCTCGGGGCGCTTTTGGCCGCGACGCTCCATCTCCGGAAAGAGCGCCGGAGCGACCGCCGCCATGTCCGCCGTTTTCGAGCCCGAGATCCCCGAGACGACGTACATCGCCGCGACCAGCACGATGTTGAGGCCGCCGCGGAAGTGCCCGACGAGGCTCGCGAGCGCGTCGACGAGGCGGCGCGAGATCCCCGCGGCCTCGATGAGCACGCCCAGCAGAACGAACAGCGGAATCGCGAGCAGGACGAGATTCCCGATCCCCTCGGTCATTCGTCCGACGACGGTGCTCAGCGGGCTCGTCGTCGCCAGAGCGAGGTAGCTCAGCGTTCCGAACCCGAACGAGAACGCGATCGGGATGCCGATTGCGACGCACGCGCCGACGACGACCACGAAGAACAGGACGAGGTTGACGTTGCCGAGCCCGGTCAGCGCGCCGTGGCCGACGAAGGCCGCAACGGCGATCGCGGCCGCGACGGCGACGACCGGAATGCTGCGCCGCGGATTGCTGTCGATCAGCCGCAGGATTGCGAGCACGAGGATGAGCGACAGCCCGACCAGGATGGCGACGATATCCAAGGAGCGCGGCAGGTTCAGCTCCGGCGTGAAGTCGATCGTTTCGAGGTCATAAAACGTGCGGCTCGCCGGAATCAGCTCGATGCAGAAGAGCGCGATGACCGCCGTCGAGACGATCTCCAGCGTCTCGCGGACCCCGGGCGAGACGACCCGGAACAACGCGTTCATGCGCATGTGCTCGTCGCGGCGGTAGGCGACCACCGCGCCGAGCATCGTGAGCCAGAGAAAGAGGTACGTTGCGAGCTCGTCGGTCCAGGGCAGCGCGTTGTGCAGGACGTAGCGGGAGAAGACGCCGCTGGCGAGGATGCACACCTCCGCAACGATGACCAGCGCGGCGAGCGGTTCGACGACGAAGCCGATGAGCCGGTCGATGGCCTTCGTGGCGCGTCGCCACAGCCGACGCGGCGGAGGCGTCCCGGCCACCGCCTCCGCGTGCATGACAGCTTCGATCGGCAGCGCCGTCATCATGGGGCTACACCGGAACCGGCGCGCTGAAGAGCCGTTCCTGCTCGCGGCGCAACTTCCAAATGAACGACGATTCATCCCAGGTGACGTCCGACTCGCCGATCGGATGATCGATGCCGACGTCGTGAGTGAGCTTGAGACCGGTCGCGAGCCCCATCGGCACGAGCCGTTCGCGCCGCGCGCGCTCGCCCGAGACGACGGTGCCGTAGACGGCGTAGCCGCCTTCGCCGTCGATCATCTCGCCCGCTTTCATCGGCCCGCGCGTCGCGCAGACGACTTCGGCGAGCGGGCCGTACGACGGCGCTCCCGTCGCCGCCCCTTCGAGCACCACGCTCGCGACCGAGACGCCGATCTCGAGACCGATGAAGTGATAGGGCCGCCACAGCGCGGCGTAGTGCCCGCTGGGATCGGTAGCGATTCCGTACTCCGGCCAGCATTGCCGGCTGTACGCGGAATCGGACGTGAACGTGACGTAGACGCCCCAGCGCAGATTGTTGGGAACGAACGAGTCGTCTTCGTTCACGCAGGTGACGATGTCGACCATGCCTTCGCGTTCGAGCAGGCCGCCGGCCGCCTTCGGACACATGACGCTCGCAAGCTTTTCGACGGCAACCGGCGCGAACGTGAGGCCGCCGTCAGAAATTCCCAAGCCGGACGCGTTTGCTACGGCCGCGGCTTCGATCGCCGACTTCGTTCCGTCGAGGAACGAGTTGAACATGCGCCCGTTGAAGCCGCCCCGCTTGACCTCTTCCGGCGTGAAGCCGTAATAGGTATGCCAGGTGTCGGGCGTGCTGCGCCGGTACTTCGGCAGAAACTTCGTGCCCTTGCCGGCCGCCACGACGCGGAAGCCGCTCGTGCGCGCCCAGTCGATCAGCTCGCAGATCAAGGCCGGCTGATCGCCGTAAGCCATCGAGTAGATGACCCCGTTCTGCTGCGCTTTGTGGTGCAGGATCGGTCCGACGACGACGTCGGCTTCGACCGTCACCATGATCACGTGATGCCCGGCTTCGATCGCGCGGTGCGCGTGCAGGGCGCCCGCCTCGACGAAGCCCGTCGCTTCGATCACGACGTCGACGTCGCAGAGCGCCGCGATCTCACCGGAGGCCACGAGCGCCGTGCCTCCGGTACGCGCGACGTCGTTCGCCACCGAGGGGTTTTCCGCGAGGGTGAAGCGCCCGGTTTGCCAGCCCGCGCGGACCGCCGCTTCTTTCGCCCGCGCGACGTTGAGATCGGCTAGGACGGCGAGGTGCACGCCCCGCATCAGGTTCAGTTGCGCGAGGATCATGGTGCCGAACTTGCCGGCGCCGATCAGCGCGACTCGAACGGGTTTGCCCGCAGCTTCACGAGCGAGAAGTTTTGGTGCGCGGTTCATCAGTTGTCGTTCCCCTTTTGCAAATGTTGTCTAGCCGAGCTTTCCGCTATACTTTTCGAGCAGTGTCCAGGCGGTGTTCCCGAACTCGCCCTTCCAGCGGGCGTAATAGGGCGCGAGCTTTGGCTTGAAAGCGTCGCCGCTCGTCGTATTGACCGTCAGTCCTTTGGATGCGAGCCCACGCGCGAGCGAGGCGTTCATGCCGTCGGTTCCCTTGCGCTGCGCGGCGGCGAATTTCGCGAAGTTACGCTCGACCGCGGTACGCTGATCGGGAGCCAACGCGTTCCATGCGTCTTGGTTGCCGATGAGCCAGAAACCCGACCACATGTGATTGGTGAGGCTGAGATACTTCTGAACTTCGTAGAGACGCGCCGTGTCGATGTTCGCAAGCGGGTTCTCTTGCCCGTCGACGATCTTCGTTTGCAGGGCGGTGTAGAGCTCGTTGAAGCTGATCGGCGTCGGCGAGGCGCCCAGCGACTTGAAGAGATCGACCGACATCTTCGCGGGCGGTACGCGGATCTTGAAGTTGTTGAAGCTGTCGGGGCCGGTGATCGCGCCTTTGCTCGAGGTCACTTCCCGCATGCCGTTGAGGAAGATCGAACGGAACGCATAGAGATCTCTTTTCATGATCTCGTCGTGGACGTAGCCGCCCAGGTCGCCGTCGAACGCGGTCAACGCGTGCGGCGTATCGCGAAACGCGAACCCGATTCCCTGAATCGCCGCGACGTCGACGACGTCGCCCAGCGTCACGCCGTCGATGAGCATGAACTGCAACGCGCCGGTGCGGACCTGCTGCAGCATCGCGGTCGCGCCGCCGAGCTGGTTGTTCGGGAAGAGCTGGATATCGACGCTGCCGTTCGTCTCGCGCCGGATCGCGTCGAAGGCCTTGGCGCCTTCGATTGCGCTCGGGTGCTGGGGCGAGTTGTCGGTTCCGAACTTATAGGTAAATTGCGCGGCCGAAGCTCGCTTCGTGAGCAAACCGATCGAGCCGAGCGCGGCGATGGTCGCTGCGGTGAAGCGGCCGCGCGTCATGGTTCCCTGCACTAGGTCACCTCCGAGCGTCATGAAAAAATCTCTCAAGAATCCGATAATAAACAGAAAAGAAGCTTTGGTCAACCGTTTTCCAAAAATTGTTTACCAAATACCAGGAGGGTCGCCCGCGGCGCCGCGAACGTCTCGAGGATGGAGTTTGTCGTGCCTCGTGGCCTAGCCGAAGAGGTTCGCGCCTACGTCCGCTCGCGCATCATGGCGGGGCAGTGGTGCGATGGCGACCGCATCGTCGAACGGGACGTCGCTCAGCAGCTCGGCGTGAGCCGCGGCCCGATTCGAGAGGCGTTTCGTCTGCTCGAGGAGGAAGGCTTGGTCGCGATCCTCCCCCGGCGAGGCTGCCGGGTCAGCCTGCCCAAGGCAGACGACGCAGCAGAGATTTTCGCAATACGGGCCTCCCTTGAGCCCGTCGCCGCCAGGATGCTCATCGAGCGAGGCGGGTCTGAGGCGATCCTTGCGCTTGAAAAGGCGTTCGAAAAGCTCGAGGCGAGCGTGCGAACCGGTGATTGGCCACAGACGATCGCCGCCGATATGAATTTCCACGGACAGATCTTCGAGCACAGCGGGAGCTGGCGGCTGCAAAGGATGTGGGAGGGAATGAGCAACTCGCTCGTCCACGTTTTCCGGCTTCATCGCCCGTTGTATCGCTCGATCGGCGAGGTGCTGCCGCGCCACCGCGCTTACCTTGACGTGCTCAAGAGCGGCGACGTGGCCGAAGCCGAACGGCACGCCGCCGAACACGTCACCGAGTACCGCGAGCGCTTCATGCAGCAGATCGGCGCCGCGCCGCCGCCGGCGCAGAAATGATCCTCGGCGTCATCGCCGACGATTTCACGGGCGGCACCGATATCGCCAATGCCCTCGCGGGCGAAGGGATGCGCGTCGTCCAGGCGATCGGGGTTCCGCCCGCGGAGCGCGACTTCGGCGAGTTCGACGTGCTGGTGATCGCGCTCAAGAGCCGCTCGGTCCCCGCGAGCGAGGCGGTCGCGCTGTCGACGGCGGCCTTCGAGGCGCTGCGCGCGCGCGGCGCGCGTCAGGTGTTCTTCAAGTACTGTTCGACGTTCGATTCGACCGACGCGGGCAACATCGGCCCCGTCGCCGACGCCTTGCTGGCGCAGAGCGGCGCGGATATCGCGATCTATTGTCCCGCCTATCCCGAGAACGGGCGGCGGCTCTTCGGCGGCTATCTCTTCGTCGGCGACGTCCTGCTCTCGGAATCCGGCATGCGCGATCACCCGGTCAATCCGATGCGCGACGCCAACCTCGTTCGCGTGCTGCAGCGCCAAACGCCGCAGCCCGTCGCTCGCGTCGATCTCGCCGAGGTCCGGCGCGGCGTGGCGGCGATCCGCGAACGGCTGACGGAACTGCGCGCCCTCGGCGTGCGGCATGCGATCGTCGATGCGATGCTCGACGAGGATCTCGCCACGATCGCAGCCTCGGTCGACGAGCGCGTTCTGGCGACCGGCGGCGCGGCGCTCGCAGGCGGCTTCCCCGCGCGCTGGCGGCGCGAGCGGCTCGTCGCGACGAGCCCCAGCAGTCCGGTTCTTCCGAACGTCGGAGGGCCTGCGGTCGTGATCGCCGGTTCGTGTTCGCGGGCGACCCTCGCGCAAGTCGCCGCCTCGCGTACGACGATGCCCACGTTCACGCTCGACGAGCGCGTATTCACGCACACCGACGAGGTCGTGGCTTCCGCGCTGAGCTGGGCGCGCGCCGAGCTCGGCGGCGCGCCGCTGCTCGTGAGCGCGAGCGAGCCGCCGGATCTGGTCGTGCAACATCAGCAGCGCTACGGTGCCGACGAGGCGAGCAGCCGGGTGGAACGCGCGCTGGCCGGCATCGCGCTGGGTTTGCGCGAGCTCGGCGTCCGCCGCTTCGTGGTCGCCGGCGGCGAGACGAGCGGCGCGGCCGTCAAGGCACTCGAGGTCGAGGCACTGCGCATCGGTCCGCAGATCGAGCCCGGCGTTCCGTGGACCGTCACGGTCGGGCCGCAGCCGCTCGCGCTCGCGCTCAAATCGGGGAATTTCGGCTCCGACGACTTCTTCGCTCGCGCGCTAGCCAGCGCGCCATGATCGGAGCGCTGGAACGCGCTGAGATCGTGCGCGCGGGCGCCCACCTGGCGGCGCGCGGCCTCGCGCCGGGGACGTCGGGCAACATCAGCCTCAAGCTCGGCGTCGGCGTGTTGCTCACGCCGACGAACGCGTCGCTCTGGGCGCTCGATCCGGCGCGCCTGTCGCTGCTCAACGAGCGGGGCGAGCTCCTCGACGGCGACCAGCCGACGAAAGAGGCGGCCCTGCACCTCGCGATGTACCGCGCCCGTCCGACGGCACGCGCCATCGTCCATCTGCATGCGCCGTATTCGGTGGCGCTCGCGTGTCTGTGTCACGACGACGAGCGCGACGTCTTACCGAAGCTCACGCCGTATGCGGTGATGCGCGTCGGCGCCTTGCCGCTGGTTCCGTATGCGCCGCCCGGCCATCCGGCGTTAGCGGAAGCGGTGAGTCGTCACGCCGCGGACCACCCTGCGGTGCTGCTCGCCAATCACGGGCCGGTCATCGCGGGAACCTCGCTCGCTTCCGCCGTGGCGACCAGCGAGGAGCTCGAAGAGGTCGCTCGGCTCTCGTTTCTGTTGCACGGGCGCGCGGTTCGCTTTCTCGAGCAAACTCAGATCGACACGTTGACGGCTACGTATAGGATCGTTTGATGCCTAAGCTCGCAGCCAATCTCACCTGGCTCTTCACCGAACTTCCGTTCGTCGAGCGGTTCGGGGCTGCCGCACAGTGCGGCTTCCGCGGCGTCGAGATGCTGTTTCCTTACGAGCTCTCTGCGGAGGCTTTGCGCGAACGGCTCGTGACGCACGGCCTCGAGCTCGCGCTGTTCAACCTGCCGCCCGGCGATTGGAACGCCGGCGAGCGAGGGCTGGCGGGGCTTCCCGGCCGCGAGGCGGAGTTCGAGGCGGCGCTGCAAACGGCGCTCGCCTACGCGCGGCACTGCGGCTGCCCGCGGGTGCATGCGATGGCCGGGCGCTTGCCCGACGGCGCCGACCGCGCGCCCTTCGACGCGACCTACCTCGCAAACCTCAAGCGCGCGTCGCGGGCCTGCGCCGAAAGCGGAATAACGCTGCTGATCGAACCGCTGAACGCGATCGAGAACCCCGGCTACCTGCTGCGAACGACGACGCAGGCGATGGAGGCGATCGAGCGAGTCGGCGAACCGAACCTCGCGCTGCAGCTCGACCTGTACCACACGCAGATCAGCGAAGGCGATCTCGAACGGCGCATCCGTGCGCTCCACGGGCGCTTCGCGCACGTGCAGATCGCCGGCAACCCCCACCGGGACGAGCCCGACCGCGGCGAAGTCGACTACGGCTACGTGCTCGGCGTCCTCGATGAGATCGGCTACGACGGCTGGGTCGGTTGCGAATACCGGCCGAAAACCGAGACGCGCGCCGGCCTGGGCTGGACGCGCCGCTATCTCGACGAGAAGGCAGCGCCCATCTCGAGATGATCGCGCGAGGGTTTGGGTGATCGCGCGAGGGTTCGTTCGTTGCGCTCGTTACGGAGCGGATTGCGGAGGCAACACGATTCGCGCTTCGAGCGCACGCTCGACGTCGACCTGCATCGCGGTGAGGTGCGCGTGCGTCTGAACGTCGAGGTGGCCGCGCGCCAGGCTGCGCTTGAGACGCCCGTCGAGATTCGTCAGCTCGAAGCGCGCGAGCGCCTGCGCGTCGAGCGGCGTCCCCGCGACGGGTGACGTGATCATCTGGGCCAGCAGCCGCGCGTAGGTGCGCTGCAAGTTTCGGTGGATCTGGCTGCCGCCGGGGCGCGCGGCCGCCAGGTCGCCGAAGATCGACGCCTGGGTCCACGCGAAGAGGTCTGCCAGCGACATCGTCGTTTCCGGCCGCGCCTTCGTCGGCAGGTCGGCGAGACGCTGCAACACCAAGGGCGCGAACACGCTCGCGAGCGCGCCGCTCTGCATGTTGCCGACGAGTTGCACGACCGCGAGGTCGTGGCGCGCGGGCGGATCGTAGCCGAAGTTCGAGACCGGCATGTACTCGGTGTAGGTCAGGCGTTCCAGCGTCGTCGGCGAGAAGTTCCAGTTCGAGTCGGCGAAGAGATAGGCGTCGAGCAGCGAGAAGGCGCGTTGCTCTTCGGCGCGCCCGACCGGTGAGAGCGCCGTACGCACGCCCGGATCGCCGAGCCGGCTGCGCGTCAGGTATTCGCCGCCGATGTAGTGCGTCAGCGACACTGCGCACGTATCGTAGCGCTGGAGCAGGGAGAGGAAGGCGATGCGCTCGTCCGACCACGGCTGCTGCGCCGCGGGGAAGCGCCGGTCGAGGGTGCCCATGAATCCCTTGACCAGCCCGAGTTGTGTCGCACACCAGTCGATCGGCCTGTTCGTGAGCAGAAACGGCGCGGTCCGCGGATCGATCGCGTGGCCGCCGCTGAAGTCGCCGTCCTCGTCCCCCGCGAACGCGTAGCGGGGATCGGATGCCGCCGAGGCCCAGCGGGCCAGGGTGGCGGCTTCGGCGCGCGGCGTCTTCGCGCCGGGCACGGGCGCGTAGCCCCAATGGATGACGTGATAGTCGTAGGTGCCGAGCGTGGTCGGCGAATAGCTTCCGTGCGACGTGCCTTTGGGCCAGATGTTGACCCCCGCGAAGGCTGCGCGCGGAGCCGCGCTCTCGGCTCGGTTGCTCGCTCTCGCGGAGGCGTCGCTCTTAGGTGCGGTCGCGCTTTACGGAATCTTCCGCGCCGCTTTGCACCACGAGCATGCCGATGTTGTCCGGGTCCTTTCCCGTTTTACGGCACGAAGCCGCCCGGCAAGTGCCGGACGCCTTCGTGCCGTGCAGCTCGAGGGCGAATTACTGGAGCGGCACCGGAACGTGGAAGATGCTCAACACTTGCGCCCGGTCGACGCTGAGGTCGAGACCGTTCCGCTCGTCGGGATAGGGAGCGTCGCCGACGATGCCCTTCCAGAGGAGACGATTGAAGGCCGCCGCATCGTTTTTGTCCGGGCCGTTGAAGACCATGCGTTTGGTCTGCAGGCGCCACCAGTTGCCATTGTGCAGCATCGGAACCGCTTGGGTCTTCTTTGCGGCGGGACTGTAGCATGCCGGCACGAGATCGGCGTGCACCGGCGGCTGGCAGAGCACGCCCGGGATGATCGCGTCGTACGGCTGCAGATTGAGCGCGGTCGTGAACGCGTCGTCCATCGAGAATGCGTTCGCGTCGTTCATACCGAGATAGTCCGTCCCGAGGATGTCCTCGATCGTGCGGACCATCGCCGGATGGTTGTAGAACGTGTGGATCACGCCGGTGCTCGAGTAGGGCGAGATCACGAACCCGACCGAGCGGTGCGAATCGACGTGATCGGGGCCGTCTTGCGAGTCGTCCTCGGCTACGAAGATCGCGGTGTCTTTCCAGTAAGGCGAGTGCGAGACCGCGTCAACGATCAGTCCGACGGAGTGGTCGTTGCTGGCGAGCTCCAGCGTCGGGGTCTGCAGGCCGCCCACGTTGGTCGAGAAGTTGCCGAAGTGGTCGTTCATGACGGTGAGGATCTCGAACGAAGGCAGATTGTCGTGTGTCACATAGTCGTCGAACTCACGCTGCCACTCTTCGTAGCGGTATTCGTCGGGCTCGTTGAGGTCCCAGCCGCGATAGTACGGATCGGTGCGACCGACCAGCGCCAGCCGGACGGGAGCGCCTTGAACGATGTGATCGCGATAGGCGTAACGGTCGATCTTGATCTCGTACGGGTCGCTCGGATTCCCCGTGTAGAACGTCTGGTCGTCGTAGAGCCCGTAGTGGCGCAGCGTGAGACCGGCGCGCAGGACGGTATCCCAAATGTACCCGCCCGTTTGGCCTGGTCGGTCGTCGTCGGCACCCCACGTCGCCGCGATGTCCTTCGTGCCGGGCTGGATCGTCGAACTGCCCGAAGGATCGGCCAGCGTCGTCATCCGTTCGTCGGTTTGCGTCGGCGTTCCGAAGATCGGCAGCGCGAGGTTGAGGTTGCGGTTCGTGCCGTTCCACTGGTAGTCGAAGCCGCCGCCGGCATAATCGACGGGCACGGTCTTGTTGGTGTAGTCGTTCGCGTGGCCTTGGGTCAGCCAATTCCAGCCGTCGCCGCTGACGTCCGAGGCCATGTACCAGTTGTCGAGGTCGCCGAAGCGCTGAGCCAGTGCGTGAAAGTTCGGCGAGACGGGCTGCGGGAACTCGACCAGCCGCGGGTCGCCGTTTCCTTCGTCCAGGTCGCCAAGAATCTGGTCGTACGTCCGGTTCTCTTTTTCGATGTAGATGACGTGCTTGATGTGCTTGTGCAGGAACTGCATCATGGCGCTCGGCCCGTGCCGCACGAAGTTGTTGTTCGCGTCGACGAGCAGGCTGAGATACGACAGCGTGTTGACGTCAGGCACCGGGATCGTCAAGAGACCCGCTTTTTCGGTGGCGTAGACGTACTGGTCGAGATACGTCGGATTCGGATAGGCAGGCGGCAGATAGTAGCCCTTTTCGGTCGGCGTCGGCCCGGAGTTCGACTTCGGGATCGCGACGTAGAGCCGCTTGCCGTCCGCGCTGACGGTGACGGAACTCGGATACCAGCCGGTTGGAATGCGCCCCAAGACGCGGCCCGAAGCGGTGTCGATCACGCCCACGGCATTCTCACCGGCGAGCGTGACGTAGAGCAAAGATCCGTTCTGGTTGAGCGCGATGGAGTTCGGCATCGAGCCGCGGTACGGGTAGCCGGTCCGGTGCACCGAGATGCGCGCGCGCAGCGTATCGGTCGCCGTGTCGACGACCTCGATCTCGTCGAGGTCGGGATTCACCACGTAGAGCAACCGCCCGTCGCGCGTCAGCAGCGTCTTGGCGGGCTCACCCCCCACGACGATCGTCTTCATCGCGCCCGATTTGGAGATCGCGATGATCTCGCCGTCGAGCAGGCTCGTGACGTAGAGCTTGTCAGGCGCGGCTCCGGGCGCCGCGGAGTGCGGCTGTACCCAAAACGGGTACTCACCGAACGGCGTCTTCGAGCCCGGATGAAACAGCTGCGTGTCGCGGACTTTGAGCGTCGTCGCGTCGACGACCGAGATCGAGTCGTTCTGGAGATTCGCGGCGAACAGCGTCTTCCCGTCGGCGCCGACCGCGACGCCCGCAGTCACGGCGTTGAAGTTCAAGCCGAGGTCCGACACGAGCTTCGAGGAACCGGCCTTCGTGAAGTGAAGGATGCCGCCGTCGTAGTTTGGCTCCGGTGCCGAGCCGTTCGAATTGTGCCCCAGCACCGCGAATGGCGGCGCGAACGTCCAGCCGGACGAAGTCTGTTTGAAGATAAAGATGCGGTCGTCGGGACCGCCCGAGACGTAGAACTTCTTACCCGAGGGGTCCCACGCCAAGCCGTCCAGCGTGTTCGTTAGTTGAATCTGCTGGAGCTTCTTCGGCGTCCCGGAAGAGACGTCGAAGATGAACACCCATTGGAATGAAGATGTCTTCGTGCTCGAGGGCAGCCCGGTCTTCGGGTCGATGAACGGGGCCGTGATCGGCGCGCCGCCCGTCGTGTAGAAGCCGGAGTTATAGCCGCTGCAGAGCACGAGCAGCGTCTTGCCGTCGGGACTGAGCGCGGTGGTGACGGCGCCGTTCGCGTCGGCGTTCGTGTCCGGCCGCAGCCCGGTCCGCAGCGGTATATATGAAGCGCCCGGCGCCGCCAGGGGCGTGACGTATTGCCCGGTCGGGAGCAGCCCCTGCTCCTGGGGACCGCCGCCGACCTGCGCGTTAGTGTGCAAGCTGAAAAGCGCGTACGACGGCGCCGTCGTAGCAGCCAGAAATGCGATGCCAAGCGTAGCGCAAAGCGCGCGCGCACGCAGCGAATGAATCATAGCGACCTCCGAGCCGAAAAAACTGATGGCTCTCTGAACTGTCAGGCGCGAGGTAGCCCCGAGGGCTGGGCGGTCCGGGGCGGGCAAGGGGGAAGGTCCTCTCCCCTTGCGAGCGTACACGCGCGAGATAGAGATCGCGTTAAGAAGACGTTATTGCAGATTTAACCGTGGCTCATGGCGCCGGCCATGCACCGGCCGTGACGCTGGAACGCCCGCGGCACCGCGTGCCGCGAGCGCTCCGACGGTGGGCCGTCGCAAAAGCGACCTTGCCCGCCCCAGCCTATTTTTCGTCGCGTAAGGCGCCGCGCAGCGAGTCGACGAGTTGTGGCCCCGCGGCATGGCCGTGACTTGAGACCGCATGCTCGGCGGCAGCCTTGAGCACTTCGGCTTCGGTCCCCGCGATCGTAAGCGAGCAGTTGCTTTCGCTCGGAAATTCACGACAGTCGATATACTTTCGCGTGCTAGTCTGCATGAGAGTACCTCCTGGGCGCTCGTTCGTAAGTTGACTATGCCTGCTTTGCGTAATTGGTGGCGCCGAACCAGTCGACGACGACTACGGGCTCGTCCCCGACGACCCAGGCGTCGTGACCGCTCGGCAGCGAGGTGACGTCGCCCGGACCCGCGACGATCTCGGTCCCGTCGTCCATCCGAATCGCCAGCTTTCCCGCCACGTGATATTGAAAGTGCGGGGCCTCGCAACTCGAAGTCCCGGCTAGCGGCTTGACGTCCGCCGACCAGCGCCAGCCCGGCTCGAAGACCAGGCGGCCCACTTCGGCGCCGCCTACGCCGAGAATTTCAGCCCGACCGTGCGGGAACGTCCGCACTTCATCGGGATTCTCGAAGGTCTTGTGCTCGGTTCGTTGCTCAAGGTTAGGCATGGGCAGCCTCCCGCATGGGGCGATAAAGGTGCGCGAACGGCCTGCGTTTAATCTACAGGTAAGTAAGTTTATATCTACCAGTAGGTAAAAGTCAAGTGAAGCGGTCCCTCGAAAAAGTCCCACCTCTTGGCGCCGCGACGCGCAGGTCGGCGGTAGCGCAAGGAATTCTCGACGTTGCGGAGCAACTCGCCCAAACTCGAGGCTTCAACGGCTTCAGCTATGCCGACATCGCCTCGAAGCTATCGGTCAGCAAGGCCAGTCTTCACTACCACTTTCCCTCGAAGGCCGAGCTGGGCCGAGCACTGATCGAGCGTTATCACGTATCGTTCGGCGAGGCGTTGGAGGCGATCGACCGTCGAACGCAGGACGCGCCTGAGAAGCTGCGGCTTTACGTGCGGCTCTACGACGCCGTCCTTTGCAGCGAGCGCATGTGTCTGTGCGGCATGCTTGCAGCCGAATATACGACGCTTCCGGAGCCGATGCAGGCTGAGCTTCGGCGCTTTTTCGACGCGAACGAGGTCTGGCTGGCATCGGTCTTGGAAGGGGGACGCCGTGCCGGCAGCCTTTCGTTTCGCGAGCCGGCGCGAGAGCGTGCTCGAACGATGCTTGGCGCCTTGGAAGGGGCTATGCTCGTCTCCCGGACCTACGGGGATGTGCGCCGTTTCCGAGCGGCCGCGCGTCACGTGCTTGGCGATCTCGGAGTTACTCGTACCGCCGCAGCGACGTAAAGCTGCCTCTCGGCGCGCTGGGCCGCGCCGACCTAGGCCGGCTCGTCTAGCAGCGGCTGCTGATGAGCGGCGACCTTTACAGTTGTCCGATTCGGGCTAAAAGAACGGCGTGAAGCGATTCCGACGGTGTGACGCTCGTGCGGCGTGCAGGCGGCGACGACCCGAAACTCCTCCGTCGCCGTTCCCGGCGCTCCGTCGCGGCGGCGGCCGATCAGCTCGCGCACGACGGCGGTGCGGCGGTGCTCCTCGGCGACGCTGATGCGGTTGAGCTGCCACTGGCGTCCGGTCTCGAGTTGCGCTGGAGTGAGGACTTCGCAGAAGATCTCTTCGTCGCTGAAGCCTTGGGCTCGCAGCCGTTCGTACTGCGCGACCGGCCCTTCTTGGGTAGCGAACGAGGCGAAGAAGGCTGCAGCCGGCGTGCCCTCGGCGACGACCGTTCTTTGGTTAACGCGCCGCGGCTCTGGATGACCGCGTGGCGCATCTGCGTCAGGATCCCGGGATCGGGGACGGGCAGCCGCATGCCGATGACTTTGAAGACGGTCTGCCACGATTGCTGCACGTGTTGCTCGGGGATGCCGCGCGCCGCCGTTGCCTGCGCGTGCCAGCGCGCGTTGCCCAGCCAGAGCGGTACGGTATTGAAGTAGATGGCGCGACCGATGTCGGTCACCATCGCAACTTCGGAATGCCCGGGCCGGCCCGTATCGTGGGATGGGACGGGTACGCCGATGGAGGTCAAGTCGCCGCGCGCCTCTCCGCCGAGCATGTGGGCATGACGCTCGATCCAGCGGCCCATCTCCATGCGGCGGAACGCCGCTAGCGCCGGCGAAGGGATCGGGCCTTCGAGCAGGTGTCAGGCTTCCGCGGCTCGAGCGGGAGGTTCGCCTCAGCGACCGTTCCGAGCAACGTCGGGCGGCGCAGGGTCACGCAGGACCGCTGAGCTGCAAACGGCGCCGCCCCGCCCGCGCTCCGCGAGCGCGTCGAAGCGCCGTGCTTGCCGCCAAGGCCTTCGACGGCCAAGAACGCCCGGCCGTCGAGATCCCACATGAAGTCGACGAAAATCCAATGCTAAACCATGCGATCGAGGTCGCAGGCGTTCGCTCGACGATGATCCGCCAGAATCAATTAGCGGACCTCAGTGGGCGTACCGGAACGGCGTTTGCTTGCTCTTCGTTGTCTCGAGCGACTGCGCGCTGGTCTCGCGTCCCAGGAGCAGGCCGAGAAACCAATCGGCGGCGAGCATGACGCGGTTCCGCCGGCGAAGGCGAGTCCTTTCCAAGAAGCGGCCCATGGCCCGGTCTTCGTTCCCAAAGATCCTGCCGCGCCCAACCGGCCCATACCAGGATGCCGAGCGGCTACCAGCCCCACCGGCCGTGGAAGCGATATCCGGGCCCGCCGAAGCCGAACCCGAAATCCCAAGCTGGTCCGATGTAGGGCGCGGGATACGGGTATGGGTACCAGCCGCCGTAGGCCACGTAGGGCGTGTCGATCTCGTTGGCGTCGAACGTGCCGCCGGCGTTGTGTCCGATGATCGAAACGTCCATTCCGGGGGCGAGCGTCAGGCCGGTCGGATTGATGATCGTTCCGTCGTGCAAGCGGACGCGATCGACGTACCCCCGTTCGTCGCGCACTTGAACGTCGTACTTGCCGTCGATCGAGGCGATGCGGCCGTGAATCGTCTCCTCTCCGGTTCGTTGTGCGTAAGAGGGCGGGGCCGCTTGAGCGGCAGACTGAGCAAACGCTGCGGCCGGCAGGGACAGCGCTGTGCCGGCTGCGAGCGCGAGGGCATTCCAAAAGGCGGTCGTTTTCATGTCATCTCGGGCCGCGCGTTGGCGGCACCCTACTTTAATACCCAAATTTCGGGAGAACGTTTCTCAGAATTCCGCGCACCGCGGCGGGAACGAGGCGGCCGGAGGGCCGCGCGCTTCCAGTCGCGCAGTTGTTCGCATGCCGACGCTGGCCCAAGTCGAGGAGCAGATCTACGCCTGCGAGGGTTTCCGAGTCCGGCTCACGCCGCTCAAGGCGGGAACGAAGACGATTCCGGCTTACGACTTCCTCGTTATGGCGCCGCAGCGCTGGCGCCTTTCGGATTGGAAGATGGCGCGTCTGCGCGCGTACGTTCCGTTCGTGCGCGAGATCGTCGTCTTGCGCGGCGACGATACGCCCGCGAAGACCGATCTCCAGCTCGGCAATCTGCGCGACACGTACTACCAGGCGAAGTACGGCTCGCTCGCGCCGGAAAAACAGACCGACGGTGTTTGACGCAGCCGGTCGAACGCGTCCCGGTTGCCTTCCAGGATGCGAAAGTAGACGCGCAACGAGCGAAGCACGGTTACCCGTTCGCTTTCGCAGAAGGTGTCCTTTCGCTCTTGGCTGATTCCGTCGGCGTTCGCCGAGGTGCTAGCCTTGCATCGCGGCTTGCGACTGGGTCGCATTATTCGTTTTCACGGTGTCGGTGTCCGAGCAGGAGCACGGCAGCTGCACTTGGCCTCCGACTCGCCTTCATCCGACGCCTTTGTCGCGTCCGTCTTTTCGGGAGCTTTGATCGTGAATGGCTTTTCCTCCGACGATTCTCTTGGGCGAACGGCGCGCGAACCACGCGTCGCTTCCCGCATGCTTACACGCACGTTTGCTCTATGCCAAGGCCTAACGAGCCGCGCCGTTCACCGGCCGCGGCAGGCGTCGAACGCATCGCGGGAGAGCATCGTCTCCGCGCACCAGGAGCTGCGCCAATCGAGCCCGGTGACGAGCCGAGCGATCCCGTTGGAGGCCGCGTTTCGGTCGAGCGCACGAAACAACGAGGGTGCGCTCTGCTCGCGCCGGTGCAGGTCGGCAAGGCTCGCAGCCGTCACGCCTCGCAGGCCGTAATCGGCGTTCACGTCGTAGGCTTCGTGCCAGACGGGGGAGCGGCCGTACTCGCCGAGCAGCCCGCCGAGCGAGTACGCCCGAATGTCCGCGATGCCAGCCGTCCGCGGGTCCAGCCAGAGCTCGAGGAAGGCCGGGTCGTTGCCGAAGATCGGACTGAGCGAAGGCGCGATGACGATCGGCACGTTGCGGTTGCTGGTGGCGTCGCTCTGCCGAAACCACATGTCGTGCAGGTGGCCGGTCAAGACGACGCGGACGTTCGCGCGCTCGTCGTTGACGGCCTGGAGGAAACGGGTTTGCGCCCGCGCTTCGTACAGCAGCGAAGGAATGCCGAAGCGCAACGACGTCTTGAACGTATCGATGCCGGGCGGAATGTGGGTCATCAGCCACGTTCTCTCGCCGGCGGGATGCCTGCGCAGGGTCTTCTCGAGCCAAACCAGCTCCGCGTCTCCTGGCCTCGGATTCGTCCGGTCGCAGCGGTCTTGGTAGTGAATCGACCAAAACACGCTGTTCGGAACGACGACACGCAGGCCGCCCGCGGATAAGGACGCTTCGTAATAACCGCCGGCCGAGAAGGTTCGGACGAAGTCCGGCGCTCGCCCCGCGACGTTGACGAGAGGCGCCCACGTGCGAGCGACGTGCGCCAGAAAGACGTCGTTCGGCGTGCTGTTGTAGTCGCCGCAGAGGCCGTCGTTGTTGCCGATCGTGGGCAAGATCTCGGCGTGCGGGAAGGCCCGATGCAGCTCGGCGGCCAGATAGTCCATCGTCTTGAGGACGAAGGCGCCGTAAGTGGCGCGATCGCGGCGGTGCGACGTTCCGCGAAAGTGTTTGCTGAAATCGTGTGCCAAGAAATCGCCGGGAACCAAGACGACGCTCGGGTCGGGCTCGATGCTGCGCATCTCCGCAAGCCCGGATACGAGCAGCGCCGCGTTGGTGTCGTCCCCGTAGCTGCTCGGCCGTCCGTTCGCCTGCGTCGCGAAGATCGCGGGCCACGCGGAAACCGGTGCCGCGACGAGGCGGTCGACGAGCGCAGGGTTCGCGAACGGGTCGAAGTGGATGTCGCTGAGGACGAGCCAGCGCAGCGCGTCGGCGGAGACCGCCGAGCTGGTGGGCGGCGGAGGCACCGAGTTCCGCGAGCTCGCTCCGACCGAACATCCGAGCATGGCCAGTATGCCAAGCACGGCGAACGCGCCGAGTACGCGAAGCTTGGGGACCGCGCGCGGGCCCTGAATGTCTGCGAGCCCGGTGAGCCGGACGGATGGAACGCGCCGCCACGCAGGCCTCGATTCGATCCCAGAACGCATCGCGTCTTCTGCTTTACTCTGCGCGCGCACGGTTTAACCCGACGAACCTTTCGGCGGCCGAGGACGCTCGCTCGAAGAGCGCGCCTTTCGACTCGTCGAAGGCGATCGTTCCGAGCAGCGGCACGCGCGGTCGCAAGACGCGCACGGCATCCGCGCGGCGGGCTGCGTCGACGGCCTGCCAGCGTTCACAGAGGATCGCGCCGCAAACCGCGATGCCGCGCCGCTCGAGGAACTCGAGCGTGAGGAGCGCATGGTTGATGCACCCGAGGCGCAATCCGACGACGAGCAGCGCGGCCAGGCCGCAGCGCAATGCGACCTCGGAGATGCTCTCGTGCTCGTTGAGGGGAACCGCGGCGCCGCCCGAACCTTCCGCTACGAGTGCGCCGTCAAACCCTTCGATGCGCGTCGCGAGCTCGCCGGCTCGCAGCGGCGCAGCCCCGGCCGAAAGCGCCGCCGACCACGGATCGGCGGCGTGCTCGAAGCGCGCCAGCTCTTCGAAGCGGCAGCCGGCCAGCTCGCCGGCCGTTTGTGCGTCGCCGACCGCATCGGGAGCGAGGCCGGTCTGCGCGATCTTTACGACGGTCGCCGAACCGAAGCGCCGCAACAGCGTGCCGGCCAGCGCCGCCGCAACGACCGTCTTGCCGACGTCGGTATCGGTGCCGGTCACGTAGAAGCGCCGCGTCACGCCGGTGTGTCCGCAATCGCCTCGGCCAGCGCGTTCGCGAGCCGGTCGATGTCGGAGAGCTCGTGATCGGCTCGCAGCGTGACGCGCAGCCGTGACGTTCCCGCCGGAACCGTCGGCGGCCGGATCGCCGGCGCATAGAGGCCGCGCGAACACAGGTGCGCCGCGACCGCGAGCGCGCGGTGCGGATCGCCCAGGACGATCGGCACGACCGGCGAGCCCGGGACGCCGGGCGCGATGCCGAGCCGCGCGAAGGCCGCTGCTGCATGGTTTGCGCGCTCGGTCAGCCGCGCCCGCAAGTCGTCGCCCGCAACGATGCGGCGCAGCGCCGCGCGCGCGGCGCGCACGAGCGGCGGCGGCAGGCTCGTGTCGAACATGAAGCTGCGGGCCGTGCTGACGAGCAGTTCGATGAACTCGGACGGACCCGCCACGAATCCGCCGAGACAGCCGAACGCTTTCGAGAGCGTGCCGAGCACGACGATGCGTGCGTCATCGTATGCGCCGGCGGCTCCCGAACCACGCTCGCCCCGCAGTCCCAAGGCGTGCGCCTCGTCGACCAGCAGCACGTCGTCGTCGCCGAGCTCCGCGAGCAGCGCTGCGAGGTCGGCCGCCTCGCCGCTCATCCCGAAGACGGATTCCGTCAACACGAGCGCGGGCCCCGCGCGCTCGCGGCGCGGGGGCGGCACGCGATGCGCGAACACATGGCGCTCGAGACGCGTGAGCCGCAGACCGTCGATGATGCTGGCATGATTGTATTCGTCGCTGTAGGCCGAACGCACGAGCCGCGCGAGGGCCGTCACCGCGCCGAGCGCGGCCAGATAACCCGAAGAGAAGAGCAGGACGCGGTCGCGTTTTACGAACGTCGCGAGCTCGGCTTCGAGCGCGGCGTGGTCGGCATGCGCGCCGCTGAGCAAACGCGAGCCGCCGGAGCCGACGACGTCGAGCTCGCGCAGCGCCGCGACGACCTCAGGCGAATGCGACAGTCCCAGGTAATCGTTCGATGCGAAGTCGGTCAGCCTGCCGTCGTGGCGTGGAATCGAGCGTTGCAGCTCGCGCGCTCGTAGATCGGTCAGCAGCGCATGCGCCCGTTCGCGGAAGCTCACGAAAGCGTCACGCGAGCGATTCGCCGAAGGCCTCGAGAAAGCGCTCGACTTCCTCGTTCGTCGTCACCAGCGGCGGCACGAGTTGCACGACGTCGCCGATCGGCCGCGTGAAGTGACCCCGACGGTAGAGCTCGTCGACTACACCCCAGCTCTTCGTAACGGCAGCGGAGCGCGGCGGTAAGGCTTCCTCTCGCAAGACGATGCCGCACATCAGTCCGGCTTGCCGCACTTCGCGAACGCGTCCGTCGGGGCTGAGCTGGCGCAGCAAGGTCTCGAGGTGGCGCGCCGACGCCGCGACCTGCTCGAGCGTCCGTTCCTCGTCGAAGAGCGCGAGCGAGGCGAGCGCGGCCGCGCACGCGATGGGGTTCCCCGCGTAGGAGTGTCCGTGCAGAAAGTGACGGAGATCGGAGGGCGAGTCGCTGAGAAACGCTTCGAAGATCCGCCGGCTCGTCAACGTGGCGGAAAGCGCCAGCGTCCCGCCGGTGATGCCTTTGCCGAGACAGAGCAGATCGGGTCGCAGGTCGAGCTGCGTAAAGGCGAAGAGCGCGCCGGTGCGGCCGAACCCCGTCGCGATCTCGTCGACGATCAGCAGCGGCCGCATCGGAAGCCGGAGCGCGTCGTATGCGGCTCGCGGAACGAGCTGCATCCCGGCGGCGGCCTGCACGATCGGCTCGACGATGACCGCCGCCACGTCGTCGCGTTCTAGCGTCGTGCGCGCTTCGCCGTACGTCAGCGACTCGAAGCAGACGGCTTCGAAGTTTCTGCGAAATGCTTCGATGTCCGAGACGCTCATGCAGCCGGTCGTGTCGCCGTGGTAGGATGCGCGCAAGTGCACGAAACGCGTGCGCAGCGGCTCGCCGGCGTTGCGCCAGTATTGCAGCGCCATCTTCAGCGCGGCCTCGACGGCACTCGCACCGTCGCTCGAAAAGAAGGCGCGCGACATTCCCGTCGCCGCGCACAAGCGTTCGGCGAGCTCCTCGGCGACCGGATTGGTCGCGCCCAGCGTGGTCGCGTGGTCGAGACGGCGCGCCTGCGCCGCGATCGCCTCGACGATCCGCGGGTGGCAATGGCCGTGAATGCAGGTCCAGATCGACGAGACCGCATCGAACGTCCGGTGCCCGCGCGCATCGACTAAGGTCGTGCCGCTCGCGCTCACGAAAGTTCGCTCGCCGGCGCGGAACGTTCCCATCTGCGTGAAAGGGAGCCAGCTGTGCCCCGGCGGCGCGTTACGCCGCTCGACGCTCGGTATGCTGCTCGTGCTACTCTTCATTCTTGCGATCTCGGATCAGAAGCGCGACCGCTCGCCGTTCGATCGCGGGCCGCTGGGCGCTCGCGGAGTTTCGCGTGCGAACTCCGGTTCACCCGTTCACCGCTTCGGAAGCTTGTCGCTGGGACGCTACCCTGTCGGCTCCGCTTCATATTCACTCGTGACGAGGCCGCTCGGGAACTGCCGTGTCGCGACGTGCCTGAGGGTGACGTCGTGCATCAACGGCCCAAACAGCGGAATTCCGTTGCCGATGAGCACGGGTACGCGCGTAACGATCGCTCGCGCAATGAGCCCTGCTCGTAGAAACCGCTGAATCGTGAGCCCGCCGCCCACGTATAGATGCTCGAAGCCTCGGGCGTCAAGCGCGGCAACGATCTCCGCGGGTGGTCCCGACATGCGCTCCACGACGGCGCCTGCGGGGACCGATTCAAGCGGGCCGGTGCTCAAGACGAAAACCGGGGTATCCGCGTAGGGCCACGCATCGAAGGTGAGCACCGTTTCGTATGTCTTGCGGCCGATGACGATCGCATCTACCGTAGCGATGAACTCGGCGTAACCGTGCGGCTCACCGCCGTCAGGCGGTTGAAAGTCAAGCGAACCGTCGCTGCGAGCGATGAAGCCGTCGAGGCTCGTGCCGACGGAGACGGATGCCTTCATCTCGATGTCGACTGTGCTCAGCGTGCCACCTTGAGATAGTCAAGACACCGTCGCAGCGCTTCCGGCAGATCGAAGCTTCCGGTATCCAGCTTCAGCCGTTCCACGCTAAAGGCATCAGCTTTCGCCTTGAGCGCAAGGTATCGCGAGAAGCTGCGGTCGGCGGCGGCACGATTGGGGGCTGCGCCTTCGAGTCGCTGGTGGGCGACCGCATCGCTGCACCTGCACTCGATGAAGAACGGAACGAGATGTAGGCCGTCCGCGACCTCGACTGCTCGTTCCACTTGCCTTTTTCGTGAATAGGTCCGTCCGTCGATGACGACGCTCTTCTCGGGCCACGAGCGGAGAATGTATCCGGTGGCTTGATAGACCATCTCCATGCACAGGTCGTTCTGTTCGGAAGAGTAGTCGAGGACGGGGGGCGGAAACGCAACGGCCCGCACGGCGTCCTTGCTGATGACGACGCCGTCCAATTCTTTAGCCAACATTCGAGCGATTGCCGTCTTCCCGGTGCCTGGAAGGCCGGCCATGACGATAAGCATGTTCTGCTCCCTTGACTCTGCTGGCTGCTGCGGCGCGTGGCTTCACGCTTGCCTTCGACAGCACGAAGGCGCCATGCTGCCGCGCGTCGTGCCGGGCTTCCAACGTTGGCGCGGCGATCGAGGTCGAGCCGTCGCCGGAGGGCGAGGGCGCGGCACGACCGTAATTTCCCGAAGCGTCGAGCGATTTCGCAGCACGCGCGGGACGGCGCCTTTGGCTTCGGTCCTCTGCGTCTTTCCCGACGGCACGCGAGTTTGCTTGACGGCGCGCGTACGAACAAGCGATCGCGCTTTTTCGAGACGAGGCCGCCGACGGGAAGGTCAAATCGCTCGTCGACTTCGAGGCAAACGTCGCCGACGGTGCGCTCCCAGCTCGCTATGCTCGTTCAATAAGCGGGCCTCGGCACCGGTTCCAGGAGCTTCATGATGGCGGGCGCTTGCTCCAGACTCGGGATGAACGTCGGGGCGCGGCGGTGATGGGACGCGCGCTCGTAGGCCGCGCCGAGGGCTAAGAGGTGCGGCTCGGTCCAAGCCTGCCCGATGAACGAGATACCCACGGGCAATCCGTCGATTTGCCCCATGGGAACCGTAAGATGCGGATAGCCGGCGACGGCCGGCAGCGTCGACGAACCGCCGTTGACGTGGTCGCCCGTCAGCACGTCGACGCGCCACGCCGGCCCGTCGCTCGGCGCGATGAGCGCGTCGAGCCGGTTCTCGGTGATGAGCTTGTCGATACCCTCCGCGCCGGCGCTGCGCTTCGAGCTCGTGCGCGCTTTCACGTAGGCGGGATCGTCGAGCCCCTTCGTTTTCTCGGCGCGCTCGAACAAGTCTTGATCGAAGAGGCTCAGTTCGCGCGACGCATGGGTTCTATTGAAGTCGATCAACTCCGCGAGCGTGCGCGTCTTGACGGCCGCGGGCGTCGAGGCGAGGTATTTGTTGAGGTCGACTTTGAGCTCGGTCACCAGCACGAGGAACTCGGCATCGCCCAAGCCTGGAGCGGGCTTGTACTTCTTGAGCTCGACGATCTCCGCACCGTTGGCTCTGAGTTCGGCGACGGCTCGATCGAAGAGCGCATCGACGGAGGGCAGAGCTCCGGTCGCAAAGCGGAGAACGCCGAGGCGCTTGCCTTTCAGGGAAGCCGCGTCCAAACCCGCGAGATAGTCACGCCTGTGCGCGTCGGCCTCTCGCGTCGCCGGATCGGCCGGATCGCTGCCGGCCATCGCCGTCAATAGGGCGGCGACGTCGGCAACGCTGCGCCCCATCGGCCCGGGCGTGTCCTGACTATGTGAGATCGGCACGACGTGCGTTCGAGAAACGAGGCCGACGGTCGGCTTGAGTCCGACCAGGCCGTTGAGCGACGACGGAGAGACGACCGAGCCGTCCGTCTCCGTTCCGACGCCGACCGTCGCCAGGCTCGCGGCGATCGCAGCGCCGGTCCCCGACGAGGAACCCGACGTGTTGCGGTCGAGCACGTACGGATTCTTCACGAGCCCGCCGACCGCCGACCAGCCGCTAATCGAATGCGACGAGCGAAGGTTGGCCCATTCCGAGAGGTTCGTCTTTCCGAGGATGATCGCGCCGGCTTCTTTCAGCCGCCGCACGACCGGCGCATCGCGCTGCGTGACGTTGAGGGCTAATGCTTCGGAGCCGGCCGTGGTGGCCGTGCCGTCGTCGGATTCGATGTTGTCTTTCACGAGGACGGGGATGCCGAACATCGGCCCGTGGGCTTCCCCCGCGTGCCGGTCGGCGTCGGCTTTGCGCGCGTCGTCGAGCGCGTGCGGGTTCAGGGCGATCACGCTGTACAAACGCGGGCCGGCCTGGTCGAGCGCGGCGATGCGCGCGAGATAGGCGCGCACCAGTTCCTGCGAGGTGACCTTGCCCACAACCAGATCCGCATGCAGCTCCGCGACCGATTTCTCTTCGACCGAATACGAGAGCAACGCGGCCTCCTTGGAAACGACGCCGGCGGCGCAGGCTAACGTAGTGCAGAACGCCAGGACGCTTGCGACGACGACTCTCATCGATACGGTCCTCCCACCTGCAAGGTTCAAGATCGGTCTTGGCCGTCTTTCGAAGTTGGGACGAGACGCTCCGCCGTCGAAATCCCGGATACGCTGTCGGATTTGCCCGCAGCTCGGTCGAAAGGAGGATAGGTTGATCGCTCGCGTTTGGCGCGGCGCCGCCACCGTCGTACATGCCGATGCTTATCAGCGCCACTTCATGACCGAGGTGCTGCCTCATCTTCGCGCGACTCCGGGACATCGTGGCGCTTCGCTCCTTCGCCGCGAGGCCGGGGACTACGAAGTCGCGCATGACGGCGCCCGCTCCTCAACGTGACGCGATCGTGTTCCGATAAAGGCGACGTCGTCGTCGTGGGCTGCGGCAATCTCGTGCGCAGCGACGACGGTGTCGGCCCCATGCTCGTGCGCCGCCTTGCGGAGCTCGGCGTTCCGCCCGGCGTGCGGCTCGCGGACGGCGGGACGGCGGGGATGGACGTCGCCCTTCAGCTCGCCGGCGCGCGCGAAGTCGCGATCGTCGATGCATGCCTCAGCGGCGCGGAGCCCGGAACGGTCTTCGAGATCGCCGGCGAGGACGTCGAGACGCCGCCGCCCACCGGCATGAATCTCCACTCGTTTCGCTGGGACAACGCGCTCGCGCTCGGCCGCTGGCTGCTCAAGGAACGCTTCCCCAAACGGGTGACGGTCTTCTTGATCGAAGCGCAGAGCGTCGAACCGGGTCTGGGCTTGAGTGAGCCGGTGGAGCGGTCGATGCGGGAGGTCGCGGGCGAACTGCTGCACCGCTATGGCACGAGCGACGTCGACACCGAGGACGGCCGGCTCCAAACCTAGTGTAGCGTCTCCGATGGTACGCTAGCGAGTCCGGAGCCGCGGTCGACGCCCGCCGTGCCTCGAGCAAGCCCTAGACCTGGAAGCCTCAGCGCAACCCGAGGTGGGTTGTGGAGGGCAGGAGCAATTTTGAAGACGATGATGCAGCAAACTGGGACCCGCACGTTTCGATCGGTCGCCCGCACCGTGCCCGGGATTGCAACGAGTGACGGGGCAGGCGTGCGTCTGAACCGAGTGATCGGTCAGCCAGGCCTGCCCGATCTCGATCCGTTCTTGCTGCTCGACGAGTTCCGCTCCGACGACGCGAGCGACTACCTCGCAGGCTTCCCGGACCATCCTCATCGCGGCTTCGAGACGGTGACGTACATGCTCGCGGGCCGGATGCGGCACGGGGATAACCAAGGCAATTCGGGATTGCTGACCCCCGGGAGCGTGCAATGGATGACCGCCGGCCGCGGCATCGTGCACTCGGAGATGCCCGAGCAGGAAGACGGCCTCATGTGGGGATTCCAGCTCTGGGTCAACCTGCCGGCGAGCGACAAGATGACGGCGCCACGCTATCAGGACATCGCGCCGGAGCGCATTCCCGAAGTCGAGTTCGACGGTGGTCGCGTGCGCGTCGTCGCCGGCCCCTTCGGCGACGTCGAAGGCCCCGTTGCGGCCGTGCTGACGCAGCCGACCTATCTCGACGTGCACCTCGAGGCCGGCCGCCGTTTCGAGACGGCGCTGCCGCCCACGCACAATGCATTCGCATACGTCTATCACGGGAACGTCGAAGCCGGCGAGGCCGCGTCGCCGGGTGCGCTCGAGCGTGGCTGGCTCGCCGTGTTCGGCCCGGGCGATGCGGTCGCGTTTCGGGCCGGAACCGAGGCGGCGCGCTTCATCCTGGTCGCCGGACGCCCGCTGCGGGAGCCGGTCGCGCGTTACGGCCCGATCGTGATGAACACCCGGGCCGAGCTGCAACGCGCTTTCGACGATCTCCGGGAAGGCCGTTTTTAGCCGGCCCACGAGCTCGGGCCGATGGCAGCGGAACCTCCACTCCGACGCGCACGATTTGGTTCGGCGGGATGTGGAGGTAATCGCCGTGCGGCTCCGCGTTGCGATACATGAATGAGAGGAGAAGCGCCGCCAGGGCGGCATCGACTTCGCCTCGATCTTGGCGTTTACGCCGAGTCAGAGAAGGACTCGCCTTGCTCGCGAAGCTGTTCGCAGTAGAGGATCGCGTGGCGCGGGTCGATGAGGATGAGATCGGCGCCGAGGATCGCGCGCAGTTCCGGTAATTCGTTGAACGGTCCACCGCCCAGGGCGACAGGGATCCGGTTCGTACGCTCGTCTTCCTTGAGCAGATCGATGAGACCGATGAGCTCGTGGACGCTTGCGGTCATCGTGGCGGACAAGAGCACGGCTTGCGCATCGTGCAGCATCGCCGCCAGGAGGACTTCTTCGGCGACTGCCGGGCCAAGGTACTCGACGCGTATGCCGCGCGCTCTCAACAGCGTCGTCGCCATCTCGAGCCCGATGTTGTGGCGTTCGCTCGGCGGGCAGGCGGTGATCACGCAGAAACTGTCCGGCGCCTGGTCGCGGCCGTTCTGTCGGGCTCGTGCGATCAGCTCGCGCACGGCGGCCGTACGACGGTGCTCCTCTGCGATCGTCATCTGCCCCAGCTGCCAGCGGCGTCCGCTCTCGAGCTGGGCCGGCGTCAGCACGTCGCAGAAGATGTCTTCGTCGGAAACGCCCTGCCCGCGCAGCCGCAGGTACTCGGCACGCGGTCCTTCCTGCGTCGCGAACGAAGCCAGAAAAGCGGCGGCCGGCGTTCCCTCGTGCACGTCGGGTTCCGCGTTGAGGGAGGATATGAGGGTCCCCGCGACCGCCTCGCGCATTTGCCGGAGGATGCCGGTATCGGCGACCGGCAAGCGCGACCCGATCACGTGAAAGACGGCCTGCCACTCTTTGTTCAGGCGTTCCGCGGAGATGCCGCGCGCGGCGGTGATTCGGCCGATCCAGCGAAGGTCGCGCAGCCATAAACCAAAGGTGTTGGAGTAGATGGTGCGACCGATGTCGGCGACCATCGCAATCTCGGAGCGACCGGGTTCGGCCGCATCGTGCGGTGGGGGCGGGACACCCAGCGCGGTCAGATCGTCGCGGGCTTCGCGACCGAGCGCTTCGGCGTTGCGCTCGATCCAGCGGCCCATCTCCATGCGACGGAAGATGGTGAAGGGCTGAAGGGGCTGTCGGCTTCGGAGCGGGACGATCGAGCTCGAGCGCGTCAGCGGAAGCTGGGACGCGGCGATCGTTCCGAGCAGCGTCGGGCGCCGTAAACGCCCTTCGCGAAGCGGTCCGAAATCCTCGACGACGAGGTACGCTCTTCCATCGGCCTGCCAGGCGAAGTCGACATAGATAGCACCAGGAGCGTTCGCAATGACGTCGGCGACGAGCTGACGATAGATCTGCCGCGCCGGGCCAAGGTCGGACGCGGCGGCTCCCGACATTTCCCAGAATTGCGCCAGCATCGCCTCGAAAGCGAGCGCGTCGTGTGCGCTGCGGGACGCCATCGCAATGCCGTTGCTGCGCTTAGCCGCGACGGTTCGTCCGTTCGAGTAGTCTTCCGATCGGATGGGGCTAGGCCTCATCGCGAAGCGGGGAATCCAATTTCATGTCATGCCGCATACGACTCTTGCTTAGAAATGGTTCATCCGCCGACAATCTCCCCCTCGCCGCGCTCGCAGGCCGCGAGCCGCCCTGCTATACTCGCTGAATGTCGCAAGCTCAAGCTCTCGCGAAGGCTCTCAACCTGCTGACGAAATCCCCCCAGTTCTCGTACACCAAGGCGCGCGCGGCCGCGCGTTCCGACAGCAACGTCGACTGGCCGCGCACCAAGCTGCGCAACGCGGACTTCAATCCCGAAGTCGACGGATGTGAGAGCTTCGTGATGCGCGACGGCAGCGTCTGCGCCTGGAGCTCGGGCCGCTTCGCGTACGCCGCGCAGAGCGGCTGAAGGGCGACGGCAGGCAGGCCGGCACTCGCCCCCGTGCGGCACGCCTAGCGGGAAGCGTGGAGGGGGCTCACGTTCCTTGGCAAGCGAAGAGGCGGTCCCTAAGCGGCTCCGGCTTGCTCGATTCGGAAACGTCGAACGTGGCCGACGGCGAAAAGCGATTCGAAAAGCGCTGGCCCTCGCGCCACATGGGGCCGGAGAGGCCATAGGTCCGCCTGAAGCAGCGGGAAGGTGAACGTTCCGAGCGCCGCGCCGACCTTGCCGGCGGTTGCGCAGATGCCGTGGCTCGTGGTGCGAACGCGGACGGGAAAGATCTCCGCCAGGAAAACGAACGTTGTCGCGTTCGGCCCGAACTCGGTAAATCTTGAGGTTATGAATCGAAGCACATCTGAAGAGCCGGATGCAGGCGGACGCTGCTCGCGAACGGCCTGCGCTCCGTAGGCGGTTCGCTCGAGATGTAATCGCGCTTATATCTTCTGGCTTGGGCCCAAGGCATGATGGCGTTGCCGCCGGCGCCCGCCGGCCGATCAATTCAAGCCAAAGCGAGAGAGCACTTTGAAGATTCTTTTATCCCCGACCGGGGCCGTGCGCGCCCTGGCGGCAGCCTTTGCCTTAGCGGCCGCGGGTGCGGCCCTCCCCGCCGGCGCGGCTGGCCTCGCCGGACAGCCGACCACGCTGCTGACCAGCGTCCGGTCGATCGACGTGCAACGTCATCAAGTCGTTCTCCCAGTGCACCGCGGCGTCGCCAACGGGCACACCGTCTGGTACGTGTTGACCGACGTTTCGGATGCGACTGAAGCGAAGAGCCGCGGACTCATCTTCGCGCCGGCGATCGCCGGCGTGGGAACGACCCAAACCGCGACCGTCCAAAACGGTGTCTGGCAGTTCTCCGGCGCGCCGGATTTCACTGATGCGCGCGTCTTCAAGGCCGGCCCGACGGGCTTCCCGCCGTCGGCGGCCGCGCCCGGCGCGAAGGGCGACGCAAGCTATTCGCCGTTCGTCCGGATCGCCGGCTCCTCGACCGTCTACAATGCGCCGATCCTCGCCGTCGGCGACGGACCGTTCGACGTCGCTCGCCACAGCAACACCGCGGGTCGCGTCATCGCGCTCGATCCGGCAGCGGGGACCGTGACCCTGCTGCTCGCCGACGGCTTCGCCGACGGGAAACGCGTGTTCTACATCAGCACGGAAGCCTCCGATCCCGGCGCCGCGACCATCGAGCGCGCGACCTACGTTCCCAAGCTGGCGCAGTCGTCAGCGGCCGCGCGCTTGCCGATCTTCGTCATTGCCAACGGGCCGACGGGCAGCGGAAACGCCCAGGGCCAAGGCTTGGCCTTCGCCGCGCTCGACGGCGGCCTCGGTGAAGCGGCGACGACCGCCAACAGCGCGCAGCTTCAGACCTCGCGCAACGTCCTCGAAAGCGCGCCGAGCCTGATCGCGAGCGGCGGCACCTACACGCCGCTGTGGGACGTCTACATCGGCGCTTGGAGCCCGAGCGCGAAGGCGCATCAACTCACCAGCCAGACTGCGGTAAACGCGGCCGTTGCGGCCCACGAGCTCACCGGTCCTGACGGCAAGGCCTTCGGCCCGGTCGGTTTCGCCGTCAACTGCCCCGTCGTCGCAATCTTCGACCGGTAACATGAAGTGGTGGCGCGCGCGTCCGCTCCTCCGCGGACGCGCCGCGACGCTCGACGACGTGCTGACTGGCGCCGTCCTGGGCATTCCCGCATGGGCGCTCGTCAACGTGATCGCGGTCCCCGTCTTCTCCGCGGGGTCGCCCGCGTGGACCGCGCCCGGAATGCGTGCCGCATTCCCCGCACTCGTGCAGTGGATGCTATGCGGCGCGGCCGTAGCGCTGGCCGGCCGCGTCGCCGCCGGCCTCTTCCAACGCTTCGCGGCGTCGCGAGCGGGCGCGACTACCGGCCTTTCCGAGCCGGCGCGTCCTCCCACGCGCGTTCTCATCCTCGGCGGCGGGTTCGCGGGCGTCGCCACCGCCAAGAGCTTGGAGCGCGCGTTCGGCGCGGACCCAAACGTCGAGTTCACGCTCGTGAGCGAGACCAACGCGTTGTTGTTCACTCCCATGCTGGCCGAGGTCGCCGGCAGTAGTCTCGAAGGCACGCACATCAGCAGCCCGCTGCGCACGAACCTGCGGCGCACGCGGATCGTGCGCGGGAAGGTTTGCTCGATCGACCTTGCCGGACGCTCGGTGCGCTTCGGGAACGGCGTGTCCGACGGCGCGGAACGCGACGAATGCCTCACGTACGATCATCTCGTGTTGGCGCTGGGCTCGGCCTCGAACTACTTTGGCCAGCACAATGTGGAACGCGAGGCCTTCGATTTCAAGAGCTTGCTCGACGCGATGCGCATTCGCAATCACGTGATCGGCATGTTCGAACGCGCCGACCGTGAAGCGGACGCAGGCGAGCGCGCACCGCTGTTGACGTTCATCGTCGCCGGAGGCGGCTTCGCGGGCGTCGAGCTGGCCGGAGCGCTGAACGATTTCGCCCGCGGCATCGCGGTCGACTATCCGTGTATCGAGGCGGACGAGATTCGCGTCATCCTCGTCCATGCGCGCGACCGCATTCTGCCCGAGCTCGGCTCTTCGCTTGCGCTGTTCGCGCACGAGCGCATGTCGGCGCGCGGCGTCGCCTTCCGCCTCAACACTCGGGTCGCCGACGCGCGACCGGGTGCCGTCGTGCTGAGCACGGGGGAAGAGCTCGGTGCGCGCACGCTCGTCTGGACGGCCGGGACGGTTCCGAATCCGCTGCTGCAGGCGTTGCCCGTTGCGCGCGACGAGCGTGGCGCCGTCGTCGTCGACGCGACGCTCGCCGTTCCCGGGACCGCGGGCGTGTGGGCCGTCGGCGACTGCGCCGCGGTGACCGACGCGAGGACCGGGCGTCGCTGCCCGCCGACCGCCCAGTTCGCGCTGCGCGAGGCGCGCACGCTCGGGCGCAACATTCACGCCGCAGTCCGAGGCGGCAGGGCGCGGCCGTTCCACTTCGACTCGCTCGGCGCGCTCTGCGTCGTCGGTCATCAGACGGCGTGTGCGGAGCTGCGCGTGCCGCTGACGCGCGGCCGGACGGTCCGCTTCAGCGGCCTGCTCGCGTGGGCCGCCTGGCGTGCAATTTACTTGGCAAAGTTGCCGGGGCTCGAACGGAAGGTCCGCGTCCTGTTCGACTGGACGATCGAGCTCTTCTTTCCGCGCGACACGGTACAGACGCTTGAGCTCGACTGAGGTGCGCTCGGCCCCGTTCATACGTACGGCCCCGTTCGTTCGTCCGGCCGCGTGTGCCGTCGCCGGGCTGCTGGGAGGTGCCGCGATTTCGGCCATGTTCGGTCGCAGCGGGACCGAGTTGCTCGCGCAGCTCGCGCTCGGCGCGCTCTACGGGCTGGTCTTCGCGCTCCTCGTTTCGCGGCGCGCGCTCGAACCGGGGAGCGGATTGGTGTGGGGCATCGCGTACGCGTTCCTGCTCTGGCTGGCGACGGCCGATCTCTTCGGAGCGAGCTCGTCGATGCCGATGCTCGACGCGGCCCGCGCGCGTTTTCCAAACCTCGTCGCGGACGTGCTCTGTTTCGGCGTCCCGCTCGGGCTGACGATCGGGTGTATCGGCGTGACGGCGGCTGGGCGCGAATTGCAGGCGCCGTACCACCTTGGGCGGGCGATTGCGGGCGGCGGCTTCGCCGGCGTGCTCGGCGGCTGGGCCTTCGGCAAGTGGATGGAACAAGTCAATTTCTTTCCGCTGGTCGCGGGTATCGTCAATTCGAGCTCGCGGACCGTCGGCGTTTCGCTGCACTTCGCCATCGCGGCGATCATCGGCGTGAGTTTCGGCTTGCTCTTTCAGCGCGAGCTGCGAGGGTTCGGCTCGAGCCTCGGTTGGGGTGCCGCGTACGGCATGCTCTGGTGGTTCGTCGGCCCGTTGACGCTCTTCCCGCTGCTGCTGCACGGACCGCTCGATTGGAGCTACGTTCATGCAAGCACGCTCTTCGGCTCGCTCGCCGGACATATCGTCTACGGGCTGATCGTGGGCTTCGTGTATGCCGCGATCGATCGCCTGTGGGTCTGGTTGTTTGAATCCTCGGACCCGCTCAAACGCGAAGTCGAGAGCTCGGGAACGCGTTTCCTTCAATCCTTGCAGTGGGGCGCGCTCGCCAGTCTGTGCGGAAGTCTGCTCTTCGGGATCGTCATGCTCGAGACGGGCGCGCTCGCGAACGTGGCCCGGTTGGCCGGGGGCTCGTCGCTCGAGCTCGGGTTCGCTGTGCACCTTGCGATCGGAGCGCTGATCGGTGCCGGTTACGGCATACTTTTCCGCTATGAAGCGCCGACGCCGGTCGCCGCCGTCGCTTGGGGGCTCGTCTACGGCTTGATCTGGTGGTTTCTTGGCCCGCTGACGCTCTTCCCGATCCTGCTCGGCGGATCGTTCACCTGGACGACAGCCGCTGCCGACGTGCAACTCCCCTCGCTCATCGGTCACCTCCTCTACGGTGCCGCTACGGCGGTTGCGTTTCTGTATTTCGAACGGCGTCACCGCGACTGGTTGGTGCTCGATCCGCGCATCGCCGCGCGTGAACTTCGGCGCCGTCGACCCGTCGGCACGCCGGCGCCCGCGCTGTGGCTGTTCGTCCTCGGATTAGGAGTTGCGTTGCCGATCCTTCTCGGCTGAAGCGCGACGAGCGACTTGTAACGGCCGCTAGTGACGCTTGTCCCACCAGACTTGCCACTGGTCGTCGATGATGGCCGAGGCTGTAGCGCGGACGGTGCGCTTGAGCCGCTCGAAGCCTCCCACCGCGTCCGCGGCGCTGTAACCGGAGAGGCTGTCCAGGATGCGCAGCATCGGCGAGCGCTCTTGAATCAGAATGTCGTACGCCCGGTAGCCGTCGACCTCGGCGCGCCCGCTGATGACTCTCGCTAGCGGGCGAATCGACGTCAACTGCGTGCGCTTCACCTCTTTCTTCTCGTTATACGTGATGCGCCATTCCGAGCGGTGGCGAACGTAGTCCCCAACGGCGTCCAGCACTTGGCAGAGGGGGATGCCCGGCGGGAGCGCCGGTCCGACGTTGAGCGAGGTCTCTCTTCCGTTGAACGCGACCACGATCATGCTCAAGAGGTCGTCGAGGGTTCGCAGGATGATTTCGGCGCATGCTTCCATCGCCCGTGCCACGCGCAATTTCTCCTCCTCGTGCGGCGCGACGCTCTCGATCTCTCCCGGTTCCCAGTGCAGGTCGGGCCTCGAACGCACGCGCTCCATCTGCTCGTCGAACGCCAGCTGTGCTGCGACGCCGCTTCGGTAATCGCGTTCGATGCGCTCGAACAAGGCTGCGAGCACCGGTTCGTCGGTCTCGAAGGCGTGCTCGAAACTGGCGAGCGTCGCCGCTGGCCGGCTTGCGGGAAAGAATAAACGGTGGTGCGCCGCGTTATATTCCGGTGCGATGACGTAGCGTTGGTTTTCCGTTCTGCACTCGCTCTTCGATCGGCGTTTCGCGGCGCTTTCGCTTGCCGCCGGCCGGTCGCCTTCGCGCCGCAGAGGCCTCGTTAGAAGAAGGGTAAAGGCAAGAACAGCACCGGTTAGCAGAGGTTCGATGGCCGCCGACACCGACGAGATCGTAACGAACATTCCCTTCCGGCTCGACCGTCTGCCGTGGGCGAAGTGGCACTGGGGCGTCGTGATCGGGCTGGGAATCATTTGGATCCTCGACGGACTCGAGGTCACGATCGTCGGCACGATCGGTCCGGCGCTCACTTCCAGCAGCGGTCTGAACCTCACCCCGGCCCAGACGGGATTCGCCGCCACGGCGTACCTGATCGGCGCCTGCACCGGCGCGATCGTCTTCGGCTTCCTGACCGACAAGTTCGGCCGCAAGCGGCTCTTTCTTGTGACGTTGAGCTGGTACGTCGCCGGCACGCTGCTGAGCGCGTTATCGTGGAACTTCTGGAGCTTCGCGCTCTTTCGCATGCTGGCGGGCGCGGGCATCGGCGGCGAGTACAGCGCGATCAACTCAGCGATCGACGAGCTCATTCCATCGCACCATCGCGGCAACGTCGACGTGGCGATCAACGGCTCGTGGTGGATCGGAACGCTGATTGCATCCCTCGCCTCGATTCCGCTGCTCGACGGAAGGTTCGTTCCCGTCGCGTTGGGCTGGCGGCTCGCCTTCGGGCTCGGCGCCGTGCTCGCGTTCGGCGTGCTCTTCGTGCGCCGCGCGATCCCGGAGAGCCCGCGCTGGCTGCTCACCCACGGTCGCGCCGCCGAAGCGGAACGGATCGTCGCCGGGATCGAGCGCAGCGTCGAAGCGCAGATCGGCCGCGCTCTGCCGTCGGCCGGCGAGCGGAGGCTCCGCTTCGACGCGGCGGCCCGGCGCAGCGTGTTCTTCGACACGGCGACGACGATGCTCCGGACGTATCCCAAACGTACGTTCCTGGTGATCGTGTTGATGGTAACGCAGGCGTTCCTGTACAACGCCGTCTTCTTCACGCAAGGCCTGACGCTCACGACGTTCTTCAACGTCTCGCAGGGCGCCGTCGGGCTCTACACGATCCCATTCGCGATCGGCAACTTCCTCGGCGCGCTGATCCTGGGCCGGCTTTTCGACTCGGTCGGGCGCAAGAAGATGATCTCGGGCTGTTATCTCGTCAGCGGATTCCTGTTGCTGGCCACGATCGCCCTCTTCTTGAAGGGCAAGCTCGATGCGACGACGTTGACCGCGGCCTGGTCGCTCATGTTCTTTTTCGCGAGCGCCGGTGCCAGCGCGGCCTACTTGACGGTGAGCGAGATCTTCCCGCTCGAGATACGCGCATCGGCGATCGCGTTCGTGTACGCCGTCGGGACGCTGGTCGGGGGGGCCGTCGCGCCGCCCATCTACGGTGCGCTCATCGGAACGAAGGACCCGCACGCCATTGCTCTGGGCTGGTTCGTCGGAGCGACGCTCATGATGCTCGGCGGCGTTACGGAGCTCGTCTTGGGAATCGATGCGGAACGCAGATCCCTCGAGGACGTCGCGACCCCGTTAACCCAAGCTGCGCGACCGGCCATTCATCCTTCGCAGCGGCAGAAGTGCGAGGCCCTTCCGCCGCCCTAGCCTGCCCGCTTGAACGCGTCTCCGCTCGAGCTTCAGGAAGTGGCGCCGTTCGGGAGCATGGAAGAAGGCCAGCCGCGGGCTACGCACGGGAGCGTGAACATGAAGAGCTATCGGATCGCGACGATCCCCGGCGACGGGATCGGCAAGGAAGTCGTCCCCGAAGGTATCCGCGTTCTCGACGCGGCCGCGCAACGCTTCGGCCTGCGCTTCGAATGGGAGCACTTCCCCTGGAGCTGCGAACACTATCTCGAAACGGGGCGCATGATGCCCGAGGACGGCCTCGAACGCATCCGCCGGCACGACGCGATCTTTCTCGGCGCGGTCGGCTTTCCGCCCGTCCCCGACCACGTCTCGCTCTGGGGCCTGCTCATTCCGATCCGGCGCGTCTTCAAACAATACGTCAGCCTTCGCCCGGTACGCTTGATGCCGAACGTTCGCTCGCCGCTGGCCGACCGCACTGAAGGCGACATCGACTTCATGATCGTCCGCGAGAATAACGAAGGCGAGTACAGCGACGTCGGCGGCCGGATCAACGCCGGCACGGAGGACGAGGTCGTCCTTCAGGAGTCGGTCTTCACGCGCCGCGGCGTCGACCGCATCTTGCGTTATGCGTTCGAGCTGGCGCGGAGCCGTCCGAAGCGGCACCTGACCTCGGCCACGAAGTCGAACGGCATCACGATCACCATGCCGTTCTGGGACGAGCGCGTCAAGGCGATGGCTGCGCACTACGCCGACGTGCGCGTCGATCAGTTTCACATCGACATCCTGACGGCGCACTTCGTGCAGCACCCGGACTGGTTCGACGTCGTCGTCGGCTCGAATCTGTTCGGCGACATCCTTTCCGACCTCGGGCCGGCGATCGCCGGCACGATCGGCATCGCCCCCTCGGCGAATCTCAATCCCGAGCGCGAGTTTCCCTCGATGTTCGAGCCGGTGCACGGCTCCGCGCCGGACATCGCCGGCCGGGGCATCGCGAACCCGATCGGTCAGATCTGGGTCGGCGCGATGATGCTCGACCACCTCGGCCATCCGGACGCGGGCGCGGCGGTCGTCCGCGCGATCGAGACGGTTCTCGAGAGCGGACCGCGGACGCCCGACCTCGGCGGGACGGCGCTGACCGCGGACGTCGGCAAGGCGCTCGCCGAAGCGGTTCTCCAGGCGGATCCAAGCCCGATCCGCTGACCGGCGGGCAGGCTCCGTCGCCGCCACACCTTGGTTAGCCCCGGCGGCCGGCCCCAGGGTCGTGGGAGGCCGGACGGCCCCTCACAAGTTCTTCGCACGTTCGTCAAGTCTACACCATAGAGTGATGAAAGAAACTTCGCGCGCTAAGCGGCACTAAGCTGGGCTTCGGGCGCGTTCGCCGGGTCATCTACGAAGGGAAAACAGAGAAATGAACGTGCTCGGAGGCTATGACGTCGAGGAGCTCTCGGCCGGCATGACCGCGCGCCTATGGAAGACGATCACGGACGCCGACATCGTGATGTTCGCAGGCATGTCCTGCGACATGAACCCCCTGCACGTCTCGCAAGAGTACGCCGCCTCGACGCCCTTCGGCGGCCGGATCGCCCACGGTATGCTCTCGGCCAGTCTCATCTCGGCAGTTCTGGGGAACAAACTTCCCGGTCCTGGAACCATCTACATGGGCCAGACACTGCGATTCAAAGCCCCGGTACGCATCGGCGACGACGTCACGGCGATCGTGACGATCAAGGAAGTGATCGTCGAGAAGAAGCGCGTCGTGCTGGACACGGTGTGCATGGTCAAAGGCAAAATCGTCGTCGAAGGCGAGGCGACCATGCTGTGCACGTCGTCCAGCGCCGGCGTGACGGTTCCGGCCGCGGTGGCGGCCATGCCCCAACCCGCGCTCGTTTAGAGCGCTCTCCAACTCGAGCCGGCCCTGCCGAGGAGTGCGAGGTGGGGGTGCGCTCAGGTGCTTCCGTTCAAGCTCGTCTATAGCGAGGGGTACCGCCTGCCCATCGGATCCCACGTGTTTCCCGCCGAGAAGTACGAGCGTATCCATCAACGCCTCATCGTGAGCGGGGTGGCGGGCCCCGGGGACGTCCTCGCGCCGCAAGCGGCGAGCGACGAGGATGTCCTGCTCGTTCACGCGCCGCAGTACGTCTGCAAGCTGAGAACCGGCTCGCTCTCGCGGCGCGAAGAGCTGCAACTGGAGATGCCGTACTCGCCCGAGTTGGTGCGGGCGTTCTGGCTCGCGGCCGGCGGCTCGATCCTGGCGGCCGAACGCGCGCTCCAGGACGGGGTCGCGTTCAACCTCGGCGGCGGCTTTCACCATGCGTTTGCCGACCATGGCGAAGGCTTCTGCCTGATTCACGACGTCGCGATCGCCATTCGCCGCCTGCAGCGCGACGGCGCGATCCGTGGTGCCATGACGGTCGACTGCGACGTGCACCACGGAAACGGCACCGCCTCGATCTTCGGCGCAGCCCAGCTGGGCGTTCCGAGCGTGTTCACGCTGTCGCTGCATCAGCAGAACAACTACCCGGCTTGGAAGCCGCCTTCGTCGCTCGACGTCGATTTGCCGGACGGAGTCGGTGACGACGAGTATCTCGAGCGCTTGGAAGAGGCGCTACGCACGGCCCTTGCCCGGTGCGAGCCCGATTTGATCTGTTACGTTGCGGGCGCCGATCCGTATTACGAAGACCAGCTCGGCGGCTTGGGGCTGACGCTCGATGGTCTCACGCGCCGTGACCGGCTCGTGTTCGGCGTCGCGCGCGCTCGACGTATTCCGGTGATGGTGACGCTTGCCGGCGGGTACGCGCGGAACGTGGAGGACACCGTCACGATTCATTGCAACACGGTCGTCGCGGCCGCCGAGATCTTCTCGCGCGCGTGAGCGCGCGCAGCGTTCGAACCGCGGCGGCCGGAAGTCCAGGGCGACGCGAACTATTGGCCCGAAGCGTTCGCGCGCCACTCGGCATCGAGGAAGCGTTCGAAGGTCGCGGCATCGACCGGCTTGCTGAAGAGGAAGCCTTGCACCAGGTCGCAATCGAGGCTGCGTAGCACCGCGAGCTGCTGCTCGGTCTCGACGCCCTCGGCCACCGCGTCGACGCGAATGGCGTGCGCGAGCGTCACGATGGTTCTCGCGATCGCCTGATCGAATGCGTCGCTGGAGAGCCCGCTCACGAACGAACGGTCGATCTTGATGCTGTCGATCGGAAGCGTCTTGAGGTAGCCGAGGGAACTGTACCCGGTACCGAAGTCGTCGATCGAGACGCGCACGCCGGTCGCGCGCAGCTCCGAGAGGATCTCGTTGGCGGCGCTGACGTCGTTCATGAAGATGCTCTCGGTGATCTCGACGACGAGCGAGTGCGGCGGCAGCTTCGAATCGGCCAGCGTGCTCTTGATGGTTTGAAGGAGTCCGGTCTGGCGCAGCTGCCGCGCCGAGAGGTTGACGCCGATGCGCAGGTCACGCCGGCGCAAGCGCGACCACGCAGCCGCTTGTTCGCAGGCTCGATGGAGGACCCAATCGCCGAGCGGCACGATCAGGCCCGACTCTTCGGCCGCGCCGATGAACTGATCCGGCGGCACGAGGCCGCGGCTGGGGTGCCGCCAGCGCACCAGCGCCTCGGCGGCCACGACGCGCAGCGTTGCGCCCTCGAGAATGGGCTGGTAGTGCAGCTCGAACTCGCTGCGCTCGAGCGCGCGGCGCAGATCGTCCCGTAACGCTATCCGTTCGACCAGCCGCGCGCGCATGTGCGACTCGTAGAACTGGAACCCGTTGCGGCCGTTATCCTTGGCTTGATACATCGCAGTATCCGCGCAGCGCATCAAATCTTCCGCGGTGGCCGCGTCGTGCGGATACCGGCTGATGCCGATGCTTGCCGTGACGTACAGATCACGGCCGCCGAGCTTGAACGGCTCCACGAAGGCATTGAGGACCGACTGGGCCTTTGCACTGCACGCTTCGGCGGTTTCGAGGCGCTCCAGCAAGAGCACGAACTCGTCGGCGCCGCTGCGGCAGAGCGTATCGCCTTCCCGAACGCAGCCGCGCAGTCGCGTGGCGACCGCGCGCAGCAGCGCGTCGCCTTCGACGTGCCCGAGCGTGTCGTTGACGTGCTTGAAGAAATCGAGATCGATGAAGAGCACGGCCGCCAAGCGGTGAGCGCGACGCGCCTCGAGGACGGCCCGTTGCAGCTGGTCGCCCAGCAGGACCCGATTGGGCAAGCCCGTCAGCGCGTCGTAGTGCGCGACGTACGCGAGCGAAGCCTCGGCTTGTTTGCGTTCGCTGATGTCGCGCCTGACCGAGAGCCAGTGCGTGACGTGGCCCGCGTCGTTGCTCACCGGCCGCGAGCTGACCTCCGCCCAGAACGAGCTTCCGTCTTTGCGAGAGTGCAGCATCTCGGGAACCGTCCCGGGGCCGGGCTCGGATTCGGGTTCGGCGTTCGGCCCGTAGAAGCGGCGAACCGTCGAGCCGACGAGCTCCTTGGGCTTCCAGCCCGTCAGGCGCTCGACCGCGGAGTTGGCGTAGACGATCTTGCGGTAGCCGTCAGGGCTGGTCTCGGCCAGGGTGACGATGACCATGTCGTTGGCGCTCTCGACCGCCGCCATGAGCAGTTCGAGGCGTTGCAGGTTGGCGCGATGGCGCGTGCGGGCCTTGGCCTCACGCAGTTCTCGCGTCACGCAGGGGGCAAGCCGCGCGAGCTTGTCCTTGAAAATGTAGTCGGCCGCGCCGGCGCGCATCAGGGCCACGGCCGACTCTTCGCCGATGCTGCTCGAGACGACGATGAACGGTATGTCCTCGCGGCTCTCTTGCGCGACAGCGAGCGCTGCGGGACCCGAAAAGTGCGGCATGTTGAAGTCGGAGAGGATGACGTCCCAGCTCTGCTCCCGCAGTGCGGAGCGCATCGAGACCGCGTCGTCGACCCGCCGCCACGTGACGTCGTAAGCGGCGCGATGCAGTTCTCGCGCCATCAATTCGGCGTCGTCCGCGGAGTCTTCGACGATCAGAATGCGAATGCGGGTTCCGCCGCTTCCGCTCGGGCCGCGGAGGCTATGCAATGGCCCGTCCCGTCAATGGCTCGGGGCTACGAGCGCCGAGCTCGGCCGATCTAGTCAGGGCGCGTTCCCCTCAGAGCTGTCGGCGCTGCGCAATGCGCCGGCGACTCCCCTCTGAAACGTTCCCGGGAACCGCATGGATGTAGTATGCCATTCTCCACACGTCGCCCTGGATGCTGGCACCGGCGCGCCTCGTTTTCGAGGGCCCGGGTCGGCGCTGGGCGAGGAACGTTTCCCATTAACGGGCAAAGTTAACACGTTCGGCGGCTAAGTCAGCGCCGGGCTGAAGCAAGCGACTGCGGTTGGCGAGCCCGCTCCCCGAGGTCGCGCGCTTGCGCCTTCGGCACGAAGAGCGGGGCGAACGTCGGCCAGTACGACCGGCCGACCACGGCCCAGAGCGCGGTCGCGACGAGCCCCGGCACGATCCCGCTCGGAGCCATCGTCAGGTGAAAGACGAGAATGTTCGAGAGGACGGCTCCGAGCAGCACCAGCGCTAGCGGTACGAAGCGATTCGTCAAAAGCAGAACGCCCGCGATCAGCTGGACCGCGCCGACGAAGAGAACCCAGCGCGAGCGAAAGAAGACGGTCTGGAACTCCCCCGCCAATCCGGGCGGCAGCGGCGGCGGATTCGAAATGAGGACGAACCCGCTTAAACCGGCTACGAAGAACAGCAGCCCCAGAAGAATGCGTGCGGCGGTTACGGCTGTCTTCATGACGTGCCTCGCTGTGCGTCGGAGCTCGACTTGCTTGCGTTTCCGACGATTCTATCGGCTAGACTTGTAAAAAGCAAGTACTGTTCGTAAAAGCAAATGTATGCTATGCTCGAGACGTGAGTAACCGGGCCTACGGCCAGTACTGCGGCTTTGCCCGCGCCCTGGAGAGCGTCGGGGAGCGCTGGGCTCTCTTGATCGTGCGCGACTTGCTGGTCACGCCCAAGCGTTTCACCGACTTGCACCGCGGCTTACCCGGAATCCCGACGAACGTCCTGACCGTCCGCCTCAAGGAGCTCGAGGCTGCGCGGGTCGTTCGGCGCCGCGTCTTGCCGCGTCCCGAGCGCGCGATCGTTTACGAGCTCACCGAATATGGTGCGCAGCTCGAGGACGTCGTCGTCCGCCTCGGCCGGTGGGGCGCGAAGTCGCTGGGCGAGCCGCGGCCGGACGAGGTCGTCACGGTCGATTCCCTGATCATGGCGATGCGCTCGACGTTCCAACCCGAAGCCGCTCGTAAGCTGCACGCCGGCTACGAGCTCCGCCTCGGCCCGGTCGTCATCCACGTGCGCGTCGACGACGGCGTCCTCGAAGCCGGAGAGGGACCGTTGCCGGGGGCCGACCTCGTCGTCGAGACCGGGCCCGCGATCAAGGCGCTGATGACCGGCGAGATGACCCCCGCCGAAGCCGTCAAGAACGGCAGCGTTCGCCTGAAGGGCAACTCACGGCTGCTCAAACGCTTCGTCGAGATGTTCCGAATCGGGCCGCTGCCGGCACAAAAATCTTAGAACGCCAAGTGCGCGTCAGTGCGGCCGGTAGAGCAGGGGATGCTCGAACCGGCGGAGCTGGATTCGCAGCGTCTCGTTGAGCGCCTTGAGCGTCGCGAGCGCGCGGGCCGCGTTGCCGCGCCGCTCCCGAAAGCCGCGCTCGATCCAAGCGAACTCGTCGGCGTAGGTGCGCTCGAGCTCGGCGATATACGGCTGCGCCGCCCGCGGATGCTTTCCGTGGAAGGGACGCACGGCCGCCGCGTTTTGGAGGTACACGTCGCTCGTCGCGAGCTCCGCCTCGGCGGGGCGCGGCACGGGATTTCCAAGCTCGTAGTAGCGCATCTGCTTGCGCGCGAGCACCGGCGGCGGCGCGACGTTGCCGTAGTGGTGGTAAACGTACGGCACGACGACGGCGCGCCCGTCCAGGCCTTCAAGCTTCTCGTGCACGCGGTGCGTCCACCGAATGCTCGGCGAATAGCGGTAGAACGCTATGCGCCGCGCGACGTCGGTGATCCATCCGAACGTGCCGAAGAAATGGTAGGTGTAACCGTCGAGCTGCGCCACCTCGGGGCCCAGGCGCGGCAACAGTTCGCGCGCGACGTAACGCACCTGCTCGCCGTGCACTTCGTCGGCGTCGAGAAACATCACCCAGTCCGGCGGCCGTTCGAGCGCCCGCAGCGGCGCGAACGCTTTGTTGCGCATGTCGGCGAAATCGACGAAAGGATGGCGCTCGATCCGCAGAGCCCCGCGTTCGGCGAACGCGCTTGACTCGAGCGCGGCGACGTTCTCACTGCGGGCGAGCCCCGAGTTGTCGTTGACGACCAGCAGATCGACGGCCCCGTCGATCGAAGCCAGCGTCGCCGGCAGATACGCTTCGCGCGCAGCGCCGACGCAGAGCGCGCAGGCGACGGTCGGCGTGGAACCGGGCAGCATGGCGGTTTTCCATTGCGAGTCGCCGGCCGCGAACTCCTCTGGAGCCCGCGTTCGAGGGTCGCTTCTGCGCGTGGCGAACCTCGCTCGATCATCGGGTTTTCGTCGTAAGCGTTCAACGATCAGATGCACGTCGCCATCGATGCGCAGGACCTCATCTTGGACGATCGCGGCATCGGACGCTACGTGCGTTCCCTGCTCGGGGTGATGTTGCGGCGCGAGGACGTGCGCTTTACGCTGCTGGTTCGCGAGCCGTTTCCGTTCTTGCGGCGCAAGCCGTTCGCGCGCGCGCTCGGACTTTCGCAGGTACGGGTCGCCAATCGCATCCCGCGCGACGCCGACGTCGTGTGGCATCCCTGGAACGGAACGTTCTTCACGGGTGGAAAACGCAACGTCGCGACGATCCACGACGTGCGCATCTTTGCCTTTCCAGATGCCGATCCGCGTCAGCGCGAAAAGGACCAGACGCCGTTTGTTCGCTCGGCCCAGACCGCGGCAACGATCATCGCCGACTCCGCCTACTCGGGCACTCAAATCGCTGAGCTGCTGGCCGTGCCGCCGCGGCGGATCACCGTCGTCCCGCTCGGCGTCGACCCGATGTTCGAGCCGGGCTCCCTGGCGGCGCTTCCGCCCGAGCTCCGCGGCCGGCGCTACGTCCTGCACGTGGGCGCGCAGGATCGCTACAAGAATGTGGCGACCTTGGTCGCGGCGCACGCCCGGGCGTTCGCGCCGGGTGAGGTCGCGCTCGTGTTCACGCGCGCGCCGGAACCGCCGTTCGCCGGCGCGCTCTGGTACGACCGGCCCGACGACGCGCTGCTGCTCGCGCTGTATCGCGGTGCGGCGCTGGTCGCGGTCCCTTCGTTGTACGAAGGCTTCGGCTTGCCGGTCCTCGAGGCGATGGCCTGCGGCAGCGGCGTTTTGGCTTCGCGCGCGGCGGCGATCCCCGAAGTCGGCGGCGACACGATCCGCTACGTCGATGCGCCAAGCGACGTGGGTGCCTGGACGGAGGCGCTGCAGACGGCCCTCGGATCGCACGAACGCGACGAACCGCTTCGGCAGCGCGCGCGCGAGCGCGCCGCGTTCTTCAGCTGGAAGCGCTGCGCCGAAGAGACGCTCGAGGTCCTGCGCCGCGTCGCCGCGACACGCTAGTGCTAGTGTACCGTCTCCGACGGTACACTGTTGCGCGTGGGCGCCCGAAGGGGTTCGGCTTGGCCACGCCTGGATAACGCCGCCGTCGCGACGCGCTACTCGCCGCTCGCGGCGGTGCCCTGCACCTGCGCTCCGCCGGCTAGAAAATCCGCAACGATCGGAGCGCACTCGGCCGCGCTGGTCAGCAGGAAGAGGTGGCCGTCGGGGATCGTGACGAGACGCGCGTTCGGAATGAGCCCGGCCAGCAGCTGTCCGTTCACGAGCGGGATAAGTGGATCTTCGGTCCCCATCATGACCAGCGTGGGCGCTTTGATCTGGTGCAGCCAGAGCACGCTCGTCCAACCTATGCCCGAGAGAAGCTGGAACGCGTAACCGATGCCTTTCGGCGGCCACAGTAGCTTTCCATAATGCTCGAGCAGCGCCGGGTTTCGGCGCACTTTGCCGCCGTAGAGTTCGCCGCCGATGCGCGCGTAGTTCCCCAGCTGGTAGCGGCGCGGGCTGAGCAGCTTGCGCAGCGCCGAGAAGCGACCCGGAGCGGCGACGGCGCCTGCGGTCGTGGCCGCCAGCACGAGCCGCCGGACGCGCCCGGGATATTCGTGGGTGAACGCTTGCGCAAACCCGCCGCCCCAGCTCACGCCCAGGAGATCGATCTGTCCCGCGATGCCGAGCCGCTCCAGGACCTCATTCGCCACCCGCGCGAGACCCGAAAAACGGTACGGCGCTATCGGTGCGCTCGAGCCGCCGATGCCGGGCACGTCGAAGGTGACGATGCCGATCCCGTATTTCGCCAGCTCTTCGGCGAATGGCCGCAGCAGCTCGAGATTCGCGCCCAAACCGTTGAGCAGAAACAACGGGAACGAGCCGGGCTTTCCTCGGCTCGTGGCGACGCGAAGCGAGTAGCCGCCGATCGCAAGCGTGCTGACCTCGAAGAGTCCGAGATTCGCCATCGTTCGGCTTGAATTCATGACGCGGGGCTATTTTCCCGGGCGGCTCGCCCCTAACCACGGCTGCGCGTTGCCGCGCCGCGCCGCGCGGGATCGCGTAGCGCTACAGGAACCCGAGCACGCGAGCCACGATCTGGCCGCGTCCGCGCGAACCGGTCTTGGTAGCGATGCGCCGGACGTGGTCGGCCGCCGTCGTCTCGGCGATCGAGAGCTGTCGTGCGATCGTGGCCGTCGCAGCGCCGAGCAGCAGGAGGCGAAGCACTTCCGTCTCGCGCGGGGTGATGCCGAAGCGCCCGATCGCTTCCTGCAGCGGGTCGCGCGTGCGCAGCTTTTCGACCACGATGCCGCACAGCTGCTGCGTCGAGCTGTAGGATTCGGCGATGCGGACGATCGTGTCGCCTTCGATTCCGATCGCGCCGGCGGTGTCGGCGCTCCGTGCTTGCAGCAGGTTGCGAACGATCTGCTCGACGGGCGGGGGTAGCCGGTCGAGATAGGCAGAGCGCGGAACGCCGCACGAGAAGTGCACGCGCAGTTCGTTGTCCACGGCGTAGAACGCCGGAATTGCTCGGCGTCGAGCGAGGTCGGCCGGCGGGACGGCCTCGACGGGCGCGCTCTGGCCGAGGCCCGGCGCGCACGCGTCATCGCGCAGGCGGGCAACGTTTGCCGTTGGGAGGCGTGCTGAGGCCGACATGAGATGGAAACGCTCGGAGCCCTCACAACGGCGGCTCGTTCACGAAAATCTAACCAAACTGCTACCTCGTCGAACGAGGAAGCATGAGGGCGGGTCCCCAAAGGAACTGCGGCCTTGGAGACGCGAATCGTGGCGCCCATGAACGATTCGAGCAAAGACCTGACGCGCGGCGGCGCCCTCAAACAGCTGATCGTGCTTCCCGCGTTGGCGGGTTTGCTTGCCGCCGGGGCCGCGACCGCCGAGGCCGCGGATAACAAGAAGCAGTTCAAATATCAAGACAAGCCGGGAAAGAACGGCCAGAAGTGTTCTGGCTGCAGCTTGTTCAAGCCGCCCCACGGGTGTCAGGTCGTCACGGGCACGATTAGCCCGAGCGGCTGGTGCACCGCCTGGAACGCCAAGCGCTAAGACTTCGGCGCCGGCAGAAGCGCCCGCGTGTGCTGGGCGATCATGAGCTCTTCGTCGGTCGGGATGACCCACGCGGAAATGCTGCTGTCGTCGCTTGAGATGCGAGGGCCGTGCCGCGCGTTCCGCGCCTCGTCGAGGCGTAGACCCAGCCACTCGAGCTTCGCGCAGATTGCCGCTCGGACGGGGATTGAGTGTTCGCCGATTCCGGCCGTGAAGACGATTGCGTCGAGCCCACCGAGGACCGACGCGTAGGCTCCGACGTATTTCGTTACGGAGTAGACGAAGTAGGCGACCGCGGCTTGCGCGCGCGGGTCGTCGCTCGACTCGAGAACTTGCATGTCCTCGCTCAGGCCGGAGAGGCCGAGCAGTCCCGACTCCGCGTACAGCGCCTTCTCGAGTGACGCGTCGTCGTAAACGTGACTTCGTAACAGATAGAGAAGCGCGTCTGCCGGCACGTCGCCGCAACGGGTCGACATCGGCAGCCCGCTGATTGCGCCGAAGCCCATGCTGGTCTCGACGCTCTTGCCGTCGAGCATCGCGCATACGCTCGCGCCGCCGCCGAGATGCGCTGCCACGACGCGCCGCGCCTGGGGCGCGAAACGCGGCAGCTGGCGGCTGATGTAGTCGTACGAGATGCCGTGGAAGCCCCAGTGGTGCACGCCCGCGTCGCGCGCCTTCGCGGGAAGCGCGTAGATCTGCGCGACCTGCGGCATCGTGCGATGAAACGACGTGTCGAAGCACGCGACTTGCGGCAGCTTCGGAAAGGCCTGCGCGAGCGCCCGCACGCCCGCGATATTGTACGGCAGGTGCGAGGCGTCCACCAGCACGAGCGAGTCGAGGTATGTCAGAACCTCGTCGTCGATCACCGTCGGGTCGGTGAACCGCGTGCCGCCGATGACGATTCGGTGTCCGGCCCCCCGCACCGTTGCGGTCAAGTGTTCCTCGATCCATGACAGGGCGAAGTGGAGCGCGGTCGCTTGATCGATCGCGTGCCCCGCGCCCCAAGCATGCTCGGCGAGCGTCGAGCGAGCGGCGTCCTCGACGGCGAAGCGCGGATTCTCCTCGATGTCGTCGACCAGGCCGCGGCACAGCAGCCGCAGAGCGGACTCGCCGTCGTAGGAATAGGCCGCGAACTTCAGGCTGGTCGAGCCCGAGTTGAGGGCGACGATCGCGTCAGCCATCGGCCTCCCTCCGCCGCAGCTCCGTCTTGATGCAGCGGTCGACGACGACCCAGAGTCCGGCCGCGCCCGCCAGCCGGATCGCTTCCCCGTTGACGACGCCGCACTGAAACCAGATCGCTATGGCCCGGACCGCGATCGCGTCACGCGCGGCCTGCAAGGCGGCTGCCATTCTTCGCTCCTTGCCACGCCGAAAAATCGCTCACGCTTTGTGTCACGCCATTTACCGGTCGGCACACTAGATGCCAAAGCAGCAGAACTTCATCTCAACCCACTCTTCGACGCCCTACTTCGAGCCTTCCCGCCCGATCCCGGACTCCTTCACCCCGCCGAAAGGCGCTGCTTCGTTGGCGATCGTGATGGTGTTGACGCCGACCATACCGGTCTCGAGCGCTTCGGCGACGCGCCACGCGCGTCCGAAGTCCCGCGTGTAGAAATACGCGGCGAGCCCGTACGGCGTCGCGTTCGAAAGCGCGATCGCTGCGGCGTCGTCGTGAAAGGACGCGATGCCGGCGACCGGCCCGAAGGTCTCTTCGCGGCTCATCAACATCTCGGCCGAGACGCCGGTGAGGACGGTCGGCTCGTAAAACGTTCTCCCGAGCGCGCTCGGCTTTCCGCCGAGCAGCGCTTTCGCGCCGCGCGAGCGCGCGTCGGAGACGTGCTCGACGACCTTGGCAAAACCGTTCTCTTCGATCAGCGGACCGATGTCGACGCCGCCCTCGAGCCCATTACCGACGCGCAGCTTGGCGACCGCCGCTCCGAGACGCTCGACGAACGTGTCGTGGATGCCGGCCTGGACGAGGATGCGGTTGGGGCTGATGCACATCTGTCCAGCGTTGCGGAACTTCGAGGACATCGCTCCGGCGACGGCCGCGTCGACGTCCGCATCGTCGAAGACGATGAACGGAGCGTTGCCCCCAAGCTCGAGTGAGACGTTCTTGACCGTGCTCGCGCACTGTGCCATGAGCAGCTTGCCGACCTGCGTCGAGCCGGTGAAGCCGAGCTTGCGAACGAGCGGATTCGACGTCAGCTCGGCGCCGATGCGCGGCGCGGCTTCCGCGTCGCCGGTGACGACGTTAAAGACGCCGGCCGGGATGCCGGCTTCCTCCGCGAGCGCCGCCAGCGCCAAAGCTGAGAGCGGCGTCTGCTCTGCCGGCTTGAGAACGAATGTGCAGCCCGCGGCCAGCGCCGGGGCGACTTTGCGCGTGACCATCGAGTGTGGGAAGTTCCAGGGCGTGATCCCGGCGCAAACGCCTACCGGCCCTTTGAGGACGACGTATCGCTTGTCGGCTGCCGCCGACGGGATGACGTCGCCGTACACGCGCTTCGCCTCCTCGGCAGCCCACTCGACTTGGGCGGCGCCCATGCCGACCTCGCCGCGCGCCTCGGGCAGCGGCTTTCCTTGCTCGTGGGTCAGCAGCAGAGCGAGCTCGTTCTGATTCGCGAAAATCAGCTCGTACCAGCGGCGCAACAGCCGCGAGCGGTCTTTGGCCGAGCGCGCGCGCCACTGGGGGAACGCCGCGCCGGCGGCCTCGACCGCCGCACGGGCGTCGTCCGCGTTCATGTTCGCGACGTCGGCGAGCGTCTCGCCGGTCGCGGGATTGCGCACCGCGAAGGTCGCGCCGGAACGCGCGCCGACCCACGCGCCGCCGATATACCCCAACCGTTTGGTGAGTGCCGGTGCCCCTATCGCGATACCCATGTTCTCGCTCCTTGTGAGTTGTGTGTTGCCGTCGAGCGCGGCTCACGAACGGCGCGCTTGCGCCGTTCGCGGATAGAATCCGGGAAAGAGCCCTTCGGGCAACTGGACGAACGGATGCGCGCGCAAGGCGTCGAGACGTCAGTTGAGCACCGAAGCGTTGCATGCTGTAGTGGCAGACGATGGTGCGTCGGGATAGCGCAGCAAGATGTCGTTGAGGCGCTCTTCGTAGGCGAAGGTAGGCCTCGCCCGGCACGACGAGCTCGAGCAATCCGCGCGCGATGAGCTCGTCCGGGTCGAAGCCGCTGATACGCGCGAATTCCTCGAACCGCTCGCGCGGCGTGGAATCGTGGATGGAGAGGACCGGAGCGCCGCGCTCGGCGTGGTATTCGAAATAGGGACGGAAGAGCCGCCACGACTCGTCCACGTCGCCGAAGTGCGAGCAGACCTGCCGGACGCCGCCGTTCCGGACGGCCGCCGCGAGCGCTCGCATCGGCGAGCACGCGTCCTGGGTGCGAAACTCGCGCCGCGCATTTGTCGTCTCGAGGAACGCTTCAAGGTCGCCAAGCGAGAAGCGCCGCAGCCCGCGCGGCCCGACGCGACGACAGGCGAGACGGCCCGCGTTCGTCCAGCGGCGCAGCGACGTCTTGCTGACGTTGAGGTAGCGAGCTGCCTCCTCGATGGTCAGCCGCTGGGCGCCGTGGTTCAAGGCTTCACCTCGGTGGCACGCTGCCGGCTCGGCGAGATGCCGGCTTGCCGGACGCTCGTTCGCTTGAAAGATAAAGTTGTCATATTCTTACCGCGGCGTGCAAAGGAATTCTTAATCGGTGTCGTATCTCGCGCACCACCTTGACTTCGTGTGCACTTAAATTAAGAGCCAGTAAGGATAAGTGAGCCCCTTGTCTGGGGCCGCTGCCGGGCCCTTTTGCGAGAGCGGGAAAACGCTCGTTATCGGCTCTCTCGAGGGACCTTCTTCCAAAATCGAGCCGCGCCGGGGCGCATTCTTGGGAGGAGCGGAACAGTGCAGATACGCGGTAAGGACGTCGTCATCCCCACGAGCGCCTTCAGAGGCCTTCGGCGAACTTCCGTGGCCGACGTTCATGTCGCTGCACGTCCCCTTGCTCTCGGGTGCGATAGTTCACGGCTGATGCAATTCGGCTAGGCCGAGCGTCGAGCGGCCCAAGCGGGGACGCAAAGGCGGCGCGAAAGATGCGCGAGTCTAACTTTCGTTCTCGCCACCCGCGAGGTCGCTCGCGAAAGGCTCAGCTATGGATAAGGCTCGACTCCACGAGATGCGCAACAGTCTTGCCGTCGCGATCGCCGGGGTGCAAGCCTCCCTCGAAGGCCGCCTGGAACTGACACCCGAGAACCTGACGGAGACGCTCGCCTCGCTCGAAGACCTCGACGCCTTCGTCGCCCAGTTCCACCCGGCGATGCCGGCGCCGCCGATCGGAACGGAGGGTCTGTTCAACTTGGTCGTCGAGGCAGCGCCCAATGCCATGGTGTTGGTCGATCAGCATGGCCGCATCACGCTCGTCAACGCGCAAGCGGAGAAGTTATTCGGTTACAAGCGTGAAGAGGTTCTCGGGCAGTCGGTCGAGCTGCTCGTCTCGGAACGATTTCGCGGCGCCCACCCGGGCTTGCGCAGCGACTTCAGCACGTCGCCGACGGCGCGTCCGATGGGAGCGGGGCGCGACCTCTTCGGGCGGCGCAAGGACGGAAGCGACGTTCCGATCGAGATCGGGCTCAACCCGGTGAAGACCGGCGGGGGCAGCTTCGTGCTCGCGGCGATCGTGGACATCACCGAGCGCAAGCGCGCCGAGGAGATGCGCCTGCTGCACGCCGGCATCCAGCGGCACGCGGCGGAGGTCGAAGAGCTCAATCGGCAGTTGGCGAACGCATCGCGCTTCAAGTCGCAATTCGTCGCGACCATGAGCCACGAGTTACGCACGCCGCTCAATGCGATCATCGGCGCGTCGGAGCTCTTGAGCTCCACGAAACTCGACGAGCGGCAGCAGATCCATGCCGAGACGATCAACGAGGCGGCGGAGGCGTTGTTGGCGCTGATCAACAGCATCCTCGACTTCTCGAAGATCGAAGCCGGAAAGATGGACTTGCAGTCCAAGACCTTCGAGGTGGAGATGGTGCTCGAAGGCGCAGGCGAGGTCGTAGCGCAGCTGGCGCGCGAGAAGGGGATCGCCCTTCACACCTACGTCGATCCGCTCATCGTCCCGCTGCGGGGCGACGCCGACCGGCTGCGTCAGATCCTGCTGAACCTCCTCGGGAACGCGGTGAAGTTCACGCATCGCGGGCACGTGGTGGCCCGAGCCTTGCCGATGGAAACGCACGCGCCCGGCGTGGCGCTGCGGTTCGAGGTCGAGGACACGGGAATCGGAATGGCGCCCGAAGTGCTTCCCCGCCTGTTCGAGCCGTTCGTGCAAGCCGAAATGTCGGGACCTTTCGGCGGAACCGGCTTGGGGTTGTCGATCTCGAAGCGCCTCGTCGAGCTCATGGGCGGCGATATCGGCGTTCGGAGCAAGCCGGGCTCGGGAACGCTGTTTTGGTTCACGGCGCACTTTGCACGTGCCTCCGAGGTTGCGGTCGTGCAAAAGCGGACGCTCGACGGAATCGCCGGACTGATCGTCTCGGGCGACGACGTGTTCGCGCAGATCATCGCTCGCTACATGAGCTCGTGGTCGATGGAGAGCCGTCGCGCGAGGAGCGGCGCGGACGTAGTCAGCGCGCTGCGGCCCGGCCTTCACCCGCGCTGGGTCGCAATCGTCGACCTCGACGACGTTGGCGGCCCCGACGTCAGCGGCACGATCGCAATCGTGCGGGAGCTGTTGCCGATGCGGGTCATCACGATCGGCGGTGACGGCCCGCTGCGCAAGCCGGTTCGACAGTCGTTCCTGTTCGATGCGATCGTCGACGTGACGGATTTCAAGCGCGCTCCGGCCGCATCGGCTGCGTTGCCTGCGGCGCTGAGCGGACCCTTGACCGTCGAGGCCAGCGGCACGATTCTGGTCGCTGAGGACAACACCCGTTTGCAACGGCTCCTCCAATTGCAGTTCGAAGAGCTTGGGGTGCCGGTCACCTTGGTTTCGGACGGTTTGCAAGCCGTCGACGCGCTGCGCCGCGAGCGATTCTCGTTGGTTTTCATGGATTGTCAGATGCCCGAGCTTGACGGTCTGTCGGCAACCAGGCTGATCCGCGACGAGGAAAAGCATCGCGGCGGCCACGTGCCGATCGTGGCGATGACGGCCAACGCGTTTCCCGAGGATCGCGAGGCCTGCATCCAAGCCGGGATGGACGATTACCTTGCCAAGCCCGTGCGACGCGCCCAGCTGCGCGATGCGATCGAACGCTGGTCGAAGCGTGACGCTCGCGCTTGCTGAGGCTCGGTTTGTCGAGCTGGTCGTTACTTCACGGTCGCGTAATTTAATCTCAAGCAGCGGATTGAGCTGCCCGACCCAGGCGCGCTTGCCAAAAGCGCCTTGCTTGCTTGCTGAACAAAAAAACACCGGGCCTCAGATTAGAGGAACTTGCGGGTTCGTCAGTCAAAATCGGGCTTGCCTGCTTTCGAGCAGACGACCGTGGCCTTCAAAGAGGCTGCGTTTCACTATTCTTCGCCTTCTTCCCTGAGGGAATCAGAGAGAGCGGCATGGCGGATCCAACGACCCGGGCGACGGAGGCCGGCCGTCAAGAGCCCGATGCCACGTCTTCGGTCGACGTCCTGCGGCGCCGGGCTGTTCCGGCGCTCTACGCCGTCGACGCCGAATTGCGCGTGCACTTCGCCTGCGGCGTGCCGCCCGGGCCGGGAATGGACCGGCTGCCCGTGCGGGTCGAGCGAATCGTACGCATTCTCGTTGACGCGAATCACGGCGAAATCGATTGCCCGCTCGGCGTTGACGGCGACCTCGTCGTGCGCATCGTGGAACTCTACAGCCGCACGGCCGAGCTCAAGGGGATCATCGTCGAGAAGCTGCGCAGGCGCGATCCGCTCCAGGAGGCGATCGTGCGCTTCGGGATCACAACCCGCGAAACGCAGGTCTTGCGGCTGCTGCTGCTGGGCGCCTCCACGGCGACGATCGCGAAGCAGCTGCACATCGCCGAAACGACCGCCGTCGACCACGTCAGGCGCATCGCCGTCAAGACGTCCTCGCGCGGCAGGGGGCAGATCGTCGCAAGGGTCCTCGGCTTTTTGTAATTCGCGTGCTGGGTAATCGGGACGGCTCCCTAGTCGCCCCGCTGCAGCGTCCGCTCGACGAGGATCCGCCGCTGGCAAGCGCGGACGCGCTTTCAGCGAAACTGGGTGAGTCGCTCGTCGCTCCGCCCGAAGAGGAGCTCGTTCTCGAGACGCGTTTGCCTCCGGACGATTAGGATTAGGCGAGCGTTAGGCTTAGCGCGGCCGAAAGGGCAAGGGCGGGCGCGTCGCTGCGCGCGGCGAACCTCAACGCCCTTAGGCGCAGGCGCGCCATCCTCGCAGGTTTTCCAAACGGGGTCCCCCGGCCGCGCTCAAGATCGCCGCGATGACCGGCATCCGCTCCTCGGCTACGCAGCCCGCGAGGCCTGCCTGCCGGCCCCGTCCTGAATGTGGCTGCGCGCCTGGCGGCCATGCGTCCGTCATAAGCCGAAAGCGCGGGCCGAGCGGCAGCGTTACACGCGCCATCGCCGCCCCGGGGAGAGGGGCTCGTGCGCGCGAAGACGCTACGCTGCTCATGCCCGAACTCCATCTCCGCTGGCCGGCACAACGCCGCGAAGCGCTCGTCACCATCACCGTCGCCCTCCTGGCGCTCGCTGCGCTCGCCTGGCTCGGCCCGGGCGCGCGGGCTCAAACCGCGGCGCCGGGCCCTCGCGTGCACGGCGTCCCCGCGGTCTCCGATCTCGACGCGGCGGCGCGCGCGGCCGGGAACCGGAAGCAGGAGGCCTATCAGCTGGGACGCGCCCTGTTCGCGACCGTTTGGCCGGCGCAGATCCTCAAAGTCCGGGTCGACGCCGTGGGCTCGCACCAGGTCGCCGGGCTGCTCCTCTCGGGCGTCAAGTTCCACCACGGCCTCGACGTCGACGGCTTCGCCGCCGAGGTCGGCGAGATCGCCCGGCGCAGCTTCGCGTCCAGCCCGGTCGAGGAGGTCGACATCTGGGCGGTCGTGCCGCTGCCGATCGACAAGGCGACGGCGAAGACGCTGGTCGTGAGCGGCGACTACGCGCAGCCCACTGCGAAGACGGTCTTCGCGGTCACGGTCCTGCGCAGCGCTGCCGCGACTTTGGACGGGCGGGTCCGCCGCGGCAGCGGCGTTTTCTGGGACCCGGATTGGAAGGCGCTGCTGGCCGGCAAAGGACCGGGACTTAGCTCCGCCAATCCCGATATGTCGGCCCATTGGGGCCCAGCGTAAGCTCCGGAGCTCGCCGCTTATTGTACCGTAAGTCGACCCTGCCCAACGGCATCCGCATCATCACCGAGTCGATGCCGCACGTGCGCTCCGCTTCGCTGGGTGTTTGGGCGGATATCGGAAGCGCCGCCGAGCGGCCCGAGCAGCGCGGCATCTCGCACTTGATCGAGCACATGCTCTTCAAGGGAACCGAACGCCGTTCGGCGCGTGAGATCGCCGAAGTGATGGACGGCGTCGGCGGCAACCTCAACGCCTTCACCGATAAAGAAGTCACCTGCTACTACGCCAAGGTGGTCGACAACCACATTGCGCTGGCGGTCGACGTGCTCGCCGACATGTTCTTGCATTCGGTCTTCGAGCCGGCGGAGCTCGCCAAAGAGCAGAAGGTCGTGCTCGAAGAGATTCGGATGTACGATGATTCGCCGGACGAGATGATTCACGACCTCTTCGTCTCGACGATGTGGAACGGCTCGAATCTCGGCGATCCGACGATCGGTTTTTCCGAAACCGTCTCGGCCTTGACCGGCGACGATCTGCGCGCGCACCTCGGCGCGCGCTACGCGCCCAACACGGTCGTGTTCGCCGCGGCCGGCCACGTCGAGCACGACGCGATCGTGCGGCTGGTCCAAGAAGCGTTCAGCGTCTTCAGCGGCGTCGCGGAACTGCCCGTCCCCGAGCGCCCGCGCCTCACGCCCGCGCTGCTCGTCAAACGCAAGGACACGGAGCAGGCCTACGTCGTGGTCGGTGCGCTCGGGCTCTCCGCGCGTGACGAGCGCCGCTACACGCTCTCCGTGCTCGACACGGTGCTCGGCGGCGGGATGTCGAGCCGGCTGTTCCAAGAAGTGCGCGAGAAGCGCGGGCTTGCGTACAGCGTCTATTCGTACCAGCAAGGCTATCGGGACGCCGGTCTGTTCGGCATCTCGGCGGGCACTGCGCCCGGCAACGTGCAGGAGTGCGTGGACGTCGTCTTCGATCAGCTCGCCAAGATTGCCGAACTCGGGCCGAGCGACGCCGAGATCGCGCTTGCGAAGGAGCACCTCAAGGGGAGCATGACGCTCTCGCTCGAGAGCAGCTCGAGCCGCATGATTCGGCTGGGACGCAGCGAGTTCAACTTCGGACGGCTCTTCGGCATCGAGGAGGTCGAGGCAAGGGTCGACGCGGTGACGCGCGACGAGGTGCAGCGCTTGGCCGGCGAGCTCTTCGCTCCGCAAAATCTGGGGCTCTGTGTGTTGGGCCCGCTCGACGAGACCGACATCCGGTGGCAGCGTAGCGAAGCTGTAGCTTAGCGTGCGCCCTTGACGCCCTTCTGGTCCTCGCAGCTTGCGCTTGCGCTGGTGTTGAACGCGGTCGTGCAGGCCATTCAGATCGGCGCCTATGCGGCGCGTTTGGCCGGCGTCAAATCAGGGCGCATCGCAACCTCGATCTCGCTCTTCAACCTGTTCGTCACGGCCAGCCGCTTGGCAAACTTGGTGTACGCGCCGATGCTCGGCACGATCACGGATCGGGCCGCGCGCAGCGTGCGCGTTCCCGCGCTGGCCGGCGCCGCGCTGCACCAGCTCGACTTGCAGATCCGGCTGATCGTGCTGGCCGGGACCTTCGGAACGGCGCTGGGTGCCTTGCTGCTGCCGGTCTTTCTGTATCTGTTTCTGCGCGGCATCGCGGCGTTCGAGCGGCTCGGCTCGGTGCCGCGCGCGATCTTGCGGCTCGTCGATCCGCGCGTCATGCTCGGCATTCTGCGCTCGGTCCGTATCCCACCGCCCGCCACCTTCGCGCAATTCCGCATCCGCGACGTTCCGGCCAACCTGCTGATCAGCAACGTCGTCGTGACCGGCATCTATGCCATCGGCGTGGTGGCGGCGACGTACGCCAGCGTGATCGACCCGGCCGACGCGCGGACTGCGGTACTTCTATCGGGAATCATCAACGGGATCGCGACCATCGCGTTCACGCTGATCGTCGATCCGACGTCGGCCTACATAACGGACCAAGCCGTCAAAGGTGAACGAACGCTGGGCGAGGTGAAGTCGTTGGTGTTCTACCTCGCCTTGACGGCGATCGTCGGAACGCTGCTTTCGCAGCTCATCCTCTATCCGGCGGCGGTCGTGATCGCGTTCGTCGCCCACCTCGTCAACCAGTTGCGATAGGAGATCGTCGTGCTCCACCTTCGTGCCGTCGCCGTCCTCGCCGCCGCCGTGTTCGCGACCTCGGGTTGTGCCGCGAACGTCACGCAGTTCATCGTCGAGGCGCGCAACCACCAGGGCGACGCCGCTTTGGAGCGGGACAACCTCGCCGACGCGGCGACCGCGTACCGGCTGGCGCTGCGGCTCGCGCCGCAAGACCCGCACGCCCGCGCGGGCCTGGCCGCCGTCCAGCTCAAGAACGCGGCCAGACTCTACACCGAATCGAGGTTTGACGATGCCCTCGCCGCGCTCTCGGTCGCGGCCAAATACGATCCCGGCAGCGTGCGTCTTGCCGAACTGCAGAGCGAAGTGGAATCGGCCCGGCTCAAACGCGAGATCGTCGTCTCGAACTACCCGACCTACCGCGAGACGGGCTTGAGCCTGCGCCGCGCCTACGCGCAGCTGCGCACGCAGAGCTCGGCGATCGTCGCCACGCTGCAGCGCTTCGACTACGACTTCGACGCGACGCAGCTCAGCAAGGCGATCCGGCAATCCAACGAGCTCAACGCCGAGGTCAAGCGTCTGACGCAACGGCTGACCAATTACCGTCAGCTCGTCGAGTCGGGCGCGCCCGAACGCGCGGCCGAGGTCCCGCTCGCGCCAGCCGCGTCGCTGTTGCCGTTGCCGTAGCGTCCGCTCGAGACTGGCCGGCCACGTGGGGCATGTCACGCTGAGCTCGTCGCCCTTCGCCCTTCGACAGGCTCAGGGTGACACGAACGGGGCGTATGTCACGCTGAGCTCGTCGAAGCGCGACAGGCTCAGGGTGACACGAATGGGGTGACACGAACGGGTGTATGTCACGTGGGGGGCTCACGGCGTTTGTGTTTTCTCGCGCTTGCGGAAGGCACGCCAGCGCTGTTCGGAGCCGGACAGCACCTTCGCGTCGTCGGTCTCGTAGACGGGCCAGGCGGCGCCGGCTTTCAGGATGGGGAAACGTTGCATCCACGTGTGGAGCTCGGTGTTGCGCTCGAGGCGGCGGCTCTCGATCGCGATGAAGTAGCGAGCGCCTTTGCGGATCGCGCTCTCCTCGTCGAACGGCGTCCACAACAGCGGGTCTTCTTCCCAGCCTTTGCGGTTGATGTAGTAGAGGATCGACGGATCGTAGTGGCCCATGACGACGAGCGTTCCCGGCGCGAGCACGGCGTCCAGGGTCTTGGCCGAGCGATAGACCGGCTTGCTGTAGTGGTAGTACGCGCGCACGGCGCTGCGCCCGGTGATAACCGTCGCAATGAAGAGTGCGACAAGCGCAGTCCCTGCCGCGGCGCGCGCGGTGGTCGCGCGCGGCAAGCGCTCGAGCGCGGCCGCGAGCGCGCCGCCGCTCCAGAGGGCTGCCAGCGGCAGCGCGAGGTAGAGGTAATAGTCGACCGCTTCGACGGTGACCACGACGTAGGCGTAGGCGAGCGCGCCGAGCAGCCAGCCTGCCAGCAATCCGTACGAACGCGGGCGCAACGGAACGAACAGCGCGATCGCGGCGAGCACGCAGCCGAGCGGCCCGAGCATCGTGGCATAGAGCATGTCGAGCGCGTGTCGGAACGCCTCGAACTTGGCGTGGAAGGCCGCGAGCGAGCCGAACGATTCCCGCAGGGAAGGGATGACGTGCAGCGTCGTGATCCCGCTCGCCCAGTGCCATTCGGCGATCGAGGCGACGTACCGGTCGTAGGCTAGATACGGCGCGAGCGCGAGCACGGCAAAGGCGTAGACCTGGGGGCGCCGCAGCGCGCCGGGCGCTGCGGTCAAGACCATCGCCGCCAGCGGAATGAAGGCGACGATCGCAACGGGTTTCGCGAGCAGCGCGAGCGCTGTCAGGCCGCCGGCGACGGCGCAGCCGCGCCAGGAGCGCGCTTCGCCGTCGACGATCCAGCGCGCGCTCGCGTAGAGCGACGCGGTCAAGAAGAAGACCATCGTCGTATCGGGCGTGAAGGCGCGGCCGTAATACGTGCTGCCGGGGTAGATCGCAAACAGGATCGCGGCGGCCAGGCCCGCCGTACGGCTGTCGAACAGCCAGCGAGCGAAGTACGCCAGCACGCCGACGGTCCCCAAGCTGAACGCGATCGAGATCAGGCGCCCGAAGACTTCATGCACGCCGAAGATCTTGTAGAGCGCCGCCGCCAGGAACGGAACGATCTGCAGTTCGAGCTCGACGTAATTGGGTGGAGGGCCGTCGTAGTCGGTCTGCGGGTGCAGCGGGTTGAAATCGAGCGTCGCGAAGTTGCGCGCGATCGCGGCCGTGTCACCCTGGCGCCAGCCGGGATGGTCGAGAATCGGATTGTGAATGCCCGCGAGCCGCAGAGCGAGGGCGAGCAACAGCACCGCGCCCAGCGCGAGGTGCCAAGGTGTTACGGCTTTTCTCGAAACGTCCAATACTTGTTGATGAAGAAGTTGACGACGATCCCTGAAACCGTTGCGAGAAACCAGGTACGGTGTCCCGCGCCGAGCATCGGCGTCACGAGTTTCGAGACGACGAGGCCGACGGCGAGCGCGATCGCCGAGACGCTCAAAAACTGAACGGCTTGTCTGGCAACGTGCCCCGTCGAGCGAAAGGTCCAGATGCGGTTGAGAAAATAGTTCGAGACGCCGCCCGACAGAAAAGAGATCGAGTAGTTCAGCGTGAAGCGCGCGGGCTGCTCGGCCGGCGGCGTGAGGTGCTGCAAGAACGTGAACACGACCAGGTTGACGACGAAACCGGATGCGCCGACGATGCCGAACTTGACGAATTGACGGACGCCGCGGCGCTTGCGCAAGCATTCGAAGAGGCCGGCGCCGTCAGGCGCCCCCGTTTGCGTCGACAATCCGACCTCCGAGCGCGGGTGCGGCGTCTCGGTCGGCCTCACGCTACCCAGTACCAATCGGCGAAGAGCACCGTGAACAGTCCCAGCAGCGGAAGCGAGAAGGCGACGACCATGTTGTTCACCCACGGCCGTCCGCCCCAGAGCGCGAGGATGACGAACATCGGGAAGAGGACGAGCGCGAAGCGCGGCATGCTCATCAGGCTCGACGTCGACATCGGCACCAAGATCGACAGTGCCATGTAGGCCGAAAACGACGGGCGCAGACGGCGGAACCCGGCGAGCAGCAGACCCAGCATGAGGGCCGTGAAGAGCAGCTCGAGCACTTGATTCGCGACCGTCAGGGCGGCGTCTGCGTGCGAGATCTCCTTGAAGCTGTGCATCACGCTGACCCAGGGGAAGGCCAGATGGCGGTCCCAGTGGCTTTGCACGTGCGAAAAGTAGAGCGGGTCGCCGTTGAGGATCCAAAGCCACGTCATGTAGAGGCCGAGGCCCGCGGGGATCAGCAGAAGGCCGACGACGATCTTGACCGCCCGGCCGCGCGACGCGAACGAGTGCAACCACGAGCGCGCGGCGCCGGGCGAGAAGACCTCGATCGCGTAGGGGACGACGAGCAGGATACCTTCGACCCGCGTCAGCGCCGCCAACGCTCCGAGCGCCCCGGCCGCCAGCCAGCTGTGCTCGCGAATGTAGTAAAACGAGGCGACGGTCAGCGCGAAGAAGAGCGACTCCGTGTAGACGGCCGAGAAGAAGACCGCCGTCGGGAAGATGGAGATGTAGAAGATCGCGCGATGCGCGACCGCGCGGTTGTACTGGTGCTCGACCAGCTTGTAGAAGAAGAGCAGGCCGAAGAAGAACGCGGCGTTCGAGACCAGCAAGCCCGCGATCAAGTCGTTTCCGACGAACCTTCCCACGACGGCGATGAGCAGCGGAAAGAGCGGGAAGAACGCCATGTCGGTTCCGACGTAACCCCGTCGCGCGATGTCGAGGTAATGGACCGCGTCCCAGCGGCCCCAGACCGCCAGGAGGGGGTTCGACGACTCCGCGACGTGGATGCCCGGGCGCTGGCCGATGACGACCGAGGCGAGCTCGGCCACGAAGATGATCGGCAAGCGCGTGACCACGAAGGTGATGAGCACGTCGCGCACCGTGTGGACGAAGCGCGCGGCGACGAGCAACTTGACCAAGGCGAACGCGCCGCCCGCGAACGCCGCCGAGCGAGTCGGGCTCCCGAGCGAGACCGGCAGCGCGAGGCCCAGCGGAAAGAGCGCGAGCATCGCCCAGGAGACGGCGTCCCAGCGCAGCGACGTAATGAGGCCGGCATCGGCTCGCCGAGCGAAGTACTGCCCGTAGAACAGCCAGGCGGCAAAGGCGCCCGCGACTGCGAGCAGCATCGCCACGAGGAAGAGGAACTCGGAAGCGCCGGGGCCCGGCGTGAAGTGCGTCGCCAGCAGGTACCAGAGGAAGAATCCCAGACCCAGGCCGCCCGCGCCCACCAGCAGGCTCGAGAGCGGACCAGACGCCGCGACATTCTCAAACGCCCATAGGCGGCGATTCGCAGCTCCTTCCTCGAAAGTGGCCTGGGCGGACATGCGGGGCTTCCTTTTGCTGTGAGTCGTAGGGAGACCCCCGGCTGACAGGGTTCGCGGGGGCCGACGCTTTGTAACCGAGGCGGGGGCGAAGGGACAGCTGAAAAGCCGATTGAGGGTGACGCGGCCGAGCTCGAACGAAGAAACGCTCGTCCCGGCGGACGGGTTTGGAGGTAACGTGAACGAGTTTCGGTACGATCTGGTCGTCGTCGGCGCCGGCTCAGGCGGATACGCCGCGGCTCGGACCGCACGAGGCCTCGGGGCTTCAGTGGCCCTGGTCGACCACGGTCCGCTCGGCGGATTGTGCATCTTGCGCGGCTGCATGCCTTCCAAGACCCTGATCGCAACCAGCGACCTGGCCCAGGAGATCCGCGAATCGGCGGCGCTGGGCGTGCGGGCCGGCGAGCCGAACATCGACTTCGCGGCCGTCATGGCGCGCAAGCGAGAGGTGATCGCGGGCTTTGCCGACTATCGCGTCCAGGGGCTGCGCTCGTTTCCGCTCTACGAAGGCCTCGCGCGCTTCATCTCGCCCGACGCGCTCCAAGTCGGAGACGAGACGCTCTTGCGCGCGGCCCACTTCGTGGTGGCGACGGGCAGCGTCGTCGCTCCGCCCGTCGTGCCGGGCCTGGCCGAGACCGGCTACATCGACAGCGACGACGCGCTCGACCTGGAGCGCCTGCCCGCTTCGCTGGTGGTGCTGGGCGGCGGCTACGTCGCGGCCGAGCTCGGCCAGTTCTTCTCGCGTGTCGGCGTGCGGACGACCATGCTCATCCGCGGCAAGCGCCTGCTCTCGCACGAGGACAAGGACGTCGGCGACTCGGTCACGTTCTATTTCCGGCAAGAGGGGATCGCGGTCGAGTCCGGCGCGCAGCTCACGCACATCGAGAAGCGCGGTGCCGAGAAGGTCGTGCATTACCTGCACGAAGGCAAGCCGAAGGAGATCGCGGCCGAGGAGATCTTCTACGCGCTCGGCCGCGTGCCCAACATCGCGGGGCTCGATCTCGAGAAGGCGGGCGTGCGTTGTCACTCGATCACCGGCATCGAGACCGAACCGGACATGCGCACCTGCAATCCCAACATCTTTGCGGTCGGCGACGTGACGGGCGCCTATCCGCTGGTTCACGTCGCGATCTATCAGGGCGAGATCGCCGCGCGCAACGCGATTCTGGGCACCTCCGAGCACGGCGACTACGCGTTACAGAAGGTCCACACCATCTTCACCGATCCGCAAGTCGCGGCGGTCGGGCGCTCCGAGAAAGAGCTGCAAGCGGCGGGGACTCCGTACCTGAGCGGCACGTACCTCTTCAGCGAACACGGCAAGGCGATCTCGACGAACAAGGTCAAGGGCTTCGTGAAGATGATGGCCGCGCCCGACGACGGCCGCATTCTCGGCGCCGCGATCGTCGGCGCGCACGCTTCGGATCTCATTCACGAGGTCGTGGTGGCAATGTACTTCAACGCGACGGTCCACGACTTCGTCAATATCCCGCACTTGCACCCGACGATGGCCGAGATCTTGACCTATCCGGCCGAGGACATCATCGAGCAGATTCGCGAGAGCGCGGCGGACTCGGACAAGATCGCGGCGGCGGTGTGAAGCGGATGACGTCGCTCAAGCTCGCCGTCGTCCAGAGCAAGCCGCGCAAGGGCGACGTCGCCGCCAATCTCGCCGAGCTCGGCGAGCTTTTCGTGCAACTCTGTACAGAAGCGCAGCCCTACGACCTGATCGTGCTGCCCGAAGCGGCGCTGACCGGCTACTTTCTCGAAGGCGCCGTCTACGAGCGGGCCTTCGCTGTCGAAGACTTGGCCGAGCAGGTCGCCGCGCTGTGGCGCGCCGCGCCGCAGTCGAGTCGCGCGCCGGTCGACATCGTGCTCGGCTTCTACGAGAACGCCGGCGGGACGTACTACAACTCGGCGCTGTACCTGCAGGTCGAGCCGCTGGGGCACCGCATCCTGCACGTGCACCGCAAGATGTTCTTGCCGACCTACGGCGTCTTCGACGAGGAGCGCTTCCTCTCGCGTGGCCGCCGCCTGCAGGCCTTCGACACGCGCTTCGGCCGAATGGCGATCCTCATCTGCGAGGATGCGTGGCATGCGATCATGCCGACGCTCGCCGCGGTCAAGGGCGCGCGCGTGCTGCTCGTGCCCAGCGCCTCGCCCGGGCGCGGCCTCTCGGGCGGCGGCGAGCTCGAGAGCGTCACGCACTGGCGCAACGTGTTGCAATCCTACGCCGTCGAACACGGCGTGTTCGTCATCTACGCGGGGTTGGCCGGCTTCGAGGGCGGCAAAGGGATGACCGGTTCGTCGAGCGTCGTCGATCCCAACGGCGAGACGCTCGTCGCCGCGCCCGAACTGGGCGCGCACGTGCTGCGCGCCGTCATCGACTTCGACGAGATCGACCTGGCGCGCGCGCGTCTGCCGCTGCTCGGCGACTTGGGTGCGGTGCTGCCCGACCTGCTGCTCGACGACGAGCTGCTGCCGCACTTGACGTCGCTCGCCGCGGTGCGCTCGTGATCGCCGGCAGCACGCTGCCCGTCATCGAGGCCCCTGCGCCCGGGCCGCCGCGTCTGGAGATCGACTGTGCGCTCGCGACGCGCTGGCTCGAGGCGTTTCTCTACGACGAGCTCGTCGTGCGGCGCGGGATCGAGAACGCGGTCGTCGGCGTCTCGGGCGGCGTCGACTCGGCCGTCACCGCGTTCTTGTGCGCGCGGGCGCTCGGCCCGGAGCGCACCTACGCGATCCGCATGCCGTATCGCACGTCGAGCGCCGACAGCCTGGCCGACGCGCAACGCGTGATCGACGCGCTCGGCTGCCGAGCGCGCACGCTCGAGATCAGCGCGGCCGTCGACGGCTACCTGCAGTTCGAGCCCGACGCCGACCCGCGCCGGCGCGGGAATATCATGGCGCGGACCCGGATGATCGTGCTCTTCGACCAGTCCGCCAAGTTCGACGCACTACCGATCGGCACGGGAAACAAGACGGAGCGGCTGATGGGCTATTTCACCTGGCATGCCGACGACTCGCCGCCGCTCAACCCGCTCGGCGATCTCTTCAAGTCGCAGGTGTGGGCGCTGGCGCGCCACCTCGGCGTTCCGCGCGAGATCGTCGAGAAAGCGCCCAGCGCCGACCTCGAGGCGAACCAGACCGACGAGGGCGACCTGGGCATCACCTACGTGCGCGCCGACCAGATCCTCTCGCTGATGCTGCTCGGCTACGCCGATGCGAAGATCGTCGCGCGCGGCTTCACGCCGGCCGATGTCGCGCTCGTGCGGCGCCGGGTCGACGGCACGCACTGGAAGCGCCATCTTCCGACGACCGCGATGCTCTCGAACACCGCGATCAACGAGTTCTATCTGCGCCCGGTCGACTATTAAGGAGTCAACGATTCAGACCGATTCGCTCGACGTCACCGAGTACGCGTTCGTCTTCTTCCCGGTCGGGCTGAACGTGCGCGGCCGCAAGTGCGTCGTCATCGGCGACGACCGCGAAGCGATCGAGAAGGACGAAGCGCTGCGCGAGGTCGGCGCGCACGTGCTTTGGATCAAGGATGCCGCCCTGCTGCGCGACGGGGACGTGACCGACGCGTTCTTCGTCATCTCCACGCCGCAGGACGCCGCCCTCTCGGCGCGGCTGCGCCGGCTCGCCGACGAGCACCGTTTTCTGCTCTGCGCGATCGACCAGCCGAAGTTCGGCTTCGTCGCGATGCAGGCGATCGTCAAAGCCGGGCCGGTGCGCATCGCGATCTCGACCGGCGGCATCTCGCCGCGCGTGGGGCGGCGGCTGCGCGAGGCGCTGCAGCGCACGCTCGACCACACCTTCGTGCGCTTCATCGACTGCCTGCACGCGCAGCGCGAACGCAACCGCCGGCGCCTCACGACCTCGGAAGAGCGGCGCAGCGCCATGATCGACGCGGCCGAAGGCTTCGAGCTCGAGGCGAAGGTGCGTTATCCGCAGTGGTATCAAGACGAGCTGGCCGCGTTCGGGCCGGAGATCGAGCGTGCTTAACGTCGAGATCGTCGCGATCGGCACGGAGATTCTGCTCGGGCAGCTGGTCGACACGAACTCGGCCTTCGTCGCGCGCACGCTCGCCGATCGCGGCGTCGACGTCTATCAGAAGCACACCGTCGGCGACAACGCAGCGCGGCTCGAAGCGCTGCTGCGCGGCGCGCTCGAACGCGCGGACGGCGTGGTGACGACGGGCGGCCTCGGGCCGACGGTCGACGATCTCACGAAGGAAGCCGTGGCGGCCGTCGCCGGCACGACCCTCGAGCTGCACGAACCCTCGCTGCGTGCGGTCGAGGCGCGCTTGGCGTCCTTCGGCCGCGGCGGCCCGATCGGCGAGAACAACCGGCGCCAAGCGGTTCTGCCCAAGGGTTCGGTCGTGCTCGACAATCCGCACGGCACCGCGCCCGGCTTCGTCGCACTGCGCGCAGACGGCAAGTTCGTAGCCTGCATGCCCGGCGTGCCGCGCGAGATGAAGCCGATGCTGACCGAGCGGCTCGTGCCGTGGCTGGCGGCGCACTACGATTTGCACGAAGCGATCTTCACGCGCACGCTGCACACCGTCGGCATCTCGGAGGCCGAAGTCGACCGGCGCATCGAGCCGCTCTTTCGCAGCCTCGCAAATCCGAAGATCGCGGTCCTCGCGCACGATTTCCGAGCCGACGTCAAGCTGATGGCGAAGGCGCCGGACCGCGCGCGGGCCGAGGCGCTGATCGGGCCCTACGAGAGCGAGTTGCGCGCGCTCATTGGCCCTGGGATATTCGGCGTCGACGACGAGAGCCTCGAAGGCGCGGTCGTGCACGCGCTTATCGAACGCGGTCTCACCGTCGCGACCGCGGAGTCGCTCACGGGCGGCGGCGTCGCCGATGCGCTGGTGCGTGTCGCGGGCGCCTCGGCGACGTTTCGCGGCGCGATCGTGGCCTACGCCGACGACGTCAAACGCGAACTGCTCGGCGTCGAGGGCGAATCGCTGCGCCTTCACGGCGCGGTCAGCGAAGAGGTCGCGCGCGAGATGGCGAGCGGCGCGCGCGAGCGGCTGCGCACGGATTTAGCCCTCGCCTCGACGGGGATCGCGGGACCAAGCGGAGCGACCGAAGGAAAGCCGGTCGGCCTCGTCTATCTCGCATTAGCCGCGGCGGACGGCGTCGAGGTGCGCCGGCTCACGTTCCCGGGCACGCGCGACGACGTCCGCCGCCGCTCCATCGTCGCGGCCCTCAGCCTCCTCTGGCGGCGGCTCGAACACGCGCCGCAACCCGCGCCGGCCCATTCCTAACCGTCAACGCCGCTTCCGCCCTGTCACCCTGAGCTTGTCGAAGGGCCCACAGGTTTCACTATTTCGACGAGATCCGAATACGGCATCAGCGCGACGTCGGCCGTGAGCAGCTTGGCGGGCTCCGAAATCGCTTTGGGCGACAAGAAGGCGATCGAAAGGATCGCGGTGATGCCATAGCGCGCCCTTCAATCTGTGCTTCGACCTCCACCTTCGCGAGGCGTCGTATTTCCATTCGGCTTAAGGCATACCGCGTATATCTAACGATCATTTTGGCTTCGCGGCGGCTTGCCGGTCGGAGGCGTGCCCGCGGCGACACGTGTCGCAGTGAATCACCTCCCGGAGTGTAGCGTCGAATCTTTACGCCCGGGTGACGGACATCTTGCAGAGTAGCTTCATTGGCTCCCGTGTCACGCTGAGCTCCAACCGAGTCACCCTGAGCCTGCCGAAGGGTCGGCCGGCGCAGCTGTTGCGCCGTGGCGCGTCGAGGGCGATAGCGAGCGTCACCGCCAGCACAACGCTCGATTCGTGCGGTTTACGTCGCACTGTCCGAGTGGCGCCGAGCGGCTTTGGGTACGTCGTTCGCCCGTTGCTTCGACCCTTACGATTTCACTCGCGTCCCGAGGTCTTCGACCCGGGACTCGAGGCGCTCCAAGCGTCGATCGACGCGGTCGAAGCCGGCTCGGACCTCGGTCCGGAGCTCGGACACATCCGCTTTCAGCTCACGCAGTTCGGCCTTCGTGGCCGTCTGCTCGAATTTCTCCGCGACGAAATCGCGGAAGTCGATCAGCGCGGCGAGAATCTCCTCGTTCCCAGGCATTGCGGCAAGGTTAGCCGCGGTGCAGCCGTCTTCCCGCCGGAATGTCCTCACGGGCCGGCTGACGCCGGGATGCCGTCTCACTGTCACCCTGCGCTTGTCGAATAGCTTGTGAGCTTGTCGAAGGGTCGCCTCACTTGCGAACGAGTACCCTGCCGTATTTGTTCGGTGCATTCGTCGCTCGGATCGTTATTTCGACGTCTTGGCCCAATGCTGTTAGGACTCGCATGAGGCGCTCGTAAGAAAACTCTCGCGTATCTCCGCGCATCAACCGAGATATCTGAGGCTGGGTCAGGCTCACGAGCTTCCCGGCTTCCTGTTGGCTGAGTTCTTTGCGTGCAATCAGATCGGCAATCGTCTCTACGATCCGCGCCTTCGCTAGAGCCCCTTCTGGCTGGTCCAGCCCGATATCAGCAAACACGTTACCGCTGCCACGCGTCACCGATTCATCACTTCTTTTCGCCGTAATTCTCCTCATAATGCCTTCTCGCTGCCTTGAGACGGTGCTCTCTGTTTCCAGCTCTCTCAGGTCGAGCTCACTCATCCGGACGCAAAGCTGATGAAGGGGAATCTGCGAGACGTCATCGAGATCGTCGTGGACGATTATTTGCACGATCGCACCTACCGTACGATGTGCACGACCAAAATAGGCGACGTGGTCTATGCGCTCCACGCTTTCCAAAAGAAGTCTACATCGGGTGCTAGCACGCCGTCGCGAGCGAGACGGGGCGCCGCGCGTACGTGTACGTCCCAGGATGAAGCCCGAGGTTGTCCTTCGCAATGCGGCATGCAACTCCGAGGTGACGCCCACGTAGAGACTGCCGTCTACGCATCGGACCATGCACACTCATAGGGCTTCATGCGTGGCAATCACGACGATCCGAGCTGCCGACAACCCTTCGACGGGCTCAGGGTGATACGAGGGCACGTCGACATGGAAGGCGTGCCACGCTGTGAGCCTGTCGAGGCGCGACGGGCTCACCCTGCGACGTGCTAAAAGGGTGACATGGGGAGGGCTCAGTTCCTGTGCCTGAGCAGGGAGGATTTGAAGGCGGCTCGTAGACTAGGTCGTGCCAAAACAGACTAGTCGTATCGTCGGATCTTTTGAAGCAAAGACGCACCTATCACGTCTGCTCGCCGAAGTCGAGGCTGGCGCAGAGATCACGGTGACCCGGCGCGGCCATCCGATCGCGCGGATCGTCCCGGCGGCTGGAAGCCGCGCGACGGCCGCACCGCAACGTAGCGTCGACGCTTGGCTCGCGTACTCAAAGCGCCGGAAGCTGACGACGGGCGGACTCTCGATTCGCGAAATGATTGACGAGGGGCGCCGGCGGTGACCCTCGTGCTCGATGCGTCCGTGACGTTAGCTTGGTGCTACACGGATGAGCAGAGCGAATGGGCGTTGCGTATCTTGCGCAAGACGTCCCGCGATGGCGCGGTCGTTCCTCGCATATGGCAGTTCGAGATCGTGAACGGCCTCACCGTCGGGGAGCGGCGACGTCGATTGGAGCGTAGCGACGCCGAGAATTTCCTCGACTTCTTGGACACGCTCCCCATCGAACACGATCCAATGGCCCCCTCCCCGCTTCGCCTACTGCACTTGACGCGCGATACCGGCCTGTCCGCCTACGATTCGCTTTATCTCGAGGTTTCGTTACGACGAGGTCTCCCACTCGCCACGCAAGACCGCGTGCTGAAAAAAGCCGCCTCGCAAGTTGGCGTCAACGTGATCTAATGGCGCGCCCTCGCCGCCAAGCGCGCTTTTGCTTGTACGCGAGGGTCGCAGTCATATCGGGACCGGCTCCGTAAGTCGATTGCCCCGCCCTTCGACAGGCTCAGGGTGACAAGCATGGGCTCAGGGTGACACGAGTGGTCGGTGACAATTACCCTGACCGACGGTCGGTCAAGATGACTGTCGCCGCGAACACGAGAGGCACGTCGACCCGGAAGGCGCGTCGCGCCGAGCTTAGCGAAGCGCGTCCTTCGACTGCGCTCGCTTCGCTCGCTCCGCTCAGATGACATCAAAGCCCCGCCTATTTCCACCTCACAGGATCACAGCGAACGGGGCTCACCCTTCGAGGAGTTCACCCTTCGACAGGCTCAGGATGACACGAGGGGCATGTCACGATTGTCGAAGGGTGGTTTAGCCGACGGCGACGGTTTTGCGCGGGCGCCCGCCTTTTGTGCCGTTCGCGCGGGCCGCCGTTGCGCGCGCCTTCGATTTCGTCTGACCGGCCTTGCGAGCAACGGCTCTGGCCGTAACGATCCCCAAGAATTCAGGCAGCATTTCGGCGACCGAAAAGTCGATTTCGAGGCTGGGCCACTCGATCGTTGCGCCGTTGTCCTCAACGCGAACGTCTTTGATGCGCGGATCGTCGACCGGCAGAGCGTTGGGAAACACCGCGTTGATTCGCGAGAGCGGAAGCACAACAACGATGTCCCCGACCATCGTGATCGTGAGTACGCCCTTTCGACGGTTGACGCTCGCGTTCTGCGCGCGCAGCCAATCAGTGCTCATCGCTTCTGTGAAGCCTCCCACATGGCGAGCAGTTCAACATGCTTATCGCGCACGGCACCAATCGGCCGGCGTTCAATCCCGGCGGTCATTCTTCCGCGAACACGCGAGAGCGCAAAGTCGATCGGAGATACTCCGATTTCAGCGGTTGCATGGACGACATGAACGTGTGCCGGCGCGTGGTCAAGGAGGTAGACATGAAGGACGAACTCGCCGACGGCCAGTCGCGGCACCGATTCTTATCCTAACCTAACGCGTTGGGTTTGTCAACGCGGCGCGTCGCCAAAACGCCGTTACCCTGCGCTTGTCGAAGAGCATGTCACCCTCTGGGCTGATCTCCCTCATCACCAAACAGCGCACGGAAGTTCGGTCTTCGCAACATCGATGCCAAGAAATGCCATCTCGCCTTCCGACTGCAGCCGTCGACCACCCTGATAAAGTCGGGCTCCAGTACGCGCGAGCTGGCCCTCGCCCGGGCAGCGATCGTAGTAAGAGCCTGGCTTGGGCTGCGGTCGTAGAGCCTTGGACCGGGCAGCGTGTAAGTGCCCGCGACGAGGACGACGTACGCCGCGAGAGTTCGACGTTGCTTACGGCAAGTACGTAATGACGATGAGGCCCCAGCCGCCGCTGCCACCAGACGAGGTCCCGGTAGCCCTGGTGAAACCGCCGCCACCGCCACCACCGCCGTATATAGCGCCGCCACCACCGTTGCCAGCGGTGGCACCTGTGCCCGTCCCGCCGCCTCCGCCGCCGCCACCACCCGAGCCTCCGACCCCATACTCAATTCCCTGGCCACCGTTGCCGCCCGCCGCGGCGTTTGGAGGCTCCGCCGCTGTTCTTCCGCCGCCGCCCGACCCGCCACCGCCGCTCGTGCCGTTGTTCCCAACCGTGGAAGCCGGGACGGAAGCGCCGCCCCCGGTGCCACTAATATTGTTACCGCCCGCGCCACCAATGTCCGTAAGGGCGGTAGCAGCACCAGCGGTACCCCCGTCGTTTCCGCCGCCACCGCCACCGCCATCGAGGCCAGCGCCGGTCGTGCCGTCGGTGGCAGTCGAGGTACCGCCCGCGGCACCGCCAGCATTGAGGCCTGCCGCGCCACCACCGCCGCCAGCGCCGTAGCGCAAACTGGAACCTCCCCCACCGGCTCCACCGGAATACCGCGTCGTTCCAACGCCGTTATTGAGGCCACCAGCACCACCGGTCGGGCTTACCGTCCCTCCGGTGCCTCCGTTTGCACTAACGATTACCGCAGTACCGGCACTCATCGTGCAGTTTGAAGCGGAATTACAAAACCAAGCAGCGCCACCAGCCCCAGCGCCACTACCGCTCCCGCCGCCGCCACCGATGCCGACTGACATCGTAACGGTATTGGTTGGGATAAGCGTGACGTTAGAACTCTTCGAGTATCCGCCGCCGCCACCACCAGCCCCCGCCCCGAGTGTATATTGTTCGCCGTCGCCACCGCCGCCGCCGCCAATCGCTTCGATCGTGTTGTCGGCGCTATTCCAGTTGCTCGGGACGGTGTAGGACGTGCCCGTGGCGATGTATTGAACCTGAGTCGCAAGCGTGCCATTGTTGATCGTATTGCCAGTCGTGCACGAATAGAGTCGGGATGCTTGCTCGCAAGCGTGGAATCGGGGGATCGTTCAGATTTGGATTTAGAAAGAACGGCCGCAGGCGAATTTAGTCGGCGCCACCCAACTGCGGCCTGCAGCATCAGCGTGCAAGCAGCTTCGACCGCCCGTGGCGTGTCGGGGAAACTGAGCGAAGCCTATAGAGCTCGCGACGGAGGCCTCGACGGGCTCGAGCAGCGCGGCGAGGATACTGCTTCAGTCTTCCGTGACCGAATAGCCCACCGCCGCGAGCACGCGCTGCGTGGCGAGGCCGTCGGCAAACGTCGGGAGCATTGCGGGTTTGCCCTCGAGCGCGTTGGCGAACTCGTCGAGCAGCGTGGTGAAGGCCGGCAGGTTGGGATGCGCCGCCGCGAGATTGGCGTGCGGCTGCGGAGCGAGCTCGAGCTCCGACGTTTCGTCGGCGTCGACCACGAAGGTCGTGCTCTCCACGACGCTCTTGCCGCTGGCGACGGCGGTCCGCGCTTCGCCGTGGACCGCGACCAGCGCAGACTCGACGGCGCGCGTTGCGTCGGCGGCGAGCGTCGCGATCAGACCCTCCCCGTAGTCGATCTGGGCGAAGGCGCCGTCGGCGACGTCGCTGGTGAAGTCGCCCTGCTCGTCGCGGCGCTCCGGGTTCGCGGTTCGCTCGAAGCCGCGCGCCTCGAGCGGCGCTCGGCCGGCGAGCCAGCTCGCCAGGTCGACGACGTGCGAAAAGTAGGCGCCGGTCAGGCCGCCGCCGCGGACGCGCTCGAACCACCACGAGCGCGAACGCGTACTGTCGGCGCGTAGGAACGTCGTCATGAAGGCGACTTCGAGCGCGCGCAGCGGACCGAGATGCGCGTTGGCGACGAGCTCGCGCAACGCCAGGTTGCTCGAAAGATACCGGAACTCGTGCGCGAGCGCGCAGACGGTGCCGGCGCGCTCGGCGGCCGCGAGCATGTCTTCCGCCTCGGCGACGTTGAGGCCGAACGGCTTTTCGCAGAGCACGTGCTTCCCGCGCGCCAAACTCGCCAGCACCGCCACCTTGTGAGCGAAGGGCGGCGCAGCGATCGAGACGACGTCGAGCTCGACGCCGTCGAGCATCGCTTCGACGCTCGTGAACGATTGCGGGATGCGCCGTTCCCGCGCGATATCGCCCGCGCGTCGAGGTGAGGCCAGCGCTACGACCTCGAAGCGCCCTTGCGCGCGATAGGCCGGAACGTGCACCGTTGCGCCGAAGCTCGAACCGACGACGCCGACTCGAATGACGTTCATGCGTACACACTCCCCTGCACGGCCCGCTCCAAGAGCTCGAGCGCGCGTTCGAGCTGACCGCCGGAGGTCGTCAGCGGCGGCGTGAGCGCAATCGTTTCGCCGCGCAAGCCCGACTGCAGCAGGATGAGCCCGGCTTGCAGCGCGCGCACGACGCACGCGTGGGCCGCCGCGCCGTCGCGAAACTCGACGCCCCACATCATTCCGCGTCCGCGAAAGTCGACGATCTCGGTCGAGCGCAGGCGGATCGCCGCGAGTCGCTCGGCGATGAGCGGCGCGCGCTCGCGCGCTACGTGCGGCAAGTCGAGTCGTTCGATCTCGGCCAAATTCGCCAGCGCCGCCGCGCAGCCCATCGGATTGCCCAGATAGGTCGAAGTGTGCAGCGCCTCGCCGCGCGACGGTTCCCAGGCATCGGCGACGCTGCCGCGCACCACCGTCGCCGAGATCGGGAAGCCGCCCGCCAGCGCCTTGCCCAGGCACACGATGTCGGGGCGCACGGCTTCGAAGTCGCTGGCGAACAGCGTGCCGGTCCGGCCGAATCCGGTATAGATCTCGTCGATGATCAAGAGCGTGTCGCGCTCGTCGCACAGCCGGCGCAGATCGCTCAGAAAGCCGTCGGGTGGAATGATGACGCCGGCACGCCCTTGGATCGGCTCGACCAGCACGGCGCCGAGCGAACGGTCCTTCTTGAGCGCGCGGGCGACGGCTTCGAGAGCGCGCTGGGACCCGGCGGGCTCGCGCATGTCGGGGAAGCGCACGAACGTCGTCGCGTCGCGCAGCTGCTTCTGCCAGGGTTTGCGGAACTTCGGTATGCCGCCGACCTCGAGCGTGCCGTACGACAAACCGTGATAGGCGCCGGCGAAGGCGAGCACATTCGGCTCGCCGGTCGCGAGCAGCGCCGTCTTGAGTGCAAACTCGACGCTCTCGGCGCCGCTCGAGCAGAGGAAGACTTTGCCGTCGTCGACAGGCGCGAGCGCGGCGAGCTTTTCGAGCAGCTTCACCTTCACCTCGCTCGGGTGCACGTCGCCCATGCCGTGGGCAAGCCGCTCGGCTTGTTGCGCGATGGCGCGCGCGACCGCGGGATTGCTGTGCCCGGCGACCGCGACGCCGAAGGCCGCGGTCAGGTCGAGATAGCGGTTTCCGTCGACGTCGGTCACGGTCGAGCCGAGCGCGCGCTCCCAGAAGACCGGAACGTCACGCGAAACGAAGGTGACGCCGCGCGTCTCCCGCGCTGCGAGCGCGGCGGCCAGCTCGCGCGAGCGCGGGCCGGGGATCTCGGTGAGAGTCGCTTCGAACTCGTCGCTCACGAACGGTAGATAGCGCGGACGAAGGGCAGAATCCGCCCGGCGCCGCCGTGTTCGCCGCCCAGCGGCGGATCTTGCAAGCGGCCGAGCAGGGTCAGACGCGAGGCCCCGGCGGCCAGTGCCGCGTCGCGCAGTTCCGGAGCCGGATCGTCGTCGGTCGCGAACGCTTCGAGCGGCAAGCGATGGAGCCGAAGGAAGGCGAGCGCGTCGCCCGGCGCGTCGACGGGATAGAGCCCGAGCGTGCGCGGCAAGAACGGCGGCGGCTCGTCGCGCGGCAGGTCGAACGCGACGAGGTGCGGCCCGTGGTGCCCGCAGTACAGCGCGCCCGTGCCTTGCGCGGCGCGAAAGCGCAGGCGTTTGCGATAGGCCTCGACGCGCGGGTCGGACGGGCGCGTTCCGACGGGGAACTCGACGGCGAGCTCGTCGCACGCCGCCGCCATGAGCCGCGCGAAGCGTTCGGGCTCGAGCGCGCCGCCACGCTCGACGAAGAGCGCGTGCAGCGAAAGGCAGCCCTCGCCGTCGTAGAGCAGCGCGTCGCGCGCCGCCCCGCGAGCGACGCGCCGTGCCGCGGCCTCGTCGCCGAGCGAGGCGCGGCTGACGTAGCCAACGCTGGTGCGGTGGCCGAAGGGGAGAAAGCGCGCTTGCGCGGGCAAGGCGGCTCGAATTGCGCGCAGCGCGTCGTCGCGCCCGAAAGCCACGACCACGTCCGCATTGCCGAGCCGGTCCGCGTCCGCGGCTCCGTTCCAAGTCTCGGCGCGCAGCCGTCCGGCCAGCTCGGGCCGCTCTTCCGCCAGCGTTTCGAGGAAGGCCGCGATCAGCCGGTCGTCGCGATCCTTGACGAGCACCTGCGCCTTGGCGCAGATCGCGAAGACGAGCGGGTGCAGCGCGACTCCGATCGTCGTATCGCTCGAAACGATCGCGACCGCGCCGGCGGGCTGAAAACACACGTCGGGCCGGCCGCTGCGCGCGACGAACCCGTCGAGCGCTTCGAGCGCGCCGAGCTCGCCCGCGATCGTGGCGCGCAACGCCTCGCGCGTGATTGCGCCGAAGAGCCGGTCGAGAGCGTACTCGACGACGGGCGTGCTGTACCCGGTGCGCTCGACGAGCGCGCCCGTCGTCCGCACGCGCGGTGCGAAATCCGGGTCGCACCAGCGCGCCGCCGCGTCGGCGACGACGTCGACCAGCTCGGCTGCGGGCGTCTTCACCAAGGCCGTCGTCAGCGCGCGGCGGTCAGATCTTCGGCGTCGAGCGAACAGCCGCGCGGCGGCGCGTCGAGCGCGCGCCCGAGCAGCACGATCCCCACGCCGCTGCAATACCCGCGATCTTCCGTCTCGATTGCGACCGCCGACGAGCGGTTTCCGAGATCGACGTGCCGCAGCCAGCCGGTCTCGCCTTCGGGCAGCTCGCGGCCCTCGCCGTCGACCACGAGCGTGCGCAGCCAAGGCGGGGCGACCTTCACGCGGACCGCCGCACCGCGCGATTCGGGCGAGTCGTAGTATTGGCTGGCGAGCTCCGTCATGCCGTACTCCGCGACGATCGAAGGCTGCGCGATGCCGAGCGTCCGTTCGAGCCGGGCATAGAGCTCCGCGCGCTCGACCGCGCGGGCGCGGCCTTTGAAGCCGCCGGTCTCCATGATGCGCGAGCCCGGCGCCGCGGCGAACGTGCGGCCTTGGCTCTCGAGCGCCTCGAGCAGGGCGACGAACGCGAACGCCGTTCCGGCGATGCAGACCGGCCGTTCGTGGCGGCACGCATCCTCGAGCGCCGCGCCGAAGCCGGGCGCGTCGACGCGCTCGTCGTCGAGGAAGTAGCCGGCCGCGCCGTCGCCGCGCAGCACCGCGACGTGCCCCATCATGTAGCCGAGCGACGAATGCGGACGGTAGCGCGGATTCGGCACGAGGTTGAGATAGCGCAGGCGCGCGCCGTCGGCCAGCATGAAGCGGTCGAAGCCGGCCAGCAGCGCCGCGTCGTAGAGCGTGGCACGCTCGAAGTAGTGCTTGCCGGACTGCGCCGCGGTCGTGCCGCTGGTGTGAAAGATGAGCTCGGCCCGCGCGGTCTCGAACGTCGCCAGGGTCGCGTCCTTGAACGCGGCACTCGGCACGGCGGGGATGTCGCGCCACGAACGCGGCGGGTGCGCCGCGTCGACGCCGAGCGCGTTCGCGAAGCGCGCGTAGGGCGCGTTGCGTTCGAGTTGATACGAGAACGTCGCGCGCGCCAGCTCGTCGAAGCGGGCCTCGTCGCAGCCGGGGCCGCCGCCCGCCCAGTTGCACACGATCGACAGAAACGCATCGTCGAGCGCGCGCGCCTCCGCGTTCATGCCGTCGTCCGGGGCGCCGGCGGCGCGAGCCGTCGCGAGGTGATCAGGCCGCTGTTCAGTCCGCAGGTCGCGAGACCCCCGTCGAAGCGGGCCGACTCGACCTTGATGCAGCGGTCGACGACGACGTCGAGCGCCGCCTCGTCGGCGAGCGCGATCGCTTCCTCGTTGACGACGCCGTACTGAAACCAGATCGCCTTCGCGCCGCATGCGATCGCTTCGCGCGCGACCTGCGGCGCGTCGGCCGGTTTGCGGAAGACGTCGACGATGTCGGGCGCGCCGTGCTCCGCCGCGTACGCCGCCAGCGACGGATAGGCTTGCACTCCGTCGATTTCGGAGACGGCGGGATTGATCGGCGTGACCTGCAGCCGCCCCTTCGTGCGTAGATAGGAGAAGACGAAGTAACTGGGGCGCGTCGGGTTGGGCGAAGCGCCGACCATCGCGACGGTCTTCGAGCGTTCGAGCAGCGCGCGCCGCTGCGAGACGGTCGTCAGGATCATGCTTCGAACTCGTCCATGGCGCTGAAGAAGGCGCGCAGGTCCAACGCGAAGCCCGGTAGGGCCGCGTGATAGGCTTCCATCGCACGCCCTCCCTCCTCGACGCGGCGCGTCTTCGCCAAGGTCATGCGCGCGCCGCCTGGCTCTCGGCGACCTTGCGCGCGGCGCGCAGCCCGTTCTCGAGATCCCAGAGCAAATCGGCTGGGTCTTCGAGCCCGACGGAGAGCCGGATCATCTCGGGCGTGACGCCGCAAGCGCGCAGCTCGTCGTCGGTGAGCTGTTGATGGGTGGTCGTCGCCGGGTGGATGACCAAGCTCTTCGCGTCGCCGACGTTAGCCAGGTGGCTCCAGAGCTCGAGCGCTTCGATGAAGGCCCGGCCGGCTTCGCGCCCGCCGCGCAAGCCGAAGGTGAAGACGGCGCCCGCGCCGCCCGGCAGATATTTGTGTGCGAGCGCGCGGTACGGGCTGGCCTCGAGCTCGGCATAGTTCACCCAGGCGACGTCATCGTGCCCGGCTAGGAAGCGCGCGACGATGCGCGCGTTCTCGACGTGGGCCACCATCCGCAGCGGCAGCGTTTCGAGGCCCTGCAGCACCAGCCACGCGTTCATCGGCGAGAGGCAGGCGCCGACGTCGCGCAGCACCTCGCTGCGCGCGCGCATCAGGAAGGCGTACTCGCCGAACGTCTCCGCGAAGTTCATGTCGTGGTAGCCGGGGCTGGGCTCGGAGAGCAGCGGATGCTTTCCGGCGTTCCAGGGGAAGGTCCCCGACTCGACGATCACGCCCGCGATCACCGTGCCGTGGCCGCCCAGAAACTTGGTGGCCGAGTGGATCACGATGTCGGCGCCCCATTCGATCGGCCGGCAGAGGACGGGCGAGGCGAAGGTGTTGTCGACGACGAGCGGCAGAGCGTGCTCGTGCGCGATGGCGGCCAGCGCTTCGAGATCCGCGACGTTACCCAGCGGGTTGCCGATAGTCTCGGTGAAGAGGCACTTCGTGTTCGGTGCGAGCGCCGCGCGGAACGCAGCCGGATCGTCGCCTGGGACGAGCGTGCACTCGATGCCCATCCGCTTGAGCGTCACGTTGAACTGGGTGACGGTTCCGCCGTAGAGATTCGCCGAGGCGACGATGTGGTCGCCGGCTTGCGCCAGCGCCAGGATCGTGGTGAGCTGCGCGGCCATGCCGCTGGCGGTCGCGACCGCGCCGAGGCCGCCTTCGAGGCTCGCCATCCGCTCTTCAAACGCGGCGACCGTCGGATTGCCGATGCGGCTGTAGATGTTGCCGTAGGTCCGCAAAGCGAACAGCTCGGCGGCGTGTTCGGTCGAATCGAAGACGAAGCTCGACGACAGGTAGAGCGGCATCGCTCGCGCCCCGGTCGTCGGGTCGGGCGGCGTGCCCGCGTGGAGCGCGCGCGTGCGCAGCCCGAAGGCGTGGTCTTGCATGTGAACCGGCTTCGACGCGTGCGCGGCGCGCGCTTCCCGCGCGCTCGTGCGCTTACTGGATCGCTTGCAGCCCCTTGGGACGGCTGCGATGCTCGGCGGTGAAGGCCACCGGATTGCCCTTGCCCGCGCCGTAGTCGACCAACCCCACCATGTCGGACGCGGTCTCGACGTAGCCGCTGAACGAGATGTCGCCGTTCGACCCCTTGACGACCAGCTTGATCTGGCGTCCGTCGTAGGTCCCGTCGAACGGATACGAGGTCTTGCCGACCTTCCAGGTGCCGCTCAGCGCGCCGCTCTCGCCCTGCTTGATCGCCAAGTATGAGTAGCTGGTCGCGTCGGTGTACTGGACCTGGACCTCCCAGGTCCCGTCGAGCGTGGCGAAAGCAGGCGAGGTCGGCGTCGGTGAGGGTGACGGCCCGGAAGAGGCCTTGGCCGCGGGCGGTTCTCGCCGCTGGCCGGACTTTTTAAGGAAAGCGTTGCCGGGCGTCTCGCTTGCCTCCGGGGTCGGCGTCTCGCCGATCGCGCCGGGAGTCGGGCTGCCGTTCGGAGCGAGCTCGGGGGCGGTCGTGGGAACCGCGCCCGGGGCTTGCTGGGCCTCGACCACGGTGCCCCGGCCTGGTACGAAGGCCACGGCCAGCGCGAGCACGGCGGCGACGGCGAAGGAGCGGATCAGGTGCGGCGGCCGAACGTGTTGCAAAAGACCTCACTGCTGATGGGATGGTTGACGAGACCAACGCAGCGCGTTCGCGGCCGGTTCCGCGCGTTCCGCCCGGCCGCCGAGTGCCTCTTGCGCCCTCTGGTATAATTCTATGGCTGTGAAACCCAAAATCCACCCCAAATGGTTCTCCGAAGCTCGCGTCCACTGTGCCTGCGGCAACGTCTTCACGACCGGTTCGACCCTCAAGGAGATCAACGTCGAGATCTGCTCGGCGTGCCATCCCCTCTTCACCGGCCAACAGAAGTTCGTCGACACCGCCGGCCGGGTCGACAAGTTCAACCAGCGCCTCGCCGCCGCCGACCGCAAGAAGGCCGAAGCTGCCGAGCGCAAACGCGCCAAGGCTGAGGCGGCCGCCGCCGAAGCGTAGCCGGCCGGGTCGTCGAAACGGGCCGCTTCAGTGCGGCCCGTTTCTTTTTTTGTCGCTTCCGAATCGTAAGAAATGTTCAACGCAGATCGCTTAGACTCGCTCTCCAACCGCTTCTCCGAGATCGAGGCGGAGCTGGCCAACCCCGGCGAAACGTTCGACCAGGTGCGCTTTACCGCGCTCGTCAAAGAGCGCGCGGCCCTCGAGCAGATCGTCGAGGCGTATCGCGCCTACCGTAAGCTGCTGGCCGAGACGGAGGCGAACGAGGAGCTGCTGCGCGATCCGGAAATGCGCGAGCTGGCCGAAGAAGAAGCCAAGGCGTTGCGCGAGCAGCGCAAAGAGCTCGAGGTTCGCCTGACCGAGCTGATGCTGCCGCGCGATCCCAACGATGGCAAGGACGTCTTCGTCGAGATACGGGCAGGCGCGGGCGGGGACGAGGCGAGCTTGTTCGCGGCCGAGCTTGCGCGCATGTACGTGCGTTATGCCGAGTCGCTCGGCATGAAAGCCGAGATTCTCTCGCAGAGCGAGAGCGAGGCCGGCGGCTTCAAGGAAGTCGTGCTCGCGATCGAGCACGGCGAGCCGTATCGCTTCTTCAAGTACGAGAGCGGCGTCCATCGCGTTCAGCGCGTGCCGGTGACGGAGTCGCAGGGGCGGGTCCACACGAGCACGGCGACCGTCGCGGTGCTGCCCGAGGCCGACGAGGACGTCGACGTCGAGATCAATCCCAAAGATTTGCAGATAGATACGTTCAAGGCGTCGGGCGCCGGCGGTCAGCACGTCAACAAGACGGAGTCTGCCATTCGCATCACGCACGTGCCGAGCGGCACCGTCGTCGCTTGCAGCGAGGAGCGCTCGCAGCTGCAGAACCGCGAGCGCGCGATGACCATGCTGCGCAGCGTCTTGGCCGAGCGCAAACGCCGCGAGCAGGAAGAGGCCGTCGGCAGCCTGCGGCGCAGTCAGGTCGGGACGGGCGACCGCAGCGAGAAGATCCGCACCTACAACTTTCCGCAGGACCGGATCACCGACCACCGGATCAACGAGAACTTCGGAAACATCGGCCAGATTCTCGACGGCGACCTCGGCAAGATCGTCGCCCGGCTTCAGCAGGACGAGAAGACGCGCCTGCTGGCGGGGGTCACGACCGCGGCCTGACGCGGGTACAAAATACCCGTCCTCGGGAAGCGATCGGCGCAGCGGATGCGCGGGGCCGCGTCGAAGGCGGCGCGGGATGACGATGACCTCGAATCGCGCCGTGGGTGACGGCTTTCTCGAACTGATCGCGCGCTCGCCCGTGATCCCGGCCGTTCGCCAGCCGCAGCATCTGCCGCAGAGCATCGCCGCGCCCTCGAACGTGGTCTATCTGCTGTGCGGGAGCGTGATGACCATTCGCGACCTGGTCGACGGGCTGCGCACCGGCGGCAAGGCGGCAGTTGTTAACATCGACCTGCTCGGCGGCTTGGCGGGCGACGTGCCCGCGGTACAATTCCTCGAGTCCTGCGGCGTCAGCGGCGTGATTTCGACCCACACTGAGACGTTGCGCGCGGCCCGCGCGCGAGGTTTGCTTGCTATCCAGCGAAGCTTTTTGCTGGACTCGCACGCGGTCGCCAATAGCCTGCGCGCGCTCGAGCGCTTCTTGCCCGATGCCGTCGAGATGCTGCCCGCCCCGGCGGCGCCGCGCGTGGTCGCCGCCTTCTCGAAGGCGCAGCCGGAGGTCGTCTTGACGGCGGGCGGCCTGATCGGCTCGCTTGCCGAGATCGACGCGCTGGTGCGCGCGGGCATCCGAGCCGTCTCCGTCAGCGACACGACGCTCTGGGTTGCATAGCCGTTCGAAGAAGGCGGAAATTTTATCTTGCGCGCGCCATGACGACGTGCTAGGATCGGAACGTTTAGCGGCAGAGTAATCTGAGATAAAGCCGCTTGCCCGTCTCCCGCATTTGCGGGGGAGGCGAGCGGCTTTGCTTTTTTCCAGCATAAAGGGGGCTTCGTGGCTACAACATCGGAAGCGGCCGGCGGCTGGCGTTCGGGCCTGGGCGGTGAGCTCTTGGCCGAATTTCTAGGCACCTTCGCGCTGCTTGCATTCGGCATCGGGTGCGTCGCGGTCGCCGTCGTCGGTTTGACGATGTCGGGACGGACAAGCGTCATCTTCGAGGGCGCCGGCGGCTGGCTGCTCATCACCTGGGGATGGGCCATCGCCGTCGTCATGGGCGTCTACGTCGCCGGCGGCGTCTCGGGCGCGCACCTTAACCCTGCGGTTTCACTCGCGTTTGCGGTGCGCGGTGATTTTCCATGGAGGAAGTTGGTCCCGTATTGGGTTGCGCAAGTCGCCGGCGGGTTTTGCGGCGCGGCGATCTGCTACCTCGATTATTACACGTCGATCGACGCCTGGAACGCGGCGCATCACGTCGCTTCACGGTTGGATCCCGGCGGAGCGGTGACGGCCAGCATTTTCCACACCTTTCCCGCCGCCCCGTTCGGATTGAACCCGGTCGGCCCGTTCATCGACCAAATCATCGGCACGTTCTTCCTGATGATCTTCATCTTCGGGATCAGCGACGCTCGCAACCTCGGCGTGCAGGCGAATTTGGGCCCGTACATCGTCGGTTTGGCCGTCGCCGCGATCGGCATGTCGTTCGGAACGGACGCCGGCTACGCGATCAACCCCGCCCGTGACTTCGGACCTCGCCTCTTCACGTATCTGGCAGGTTGGGGCCCCAACTCGTTCCCCGGTCCTGGAACCTACGGATACTGGTGGGTGCCGATCATCGGTCCGCTGGTCGGCGGCGCGATCTCGCCGTTCGTGTACGATTTCTTCATCGGGGCGACGTTGAGCGCGCGCGGCTCACCACCGATCTCCGATGCGGTCGCTGTGGAAGGTCCGGTTCCCGGGGCGCCGCTGACGGTGGAACGCTAGATGCCGTACATTCTGGCACTCGACCAAGGCACGACCAGCTCGCGCGCCATCGTCTTCGACGAGCACGGCGCGATCCGCGGACTCGATCAGCGCGAGTTCCCGCAACACTTCCCGCAGCCGGGCTGGGTCGAGCACGACCCGGGCGACATCTGGCGCTCGCAGCTGGAGACGGCGCAGGGTGCGCTGCACAACGCCGGCATCGCGGCGAGCGACGTCGCGGCGATCGGCATCACCAACCAGCGCGAAACGACGCTGGTCTGGGATCGCAAGACCGGTGTGCCGGTCTACAACGCGATCGTCTGGCAAGACCGCCGCACGGCCCCGCTCTGCGAGGAGCTAAAAGGCAAAGCCCTCGAGCCCAACGTGCGCGAGCGGACCGGGCTGCTGCTCGATCCGTACTTCTCGGGCACGAAGGTGGCCTGGATTCTCGACAACGTCAAAGGCGCGCGCGAGCGAGCCGAACGCGGTGAGCTCGCCTTCGGCAACGTCGACACGTGGCTGATCTGGAACCTCACCGGCGGCGCGTCGCACACCACCGACTACACGAATGCTTCGCGCACGCTGATGTTCGACATCAACACGCTCGACTGGAGCGATCAGTTGCTCGGGATGCTGCGGGTTCCGCGCTCGATGCTGCCCGAGGCGCTGCCCTCGATCGGGAAGTTCGGGACTGCCGCGGCGAGCCACTTGGGCGGCGCGATTCCGATCTCCGGGGTCGCCGGCGACCAGCAGGCGGCGCTCGTCGGACAAGCCGGCTTCGCCAAGGGCTTCGCCAAGAACACGTACGGCACAGGTTCGTTCGTCGTACTCAATACGGGCAGCGAGGTCGTTCTCAGCAAGACCGGCCTGCTCTCGACGGTCGCGTACGCGACGGAGAAGGGCAAGGCGATCTACGCGCTCGAGGGCTCGATCTTCGTCACGGGCGCGGCCGTGCAATGGCTGCGCGACGGACTGGGGATTATCTCGACCTCGGCCGAGGTCGAGCAGCTCGCCAAGCGGGTTCCCGACAATGGCGGCGTCTACTTCGTACCGGCCTTCGTCGGCCTCGGCGCGCCGTACTGGGATCCGTACGCACGCGGCGCGATCGTCGGTTTGACGCGCGGCAGCACGAAGGACCATCTCGCGCGCGCAACGCTCGAGGCAATGGCCTATCAGTCGTTCGAGGTCATCGAGGCGATGGCCAAGGACTCGGGCGTCGGCCTCGCCGAGTTGCGGGTCGACGGCGGAGCCGCCAACAACGACCTCACGATGCAGTTCCAAGCCGACGTGCTCGGCACCGACGTCGTGCGGCCGCGGGTCACGGAGACGACCGCGCTCGGCGCGGCGTATCTCGCCGGCCTTTCGGTCGGTTTCTGGCGCGACTTCGACGACGTCGCGCAGCACTGGCAAGAAGACCGTCGCTTCAAACCTTCGATCGACGCGAAGACGCGCAGCGGTTTGATCGCGGGCTGGCGCAAGGCCGTCGAACGCGCTTCCAAGTGGGAGGATACTGCCTCGTGAACCGTAGCGCGCAGCTCTCGAAGCTCAACGAAGGCTTCGACGTCCTCGTCCTCGGCGGGGGGGCGACCGGTTTGGGCACGGCGGTCGACGCGGCTGCGCGCGGTTACCGGACGGCCTTGGTCGAAGCGGCCGACTTCGCGAACGCGACGTCGAGCCGCTCGACCAAGCTCGTCCACGGCGGCGTGCGTTATCTGCAAAACGGCGACATCCACCTCGTGCGCGAGGCGCTGCACGAGCGGATCGTCATGCGCAAGAACGCACCGCACCTCGTGAACGCGCTGCCGTTCCTCTGTCCGATCTACCATTTCTTCGAAGGGCCCTACTATCTCGCCGGGCTCAAAGTCTACGACGTCTTGGCCGGCAGCAAGAACTTCGGGCACAGCCGTTGGGTGGGGCGCTGCGAGACGCTGCGCCGCATGCCGGGCTTGCGCAAGCGCGGGCTCTACGGCAGCGTGCAATATTACGACGGCCAGTTCGACGACTCGCGACTGGCGGTCGCGCTGGCGCGCACGGCGACCGACCTCGGCGCCGTCGTCGTCAACTACACCCGCGCCGTGCGCTTTCTGTATGAGGGCGAGCGCGCGGTCGGGGCCGTCGTGCGGGACGAAGAAGGCGGCACCGAGTACGAGGTGCGCGCGCGCGCCGTGGTCAACGCGACCGGCATCTTCGTCGACGAGCTGCGGCAGCTCGACAACCCGCAGACCGGCAAGCTGCTCGCACTGAGCCGCGGCGCGCACGTGGTGTTCGCGCAGTCGGTCTTCGCCGGAAACGACGCGCTGCTAGTCCCGAGCACGGACGACGGCCGCGTGCTGTTCGCCATTCCTTGGCACGATCACGTGGTGGTCGGCACGACCGACGTGCCGGTCGAGACGGCCGAGCTGGATCCGGCGCCTTCGCGCGACGAGATCGACTATATGCTGCACCACTTCAACCGCTATTTGGAGCATCCGGTGCAGCGCAAGGACGCGCTGGCCGCGTTCGCGGGGCTGCGCCCGCTCGTCAAAGGCGACGCGGCGAGCACGGCCAAGCTCTCGCGCGAGCACTTCATCGACGTCGCGAAGAGCGGCATCGTGACGGTGACCGGCGGCAAGTGGACGACCTATCGCAAGATGGCCGAGGACACCATCGACACGGCGATCGAAGCCGCTTCGCTCACCCCGGCGCCGAGCACGACCGCCGACCTTCCGCTGCACGGCAGCCCGGGCGCGTCTGCGCCGCTCAACGGCGATCCGTACGCCGAGTACGGGACCGACGGCAACGCGCTGCGCGAGCTGGTCGCGCAGGACCAGTCGCTGGCCGCGCTGCTGCACACGCGCATGCCGTACACGCGCGCCGAAGTCGTCTTCGCCGCGCGCGAGGAGATGGCGCGGACCGTCGACGACGTGCTCTCGCGGCGCACGCGCGCGTTGTTCGTCGACAACGACGCCGCGCGCGAGGTCGCCGGCACGGTGGCCCAGCTCATGGCCCGCGAGCTCGGCCGCCCACCGGAATGGGAAGCGGCGCAAGTCGCCGCCTTCGGCACGATCGCCGGAACGGACGCGGCGCCGATCCGCTGAAGGCATCAACCCGACCCTGATACAATCCGGCCGATGATGACGCGGGGCGGCGGCATGAGCGTCGGGGAGGCGCAAGGCGCGGCCTGCGCGCGGCTCGCTCACTTGGGAGAGAGCGCGGCATTCGATGCTGGTCGCCTACTCGAGGAGGTGACCGGGCGTAACCGCGCTTGGCTTCTCGCGCACGACGACGAGACGCTCGAGCCGCAAGCGAAGGCACGTTTCGAGACACTGCTCACACGCCGCGCCGCAGGCGAACCGCTCGCCTACGTGCTCGGGCGAGCGGGCTTTTACGGACGCAGCTTTGCGGTGACGCCCGACGTGCTGGTCCCGCGGCCGGAGAGCGAGCAGCTCGTCGAGCTGGCAATGGCGTTCGCGGCGCGGCACGCCGGGTCACTGCGCATAGCCGACGTCGGCACGGGGAGCGGCGTCCTTGCGATCACGCTCGCGTTCGAACTGCCCGGCGCACGCGTCACGGCGCTCGACGCATCCTCCGCCGCGCTTGCATTGGCCGAACGCAACGCGTGCGCGCACGGCGTGAGCGAACGCATCGCGTTCGTGCGGGGTGACGCATTCGAGGGCCTCGCGCCGTCGCTGCGCTTCGACCTGGTGGTGGCGAATCTGCCCTACGTGCGTACCGCCGACCTCGCCCTGCCGCCCGACCCGACCTCGTTCGAGCCGCGCGTCGCGCTCGACGGCGGACCGGACGGGCTCGACGTGTACCGGCGTCTGTTCGCACTGGCGTCCGAGCACGTTGTTCGCCCCGCGAGGTTGCTTCTCGAAGCGGGCCCGGATACCGCGAGCGCGCTGGCCGCGCTGGCCGAGGAGGCTTTCGCCGCCGCTGCGCGCGTCACGGTCGAGCGCGACTACGCGGGTCTGGAACGCGTCGTCAGCGTCGATGTGGAGTAAGCGGGAGGGGCTTGTCGGGCTGCCGAAAAGCATCATCCCATAGTGGCGAAGTACATCTTCTTCACCGGTGGCGTGGTGAGCTCGCTCGGCAAGGGCATCGCAGCGGCCTCGCTGGGCAGACTGCTCAAGAATCGCGGCTTCTCGGTCTCGATCCAGAAGCTCGATCCGTACATCAACGTCGATGCCGGGACGATGAATCCGTATCAGCACGGTGAGGTCTTCGTGACCGAAGACGGCGCCGAGACGGATCTCGACCTCGGTCATTACGAGCGCTTCATCGACGAGTCGCTCGGCCGGCACAACAACGTGACGACCGGGCAGATCTACGCTTCGGTGATCGACAAGGAACGGCGCGGCGACTATCTCGGCGCGACCGTTCAGGTGATTCCGCACATCACCAACGAGATCAAGGCGCAGATCACGCGCGTCGCGGAAAAGAGCGGTGCGGACATCTGCCTCGTCGAGGTCGGTGGAACCGTCGGCGACATCGAGTCGTTGCCGTTTCTCGAAGCGATCCGTCAGGTGCGTTACGACGTCGGCGACGAGAACGTCATGTTCGTCCACCTGACGCTGATGCCGCATCTCGGCGCCGCGGGCGAGCTCAAGACAAAGCCCACGCAGCACTCGGTGCGCGAGTTGCGCGCGATCGGGATCTCGCCCGACGCGATCGTCGTGCGCACCGATTCCGAGCGCCCGATCCCCGTCGAGCTCAAAGAGAAGATCGGGCTCTTCTGCGACGTTCCCCCCCGCAACGTGGTGCAGAACGGCGACGCGCCGACGATCTACAAGGTTCCGCTCAACCTCGAGCAGGAGGGCCTCGCCGAGGCCGTGCTGCGCAAGCTGCAGCTCAGCGCGCCGCCGCTCGACCTCGAAGATTGGGCCGCGATCGTCGAGCGTGTGACCCACCCGCACCGGCGCGTGCGCATCGGGTTGGTCGGCAAGTACGTCGAGCTCAAGGACGCCTACATGTCGATCAACGAGGCGCTTTACCATGCCGGCATCTTCCACGACGCTTGCGTCGAGATCAAGCGCGTCGACTCGGAGACGGTCGAAGACGCGGGGACGAGCGTCCTGCATGGCGTCGACGGCATTCTGGTCGCGCCGGGCTTCGGCTCGCGCGGCGTCAAGGGCAAGCTGCGCGCGATTCACTTCGCGCGCGAGCACCGAGTGCCGTTCCTAGGGATCTGCTACGGCATGCAACTGGCCTGCATCGAGTTCGCGCGCAACGTCTGCGGCTTGCCCGACGCGATGACGACCGAGGTCGACGAGACGACGCCCGATCCCGTGATCGACTTCCTGCCCGATCAGCGCAACCTCGAGCTGATGGGCGGCACGATGCGCCTGGGTGCCTACGACTGCGTCCTGGAGCCCGGCACGCTCGCGGCCCGCGCCTACGACACGCTCGCCATCAGCGAGCGGCACCGGCATCGCTACGAGTTCAACAACCGCTACAAGTCGCTCTTCCAAGAGCACGGCATGATCTTCTCCGGGCATCATCAAAGCGGCCGCACGTCGCTGGTCGAATGCACCGAGCTTGCGCCCTCGCTGCACCCGTGGTTCGTCGGGACGCAGGCGCATCCCGAGTTCAAGTCGCGCCCGACGAGGCCGTCGCCGTTGTACCGCGACTTCGTCGGGGCGGCGCTGGCCGCGGCGGCCGGCGCCGAACGCGACCTCGCCGCGCCGCTCGCTTCGACCAGCTGAACCCAGCGGAGGTCACCTTCGTCATCTTGACGCGCAACGAGGCGCGCAATTTGCCGCGCGCGCTGGCGAGCGTGCCGGCCGGCGCGCCGCTGCTGGTCGTGGATGCCGAGTCGAGCGACGCGACGGTCGCGCTCGCGCGCGAGTGCGACGCCGAGGTGGTGGTGCGCCCGTGGGACGGTTTCGTCGACGCGCGGCGCTTCGCGCTGAGACGGGTGCGGACGCCGTGGACCTTCATGCTCGACGCCGACGAGTCGCTCGACCCAACCTTGCGCGACGCGCTCCTGAACGCTGCACCCGGCGAACGGGTCGAGGGGTTTTGCGTGCGTCGCTCGACCTCGTTCTGCGGCCGCCCGATCGCGGGCGCGGGTTGGGGCGGCGAGTTGCTGCTGCGGCTCTTCCGGACCGACCGCGCGCGGCTCGTCGCCCGTCCGGCCGCGGGCGGGAGCAGCGACCTGCACGAGACGTGGGAGGTTCCGGGCGAGCTGGAAACGCTCACCGGCGAGCTGACCCACGATTCGTATCCGACGTTTGCGAGCTACCGCGACAAGTACGTGCGTTACACCGCGCTCGAAGCGCAGGGGCTGCGGCCCTCGCTGCCGGCGCTCGTATTCGCTGCGCTGACGGCACTGGTTCGCGGACCTTGGCTCTTCCTCGCGCGCGGCGGCTGGCGCGACGGCTGGCGCGGCGCGTTCATTTGCCTGGCCTCGGCCTGGTATCCCGCGGTCGCGCGCTGGAAGGCGTTGTGGCGATGAACGGGCCGGCACTCGACGTCGCCCTCGATTTGCCGCTGACGCGCCACATCTCGGTCGGCATGGGCGCGTATGCGCGCGAGCTGACCGCGCGCCTGCCCGCCGTCGCTCCGGACCTGCGCTTTGCGAGCTTTCCGCACGATCGCCCCTTCGGGCTCGACGAGCAGGTGCGCTTGCCGCTGGCGATGGCGCGCGCGCGTCCGCGCCTGTCGCACTTCCTGTCGGTCTACGCGCCGCTCGCGGCGCCGCGGCCCTACCTTATCACGATCCACGACCTGATCCACCTGCGCTTTCCGCACCTCTTCAAGAGCAAGGTCGGGCCGTATTACGCGACCGTCGTGCGGGCCGTCTGCGCGGGCGCGCGGCACGTGATCACGGACGACGACCGGACCGTCGGCGACCTGGCACGTTTCTTGGGCGTGCCGCCGGCCAAGACGGTCGTCATTCCGCTCGGGGTCGACGACGTCTATTTGCGGGACGCCGAGCCGCTGGCGTTCGAGCGGCCGTTTTTCCTCTACGTGGGAAACCACAAGCCGCACAAAGACCTCGCAACCCTCTTCGCCGCCTGGGAAGCGCTGGATCCGGCGCATGCGGTCGACTTGGTGCTGACCGGCGAGGACGACCTGGAAGCGCAGCCGCGCCCGCGGCGCGAGCACGGCTCGCTGCGTTTCTTGGGGTCGCCCGCGTCGCCGGGGCTGGCACGCTATTACCGCTCGGCAGTCGCGCTGGTGCACCCGGCGCTCTGCGAGGGATTCGGCTTGCCGCTGCTCGAGGCGGCGGCCTCCGGGGGCCGGGTGATCGCCGCCTCCGAAGCCGTGCCCCGCGTGCTGCGGCCGTACGTCGAGACCTTTGCGCCGCGCGACGTGCGCGCGCTCCGCGCGCTGCTCGAGCGCGAGCTCGATGACCCGCGCCCGAGCGAGGAGGCGCGGCGCTTCGCGCGGACGCTCACCTGGGACCGCTGCGCCCGCGCGACGGCGCAAGTGTATCGCGAGACGTTAGCCGAAAGCGAGAAAGGATGAAGCTCGCCCGTCTCTTGCTGCTGGGGTGCGGACTTGCCCTGACGCCGCTCGGCCCCGCCTGGGCCGGCCAGAGCACGCCGCCCGCGACCGAGCGGCCGACTCGCGTGGTATCGATCGTCATCAACGGCGAGCCGCTCGAGACGGCGACGCCGCCGCAAGTCGTCGACGGCCGGTTGCTGCTCCCGCTGCGCGACGTCTTCGACGCCCTCGGCGTCGCGCTGGAGCGCGACGGCAACCGGATCTCGGGCCGGCTGCCGAACGGGAGCATCGCGGTCGACATCGGCAGCTCGACGGCGTACGTCAATGACCGGCCGGTCGGGCTCGATTCGGCGGTGATCGAGGTCAAGGGCACGGCCTACGCTCCGTTGCGGCTGTTGACCGCGGCTATGGGCGCGCAAGTCTCCTACGATCAGCGCGGCGCGAAGGTCGAGATCGTCTCGCTCTTCATGGGGCGCAACAGCGGCGCCGAGTCGGCCCGAGCCGACGGCGGCACCGACGTGCAGGGCGCCGTCTCGGAGGTCGACTCGAACTCGCGGCCGCCGTCGATCACCGTCACCCGCGCGGGCGAAGCGCGCACGATCAGCGTGAACTCCGACGCGCGCATCTATGTCGTCGACGTCACGATCCACTCGCAGCTGCGGCTGCCGCTCGACCAGATTCGCGTCGGCGACGCGTTGCACGCGATCCTCGACCGCAGGGGCCGCGTGGTGAGCGTGTTCGATTTCTTCAAGTCGACCAGCGGCCGGATCAGCGCGACCTCGCCCAGCGCCATCGTGTTGGACAGCGGACGGGTGGTGACGCCGGGTGACCTCACCGACCTCACGCTCAACGGAACGCAGGTCGCGGCTGACGAGCTGCAGGACGGCGATTACGTGACCGTGCGCAGCAATCCCGAGACGGGCGAGCTGCGCGAGATCATCGCCTCGCGCGCCGTGCCCGCGACGGCGACGGTGGCGCCGTCGGCGACCGGCGCGGTCAACGTCGCGATCGCCTCGTTCGACTCGTCGGCGACGCGCCCGCTGCGCGCGGGCGAGACCTTCAACGTCACCTTGGTGGGGACGCCGGGCGGCCGTGCGACCTTCGACATCGGCGACTACCTCAGCGGAATCGAGATGCGCGAACAGTCGCCGGGACGCTACGTGGGCGCGTTCACGATCCCCGACCGCTTCAATGTCACGCAAGTCCCCATCAACGGTCATCTGAGCGTCGGCTCGGCGAACGCGCCGCGCTCCGAGGCCGCGCAGCAACTCTCGGCGGCGACGACGCCGCCGGTCATCGGCGAGATCGCGCCCTCGCCCGGACAGAATATCAACAACCCGCGGCCCAGCATCTTCGCGACCTACGCCGCGCCGACGGGGATCGCGATCCCTCCGGCGAGCATCATGCTTTTGCTCAACGGCCGTGACGTCACGCCGGCGGCGACCCGAACCAACGCTTTCATCACGTACAGTCCCGGGTTCGACCTTTCCAACGGCGAGGTCACGGTGACGGTTCGCGTCGCCGACGCGGCCGGCAACACCGCCAGCCGTTCGTGGTCGTTCAGCGTCAAGAGGTAATGCGTCAGTGAAACGTTTAGTAGTGGCCGCGTTGTTGGCCGCGTTGATCCTGCCCGGCTGCGGCGGCGGCTCGAGTTCGCAGGGAACCGCGGCCGGAAGCCCGTCCGGCGCAACCCTGGTGGTCGCGCGCGTGAAGGACGCGGTCGGACTCGATCCCGCGCACGAGACCGACGGCATGTCGTTGAACATCGCCTCGGTAGTCTTTCAGAATCTGGTCAAGTTCAAGCCGGGTACGTTCGAGGTGATCCCCGACCTCGCGCAGTCATGGAAATCGACGCCCGACGGCAAGACCTGGACCTTTACGCTGAGGCCCGGCGTGAAATTCTCCGACGGCACGCCCCTCGACGCGGCCGCCGTCAAGTTCAACTTCGATCGCTGGCGCTTGCCGAACGATCCCAATCGCGGCAACTTTCCGTATGGCTACTACGCCAGCATGTTCGGCGGCTTCCCCGGGCTCATCGTCGACGTGCAGGCGCCTTCCCCCACGAGCGTCGTCATGAAGCTGAAAGCGCCGCTCGGGCCGTTCCTGCGCAATCTGGCGATGCCGTCGTTCGCGATCGGCTCGCCCGACGCGATTAAGAAAGATAACGCCGCCTTCGGCCTGCAGCCGGTTGCGAGCGGCCCGTACACCGTCGCCGAGTGGGTCAAGGACGATCACATCACGCTCAGCGCCAACCCCAATTGGGACGGCCCCAAGCCGCTCGCGTATCAGGCCGTGATCGTGCGCGACATTCCCGATCAGTCGACCAGCGTGCTCGAGATGAAGAAGGGCGACGTCGACATCCTGACCGATCCGCGTCCCGACGACGCGACCGATCTTGCCAAGCAGAAGGGCATCAAGCTCTACACGCAGCCCAGCAACAACGTCGCCTACGTCGCGATGAACGTCGAGAAGCCGCCCTTCGGCAACGTCCTTGTGCGCCGCGCGGTCGCCTACGCGATCGACAAAGCCGCGATCGCCAAGGGCTTCTACACGCTCGGCGCGGTCGTCGCCGACGACTGGACGCCGCCCGGCATGGTCGGCGGCGATCCGTCGCTCAAAGCCTATCCGCACGACGTGGCCAAGGCCAAAGCGCTGCTCGCGCAGGCGGGGCTGGCGCACGGCTTTGCGACGGAGCTCTATTTTCCGACCTCGCCGCGCCCGTACATGCCCGAGCCGCAGCGCATCGCCGAGGCGATCCAAGCCGACCTCAAGGCGGTCGGCATCGACGTGACGCTCGAGCCCTACGAGTTCAGCGTCTTTCTCACGAAAGTGCGCAACGGCGAGCACCCGATGTGTCTGATCGGCTGGACCGGCGACAACGGCGACCCCGACAACTTCATGTATCCGCTGCTCGACCAGGACAGCGCCGTCAAAGGTCAAGCGCAGAATTATTCGTTCTGGAAGGATCCGAACTTTCACAAGCTGATGCTCGCGGGACAGCAGACCGTCGACGAGGCCAAGCGCGCCGCGATCTACCGCCGGGCCAACGACATGATCCACGACCAAGCGCCGGCGGTCCCGCTCGTGCACTCGATCGTCTCGTTCGCGGCGAAGGACTCGATCCACGGAATCGTTCCGCGGCCCGACTCGGTGCTGAACTTCGAGTTCATGAAGCCGGGCGGAGGCCCGTGACCTCGGCCGAGGCGAGCCGGGCCGAGGCGCGCTGCATCTTTTGCAAGATCTTCCGTAAGGAGTTGCCGGGCGAGGAAGTGCTCCGCACCGACGACGCGCTCGTCTTCAAGGACATCAATCCGCAAGCGCCGCTGCACCTGCTCGTGATTCCCAAGCGGCATGCGGCGCATCTGGCCGACTTCGTGGCAAGCGCGGGCAAGGACGAGATCGCGGAGCTGTTCACGCTGGCCTCGCAGATCGGGCGTCAGTACGCGCGCGACGGGTATCGCGTGGTCGTCAACGAGGGTCGCGACGGCGGCCAGACCGTCTACCATCTGCACCTGCACGTCCTCGCCGGGCGGCACATGACCTGGCCGCCAGGCTGAGCCGAAGCGCGCGGCGTCTCTTACAGCGTTTGCAGCGGGGGGATCGGCGAGGTCCTCAACCGGTCGTAGAAACGAGCCTGAACCAGCGCCGCGTAGGCCGAGGTGAGCCCGCCGACGGCAAAGGCGGTCAGCAGGTTGACCAGCGGAATGTGGCTGACCAGCGAGTTCGCGATCACGCCGACGATTGCGGCGGCGATCAAACCGATGAAGGCGACGACGCTCTCGCCAACGCGGCTGCGTGCGAGCCGGAACGACGTGCCGAGCGCCCGGGTCGCGCTTTCGCGTCCCAGGATCACGGCCGGGGTCACGTAGATGAAAAAATAGCCCGCGACCAGGACGAACGGGATTCCGATCACGGTCATGCAGAGCGCTCCGATGATGAGCGCCATCAACAGCGCCGCGATCAAGAGGTCCGGCAGACGTCCGAGCACGGCGCTCAAACTCGCTCCGAGATTTGGACGGCGCCCATGCCAGGCGTCCTCCGAGGCATGGATGACGACCGCTTGGGCGAGCAGCACCAAGCAGAGCCCGACGATCGAGCAGATGCCGCCGAACAGGAGCGCGGTGCCGATCCCGGCCGCCGCGCCGGCATGGCCGCCGACGACCCCGCCGAGCAGCGTGGTTCCGACCGCCGAGACGACGACGAAGAGCATCACGATCGAGAGGAGCAAGGACGCGATCGCGGTCGGCGCGGCGAGGATCCAATTCTTCGAGAGGACCTCCGCGGCACGTTGCAGCTCATCGGCTGGGCTGATTGCCGGGGTAAGGTTCATGTGCGATGGCCTCCTTTGAGAGGGGGGCGCGAAAATTGACGGCCTGGGTGGCTTGTGCTAGTCTCTACAGGTTGTCTTCGAAGGTCGAAGGCCAATTTTGCTGCGATTCACGCAGGTCGAAGGGAGGGTTGTTCGTGGAGGTTCGCGTTGCACCGGGAGAGACCATCGAAAGTGCGCTGCGTCGCTTCAAGAAAGCCACCCAGAAGGCCGGCGTCTTGGCCGAGGCCCGCAAGCACGAGCACTACGAGAAGCCGAGCGTTCGCCGTAAGAAGAAGTCGGCGGCCGCCCGCAAGCGCCGCTCGTAGCAGCCTGCGCAGCTGCCGGATCGGACGGGCGCTCGTGAACGCCGAAGATTGCGTCTTCTGTAAGATCGTCCGCGGGGATATCCCGGCCAAGACGCTCGAGCGGACCGATGACGCGATCGTGATCGCCGACATCGAGCCTGCCGCTCCGTCCCATTTCTTGGTTATTCCGACGCGTCACGTGGCGACATTGGGAGACTTCGCCGCGCAGGCGAGCCCGCACGAGCTCGGGTCGCTGCTGGCGCTGGCCGCGAAAGCGGGCCGCGAGGCTTCGCCGGGCGGATACCGCGTCGTCGTGAACGAGGGGCCCGACGCGGGTCAGCTCGTGTTCCACCTTCACCTGCACGTGCTCGCGGGACGTGCCTTCGGCTGGCCGCCGGGATGAGTGCGACGTCGCCATGAGCTTGAAAGACCGCATCTCCAGCGAACTCAAGGACGCGATGCGCGCCAAAGATCAAGTGCGCCTGGACACGCTCCGCTCGGCGATCTCGGCGTTCTCGTATCGCAAGATCGAAGCCGGCCGGGAATTGGGCGACGACGAGCAGGTCGACGTCGTGCGCAAGCTGGTCAAGCAGCGCAGCGACTCGATCTCCGAATTCGGCAAAGCCGGCCGCACCGATCTTGTCGAGAAGGAAACGCGTGAGCGCGACATTCTGGCGGCCCTGCTGCCCGCTCAGAAGACGGCCGAGGATATCCGGCCTGCGGTCCGTGCCGCGCTTGCCTCGCTCGCGCCCGAACAACGCAATCAGGGCGCGGCCATGAAACTGCTGATGCCCGCCCTGCGCGGCGAGACCGACGGCGGAACGATTCGCGCGGTCGTCGTCGAGGAATTACGGGCGTCGGAAGCCGCGCCGCCGTAAGAGCGCCGCAACTTCCCCTCGGCCCAGCGGTAGATAACCAAGTGATGCGCAGTTCGCTTCGCCTGTGGTTTTTCGGTGTGGCGACCGTTCTCGGTTTGGCGCTCGCGCTGGCGGGCGCGTTGCGCGCGGACGCGCCGGGCGCGGTCGTGGTCGTGCCGATCGAAGGGACCGTCGACGACGGGATGGCGCATTTGGTCGAGCGCGCGGTCGACGAAGCGAATTCGTCGCACGCCTCCGCGCTGGTGCTCGACGTGAACACGCCGGGCGGCCTGGTCAGTTCCGCCTTCGAGATTCGCGACGCGCTGTTTCGCTCGCAGGTGCCGACCGTCGCCTACGTTTCGCAGCGCGCGTATTCGGCCGGCGCGCTGATCACGCTGGCGGCCAAGACGATCGTTATGGCCCCCGGCGCCAGCATCGGCGCGGCCGAGCCGATCCCCAATGACCCCAAGCACGTAGCCGCCCTACGCGCCGAATTCGCCGCGACGGCCGACCGCAACCATCGCGACGCCAACCTGGCCGCCGCGATGGTGGATAAGAGCGTCGACGCGCCGGCTTACAAGAAGCCCGGCGCGATCCTAGCGCTGACCGCCGGCGAAGCTCAGCGGGCCCGCATCGCCGATGCGATCGAGCCGGACCTGACGGCCGCGTTGCGCGTGGAAAGGCTTTCTGGCCCGCGCGAGTACGCCGGCTACACCTGGGGCGAGGAAGTGGCCCGCTTCGCGACCAGCCCCGAGGTGAGCGGACTGCTCCTCTCCATCGGCGTGCTCGGTCTGCTGATAGAGATGCAGACGCTGCACGGCATCGCCGGCTTGATCGGCGTCGCGGCGCTGGCGCTCTTCTTCGGAACGCACGTCTACGCGGGCTTCTCGAACTCGTTCGTCATCGGCCTCGCGCTGCTCGGCGTGCTCGGGATACTGCTCGAGCTGCACGTCGTGCCCGGTCACGGGGTGGCGGGTGTCTTGGGAATCATCGCGCTCGTTTCGGCGGTCGTGCTGGCCTTCGGCTTCGCGTTCTTCTTCGTGGCCGCGCAGGCGATCTCGATCGCGATCGTTCTCTCGGCGATCGTCTTCGCGCTCTCGACGCGCGTCTTTCCGGAAAGCGCCTTCATGAAGCGGCTCGTGCTCTCCGCCGCGCAGGGGCCGGATTACGTGGCCAGCTGCGATCATCGCGCGCTCGTCGGCCAGTTCGGCCACGCGACGTCGTTCTTGCGGCCGGCCGGGGTCGCCAGCGTCGGCGGTCAACGCGTCGACGTGCTCACGGAGGGAGATTTCGTTCCAGCCGGCTCGCCCATCCGGGTGACCCGTGTCGAGGGGGCTCGCATCTTCGTGCAGCCCGTCAACGAGGAGTAAATCGTGGCTGCCTTTGGTGCTATCCTGATCGTTTTCGCGGTCATCGTCGGGCTCTCGCTCTTCCTGTATTACTTTCCCCTCGGCATGTGGATCCGCACGATCGCCGCGGGCGTGCCGCTCTCGATCATGTCGCTGATCCGCATGCGGCTCATCGGGATCCAGCCGGCCGTCATCGTCAATAACCTCGTGCGCGCGCGCAAAGCCGGGCTCGACCTGACCGTCGATCAGATGCAGTCGCACTACCTTGCCGGCGGCAACGTCGAGAACGTCGTGCTCGCGATGATCGCCGCGCAACGCGCGCAGATTCCGCTCGAATGGCAGCGCGCGGCGGCGATCGACTTGGCCGGCCGCAACGTGCTCGAAGCGCTGCAGACGTCCGTCAATCCCAAGGTGATCGAGACGCCCGTCTTCCAGGGCGTCGCGCAGAACGGCATTCAGCTCAACGTCAAGGCGCGCGTCACCGTGCGCACCAACCTCGACCGCTACGTCGGCGGCGCCGGCGAACCGACGGTCATCGCGCGCGTCGGTGAAGGCGTGGTCGCGGCGGTCGGCGCGGCGATCGACCATAAAGCGGTGCTCGAGTATCCCGACCGCATCTCCAAGGCCGTGCTCGCCAAGGGGCTCGACGCGGGGACGGCTTACGAGATCGTCTCGATCGACATCGCCGACGTCGACGTCGGCAAGAACATCGGCGCCGACCTGCAGATGTCGCAGGCCGAGGCCGACCGGCGCATCGCGCAAGCCAAGGCTGCCGAGCGGCAGTATAGCGCCATGGCCGCCGAACAGGAGCAGAAGGCCGAAACGCAGCGCATGCGCGCGAAGGTCGTCGAAGCCGAGGCGCAGATTCCGCAGGCGATCGCGGAAGCGTTCCGCCAAGGCCACCTCGGCGTGATGGACTACTACCGGATCAACAACGTGAAGGCGGATACCGAGATGCGCTCGGCGATCGGGACCGGGGTCGCGCCGCCCGAGGCGACCGGGCTGACGGGGCCCACCCAGCCCACGCCGCCCAAGCCTCCGGGACAGTAAGGTGGAAGGCCCGCTCGAGTTCCTGCTGGCCCAGCTCGTCGGCCGCGCGCGGTCCGCTGACGACGAGCCGCTGCCGCCACCACCGCCTCCGCCTCAGCCGGCGCCGGGCCGGCGCTATCCGATGCCCGTCGCGCGGCGCCCAAGCCAAGGGCGCGCGCCGGCGCCGCCGCCTGGGCCACCGCTGGTAATTCTCGCGCCGGTGGCCGCCGAACCGCCGCCATTGCCCGCGGCGGCCGTCGCTCCGAAGCCGGTTTCGAGCCTGCTCGGGGCGTTCTCGAACCGCGAGCGGCTGCTAGGCGCGATCGTGCTCTCGGAGGCGCTCGCCCCGCCGCCGGCCCTACGGCCGCGCAACCCGGGCGGGGGGTTCTAAACCCTTTGCCTTGCGGCGGCGTTGTAGGGAACGTGATACGAAGCGCGGCGGATCCTGGCTGAAGTAGAAGCCGAGCAGGTTTTCGAGCTTGCGGGCGTGGACGACGCGCTGCGTTTTTGCGGCCACCTCGACGGTAACCTCAGCGCGCTCGAAGATCTCGTGCCGGTCGCCGTCAGCCTTGAGGGCGACCGTCTCCGCCTGCGCGGCGCGCCCGCCGCGGTCGCCTCGGCCCGCGAGATCCTGACCCGGATGCGCGAAGCCGCCAACGAGGGCGCTCAACTCACGCCGCACGACGTGGAGCTGGCCGCGCGTGAAGCGCTCTCGGGCGAACGGCCGCGCGCGCATCCCAAGACGCTGTTCACCACGCAGCGCGGCCGCGAGGTGCGTCCGCGCACCGAAGGCCAGCGGCGTCTGGTCGACGCGATCGAGTGCAGCACGCTGACCTTCGGCATTGGCCCGGCCGGCACGGGCAAGACGTTTCTCGCGATGGTCATGGCGGTTCGCGCGCTGCGCGAGCGCGAGATCTCGCGCATCATCCTGACGCGGCCTGCGGTCGAGGCCGGCGAAAAGCTCGGCTTTCTGCCCGGCGACTTGCGCGACAAGGTCGATCCCTATCTGCGGCCCCTCTACGACGCGCTCGCCGAGCTACTCGAGGATTCGGTGGTCGCCAAGTTCATGGAACGCGGAACGATCGAAGTCGCCCCGCTCGCCTACATGCGCGGGCGCACGCTCTCCGACGCCTACGTCATCCTCGACGAGGCGCAGAACGCGACGTCGGAACAGCTCAAGATGTTCCTGACGCGGCTGGGCAACAACGCGAAGATGATCGTCAACGGCGACGTCACGCAGATCGACTTGCCCAGAGGGGTCTCGTCGGGGCTACTCGAGGCGCACCGGCTCTTCGACGGCATCGACGGAATCGGAATCGTCGAGCTGAGCTCGAGCGACGTCGTGCGCCATCCGCTGGTCGCCAAAATCATCGACGCCTACGCCCGGAAGTCGTGAACCCCGCCGCGTGATCTACCTGCGAAACACGACGCGCAAGCATCGCCTGCTGCTGCGAGCGCTGGAGCGGCGCACCGGCGAGCTGCTGGAGGCGGTCGGCGAGTCCGGCGCGAGCCTCTCGGTCTCGTTCGTCGGCGACGCCGCGATCCGGCGCCTCAACCGCGAGCATCGCGGTCACGACCGAGCCACCGACGTCCTAAGTTTTCCGCTGCTCGAGGAACCGAGCTCGAAGCGCAGTGCGGACGCGCGGCGGTCCGCGCAGCGCTCGCCGGCAGGCGCACCCGAGCGCCTGCTCGGCGACGTCGTGATCAGCCTCGACACCGCGGCGCGCCAAGCCCGCGCCTACGAGGCTCCGCTGCAAAGCGAGGTCGAGCGGCTGCTCATCCACGGTCTGCTGCATCTGCTTGGACACGATCACGAGGAAGCAGGGGAACGCGCCCGCATGGTGAGCGAGGAGCGCCGGTTGGCAGCGCTTCTCGGCCTGCCGTGGCCCTACGAAAGCTAGACGGTACACGAGCGTCCGGACGCGGCCGGGGAGCGCACCCGGGCCCGGGCGAAAGGAATTGGGTCATGCATCCCGCGCGCGTGCCCCCGACCGTCAAGCGGGTCAGCGACAACCGCCTCTGGCGCTCGTTCCACTACGCGTTCGCCGGCATCTTGTACGCCACGCGGACCCAGCTCAACATGCGCATCCACCTGGCGGTCGCGGCGATCGTCCTGTTCGCCACGCTCTACCTGCGGCTCGAACGCGCCTACGTCGCCATCGTGGTCGTGGCCATCGTGGTGGTCATCGCACTGGAGCTCTTCAACACCGCGATCGAAGCGGTCGTCGACCTGATGACCGTCGCCCACCACCCGCTCGCCAAGATCGCCAAGGACGCGGCCGCGGGTGCCGTGCTGGTCGGCTCGATGGGGGCCTTGATCGTCGGCTACTTGGCCTTTTACGAAGGGATCGCCGCGACCGGGGCCAACGTGGCCGCCGCCGTGGGAGGCATCCCGCGCAACCTCGCGATCGTGACCATCGCGGTCGTGGGGATCGTGACGATCTTCGTGAAGGCCTTCGCGGGCCGGCACGGCTCGCCGCTGCAGGGCGGAGCGGTCTCCGGCCATGCCGCCCTCGGCTTCGCCGGGGCGACCCTGATCGCACTGCTCAGCCACAACGCGGTCGTCGGGCTGCTCGCCTTCTTTCTCGCCTTCCTGGTCAGTCAAAGCCGGGTCGAGGGCGGCATCCACAGTCTGCCCGAGGTCGCTCTCGGCGGGGCACTCGGCACCTGCTTGAGTTACGCTTTGTTCCTGCTCGTCCGAACCTAGGAATATGGGAGCCGAAAACGGCGACGAGGCATCTGCCAGGAGCCAGCGCAGCGTTGTGCTATAATGACGGCAGTTTGAGTAATGACGCGCCCACAGGGGACGAACCGCCCGACCCGCGGCGTCGCCAAGCGTCCCCCATTCGTCTGAGGCACTCGGCCGCCTTGCGCGCCGGCCGGTGCACGGGTTCGGCCGCTCCGGCTGTCACGCCGACGCTGCGCTGAGATGACGAGCCTCGACATGACCGGCCACCCCTGGCCGGAGATAGCCGCGCTTGCCGTCCTCATCGCCGCGTCCGCGTTCTTCTCGGGGTCGGAGGCGGCGCTGATCTCGCTCTCCCGCCTCCACGCCAGCGCCATGGCCGAGAAGGGGGTCAAGGGAAGCGAGGCGGTCGTGCGCCTCCTCAAGGACCGCAACCGCTTCCTGACGACGATCCTGATCTGCAACACGGTGGTCTTGCTGGCGGCGGATTCGCTTGCGACCGTCCTCTTCGTCAGCGCCGGGATTCGGAATGCTGCGCTCTGGTCGACGGTGCTCATGACCGTGCTCTTGCTGACCTTCGGCGAGATCGTTCCAAAGACGATCGCCGTCGCCAACAACGAGCGCTGGGCCGTGCGTCTCGCCCCGATCGTCGACCGGCTCGCCTGGCTGATGACGCCGATCAACGCCACCTTCTTGCTGGTGACGAACGCGATCGTTCGGCTCCTCGGCGTTTCGCCGATCGCGCGCGGCCCGTTCCTGACCGAGGACGACATCCGCAGCATCGTCGACGTGGGCGTCGAGCAGAAAGTTTTGGAAGCGGGCGAACGCGAGATGATTCACTCGATCATCCAGTTCGGCGACACGATCGTGCGCGAAGTGATGACGCCGCGCCCGGACATGGTCGCCGTCGAGGTCTCCGCCTCAGCCCGCCGCGCACTGGACCTGGTCATCGCCGAGGGCTACTCGAAGCTGCCCGTCTTCGAAGAGAGGATCGACAACGTCATCGGCGTCGTGCACGATCGCGAACTGCTGATCGCGCTGGCCAACGGAACGCTGGCGCAAACGCCGATCCGCGCTCTGATGCGTCCCGTCACGCTGGTCCCCGAGACCAAGCCGGTCGCCGACATGCTGCGCGAGATGCAGCGCGGCAAGTTCTCGCTCGCGATCGTGGTCGACGAGTACGGCGGGACGGCGGGCCTGGTGACGATGGAAGACTTGCTCGAGGAGATCGTCGGCGAGATCCGTGACGAGCACGACGCCGAAGAAGAAGAGCCGATCCGGATCCTCTCCGACGACGAAGCCGTGGTCGATGCCGGCACGAACATCGAGGACGTCAACGCGCGGCTCGGTCTGCACTTGCCGCACGAAGAGTTCGAGACGATCGGCGGCCTGACGGTGGGCCTGTTCGGGCACTTGCCCGCCGAAGGCGAAGAGGTCGACGCCGGCGACGACGTGCGCCTGCGCATCGACCGGACGCGCGGCCGCCGGATCCTCGCGGTCCGCGTGCTGCGCAACGGCAAGACGCACACGCCGGAGGGCACTGCGCTGCCCGAGGTCTCCGACGTTGTCGAACGCGTCTGAGGACGACGAGTCGCTGTTGGCGGCCGCGCGCGCCGCGCGCGAACGTTCCTACGCACCGTATTCCAACGTGGCCGTCGGCGCGGCGCTGCTGTGCGACGACGGCACCGTCGTGACCGGCGCCAACGTCGAGAACGCCTCCTACGGCCTCTCGATCTGCGCCGAGCGTGCCGCCGTCGCCGTCGCGGTCGCCGGCGGTCGGACGCACTACCGGGCGATCGCGATTGCCGGCCCGCCCGAGGCGAGCACGCCGCCGTGCGGGGGCTGCCGCCAAGTGCTCGCCGAATTCGGACCGACGATGCGGGTTCTCTTCACCTCGTGCGGCAAGCACGAGACGTTCGCGCTGGACGAGCTGCTGCCGGCCGCCTTCGAGCTGCCGTAGTGTCGACCTAATGCCCGCGCGTTCGTACAAGACGCGCGCGATCGTGTTGCGCGCGCGGAACCTCGGCGAGGCCGACAAGATCTACACGCTGTTCACGCAGGAGCGCGGCAAGCTCGACGCGGTCGCCAAGGGCGTGCGGCGCGCGAATAGCCGGTTGGCGGGGCGGCTCGAGTTCATGTGCGAGTCGCTGCTGGGCATGCACCGCGGACGCAACCTCGACGTGGTGACCAGCGCCGACGTCGTCGCGGCGTGCTGGACGGGGATCGTCGACCCGGCCTCGTTCGCGACGGCGCACGTCATCGCCGAGCTCGTCGACGCGTTCTCCGAGCCGGATTTGGCGCTGCCCGACGTCTACGCGCTGCTGCGCGGCGCGATTGCGGGGATCGCCGCCGCCGAGGATCCGGCGCGGCTGATCCCGCGCTTCGAGCTGCTGCTGCTCGGCGCGCTTGGGTACGCGCCTGAGGCTGAGACGTGCGTGAGCTGCGGCCAGCCGCTGATCGGCCGCGCCGCTTGGGCCGATCTCGAAGCAGGGGGGCTCGCATGCGAACGCTGCCGCCCGCACGGCGCCGACGGACACGCGCTCGACCCGGCCGACGGCGCGAACTTCCGCGCGCTCGGGGCGGCGCGCGGCGGCCGGCTGCGCCCCGCCGCCCACGCCACCAGCGCCGTGGCGCGCGCGGTCGACGCGTTCGTCACGTATCACCTCGGTAAACGCACGAAAGCCGGCAAGGTGCTCGACGAGCTGGCCGAAGCGGGAACGCTGCGATGATCATGGCGCTCGACGTCGGTGTGCGCCGCATCGGCGTCGCGGTGAGCGATCCGGGCGAAAGCTTCTCGCTGCCGCTCACGACGCTCGAACGGAGCGGGCTGCACGCCGATCTCGAGGCGATCCTGGCGCTCGCGCGCGAGTACGGCGCCGAGACGATCGTCGTCGGCGATCCTGTTGCGCTCTCGGGCGAACGGGGCATCGCTGCAGCGAGGATGGACGATTTCGTTGCCGTGCTCCGCAAAGCGTGGGGCGGCCCCATCGAGCGGATCGACGAGCGCCTGACGACGGCGCAGGTCACGCGGACGCTGATCGACGCCGACGTCTCGCGCAAGAGGCGCAAGCGCGTCGTCGACCAGCTCGCGGCCGGCTTGATCCTCGACTCCTACCTGGCGCGCCGCTGCCGCGAGCGCTGAGATGCGGGGGCTCGGCCGGCTCGCGGCGCTCGCCGCATTCGTTCTCGTCGTGCTCGCCGCGGCCGGAGCCCTTTGGTTCCGAGCTGCCGCCGTGGTCGACCGGTCGGTACCGGTCGCGGAGACCGACGTCGTCGTGCCGGCCGGGTCGACCGCCTCCGAGATCGCCGTGCAGCTCGCGAGCGAACGCGTGATCCGCTCGCCGCTGGTCTTCTCGTTGCTGGCCCGCGCGAAGCGGCTCGAGTCGCGCATCCAGGCCGGCGAGTATCGCTTCGCGGCCCACCAAACGACCTCGGAGATCTTGCAGCGGCTGGTGACGGGAGGACAGCAAGTTGCCGTCTGGGTGACGATCCCCGAAGGCTTCACGTCGAAGGAGATCGCCGCGAGGCTCGAGGAGGGCGGGGTCGGCAACGGCGGCGTCTTCCAGCGCTATTTTCTGCACGAGTCGATCGTGCTGGACGGCACGCGGACCGCGTCGCTCGAGGGCTTCCTGTTTCCCGACACCTACCTGATCCCGCTCGGCGCCTCGCCGCAGGCCGTCGCGCAGATCCTGAGCGACCAGCTTCGCCGCGAATTGCCGCCCGACGCGGCCGCTCGAGCGAAGCATTTGGGCTTGACGGTTCCCCAGGTCGTGACCGTCGCGTCGCTGGTCGAACGCGAAGCCAAGTCCGACGACGAGCGCGCCTTGATGGCCGGCGTGTACTACAACCGGCTGCGGCTCGGCATGCCGCTCGAGGTGGACGCGACCATCGAATACACGTTCGCGCACCACAAGGACGTCATCACGCTCGACGACCTCGCGCGCGACTCCCCGTACAACACGTACGAGCACACGGGTCTGCCGCCCACTCCGATCGCCAGCCCGGGGCAGCCGTCCCTGCAGGCCGCCTTCCATCCTCAGGCATCGGACTATCTTTATTACGTGTACATGGGGAATGGACATCACGCGTTTTCGCGAACGCTGGCCGAACACAACGCGAACGTCGCGCGCTACTTGCGTTAGGAGGCCCATCATCGACGCTCACAACGGAGAGGCCAAAGGCGAGGCCGAGGACGAGGGCAAGGTCGAGCTCCGCGACGTTCTCGTAATCGAGACGATCGAAGGACAGAAGTACGAGTTCGAAGTCGTCGGGCTGGTCGAAGACGACGAGCACAACGCCTTCGCCGTCGCTTACAGCGAGGACGCCGACGAATTCGTCGTCACCGACGAGAACGGGCGCCTTCTCGAAGACGACGAGCTGGCGCAGGAGATCCTCGACGATTTCTTCGTGTTGGCCGAAGAGTCGTCGCCCGAGGAGAACTGACCAAGGGCTTGCCCAAACGCGTCCTGTTCCTATCGGCGAGCGTCGGCGTCGGCCACACGGCCGCCGCGCAGGCCGTGCGCTCCGCCCTGGCAGCGCACGATCCGACGATCGAGACGCAGACGGTCGACTCGTATCGTTACGCGGCGAGCATCTTTTCGAAGGTGGTCGCGGACGGGTACATCGGCATGGTCAAGACCGTGCCGCAGCTGTACCGCTACATCTACGACCGTGCCGAGCGAGCCACGACGGTTCCCGCGTTCCGGCGCTGGCTCAGCCTGTACACCGCCGCAAACCTGCGCGCGCTGGTCAACGAGCGCAAGCCCGACGTCGTCGTGTGCACGCACGCCTTCCCGTGCGGCGTCATGTCCGAGTACAAGCGGCAGTACGACGCGGATTTGCCGGTCGTCGGCATCGTCACCGACTTCGCGGTCCATCCGTTTTGGATTCACACCAACGTCGACGCGTACTCGGTCGCGACCGCCGAGATCCGCCACGCGCTAGTCGCGCGTGGGGTCGCGCCCGAGCGCGTGCTCGTCTCAGGCATCCCGGTCGATGCGCGGTTCGGCGCACCGCGTCTGCCGCTCGAGGAGCTGCGCGCGGCGCTCGGACTCCCGCTCGACCGGCGCATCGTGCTCATCATGGGCGGCGGCGTCGGCATCGGTCCGCTCGACATGATGATGCGCGCGCTCGGCCGGCTGGACGTTCCCGTCGCCGCGGCCGTCATCGTCGGCCGCAACGGACGCTTGCAGAAGCGCATCCTGGCGGCCGCCGAACGCACCGAGTACCCGCTGCGCGTCCACGGCTTCGTCGACAACGTGTACGATTTCATGCACGCCAGCGACGTGTTGCTTTCAAAGCCCGGCGGCTTGACCTCGTCCGAAGCGCTGACGGCGCAGCTTCCGATGGTGCTCGTCAGGCCGTTGCCGGGACAGGAGGAGCGCAACACGCGCTATCTCGTTTCGCGCCGCGCCGCCGTGCGCGTCGTCGGCGAGCGGCAGCTCTCGAGCGCGGTAGCCGACCTGCTGACCTCGCCCGAGCGGCGCAATGCACTGCACGAGCGGATGGGCCGCCTGCGCCGCCCCGAAGCGGCGAATGCCGTCGCGCAACGCATCCTCTCGCTCTTGCGCTGAAGGTGCGGCGTACGTCCCCGCGCTAAACGCGCGGCAGCAGCCAAATGCTCGCCGCGCCGAGCGCGAACTCGACCAGTGCCACCCCGAACGCGACCCGCGGCCCAAGCCCCGCCGCAACGGCGTCGAAGTGCACCAAGAGCGGTGCGCTCAGGATGGGTGCGACGACCTGCGGGACGGTCGTTGCGACGTTCCAAATGCCCATCGCGGTCGCCATCGATCCGGGCGGCAATACCGCCGAAGCCAACGCCCAATCGGCGGTGACGAAGGCGCCCCAGGCGATGCCCGCGAGCAGCGCGGCGCCGTACGCCACGCCCAGATTCGGCGCGAGCGCGAAGACCGCTAGGGCCGCGATCAGCAACGCGTTGGCAGCGCTCGCGACGATGCGTTTGTCGAGACGGTCGGTCGGGCGCGCGGCCAGCACCGCCCCGCCGATGGCCGTGAGCGTGAAGGTCAGGAAGAGCAACGCCGTCTGCGTCTGCACCGCCGTGCCGGTGACGCGTAAACTGTCGCGCACGTAGAAGAGCAGGAAGCCGAGCAACGTGTAGAAGCCGACGTTCGTGAGGCCGCGCGAAAGCAGCAGCACGCCGAGCGGTCCGCGTAGCCGTAACGTGCGGCGGCTCTCGGCGGGCTGCGCGGCGAGTCGGCGCACGTGCGCCAGTGTCACGCGATAGCTGACGAACAGCGGCGCGCCGAGTGCCAGCGCCACGACGCGCAGGTCGTGCAAGAAGCCCGCCACGAGGAGCCCCGCGGCGTTGCCGACCGACTGGTACGCGGCCATCCACGACGAGGCCAGGCCGCGCCGGCGCGGCGCGACGTAGTCGGGAATCGCGGCCTGATACGGTCCGAGCGCGACGTTCAACGCGATCTCGAGCGCAAAGAAAGCTGCTGTCAGCTGCGCGAGATTTGGCGCAAGGTAGAACCAGACGAGTGCCGGCAGCCCGCCCAAAATGCCGAGCGTGTAGAACGCGCGCCGGTCGCCCGTCCGCCGGCGGCGCGCGTCCGAGAGGCGCCCGGCCGCCAGTTGTACGAGCGTCGCGAGCAAGGCGCCGATCGAGGCGAGGGTCGCATACGTGCGCACGCCGTCGTGCGGCGCGAGCTCGATGCTGCGCGCCTGAAGCGAGACGGCCAAGATCGCGCCCCAGACGAGCTGCACGCCGGCGTTGAGCGCGCATAGGCGCGCCGGCTCACACTTGGCCGGCGAAGTCGAGCGCGTAACGATAGTCCTCGAGCGAATCGATGTCGTAGCAGAGCTGTGGCGCCTGATCCCGAACGGCGTGGGTCCGCAAGCCGAGCGTGGTCGCGGCGCGCGCCTCGATGTGTTCCACGCGCAGACGCCCGAACGCGAAGCGCAACAGCAACACCGGTCCCAGCAGCCCGGCCATGCGCCACAAGCTCTTGCGCGCATCGAAGAGATGTTGCGCCGCCGCCAGCGTCCGCGGAGCGGCGCCTGGCGCGAAATAGAAGGCGTTGCCGTTGACGACGCGCTCCGCCCCGAGCTGCGTGTCGTGGGGCGGAGCACCCGGAAACGCTTCGCGATACGCGCGGTCGCTGACCAGCGGCATCGCGACGTCGTAGCCGCGCGAGCGCGCGACGAAGGCGCGAACGTCGGAGGGGCCGACGAAGGGGAGATCGCTCGTGAGCAACAGCAGCTCGTCGTCGCCCGCGGCTTCAAGTGCCAGGCGCAAATTCTCGCGGCCGTAGGGCGACTCCGCGATCACTCGGTCGACGCGCGGTGCGTAGCGCGCGCGGACCTCCTCGCCGCCGACGACCACCAAGCGCGCTGCACCGGCTTCTGCGGCCGCCGCGAGCACGACGTCGAGAACCGTCCCGCCGCGCAGCGGCGCGAGCGCTTTGACCTCGGTGCCGATCGCAGCGGCGAACTCGCCATCGACGCGACCGCCAGCGGTGATGGCGGCGATCACGGCGCGAACTTCGTCCGGCGTTTGCGGGCAGCAACGAGGGCGACGTCGTTATGAATCCGTCGAGCTCCCAGCAGCGTAGCGGGCTATTGGAATCGGGGCTTCGGATCGGCCGCGCGGCGCCCTCGTCAAGAGGTCGGCGAAACGGATGGGGCAAAATGACCGCGGCGGAGAGATGGCCGAGCGGCTGAAGGCGGCGGTTTGCTAAACCGTTATACGCTGTTAAGGTGTATCGAGGGTTCGAATCCCTCTCTCTCCGAAGCGCACTTTCACTCGTGGGCCGAGCGGGGCCAGCAGGGAATGCGTCCTGCGCGGGGTATCCATCTCGGTCGCCGAGTCGGCGACGCCATGACGTGCGGTCGTAGCTCAATTGGATAGAGCAACAGGCTACGAACTTGTAGGTTGGGGGTTCGAGTCCCTCCGACCGCGCGCTCCGACGTGTCGCACCGGTGTGTGCCCCCGGTGACGCTTAGCGTCTTTACAAGATGGGCTCGGTAGCTCAGTGGTAGAGCGGGGGACTCATAAGCCCTAGGTCGTAGGTTCGAATCCTACCCGAGTCACACTCCCTCACTCCCGAGGCCGCGCGCGGTCGCTCTGCGAGGATGCGCATCTTTTTTCGGCGTAGATGCGGTCTCAGGGCTGCGGCTCGGAGGTTTTCGAACCTCACCGAGCCGCGATTTTTCCCGAGGTACAGCGTACGATGTCAACGATCCCTTGCGATTTCTGCCCCCACCCGGTCGACCGGGGCCAGATGGAAGAGATCGAGATCTCACATTATGTTCCGGATTCGTCCGGCGACGACTTGGCGTACGCGCGAACTTACTTCTTCGGTCATCCTGACTGCGTGCGGAAATTCTATCGCGGTCTGGTCGATCACAAGCTCGACCTCTTCAAGCACCTGCCGTCGGCTGCTCCGGTCTCGCCCGAGGAGCCGAAGTAAGCGTGCGCCCGTAGCGTAGCTGGATAACGCGCGGCCCTCCGAAGGCTGAGATCGGCGGTTCGAATCCGTCCGGGCGCATGAACGATTTCCGTGGCAGCGACGTAGCATATCTCCACCGCGCGCTCGAGCTTGCCTCGGAGGCGGCGCACGGTGGGGACGTGCCCGTCGGCGCCGTGCTCGTCGCGGGCGAGCGCGTGTTCGAGGCGCAGAACGAGAAGGAGCGCCGCCCGGACCCGACCGCGCACGCCGAGATCCTGGCCCTGCGCGCGGCCGCGGCGGCGCTCGGCGTCTGGCGGCTCGCCGGCGCGACGCTCTACGTCACCAAAGAGCCCTGCGCGATGTGCGCCGGCGCGATGGTCGCGGCGCGGATCGACCGGCTCGTCTTTGGCTGCCGCGACCCCAAGGGCGGCGCCGCCGGTTCGGTCCTCGACGTGTTCGCCTCGGAAGCGGTGAATCACCGGGTCGCGGTCACCGCCGGCGTGCTCGAGGACGAGACGGCAGAGCAGCTGCGCCGGTTCTTCGCCGCCAAGCGGGGACGCGCGCCGGCGTAAGCAAGGACCCGGACTGCGAAGCGTGCTATAGAAGGGGTCGGTCGTCAGCCGAAAATCAATTCGAGCACGAAAGCCATCGCGGAGAGGTGGTCGAGTGGTTGAAGGCACCCGCCTCGAAAGCGGGCGAACGTGATGAGCGTTCCGAGAGTTCGAATCTCTCCCTCTCCGAAGCTCTGCGCGCGCGCCCGCGCCGCCCGTTCGCGGGTGCGCGAGCGCGTGGCCTAGCCGTGAACCGCCAGCAGGATCTTGCCAAAGTTGGCGTCCGTCTCCATGCGCCGGTGGGCTGCGGCGATCTCGGCGAGCGGGTAGATCTCGTCGATCTGCGCGTGCAGCTCGCCGCGCGCGAACAGCGGCAGCAAGTGGCTGGTGAAGGCGCGCGCGAGCGCGATCTTCTCGTCGAGCGGCCGTGTGCGCAGCACGGTGCCGATCAGCGTCGCGCGCTTGGCCATGAAGGGCCCCAGCGGCAGCGCCGCCTGCGCGCCGCCGAGCGTGCCGATCTGCACGATCCGTCCGCCTCCGGCCAGCACGTCGACGTTGCGCGCCAAGCTCGGGCCGCCGATGAAATCAAGCACGAGATCGACCCCGTTGCCCGCGGTAGCCGCATCGACCGCGACCGGCCACGTTTCGTCGAACAGGATGCCGACGTCGAGCCCGACCGTCTCCTTGGCGCGCGCGAGCTTTTCGGGGCTGCGCGACGTCCCCAGCGTGAAGCCGCCGGCGCGCTTGGCGAGGGCGACCGCAGCCAGCCCGACGCCGCTCCCGACCGCGTTGATCAGCACCGTCCGACCGAGCGCGAAAGCGCCGCGGGTGAACAGCGCGTCGTGCGCCGTCAGGAAGGTCTCCGGAATCGCCGCCGCGGTCGCCAAGTCGACCTCGTCGGGCACGGGCGAGAGCGTGAGCGCATGCGCGGCCACCAACTCGGCGTGCGCGCCCGCGGCGACCAGCCCGCAGACCCGGTCGCCGACCGTGAGCGAGCCGGTACGCCCGCCGCCGAGAGCCCGGACGACGCCGGAGAACTCGAGTCCCGCGCGCACCTGGGACGCGCGTCCGCCGCCCCCGTAGCGTCCCTGGCGCTCGAGCACGTCGGCCCGGTTCAGGCCGGCGTAGGCGACTTCGACCAGCGCGTCGTCGCTGCCGAGCACCGGCTCGGGAACTTCGCGCAGCGCGATGACCTCGACGCCGCCCGTGCCCTCGTACACGACCGCGCGCATCACGGGCTTCCCGTCGCGCCGGGCACGATCGCCGGCGGCGCTGCACCCGGGGGCGCCCCGTAAGGCAGCGCCAGCCGCGGATCGGGCGCCAAAACCGGAAACGTGAAGTCGCTATAGAGCGCGTCCGCGACGATATGATAGCGTGCCACGTGCAGCGGGAAGAAGACCGTCTCCTCGTAGTGTGCGTGGTCGACGAGCCAGTAGCCGCCGACCGAGGCGTAGTCGACGACGAACTGCAAGTCGTCCCCCCCGCTGTATTTGACTTCCGAAGGCATCCCCGAGGCGTTGTCGATGTAGAGATCGCTGAGGAAGAAGGTGCTGTCCGGCCGCACGACTTGGCGCTTGACGAAATCGAACGGCTCGAGCAGGATGTGCGTCCTCGCGTCGGGCGCGTCGCTCGAATCGGGCGCGTAGGTCGCGCGGTACGCGCGCAGCCGTACCACCACGACGTCGGCACCCGCCAGCGGCACGTCCGCATAGTGCAGCGGCGTCACGTCGTGAACGTAGGCCGAGACGTCCTCGTGCGCGCCGACGCGCCATGAAAGCGTGAAGTACGAGAGCGCGTCGAACGCGGGCGTGACCGGAAAGGAGTGCGCGAGCAGTTGATTGCGCCCTTGCGGCAAGTCCTGGACGACGGATAGGTCGTCGGACGTGCGAACGCTGACCTCGCGAATGATGTCGCGTTGCTTACCGAGCGAGGGTGCGTCTACACGCGTTGCAACTTGGTAAGTGACGAACGCGGGAGCCCGCTGGATGATGGCGGCCGCGGCGTTGGCGCAGTGTTGGAAAGCGATATCCGGTGCGAGCGTGATTGACCCTCTCCCTTTCGAGGAATAGCTCTTCCGACGCAGCGAATGCGCGCCCCCTATGAACGAAGCCTTCATCGTCCGAAACCGGATCGAGCTCTCTTGCAAGGGGGGACACGTCGTGGTTCACGCCGCCGAGAAGAAAGCCGCCGCGCTCGGCGTACCGGAGTGCATCGCCGTGGTCGACGCGGGCGGTCAACTGCTCGCGTTCTCGCGCATGGACGGAGCCCGTCCGGCTTCGATCGAGATCGCGATCGCCAAAGCGCGCTCCGCTGCCCGCCGCCGCCGGGCCACGGCCGAGGAAGGCGGCGGCGATGAGCTGGCCGCGCTGCGGCTGGGCCAGGCTTCGCAGCTCAACGTGACGGCGGTCGGCGGCGGGCTGCCGATCCTCTGCGAGGGCCAAGTGCTCGGCGGCGTCGGGGTCAGCTCCGGCACCTCCGACGAGGACGTCGTGGTCGCGCAGGCGGGTATCGCCGCGCTCCTCGAGCCATGAGCGCCAAGCTCCAGCCGCTCGTCATCGAGCCCGGCGAGAAGGAAGTCATCTGGGGCGGTCACGCACTGGCGACGCGCTTCGGCAAGCCGGCCGATCCGGCCGCCAAGATCGGCGAGTCGTGGGAATGCTGGGACGACAACCGCGTTGCGGGCGGCCCGTTCGCCGGCAAGACGCTCGCGCAGCTACGCGCCGAGCTCGGCCGCGAACTCACCGGCCGCGTCGACCCGGCGCAGATTTTTCCCCTGCTCACGAAGCTGATCGACGCGCGGCACGCGCTCTCCGTGCAAGTCCATCCCGACGACGCCTACGCGCAGCGCGTCGAGGGCCAGCCCAACGGAAAGACGGAGTGCTGGTACATTCTCGAAGCCGACCGCGAAGCGAAGATCGTGCTCGGCTGGAATCGCGACACGTCGCGCGGCGAGTATCTCGAGCGCGTCAAGGACGGCTCGCTCGGCGAGCTGCTGCGCCACGTTCCCGTGCATCCGGGCGACACGTTCCATCTGCCGGCCGGAACGCTGCACGCGATCGGCGCGGGGATTGTGCTCTTCGAAGTGCAGCAGGCCAGCGACTTGACGTACCGCATCTTCGACTACAACCGGCTCGGCCCCGACGGCAAGCCGCGCGCGCTGCACGTCGACAAAGCGGCCGACGTGCTCGACTACCGCCGCTCGGTCGCGGGCCCGCTGCGCCCGCTCACCTACGAGCTCGACGGTTTGCGCCGCACCACGCTGGTCGCCGACTCGCGTTTCGCCGTGGAACGCGTCGCGCTCGACCAGACGCGCCGCGGCTGCGATCTCGAAGGTGCGCCGCTCGTCGTGCTCGCGCTCGACCAGCCCGTCGAGCTGGAAGCGCAGGGCCACGCCGTTCGTTTAGAATCGTACCAAACCGGTTTCGTCCCGGCCGCGCTCGAGGTCGTGATGCTGCGCGCCTTCGGCCCCGAGCCCGCCGCCGTGCTGACCGCCGCGCCGCTGCGCGACCGCGACCAACTGCCGCGCCGCTACGCGCGCGCCGCCGTCGATGTCGTAGCCAGCACGGATTTCTTAGCGCAGTTCTAGTGTGCCGTCTCCGACGTAGCTATACGGTCGCTCGGCGCTTTTCCGCCGCCGCTGCGTCGCCCATCGCTCCCCCTCCGCTTCGCTTCGGGGACAGGCAAATGGCGCTGCCCTTCTTCGCTCCTTGCGGCGATGAAAAATCGCTCTCGCTTGGTGTGTACCTATGTCGGAGACGGCATACTGGTGACACGAGCGTGGGCTCGATTGGCATCGGCCGGCCCTTGCGGTCGCGAACGGAACGACGGGAAACGCGAGCGTGCACGGTGCGAACGAGGGCGGAAGCGTGGATGAGGACCGGTTCAACCTGACCCTGCGCAAGTTCTTGAAAGAGGTCGGCGTCACGTCGCAGCGCGAGGTCGAGAAGAAGGTGCGCGAAGCGCTCGCCACTGGCAGCCTGCAGGGGAACGAGAAGCTCGAAACCAGGATGACGTTCGAGATCGACAGCTTGGCCTTTACACACGTCGTCGACGGACGCATCGAGCTGAGTTGAGCGAGGCGAGCGGACTGATGCGACTTTTGTCCGCTCGGACGTGCGGAGGGAGTCGGCCGAAGCGTCTCTGAAGAGCTTGCCGGGCGGCTCGTCGCGCAACCAAATTGGCCGCGCCCGGGTCGTAGGCGCCGACAGCGGCGCCGGTCTCAGCTCGCGCGCGGTGTTGATCGTGCTTTCCCGACGCTGTTCAGAGAAGAGGTTGTCATCGCTCGAAGAATGCCCGTCCGTCGCCCCAGGCCCCCGGCGCGCCCAAAGCCTACCGCTGCGGTCAAAGAAGAGTCGATCGAGATGTACGGCACGGTGCAGCAGGTCTTCCCGAGCACGACGTTCTCCGTCGAACTCGAGAACGGCCACACGATCCTCGCGCACATCGCGGGCCGGCTGCGTCGCCATCACATCAAGATTCTGCCCGGCGACCGCGTCGATCTCGAGATCTCGCCGTACGATTTGACCAAAGGCCGGATCATCTACCGCTACCGCGCCGGGGAAGCCCGCCGCTCCTAATTCAGAGCCGCGCGCAAGCCTCTTCGAAGCGTTTGCGGGCCGTCGCGTCCTCCGCGGTGACGATGTAGTCGCTCGAGGTCAGGTTGCTGATCGGCAGCGAAACGATCGTGCGCGACGGCTGCCCGGTTCGCGCCGGGGCTAGCGCGATGTTCTTGGGCGTGCCGAGCACGTTGCAGTCGCTTCCCGGATGCAAGCTGAGCGCATGCCTGCGCTTCATCTTCCCCGAGACGAGGACCGTCACGATCGTCTTGAGGCCCTCCGGGTGCAGCGTCACGTTGCCACTCGTTCCCGAGCTCTCGAGTTCGCTTAACGGAACGGTGTAGTCGCCGTTCGGAAGCTTGACCAGGTGCATCACGTGACCGCCGGTCGGCGGGGAGGAGGGTTGCTGTGCTCCGGCCGCAGTCGCGAGCAACGCGAAGATGGCCCCGGTGAACGCCGCTTTCTGCATGCGTTCGCCTTCGAGCAGCCGCCGAGAATACCGCTTAGCGCGTGCCGGTCGGCCACCCGCGACGCATCCCGCCAAAAAGAAAAAGAGCGCCGGGGGCGGCCGGCACTTCTCTTTTCTTTATGCGGTGCGAACGACGCTAGTGCACTTGCTCGCCAAGCAGAGCGAGCCGCACCTAAGCAGAGGCGATGGCCAACCCGAAAAAGACGGCGAGCGAGAAACCGAGTGCATCGAGGGGATTCTGCAATGGCCTATCCTCCGAACGGCGTATAACGAAGTCGTAACTACGACATTGGTAGCACATGGCATCGGACGATGCAACAGTGGGCCGCCAGCCCGGCCTACGCGGCAGGGCGGCCGCTGGAGCCGGGCGAGCTTGCGGTTGCCCGTCAGCTGCCGGCGAAGAAAGAAAAGCGCCGGTGGGCGCTTCAGGAATCGTGCGTGCCGTTCTTGGCGAGTAAACTCTCGTCGTCGATGAACCACGACGCTACGCGCGAGAGGATCTCGCGCTCCATCAGCAGCTGCTTGTTTTCGCGCCGCAAGCGCCTCAGTTCGGCGCGCGCGGCCGCGCCCAGACGCAGTTCCGGCGAATCGGCCTCGGGGCGGTCTTTCAACATGCGCGGCTCCTCTTTCGCCGTCCGAACCTTCATTGGGCCGCTTAATTATAAAGGTACGAAGTTCCCATCGCGTTAAGACAAAAGTCAAGATTATGCGCGCGTATTTGCCTCATTTTGCCGAAGCCGATACACTAGGTTTCCCGAAAATGGAGCACCTGCAACTCCGCCGCAAAGCGACGACCCAGGCATGACGACCATCGGGACGTTGGCTGCCGTGCCGGTGCTGGAGCGTCCTGATTTGGTGGCGCCGAGCGTTGCGGCGGCGCTCGCTGCATGGTCGGGTTCTGTGCCCGGCGATCGGTTCTTCGTGGCCGAGATCGACCCGCAGCTGGCCGACACGCAGGCCTTTTGCGAGCGCTACGCGGTGCCGCTCGAGCGCTCGGCGAACTGCGTGATCCTCGCCGCGCGTCGCGAAGGGCGCGGCTGGTTCGCGGCCTGCGTGGTCCTTGCGACGACGCGCGCCGACGTCAACAACCTCGCCAAACGGCATCTCGGCGCAAGCAAAATTTCGTTCGCGTCGATGGAGTCCGCGACCGGAGCGTGCGCGATGGAGTACGGCGGAATCACGCCGCTCGGCCTGCCCGCAGGCTGGCCCGTGCTCATCGACGCGGCGGCCGCGGCCGCCGAGTGGGTCGTCATCGGCAGCGGGCTGCGCCGTTCGAAGATCTCGCTGCCGGGAGCCGCGCTCGCCGAAATACCGAACGCCGTCGTCCTCGAGTCGCTCGGCCGCAGCGTCTCCTAGTTAGTGTGCCGACCGGTAAATGGCCTGACAGTCGCTCGGCGCATTTCCGCCGCGGCTGCGTCGCTCATCGCTCCCCCTCCGCTTCGCTTCGGGGACAGGCAAATGGCGCTGCCATTCTTCGCTCCTCGCTCCTCGCGGCGACGAAAAATCGCTCTCGCTTGGTGTATACCTTACGTCGGAGACGGTACACTGATAGTAAAGAATTCAGTTATTTAAGAACCGTAGCGATGAAGGGCACGGCGAGCGCGATCGCCAGGGCCGTGCCGCACAGCGCGACGGCGCTCGTTCCGCCGGCGAGCTCGCCCTCGCGTGCGGCTTGGGCCGTGCCTGCCACGCTGCCGATCGTTCCCAATGCGACGCCGCGTGCGACAGGATGCGAGATGCCCAGGCGCGTGAGCAGCCACGGGCCGAGGGATTCGGCGATGCGCGCCGTCAGGAAGACGCAGGTGCCGGCGAGCGCGACGCTCGCATGCGGCATCACCCCCGCGACGGCGATCGCGACCGGCGCCGTAGCCGACTTGACGCTCAGGGCGCCGATCGCGGAGGCCGGCAAGCCCGCGAAGTAGGCGACGCCGACGGCGACGAGCGTGGTCGAGAGCACGCCCACGAAGACTCCGGCGAGCACCGGCAGCCCGTGAACGCGCAGCTTGTGGCCGTGCCGGTAGAGCGGCAGCGCCAGCGCGACGGTCGCCGGGCCGAGCAGCGCGGCGAGCGGTTCGACCGCCGGGCGATAATCGCCGTAGTCGAGATGCAGTGCGAGCAACGTTCCGACCACCAGCAGGGTCCCGGCGACCGTCGGCAGCGTCAGCACGTTCGCGTAGCAGCGCCGCGCCGCGAGGCTGAGCGCATAGGTCGCGAGCGTCAGGGCGATGCAGAAGATGGAGAGCGTCACTTGCGCCTCCGTTTGCGAGCGGCCAAGGCCTGCGCGAGGCTGCCGCTGAGCGCGAGCCCGACGGCGGCGCTGGCGAAGAGCGCGGCGAACAGCGCCCACCCCAAGCTTGCGAGCAGCGGCCCCAGCGCCATCACGCCGACCGTGATCGGGACGATGAAGAGGCTGAGGTGCTTGCTCAGCAGCGATGCGCCGCCCTCGATCCATTGGGGCCGTACGATCTTCGCCTCCAGCAGCAGATACAGCAGCACGAAGCCGGCGATGCTGCCGGGAATGGGCGAGTGCAACGCCGCCGCCGCCGCGTTGCAGCCGAGGCTGAAGGCCGCCAGGGCGGCGATCTGCAACGCCGTCGCGGCGCCGACGCCAAGCAAGCGGTGTGAACGGGGCCGCTGCGACGCCGCGGCGCTCGGCAGTGACGACACCATGCTTCACTCCTAACGGAAAAGCTTCGTTACTTGAGGACCTCGGCAGCATACCGCAGGCAGCGTCCCCGCCGTGTCCGCGAACCGTCGTCGAACCGTCCCCAACGCCGACAGGCAGAGCTACGCCAAGCGCCTGGCCTCCCGGACACCGGCCGCGGGTATCCGCACCGAGGAATCCATCCGCCCGATCCAGCTCGCCCGCTTCCGGCGCTGCCGCCTGCCGGCTGTCACCATCAGCCTGATTCTCACCGCACGGCTGACAGCTCGCCTCGCTAGTCGATTCCCTCAACGTCGACGCACGCCGCAATCTGAAGCCGTATCGTTGCAAGCTCGTCAGGCCGTACGTGCGAAGGCGTTTCGGTCAGACGTGCATGGGGGACGGTCTGAATGTTCCAGCTGAGTGCATAGCACGGCTTTATGCACCCATTTTCAGGCGTCGGGAGAATGAGCAGCGCGGCGCCGGCAATCGCACGCTCTGCCTCGCCGGTCAGCGGCACGACCATCTCAAAAGGGAAGCCCGTCCCGAAAAGGCGTGGAGAACCCACGATGATTCCTGGTCTCCCTTTATTTGGCTCGCCGGATCCTCGAAGCGCATCTCGCCAGTTGACGCTAACGATTTGTCCGGCTTTCATTCCGCAACCCCGGGGAAGAAGTCGGACGGGTCGTCCTCCCAGTCAGGATGCTCTCGGAAATAGGCGGAGGCACGCGCAACGTCAGCCCGTGTCTTGGCCGCGATCGCCTTCGCGGCCCATTCCTCCAGGATGTCGCGAGCGAGCGCCGAGGGACCCTCGGCGTTGCCGGCGGCAGCCGCTTCCACCAGGGCTTGCTTGGCTCCGGGACTCAGTCGCACAGACAGCGTTTCGCTTGATGCCATGCAATAAATGTAACACAAATATTGACATACATCAACTGCGCGTTATTTTTAGGACCACTTTCCACCGCGCGCCTGAACTGGGATAACGTCCCCTTGTGGCGGCAAGGATTGGCCGGCAGAACAACCCACGGCGCGGAGCATCGCGCTGCGAGCGATGCGCGGGTCGACGATCGGGCGCAAAGAGCTTGCCATGGTGCGCACCGGCCTCGACGCGCAGATCGACGCTCTCGGTCGGACCGACGGACGCGACGGCTCTGGATGGCAAGTTCCGAGCAGAAGAATACGTGCAGGTATGCGAGCGGTTATCAAAATGGTTTGACGATCCCGTTCACGCGTATCGGCTGCGACGCGGCGTGTTGGCGTGTTATAGTTCGGGTATGCTCAAATCTGCATTTTTGGGTGCCGCGCTTTTTTGCAGTTCTGCTGGGATCCGGGGCGCAGGCGACGCAGGGCGACGGCCAACATGATTTCGACTTTCTGATGGGCACGTGGAAGGCCCACTACAAAGTTATTCGTCATCCGTTGAGTGGCTCGCATGTTTTGTACGAATTCAATGGCAAGCAAGTTGTGCGTCCGCTGTGGGGCGGTAAAGGCAATATCGAGGAGGGTATCTCGCAAGACCGACGGGGCCCTCGGAAACGCTGACACTGCGGCTTTATAACCCGAAAAATCGCGAATGGAGTTTATATTGGGCTACCGCGCGCAACGGTGTGAGCCCAAGCCCCCAAGTGGGGCACTTCAACGTCAAGGGCATGGGGATTTTTTCGACAAGGACACATTCAGCGGGAAGCCGATCATCATCCGATACCGGTGGTCGCGGAGAAATCCGCATGAACCGCACTTCGAACAGGCGTTTTCTATTGATAACGGAGAAACTTGGGAGACGAATTGGATTTTGCGACTACGTCGCGAAGACGAGCTAATCGACCGTCGCTATTTCTTTCCTTTGGAGTTCAGCTCGACTGCAGCGCGGATTATCTCCTTGAAGGCAGATTCATTGATTCAAGTCAATAATCGCCGCCGCGTTCTGAGCGCGGCGGGGATCGCGCTCGCGTTAGCGTCGGTGCTCATGTCGGCGTCGCCCACGGCCGCGCTGACCGCTCTACAGGTGCGTGGAGCGCCGCCCGTCCAGCCTCTCGCGAGCGAACCGCCTGTCAAGATCATCATCGATCAGCGGCTTGCCGCTCCGCTCGCGCTTGGCCGCGTAGTCATGCAATACTACGCGAGAAATCTGCAATTATATTTGGGCATCTGTGACGAGCGGATGCGACCGCGGACGACCTGACGATGAAACCCCTTTCGCATGTACGGGCTAAGCGACGCCGCACGCTCGGGTGCGCTCCGTGAAGAGACGCGCAGCTGCGACGATGATGCTCGGGGCTCTGTCCTTCGTCACTACAGCCGTGCCGGCGCAGTCCCGAGACGTAAGCAGAGATCTACGTCAGGAGAAGCCCATCATGCCTGGACCGGACAAGATCATGTTGATTCGCCACGCGGAGAAGCCGAGCTTCGACCCTCCCGGGGGCGTGCGCGAAGACGGCTCGAGCGACAAGCACTCGTTGATCGTGCGCGGCTGGCAACGCGCCGGCGCGCTGGTGACGTTCTTCGCCAAACCGACGCGGCCGGGCATCGGAGTTCCCGCAACGATTTTCGCCGTTGCAACGAGCCGCGACCCAAGCGTTTCCTCCGAAGAGGCCAAGAGCTTGCGTGCTCAAGAGACCGTCGCGGCTCTCGGGCGAAAACTCGGCGTCGCTCTAAACACGACGGTCGCAGTTGGAAACGACTCAGCGTTGATCGCGGAACTACGGCGCGCAGCGGGGGTCGTGCTCGTGGCGTCTGAGCACAAACATATCCCCGTTATCGCCGGAGGCTTCATCGAGAATCCGCCGGCTTGGGGCGACCGTTTCGATGCGGTCTGGGTGTTGGACCGGCAGGCCGACGACCACTATCTGCTCACCGTCGTGAACCAGGAGCTCTTAGATGGCGATCTTCCAGCTTGAGGACGTCCAATTGGCTATAGACCAGACGTCAGGAGACTTGAGTCCAAAGAACAGTTGTGTGTTGTGTAGACTTCAAGATCGCGCATCCGTAAGCATTACGACGCAACCTATGCAGATTCGTTCTTCCTCTCTTACAGTAGCAGCCACACGGATTCCTGAAGCATCGCGACACAGCGCATCCTCGCGCCGTTCGAGATAGCCGGCTGGTCCGCCGCAAGTCCTCCGGCGGACAGGCGTCATGGCCGGGCCGAGGGGCCCAGCCAGGCGGCAGTGGGCTGGAAAGAATCCACTTCGCGTCGAACCAGCACGTCATATGGGGAATCCCGGTCGGTTCGTTCCTTTCAATCCAAGGCGAACAAGAACTGCTTGAAGTTGCCCGCAAATTCACGATTACGATGACTGGACACGTGACTTCCTCAAGCTCGGCGACGAGGCCATCTCTCAGCGCCGCGTCCTTACGGGCGCGTACTATCTGCGCCTTGCCGAGTTCTTCATGTTCGCGAGCGACCCGAAGAAGATACCAACTCGTGACCGTTTCTTGGAACTGGTCCTCGCCGCGCACGGCCTGTCTCTCGAAGACCGCCAGCTCGTCCCCTATGAAAGTGGCGTGCGGTATGCGAACGTATTCAGCCTGGGTGGCCGAGCATGCACCGTCCCAACCATTTCCGGTTGCCGCCGCGCCGATGCGTGCTCTATGATAGCAGACGAGCGCGCTCCCAGTCCCATAAAGCCAGGCGGAATCCGAGAAGACGAGCGGCTGGTTATCTCGTATACCTTCACGTCCTGCCAGCGTACGCCTCGCAATTGGGAGCGCAAAACCACCCTCACGGATGTGGCCTCGTTGAGGCCGTCGGCGCCATGCCGGCTACGCGATGATGTTGCGTGGTATCAGCTCGGAGATCGGGCTCGTCGATTAAACGCGGATTCGCGAACATTGCAGCTACACCGATCCGACCGATTGCGCCGTAAGAAGCGCTTCTACCGAAGCTGCAAACGTTTAAGGGTCCCGGATGGCGAAGGTGTCGATGATGCTATTACTGCCGTTCCTCTGAGCATCCCACGACTGCCTGTCGAAGTGCGGTCCTACTATGCTAACAGCAGCCGACCCCCGCACAGGTGTGGAGACTTGCCCTGGCCGGCGTCGCGACTCACTGAAAGAAGCTAACGATGGCCCGAGAAATACGCGCGTATCTTGTGGGCGGCGGCATCGGTTCGCTGGCCGCTGCTGCCTTCATGATTCGAGACGGCGGAATTCCGGGCCAGAGTATCACGATCCTTGAGGCCCTCCCCGTCACCGGTGGAAGCTTGGACGCTGCCGGCGATCCGAACCGCGGCTATTCAATGCGCGGCGGGCGCATGTTCACGACCGACAATTACGAGTGCACTTGGGGATTGTTCAAATCGATCCCTTCGATCTCGGCGCCCGGCAAGTCCGTCTACGACGAGACCGTCGAATTCAACGAGCGCATCAAGTCGCATTCCCAAGCGCGCCTCGTCGACCGCAACAGGGCCAAAGTTCCCGTCGACTCGATGGGCTTCTCAACGCATGACCGGCTCGAATTGCTCAGACTGACCGACACTCCCGAAGAACGCCTGGGCGCGAGCCGCATTACCGACTGGCTCTCGCCGCCGTTCTTTAAAACGAAGTTCTGGGACATGTGGGCGACGACGTTTGCTTTCCAGCCGTGGCACAGCTCGGTCGAATTCAGACGCTACCTGCATCGTTTCATGCTCGAGTTCACTCGCATCGAGACGCTCGCCGGCGTCAAGCGAACGATCTACAATCAATTCGACGCTATGGTGCGGCCGCTCGTGAGCTGGCTGCAGATGCAAGGCGTCCATGTCATAACGGACTGCACCGTGACGGACCTCTCTCTGAAGACCGAAGGCGGCAAGATCGTCGTGACGGGAATCCAGTGCCAGCGGGCGGGAACACGGGAGACGATCGCGGTCGCTGAAGACGATTTCGTCTTCCTCCAGAATGCGTCGATGACCGACGCGTCGAGTCTTGGATCGATGACGAGTACGCCCGAACGTCGCACGAAGAAGGAAAGTGGCGGCTGGGCCCTGTGGGAAAGGCTGGCCCAAGCGGACGAAGAGTTCGGCAATCCGTCAGCGTTCAATTCGAGCATTCCGGAGTCGTTCTGGGAGTCGTTTACGGTCACGCTTCGGGATGCCCCATTTTTTGATAAGATGGAGGCTTTTTCGGGCAACGCAGCCGGCACAGGTGGCCTGGTCACGTTCGTCGATTCCGAGTGGTTGATGTCGATGGTCCTGGCCCATCAGCCGCACTTCGCGGGCCAACCGGCGGACGTTCAAGTGTTCTGGGGCTACGCACTGCACCCGGATCGAGTCGGCAACTTCGTCCCCAAGCCGATGACTGACTGCACCGGAGAGGACATTCTGCGCGAGCTGTGCGGTCATTTGAACTTCGACCTGCAAGCGGTTGCAACTGCGATCTGCATACCGTGCAGGATGCCGTACATCACCAGCATGTTCATGCCGCGTTCGCAAGGTGACCGTCCGCTGCCCGTACCCGCAGTCTCGAAGAACCTCGCACTCGTGAGCCAGTTCGTCGAGATTCCCGACGATGTCGTGTTCACCGTCGAATATTCGGTTCGCGCTGCGCAGATGGCGGTGTACGAATTATTGAAGATCGACCGCGAGGTTCCGCCGATACTGCATCATGACAAGTCGCCGGCGGTCCGGTTTGAAACGGTGATCAAAGCGTTCCGGTGAGGAGTCGCCGGTAACGCGGCATCGATCGTTCCGCTCGGTGAAGCTCTCCGCAGCCGTCAAAAAACCGCGCTCTAATGGGTTGCTCCATCAAGTCGTCCGGCAGGTCCGTGAAGTGACCCAGAGCAAACCCTCTCGCTGGCTGAACGCGTGAAGCCGTCGGCCCTCAATGGGCCGGCTATCGCGCACTATTCTGCCGCTCACGACCACCGGCGACGAAGTAGTCTTCCGTGCCGCGTATTCTCGACCGCAATCAACGATGAATGCTTCCCAATCGCGGGTTACGGCTTCCGCATCACCCTCGTTGCAGACAAATAGCGATGCAACGAAACTGAGGGTGTGCGGAGCGGTTGAAACCGCCGCAACCCACTCGATCGCAGCTCGCAACTCGGAGCCAGCGTCGCGTTTTGGCGCATTGCTAGCCTTCATGAAACCCCCATCGCCTTTGCTTCTATTGTAGGCGGGCGCTGGCAGACCGTCCAGCCTTGCCCATCGGACCGGTAGTCACCGGTACCCGCGGTCGCGCAGGCCGTTCCGACTACGGGTGCGGCCACGGCGACTTACGAGGTCAGCCGAAAAGGGAAGAGCCGCGAGTCTCGGCAAACGCTAGTATTGCCGTTCATGTGTGCAACCGGGGTCTGGCTAGCCACGGGTTGCTTCACTACGCTGTCGGTGCCATTACCGATGTGTCCCGAAGGAGCTCGTTCATGAGATTTCCGTTTCCTGCCCGGGGTCGCGACGACCGCCGGCGATGGGCAACCGGATTCTATCTGCTCAAATCTTCGTAGGAGCTTCCTCACCACGTTCTGACCGCTACGGAAAGATGGTGGCATGGTCCGGACAATCCGGCTGAACCGCTGGGATCTCATCACTCTGCCGGCCGCGTTGATCTTAGCGGTCCTCTTCGGATGGGCAGTGGCACAAATGCTTGCGCCGTTTTCGCCAGCGCATCCGATCCCGATCGGTCTCGATCCGCGGAACCTTCCCGGCTATGCGCTTCGCACCACCACGCGAATGCTGATTGGCCTCGTGGCCTCGTGGCTGTTCACGCTCGTCTATGCAACAGCGGCCGCGAAGAGCCGCCGCGCGGAACAGGTACTGATCCCGCTGCTCGACGTGCTGCAGTCGGTACCCGTGCTCGGCTACCTGTCTTTCTCGGTGGCGGCGCTCGTCGCGCTCACTCCCGGCCGCCAGCTCGGCGCGGAGCTCGCCTCGATCTTTGCGATCTTCACGGCGGAAGCGTGGAACATGACCTTCAGCCTCTACCAATCGCTGCGCACCATCCCGGGCGATCTGAGCGAGTCGGCATCCGTCTTTCGCCTTTCTCCGTGGCAGCGATTTTGGCGGCTCGAGATGCCCTTCGGGGTGCCTGGCATGGTATGGAACTCGATGATGTCGATGTCGGGCGCGTGGTTCTTCGTGGTCGCGTCCGAGGCGATCACGGTTGGCACGACCACCGTCGCGTTACCGGGCGTCGGGTCGTACGTTGCGCTCGCGATCCAGAAAGAGGATCTGCAGGCGATCAGCTATGCGATCCTCACCATGGTCGTTGTGATCGTCCTGTACGACCAACTCCTCTTTCGCCCGCTGGTCGTGTGGTCGGAAAAGTTTCGCGTCGAACAAACGGCCGGGCAAAGCGTTGGCCGCTCCTGGGTGCTCGACGCCCTGCGCGGATCCGCCGCTCTGCGCGCAATCTGTGGCGTGGCCGGCGCCCTACTGGCTGCGAGCTTTCGCGTAGGCGGGCCGATGCGCGCGCCGGCCCCGGCGCCGCCGGCGACGAAGACACGTACGATCGGCGATATGGTTTGGTATGCGTGCCTCGCGCTTGTGGTGGGCGCGCTCGTGGCCGTCGCGGTGCGCTTCATCATGCAGCACGCACTCTGGCATGAAGCCGGCGTTGCGATGGGGCTCGGAGCGATCACGCTCGTGCGCGTCATGGTGCTCGTCGCCCTGGCGAGCATCATCTGGTTGCCGATCGGCATTTTCATCGGTTTGAACCCGAACCTTGCCGGCCGCGTTCAGGCGCTCGCCCAAGTGCTGGCAGCCTTTCCAGCCAACTTGCTCTTCCCGCTCGTGGTCGTGCTCGTCGTGCGCTATCATCTCAACGCCGACATTTGGCTGAGCCCGCTCATGATTTTGGGAACGCAGTGGTACATTCTGTTCAACGTGATTGCCGGCGCATCGACGTTTCCAACCGATTTGCGTGAGGCTGCGAGCACGTTCCACGTTCGCGGGTTGGATTGGTGGTCGCGCGTGATGCTGCCGGGCGTGTTCCCGTTCTTCGTCACCGGGGCGATCACGGCATCGGGCGGGTCGTGGAACGCAAGTATCGTGGCCGAGACCGTGAGTTGGGGGAAGACCACGATCAGCGCGAAGGGATTGGGGTCCTACATCGCACTTGCCACGACGCGCGGCGACATGATACAGGTTGGCATCGGCGTGGCGGTAATGTCGCTCTACGTTGTGCTCGTCAATCGATTGTTGTGGCGTCCGCTCTACGTGCTGGCCGACCGCAAGATCCACCTGGATTGAACATGGACAAAGATGAAACCGTGTTAGAGGTCCGAAGTGTGAGCCAATCGTTCGCGCAAGCCGGCCACGGCGCGTTGCCCGTGCTCGACCACATCGACCTAACCATCCGCAGCGGTGAAATCGTGGGATTGCTCGGCCGCTCGGGAGCGGGCAAGTCGACGCTGCTGCGCATCATCGCCGGGCTGCTTGCGCCGACCAGCGGCGAAGTGCATTTTCACGGCTCCGCCCGCGAGGCCGGCGCGCTCGGGATCGCGATGGTCTTCCAAACGTTCGCGCTCTTTCCGTGGCTGACGGTGCAGCAGAATGTCGAAATCGGTCTAGAAAGCCAAAATGTCGCGCCGGACGAGATGCGCCGGCGCGTGCTCGACGCGATCGAAATGGCGGGGCTTCGCGGGTTTGAATCGGCCTATCCGCGTGAACTCTCAGGAGGGATGCGTCAACGGGCCGGCTTTGCGCGCGCTTTCGTCGTGCGTCCCGATCTCCTGCTGATGGATGAGCCCTTCTCAGCACTCGACGTATTGACCGCGGCTACGCTGCAAACCGATTTCGTCGATCTTTGGATCGAAGGCAAGATGCCGATTCGCGCGGTGCTGCTGGTGACCCACAACATCGACGAGGCGGTGCTCTTATGCGATCGAGTCCTCGTACTTGAGAGTAACCCGGGGCGCGTCGCGGCCGAGGTTCCGGTAACGTGTGCGCATCCGCGCGACCGGCTTGACGCGGAATTCCAAGGGATCGCCGATCGACTATACGCTTTCTTAACCGAGCCGTCGACGACACCCGCCAAAGGACAGGAGGTTCCAAACGCCGCGCCCGCCTTTGTCCGTGAGGTACCCAAGGTGTCGGTCAATCAGATCGCAGGATTGCTCGAAACGCTGGCATCCGCGGCATATGCGGGCCGGGCAAATCTGGCCGGTCTGTCGGCCGCGTTGCACCTGCAGCTGGACGAGATCATGCCGGTTGCCGAAGCCGTGCATCTGCTGGCTTTCGCCCAGATCGATGGCGCCGCGATCGAACTTTCCCCGGCCGGTCGTTACTTCGTGGACGCCGATACGCGAGCTCGGCAAGAGATCTTCGCTGAGCATTTGGTGCGCAACGTCCCGCTGGCAGCGCGTATCCGGCGCACGGTTCGCGAGCGTCCCGATCATCGCGTAGGCATCGGGGAGTTCGTCGACCTGTTGCGCCCCTATCTTAGCGAGGGCAAGGCAACGGCACTCCTCCGTTCACTCATCGGCTGGGGTCGCTATGGCGCGCTGTATGCCTACGACGCGCGAACGCGGGAATTTGCGCCTCCTACGGCTGCTCCTGTCCGCGCGGATAGCGTGACTGACGAGCCTAGCCTAGATCGATGACCGATTCGACCATGGGACCGCTGCCGACCATGTGCTCGTTGCGGAAGCCCAGACGGCGACAGACGGCGAGCATGGGTTGATTGTCCGCGAGAATGTGCCCGACGATTCGATCGATTCGTTCTTTGCGACCGATCTCGACGAGCCGGCGTAGGAGTTCGCTGCCTAAACCTTTGCCTTGGAACGAGTCGGAGATGAGCAGGGCGAACTCGGCCTCGTTGCGTTCGTGCTCGATGACGAGCTGTCCCACGCCGACGAGATCCGGCTCGCCCGAGGGACTCGTGCGCAGCGCGACCAGCGCCATCTCGTGCGCGTAATCGATAAAGCACTGACGCGCGAGCTTCTCGTGCGAGATACGGTCGGCAAGCCGAACTGCCAGCGCGTAACGCCGGTACACGCTCTTTTCGGAGAGCTCGGTGTGGAATGGCCGCATCAAGGGCTCGTACTCCGGGCGGACCGGCCGGATCGCAAGCTCGGTGCCGTCTCGCGCGATCCACGTTCCCTCGTATTGCGCAGGATACGGCCGGATCGCCGTTCGCGGCAGCGCCTCGTCGGGAATCTCGTGCGAATGGAGAACCACATGGCAATCTAGCGCGAGGACGCGGTCCGGCGTCGCTATGAACGGGTTGATGTTGATTTCTTTGATGCGCGGCAGATCGACGATGAGGTTGCTGAAGCGAACCAGACACTGCAACAGCGCGCCGAGATCGATCGGCGGGTGGCCGTGCAAACCCGCGAGTGCCTTCGAGATGCGCGTCTTCTCGATCATGCGGCGCGCCAGCGCCTCGGTCAGCGGCGGAAGCCCGAGCGCCCGGTCGCGAAACACATCGACGAGCTGACCGCCGTGGCCGAAGAGCAACACGGGGCCGAATTGAGGATCGACGCTGCTGCTCATGATGAGCTCGTAGCCGTCCTCGACGTCGATCATCGGCTGGACTGTAACGCCTTTGAATGCATCGGGGCCGACGTTGAGCGTGACCGCCGCGGCGATCCGTTCGAATGCGTGCCGCACCCCCTGGGCATCGCCGATACGCAAGCGGACACCACCGACCTCGCTCTTGTGGACGATCTTTTCGGAGTGAACCTTCATGGCCACCGGGTAGCCGAGCGTGTCGGCTCCCGCAACGGCCGCCTGCGGGGTCGTTGCGATCACACTCTTGCCGATCGGGATCTCGTAGGCATCGAGCAGCTGCTTTGTCTCCGCTTCGGTAAGCTGCGTCCGCCTCAGGGTAAGCACGCCGGCGATGAGCGCTCGCGCGACGGCTCGGTTGGGCACCGCCTCGTCGGCTGCGAGCGTCGGCGTCTCCATCAGCGCGCGCAAGTTGTCATCGTAACGCCACATCAAGTTGAAGATGCGAGCGGCGGCGTCGGGATAGGCGAAGGAGGGGATGCCGGCGCGCTCGAGGATCTCCGAGCCGGCCTTCACCTCATCACCCCCCATCCAGCTGGCGAGCAGCGGCTTACGCGGCGTCTTGGCCAGGTTCGCGACGCACTCGGCGACTTCGACGGCGGTTGCGTTACCGTGTGGCGCGTAGGTCACGAGCAGGCCGTCGTTGTTCGGATCCGCCCGGACGATCTCGATCGTCTTCGCGTAGCGCTCGGGTGTCGCGTCGCCGAAGATGTCGACGGGATCGCCGTGACTCCAATACGAAGGCAAGATGGCGTCCAGCGCGGCGAGCGCTGCCCTTCCGAGGGATGCCGTTTCGCCACCGCCCTCGACAAGCGCGTTGGTCGCCAGCACGCCCGGTGCGCCGGCGTTGGTCACGATCGCCAGCCGCTTCCCCGCGGGCCGCGGCTGCATGGCGAGTACTGCGGTCATCGAGAACAGCTCTTCGATCGAGTCGACGCGTAAGAGGCCGCTGCGCTCGAAAGCCGCATCACGCACGTCGTCTCTTCCGATCATCGAGCCGGTATCCGAAGCCGCCGCCTTCCCCGCCGCGGTCGTGCGCCCGGGCTCGAACAGAACGATCGGCTTGCTGAGAGCAACCTCGCGGGCCGCCGACAGGAAGGTGCGAGCCTGGCCGATCGATTCGATGTAGAGTACGATGCTCTTGGTGCTCGGGTCGTCGCCCAAATAGTAGATGACGTCGCTCCAGTCGATGTCGATCATCGAGCCCATCGAAATGAAGGCCGAAAAACCGAATTGCTGAGCATGGCTCCAGCCGAGAACCGAGGCACACAGCGCGCCGCTCTGACTGGCGAAGCCGACGGTCCCCGAACGCGCGACGACGCTGCCCAAGCTCGCATTGAGACCCGTCACCGGACAGATGACGCCCAGAGAATTGGGGCCGAGCACGCGCAATTTCCCTTCGCGGGCGCGCTCGAGCACTTGGCGCGCCAGCGCCGTGCCAGCCGGCCCGCTCTCTTTGAAGCCGGAGGAGAGCAAGATCGCGCCCTTGACGCCTTTTGCGGCACATTGGGAGATCACGTCGGGTACCGTTTGTGCAGGGGTCGCGATCACCGCCAAGTCGACGGGTCCCGGGACCGCCTCGACCGTCGGGAACGAAGGCAACCCCAGAACCCTCTCGCGATTGGGGTTGATGGGGTAAAGCGTCCCTCCGAAGCTGCTCGCCATAAGATTGACGAGCAGGATGCGGCCTGCACTTGCAGGGCGCTCGGTCGCGCCGATCACGGCCACGCCGCGAGGCCTGAAGAAGACGTCGATCGGCGGAGACATCGAACGCATGCCGATCGGCAAATCTTCGAGGTCTGCGACCGCCTGGATTCCGAGGGCCGGCCGCGCCGCGTTAGTCTGCACGGCCGGACGCAGCCCACTTCCAGTTTCGGACCCCCGGAAGGTCCTGGCCGTTCTTGTCGATGTACTGCTTGTGCTCGATGAGCTTGTCCCTAAGCTGCTGCTTCAGATAGATGCCCTTGTCGCCGGTCTGCGGCAGACGGTCGATAGCGTCCATCACGAGATGGAAGCGGTCGAGATCGTTGAGTACCGTCATGTCGAAGGGCGTCGTGATCGTGCCCTCTTCCTTGTAGCCGCGGACGTGGATGTTGGTGTGGTTCGTGCGGCGATAGGTCAGCCGGTGGATCAACCACGGGTAGGCATGAAAGGCAAAGATGACCGGCTTCTCCTTGGTGAAGAGCTGGTCAAAATCCACGTCGCTCAACCCGTGCGGGTGCTCCGTTTGTGGCTGCAGCTTCATGAGATCGACGACGTTGACGACCCGGATTTTCAGATCGGGCAGATGCTCGCGCAGAATGGAGACGGCGGCGAGCGTCTCGAGCGTGGGCACGTCGCCGCAGCAGGCCATGACGATGTCGGGTGCAACGTCCTCGTCGTTGCTTGCCCATTGCCAAATGCCGATTCCCGCGGTGCAGTGCTTGACGGCGGCATCCATCGTCAACCATTGCGGCGCAGGGTGTTTGCCCGCGATGACGACGTTGACGTATTGGCGGCTGCGCAGGCAGTGATCGATGACCGACAGCAGGCAGTTGGCGTCGGGCGGAAGGTAGACCCGCACGATCTCAGCCTTCTTGTTCACGACGTGGTCGATGAACCCGGGATCTTGGTGGGTGAAGCCGTTATGATCCTGTCGCCAGACGTGCGAGGCCAGCAGGTAGTTTAGCGAGGAGATCTTCCGCCGCCACGGCAGGCGTGAAGTAACCTTGAGCCACTTTGCGTGTTGATTGAACATGGAGTCGACGATGTGGATAAACGCTTCGTAGCAATTGAATAGCCCGTGGCGGCCGGTGAGCAGGTAACCCTCCAGCCAGCCTTCGCATTGATGCTCGCTCAGCATCTCCATCACGCGCCCGGTCGGCGCGAGAAATTCATCGTTCGGCGCCGTCGCGGCGTCCCATTGGCGGTCCGTCACCTCAAAGAGCGCTTCCAGTCCGTTGGAGAGCGTCTCGTCCGGGCCGAAGATCCGGAAGTTCCGTTGGGCGCCGTTCAGCCTCGCTACGTCGCGCAGGAAGCGCCCCAGCACGTGGGTGTCGCCGATCCCGCTCGCACCGGGCGACGGTACGTCGACCGCGTAGTCGCGGAAATCCGGCATACGCAGGTCGCGCAGCAGAATGCCACCGTTTCCGTGAGGATTCGCTCCCATCCGCCGTTCGCCCGCCGGAGCAAGTTCAGCCAATTCCGCCTTCAGGCGGCCCTGCTCATCGAAGAGTTCTTCCGGCCGATAACTCCGCAGCCAGTCTTCCAGCAGTTTGAGGTGTTCCGGGTGGGTTGCCGGGTCGGAGAGCGGCACCTGGTGCGACCGGAAGGTACCTTCGATTTGCAGGCCGTCGACGACCTTAGGCCCGGTCCATCCCTTGGGCGAACGAAGAACGACCATCGGCCAGCGCGGGCGCGTGAGGTTGCCGTGCACGCGGGCATCCCGCTGCATCGTCCAGATCTGCTCGACGGCCGTGTCGAGTGCCGCCGCCATCGCCTCATGCATCAGCTCGGGCTCGTGCCCCTCGACGAAGTAAGGCGTCCACCCATAGCCGCGAAGCAACTGCTCCAACTCGTCGCTGGTGATGCGGGCGAGGATGGTCGGGTTGGAGATTTTGTAGCCGTTGAGGTGCAGGATCGGCAACACTGCGCCGTCGGTTACCGGATCGAGGAACTTGTTTGAATGCCACGCGGTGGCCAGCGGACCCGTCTCCGCTTCGCCGTCGCCGACGACGCAGGCCACGATGAGATCGGGATTGTCGAACACCGCTCCGAACGAATGGCTCAGCGAATAGCCCAGCTCGCCGCCCTCATGGATAGAGCCCGGGCACTCAGCTGATGCGTGACTCGGGATCCCTCCAGGAAACGAAAACTGAATGAACAGCTTGCGAAGCCCTGCCTCATCCTGGCTGATATCGGGATAGATCTCGCTGTACGTGCCCTCGAGATACGTGTTGCCTACGACGGCCGGCCCGCCGTGCCCGGGGCCGGAGACGTAGATCATGTCGAGATCGAACTTCTTTATGACGCGATTCAAATGCGCGTAAATGAAATTCTGCCCGGGAGTCGTGCCCCAGTGTCCCAGCAACATATGCTTGACATCCGCCAACGTCAGCGGCCGCTTCAGCAGCGGATTGTCATAAAGGTAGATCTGACCGACCGACAGATAGTTGGCGGCGCGCCAGTAGGCATCGATCCTATGGAGCAGTTCCGGCGTCAGCGTGCTGGTTTTCATGCGCGACGACGCCCGAACGGCTTCGGGTTGAGGACGGGAGTGGCGGCCATCACGATCGTGAGCTCCTTAGCGGTGCGTTCTTCTCACTGCGCTTCCGGTACGGTTCGATGAAAAGACTACCATTTCTCCTTACCGCTCGGCCGGTCGGCTACGGAACTCGGATCGGTCGGATTCTTAAGATCTCATAAAGGGGGGGGTCAGCTGGCGTGTGTCGCCTACAGGGCGCGCCACCTGCTTCCGTCAGCCACGTCGGTTTCGGCATGCAAGAGCGATGCCGCGCCGGCGCATCCGTCACTCAAACCGAAGAGCGTCGATCGGATTGAGGCGAGCGGCCTTCGAGGCGGGATAATAGCCGAAGAAAATACCGGTGAAAGCAGAAAACGTAAACGCCAACAGAATGGCCGTTGCTGGAACGACCATCGGCCAGTGTCCGAAAATTGCAAGCGCGGCTGAACCGAGGAGTCCCAGCAGAATCCCGATCCCTCCGCCGATCGCCGAGAGCATGACCGCCTCGATGAGGAATTGCTCGAGGATCGCGCGGCTGCGCGCGCCCAGGGCCATGCGCAAGCCGATCTCACGGGTCCGCTCGGTGACCGAGACGAGCATGATGTTCATGATTCCAATGCCGCCGACGAGCAGCGAGACGGTCGCGACGCCGGAGAGCAAGTATTCCATCACCGTCGCACTTGCCGACGCGGCGTTGGCGATGTCTTGCAGGTTGCGCACGTCGAAGTCGTCTTCCGTGTTGCCGATGATGCGATGCCGCTGCTCGAGCAGGCCGACGATCTCGCGCTGCACGAGCGGAAGGTACTGCTCTTCGTCGGCTGAAACGAGGAAGACGCTGACGAACGTCGTTCCGGGTGAGCCTTTCCATCGCCGACGTATAGGGAACGACGATCGTGTCGTCCTGGTCGGTTCCGCTTGCACTCTGACCGCGAACCGCGAGCGTCCCGATGACTGTGAACGGAACGTTACGGATCAGCACGATCTTTCCGAGCGGGGATTCGCGGTTTGGAAAGAGGTTCGCGACGACCGTCTGGCCGAGGACACAGACCTTCGCCGACGAGGCGACGTCGGCATCGGTGAAAAAGGAGCCCGATGCCAGATGCCACTGCCGGATGTAGGTGAACGTCGGCGCAGTGCCGCTGACCTGGGTGTACCAGTTGTTGCTTCCGGCGAGGATCTGCGTCCGTATGCCGACCCCCGGAGAAACGGCCGCGACGTGGGCTAGCTGCGCGAGAGCAAGGCCGTCCTCGGGTGCGAGCGTCGAGGCAGCCCCCGTCCCGGTGCGGACACCATTGAGGTTGACGCTGCCCGGGATCACGATCAGAAGATTGCTGCCGAGACCGGCGATCTGCTCGGAGACCGAGAGGCGCGCACCGTCTCCGATCGAAATAGTAATCACGACGGCCGCGACGCCGATGATGACGCCGAGCATGGTCAGCAACGAGCGTACGCGATTGCGCACCAGCGCCTGCCAGGCGATCCGAAGCAAGGTGCGCAGGCTCACTTTGCCGGCGCTCCGGCGTCGGCCGTGACCGCCGCGTCCTCGACGATCTGGCCGTCGCGGAACGTGATGAGTCGCGGTTTGCGGTTGCGGACGCGCTTGCGCTCCGCGCTTGCGACCTGCTTGCTCGGGCAGCTGCGATTTGCGCCTGGAGCTGTGCGCGGGCCTGATCGATGGCGATCGTCGCCGCCTCGAAGGCAGCCTGTGCGGCAGCCGCGTTCGAGGCGTCGGTGTCGGCTTGCGCTTGCGGAACGAAACCCTGTGCGAGAAGCTGCTGGTCGCGACGCAGGGTGAGGTTTGCGAGATCAAGTGCCGCCTTGGCCTTGCCGACCTGCGACCGGGCGGAGGCGAGCGCTTCGCGAGCGGCAGCCGCGTTTTTCAGGGCAACCGTGACGTTCTGCTCGGCGCTCGCAGCACTCGCCGCGCCGGCGGCTGCGGCGCTTTGCGACTCCATCTCCGAAGCTTGCGCCGCGTCGAGCTGCGCCCGCAAACTAGTCGGGTCGATCTGCGCCAGCACCTGACCGGTCTTGACGACGGAATTGAAGTCCGCATCGAGCTCCGAGATCGTGCCCGAAACCTGCGTTCCGACGAGGATCGTATCCTGCGGATTGACGGTCCCCGAGGCGGTGACCGTCGCAACGAGGTCCTTGCGGACGACAGGAGCGGTGAGGTAGCCGATCTTCGGCGCAAGGCGTGCGTGTACGACCGCGCCGATCACCAAAGCCGCCAGGACGGCGCCGGCAGCCCAGTACACCCACTTGGGTACGGACGACTTCGGCGCCCGATCCGGCGAGCTCGCTCCGTTGCCGGACGGTGCTTTCATGGGCGTCAGCTGTTTCATTTGCCGTTCCTGGACGGAGGAAACGTAGCCTTCAAATAATGCGATGGCTCCAGCGTATACGAGCTACGCGCTGGGAAATAGCCCTGCGTTCCGCATAGGAACGGCAGTCATAGCCTCCGCCTTTCCCACTGTGGCCTCAGCTAGAGCGGGTGCTCGCGAAAATGAACGCTTGCTCCAAGCCCTCAACTATTTGAGGAGCTGACTGCGGGCGATCGAAGAGACAAACCGCGGAAGAGCTCGAGCGTATGACGATCGCGCTTATCCGACGACCGGCGGCCGCGGCCGCTCCGTGAAGGCGCAAGACCAAGAAGCTCGATGCTTCGCATTGCAGGTGAGCATGAGGCAGGGCGATATACTTGGCTCAGCGGAGGTCTGAGTTGAGGACTGGCAAACGCGGTTTTCGTGGGCGCCACGCTAGCCAGGGGTTCTGGTCTATAACATCTGCCTTCGCGCGAAAAAAGGCGCCATGGCTCTACACGGCCGGTGGCCTCCTGGTTGCTGGTGGCTTTAAAGGGCTGATCATTCAGCTACTAACCGCCGTCGAGCATATCCATACGACTAGCGACGTCTTGGAGTGGTTGACCTCACAGGCACACTTAGCCTGGCTCGCAGCGAATTGGTTTCAGGCTGTTTGTTTTGGACTCGCCGCGGTAATTGTGGTCGTTGTGCTCTTTCAATATGTCCTTAGCGAACGTAAGCCAAGGGCTACTTTGGTGGCAAAGGCAGATTCTAGTGATTGGCAACGTGTAGAGTGGGCTGGGCCAAACAATTACCCCGGCGCTACAAAGCTGTTCGTGTCTGATGCCGCGCCCGTTCAGACAATTGAAATAGCACCGAGCAATTTTCAAGAAATCAGCTGGGGCGGGGTAAGCATGCGCTTGACGTACACCGCACAGTATCGCAAAGGAAATGATGATTTAGCGGTACAGCTGAGGATTGAGGCAAAAAATGGGCTGCTCCCATCTATGCCGATCAATGGCGGCCCTCAAGTCGAAGTCTTCGGTCAAAACCTCTACCGATTACCGGCGGGCAGCGCGGACACTGCCGGAGCGCGATCTGTATACTATCATTACATGACTAGCGGGTCGTATACCATGTTTGCATTATATGTGGACCACGTTAACACTCAAAATGGGCTCCTGAGGCTCAGTGGCCTATTTGCTAGCTGGTCCCAACCCGTTGATTACGGAAAAGCTCTTTGAGGAGCAGCAAAAGCTGTGACGCCTCCATCGGGCCCGATCGAGGGAGTCGCCTAATCCTTAAGTGATTTTGCTGCTCCTAATGCCGAGTTGAGGATAATGTCGAGTACTCATCAAGAATGCCCGATTTACGTTAGGCCCTGCTGATATACAGTTCGCCGGGCTTGACGCTCGATGAGCTTGCGTTGAGGACGAGAACCGACTCAGGCTGAGCTCCTCCGCGCCCCGGCCTTCGATCACAAGAACTGAGTGCGTGGACGATCTGCCCCAAGTGGCAGGCATGCCGGGCCGCAGCGACGCCGCGACCCGACACGTCCGCCATCAAGATTAAGAGTCGACCCTGTGCGCACGAGTACACTCCCGCAATGTCGCCCGAGTCGGCGGCCGGGCACGCTGCTCGCTTATGGGACGTGATCTGTGCAGAGGGATGCAAGGATTTGCCCGCAGCGATCATATTCGACGAAACCAGCCTTTTTCTGCACACGCTAGCACTCTCGAAGCAGTCAAGCCTGCAAATCGAGAATTGACATGGACAGCCTGTGACTGCGACTCATAGGAGAGATGGAGAGGTGGTCGGCCTCGAGCCGGCCGCTTAAGATCGTACGAGCTCAGTCACAAGGAGAACATCTATGAGCGCAGTCAAAGACGCCGTCGACAAGGCTCGCAGCGATGCTCGAGCGCTGCAACAGAAGATCGAAGCGAACACCGCCAAGAATCAGGCCGCTCTCCGCGCCGACCTTGAGAGTGCCTCGACGCACGCTCACCAGCTCGCGGCGTCGGTCAAGACGCTCGCTGAAGGTCAGCGTGCCGACGCGAAACAGCATCTTAGCAATGCTGCTGCGAGGCTCGAAGATGCAGCGACGCGCGCTAAGACCGCCGCGAGCGCAACCGAGCTCGAACTGAAGAAAGCTAATCAAGCCGCGCTCGATCGCGCGCGCGCCGCCGTCCAGAACCTAAGTCACGCTGTAGCCGCCAAGCGCGCGACGGCTTCCAAGAACTAGCCTACGAGCAACGAGGAGAATGACATGGACAACTACGTAGCAATCACCTTCGATTCGGAGACGCAGGCATCCGACGCGCTCCACTCGCTTTGGAATCTGGACGACGCAGGCGAGATCACCGTGCACGGTGCCGCGGTCATGCGACGCGATGACCTCGGGTACGTGCAAGTCGCCTCCAAGCAAACAGACCCCGGGCTCCGCACGGCGATCGGAGTCGGCGTCGGGGCGCTGATTGGAGCGCTGGCAGCCGGGCCTGCCGGAGCAGCGGCCGGCGCGAAGATTGGAAGCGCGGCCGGCATAGGCGCCGCCGCCGGCGGAGCGGTCGGGCTCACGGCAGATGCCGTGAAATCCGGCGAACATGAGGAGGCAGCCTACGAGTCCGGTTTCGTGCTGGCTGCCGGGCAGTCTGCCGTCGTCGCCGAGATTTCGGAAAGCTGGACCACGCCCGTGGACACGCTGGCGAAACGGCTCGGCGGCACGATACACCGGCGTCCAAAGGGCGACGTCACGAGCGACTCCTTCTTCGGCCCGGGCTACGGCTACTATCTCTACCCTTACGACTACGATCCGTACTGGTACTGACGCCGGCATTTTGTAGGGGCCTGAGCAGTGCCTCCAACGCGGTGAGGACGGTTGCAGCCGTCCTCACCGTGTGAGGCGCTAGAATAGACCCTTAGGAGAACCCGCAGCGGGCGAGTGCCGTGCACGACGGACTGGCATGGAGCGCAGGGCATTCTAAACTGGCACTTGACAGACTTCGAGCGGTCCGTCCACTATGGTTGTATGGTTGGCGTTTCCAGCGATAGAGTGAATGCTCCGCTGTCGCACTTGGGAGCGTTTCTCAAGTCCATGCGGCACCGCATCGATCCAGGCATCGGGGCACTCGGGAGCTACGAGCGCCCGGCGGTCCGGCGGGGCCGCCCGGTCACGCAAGAGGAACTCGCCGAGGCGATCGATTCGAGCCGTGTGTGGTACGCGATGCTCGAATCCGGTGCGAGCCTGTGCACATCTCCGCAGTTGCTCGATCGCTTGGCGCAGGCGCTAATGCTCGATGCGGACGAGCGCACGGAGCTCTTTTCCTTGGCGATTCCGGAGCTCAAGCGCACGGAGCTGCGGCCCGAATGCAAGACCTTTCTGCAAGGTTGCTCCCTAATCAACTCGCTTTCGAGACGGCTCTGGGCGGCGAGTTCCGAGAACGAAGCCTTGGCCGAAGCAGCAGGGCAACTCGCAGCTTGGTTCGACGATGCCGACGCGATCTCGTACACGCGGCGAGCGGACCGTGTGGGGGCACGCTTCCAATGCGGGATCTGGGAAATACCCTTGGTCGTGGACCCCGGGTACAGCAGCCGGTGGGAGGCGGCCGGCAGGGACTTTGGAGCGTCGCTGCGGCCCGAGCAAATCGATGAGCTCTTGCTGTTGCCCACGCATGCCGAGCCGGGCGACGTCGCGACGTTCGAAGAAGCCTACCAGGGCAGCCCGCTTCGCCGGGTAGTCGTGGAGACGTGGGCACGACAAGGGATCTCCGAGGTCATGGGCACCTTCATCTCGGCACGCGTCCGCTCGCGCCGGGGCCTCATCGGCTCCATCGTCGCGACCCACAAGACGCGACGCCCCTACTCGGCATCGGATCGCGCCGCCATTGCGACGCTCGCCGAAATTACATCGCTCGCGCTCTCATAGCATGACACCTTCGGCCGTTCGATCGGCATCGAAGCGTCTCTGGGCGGGTCACGTCTATTCCGAAGCGGATCGCGCCGTCATCGGGACGCTTGCCGGGATGACGTCGCTCGCTCTGTCGTGAAGCCTCCGGCGGCGCCGCGCGCACGGCCCGGTTTATCGCGCTTCTTGAAGGGGGTCCGGCAAGCCATTCCTCCGGGAGCACGCCTTCATCGGAACGCTCGCGCAGCTCACATCCCTGGCTTTGTCCTAGCGCGAAACTTTACGGCGCTCGCGAAACTTTACGGGGCTTCTGATAAAGTGCGGCTTGGCAGACACCTGCGCCTTGGGCTGGTATCGTGGGAAGATCATGCAGACACCGAGCTTGCTCTCCCTTACCCTCGTGGCCGCGCTCACTTTGCAGACCCCGGGCGCGGCCCAGACGGCTTCGCCGGAACTGCTTCGGCGCGCGCTCGATCCAAACCCAACGCTGCGCTCCTACGTCGCTTCCGCGACGCTGTCTGTGGAATTGCACGCTGCCGTTCCAGTGCGCAAGACCTTCCAAGGAACGGCCTACTATCGACGACCGGCGCACAAGATCGTCTTTGAAAACGTTCCGTGGCCGTGGACGAGGTTCAAAGCACTCGCTTCGATGGCCTCTACCTACGCCGAGGTCACATCCGATTACGCCATCACGCCGCTCGTAGACGATGGAAACACGTCAACGTATGCCCTCGCTTCTCGCAAGCGGGGCGGACGCGTCAAGAGTTTAACCGTTACGGTGGGCGATCGCCAAGCGCTCATCGTGCGCGCCGTGTGGGTCTACACCGGTGGTGGAACCTTGAGTTTCGCTCAAACGTACCTCGGCGTCGGTGTCTGTCGCGTGCTTTCGACCTCGAACATCTCGGCACGATTTCCTCAATATAGCGTCGACGGTACGCTGCAGCTCTCCAATTACCGACTCGATGCTCGAGTCCCAGCTTCGGTGTTTGCCGAAGAGAGTTAGAGCCCTCGCAAATGTCGGACCTTTCCCGAGTCTACGAGACCCTCGAACTTGGATGCGGTCTCGGGTTCCGCCGGGCTGCACAGGACGATCGTCCCACCGTGTCGCTTCGGGATCGCCATCGCGATGCGGTGAATGCGCAAGATGCCGGCTTTCCTGTGGTTGAGCTCCCAAGGCTCGGCACGGAAGTACTCGTCGGGAGAGGGGCGCAGCCGCACGTCGTAGGCGGTCCAAACCGAAGTGAAATCCGGAAGGTGCGGCAGCACTTCAAGCAGCGCCTTTCCATCCGACGCCTCCGGCCACTTTGCCAGCGCTTGCCGGAACATGCCGACGAGAATGCGGGCCTCGCTTTCCCAGTCGACCCATAGCCGCCGTTGCTCCGGATCGGCGAATACGCGACAGATCAAATTCGACTCGGCGCCTCGATGCGGCCTGATTCCAAACACTGCTGCTGCCAGCGGCGTCGCTGCGACGACGTTAAACCACGCATCGTACTTGAACGCGCATGAATTCGGCGCCGTCTCGAAGAGGTGCACGAGCGTCGGGTGGAGATCCGAGCCCTCGACAACGACGCTTTCCGGGACTTCGAGACCGGCAAGCGTAAAGAGATGCGTCCGTTCCGCGTTCGTAAGGTGAAGCGTCCGAGCAAGAGCGTTGAGCACGTCAAAGGACATGTGAAGATCACGTCCTTGCTCCATCCAGGTGTAATAGGCGACCGATATGCCGCTGAGTTGGGCCACCTCTTCACGACGGAGCCCCGGTGTGCGCCGCCGCCCGAGCGGCGGCAAGCCCAGGTCCGCCGGTGAAAGCCGCGCGCGCCGGGTTCTCAGGAACTCTCCCAGACGCATTCTGTTCGTTGGGTGCTCTAAAGCATGCATGGCGAGCTCCTCAGCGGTGTTGCAAAGGCTCAGTGTGCTCAAGATGGTTCAGCGTGATCCGATCATATCTCGCAACGGACTCGCCGTCTGCAAAGCAGGAGTTGACAGCAAGCAATGCGGCGAGATCGTCGCAGATCGATCGGCGCCAGGCCACGCGGCACATGGTCGATAAGCTGCTCTTAATACAGCTCGCAGGCGTCGCCGCGATAGCGCAGCTCGCGTTTCCAGTGGCTCTCGCTCGCCATGAAGAGGCGCCAGTAAAGGTTCGCAACCCTTCTCAGATCGTCGGAACGCGCGGGCATCACGCCTTCGACGGTCACCATGCCGACGCGGATCCCGTCGTCTCCCACTTCCTCGGCCAGACAGTCGACGAGAGCGCGTAAGGCGGCTTTGCTCACGCTCAGGGACGTCCTTTTCGAGGAGGGCGCGCTTTCCAGCCCGCAGCCGGAAAACAGAATCGTACCGCCCTTCGCGCGCATGTCGCCGAGCGTCAAGTTTATGAACGAGAGAGCACCGGCAACGTTCACCCGAAACTCCGCCAGCATCGTGTCGGGATCCAGGGTCGATACGCTGTCGGAGCGGTCCGCATAGGCGTTGTAGACGAGAACGTCGCACCCGCCGGCGGTCAGCTTTATCTCGCGCAGCGCCTCTCGAACCGACTGCGTGCTTGCGACATCGCACGCTACCGGCAGCACGCTGAGCTGACGCGCTTGCAATCTCAGGATACGGGATTCGAGCTGTACCGGGTGACGGCAAAGCACGAAGGCCGCAAAGCCCTCTTCAGCGTAGCGTTCCGCGATGGCCAACCCCAGTCCAGGCCCCGCACCTGCTATCACGCACGTCGGCTGATACCCGACGCCGTCGCCCACCGTCATCGTCCTTGCCATTTCTCACAGCGTAACAAGCCTGGCTGGGCCTGTCTGTCAACTCCGAGTTTACGAGTCGCAGGCAAGTGGCCGTCAGCTGCGCGGGAGGCTGTTACTGCCATTCCTGTGAGCAACGCGGAACTGTCTCTTTCGGCTCGCCTTGCATACGCTGACGGCAGCGGAAGCCCTATCGCAAAGCACTGAAGGAGTATGCCCGTGAGCGAAATCAAAGACGCGCTGGAACGTGCCCGCAGCGAAACTCAAGGCCTTCATACGAGGATCGAAGCCTCCTCCGCGAAGGATCACGCCACCCTGCGAGCCGACGTCGAACATGTCGCGGCACAGGCGAAGAAACTCGCGGCTCACTGAAGGCGGTCGGCGAAGGGCAGCGTACGGACGCGAAGCAGCACGTGCAAGATGCCGTCGCGCTGCTCGAGGATACTGCCAAGCACCTGCACGACGTGGCCGGTGCGAGTGAAGCAGAACTCAAGCGCACAAATCGGGCGATGCTCGAAAAGACACGGAAGGCCATTGCGAGAATGAGCGAGGCCGTTGCCTCGCAGCGTTCGAGCACGGCAAAGGTCTAGAACGATCCGCGTTTCGTCTAGAGGCGTCAGTCGCCTCTAGAAAACTCAACTTCCAAAAGGGGTACTCGATCATGATCTCCGATACCATCAAGCAGTTAACAAGTAAGTGGTGGACGTTCCTGGTTCGCGGGCTCGTCACACTCGCTCTGGCGGCATTTGCCTTTTCGGCGCCCGCAGCGACGGCAAGCGCCCTTGTCTATGTCTTTGCCGCGTACTTCATCATCAGCGGCGTAGTATCGCTCCTCGCGGGCATCTCGTTCACCGGCGTCGGCCACTGGTGGGCGCTCATCCTCATGGGCTTCGTCCAGGGCGCGTTAGGCTTCGTCATGCTGGCCCAGCCGGGGATCGGACCGCTAGCGCTCGCCTATTTCTTCGCCATTTGGATGATTTCAACCGGTCTCATGGAGATCTCGGGCGCCGTCGCGCTGCGCAGCTACGTCAGCAACGAATTCTGGTGGATTCTGCTGGGCATCATCACGCTGGCGTTCGGTTTCTACGTCGTGATGCGCCCTGATCTCGGTCTGCTCGCGCTCGTCTACACGATCGGCTTCTACGCGGTTCTTGCCGGCGTGTCGCTGATCGCGTTCTCGTTCCGCATCAAGAGCGCCGGTGCCGATTTCGCTAAGATCCACGCACCGGCGTGATGGGGAAGCTTCACAGGCATCCTCGTTCGGCTCTCGTTTGCCTGACGGTCCTCATCGTGACGATTCTGATCCAGGGGACGGCACGAGCAGACGACACCGATGAAACGCAGGCCGGAGCGCAGCTGTTCGCGCAGCTGAAGTCGCAGGGCGAGATCGTCCAATCGTCTCCGCTCTACGACACGCTCCGGCCCATCGCGGCGGCCATAACAAAGGTCGTACAGCCGCAATATCAGTACCCGATCCACTTCTACATCGTTCACGAAAGTCAACCAAACGCGTTTGCCGCCCCTGGCGGAAACATTTACGTAGTCGACAAGCTGTTGTACTTCGTGAAGAACGCCGAGGAGCTCGAGGGAACTCTTTGCCACGAGAGCTCCCACTTGCTGCATCACGACTCGATGGAATTGATGAAGCGCGATGACGCGATCCGCCGGCGCGCGATTGCCGCCACGATCCTGCTGGGGCCGTCGATCGGCACCATATTAGCAGTGCAAGCCATAGGCTCGTTGGATTCCCTGCACTATTCGCGCAACGCGGAGGAAGCAGCTGACCTGAAAGGGTCGGAAACCTGCGCGGCGGCCGGATACGACCCCTGGGGCCTAGTGTGGTTGTTTCAAGATTTCGCGCAGGCAGATCTCCAAGCGCCGCCGGAGATGCTGTCCGATCATCCGAACGACCAACATCGCATCGAGCGGCTCGAAGAGCACTTCGCGCAAAATCCGGCGATGTTCGCAAGGTTCAACAGCGACCCGAAGCTTGCTACGCCCTTGCACCTGCCCGCCAACGAGGCGGAGCAATTTCTCAACTAATCGAGGGATGATAATGCACAAAAGACGGGGCCGGGTCCTCATCTGGTCGAAGGTCGGTTTTGGGCTCGCTCTAGCGTGCCTGGCGCTCTCTGCTGCCGGCGCTCAAACGTTCGAAGCAAGCACGGATCCGGTCTTCCAGAAGGTGCTTGGCGTCAATAAGGGGTTGGCTTCGTACGAGGCGCACATGGAGGTCGCAACGCATCTGCCGCTCGGCGGTTTTACTCTGCGCGGGACGCTCTACAGTCGCGATGAGCAATCCAAGGTGATCTTCGACAATATCCCTGCGATCGCGCGACCGATCGTCGAGAACCAGCCCTCGATCGGGCCGGCGTCGAGCTGGGCGAAGCGATACGCAATCTCGGTGCTCTCACGCACGGCAGACGCCACGACCTATCACCTCGTGCCGGTGGAGCAGGGAAGCGTCCGTAGCATCGATGCGGTCGTCCAGAATTCCTCCGGCCTCGTGCAACGATACGCCTGGTCGAAACAGAACGGCGTGACGATCACGAGCGACCAGACCTACGAGTCCGTCGGCGGGTATCAGCTCGTGCGCACCAGCTCGACGAAGACGCGCGGCGGCGGAGTGCACGCAGATTCGGAGACCACGTTTTCGAACTACCAACTGAACGTCAGGCTTCCCGATTCCGTCTTCGCCGCAGCCCAGTAGCGTGCCGGAGCGCTCGACCGCCTCGCATGGCGCGCTCTCCAATGCGGCCGCGATAGCGGCGGTCGCGGCCGCAGTCGTGGCCGCGACCGTCGCGATTTGCTTCACCTTGGTGAAGGCACAAGGCGTCGTGCTCGCGTTCTTCGGTGCAGTGGTCGTCGCGGAGGCTGCTCGGCCGCTCGTCGACCGGCTGAGCGCGCGGATACCGCGACCCCTTGCGCTTGCGACGACGTTTGCGACCATTGCCGCCGCGATCGGACTTGCATGGATAATCCCGGTGCGCGCTCTCGCGCCGCAGGCGATCGCCCTCTGGCGCTCGCTGCCGGGCTTTCTGGCAGACGTCGCCGCGGTCTTACAGCAATTCCTGAGCGGAGGCAAGCCTCCCACGGGCGGCTTTGAGTGGCTGGTCCCGATGCTCGGGACGAGCCTCGTTTCCTTCACGCGAGGTCTTCTCGACGCTGACGCCGGCATCGCCGCCTTCATCTCGACGCTCGTGCTCGTCTTGCTCTTGGCGCTGTTCTGGCTCGGATCGTCCGATGCGCTCAGAGGATTCGTCCTCACGCTCGTCCGGCCGAGCGAGCGTGATGGTGCGGATGCTTTGTTCCGTGAGATGGGAGGCAAACTCGGGCTCTACGTGAGCGGTACCCTCATCAACGGCACGATCGTTGCCCTGGCCAGTATGATTCTGCTCTCTTGGTTACGGGCGCCGTATCCGATCGTCCTAGGCCTCGTGCAAGGGCTCTTGGTCGCCATTCCCTATCTCGGCACGCTGATCGCCGTGCTGACGGTGGGTGCCGTCGTATTGACGGCGCAGGGCTGGACGAAAGCGGCCGAAGCCGTCCTTCTCATATCGTTGATGGAGGGCTTCGAAGGCAGCTTCATCTCGCCGCTAATCTTCAAGAAGGGACTTGACGTCGACCCGCTGTCGACGATTCTCGCGACCGCGATCGGCGGAGCGCTTTTCGGCATCAACGGCGTCGTCTTAGCGGTGCCGGCGGCAGCCGTCTTGCAAACGATCGCTGTGCGCCTGCTCGCTCCTGCAATTCGAAGTTTTCAGGAATCGTGAGTTCGCTCCCTCAGTGGTCGCGGAGGAACGAATTGGATTTGCCGTAGCCAAGGCTGCTTAGGCCGATTCTCGAAGTGAGCCGTGATGGAACAGAAACCGGAGCCTGGATCGAAGCCCGGCGGACCGCTGCGAAAGGGCCTACTTCAATGGTGGCTGGCCCTCATCGTGTTGCTGAGCGTTTGGAACCTCATTGCGCTCTTCACGAATCAGGGTGGCGCCGGCGTTGTCATTCCATATACCGAGTTCTTGACGCAAGTCCGCAAGGGCAACATTTCCCAGGTCAATGTTGCCGGCAATCAAATCAACGGAGCCTTTGCGAAACCCTACACGCCTGCTCCACGCTCGTCGTCACCTGCTACCCAACCCTCACCAGGTGCGTCGCCGAGCGCTTACACGACGTTTACGACGACGTTTCCTCAGGCGATCGGGGATTCGGCGCTCATGCCGCTGCTAGAATCCCGCAACGTGAGCGTCAACGTGGAGCCGGCAGCACCGGCGTGGCTCGGCGCCGTACTCGGCTGGCTTCCGACCGTACTGCTGTTGGGGTTTCTCCTCTGGATGCTGCAGCGTGCCGGTCAGGGTCCGGCGTCCGTCCTCGGATTCGGCCGCGCGAAGCCGCAGCAGTATACAAGCGATCAGCCGAAGGTAACGTTTGAAGACGTCGCCGACGCCGCTGAAGCGAAGGCCGAATTAGAAGAGGAAGTCGATTTCCTCAAACATCCGGACAAGTACCGCGCATTAGGCGCGCGAATCCCGAAGGGCGTCCTGCTCGTCGGGGCTCCGGGGACCGGCAAGACCCTCCTCGCCCGCGCCGTGGCAGGTGAAGCCGGCGTGCCGTTCTTTAGCCTGAACGCATCGGAGTTCGTCGAGATGTTCGTAGGAGTCGGCGCGAGCAGGGTCCGCGACCTGTTCAGTCAGGCCAAGGCAGCCGCACCTGCGATCGTGTTCATCGACGAACTCGATGCCGTCGGGCGACGCCGTGGAGCCGGGGTCGGGACCGTGAACGATGAGCGGGAGCAAACGCTTAACCAGCTCTTGGGCGAACTCGACGGCTTCGACCCGCGGCTCAACATCATCGTGCTCGCAGCGACGAACCGGCCTGACGTGCTCGATCCTGCATTGCTGCGTCCGGGGCGGTTCGACCGGCAAGTGACGATCGAGATCCCGGATCGAGACGGGCGCGAGGGGGTTTTGCGCATCCACACGCGCAAGCTGAAGCTGGCGCCCGACGTCGACATCCGGTTGCTTGCCGCCGCGACGATCGGGATGAGCGGCGCCGATCTCGAAAATCTGTGCAACGAGGCCGCACTCGGGGCGGCGCGGGCGAATCACTCCGGCGTAACGATGGCCGACTTCGATGCGGCTTTAGACAAAGTGCGATTGGGTGCAACGCATCCGCAACTCGTCGACCCCGCCGACCGTCGAATCGTCGCATATCATGAATCGGGGCACACCGTCGCGGCGTGGCTTACGCCGGGCGCAGATCCGGTGCAGAAGGTCACGATCGTTCCGCACGGCCAGGCCCTCGGCTTAACGGAACAATTGCCGGCGCAAGAGCGGCAAAACGTGAGCGAGGCGTACTTAAAGTCGCGCCTCATCGTTATGCTTGCAGGCCGGACTGCGGAGGAACTCGTCTTCAACCAGGTGACGACCGGTGCCGAGAACGATCTCGTTCAAGCGACGAGCCTCGCCCGTCAGATGGTCACGTCGTGGGGCATGGGCAGTCTCGGCTTCTTAGCGTTCAGATCGGACGAACAACAACCATTCTTGGGATACGAGCTCTCGCAGAACCGAGACTACAGCGAAGCAACGGCTGCCCGCATCGACGAGGACATCCAACGTCTCCTCGGCGAGGCTCACGAGGCCGCGGCGCAAACGTTGGGCGGTGCTCGGGCACAGCTCGATCAATTGGTCGAGTTGCTCCTCAAAGAAGAGACGGTCAATTCCGCGCAACTGGCGCAGATACTCGGAGCGCGCCGGACGGCGAGCGCGGCCGGCGCAGGCTAGTCAAGGCTCCGTCTGCGCCCACTTTTCGAGTGCGTCGTGCCATCTTCCGATCCAGTAACGCGAAGGAATGAAGAAGAGCGCGGCCCACGTGCAAATCAGATCCTCATTCGAGAGGTGACTTCCGAAGTCGCGCGAGTCGAAGGGAGCAAGAGGCCGGCCCGCGAGCTCCCGAAAGAACTCCGCGGTAGCCGTCTTCGCTAGTACCTGATAGAGCGGAAGACCTCCCGAGACGTCGTTGACGACGCCCGATATCGAGAGCAGCCAAGCCAAGCCGCCTATGACAGCGAATCATAGGAGCGATCTATAAAGCTCCATGGCCTTAACTTGAATTGATTTGCCATCCGCGAAGACCGCTATTGCCGATCCTTTCATGGAATCGATTACTTCGAGCCGGCGGGTGAAGCCGTTCGTCGAGCTTCCTTCCGATGCCGCAACTGGCCGAAGCTGTCGATGGTCTCGAGCCGCCCGGACAGGCTTGCGCCACGAAAAGCGGATCATCTTGGCGCTGCGGATTCATGCTATGGATGATGGCGACCGCAAACCTGATCGCGGGCCCCCCGCGCTGCGCCAACGGAACGATATGTTCGCGACGTTACTCGATTTGCGACTCCACGGCCGGCAACGGCCGGTGTGCGACCTCTTCCGCTGCAGCCCGGTCGAGGCCGAGCGTTTGCAGCACGACCGCCGCCGTGCGCTCAGGGAGGTGGTTCGTGTTGAAGCCGAGCTCCGCCAGCCCGGCGGCCCGGGGCCCCGCGGCAACCCCAAGCTTCTGCGCGACTGCGATCGAAGCCAGGACAGGGCCGCCGACGGAGATCAGGCCAATCAGGGCATCGGCGATGGCGATCGAGAAACGTCCAGCTGCGATCCCTTGGCGGATATGCCGAAGAAGCTGCTGAGCGAGACCCCGCTCGAGCGACTGCGTCGAGAAGCCCTCGCGGATCAAGAATTGCCCCCACGTTGGATCCCGCCCCGCGCGCAGCAGCGTGTGGCGCACGCAGACTGAAACAACTTCTGCGGGATCCAAGATATTGCTGACGAGCTCGTCGAGGGCATCGGAGAACTCCCCAAAGACGCTGTCCACGACCGCCGCGTAGATCGCTTCCTTTGACTCGAAATGATTGTAGAAAGAGCCGGAGCCGACGTCCGCAGCTTCGGTGATCTCGTTGATGGCCACACCCTCCATGCCTTTCTCGGCCATCAACTTCAAGGCGGCTGCAAGGAGGCGGGAGCGCGTTTCCCGCTTGCGGCGCGCGCCGCGCGGCTCGCGCTCGACGATTGCCGGAGCGGATACCACAGACGGCTTGGGCCCCGGCTGCTTTCCGGCGCTGCGCTTCAGTGAGCTTGCCATGTGGGATACTGCCTCTCATAGCACGAAAAAACGCGCCGTCATAGTTGACATAGTACTCAGTTATGAATAAACTGTCAAATATGAACTCGACTGCACCAGGATCAGCGACCCCATCCGACGCGCTCGGTCTGCCCTCCAATGTCGACGTGCTAGTGGTCGGGTTTGGACCGGTGGGCGCCACGGTGGCCAATCTGCTCGCCCGCTACGGCGTGCGGGTCCTCGTCGTCGACAAGTCGACCGACATCTTCATGGCGCCGCGCGCCATCGCTCTGGATAACGAGGCGCTGCGCATCCTGCAACTCGCAGGCCTCGCCGACGGCGATTTCGCCAAGGTCGCGATACCGAGCATCCGCATGCGATCGCCGTTGTTTGGCGAGTTCGGACGCATGAACACGGTCGGTGGCATCAACGGTCATCCCAAGCTCGTGATGTTCTATCAGCCCGAGCTCGAGCAGTGTCTGCGGAGACGGCTGCAGGGCTACGGGTGCGCGCAGATTGCGCTCGGTGTTGAGTTGAGGGAATTCGTGGAAGACGGCGATACTGTCGTCGCCTCCCTCGATGTAGGGGAGGGGTGCCCCCGCTCTGTCAGGGCTCGTTACTTGGTCGGCGCCGATGGAGCAAGCTCGCTCGTGCGCCGGCTGATCGGCCAGGAGTTCGAAGGTCAGACCTTTCCCGAGGACTGGCTCGTCATCGACGCACGCGATGTTCCGGAGCCCATCGACCACGTGGAGTTCATCTGCGATCATCGGCGGCCGGGTCCTCATATGACAGCGCCAGGCGGTCGCGAGCGGTGGGAATTCATGCTCCGGCCGGGCGAGACTCGTGAGGAAATGGAGTCGGAGCCGAGCATCCGCCGGCTGCTCGCGCCCTGGGGACGCGCGGATCGTATGATCATAGAGCGCAAGGCCGTCTGCCGCTTTCATGCCAGAACGGTAAAGTCGTTTAGTAAAGGTCGAGTTTTCCTGGCCGGCGATGCGGCACACGTCACCCCGCCGTTCGTCGGACAGGGTCTGGTCTCCGGATTGCGCGATGCTGCCAACATGTGCTGGAAGCTGGCTTGGGTTCTTCAAGGACGAGCCGCGCCCGAGATTCTCGAGAGTTACGATGTCGAACGGCGCCCGCATGCCAAGGCAATGATCGACTTTGCGAAGTTTATGAAAAGGCTCATCATGCCGCGGAACGCCGGCATCGCTTTCCTGACGCACGGTTCGATGCGCCTGGCGCGGCTCGTTCCACGGTTTCGCAAACACTTTGACGAGCTGGGCGTGAAGCCGAAGAATGAGTTCCGGCGCGGACTCTTCGTCGAAGGCAGCTCGCATTCGAGGCTTCGTCGGGGTGGAGTCATTCCGCAGGGCTTGGTACGAGGCGCCGACGGCAACTCGCGCTTCAGCGACGACGTGCTCGGTACGGGTCTGGCCCTGATTGGTTTCGGCCGTGATGCCGGAGCCGCGCTGGACGGCGAGACCGCCCGGGCCTTTGCCGCGGCGGGCGGGACCGTCATTCAAATCACGCATCGCGGGCAGCGGCTGCACCTTTCCCGGGACGGCTGCTGGGAGGACCTCGAGGGCGTCTTCCTCCCGCGCACCGCGCCGGTCGGTTGGGCGGCAGTCGTGCGGCCCGATCGGACAATCGCTACTGATGGGCCGTCCAGCGAGGCGAACCGGCTCGTGCGCGAATGCCTCGCCCTGCTCGGAACGCCGGTCGGTGCGACGACGACGGCCGCTATCAACACCATCACACGCTCTGCTTGAGGCCAGATTCCAAGATGAAATTGACCACTGCGCAGCCGGCCCGTCATCCGAATCCCACCGTCAAGGCGTCAGCGCTCTCTTATCTGATGTTCGAACGTCCCGACTTGGCAAGGGCTCACAGATTCCTGACCGATTTCGGTCTCCGTACCGTCGTGTTCGAGGACGAGCTGCTGTTGCTCAGGGGCACGGGGCCGGCACCGTTTTGCTACGTCGTCCGAAAGGCGGAGAAGGCGCGCTTCGCCGGTTTCGGCTTGCGCGTCGACACCTCGGCGGAATTGGATGCCCTGGCTCGCCTGCCGGATGCATCGCCAGTTGAGCCGTTGGAGTGGCCGAGCGGCGGGTATCGCGTGCGGCTGACCGACCCGTCAGGGTTCCGAGTCGAGGCCATATCCGGGCAGGCACCCTCCCATGAGTTGCCCCATCGCCACGCGCTGCCATTCAATTCTGTGGACGCCGCGCTCCGGGTCAATGGGACGCAGCGCCTGCAGCAAGCGCCGCCTGACGTGATTCGTCTCGGGCACGTGGTGCTCGAGTTAGCCGACTATCAGGCGACCTGCGCTTGGTATACGCAGCACTTCGGCTTCATCCCGAGCGACATCCAAGTGCTACCCGACGGATCGCCGGCCGTTGCATTCATGCGCCTGGACCTCGGCACGACGCCGGCGGATCACCATACCCTGGCGCTCGTGCAGGGATTCGAAGCGGCGTACAGTCACAGCGCGTTCGAAGTGGTCGACGCGGATGCGGTAGGCATGGGCCAGCGCGTCCTGCGAGAGCAGGGCTGGAAGCATGCCTGGGGCATCGGGAGGCACATTCTCGGCAGCCAGATCTTCGATTATTGGCAAGACCCTTGGGGCGACAAGCACGAGCACTACTGCGACGGCGACCTGTTCACCGCGGACCAACCCGTTGGCATCTACGCCGCCAACCGGGACGCCATGTCACAGTGGGGCGAGCTGATGCCGCGCAGCTTTACCAGCCCCAAGATGACCCCGGCAAAGCTCGCGGTGCTCATCCGCAATCTCCGGCGCAGCCCCGACCTCAATGTGGCCAAGCTGCGCACGCTCGCCAGGCTCTTCGGCTGATGGCGCTGCACGTTCTGCACTTCAGTTATCGCGACCGGGACCAGTGGGGCGTCATTCGCGAAGGCAGCATCACGCCGATCCCCGGTGAGTTCGAAACGACGGCGGCATTTCTCCGCGCGAACTCCATCGAAACGCTCTCAGCGCTGGAAGGGCCGACCATCGGCGAGGCGGAGGTGGAATGGTTGTCGCCGGTCACGCGCAATCAACAGTTCATTTGCCAGGGCGCCAACTACCGCCGGCACATGATCGAGTCGGGCATGAACCCGGACGCCAAAACGTTCAATATGATCTTCACCAAGGCGCCGAGTTGTATCGTCCCCGCCGACTCCACCGTGGTGCGGCCGCGAGAGGTGCGCTTTCTCGACTACGAAATCGAGCTGGGCCTGCTGCTCAGGTGCGACATCACCTCGCGGCGGGTCATCACGGATGCCAACCTGCACGAGTACGTCGCCGGGGCGGTGATCGTCAACGACTACTCCGCTCGCGACGTCCAAATCCCGCAAATGCAGTTCTATAAGGGAAAGAGCTTCCGCACGTTCGGCCCGGTCGGCCCCTACTTGTGGCTCCTGGAGCCCCGGGATATCCCAAAGCTTCGAGAGCTCGAGGTGACGTTGACGGTCAACGGCTCCGTGCGTCAGAAGGATTCCACCGCAAATCTAGTCTACGGTCCCGCAGAGACGCTAACCGAACTGTCGGGGATCCACGACCTGTACGCCGGTGATCTGCTGTCGACTGGTACGCCGGCCGGCTGCGCGCTCAGCCTTCCGTCGCCGCTAATGCAGAGGCTTGGGGCGCTACTGCCTGAAGCGGCCAAGTGGAAGACGTTCATGAAGCTGCAGGCAGCCAGAACGCAGTATCTCGAGGCGGGAGACCTCGTCGAGTCGCGCATCGCAACTTCCGACGGCCTCATCGACCTCGGATTGCAACGCAACCGCGTCGTCGACGAAACCGCTTGAGGTCCGAGCCAAATCATTCCAAGGAACCGCTACGCAATTGCGTAGCACAGCTGAGGAGCTCGCCATGAATGCGATAGATCGCTCATCGAATAGAATGCGTCTTGGAGAATTCCTGAGAACTCGCCGTGCTCGGCTTTCACCGGCGGACTTCGGCTTGCCCCACCTGGGACGACGGCGCACGCCCGGACTTCGCCGTGAAGAGGTGGCACAGCTCAGCGGGATATCGGTTGCGTACTATACCTGGATGGAGCAAGGACGTGACTTGCACATGTCCTTCGACGTGCTCAACGCCCTTGCTCGTACGCTGCACCTTTCCAATGCCGAGCGGACGCATCTCTTCACCCTAGCCGATCTCAAGGTGCCGGAAAGCGTCGTCGTCGAGGACTCGACGCTCCATCCGACGCTCGCGCACCTCCTTGAGACGTCGCCAGATCTGTGTGCGTTCACGTACGACGCGTGGTTTAACGTCGTCGCTGCGACGCCGTTGGCAACGTCGGTGTTTGGAATGCGACCGGGCCGAGGCGCCGAATCGAATTGGATCTATCACGTTTTTGCCGATCCGGAACAACGATGCTTGTGGGCCGACTGGGAAAGCGAGGCCCGTATTCTCGCCGGCATGTTCCGGCAATGCCTGGCAAAGTGGCCTGACGCCACCGAAGGCAACGCGCTTCTTGAAGCCTTGAAGCACGTTCCTGATTTCACGAAGGTTTGGACTCCCTACGACGTGCGTCTTCTCCCCTCGCCCGACGAGTACTTCCGAGCCGAGCCCTGGGAACTCAACCATCGGAGAGTCGGTACGCTGCGCATTTACCGCATCGCACTGGCCGTCCCGAGACGGCACGGTGGAACGATCCTCCTGTGTAGCCCGGCGGAACCCAAGACGGCCTCCAGGTTCCAAGAGCTCGTGGACTTAGGAACCGCGCGACAAAGGCTCTCTTTGGTCAAGGCATGAGCTGATCGTCAAACGGTCGGTGATCGCGCCGACAAAGCGAACTTTGCCTGGCGGAGGTTAACACATGAAAACGACTTGGGAGCCCTATGAGAAACACGGAGATCTTACCAAACGCAGCGACTTGCCGGATTCCGTCTTCGCGTTCCCGAACCAGCGCAAAGAGCCGCTAACTGACGCCAATCACGTCAGAAACGCGATCGCGCGCTTCGATCAAACGACCGATGTTTCCGACGAAGATCGAGAGCTGGCGTTCGCGAACATCCAGAAAGCGGCTCGGTATTACGGGGTGGATATGTCCGAGTCCGACTGGACCGAATTGGGCAACCAGCCGCACACTGGACGCACCGCCGCAGATCGCAGCGAGTCGGCGCGCAAAGCGGCGGAGACGCGGAAGGAACGCGAAGAAGAGGGCTGATTCTTGCCTACGCCGGCCGCGCATCGGCCGTCGCGCGAAATGTCTCAATTCCTTCGATGCACGCGGCGAGCATTTTCCGGACGGTCCTAAAGTGATCCCTCACGGCCGCAAGAACTCCGCCTTCGTCGCCGGTCAGTCGAGCTTCCCGCTCCCCATAGGTCATGTTAACTGAGCTTTGTAGACATTCTTAGGCGACAGGACTATCATCGAGACGTCTGCAGCGCGACCTGGGGCTCCCCCAGACCGAAGCGGCGCCGCGCCGCTGACAGGAGTAAAGTCATGAAAGAATTTGCTGAAAACATCGCCGGGCCCGTCGAAGCGGCTCACGAAGCGGCTCACAAGGAGTGGGGTTGGTATCTCGCACTCGGGATAGCACTCATCCTTGTCGGCGTTTTCGCGATCTGGAGCGGGACGGCCGCGACACTCGCATCCATCATCGTGCTGGGAGCCGTGTTGATGGTCGCCGGCGTGGCCCAGATCATCAGCGCTTTTATGGCGCGCGGTGCCGGGCACGTCATTCTGTTGCTCTTGGTGGGCGCCCTCGATGCCATCGTCGGCTTGATGCTGGTTCAGCATCCGGGGATGGGGGCGCTGGCCGTCACGCTGTTACTTGCGGCGCTCTTCGTATTCGGCGGTACGTTTCGCTTCGTATCGGCGCTCTGGCTGCAGTTTCCGCACTACGGATGGGTCGCGTTTAGCTCGCTGATCACGTTGCTTTTGGGTCTCCTGCTTTGGGCCCAGTGGCCGATATCCGCGAGCTGGTTCATCGGGTTCGCCGTGGGCGTGAACTTCATCTTCTCCGGCTGCGCCTGGTCGACAATGGCCTGGAGACTCAAAGACACCTAAATACGCACTTTCCGCAAGGTCGCCACTCGATCGTCTCCCGACAGACACGCCGTGTCCGGGCCCCTCGCGCCCACTCACGGCGTGCCGGTTCCCAGGCAAGCGCTCACGGGTCGCGAAACCAGCGCGAATGTTCCAAGCCAAGCCCTTCGAGGCGTACAGAGTCGGCGACACGGTCACGTTCAGCAAGACGATCACCGAGGCCGACATCGCACTGTTTGCCGGCGTCAGCGGCGATCACCATCCCGTTCACGTCGACGAGGAATATGCGAAGAAGAGCCGCTTCGGCGGCCGGATCGCGCAAGGCATGCTGACCGCGAGCCTGCTCTCGACGACCGCCGGGCTCATGCTCGCGACGCCGGGCGCGATCTTGGTCTCGCAAAACGTCCGCTTCAAGCTGCCCGTCCGCCCGGGCGACACGGTGACGGCCCGCAGCGAGATCTGCGAGCTCGTGCCCGAGCGCCGGCGCCTGCGCTGGAAAAGTACGATCGTGAACCAACGCGGCGAGACCGTCGTCGAGGCCGAGTCCGTCGGCCAAAAGGATCCGGCGTGAAGGCAACGCTGTTTGCCGACGGCGGGTCGCGCGGCAACCCCGGTCCCGCGGCCAGCGGAGCCGTGCTGGTCGCCGAGGACGGCACGACGCTGGTCGAGATCGGCGAGTTCCTGGGAATCGCGACCAACAACGTGGCCGAATGGCGCGGGCTGCTCAGCGGCTTGGCCGCCGCCGTCGAGCTCGGCGTCGAATATTTGACGGTTCGGCTCGACAGCGAGCTGGTCGTTCGTCAGCTCACCGGCGTCTATCGCGTGAAACACGCCGACCTGATTCCGCTGCACGCCCAAGCCAAGCGACTGCTCGCCAAGTTCAAGGCCGTCGACGTCGGCCACATCCGCCGCAAGCACAACGCCGCTGCCGACGCCCTCGTGAACCGAACGCTTGACGAGGCGCTGCGGGTCTGAAGCGGGAAGCGCTTTCTGCCGTGTTGCGCAACCCCATCGCCCTATTCGTTATGCTCGCGCTGTTCGCCGGGCTCGGCGGAATGTGGTGGTTGTTTCGGGCCAACGAGTCGGGCCGCTACGCCGCCGCCCGGCACGTCGCCGAGTTGCCCTCCGCGATCCGCTTGTCGCTCGTCGTCCGGCACAAGAGCGGCGCGATCGCGGAAGAAGAATACCGCATGGCCGACATTAACGGCGTCTCGTCGAGCCAATATCGCGCCGTCGGCCGCAATGGCGAAGCCATCAAGGTCGACTCGCTTCCGCGCGAGACCTACGACGTTTCGTTCTTCTTCGAGAAGACCGTCAGCGACGGCATTTGGCAGCTGAGCTCGCGGCCGCCGCGCGGCGACACGTCGACCAGCTATGCGATCGACGTCTATCAGCTCACCGGCGGCCAGCACGGCTCGCGCAGCATCACCTTTACCGATCCGCACTACTGGGCCACGACCGGCGGCCATCAATTCCACATCGTGCTCGACAAGAACAAGCCGGTGCCCAACCTTTTGCAGCTCTCGAGCACGGTGCCCGTCGAGCCGCGCTACCAGAAGTTAGTCGACGATTTCCGCAGCTTCGGCAGCGACGAGTTTCGCTCGAAGGTCGCCGCGATCGTCGCCCGGCTCGGTGGCCGCTCGTGAAAGCATTGCGCTTTCTGGTACTGGCGCTGATCTTGGCGCTGGGCGCCTACGCCGGATACGAGTTTCTCGAAGCGCCGGGGAATCAAATCTTCGGGCGCACGCTAGTCAGCGGGCCGCCTACGCTACCCGAAGTCGCGCTGACCTTCGACGACGGACCCAACGCTCCGTACACCGACCGGATCCTCGCCGTGCTCGAGCGCGAGCACGTCCATGCGACGTTCTTCGTGGTTGGCCGCGCCGTGGTGGCCTATCCCAATACGCTGCGCCGCATGGCGGGCGACGGCGATGCGGTCGGCAACCACACCTGGGACCACGCGCATCTGGTGGTACAGTCTCGTGCCGCGATCCGCGACGAACTGCAGCGCACCGACGCGCAAGTCTTTCGCCTGATCGGCCGGCACACGACCCTGATGCGCCCGCCCTTCGGCGCACGCGATTTCGCCGTGATTGACGAGGCCAAGAAACTCGGGTACACGGTCGTGATGTGGTCGGTCCCGCTCCCGGAGGATTGGGAGCAGCCCGGCGTCAGCACGATCGCGCACCGCGTCCTCGAGCACGTCGCCGACGGCAGCATCATCGTCCTCCACGACGGCAACCGCGGCATCGTCTGCGGGCGCGGCATTCCCGCCTCGACCTGCGACCGCACCCAAGACGTCGCCGCGACCAAGCTGATCGTCGAAGCGCTGCGCGCCCGCGGCTACCGTTTCGTCACGATCCCCCAATTACTGGCCGCTCGCGGCACGTAAGCGGCTGCCGCCTTCCCCGAGACCAAGGCCAACTCGCAGTCCGGGCCAGGGTGGGCCAGGCGTCTCCCTGAAACCAAGGCGAACTCACCAACCCAGGACAAGGTCGTTGGCCGCTCGCGCTTCCGAGTCAGAAGAGGTATGATCCGGTCATGTCGATTGCCGCCGAGCGGCTCCACCGCATCACTGCCGACGTCTACGAGCGCATGGCCGCATCCGGCCTGCTGCCCGATCGCGGGGTCGAACTCTTCGACGGACTGGTCGTCGAGATGAGTCCGAAAGGCGACCGCCACAACTTTGCGGTTAATAATCTCAACGAACAGTTCGTTATTCAAAGTCGTAAGCGGTACGTGGTCAACTGCGATAGCCTAAGTCTGCGGCTTGGGGCGAGCGACGAACCAGAGCCCGATATCGCCCTTGCTCGGGCAAGCCGTAGCTACGCCCGCGAGCGACCGCGCCCCGACGAGATCGCGCTGATCGTGGAAGTAGCCGATATCTCTCTTGTCTTCGACCTCGCTGATAAGAGCGCGAAGTACGCACTTGCCGCCATCCCGGAGTACTGGGTCGTGGACCTCCAGTACGATGTCGTCCACATCTGCCCCAATCCTAAAGGGACGCTCTATGTTGACCGGCGCACGGCCCGAGCCGGCCAGGCGATCTCACCGACGGAGTATCCTGACGTGCGGATCGACGTCGCTGAGGTACTTGGAGCCTAATTTGCCCAAGCACCCTGCCAGGGGTCGAAGTCGTCACACTTAGCGCGACCGAGGATCTTGCTAAGTCTTCTCATAGCGCTCTTGAGCTGGGCTGAAGCTTTCCGGTGGGGAAGCGAGGCGACGACGCCTCATTTTCAGTGGCCTGCTTAATCGCGTCGATCCTCGGCCCGCGGTAGCTCTGCCCTGGTTCCAGGCAGCTTGGGCCTAGTGGTAAATCGCTTTACGGCGTCTTGATCCACCAGCCGTCCGACGACAAGACAATTGATGGTTGCAGTTCCGTTATGTGCAAATATCCGTAAAGGTGGATTAGCGGATAGGCCGCTTTCCGCTGATTGAGGTCGGTGCCGCATGCCGGAAATAATACCGTTGGTCACGGCCCTTGTCACGCTTTTCACATCATTAGTGGATAACCATGTGCTCCAGCCAGGGGCTTTGGTAAGTTGGAGTCATTTCCCGGTCGCGCTCACCTCAAAACGAGCTGAGGGAGGCGCGCGAAGCGATTTACAAAACGCCGTTGTAAGCACCTCCGCTATTACAGTGTTGGCGCCCACGCCGTCCAACGTGGCGATGCGCGGCTCCTATTTATCAGTACGGTTAATGCGAATGGGCAGCCCAACAATGCAGTCGTCTATCAATACATCCCGAGTGCCAACGATGCCAAGTTTTTAGGGACAATCACGTATGACGATCATGGCGCCTTTGAGATGGATTACGCGGACGGAAGGGTGATCGCGATGTGTCTGGACGTCGATGGCGCGCGACGAGATGGTTTCGTTGAATGGACGGACGAGCGACTCACATTAAAGTGCGCGTAGCATCTCCTTGCGCCCGGGATCGGGTGCGTCGCGCAAGGAAACGGCACGGGCGTCTTCAATCGCTCTGCTAGCTCGCGCTCCAGGTGCCGTCGACAATCGTGCCGTTGTGGGCGAGCGTGGGCGACGAGTCGTAGGCCACGTCGCTCCCGAGCAGATACTCCGCCACTAAACCATCCGCCGGAACGCTGCCGCCCGCGAGCGCCGTAACCTCGTCGGCCGAAAGCGCGCGGTTCCAGAGCCGCACCTGGCGGATGCTGCCGAGGAAGAAGCTGCTGAAGTCTCGCGTGCCGATTCGCAGCGGTGCAGTGCCGTGCGCCGGAGTGATCTGGCCCGCATAGACGTCGCTCTTGCGCAGAACGCCGTCGCGATAGATGCACGTCTGCTGCCCGTCCGCCGTGCCGACGACGTTGATCCACGCACCGGCGGTCAGCCGGTCCTGGAAATAGCTGCCGACGCCGAGCCCGCCGGCGAGGTTGAACACGTAGAAACTGATGCGATTGGGCCGCGGCGGCACGGTCGTGTCATGCAGGTCGTAGATCCGAAAGGTCCACTCCTGTTGCTGCGGCTCCCCGACGCCAAGCCAGTGCACGTAGCCGCTGCCCTCGGTGTTGGGGAAATCGAGAACGTCCGGCCGCAGCGAAGCGGCGACGGTCAGACCTCCGGTCGTCGAGACGCTGAAGTCGGTGCTGTTCGGAACCTCGATGTACGTCGTCGCGCCATCGAAGAGCAGCGAGGCCACGGCTCAGGCCGCCTCAGCGATGCCAGCCGCGTCCCCCGCCGAAGAAGAGCCCGATCGAGATGTTGGGGCCGCCGTAACCCGGGCCGTAGTAAGCCGGCGGGGGGCCGTAGTAGACGGGAGCCGGCGCGTAGTAGCCGGGAGCGGGCCCGTAGTAGGCGGGAACGGCGTAGCTCGGCACCCCGTAGGCCGGCGGCGCGTACCCGACCCAGCCGACGCCCGGATAGAAGCCGGGGGCCGAAGCGTAGTAGAAGCCTGCGCGAATCCACGGCCCGCCGTATGCGGCGTGGTGCCAACGGTAGTAGCGGTGTCCCTGAGCGGCCGCGGGCTGCGGCGCGGTGCTCGCGACGAGCGCGGCGGTGGTTCCCGTGACGAGCAGCGCGGCGAGCGCAAGGCGCGGTGACAAGCTTCGGAACATCGGTCCCCCTCCGGTTCGACGACACGACCTGACTTGATTGGTGTAAACGCGCCCGGGCGGTCAGAAGTGCCGGGAATCTTACCAGATTCTCATAAATCACAGACTTCTCCCAAGGCGGGGCGGCCCAGCGGTGGTACGATAGAAGCGTGCTCCGCAAGAGACACAGGGCACGGCAGGAAGAAAAATGTTCAGGTTCATCAAGGTCACGCCAGGTATTTTCGCTGCGCTGCTCGGCGTTGCCGGCATAACGATTCCGGCGGTCGCCTCGGCCCAAAGCGCCCCGTCCTATGCGGACCAGGGCTACGCCAACACCGACGAGACGATTCACGGACGCGTCTCCTCCATCGACGACACGTTCGACATCCGCGTCAGCGACGACCGGGGCTTCACCGATCACGTCCAGCTCCACCAGGGCACGATCATCAACCCGACCGGTCTGACCCTGGCGCCCGGCATGGAAGTCACCATCCTGGGCTACAACGCTGGCTCGGTGCTCGAAGCTAACGAGATCGACACGCCTTACAACTATGACGGACCCGCGCCGGTGCCGGTCTACTATGGCGCAGGCTGGTGGTACCCGGGCTACGCTTACGGGTACGGGCCTTCGTTCAGCCTGACGCTCGTGTTCGGCGGCGGCGGCTGGTCCTATGCGCATGCGCCCTGGAGCGGGCACTGGTACGACAACCGTCCCTGGTCCGGAAGTACGGTCGGGTTCGGCGGCTCCAGCCTGAATGCGGCCCGATCCTACGGGACCGAACCGAGACGCGGTGGGATCGGAAGTGCAACGCTCGCATCGCCGGCCGAGGGGGATCGCGCGGCCCAGCCCACCGGGCCGCGTAGCTTCGCGCCTTCGTCCCACGCCGGGTCGCCCGGAGCGACCACCTACGGGCGCGGCTCGAGCACCTTCAGCGGCGGCACGCGCGCGTACACCGGCGGCCGGAGCACCTACGCTGGCGGCTCCAGCGCCTACACCGGACGCAGCGCCTACACGGGCGGTTCGAGTTACCGCGCCCCGGCCGGCTACCAGGGCGGCTCATACCACGGAGTGTCGGCCGGCTCGTACCATGGCGGTCAGGCGAGCGGATCCCGAGGCGGGGGCGGCTCGGCCTCGAGAGGTTCGTCGGGGGGCGGCAGCTCTCGTCGCTAGGCGATAGCCCCGCAGCTTTCGGCCCAACAACGCAAACAGCCCGGCTTCGCACTCGCGGGGCCGGGCTGTTGCTTGAGATCCTGGGCGCCGCCTGCGGCGCACGGCTACGGCTAACGCTCGGCTCTGGGCCCTACGGACGCTCGGGCTTCGGCTACGACGCACGGCTACGGCTACGAGGCACGGCTACGCCAAGAACGTGGAAGCCGCCCGCGCTGTATGGCGCTACCGACGCTCGCCTCACGTGGCTGAAGCGGCCTCAGCCTTGCGCGCTCAGCGGTCCTCGGCTGCGAACTCCCGGGCGCGGCTCATGAACAGGGCCAGCGAAGAGATGCTCAGGCAAAACGACAGCGCTTGATCGAAGAATGTGGTGAGCGCCAAGCTGCCGACGAAACCGACGACGATGCCGAGTCCCAAGGCCAGCAGCGTGACGAGTTCGACCTGATCGCAGACCTGACGCGGCTCGGAGCCGTTCATGCTTTCCCCATCATTATCGGCACGAGCGGCCCTCGCTTTGACTTTGACCATCGAGCGAGCGCAAGGAAATTCCGCCCGGCGCACAAACCGCGCGCAACGATGTCCAAAACGCCGGCCCCCGCCGGCACGTTTGTCGGAATGACGACGCTCGATCTCATCTACGAAGTCGAGAGCGTGCCGCGCAGCAACCAAAAATTACGCGCGAAGCGGCAGGCGGTCGTCGCGGGCGGCCCGGCGGCGAACGCCGCGGTCGCCTTCAGCGCGCTGGGTGGAGCGGCCACGCTCGCGACGGCGTTGGGCGGCGGCCCGCTCGTCGCAGCGGTTCGCGCCGATCTGAGCGCGCAGCGCGTCAGGCTCGTCGACGGCGCGGCGCCTGACGATACCGGCTTGCCGGTCTCGACCGTCCTCGTGACCGCCGGCAGCGGCGAACGCGCCGTCGTCTCGATCGACGGGCGCGACCGCGTCGCGCGCTTACAGCCCGAGGCGCGCGACGCGATCGCGAAGAGCGCGGTCGTCTTGTGCGACGGCAACTATCCCGAGCTCGCCCTGGCGGCCGCGCGCCAGGCGCGCGCGCACGGCGTGACGAACGTCCTCGACGGCGGAAGTTGGAAAACGGTGCTTCCCGAGCTGTTGCCGCTCGTCGACGTGGCCATCTGCTCGGCCGATTTCAGCATGCCCGGCGTGCAGGGTGAAGCGGCAATGCTCGAAGCGCTGCTCTCGGCCGGCATTCGCCTCGCCTGCGTTACGCACGGAGCCGAACCCGTCGTCTGGCGCGCGCCGCACGGCTCGGGCCGGGTCGCGGTGCCCCAGCGCGCCGTGGTCGACACGCTCGCGGCCGGCGACGTCTTTCACGGCGCGTTCTGTTATGCGCTCGCGAGCAGCCCGCGCGCGGCCGAACCGGCGGCGTTGCTGACGTTCGCCGCCGAGATCGCGTCCTTCTCGACGAGGTTTTTCGGTAGCCGGGAATGGATTGCCGTCAGATCCGCAAATAGCTAAAGCACAAGAGCTAATCTATTTCGGCATACCGTCCAATTCGCGACGAGTGCGAAAAGTCGCAGTTCAACCGGTGTATTTCGCACGAAGCATTCCCGACGTGCGGCGCGTTCTGCTCGCACGAGCATAGTTCCGATTGGCAAACCGTGGAAGTTCGCACTCAGGTGTCATCTGTCAGCGCGTGCCGGGCGAGTCGTTTGCAGCATCCCGTCCACATGCTAAAACCGGACGCCTGCGCTTATCTTCGCGCAGCGTTCTTCTCCGGATCTTCATGACTGGCGGCATTGCGCCGCCTGCAGTTTCACAAGACCTTCGCTAAGAACGTGTTACGGTGGATCGATGAAGCGTGACGGCGGTTTACTGACGGCACTGAGGCAGCGCGGCGTTTCGCGGCGCAGCTTCGTCGGGTTTTGCAGCGCGATGGCCGCCACACTGGCCTTGCCGGAATCGTACGCGCCGGCGATCGCTTCCGCGCTCGGTTCCGTCAAACGGCCCAGCGTCGTTTGGCTCGAGTTCCAGGGCTGCACCGGCTGCACCGAGTCGACGCTGCGCGCCGAGAACCCGTCGTTCGCCGACATGGTGCTCGATCTCGTCTCGCTCGACTATCACGAGACCCTGATGGCGCCCTCGGGCGCGGCCGCCGAACGTTCGCTGCGCCAGGCGATCGGCGAGCGCGGCCGCTACATCGCGGTCGTCGAGGGCGCGATCCCGACGGGCGAAGGCTACTGCACGATCGGCGGCCGCAGCGCGCTCGACATCGCGCGCGAGGTCTGCGGCAACGCGGCCGCGACGATCGCGGTCGGCGCCTGCGCCTCCTACGGCGGCTGGCCGCGCGCGCGGCCCAATCCGACCGGCGCGCTCGGCATCGGCGAGGCCGTCCCCGGAATCTCGGTCGTCAACCTTCCGGGCTGTCCCGTCAATGGTGCCAACGTGGCCGCTACGTTCGTTCACTACTTGACCTTTGGGACGCTGCCCGCGACCGATCAGCTAGGCCGGCCGCTGTTCGCGTACGGTCAGCTCATTCACGACAGCTGCGAGCGGCGGGCGCACTACGACGCGGGCGAGTTCGTCGAGACGTGGGGCGACGAGGCCCATCGCAAAGGCTGGTGCCTCTACAAGATGGGCTGCAAGGGCCCGACCACGCACCACAACTGTCCGATCGTGCGCTGGAACGGCGGAACGAGCTGGCCGGTCGGCGCAGGCCACGGCTGCATCGGCTGTTCGGAGCCGCAGTTCTGGGACGCGAACACGCCGTTCTACGACCGGCTGCCCGAGGTGCCCGGCTTCGGCGTCGAGACGAGGGCGGAGCAGATCGGCGTGGGCATCATCGCCGGAACCGGCTTGCTGTTCCTGGTGCACGGCATCATGGCCGCCGTCGCCGAGCGTGTCGCCCCGCTCCAGCACGGAGAAGAGGAAGAGCAGAAACCGTGACGCGTATCGCGATCGACCCGCTGACCCGCATCGAGGGACACCTGCGCATCGAGGCGCAGGTCGAGAACGGACACGTCAGCGAGGCCTGGAGCTCGAGCACGATGTTCCGCGGAATGGAGCTGGTCATGCGCGGGCGCGATCCGCGCGACGCGTGGCTCTTCGCGCAGCGCATCTGCGGCGTGTGCACCACGGTTCACGCGCTCGCCTCGGTGCGCAGCGCCGAGGACGCGCTCGGCGTGCAGATCCCCGACAACGCGCGCCTGATGCGCAACATCATTGCCGGAACGCAGTGGGTGCAGGACCACGTCGTGCACTTCTATCATCTGCACGCGCTCGACTGGGTCGACGTGATGGGCGCGCTGCGCGCCGACCCGGCCGAGACGGCGCGCGTCGCCCAGTCGATCTCGCCCTGGCCCAAATCGAGCCGCGACTACTTCAAGAGCGTGCAAGACCGCTTGCGCGCGCTCGCGCGGTCCGACGCCGATCTGGGCCTCTTCCGCAACGGCTACTGGGGGCACCCCGCATACGAGCTCCCGCCGGCGGTCGACCTGCTCGCCGTCGCGCACTATCTCGAAGCACTCGAGTGGCAGCGCGACGTCATCAAAGTGCAGGCGATCCTCGGCGCCAAGAACCCGCATCCGCAAACTTATCTGCTGGGCGGCATGTCGCTGCCGATCGACCCGACGAGCCAGGTCGCAATCAACGACGCGCGGCTCGCCGAGCAATTGCGCCTGCTGCAATTCGCCAGGACGTTCGTCGATCAGGTCTACCTCCCCGACCTGCTCGCCATCGGCGCCGCGTACAAGGACTGGGCGCGCTACGGCGCGGGAACCGGCAACTACCTGTGCTACGGCGACTTCCCCGGCGCGGGCTCGAGCGATCCGAGCACCTTCTGGGTGCCGCGCGGCATCATCGAGAAGCGCGACCTCAGCCGCGTCGTGCCCTTCGACGAGCGGCGCATCGGCGAGTTCGTGACCCACTCGTGGTACACGTACGGCGAAGGCGACCGCGCCCAGAAGCACCCGCGCAACGGCGAGACGACGCCCCACTACACCGGCCCCACGCCGCCCTACGCGATGCTCGAGACCGACGGCAAGTACTCGTGGGTCAAGGCGCCGCGCTACGACGGGAAAGCGATGGAAGTCGGCCCGCTGGCGCGTCTGCTCGTCGCCTACGCCTCGGGCAACACCGACGTCCGCAAAGCCGTCGACGGGACGCTGCACGCGCTCGGCCTTCCGCCGTCCGCGCTGTTCTCGACGCTCGGCCGCGTGGTCGCGCGCGGCATCGAGACGCAGCTTATGGCCGACCAACTGCTGCGCTGGCACGAGGAGCTGGTCGCGAACATCGAGCGCGGCGACCTGCGCGTGCACGACGGCACGCACTGGGATCCGTCGACCTGGCCGGCCGATTCCGAGGGCTGGGGCCCGCACGAAGGGCCGCGCGGTTCGCTCGCCCACTGGATGCACGTCAAGGACGGCGCCGTCGCGAATTACCAGTGCGTCGTACCGACCACCTGGAACGCTTCGCCGCGTGACGCGGCCGGAACGCCGGGACCGTACGAATCCGCGCTGGTCGGGACGCCGGTCGCCGACCCGCAGCGCCCGCTCGAGATCCTGCGCACGATTCACTCCTTCGATCCCTGCATGGCCTGCGCCGTGCACGTCACCGACGCCGAACGCAAGCTCGTCGTCAGGGTCGAGGCTTCCGTATAACCATGCAGCACGTAGCAGACCAACGCACCGCGGAAGAGGAAGAAGCCGGCATCGTCTATGTCTGGGAGCTGCCGGTACGGCTGACCCACTGGATCAACGTGATCGCGATCGGCGTCTTGAGCGCGACCGGCATGTACATCGCCACGCCGTTCTTGCCCGGCGGCGCCTTCACGATGCGCTGGGCCCAAGCGATCCACTTGCTCACCGGCTGCATCTTCGCGTCGAGCGTCGCCTTCCGGCTCTACTTCTCGCTGATCGGCAACCGTTGGGCGTCGTACCGCGCGTTCTTTCCGGTGTTCACGGCCGAAGGCCGCGCCTCGATGAAGCGCACGCTGCTGTACTACCTGTTCCTGCGCCGCCGGCTGCCCGGAGGCGTGGGACACAACGCGCTCGCGGCCTCGACCTACACGCTCGTGCTCGCGCTGTTTCTGCTCGAGATCGTGACCGGCTTCGCGATGCTGACCTTCGCGTGGGGCGGCGGGTGGAGCGTGGCCTTCGGCTGGATCTTCCATCTGGCCTCGCCGCAGACCGTGCACCTAGTGCACTACATGGGCATGTGGCTGCTGTTGGCCTTCGTCGTGCACCACATCTACAGCGCGACGCTATTCGACGTCGAAAGCCGCGAGGGCGAGATCTCGAGCATCATCAGCGGCTACAAGACGGCGCCGGTCGGGTACAAGCCGCCGGCGTCAGCACGTACCACCAAGGCCGGATGAGCGACGTTCTGCTCCTGGGCATCGGAAACGTGCTGCTCGCTGACGACGGCCTGGGCGCCTGGTTCGCTGCGACCTTTCCGGAGCGCCGTCACGTACCCGCGGAGCTCGAAGTCGTCGACGGTGGAACGCTCGGCTTGGAACTGCTCGACCGCATCGCAGGGCGGCGCGTGCTGGTCGTGGTCGACGCGGTCGCGAACGGGGGACGCGCCGGCGACTTGGTGCGGCTCGAAGGCAAAGACGTGCCGGCCGTGCTGGGCGCGGGTCTCTCCTCGCACGACGTCGCGCTCTCCGATCTGCTGGCGGCCGCGACGCTGCTCGACTGCGCGCCGCAGGCCGTCGTCCTGCACGGCATCGAACCGGCTGCGCTCACCGTGGGCACCGAGTTCTCGGCGCCGGTGCAGGCCGCGCTCGGCGCGCTCGAGACGCACGTGGTCGACGAGCTGGCGCGCTTCGGCTGCCTCTGCCCGCCCCGCGCCGTGCGCTGATACCGCGCAACCAGTTCTCCTTTGTCGGTGAGGGGGCGCAGAAACACTGAGGCGTTGAACCGATCTCCGAGGCGAAGGTCCGGCGCGATGAACGCCGCCTTTGCAAAGCTCCCCTCGGTCGCCGCCAAAATGCGCTATCTGCCCTTCAATGTCGGCGCCGCTATTCGGGGATCGATGCCAGCGGGTCTCCGGGTTAGGCACCTTGCGTCGGCGCAACCTCGGCAAAGGCGCCCTGAGCGTGATCTGGCAGCGCGATAGGCTATATTGACAAACATCGATTGAGCTCGTAGTATTGATGAATGTCGATGCAGAGGTCCTGCCCTGAAGCGGCCGTCTATGATCGCGACCTGACGGCGGAGGCGGCGCTCTTTAAAGCGCTTGCAGATCCCGCACGCGTAACGATCCTCGCGACGCTTGCCCGCACCGAGCATGAGGTTTGCGTGTGCGATTTCACGTCCGGCCTCGACCTCAATCAGTCGACCGTCTCGCATCATCTCAAGTTGCTCAAGGATGCGGAACTCGTAACATCGGTACGCCGCGGCACATGGGTCTACTACACGCTTGCTGCCAACGCTCGAGAGCGGCTGGCGTCGGCGCTGTCGGTCGTGTTCCCGGCGGGAGTGCTCGCATGAGCACATATCTTCGCTTCGCGAAGGGTGACGTGGAAAAGAGCGCGACCTTCGATCGCACCTTGTTCGGCCGCGGCGCCGCTAAACGATCCGAGGACTCCGCGACCTTCGAGTTCGCCGATCTCATTCTCGAAATAAGTCAGGGCGCACTTCGAGCGGCCAGCGACGACGCGCCGTTTACAGGCTGCTGGCATCCCCTTCGATTTGCGGATCGCCGAGCTATGTCGACCGAAGCGCCAGCGCAACCGGCGTCACCACGGCCTTGCTCGGTTCGATCGAAGCCTTCGCAAAGCAGCGCGACTTTCATAAGGTCGTCTTGTTCACATAGTCGTTCAACGAAGCCGGTTCTCGCCTCTACCGCAAGATGGGCTACCGGAAAGTCGGGGTCTTTGCCGAGCAGGGGCCACTTGATGGTCGCGTCGTCGACGTCCTCGCAATGGAGAAAATCATGAAGCCGTTCATCCTGTTCGTTTGCAAGCACAATACGGGCCGAAGCCAGATGGCAGAGGCGTTCCTGCGGCATTTTGCCGGCGACGCCGTCGAAGTCGCATCGGCTGGGACCATAGCAGCAGATCGCCCCGACCCGGGCGTGGTCGCCGTCATGTCGGAGACCGGCATTGACATCTCGAGCGCTCGGCCGAAGCTGCTCGAGCCGGAGATCGTAGCGAAAGCCGATCGCATCATCACGATGGGTTGCGACGTTCAAGACGTGCCTCGTATCGACGACGATTGGGGGCTACCCGATCCGAAGGGCCAGCCTCCCGAGCGCGTGCGCGAGATTCGCGAGCTCGTCCGCACGAAGGCCGACGCGCTTGCTCGCGAGCTGACTTCCAAAGTTGGGTCACCCGAATGAGCGCGAGCGACATCAAAGAGGTCGTCAAGGGGAAGTACGGTCAGGCCGCCCTCCGCGTTAAGGACGGGGCGAGCGCGTCCTGTGGAACTTCCCGAGGCGCCGCAAGCTGCTGCAATCCGATCACGTCGGATCTCTACGATTTTTCCGAGACGCGCGAAATCCCCGAGGGAGCAATGCTCGCCTCCCTGGGCTGCGGGAACCCGACGGCGTTGGCCAAGCTCAACCCTGGAGAGGTTGTTCTCGATTTGGGCTCGGGCGGCGGCATCGATGTGCTGCTCTCTGCCAGACGGGTCGGGCCGGCCGGCAAAGCCTACGGTCTCGATATGACCGACGAAATGCTCGCTTTGGCAAACGAGAACAAACGGCAAGCGGCCGTGGAAAACGTCGAGTTCTTGAAGGGCGAGATCGAACACATCCCGTTGCCGGACAATTCCGTGGGCGTGATTATCTCGAATTGTGTGATCAACCTGTCGGCCGACAAAGATCAGGTGTTGCGCGAGGCCTATCGCGTCCTCAAGCCCGGCGGACGCTTTGCGGTGTCCGACGTCGTTACCCGCGGCGAAATCGATCCGGCGATCCGTCAGAGCGTTCTCTTGTGGGTGGGATGCGTGGCGGGAGCACTTGAGGATGTTGCATATCGCGACAAGCTTGCGAGTGCCGGCTTCGAAAACATCGACATCGAGCCGACTCGGGTTTACCGGGCGGAAGATGCGGGCGATTTTCTCTCGGCCGAAGGCATCGACGTAGACGCCATGGCCGTGCAGGTGGACGGCAAGTTCATGAGCGCGTTCGTGCGCGCCGTGAAACCGGCCGGTGCCACGACGACATCTCGAAGTGAATCAGTCCTGCTGAAACAATCTGTGTTCGAAGGGACGACCATGACCACTACGCCGATTCAAGTGTTCGACCCCGCGCTGTGTTGCAGCACGGGCGTATGCGGTGTCGATGTCGGCGAGGAGAAGGTCACGTTCGCCGCTGATGTTGAGTGGCTAAAAGGCGAGGGTGGTCAGAGCCTCCGGTGAATCGGAACAGGAAACCAGTTGTTGTGGAGATAGTTCGTGCTGCTAAACGTTCCAGCCACGCTGCGCGGAACCAAAGCGTTTCTACAACGACCTCCAAGTTTTCTCTTCTTTACCGGCAAGGGCGGCGTTGGCAAGACGTTGCTGGCGTGCGCGGCTGCCGTTCGACTCGCTGACGGCGGCAAACGCGTTTTGCTCGTCAGCACTGATCCGGCCTCCAACGTTGACCAGGTATTCGGCCAGGGCATCGGCGGCACGATCGTTGCGATAGCAGGTGTCCCGGGCTTATCTGCACTGGAGATCGACCCGCAGGCTGCCGCTGCGCTCTACCGCGATCGGATCGTTGAGCCCCCTCATCAATCAAGTAATCGCTGCCGAAGAAGCGGCACCCGTCCTCCTCGCCGCCTCCACCCACTCCTTGCGGCTGCGCATGTCCGCCGCGCGTCTGACGGCGCGGCATCTCGAGCGGCCGCGACGGGGTTCCCGCCGCCTCGGTCGAAGCGCTAGGCTCCGCTGAGAAGGGGACACTACGGACGCTAGCGAGACACGTCGGGGCGATGCGTCAAGACGGGGGCCGCGACGACTCCGGCCATCACGAGTGCCAAAACGGCGCTAATCGCGTGTTCCATGTGCCTTTAGCTCCTTCGGTGACGGCTGGGCTTTCGTAAGAGTCTAGCCCGGTTGGCTGGCAAGCGCCTTGGAATGAGATTAGGGGAGAAAGAGAATGCCCGCTACGATATCGCTCGGTTCGGCCGGAGACGACGTCAAACGCCTCCAGCGCGTGCTCGCGCGCCACTTGCTGTGGAACCCGTTCGGCCCCATCACGGGGAGCTTCGACGCTTCGCTCGAGACGTCGGTAAAGAATTTCCAGAGCAGCCAAGGCCTGACCGTCGACGGCATCGTCGGGCCGGCGACGTGGGCGAAGCTGCCCCCGTACCGCGAGGCTTCGCCGACGCTCGAGACGGGCTCGACGGGACCCGCCGTCGCCTACCTCCAGCGGACGCTTTCCGGGGGCGTCGTCGCGGTCTCGTTCGCGCCCTACGCGGGCGCGATCGACGGCATCTTCGGGCCGCAGACGGAAGCCGCGGTGCGCGCGCTGCAGACGTGGTCGCTGCAAAGCGTCGACGGCATCGTCGGCGACAACACCTGGTTCACGTGGTTGACGCCGGGCACCGCCCAGCAACTCACGCTCGAGAACGCGAGCAACCTGCTCGATGGCTTGCTTTAGCAGGGTATTTGCAGGACCGGTTGGGCGTCAGCTCGGTAGACGGCACACCGAAGAAGGCTCCGTGATCACTGGCTATCGAGTGTCGACAGCTGGGGTTCGCTGCACCCTGCGCTTGCCGAGGCGTACCGGCTCAAAGAGGTCCATGCGATCCTGTGATGCCGACAGCAAGGCCACCGCCGAACGGCGATATAGCGCTTGGGAAAAGAGTCTACCAGAGAGCGTGAAGGCGAGTTTTTCGCCGATCGTAACGGCCTGGACGAATTGGCATCGGGAGATCTTGGCATACTTCGATCGTCCGATCGCTGATGCATACACGGACAGCTTGGACAACCTGAACCGCGCGATGAGCAGACTCGGCCTGGGCTACTCGTTTGAAGCGCTCGGAGCTACGATTCTGTTCACGGAGGGCCCACAGAAGCGACGGCAACCGAAAACCGAGCGACGCAATCGCGCTGCGGGGATACCACCGATGAGAACAACGATGCCGGCCGCTGCGTACCGCGGGCCAACAGTGGACGAGCAGCCCGACATCAACCTGGGCGTGGACATTCCAACACTCACGACGATGATCGAAGAAGGCCGATTCCCAGCCACTTAGGTTCTCTAGCAAATTAGGCGGCGCCGGCGCCCCGGAAGGAGTGCACAGTGAGAGCAATCGTGACGTCCCCGGATATTCCTGGCAAAGTGAAAGCCGTCGAAGCGCCGGCGCCGAGCGCCGGGCCCGAGACGGCCGTGGTGCGCGTCGCAGCGAGTTCGCTCAACCGCGGCGAGCTGCGCTTGATTCCGGCGCGCCCCAACGGTTGGGCACCGGGGCAAGACCTCGCCGGCACCGTTGAAGTCCCCGCCTCCGCGGGTGGTCCGCCCGCCGGCGCGCGCGTCGTGGGGCTCGCCGACGGCGGCGCATGGTCGGAGCTCGTCGCCGTGCCGATTGCGCGGCTGAGCGTTCTCCCCGACGCGGTCGATTTCACGACCGCCGCGGCACTGCCGGCCGCGGGCCTGACTGCGTTGCGCGCGTTGCGCGCGCTCGGCGACGTCGTTGGCCGCAGCCTGCTCGTCACCGGCGCCGGCGGCGGCGCCGGCAATCTCGCTGCGCAACTCGCGGTCGCGGCGGGCGCCGTTGTGACCGGCCTCGTTCGGCACTCGCTTGCGCTCGAGGGCGTTCGCATCGTTGGCGCGCTCGGCGACGACGAGCGCTTCGAGCGGATCATCGACTCGGTCGGCGGCGACGTCTTGAGCGACGTGCTGCGCCATCTGCAGCCCGACGCAAAGCTCGTCTTCTTCGGAATCGTCGCGGACACGCCGTCCTCGTTCGATCTCTCGACGTTCGGCGGAAGCCCGCGCGCGACGGTCCAACCGATCTTCGTTTACGACGCCCCCGGCCGCTTCGACGAGGATTTGGTGACGTTGGCCGCGTTCGTGGCCGCCGGCCGCCTCAAACCGCTCGTCGCGCAAACTTTCCCTCGAGCGCACATCAACAACGCCCTCGACGCACTGAAGGCAGGCGGCGTCGAGGGCAAGATCGTCATAGCCGAATAGGCGCGTCGACCACTGTCGACGCGCCCCGGTCTGCGAGGCTGGGCGCTAGCGGAGCACTAACGCTTTTTGCGGGCGGCGGGAGCCGCTTTGCGGGCCGGCGCGGCTTTGCGCGCGGGCGCGGCCTTGGCGGCGGGCGCTTTGCTCGCCGCGGTCTTCTTGGCGGCCGGAGACGCTTTCTTGGTGGTGCTCTTCTTGGCTGCGCCGCCGCGCTTGGGCGCGCCGACGGCTTCCTTGAGCGGCTTGCCCGCGATGAACTTCAGGACACGCTTGGCCGGCACGTTGACCGGTTCGCCGGTCTGCGGGTTGCGAGCGACGCGTGCCGCGCGGTCGCGGATCTTGAACTGGCCGAAGGGCGCCAGCTGCACCTTGTCTCCGGCCTTGAGCACGCCGGTCATCTTCTCGATGAGCCCTTCAACGAGTTCTGCGACCTGCTTGCGGGGCAACTCGAAATCTTCGGCGAGCTCACGGACGAGTTCGTTTTTGGTCATGGATCCTCTCGAATCGGGACACGGTCCAGCAGTGGAACCGCTTTGGGCGGAAACTTTTCGCCCCGCCGCGCAAAAGCCCGCCATTTTTCAGGCTTTTTAGGTGATTTTTCAGGCGAAGAACGTTGTAATCGGCCCGTAAGCGCCCGGCCTGCTTCCGTCCGGCGCCGTAAGCGTGCCGACAGCCGTGGATGCGAAGCTAACCGGAAGCCGCCTCGCGAGGGCGGCGATCCTCGAGCCGGCGGTTAGCAGATCGCCGAGCGACGCATTCCAGGGAGGCATTCAGCATGAAGCGTGCAAATGAGCGCGCCCAGCACCCGACGCTTCGCGTGCGACTCCTTGGCGCCACGCAGATCTCCTACGGCGATCGGCGCCTGGACCAGTATCTGACGCCCCGAACGCTCTTGCTCTTGGCGGCCCTGATCAAGCACCAAGGGGAACCGCTCTCGCGCGAGCAGCTCGCCTTCACGTTGTGGCCCGACCACAACGAGGACGAGGCGCGGGCCAACCTGCGGCGACACCTCTATCAACTTGCTCGCGTCTTGCCGCCGCAGGAGGCGCCGTGGGTCGTCTCCGACGCGAAGACCGTGAGCTGGCCCGCGCGGCACGACGCATGGGCCGACGTCGCCGAGTTCGAGCGTTTGAGCGAAGCCAACGAGCCCGAAGCCGCACTCGCGCTCTATCGCGGCGAACTGCTGCCCCGGATCGACCATGAGTGGGTCGCGGCGGCTCGCGCTGCGCTCCACGGCATGGCCTGCCGTCATCTCGAACGGGCGATCGTCCAGCGCCGCGAACGCGGCGACCTGACGACCTGCCTCGAGCACGTCGAGCACCTGCTCGCCCTCGACCCGTGGCGCGAAGACATGCTCCGCGCCCTGATGTACCTGCGTTTCCGCAAGGGCGACCGGGCCGGAGCGCTCGCCGCCTACCGCGACTTCTGCCGGCGTTTGCGCTTCGAGTTCGACGTCGACCCGATGCCGCAAACCGAGCGCTGCCACGAGCTGATCGCTCGCGGCCAAGCGGCGCTCGAGGAGTGTTTCCCGGGCGGCGCCGCCGCGGCGCTCGGCATCGGCGCCTGACAGGTGCTTTGCAGCAGCCTGTTTAGGAGACTCACGGCCGGGCCGAGCTGCGCGCGCCGACGAGCCGCTCCGCCGAAGCGAGGCCCACGAGCGCGAGCAGCGTTTGCGACGGTTCGCACTGGAGCTCGGAGCGCAGCGTCTCGCGGTACTGCTGAAAGTGCCGCAACGCTGCGCCCCGATCGCCCGCGGCGAGCAGCGCCTTGATCGCGATCTCCCGAGCCGACTCGTCGTACGGATCGTGTTCGATCATCTCGTGCGCCAGGAGCAGCGCTTCGCTCGCGTCGCCCGAGTCGAGCGAAGCGCGCGCCAGGCGCTGGGCCAGCTCGCACCGGATCTCCGAGACGCGGCGCTCGATCGGCGCGAACCACTCCCAGGCCGTGATCCGCGCCGGAAACGCCACGCGAACGCGCTCGTAGAGCTCGCGCAGCTCGCGGGTGGAGCTCGCCGCGCCCTCCCGCTTGCGCAAGGCGGCGATCTGCCGCTCGATCTCGCTCAGGTCGACCTGCGCCTCGCTGCAGAGACGATAGCCGTTGGCCGTGCGCACGATCGCGCCGTCGTTGCCCAGCCGCTGCCGCAAACGGTGCAGCGAGACGTGCAGGGCGTTGCGCGCCGCGTCGGCGTCGAGGTCGGGCCAGAGCATGTCGATGAGCCGGTCGCGCGTCACTTCCGGCGTTTTGATCGCCAGCGCAAAGAGCAAACTCAGCTCGCGTTCCGAGAGCGCGACCTCGACGCCGCGGCTGCTCACCGAGCCGCGCACGATCGAGACCTCCAGGCGCGGCGGAGCGAAGGCCGGCCGGCGGCGGCGATAGCGCCCCACGAAGTTGGCGAGCATGCCCGCGCCCGGCAAATCGGCCGCCACGGCTTCGACCGAATCGCGCAACGGCTGCGACTCGATCTCGCCCGCCGCCGCCCGCGCTTCGTTGAAGGCGTTGGTCCGCGCTTCCGCGATCGAGAACAGCCCGACGGCGACGGCAGCCAGGACGCGCAGGAAGGGCGCACTGTAAGCGCGCGCGGCGGCCTGCGCCGCTAAGGCGCGGTCGTGCGCCTCGGGCAGGTCGCTGGTCTGCGCGCAGGCGATGAGCTCGGCGCACGCGACCGGGCGCCAGAGATCGAACTCAGCGGGCTCGTCGGGCCGGCGGCCGCGCGCGACGTGGGCGAAATACGAGAAGCCGCGGATGCCGTTGCTCTCCACCAGCGTTTCGAGCTCGGCGGCCATCCGCTCGAAGCGCTCGTCTTCGCCGCTGAACCAGGCGGCAAAGGCCGCTTCGGCCAGCCGGTAGGCCACGAAATTCGAGAACTCCGAATGACGGGCGATCTCGATCGAGCGGTCGAGCAGGGCGTGCGTCTTGGCGAACTGGCCGCGCACCAGCGCGACGTCCATGGCTCGCACCATCGGGATCGCCGAGGCCATCACGTCCATCGCGCTCGCGCGCGAGGCCGAGCGCTGCAGTTCGCGTTCCGCCTCTTCGATCGCGCCCATGCGCGCCAGGTTCATGCCGCGCAGGAAGAGCGCGTAAGCTTGTGCCTGCGTTTGTGGTATCTCGGGCGTCGTCGCGCTCGGCGCCAGCTTCTCGGCCAGCGCCAACGCTTCTTCGAAGCGCCCCAAATGGTTGAGCAGCGCCGCCCGGACCGTGTTGAGGTTCCAGAGCTTTTCCGGCGGCGTGTCGGCGGGCAGCGTCTGCTCCAGCGCATCCATCTGCGCGAGCAGCGCGGACGTGTCGGTGGCGAGCGTCTGGAAGAGCGCGCTGCACGAGCACAGCGTCGGGTACTGGCCGACGAGACGCCGGTCGAGCGAAGCGAGCACGCGTGAATAGCGCATCGGCGGCGCATGATACTCGGCGACGGGGACGCGTTCGAGCAGGCGCGCCGCCGCTTCTTGACGCGGCCGCGCCAGCTCGAGCTCGGCTGCGCGCATGTAGTCGCCCGAGCGCTCGTGGGCAGATGCGGCCGCCGCCAACACCTGATCGCGGCGGTGCTGCCGGCCTTCGAGCAGGATCGCGTTCATGAGCGGATGGACGACGAACGCTCCGTCGCTCGTGCGCGCGACGAACGGCGACGTTTTCGCGAACTCGACCAGTAGCGCGGCCGTCGCGTGACTGCCGGTCGCCGCCGCGACGTCCTCCGGGCGCGCTTCGGGTATGCAGGCCGCCGCGAACAGCGCCGCTTCGAGCTCCGCCGGAAAAGTCGCGAGGACTTGGTCGGCCAAGTAGTCGTGCAGCTCCTCGAACGCGACGTCGTCGATCTTGCCGAGCAGCTCGTCGATGCGGCCTTCCGAAGCGAAGCGCCGAAAGAGCAGCACCGCGATCGGCCAGCCCTGCGAGACCGTCATGATCCGTTCGAGCGTTCGCTGTTCGAGCGCCAGCGGTAGGAAGATCTCGTCGAGCTCGGGCTTGGTGAACGCCAGTTCGTTGGCGCGCAGGGTGACGATCTGGTGCGGCACGGCGAATCGCGAAAGGTGCAGCTTGAGGCTCTCCCGCGAGCAGATGACGATGCGGCGCGAGTCCGGGCGTTCGGAGAGCAAACGCGTAAAGAGCTCGCGGGCACTGCCCGCGCCGAGCAGATGTTCCGCGTTCTCGAACAAGAACGTCGAGGCGCCCGGTGCTTCGCGCCACGCGCTCAGCGCGAGCCAAACGCGCTCGGGCGAGCTCGCGCCGGCGTCGCCGAGCATGAGCTCGCGCTGCGAGAGCGCCGGCGCGCGTTCGGGCGCTTCGTCGGCGAGCGCCGGAACCAAACGGCGCGCGAAATCCAAGTCGTTGACGACGTGCGCGCAGTCGCAGACGGCGAACGGTCCTTGGCCGGAGACGAACTGCCGCGCGAAGGTGGACTTACCGAAGCCGGCCGGCGCGACGAGCGCGACGATCTGCGGAACGATGCGCGCGAGTCTGCCCAGCAGCAGCTGCCGTTGTACGTAGACCTGATCCATCATCGATGGGCCGCTCGTCGCCGTCATCGGCCGAACCGGAGTGGTATCCCGCCAAAAGGGTTACGTTTGCGCGCCGGCGAGGGGGCGCCGAGGATTCCCTTTAGTTCCGCGCCCCTGGGGCAACCCCTGGGCGCGCACGCGAGGCTGCGAGCGGCGACTTCCAGCATGCCGTGATGATGTGCCACGTCCGTCCACGCGGCGTCCAAAATGCGTCCGGCGCGGGACGGCCGCCGCGCGTGCGGCGTCGCGCGCAGGCGGTCGTGATTAGCGGATGCCGCTTACGAGCTTAGCGGATGCCGCTGATGAGCTTAGCGGATGCCGCTGACGAGCTGGGCGTAGAGCTCGTCGAGGTTGGGCGCCGTGCGGCCGTCGCGGTGCAGCGCTTCGGCGCGAGCCGTCAGCGCGCGAACGCACCGTTCGAGGCGTTCCACGAGGCTTCCGTAGCCTGGATACTCCAGCGGGCGTCCCGCGACGTCGGCGAGGCGGTCGCCCACGAAGTGCTCGAGATGCTTCTCGAGCAAATAGTTCTCGGCGGTGAGGCGTTCGATGAGGTTGACGCACATGGTTGCCCCCGTGCTACCGGGCGGCTCGCCGCCGCTATCGTCACACGCGGGACGTTCCGCGGCAACCGACATTCGGCCATAACCGGTGCTTGGGGCCGGGGCGGTGCGGTTAGCGGTAGTCTTCCTGCTCGCGAGCTGAGGGCTTGGCGAGCGCGAGGGCCCAGCCGTTGGCGGTGCGGATGCGGATCAGATACCCGTCGCTCGTGCGGTCGAAGATGTGGTAGCCGTCCCGCAGAGCTGCTGCGAGAGAGTCATAAGCGACGATTCCATTCATGTCAAGGCCTCCGAAGCATTTGTGTCGGGCCGGCGAACCGGCTTGACTGTGATATCGACAGCGTGGCGCGGCCTTATTAGTATGCGTTGCTGTCCCGCTGTATCAGCGCGTGCTCGCCGTCTCGGTTCTCTAGGCAGCTCCGAACGCGTGCAGCGCTTCATCCGCAGGCGCTTGGGCCCGGTCTTCCCAGTAGTTCTCGACGATCGCGCGGGCCGCGGCTTCGAGCGAAGGGCGCAGGCGCGGCTTCTTCGTCTGGACGGCCAGGTTCGTCAGCTGCGTGAGGGTCGTGATCACCGCTTCCCAGAGCGACGACTCGTCCAGCTCGGGGACGCGGGCGATGCGAAGCTTGCCGTCGGCGCCCAGGAAAATCGCGAAGCGTGTCTCGTCGGTGTCGTCGGGAGAGAGGTAGATGACCCGTGCTCGGGGGTCGGTGGGGGTGAGCATTGTCGCCATGAACGCCCTTCCTTCGAAGCGTGCACGGTGCGGGCTGGAGGTGCCCGCGACCGATGCCTCCACGCTAGCGTTCGAGCGTCCGGAAAGCGTCCGAGGACCGTCCGACGACTCCTTTTTTCGCCTCCTCAACAGGGCGCGGAAAAACCCCCGCACCAGTCGCGGCCCGGCTTTTCCGCTGGCTCTTCGTCGCCGCCTCGGTTACAATGCGCCCTGGCATTGCGCCCTCGGCGGCTTTAGCCTCCACGCAAGGAGGCATGCCGCGCAGCGCAGGATGCGCGTCAGGCGCGGCCTCGATCCAGCGAAAAATCCACGCCACTTTGCGGCACGGGGGTTTTTCCGCACCCTATTTAGGCGTAGCGGCGGCCGTCGAGCTCGATGAAGCCGTCGGCGTGGACGTGACGCGGGTCGTGGTGCGTCCAGTGGATCAGCGGCCCGTGCGTGCCTTGCGGCACCAGCTCCCCCTGCACGAGGACCCGATCGCCGGGGAGGACCGGCACGCGCGGGGCGAGCCGCACGTTGTCGACGACTTCGAGCGAATGGCCGTCGTCGCTGCGCACGCGGAACGCCTCGTGCAGCGCGTGGGTGTTGCTCCCGACGAAGAAGTGAGCGCGCGAGGTCACCGTCGCGGAGAAGGCGACCTCGCTTGGGTCTCGCAGCGCCAGGCCGGCGTCCAGGCTGTTCATCGCCTCGCTCGTTCACGCGCGGAGCCCGGACGGCAAGGGCGAAGCACCCAAAGGTGATCGTCCTGGCGGCCGCGGCGTTCATGGCGCTGGGCCTGGTCAATCTCGAGTTCGGACGGAACTGGTGGCGCGGGCAGGCGCTCCGGCTCGCCGTCGGCGTACCGCTGTGCCTGGCCTTCGCCTACCTCGAGATGCCCGCGCTGGTCTTTCCGCAGGCGCTGACGCTCCTGCTGTTCACGCTGATCCCGAACGCCGTGTACAGCGGGCTGCTAGCGGCGCGCACCTACGTGGCCTCGCGGCGCATCGTTTCGATCCGGCGGACGAACGTCTGGCCGTACATCCTGCCGCTGGGAGCGTTGGGCTCGTTCGCCGGGGTCCTAGCGGTCGCGCCGATCGTCGATGCGAGCGGACTGCGCGACCTCGCCGACGTGACCGTTTCGAGCTCGCTGCCGCCCAGCGCCGACCTCGCCCACCTGCGCATCGTCCCCGAAGAGGCCGCCGAATTCGCCGGCAACAAGATCGTCGGCCAGCTCGGGGCTTACTACCGCGTCGGCGACTTCAACGTGCAAGTCGAGCGCGGCCGCTTGGTGTGGGTCGCTCCGCTCGAGTTCCAGGGCCTCGTTCAGTGGCTGGCGCGGCGCACGAGCCCGGGCGTGATCGTGGTGAGCGCCGAGAATCCCGACGCGCCGGCGGAGCTGCGGCGCAGGCTGCCGCTGCGCTACGTTCCCTCGGCGCTGTTGAACGACAACTTGTACCGGCACGTCTACATGACGTATGGCGCCGAGCAGATCTTGGAGACGACGCTTCAGCTCGACGACACGGGCGACCCCCAGTATCTCTGCACACTGGGCCGGCCGACAATTGGTTGGAGCGGCCAGCGCGTGACGGGCGTCGTCATCGTCGATCCGGCCAGCGGCCGCATGCGCCGGGTCGATCGCAAAGACTTCGGGTCGCTGCCCAAATGGGTCAGCCGCGTCTATCCAGCGGACCTTGCCCTGGCCTACAACGAGTGGTTCGGCTTGTACGCGCACGGGCTGGTGAACGCATTGGTCGCCAAGCGCGACGTCCACGTGCCCGCTCGGCCCGAAGTCTTCGGGCTGCTCGCCGGCGGGCGCTTCGTGTGGTTCGTCGACCATACGTCGCCGGCCAGCGACCAGTCGATGACCGGCTTTACGTATATGGACACGGTGACCGGAGCGATCACCTACTACACCTCGTCGGGCGGAGAGTTCAACTCGCGAGGGGCCGAGGATGCGGTCGCTTCGAACCCGATCGTGCGTCAAGGCAGGCTCTTTCCGACGCAGCCGTTGCTTTATAACGCATTCGGGCAGAACACGTGGGTCGTGCCGCTGGTGGCTGAAACGGGGAAGTTTCAGACGGTGGCGCTGGTGCAGGCGAAGAACGGGCACGTTGTGATCGGTTCCAGTTCGAGTCCTTCGCCCGCCGCGGACGCCTTCGCGCAGTATGCCGCCTTCCTGGGCGTGCCCGGGTCGGCACCGGCGGTTGCAAACGCGGGCGAACGTGCGCTCTCGGGCGTGATCGATCGCGTCGCAGCCTCGAACGGAACGCTCTACTTCACGCTGCGCGGAGCGAAGGGAATCTTCGCGCTCAACGCCGCCGACGAGCCGGCCGCCTTGCTCGCGCGCAGCGGCGACCGCGTGCGCTTTCGCAGCGCTCCGTCGAACGGCGCGCTCGCCGTCGCGAGCGAGTTCAGCGATGCGGAGCTGAGCACGGCTCCGTGACGGGTATTCGCACGAAACGATTGTTGCTCGACCCCGTGACGCCGCGCAGCGCGATCGTGCTGTGGCGGATCATGCAGTCGGCTCACCTGCGCGACTATCAAGATGTGCCGCGCTACACGCGCGAGGAGTTTGCGCGCCGCGTCGCGTCGCGCCCGATGCGGCTCGACGCACGGGCGATCGGGCGCTTCGAGTGGCTCATCCGCGATGCCGCGAACGAGGCTCCGATCGGTTGGATCTCGTTGCGCGTCGGCGATCATACGCGCGGCGTCGCCGAGATCGGTTACAGCCTGCTCGCGCCGCATCGCGGTTGCGGCTACGCGTCGGAAGCGGCGTTAGCGGTCGTCGACGCCGCCTTCGAGCGCGCCGGCATGCGCCGCGTCGACGCATGTTGCCTGCCGGCGAACGAGCCCTCGCGCCGGCTGCTGGAGCGCCTCGGTTTCGCCGATCCGAAATTGCAGCGCGCCGGTGCGATCGTGCGCGCGCGTCCCGTCGACGTGCTGGTCTTCGAGCTCACCTGCGAGCGCTGGAACGCACTGCGCGCCGAACGCGACGAGAGCGAGACGCCGCTGGTGCTGCGCGCCTCCGCCAAGCAGCAATAGCTGCTTAGGCTGCTTTCTTCTGATCGCGCCGGTGGCGCGAGTTACAGCTGAAGGCATGTCCCCAGGGCCACGAGCACAGGTTGCATCGGTGCTGCGCTTTTTCCACCACTTGCGCGAGCTGGAGATTGAGGAGCACGCCCTTTAACATTCGCCTTGCCGTTTTCCGTCGAGCTGAGTGTCGAACTTTCGTTATCGACACTTTACGGGTGCACATTAAGAAGTCAACGGATTTAGTCTGAGGCAAAACGCTTTGGTCCTTATCTTATTGCATGGTGAAGCGCCGGACAAAGGCCGCAATTCGCGAGCAGAGGCGGACATTTGGTGAACCAGCAGCATGCGCCGTTGTCCATAGGTCGCGGCCCAGCGACCCGAGCGCGACTCGAGCCGCCGCTCTCTGCGCTAGGCGGGCTCGGCAAACTCGATGCTGATACCCGAGTCGTCGCAGCCGAAATAGCGCCGCGGGCGGCCCGCTAAGGCGGAGAGCAGCGGCTCGCGGACGATCGGCACGTTGATCCGCGAGGCGAGCTCGTCGCGCGGCACCCAGGCGATGCCGACGATGTGCGCGTCGTCGTGGACTTCGCGTGGCTGGCCTTGCGCGCTCACCGCGAACGTCACGTTGAGGAAATGCGTTCCGGTCGCGCGGTCGTGCGACTCACTGACGTAGAGCAGGTTTCCGACTTCGATTTCGAGCGCCGTCTCTTCGAGAAATTCGCGGCGCAGCGCGCCGTCGAGCAGCTCGCCCTCGCGCCGGCGCCCGCCCGGAAGATTCCACAGCGGTCGCGGCTGATTAGGATAGCGCGACGCGACCAGCAGAACGCAGCCGTCGCGTTCCAACAGACCCGTGCACAGATGGACGGTTGCCATCCTCGCGTCTTCGCATCGGCGCACCACCCCGCCCCCGGGCGAGGCTAGGGGTCCCGATTAGAACGAGTCCGGCGCGTTCGTCGCGGGCAGCGCCATGCGGCGGCGCTTGAGCGGATTGAAGAACTCGGGCTGCGCCGTCGGCGGCGACGCTTCGGGCTTGCGCGGCAGCGTCAGCGGCCGGAAGCCTTGCGAGACGGGATGCGAGCCGACTTGCACTTGGAGCACCGGACGCGCGGAGCCGAGCTGGACGTGGCGGAAGCCGACGGGCTGACGTGCCGAAGCGGGCGTCCCCGCAAGAACGACCGCTGTAACGAGCGTCGCCCCAAGGCGTACGAGCGTCGTCATCGAGAGTGGGCTTCGCGCGGCCGTCGGCCCCTCCTCTCGCCTAGCCATTAGGCACCCGTTCGTGCGTGTGCGCACGCAAGGTGCGGGGACGCAGGCGCCGTGCGGTCTGCAACCGGCGCGTTTGACCCCTGCCAACAGGCGCCGTGCGGGCCCGCAGGAGGTGCCGCGCACCTGCCCGCAGCAGGTGCCGCCCGGGCGCGTCGCCGACTCACGCGGGCGATGTTCAGCATCGAGCTGTTCGAGGTCGGCGACCTGACGCGCATGCGCGAAGCGTTTGCGCTCCGCGAGCGCGTCTTCGTCGCCGAACAGGGCTTTGCGCGCGCCGACGAGTTCGACGAACACGACCGTGCCGATCCCACCGCCGTGCACGCGCTGGTGCGCGAGGACGGCGCGGCCCTGGGCACCGGGCGCTTCTACGTCACGGAGCCGGGAGTCGTCCGAATCGGACGCATGGCCGTCCTTCTCGAGGCCCGTGGCCGGGGCGTAGGCGCCGCCTGCTGGCGGCGTTGCTGGGCGAGGCGCAGCGACGCAGCTTCTGCCGCGTCGAGCTGCTTGCCCAGCTCTACGCGCGTTCGTTTTACGAGCGAGCAGGCTTCCGAAAGAACGGCTTGCCGCTTTGGTCGGAGGGCGTCCTACATCAGCCGATGGCCAAGACCATCGAGAGCGGGTGAAGGGGGTTAATACAAAGTTAGCCCGGGTATGCTATAGTGCCGAGAGCCGGGCGGGTACTGTGGGCGTTACGCCGACCCGGCTTCGAAACCCGCGCAAGTCCGGTTGGTTAGCGACGTAGCTCTCTTTCAGGTACTCGAGCGAGGCCGAAAAATTGTTGGGGACGCCTGGAGAACCTCGAACGTGTACACTGACGAAACCCTGAGTTGCGTCGATTGCAACAATCCCTTCATTTTCAGCGCGGGCGAACAACAGTTCTTCGCGAGCAAGGGCTTCCAGAACAAGCCCAACCGTTGCCCTGAGTGCCGGGCGGCGCGCAAGGCCCAGCGTAACGCTTCCGGCGGCGGCGCGGGCGGCGGCTACGGCGGCTCCGGCGGAGGCGGCGGATCGCGCGGAGGGCGCGAGATGTTCGTGACCACCTGCAGCCAGTGCGGACAGACGGCGGAAGTGCCCTTCCAGCCGCGGGGCGACAAGCCCGTGTACTGCCGAGACTGCTTCGCGAGCCGGTCCGCCTACCGATAGGCTTTCCTTCTCCCAGCGGACGACCAAGCCACCCCACGGCGCTTTTCAGCCCCGTGGGGTCGTCGGCTTGCCCTTGACGCTCCTGGACGCGCGTGCTAAGATACCGGCCTATGCCCGGGACCCGTCAACCGGGCTTGTTCCCGTGCCCTGCGCGCTTCGTTGCTTTTTGAGAGACTAGAACTGTAATGGCGAAATCGATGCTTCCCAAGTCGTCTGCTGCCAAGGCGTCGGCAGCAAAGACGACCCGCTCGAAGCGTTCGGTGAAGGGGGAAGACGGTGGGGTAGCCGTGCTCGCGCCCGGCGCACCCGCCACGACCCGCTTTGCTCCGGAGACCGAAGCGTTTACCGTCGAGCGCTACGACGATCCCGGGCCGAAACGCAAGCGCTTCTCGTTCGCCAAGATCCCCGACGTTCTCGAGCTGCCGGATCTCATCGAGCTGCAGAAGGCTTCCTTCAAGTGGTTCATCACCGACGGCTTGCAGGAAGCGTTCGAGTCGATCTCGCCGATCAAGGACTTCACCGGTAACTTGGTGCTCGAGTTCGGCGAGCACTCGCTGGGCGAGCCGAAGTATTCCGTCGAGGAGTGCCGCGAGCGCGACATGACCTACAGCGCGCCGCTGCGCGTGCGCGTCCGCTTGATCACGGCCGAGTCGGGCGAGATCAAGGGCATCCCCGACCAAGAGATCTTCATGGGCGACTTCCCGCTCATGACCGACAAGGGCACGTTCATGATCAACGGCGCGGAGCGCGTGATCGTGAGCCAGCTCGTCCGTTCGCCTGGCGTCTACTTCCTCAAGGACGTCGACACGAACAACCGCCCGACGTACAACGCGACGATCATCCCCAATCGCGGCGCGTGGATCGAGTTCGAGACCGACAACGGCACGAAGAACGACGAGACCGAGGGCACCCTCGGCGTCCGCATCGACAAGAACCGCAAGATTTACGTCACCACGTTCGTGCGTGCGCTTTCGCGCCCGGACCTCGGTTTCGATTGGGAAAACGACCAAGCGATCCTCGATCTCTTCGACAGCAGCCCGCTGATCGTCAACTGCCTCGAGAAGGACAAGGACGTCAAGACGCGCGAGGACGCGCTCAAGGAAATCTACAAGAAGCTGCGCCCCGGCGAGCCCGAGAACGCGGAGAACGCCGAGAAGCTGATCGAGTCGCTGTTCTTCGACGAGAAGCGCTACGACCTCGCCGGCGTGGGCCGCTACAAACTCTCGGGCAAGCTCGAGAAAGAGTACATCGCCGCCGACATCGGGATCCCCTCGATCGAGAAGCGCTGCCTCGTGCGCGAGGACATGATCGCGGTCATCCGCCGCTTGATCAAGGTCGCCACGAAGCAAGTCCACGTCGACGACATCGACCATCTCGGCAACCGGCGCATCCGCTCGGTCGGCGAGCTCTTGCAGAATCAGTTCCGGGTCGGCCTGTTGCGCCTCGAGCGCGTGGTGCGCGAGCGCATGACCGTTCAAGATATCGAAACGGTCACACCGCAAGCGCTGATCAACATCCGTCCCGTCGTCGCGGCGATCAAGGAGTTCTTCGGCTCCTCGCAGCTCTCGCAGTTCATGGACCAGACGAACTCGCTGGCCGAACTGACCCACAAGCGCCGCCTTTCGGCGCTCGGGCCGGGCGGTCTGTCACGCGAGCGCGCGGGCTTCGAGGTCCGCGACGTCCACCACTCCCACTACGGCCGCATCTGCCCGATCGAGACGCCGGAAGGCCCCAACATCGGACTGATCGGCTCGCTCGCGACCTTCGCGCGCGTCAACAAGTACGGCTTCATCGAGACGCCCTATCGCTTCGTGAAAGACGGCATCGTCTCCGACGAGATCCGCTACTTGACCGCGGACCGTGAGGACGAGTTCATCATCGCGCAGGCCAATACGCCGCTCGACCCGAGCGGCAAGATCACGGCCGAGCAAGTCATCGCGCGGTACGCGGAAGAGTACGTCACCGAACCGCCCTCGCGCGTGCAGCTGATGGACATCTCGCCCAAGCAGATCGTCTCGGTCGCAACGGCACTCATTCCGTTCCTCGAGCACGACGACGCCAACCGCGCGCTGATGGGCGCGAACATGCAGCGGCAGGCGGTGCCGTTGCTGCGCCCGCAGGCGCCGATCATCGGGACCGGCATCGAGTACCGCGCCGCCAAGGATTCGGGCGGCTGCGTGCTGGCCGAGGAGGCCGGCGAGGTCACCGACGTCGACGCGCGCCAGGTCGTCGTCAAGGGCGACGAGTCCGGGCTCGAAAAGTCGTACGAGCTGCTCAAGTTCACACGCTCGAACGCGGGCACGTGCATCAACCAGACGCCGATCGTGCAGCGCGGCGAGCGGGTCATGCGCGGCCAGATCTTGGCCGACGGTCCGAGCTCCGATGAGGGCGAGATGGCGCTCGGCCAAAACGTGCTGGTCGCCTTCATGCCCTGGGAAGGCTACAACTACGAGGACGCGATCCTCATCAGCGAGCGGATGGTCAAGGACGACCGCTTCACCTCGATCCACATCGAGGAGTACGAGTGCGAAGCCCGCGACACGAAGCTCGGTCCCGAAGAGATCACGCGCGACATCCCCAACGTCGGTGAGGACGCGCTCAAGGATCTCGACGAGAGCGGCATCATTCGGATCGGCGCCGAGGTCCGGCCCGAGGACATCCTCGTCGGCAAGGTGACGCCCAAGGGCGAGACCGAGCTGACGGCCGAGGAGCGGCTGCTCCGCGCGATCTTCGGCGAGAAGTCGCGCGAAGTGCGCGACACCTCGCTCAAAGTCCCGCACGGCGAAAAAGGCAAGATCATCGACGTCAAGACGTTCTCGCGCGACAACGGCGACGAGCTGTCGCCGGGCGTGAGCCATCTGGTGCGTGTGTACGTCGCGCAGAAGCGCAAGATTCTGCAAGGCGACAAGATGGCCGGCCGCCACGGCAACAAGGGCGTCATCGCCAAGGTGCTGCCCGAAGAAGACATGCCGTACACGGAAGACGGCACGCCGGTCGATATCGTGCTCAACCCGCTGGGCGTGCCGTCGCGCATGAACCTCGGACAGATCATGGAGACGCACCTCGGCTGGGCCGCGCGGATGCTCGACCTCTACGTGGCCACGCCGGTCTTCGACGGGGCGCACGCCGAGGACATCAGCGAGTGGCTGCAGGATGCGGGCTTGCCTGCGGACGGCAAGACGTGGCTGCGCGACGGCCGCTCGGGCGAACGCTTCAACCGCCCGATCACCGTCGGCTACATCTACATGCTCAAGCTCGCGCACTTGGTGGACGACAAGATCCACGCGCGCAGCACGGGCCCGTACTCGATGATCACGCAGCAGCCTCTGGGCGGCAAGGCCCAGTTCGGCGGCCAGCGCTTCGGCGAGATGGAGGTCTGGGCGCTCGAAGCGTACGGCGCGGCCTACACGCTGCAAGAGCTGCTCACGGTCAAGTCCGACGACGTCGTCGGACGCGTCAAGACGTACGAGGCGATCGTCAAGGGCGAGAACGTCATGGAGCCGGGTGTTCCGGAATCGTTCAAGGTCCTCATCAAGGAGCTGCAGTCGCTCGCGCTCGACGTCAAGGTCCTCACGGAGAACCGTGAGGAGATCGAGATCAAGATCCAAGACGACGACATGACCGAGACCGCGAAGGACATCGGCCTGCTCGTCGGCGACGACGACCCGCGTCTCGCGCAGACCGCCGTGGCTCAGCGCGAGGTCGAGCAGGAGCGCGTCTCGGCGGCGTCCGCGGCAGGGGTCGACGGACTGGAAGCCGCCATCGCGGGCGCTCCGGACACCGACGAAGAGGTCGAGGAGGACGAAGAGACCGAGGCGAGCGACGAGGAAGTCGCGGCCGCGCAGGCTTCACCGCGCAGCGTCATGCCCCCGACCCCCGACCTCGACGAGGCAGGCCTGGGACGGATCGGCGGCCTCGACACCGACGTCATCGACGGCGACGTCATCGAGGACGACTTAGCGCAAGAAGAAGAGGACGTCGACGAAGGCTACCAGCTCGAAGACGAAGAGGAAGAGCTGGAAGAAGAGGAAGAGGACGAAGAAGCGCCCCTCGGCACCGACGAGGACTACTAAGGCGCGAGTCGATCCAAGGGTTCGCGGAAATGGAAGCGGCCGGCGTTTATTCGCCGGCTGTTTTCTTCTTCGACGCGCTTTGTAGCGTATCCAACGGCGTCAGCCGACACGGGGTTATACGCACAGTCGTGCCATGGCGGGCCACTTCGGCCACGAAAGGGATGGCCTGGCAATCAGCGTCGGCTTAGGTGGACCTAAGGTTCGCGTACCCGATATCGCAAAGCATCCGTCGGCTGCCCGGAATGCCCCCGCTAGCCGAGCTCGCCTGACGCACTTCCTACGCCTTTCGCATCCGGAGCCAGCGTTTCGTCGCGGTACCCCTTGCTACACGAGGAAGGCGCATCGCGCCCGAGCCGTAGCTGGTCGCTTACTGCTCTCTCGGCCCAACCATGCGGCCCAGCGCGGCCAAAATCCCGAAGAGCCCTGCTGGCCGCGCCAGCCCCCGTTTTGTTCCACTCTCCTACTTTATCAGGCAGAGCTACACGCGAATGAAAGCGACGATAGAGGCATGAGGATGGCCAAGGATATCACCGAGAATATTGGCGGGATGCGCTGGGGCGTGGGTGCGCATTCGCGAGAAGTGATGTTATCGCGAAGCAAGAACGAGCGCTTCCGCGAAACGGGGTAGGCGCCAGGTCCAGGTTGCCACAGTCAACGAAGCGGTGAACCCTGGGACCGTCGATCGGCTGCGCCGAGTCGGACGTGCGGCTATCGAGGCTTGCGTGCCGAGCGACGTCGCAGCGCGCGGCGCGACGTATGAGCATCGGGGGAAGGTCGCGTCACTTGAAATCTCAGGTGACGTTGTGAGGGGGACGGTCGAGGGGAGTGATCCCGAACCGTATCGGACCGCGGTTCGTGTCGATGCGGACGGCGGAGTCGGCGTCCTGTGCACCTGTCCGTACGACCGCGGCTGGTGCAAGCATGTCGCGGCGACGATCCTGCATGCCATCGAGCCGCACGCAGTCCCGCGCGGGCGCGTGCGAAAGCCGATGGCCGTGCGGAGGTCGCCTGCGACGTTCGAGTCGCCGGAGCCGGCGGTAACGCCGACGGAGTTGCGTCCTCGCGTTCGCCGCGCGGGCAGGCGAAAGTTGCCTTCGTTCGATGTGAAGAAGGCGCGACGGCAGGTGCAGAGCATCCTGCACGGGCTCGATCACCTCCGCCCCTCCGAGGCGTATTGGCATGTCGGCGATGTCGCCCGTGAGCTCGAAGAGGTTCGCAGCGAAGCCGAAGCGCGGCTCGCGAGCGGCGACGTTGCCTCGGCCTTCGAGCAACTCGGCGTGTTGACTGACGAGGTCCGCTCGGCTTAGGAGCTCCTCGACGACTCGGATGGCCTGGTGGGAGACTTCGCGCGCGACCTGGGGAGCACGTGGATACGCTGGCTCCTGCTCCCAAGCGTCCCACCCTTGTTGCTCCGACGCTACGCAGCGGCGCTGGAGCGCTGGCAGAAGGCGTACAACGACTATGGCGTCGGCGAGCCGTTCGCTGCTGCGGTCTTCGCCGGCCGCCATGGATGGGACGCGAACGGACCACCAGAGCTGGTTGCGGTCAAGCTCGACCTGTTGGAAGGGCGCGGCGATGACCAGGACTTCCTTGCGCTGGCGCTGCGTGCCGGCGAAATCAGGCGTTACGCGCTCTGCCAGATCAGACACGGTGAGATCGATGCCGGCCTCGCCGCGTTCAGCGGTGGAACGTTCGATGATCGGGACGTGCTCGACGTTGCCGAGGCGCTTGTGGCGGCAGAGTATCGCGCACGAGCGTTCTCATTCGCGCTCGGCGTCGCGCGTCAGTTGCAGCCGCTCCTTCCCAAGCACGCCTGGAACGCCTTCGACGGTCGCCCCTCGGTCGCGCGCTGGGTCGCCGAAAACGCAGAGCGTAGCGGCGATCTCCCGACCTCGCTGGCGGCCGCCGAAACGGCGTTCGATCTCCGCGTCGACGTCGAGCAGTACCGCCGGATCGAGCGTCTCTACGGCCCGACGTGGCTAACCCGTCGCGAAGTGTTGCTGGAACGCGCCCGGTCCTGTGAGGCGCGCGAAGCAAGCGCAGCGATCGAGGTGTTCCTGGACGCCGATCGTCTCGAAGACGCGCAGCGCCTCTTCGATGCTTGCCGGACATGCTCGAGCGACGCGACAACGTGGCGTTTGTTCGCGCGCGCCGCGGAGATTTCGCCGGAATGGGCCATCGAGCGGGCGACTCGGGTCGCCGAAGGGATCATGGATCGCGTGGAACGCAGTCGCTACGAGACGGCGGTGCGCTGGCTGCGCGTCGCAGCTTTCGCGTTCCGGAGCGGCGGCCGCGAGGCCGATTGGGCGATGTATCGCAAGACGCTGCTCGCAAAGCACAAGGCGAAGAGAGCGCTCATCCCTCTCATTCTCGCGCTCCGATGAGCTGGTAGTGCGTCGAAACCCGCCGGACCAGGCGAGCAAGGGGCGCGCGCCCAGCGTTTCCTCGCGCCGCCGCGAGCGAACGCCTAACTCCCGATATGTCCACCTCTCGCAGGTCACTCGCGAGCACGTTTGAAGACGCCTGCATGCCCTCGTCCGAACCCGTGAACTGGCAGCCGATCAGCCAAATGCCGCTTGTCGGCGGCACGATCGACGGTGCCCTCAGTGACTCCCGCGACACGTCCAAACCCTGACCAACGCACGGGCCCCTGCGGCCACTTGAAAACCGGCCAATTTTCTTGGTCGGCCGACTCCAGTAGGGATTTACGCCGGATCGGTTTGCTGCGGGGCGGGTTTCGCCTTCCGCCCTCTAGCTCTAGCAATCAGGCTGGACTCGTGGAGGCGGTAGCTCTTGCCTCGAATCTGGATGAAGTGGCCGTGGTGCATGAGACGGTCGAGGAATGCGGTGACGGCGGGCGTGTCGCTGAACATCTTGGGCCAGTCTTCGAGGGGCCGATTTGAGGTAATGATCGTTGAAGCCCGCTCGTACCGTCGCATAACGATTTCAAGAAGATCCTCCGCCGCACTGGCCGGCAGTTTGCGCATGCCGAGATCCGTCGATGGCGTACGTATTTTCAAAAGTCGCCGAACGCCAAGTCACCCAAGCGCACACCGATCCTTGCGGAAGTCGGACTACGAGCGGCTGCCGGAGACCACGGAGGCAATCCACATTGCCAGGATTCGGTTTATGCTGCGTAGTCTTTCGGTATGACGACGCGTTGCAAACGGGCTCTTAGGCAAAACTCGCGTCGGCCTGCGCCAACACGTCGAAACGATGTCAACCAAATCGTGGGTATTGCCCCAGCACCTTCGCTCGCTGCGACGTACTTCTGCTTTGTGCCTGGAGCTTGCTTCTTCACGGGTTCTTCGCATTGTGCGCCTATGCTGACCTTTGCGGTTTTCGGGGGGTGGCCGACGCAAATCCATTAGCGGCGACGCCGTGAGTTCCGCAGTTCGCGTGCCGCACGCCTCCGCTTCGACCGAGACGCCCGAGAGGTCATCTGAGCGCACCTATCGTGGCTATACCAGTCATTTCTCTTTTTGGAAAGAGCGATCTCTCCTCGCTAGAAAAGGTGAGCTTTGGAAACGAAGGCTCGTGCAATCGAACCCGATGCGAAATCTCCCAAGCCGCTGCTTGGGCGCGTCGCCCTCGTTACCGGCAGTTCACGCGGCCTCGGAGCCGCTATCGCCAAGGAGCTTGCCGACGCCGGCGCGACGACGATCGTCAACTACCATCACGGCGCCGACCCCGCCACGCACGTCGTCGAGCAAATCGAAGCGGCCGGCGGAAAGGTTTTCGCTGAGCAATGTAACGTCGCTGACTACGACGAGGTCGAGCGCATGTTCGGCCGCATCAAGGAGCGGTGCGGTCGGTTCGACGTTCTGGTCAACAACGCGGCGATCTTGCGCGATCGCAGCTTCCGGAAGATGACGGTCCAAGAGTGGCGGGAAGTCATCGACACCGACCTCACCGCGCTCATGCACACCTGCCACTTCGCCGTGCCGATGCTCCTCGAAAACAGCTGGGGGCGCATCATCAACATCTCGTCTGCGACCGCTCAACTCGTAGTCACCTTCGGACAAGTGAACTACGTGACGGCGAAGGCTGGAATCATCGGTTTCAGCAAGGCGCTTGCGGTCGAGCTGGCGCGCAGCAACATCACGGTGAACGTCGTTGCTCCCGGTGTGATGGCCACCGGAATGTGGGACACGGTTCCCGACGAGATCAAAAAGAAGATTTACGAGAAGATCCCGATGAACCGCGTCTGCTACCCGGAAGAGGTCGCGCGCGGCGTACGCTTCCTGGCCGTCGAGGGCGCCTACATCACCGGTCATACGCTGAACATCAACGGCGGCATGTATCAGGGTTGACCCCGGCCTGGCGTTTCCGTCGATCCCGTACATAACTAAGAACCCCGGAGCGCTGCGTTCCGGAGTTGGCTAAGCAACCGAGCGGGTCTTGAACCATCAGCCGTGCCGGCGGCCACGAAGCAGACTCGGGCGGCGTAAGTCTTGGGTATTGGGGAGTAACGGAAGGTTCGTCCGCGGACTTATAGTCCCGTAAAGGATCCTTTTCGGGATGATTTGCGAACTTAGGCGCGAAGCGGGTTCGCGTGTCACGAAAATTAGTCCCGAAAAACCCAAGCGGACGCGGCGCCTCGACAAGCTCGTGGCTCGCTTCGAGGCCGGCGAGTACGCCCCACCGCGCAGCTCAAGCGCCGTAGAGGCGCCAAGGCAGCACCGTAGGAAGCCCCAGGAACGCGTTTCGGCCGACCGGGCATACTCAAGCCTCGAAACCCAGCCTCGTCGGCTATGCGCGCGTCTCGACCGACGAGCAGACCACGGCGCTACAGCTCGACGCGCTGCGCGCCGCGGGCTGCGAGGTCATCCACGAGGACGCCGCCTCCGGCGTCTCGCGATCGCGACCGAAGCTTGCTGCGCGATCGGTGAGCTCGCCGCTGTCGACACCCTTGTCATCTGGCGGCTCGACCGCCTGGGTCGGTCGCTCCAGGAGCTTTTCGAGATCGCAGAGACATTGCGCGACCGTAAGGTGGCGCTGCGCTCGCTCAACGACCACCTCGACACCGCGACAGCAGCAGGTCGGATGCTCTACGCCGTCCTCGGTGCCGTCGCGCAGTTCGAGCGTGACGTTCTCCGGGAACGCACCGTCGGCGCAGATCCGCGAGGCGAGGGCGATGCTCAAGCGTGGCGAGACGCCCACGCACGTCGCGCGTGTCCTGCGTTGCGGCCGGTCGACCCTATACCGCGCGATCGGGCCCCACCTCCGATAGCCGTCCCCCGCCCCTGACTTCGCTGTCGTTGAAAACGCGCAACCCGGGAAGTGCGAACGCACGCAACGGATCCGGAAGACCGCGCTCATTGGCGACGCTCCGCCAAATCGTCGGCGCGATCGACCGCCGAGGTGCTGGTAGGTGGGCGATCTGCCTGGTGACCCACGTCGTGGGTGCTCAAGAGCGGTAGCGGTACAAGCAGGCCACCGCTGCTGGCGGCTAGGCAGAGCCCTCATTGGTAAAATTTGCATATAGGCGTAGAATCCCAGTTATCAGAATGAAGAACGCTGAGGGAAGCCGCGGCCCCGCCTCGGGCGCTGACAACAGGGTCGAAACGACTCACGGCAAGGCTCGCTCCGACAATTTTAGGTCTTCGTTTTTCGCAGACTTCTGGGAAGCTGTGGAGCCCCCAGCTCTCGCGCTCGACTTCGCCGAGCGGGAAGACACTAGCCTCGCCTGAGGCACCCCGCAAACCGTCATGAAAACTAATGAGTTGCCCGTTTCCGCACACCGGTCTGCGAGCCGACGAACACTGGGAACGCCCGCGACGTGACGCTCTTGGCGGTGCTACTCAGGAAGCACCGGCTAGCGTTGCGCGTGCCCTGCACCCCTCCTACTGCGATCCCTCTACGTGGCGACCTCGCGCACCTCGACGAATCGTGCTTCCCGCCGAGTTTCCAAGAGGAGACTGTCATGCCCAAATATCTCTTCCAGTGGGTATATAAGGACACATCGATCAAGGCAATGGTCGACACATCGGTCAAGGCAACGGTCGATAGTTCATACGACCGTTATGCGCAACTCAAAATGGCCGTCGAGGGCTTCGGCGGTGAACTCGAGGAATTTTTCTACGCCTTCGGCAAGTGGGACGGCTTTGCCGTTGTCGAGTTCCCTGACGCCGAGAGGTGTGCCGCTTGCAGCCTGACGCTCGCTGGCAGCGGCACGAACGCGGCGTTCAAGACGACCGTGCTGATCGCACCCGATGAAGCCATTCGGGCGATGCGCCGTGCCGCAGAAGCCAAAACTGGTTACAGGTCGCCGGAGACAGAAAACTCGCTTAGGGATTCAGGCGACTCCCTCGATTCGACTCCGATGGGCTCCTGAGCGGCCGTAATCCCCACACTGCACCGCCTCCAGTGCCGAAAAAGCATACCCTCCCAGCAGATGATGTGTTCGCACACCAGTCAACACCGCAGGATGCGCGGGCGAGCGCTGGGACGACGTGGACAACGTCCTCTACACGCCGTCGTTAATCGACTTGAGCCGCCGCGACCGCGCCCCGACAGGCGCAACGCCAACCGCCGCAGCGCTAGTCCACGCGCCTGCACGATAGCAGCCTCATCAGGCTCGCGTCCCTCACTGCAGCCGACCTCGCGTTTATCCGGCAGCACCGTGGCGCTTCCAATCGCCTGGGGATCGCGGTGCAGATGGTCTACCTCAGATACCCTGGCGCCTGATCGCGTCGCTGACCACAAGCCAACGCCGTGCGCTCGACGCTCTCCTGGATTTGCGTGCCGATCGTTCGATCAGCACCCTGGCTTGGCTGCGCAGATCACCGGGTGCACCAACCGCGCGGGCCGTACTCGCCCACATCGAGCGGCTGCGCGTGATTCGCGAGTTGGGGCTGCCCGCGGGTGTCGGCCGCGACGTCCCGCAGAGCCGGTTGTCGCGCATGGCCCGCGAAGGCGCCCAGACCGCCGTCTACCAGCTCCAGGAGTATGAGACGGAGCGGCGCCATGCAACGTTAGTCGCGATCGTGATAGATAGTCGGCGACCGTGACCGATGAGATCCTTGGCCTGCACGATCGGTTGATCGGCTCGTTCTTTGTCAGAGCGAAGCGCAAGTTCGGCAAACGGTTCGTCGACGACGGCAAGGCCCTCAACGACAAGGTACGGCTTTATGCGCGTGTCGGGTCCGCCCTCATCGCGGCGAAAGAGGCCGGCTCGGATCCCTATCGGGCGATTGAGGCGGTTCTACCTTGGGACCGCTTCGCCCAGAGCGTGCAGGAAGCCGAACAGCTTGCGCGCGACGAGGAGTTCGATTCCATTGCACTGCTCGCCGAGCGTTTCGGTCAGCTGCGGCGATACTCGCCTGCATTCCTCGAGACATTCGAGTTTCACGCGGCGCCGGCGAGCCGGGAGATCCTCGACGCTATCGCTGTCCTGCGTGAAATGAACCGCACCGACGCCCGCAAGGTCCCAGGCAATGCGCCGACCGGCTTCATACGCGAGCGGTGGAGGGAATTCGTCTTCAGCGACGGCGGCGGCATCGATCGCAGGTTCTACGAGCTCGCCGTGATGAGCGAGCTGAAGAACGGGCTGTGGGCGGCGACATCTCCGTCGTGGTCAGCCGCCAGTTCAAGGACTTCGAAGAGTACCTGCTGCCAAGGCCCGAGTTCGACCGCCAGCACGCCGAAGGTCGTCTGGAACTTCCGGTCGCGACCTCGGCCGGCGCCTACCTGGAAGGCCAACTGGCGCGCCTGCGATCGCAGCTTGACCTGACCGCCGAACTCGCCGCCCGCGATGAGTTGCCCGACGTCGAGCTCAACGAGCGAGGCCTGAAGATCTCGCCGCTCGAGAACCAAACGCCCGAAGCGGCCGAGGATCTCAAGGCGCAAGTCTTCGACCTCTTGCCGCGGGTCAAGATCACCGACTTACTCCTGGAGGTCGACGCGTGGACCAACTTCACGCGATCGTTCTCGGACCTAAAGAGCAACGAGGTTCACCGGGACCGCACGTTGTTGCTCACGGCGATCCTGGCGGACGCCTTCAACCTTGGGCTCGAGAAAATGGCCGAGGCCTGCCCCGGAACGAGTTACGCGAAGCTCTCGTGGCTCGTGGCCTGGTACGTCCGCGATGAGACCTACTCAAAGGGGCTCGCCGAGCTGGTCAATTACCAGCACCGCCTTCCCTTTGCCGCGCACTGGGGGGAGGGGACGACGGCGTCTTCTGACGGGCAACGGTTCCGGGCCGGGGGCCACGGCGAATCGTCAGGCTACCGTAACGCCAAGTACGGCGACGATCCCGGCGTTCTCTTTTACACGCACATCTCGGAGTGCGTCAGGCAAAGCTGACGATGGCTAATTGATGAAAGTTCAATTCGACAAGGCCGTAGCGGGTCAGTCGATACCGAGTCTTGCAGGCAGCGTGGTAACGCGTTGTTTGAAGCGTAGACAGGAAGCATACGGGGTGCGCCATTGAGCCACGAAATAGTGAAGATCGCGAGTGCCGAATTAGTTCCAGTTAATGAAGGCAACACTGACATCATCGTTATGCGAGATGATACAGACTCGCCGGGGGTCGGAGAGCGGATCACGTATGCAAAGCTATCGTTGGAACCTGAGAGGCCCGATCGAGTCCGGCACGGTGGTTCGTGTCGGGGGAGCGCGACAAGGTAAAACCAGAGTCGCGCTTCGAGTTGAGATCGGGAGTCGGACCGATTCGTAATACCGAGGAAGCCATCGAAGGCAACGAGATGGAACAGGGAAGGGATCGGCCCAAGGTCATGCCGCAAAAGACGGAGGCAGTCGGGACCCAGAGCCTGACACAGATGCTACCCCATCTTTCGCGGATAAATACGGCGGCACGAAAGTCCGCCAAGACGCGGTTCACTGCCCTCCTGCACCATGTCGACGAGGCGGCGCTACTGCGCTCGTTTCGGCGACAGAAGCGGAGTGCAAGTGCTGGAACGGACGGTATGACGGTTGCGGCATATGAAGCTGATATTGCAGCGAATCTGCACGGCTTGCGTGCGCGCATACACACGGGTCAGTACTGGCCAACACCAGTACGACGCGTATTCATTCCGAAATCGGATGGTAGCAAGAGGCCATTAGGCATACCAACGCTGAGGACAAAATCGTCCAGGGTGCAGTTGCGGAAGTCCTCAGCGCTATCTACGAGGCCGACTTCATGGGGTTCTCCTATGGATTCCGGCCAAAGCGAAGCCCGCATATGGCGCTGACGTCGCTGCAGAAAGCAGTGATGACCCAGCGGGTGAACCACGTGCTCGATGCTGACATCCGGCGCTTCTAGGAAGCGTCCACAGACTACCCATCGCCATGATATTCCAGCTTCGGTAACGATCACGCGCAAGCGTCATGCCTTCGAAGGTCAGGCGTTAGACGTGATTAGCACCATCTGGCGGCGCGGCATCCACTATCTTCTCACAGTTCTGCCGGACGGCAGTCGGTCCTTGATTCCGGCAAGCTGGACCGATTGGAAGACGGGTTCGGTCGCAAAAATGCCGCCGATCGATGCCGATGACGTTGTCCTGGATCTCGGCAGGCTCGGTGATTTTCTGCGGTTGCGCAAGCTCGTTGACACTCTTTGCACCCGACGCGCCGAATCGGCATCGTGCAAGGAGAGCAGCCATGCAATTGAACCTGGGCTTCTTCGACCAGCCCGATCTTCCAGCGAGAACGCCGGCAGCGTGGGAACAAATCGACGAAGCCGCGCGCGTTGCGGCAATCGAGATCCTGGCGCGCCTGATGACACGCATGCTCCTCGGCCGGCAAGCCGGTGAGGGAGGGAAGTGATGAACGAGCGCGGCAAGATTACGCCAGGTCATCTCTCTCGATATGCCATCGTCTATCTCCGCCAGTCCAGCGCCGCACAGGTCGAGCACAATCGCGAATCGACGGACCGGCAATATGCGCTGGCGGGCAAAGCGCGCGACCTCGGCTGGCCTGATGAACGCATCATGGTCATTGACGAGGACCTGGGCCTTTCCGGTTCGGGCTCGGTGGCGCGTTCGGGCTTCGCCCGTCTCACTGCCGAAGTGGCGCTTGCCCGTGTGGGTCTCGTGCTTGGTCTCGAGGTCTCGCGGCTCGCGCGCAATAATGCCGAATGGTACCGCCTCATCGATCTGGCCGGCTTTACCGATACGCTGATCGGCGATGCCGACGGCATTTATCATCCGGCCGCCTTCAACGATCGCCTCTTGCTGGGACTCAAAGGCACGATGAGTGAAGCCGAACTGCATGTCCTGCGCGCCCGCCTCAATGGCGGAATCCGCAACAAGGCCGCGCGGGGTGAACTCCGCCGTGGTCTACCGGTCGGCTTTGTTTGGGGCGAGGCTGATGGCGAGATCCGCTTCCATCCCGATGAGGCTGTCGTCACTGCCATTCGCGACGTTTTTGCGCGCTTCGCTGAGATGGGATCGGCGCGTCGCGTTTGGCTCTGGTTCCGTTCCGAAGGCCTGAAGTTCCCGTTGCAAATGCATGCCCATGCCGAGATCCGATGGGTCGATGCAAGCTACACCGCTGTGCACCAAGTCTTAACGAATCCTGTCTATGCCGGCGCTTATGTCTATGGTAAGACACGCCAGGAGACAATTCTCGATGCTTCCGGTACGCGCAAGAAGCGCATTCGGTACTTGCCGCGTTCCGAATGGCACGTCCTCATTCCCGAGCATCATCCGGGCTTTATTAACTGGCAAACTTATGAAACAAATCAGGAACGTCTCGCCTCGAACACGCGGCCTCAGCCGCATAAGGGCGGGGGCGCCGTGAGAGAAGGCGGGGCCCTTTTGCAAGGCCTTGCAAGTTGTGGCCATTGTGGCCGCCGCCTGCGTACGCACTATCGCGGGCGCAATTCATCTCCAGGTTATCATTGCGCTGGCAAGGTGGTGATCGAGAACCGCGGCATCTACTGCCTCAATATCGGCGGCGTCCAGATCGACGACGCCATAACGCACGCGTTCGTCGGCGCCTTGGAGCCAGCAAAATTGACCGCGGTGCTGGCCGCCGCCGAGCGACTTGAAGCGGATCGCGAGACAGCGCTCAAGCAGTGGAGACTTGCCGTGGAACGTGCAAGCTACGAAGCCCAACGCGCAGAACGCCGCTATCGAGCCGTCGATCCGGACAACCGTCTTGTGGCGCGCGGCCTCGAACGAGAGTGGGAAGAGCGCCTGAAGGCGTTGGAGGCCGCAAAAACGGATCTCGCTCGCCGTGAAGACGAGCGTCCCTATGTGATCACCCAACAGGAGCGGCTCCACCTACTCGCGCTTGGACCCGATCTCATGTCCGTCTGGAACGCAAATACGACCACCCGCGCGACAGGAAGGAGTTGCTGCGAACACTCGTTGACGAGGTCATCGTAAAAGTCGAGCGCGATGCATTTGCTGCCCACCTCACGCTGCCCTGGAAAGGCGGCGCGTTGACCGAGATCAATCTGGACCTGCCGCGATCGCGGCCGGCTACGATCCGCACGGACGAGGACACCGTCGCGCTCCTGCGCCGACTGGCCGTGCATTATCCCGATGCCGTGATCGCCGCTATTCTCAACCGGCAGGGCCGGATGACCGCCTATGGCTACCGCTTCGACCGCAACCGCGTTGGCAATTTACGCCGGTACTGTAATATCCCGAGCTTCCAAGAAAAGCCGCGAGCTGACGGCGATCTAATGAGCGTCAAGCAAGCCGCCGTCGCGCTCGGCGTCGCCGCCTCAACGATCCATCGTCTGCTCAACGACGGCATCATCGCCGGCGAGCAACTCACTCCCTGCGCTCCTTGGCGCATTCGTCTGAGCGATGAACTCAAGGCTCGCTTCAATGGCGAAGCGGCCGACAGTTTTCTGCCCATGCGCGAGGCTATGCGTGCGCTCGGGGTCTCGCGCCAAACCGTGTTGCAGCGTGTCAAGCGCGGCGAACTCGAAGCCATGCACGTCACGCGTGGGAAGCAAAAAGGCTTACGTATCAAGGTTTCAGCCCAGCAATCCAGTCTCTTCGATCACACTGCATGAACCAGGGGGTATTATGAAACCACATCCAACGATTCGGTAAACCACGAATGGTTGCTGCGGATGCTGGCGCACAGAATTGCGGATTCTCGAATTCTCGTCATAATTCGACGATGGCTTGAGGCTGGAGTTCTTGAGAGCGGTAAATGGTCCGAGACGATTGAAGGGACGCCGCAAGGCTCGGGAGTCACTCCCTGAACGCAAAAGGCAACTTCTGCTTCGATCGGGTCATCCGGAACTGGCGGCGGAGCGTTCCCGTACTTGACTTACGACGTAAACGGTAGTATTCTTATGTCGCATGGCGCGCTCCACC
>JBKQHO010000050.1:0-69983 GCA_052267165.1 Vulcanimicrobiaceae bacterium | reverse complement strand
GCTCTCGGCACATCTTTGAGTGCCCGTCCTCTCCAAGGGGCGGGTACTTTGCTTTGCACTGACGCGAGCGGCGAGTATCGCCGTATGCGTGTTGGACGAATTCCTCAGCAGTGATTGGTCCCTTCTGGATTTACGGCTCACATCCCGACGCGCCCAGAGCGGCGAAGCGCGAACGTTTGCCGGTTTGGACCGTCAACCGCCCGGTAAGCCGGATCACTTCAGCGGAGTCGTCCCCGGGCGCGCTGAAAGCCCAAAGCTCATGGCTTCCGTCGGCCCCGCAGTCGAACACATCGTTGTTTCCCAAGACGTTCCGTGGGAAGCCTACGCGTCGCTCGTTCGCGAACTCGGGGATCATAACCGGCTGCGGCTGGCCTACTCGGGAGGAACGCTCGAAATTATGTCGCCCTCCCTCGAGCGCGAGGCGCTGAGCCGGCTCGTCGACGCGCTCGTTACGGAGCTTTCGATCGCGTGGGGAGTCGATGTGGAGGCGTACGGTTCTATGACGATGCAGCTCCCATCCCTCGCAAAGGGCGCCGAAGCTGATTCGTGTTATTATGTTTTGCGAGCAAGCACTATGCGGGGCCGGCGTGCGATCGATCTTGCTCGCGACCCGGCTCCTGATGTCGTGCTCGAGGTCGATCTTACGAGTTCACGCACCGCAAAGAATGATATCTATGCTGCGCTGAGAGTCCCTGAGGTTTGGCGGCACAACGGCGAGACTTTGCAGGCATACCTACTCACTCCGGAATCAGCGTATGTTGCGTCGGACCGGAGCGTAGTGTTTTCGGGGTTGTCTTTTCGGGAAATGGACCGACATATCGATATGGCCAAGACGGTCGGAAGACGAGAAGCGATTATCGCTTGGCGTCGCTGGCTCGAGGCGAACGTTCCGCCCGCTACGGCCTAGGCTTTTTCACGAGGGCCTTAGCCGCCGATGATTCGCCGATCGATTCGGCGAGTTTGCCGGAAGCGTCGAGCTTCGGGAACGGGATACCGAGAAATGGGGTTCGGCAGCTCTCAGATGCGTGCTTCGATTTGTTTGGTGCCGGTGAAAGCCCTCGGCTGAGTTGTGTACCGACAATTGTCGGAGCAATCAGCCAAAAGTCGTAACGTTTGGCTTGCCGGCCGGACCGGGTTTGGCCTAGCTGCATGGAAGCCGTTGGGATGGAGACTTTTGTCATAGCAGCGGTCGTCGGCTCGACCGTTCTCGGCCTGACCTTTGTCCGGATGGCGATCATGATGGGCTTGTGGCGATGACGCCGTTGGCCTAAGCGACGCAAGCCGCCTCAGCTACGCGCTGCGCCACGTCGCTAGCGCGTCAGCGGCGAGGCGTCGTCGGAGTCGCCCAACTCGGAGCGCGGCAGCAGCTTCTCGAGGCGTACGATGCTGCCGTTGCTCGAGTAGAAGACGCGGTCCATCAGCGACTTCATGAGAAAGAGACCCCAGCCGCGAAAGGTCGGCGGCGCTCCGGGCGTCGGCTGAACGACGTTGGCGAAGCCTGGTCCGCGGTCGGAGATCTCGATTGCGAGCGTCGACCCGTCGAAGGCGCAGCTCAGATCGACGGGCCCCTGCGCGCGGTTGCCGTGCTCGATCGCATTCGAGATGGCCTCGCCGGCCGCGACCTCGATGTCGTGCAACTCCTTTGCGGCAAAGCCGCACGTCGTCGCAAACGTGACGATGGCTCGCCGAGCGGCAACGCCCGATTCGGCCGCGGCCTCGTAGCGAGCGCGATACTCTCTCATTGGACCCGCGCGCGTTTCAGTGACCGGCACCGGCTATCCTGGCGAGCGAGACGCCGGGCAGCAGGTGTCACCGCCACGCTCGGGCTAGACGTCGGCGGGGCGCCCCGCTTGGAGCGGCCCTTCCCGAGGGTGGGCGCGTGGTCAGCGAAGAGAAAGTGGTCGTGCAGAAACCGAATCGAAGTCCCGGAATGACCGGGGCGGCAAGCTTTATTCAAAAGCGAACTTCGAGCTACGGCGCAACGCCGAACTTCGAGGTCGTGGTGCCGGCGCAGCCGGCGGGGCTCCAGCACTTCTGGAGGGATAACAATAATCCCGACCTGCCTTGGATCGGCCCGACCGTCTTTGCCACCGAGTTCGGTCTTTTTTCGAGCGCGTCGTTGATTCAGAGCTCGTACGGGCACTTGGAAGTCGTGGGTCTCCTGGCTGACGGCAGCGCGCTCTTCCACTTCTGGCGCGACGACAAAGGCGTCTGGTGCGGCCCGACGGTGATCGCGACCGCGCCGACCGCGTAAGCCTCGCGAACCGGCCGTGCTAACGGACGACGATCGGATACGACAAGAAGTTCACCAGGTCGGCCGTCACGTTCGACTCGTTGACGAGTTCGATCGCGATTCCGCAACTCTGCATCGTCAGCGGCATTCCACCGAGCGACGGGATGGGTGAGGGCTGCACGAAGTTATTGATGAGCATCGGGCGGCAACTGTTGATCGTTACCGGGGGCGGAACGAGGCCTTGGGCGGACGCGACGCGCGGAAACGCGAGGACCGCGGCGACGCAAAGCGCCGCGCACACTGGCGGCAAGCGTAAACCCCTTTGGTCGGCCGCTTTCGTGCGACGAGACATAAGCACCGTCCGTTCAGCGCCCTGCGCGCGGAAACGCGGTTGCACCTGAGGCTCTTGCGCCGCACCGTTAGGCTGCATTAGAACGTAAGTCCGGCGTCACATGCGCGGCAAGGAGAAGCTCTATCTTGCTCGCGTTGATCGAGCTCGTGGCGGGTCTGGCAGACTCGTCTAGCTATCAGCGTCGAGGTCGATACGTTTTGCGTCAGCCGTAGGCGAGCTAGCGCTACGACCGTCCCAGGGGGCCGAGCCCGAACGCGTACCAGGCCACGCTTCCCAGCGCTGCGAGGCTCAGACCGACCGCGGTGCAGACCCAGCGCCAGCGGCGCCTGCCTTCGTCGCTGCGCATCAGTCCCCAAGGGCCGACCCCGGTGAACAGCCCGTTGGCCAGGTGATAGCTCACGGCGAGGATCGCCAGTAGATAGAACGCCTTGACGGTCGGCGCCGCGAGCGCGGCCGCCACCGATGCGTAGGGGCGCGCCGGCTCGAAGGCGCCGCCGTGCAGGCCCCACGTGCTCAACGTCACGAGATGAAAGGCGACGAATGCGAGGATCACGAGCGCGCTCGTGCGTTGCAGGAAATAGCGGACCTTGTTGCCGCGATTGCAGCCCCGGGCGGGGTAGTGCAGACCCGCTTTCTGTAACAGGTAAAGGCCGCAAGCGATGAGTCCGATCAGCGGCAGGCCGATCGCGAGCAGCTCGAGCGCCGGAAGCGCGCTGGTCAGCGCGCGCAAGGCCGCGACGTTGTTCCCGAAGCGTGCCGGCTGCAGCGCTGACGCGTTGATCAGCAAATGCACGATGAGGAAGGCGCCGAAAGCCAGTGCGAAGAGTCCGTGGGCGCGCCGGTAGGGCTTGACCTTCTTGCAGCCGCACGTTCCCGGCGTCTTTACGATCGCGTCCATGCGACGTAGCGTAGCACTGCGCGGCCCTGTACGGGGATGGACAAGTGTAACGTCGTTTGTACGGTATTTTTGCTTAGATGTCAGCTATTCTTGCCTGGAGTGCCGTTCTCCGGGGGCTGTTCGAAGCGAGCGTCAGCGACGACGGGGATTTCGGGGACCGTGTCGACCCATCCGCAGCTGGTCACGGGATAATTGTCGTAGTCCGGCACGTACGGCTTGATGTCCAGCAGCGGCGTGCCGTCCAAGATGTCGATCTCGGCGACGTGCAGCTCCGCCCCGTCGACGTCGAGCAGGCGCACGCACGAGATGCCGATGGGATTGGGGCGCGCCGGTGCGCGCGTGGCGAACAGGCTGCGCTCGACGCGGTCGCGATAGGGGATGACGCGCATCCGTGCCTTGCTGGCGCGGTCGAACCAGTAGAGCAACCAGATGCGCTCGAAGCCGGCAAGGTCCGCCAAGCCCTCGACGTACGGCGCGAAGATCTCGACCGTTCCCCGCGTTCCCTTGGCGCGAACCGGTTGGATGGGCGTGCCGGTCGCCACGCGAAAGGGCGTACGAATCGTTCCGATCGGGGTCAGCTGCATGCCTTATCTTAGTACGCCTCCGCAACGCTCGCGCGCGGGAGCGTGAGAATGCTCGGAATTCTTTCCCTTGCGGCGTTGCTCGCCGCGAGCCCGGCGCCGCAACCGGCCGCGAGCTCCGCCCAAGGCGTTACGGAGCCCGCCGGCGGCATGAGCTCGCCGCCGGCTTCCGCCGTGCTTCCCGCCGCGGTTCCCATCGATGCGGCGGTTCGCGCACGGCTTCCGCGGGCCACGGTCTCCGTCGCGTTCAGCGAGATGGGAGGCCAGGTGAGCGGGACGTTCGCCGGCGTCCGGCTGGCCGATCTCGTGCGCGCGGCCGGCGCACCGGCCGGCGCCGACGTGCGCGGGCGCGCGAACGCAGCCTATCTCGTCGTGCGCGGCTCGGACGGATACGTCGCGATCTTCACGCTGGTCGAGCTCGATCCGACCGATGCGAACTGCGCGCCGATCCTGGCGGACTCGCGCAACGGCATGCCGCTCGGCTCCGACACAGGCCCGCTGCGGGTCGTCGCTCCTTGCGACCGCCATCCTTCCCGCTCGGTACGTAACGTCGTCTCACTGGGAATCGGCTCGGCGTTGCCCCTGCCCGGCCGCCGCGTGCCGCTTTGACCGTCCGCGCGCCGCAGCCTTGCGCAAATGTTTCCGAGCGAGGCTCGCGCGAGATGTAACCCGATTGTGCCGCCGGCCGGCGGAGCTCGCGGCTACGGCATCCGGTTCTCAACCGGGCAGCTCATCCTCCCCGTGCGCCGGCGGTTGGTCCGGCGCGGCTTCGATTCCGGTCGATATCTCGAAGCGGCACGCGGCGCCGCCGGTTGCGAGCGAATCGGTCTGAACGACCCGTGGCGCGACCACCTGCTTCATCACGGAGAGAATATTGCAGCAGATCTCCGGGTGCTCGCCGACGGTCTCGGAGTATGGGCAACTGTGCTCGTGGATGACGAAGCCGCGCGGGGTTTGTTCCGCGCTGGCCTCGACTCCGGAGTCGCGCAGCAGGTTGGTGACCGCGGCGACACGCTCGGCAATCGGCTGTTCCGCGAGGCGCGCCTTGAGGCGTTCGGACTTACGACGGCTCATCGCGTCGAAGATCGCCTTGACGGCGTCGTCGCCGCCGGCCGCGCGCACTTCACGCAAGACGGCGTTCAGCATCCGGTCGTAGTGCTGTGGAAAGAGTTTCTCCGCCGCCGGCGTCAAGCGGTACTCCACCGTCGGCTTGGTCTTTCCGCGACGGACGCTCGAAGCGGACACCAAGCCGTCGCGTTCGAGGAGGATGCATTGCTGCCGGACCGCGTTGGTCGAAAGCCCGAATTCACGGGCTAACTCGAACGCCGAAGCCCCGGGGCGGCCGCGTAAGGCGGCGACGATCTTGCCGCGCGCCGTATCGAAGAACCAATCGCTGTGCGTTATGTCCGCACGTGTCATGGCGCGCGAAAGGAAAAAGAGAATGTGAACAAAGAGCGGCCCCGCATCCGCAACTACAACCGCTTTGCGACCCGCATCGCAATCGCGCCGAAACCGAAATCGTTGAACGAGCGTTTTGCCTGTTCAAAGTATAGCGGCGCGCCGCGCTTTGGACACTGTCCAAGCGGTACGATCAGCGATGGCGCCCCTCACCAACGGTACAACTTTTTAGGCTGTCCTAAAGAGTGCGCGAAAGGTCGTTCTGCGTGAAGAAGAAGTGCGGCTGCGCAAACACTATACGGGCGGCGGATTGCGCTTCGCGTAGGCCGCAGTAGTTGTTGCCACTAGCGCGCACCGACTTTATCGACGGGCAATTTTCGTCCCGCCTTGTGATGTGCGATCCAGTTCTCGAGCTCGGCGACGTGGGCGCGTTCCTCCTCGACGAACTCCTTCGCGAGTGCCCGAATCTCGGGGTCGGTCGTCGTTTCGAACACGCCCTCGTAGTACGCAAAGCCAGCCGATTCAGCTTCCAGCGCGATCTGCAACGCCTGCTCCCGGCCGATGAACGGGTCGGCCGCCCAGATGGCGGCGGTCTCCGGACTTTCCATGTCAGGCCACTCGAAATCGTCCGGCTTCATCACGGGGATATCGCGGTATCCGGCCCGCGCCTGCGCTTCGCCTAAATGCAGCCGCGAGTACTCCGACAAGCGCCGGAAGAGTTTTCCCACATCGGCATTGCCGTAGGTGGTCATCGCATCCGCGAGCTGCCCGAAACGGTCCGCAGCCTCACGTTCGAGATGGATCGCATAGGCGAGAAATTCCTCGATGGATTCCATGGTCACCCCTTAGACGGTGTGGGCCAAATGGGCGGTCTTCAGCGCCCATTCCTCGCGCGTTATCCAGGCTTTGAGCACCTCGACGTGTTCGGCTTCCTCACGGACGAATTCGTTCGCCATGTCGCGGATGGCGGGATCGCTCGTGGTGCCGGCGACCGCGTAATAGAACTCGTAGCCGCGCGTCTCGCCGACCAGCGCCGCCCGCAGCGCGTCGAGGCGCGTCAACGCCGGATCGCCGGCCCAGAGCGAGGTGCGTTCCGGCGTGGCGTGGTCCGGCCAGACATAGTCGGGCGGAACGTGCTTGGTGGTGTCGATCGAGCCGGCTCGCAGCGTCGCCTCGGCCAAATGCATGCGCGAGAAGCCCGCGAGCTGGGCGAAGAGCTGGGCGACCTCGTGGTTGCCGCACTCCTCCATCGAGGCGGCCATGCCCTCGAAATGGATGGCGGCATCCTCTTCGACCTTCACCGCGTAGCCAAGGAAATCGTCGAGCGATTCCGGCTTCAGGCCGCCCTTGAAGATCTTGGCCGCGCTCGACAGATGCGGCTTCTGGGCGGGCAGCGTTTCGTCGCCCACGAAGTTGACCACGATGTCCTCGTCGCGCACGAAGCACTGACAGGCGAGGCGGAAGCGCGGCGGCATGTCGTTGACCTCGGCGTCCTCGATCTCTTTGCGCGTGATCTTGCCGAGCTGGCGGAGCATCTCTTTCTCCTTCTCGGTCAGCGCGATGCCGTACTTGCGGTCCGACAGATGCTTGACTTCGATGAGGCAAGAGCCGCATTCACCGTCTTGGCAATCGAACGGAATCGGGATCTTGTGCTCCTTGGCAACGGCCAGGATGGTGCCGCGATCGCCGGCCACGGCGTAGACGGTAACGTCCCGCGCGAGGACCGGGGACGAGAAGGTCACGTTACTCACTTGGCTGCTCCTGTTGTTGGTGGTTCATACCGGCTCATTTAGGGTTGCCGCGGCAGGTTAACGAGAGGTCCGCTCGCGCGGCGCTCGAGGTTTGGAATAGCGTTGCGGTTGCCGGCTCTTGGTTGAAGCGCGACGCGCCGACTCAAACTATTGCGATCGACACGGAGTCCGCGCCGGGGACGATCAACGTCAAACCGTACCGGACGGCGCGGCGATATCGTTGTCGAGACTCGCGAGCGCTCGGGCTTAGCCGAATTTGAAGAGGACGCCGAAGCCGCCGCGCGGATAGCTCCACTCGATGTCCTTCGTCGCCGCGCACACCACGCGGCACGTGCCGCATTCCAGACATCCGTCGACCGCAATCTCGACGTGGCCTTTGTCGTTGAGACTGTAGCAGCCGGCCGGGCACGTCGTCGTCAACGACAGGAGCGCCTTCGACGGCTTCACATGCGGCTTCACGGTGATGTGTGGACGTCCGGCATCGACCTGGTAGCGGTTCGTGTACAGTTTGTCCTCGACGCTCACCACCGCTTCTCTTTCCGCTTCTTCTGGTTCGATGAAATTCATCGCCAAGCCCTCGCAAACTTCAATGCATCGTTGATCAGTCCTGTAACCGAGCGGCCTTTACGAAAGGACGCTAAAATCTGATTTTCCTTCGTTTGCTTGTCGGTGCCGTCGACACGGAACCAGTTCTGTGCCGCCTGGCCGAGCAGGCGCGGGTAAACACCGAGAAGCGTCTTGTTGTTCTGATGAAGATAGTTCGGAATGTCCTTATACTTCTTAAGATCCTTCATGACATATGACTCATCCAGTGCAAGTTTGTACAGCGCAAGGTTCTGTTTGGTGAACTTCTGACGTTTGCGGTGCAAGTGGACGATCGTCTCGCCCGCCATGAGCCCCGTGGTCATCGCCATATTCGAGCCTTCGCGATGCACCGAATTCACGAACTGTCCGGCGTCGCCGACGATTACCCAGCCGTCACCGAACAGCTCGGGAATGGCTTTATAACCGCCCTCGGGGATGAGGTGCGCCGAGTATTCCTTCGCTTCGGATCCGGCCAGCAACGGTTTTATGCTGGGATGATTCTTGAACGCTTCGATCATGCTATACGGCGTCGCGCCCGTCTCCGTGAAATCAGAGACGAGGCAGCCGATACCGATCGAGAGCGACTCCTTATTGGTGTAGATAAAGCCCATGCCGGATAAACCGGGGCTCACCGTGCCCATGGCCTCGATGACGAGGCCCTCGTCGCCCTTGAGGTTGAATCGATTCTCGAGCACTTCTTGCGGCATGAAGTGCATCTCTTTGACGGCCAGCGCCACCTCTTTGGGTTTGAGCTCGGGACGCAGGCCGGCCGACTGGCCGACCAGACCGTTGACGCCTTCACCTAAGACGACGACGTCCGCGAAGAGGTCGCCGCCGACGCGATCGGTTTGCACCCCGATCACTTTTCCGCGCGTGTCCTTGATGAGGCCCGTCACCGTCGTTTCGCACAGGACGATCGCACCGGCCTCGCGGACGCGGCGGCTGAACCACTTGTCGAACTCCGCGCGGATGATGGTGTAGCGGTTGGGCCGCTCCTCGTTGAACTCTTCGGAACGGTACTGCATGCCCACGAACGACGTCTCATCCAGCATCCACATTCGCTGCTCGATGACGTGGCGTTCGAGCGGCGCGTCCTCGCGGAAATCCGGGATGATCCTTTCGAGGGCGTCGGAATAGAGAATTGCGCCCTGCACATTCTTGGAGCCCGGATACTCGCCGCGCTCGAGTTGCAGAACTTTCAGTCCGCTCTTGGCCATCGTGTAGGCTGCCGCGTTGCCCGAGGGCCCCGCTCCGACGACGATCGCGTCAAATTTCTCGCTCATAGGGGCTCCCATTGTCAGGTCGACAGCAAAAAGGTCTCCGGAACATAGTGAAGCGAGAGGCGCGCTCGCAGCGCCTCCGTGAACACCGGCAAAAACTCGACCGCGTCCGCGACGATGCCGACGTGCGCGAAGTCGAAAATCGGCGCATTGGGATCCGAGTTGATCGCGACGATCAGGTCGGCGCCTTCGACGCCGACTCGATGCTGAATCGCGCCGGATATGCCGGCGGCGATGTAGAGCTTCGGCCGGATCGTCTTACCGGTCTGGCCGATCTGCCGGTCGGCGGCGATCCAGCCCTTGTGCGCCACCGGACGGGACCCGCCGTACTCTCCGCCGAGAACTTCGGCGAGATGCCTGACGTGCTGGAAATTCTCGATCGACTTGAGACCCAGGCCGCCGGCCACGACGATGTCCGCAAACGCAAGCTGCGCCTTGTTCGAGTCGCGGTCGGGAATAAACTGAAGAACTTTGGTGAGGATGTCGTCCTCGGTCAGGTGGAGTGGATGCTCAACGATTCGTCCGAGCCGCCCCGGCTGGCGCACCGGCATCGGCATGACGCGCGGACGCACCGTCGCCATTTGGGGCCGGAAGTTCAGCGTGTAGATGGTGCACAGCAGCGAACCGCCGAAGGTGGGCCGCGTTGCCGCGAGCGACCGCTCTTCGTCGATGGCCAGCGCCGTCGTGTCGGCCGTCAGGCCGGTGAGGAGCGTCGTTGCGACCGAACCGGCGAGGTCGCGGCCCAGCGTCGTGGCCCCGAGCAACAGAATCTCCGGCTTGTGGATGTTCACCAAGTCGGTCATCGCCTTGGTGAACGGCTCGTTGCGATACTGCGCCAGAACGGGATCCGACACGAGGTACACGACGTCGGCGCCGAACTCGAAGCAGTCGGTGGCCGCGCGCACCAGCTCGTCGTGCGACCCGCCGAGCAGCGCGCCCGCGAGCTCGACGCCGAGCTTATCCGCGAGTTTGCGGCCTTCACCCAAGAGCTCCAGCGAGACGGGGTGGATCGCTCCGTGCTCGAACTCAATGAACACCCAGACGTGCCGGTAGGCTTTGAGGTGTTCGGGCAGTTCCGCTTTCTTCGCCGCGCGGCTGCCCGGCTTGGGAGCGGCTGCCCCAGGCGCGTTGCTCATCAGAAGTTCTCCGTTCGCGCAAGCAGGTCGGTTTCGAGACTCGGCTGGCGCGAGAAAATGGCGTCGATCATATCGCCGGCAATGTCGTGCCAATTGCGGCCGGTCACGGGGATTTGCTGCGCCTTTTCCGCACGCGGCGTCGGCGCGAAGACTTTCTTGACGACGGTGGGTGAGCCGCGGAGGCCGCAAAGCGTGAGTTCCTGGACACCGGCATCGACCGCGCCCCACTTGATGATCTCGGCCTGCGCGGCGCGTAACGCGTCGGCCATCGTGCCGCGTCGGATCTCATTGGTGTCTTCGAGCATGGTGATGAGCACCGGAAGCCTGGTCGCCAAGACCTGCACGCCGCCCTCGGCGCGACGGTGCACCGTGATCGTTCCGCCCTCGAGGTCGAAGGACGCAATGTTCGAGACGTACGTCAACTGACTGTAGTTGATCCGCTTGGCGATGCCGGGCCCGACCTGAGCGGTGTCTCCATCGATGGTCTGCTTTCCGGTGAACACGACCTGGGGAGCGCCCCACACTTCACCCACCTTGCGGATCGCGCTCGCCAGGGCGTAGGTCGTAGCCAACGTGTCCGATCCGGCGAATTGGCGATCCGTCAAGAGAACGGCGCGGTCGGCGCCGAACGCGAGCGCCTTGCGCAGGCTGTCCTCCGCCATCGGCGGTCCCATCGTGAGCACCGTGATCTGACCACCGACCTTGTCTCGCAGCCGCAAGGCTTCCTCGAGCGCGAAAAGATCGTATGGATTGATGACGGATGGGACGCCTTGCCGCATGATCGTATTCGTAACGGGATGGACGCGAATCTGCGCGCTGTCGGGGACTTGCTTCATGCAAACGACGATATGCATGTTTCCCCCTACGCTTGCCCATTGGGCGCGGTGGAGAGCTGTATCAGCGGCGTAGCCGGAGGCTTCACCGCGTCCTTCAAGACCTTGAACACGCGCTCGTCGAGCGGCGTCGATTCGATGAAGTCGCGGTAAGCCCGCTCGAGGTGTGCTCGGCAAAGAGCACGAGCGGTTTGCTCGTCGGCTTGTGCCAACGGCTTCTCGTTCTTTTGCAAGTACTCGCCCATCCGTTTGAGAATGTGGAGGCGCATGACGTCGAGCACCACCGGATCGTAAGTAATATCGAGGAAGTTGAAGAAGTCCTCAGCGCTTGAGAGCCTTCTGAGCTGATCGAGTACGTTCATGGACGTGATCCCAGCATGTTGACGTTAGCGTGAAACTCGCGGAGCTCGCGCGGACCGACCGACTGTTTCGTCCGAGCCGCGTGGGCACGAACCTGTTCGAGGATGAGGCCTGCGCTCTCGTGATCCACGCTCAAGTCGAGAGCTTGCAGCGCGTTCACGACCGATGCCCGGCCCGAGTGCTTGCCGAGCACGAAGTTGCGCATCCGGCCGAAGCGGCGCGGATCGACCGCCTCGTACGTTTGTGGATCCTTCAGCAGAGAGCTGACGTGCAAGCCGGACTCGTGGGTGAACGCCGCGCCGCCGACGATCGGCTTGGCGGCTGGAATCGGCCGCCTGGCTGCGGAGGCCACGATGTCGGCCAGTCCCGCGAGACGGGACAGATCGACGTTCGTCTTGCGCGAATAGATCAGCGCCAGTCCGGCGACCACTTCCTCGAGCGCGGCGTTCCCCGCTCGTTCGCCCAGGCCCAGCACGCAGACGCTGGCGTGCGATGCTCCAGCCTGAATTGCCGCCAGCGTATTGGCCGTGGCGAGACCGAAGTCGTTATGTCCGTGGAACTCCAGATCCATATCGGTCACGGTCCGCAGCCTGCGGAAGATCGCATCGGTCCGGAACGGGTCGAGGATGCCCAGGGTGTCGGCGAAACGGAACTTCGTCGCCCCGGCCTCCTCGGCGTCCAGCACGGCAGTCGAGACGAAATCCTGGTCTGCGCGGCTGGCGTCTTCGCCCCCCACCGAGACCTCGAAGCCGCGCTCGAGCGCATACGGAATCACGTCCCGAATGCGACGCAGCGCCTCTTGGCGATCACCGCCAAGCTTGACCTGAATCTGGCGGTCGGATAGGGGAACGGAAAGATTGACTCGCTTGAGCCCGGTCTTTACCGCCGCGTCGACGTCGGCCCGCGTCATGCGGCACCATGCGATCACCGCGGACCGCGGCAACGCCTTTCCCATCGCGCGCATCACGTCGATCTCGGCATCGCCCATAGCCGGGATGCCGGCTTCGATCTCGTCGACACCCGCTTGCTCCAGCGCCAGCGCGATGCGGATCTTTTCCTCCGCGGCAAAGACCACGGCCGGGGCCTGCTCGCCGTCGCGGAGGGTCGAATCATTGATGATGACGCGGGGAAGATCTTGGTTCATGCGTAGTTACCGCCAAGGGCGCCGTGGCTCATGGTCACGTCAAGGGCAAGCGCCGGTTCGCGAAGCCGGCTTACGATTTCCGGCAGCACGTCCACTACCCGATCGACGTCTTCGGCAGTGTTCTCGCGGGAGAGCGAAAAGCGCACGGCGCCATGGGCCGCCGTGTACGGCACCTTCATCGCGCGCAACACGTGCGACGGCTCCATCGAGCCCGATGCGCAGGCCGAGCCGGAGGAAGCCGCGATGCCGTGCCGATTGAGCAACACGAGGATCGAGTCGCTCTCGAGATAGTCGAAGGCGAGGTTGAGCGTGGTCGGAATTCGCGCGGCTCCGCCCCCGACGACCATGGCACCGTCGATGCGCGCGACGAGTCGCCGCTCGAGGCCGTCGCGCAACTGCATCACGCGCGGGATATCGTGTTGCAAGGAATGCCGAGCGAGTTCCGCCGCTTTGCCGAGACCGGCGATCGCCGGTACGTTCTCCGTGCCTGCACGCCGTCCGCGCTCCTGGCGGCCGCCGCGGATCAATGGTTGCAGCGGCACGCCTTTGCGGACGTAGAGCGCGCCGATCCCTTTCGGCCCATGGAATTTGTGTGCCGAGAGCGACAACAAGTCGATCTGCGTCTGCTTAACGTCGATCGGGATCTTGCCCACCGCCTGGACGGCGTCGGAGTGGAAGAGTGCGCCGGCTTCGTGCGCCGAGGCCGCGAGCTGCTCGACCGGAAAAACGACGCCCGTCTCATTGTTGGCCCACATCAGGGAGACGCAGGCCACCTTCGAGCTGAGCGCGCGGCGATAGGCGTCGAGGTCGAGCCGGCCGCTGCCGTCGACGGGAATGCGGTGGATCTTCGCGCGGCCCGTCTTTTCGAGATGTTCGCAGAGCGCCAGAATCGCCGGATGCTCCACCTGCGAGGTGATCACTTCATTCCGGCCGGTTTGCGTTTCAAGTGCCGAAAGGAGCGCGGTGTTGTCGGCTTCCGTTCCGCTCGAGGTGAAAACGATCTCCTCGTCGAGCGCCGCGCCGATCAGTGCCTTGAGCTGTCGCCTCGCCGTCCGCACGGCGCCGCCCACCTCTTCGCCGAAGTCGTGCTTGGATGAGGCGTTGCCGAACTGCTCGGTGAAGAAGGGCAGCATCGCTTCGACGACCTTCGGATCGACTCTGGTCGTCGCGCCGTTGTCGAGATAGCTGCGCCGCACCGTGGGCTCGGGCTGTGCTGCGCGCTGCATCTCGATCACAGACGAAGCCTCACGAGCGAACTCGACGAATCGTCCAATCCCAGAAAGAGTCTAACCGCCGGCGCAACGCGCTCCTTCGACCAGGCGGGCTCGAAGGTCAGCTCCAAGCAGACGTCGGCGACGCCGGGAATCGCTCGCACGGCGCGTTCCACCTCGCCCGGTAGCGTGCCCGCCGTGGGGCAATTCGGCGCGGTCAGCGTCATGAGGATCGCGACGGCGCCGCTCGAATCCGTTTCGAGCGCGTAGATCAGCCCGAGATCGTAGACGCTGACCGGCAGTTCGGGATCGCGCACCGTGCGCAGCGCCGCGATCACTTGCTCTCGCAGGCTCATTCCGTCGTCACCAGTTCGGTCGTCACCAGTTCGGTTGTCACCGGCTCCAGCGTGATGAGCTCCGTCGTGACCAGCTCCGTCCTTACCGTCGTCGTCACCAGCGCCGACTTGAGGGTGTGCCACGCGAGCGTTGCGCACTTGACTCGCGCCGGGTACTCGCGCACTCCGCAGAAGACGACGAGCTTGCCGAGGTCGCGGCGCACCGGCGTGTCCGTCGTGAGCAGCTCGTGGAAGGTGTCGAGCAGCTTCAGCGACTCCTCACGCGTCTTCCCCTTCAGGCTCTCCGTCATCAACGAGGCGGCGGCGGTCGAGATGGCGCAGCCCGAGCCCTCGAAGCTGGCGTCCGCGACCCGGTCGTCCTCGAGCTTCAGGTATAAACGAAGCTTGTCGCCGCACAGCTGGTTGTGGCCGTCGGCGCGGCGGTTGGCATCCTCCATCGCCCGGTGGTTGCGCGGCCGCTTGCTGTGGTCGATGATGACTTCCTGATAGAGATCGTCGAACATCAGGCGAACATCTCCTGGACCTTTGTGAGACCGGCCGCCAGTCGATCGAGCTCCGCCGGGGTGTTGTAAAAGGCGAGCGAGGCACGCGTCGTGGCGGGAATTCCGAAGCGGTCCATCACGGGCTGAGCACAGTGATGGCCGGTTCGAACGGCGATTCCGAGCCGGTCGAGGATCGTGCCGATGTCGTGCGGATGGATGCCGTCCATCACGAACGAGAGCACCGAAGCCTTGTCGCGTGCCGTTCCGATGATCCGCAGGCCGGGAATCTGCTCGAGCAGCGCGGTTCCGTGGACGAGGAGCTCATGCTCGTAGGCGGCGATCGCGTCGAGGTCGACGGCCGAGACGTAATCGAACGCTGCCCCCAGGCCGATCCCGCCGGCGATGTTCGGCGTGCCGGCCTCGAACTTGTACGGCAGGTCGTTGTAGGTCGTCTTTTCGAGCGTGACCGTGCGGATCATGTCGCCGCCGCCTTGATAAGGCGGCATCGACTCGAGCAGCTTGGCCTTGCCGTAGAGCATGCCGACGCCGGTCGGGCCGAACAGCTTGTGTCCGGAAAAGGCGTAGAAATCGGCGTCGAGGGCGCGCACGTCGACCTTCATGTGGGGAACCGCTTGGGCACCGTCGATCAATGCCAACGCGCCGGACGCGTGGGCCTTCTCGATGATGAACCCCACCGGGTTGATCGTGCCCAGCGCGTTGGAGACGTGGGAGACGGCGACCATGCGGGTGCGGTGATTGAGGAGCTTCTCGTACGCGTCGAGGACCAGGTCGCCTCGATCGTCGATGGGGATGAAGCGCAGCGACGCGCCCGTTGCCTCGCAGAGCATCTGCCACGGCACGATGTTGGAATGGTGCTCGAGAGCGGAGATGATGATCTCGTCGCCGGGCTTGACGTTTCCGCGGCCCCAACTCGAGGCCACCAGGTTGATGGCCTCGGTCGTGCCCCTGACGAAGACGAGTTCGTGCTCGGCGGCCGAATTCAGATACCGCATCGCCTTGGTGCGCGTTGCTTCGTAGGCGGCGGTAGAACGTTGACTCAACTCATGAACGCCGCGGTGAATGTTGGCACAGTCGACTTCGTTGAAGCGGCGGATTGCGTCGATCACGGCGTACGGCTTTTGGGCCGTCGCGGCGCTGTCCAGGTAGACGAGCGGTTTGCCGTGCACCGTCTGCTGCAGCACCGGGAAGTCCTTACGGATCGCCGCTACGTCGAGAAGCGGCGGGCCGACGCGATCGGCGGCTAGCATGCGAATTTCTCGAAGATCGCGCGCTCGAGCGTGGTCCGTAATGCGGGGACCTTCACGCGCTCGATCACGTCTTGGGCGAAGGCGTAGGTGAGCATGCTGCGCGCCTCGTCTCTGCCGATCCCGCGCGAACGCAGATAGAAGGTTGCTTCGCCGTCCAACTGGCCGATGGTCGCGCCGTGCGTGCAGCGGACGTCGTCGGCGAGAATCTGCAAAACCGGCTTGGTATTGACCACCGCATCGTCGGAGAGGATCAGATTCCGGTTCGACTGCTTGGCATCGGTCTTTTGCGCGTCTTTGCGGACCACGATCTTGCCGCTGAAGGCTGCGCTGGCCATGCCGTCGAGAATGCCCTTGTAGAGCTCCTGGCTCGACGCGTTCGGTTCCGCATGGTCGACCGTAAGCTGATTGTCGACGTGCTGCACGCCTTCGACGAGATACAAGCCGTTGAGCGTGGCCTCCGATCCTTCCGAGAGCCGCGCATTGGAATTGTTCCGCACCAGCGACCCGCCGAGTGAGAAGGACGTCGTGGAATAATGGGCGTCCCGCGCCAGTTGCGTCGCCAGGGTGGCGACGTGAAACGCGCCTCGCGACTCCATCTGCACCTTATAGTGGTCGACGCTCGCGCCGGCGCCGACGACGAGCTCCGTGACGGAGTTGCTGAGATAGTCGCCCGTTCCCAGATAGGTTTCCACCAGGGTACAGCGGGCGAACTCCCCGACGACGATGAGCGTGCGAGGATGCGAGGCGATCGGCTTCGAGCCGGGCACGGTGATGTAGACGAGATGAATCGGCGCTTCGATAACCGCTTCGCGCGCGATCTGAAGGCAGGCGGCTTCGCCGAGGAACGCCGTGTTCAACGCGACGAAAGCGTCGGCTTCGAAGGCAGCGTGCTTCGCCAAGTGTTCCCACGGGAAGCTCTTGAGCTCGCAGCCGTTCTCGAGTTTCTGACCGTTCAGCAGTCCTCCGGTCAGACCGGAGGGAAACGCGGGAATGGGCCGCTGAAGGCGGCCGTTGACGAACACCAAGCGATGGCCTCGAGCGAACGGCGCGAGCGCGTCGGCGTTCGCCCAGGCTGCCGGGGCCGGCTCGAATGCGGACGTCGCGATGGGCTCGACGTCGGTGTAGCGCCACTCTTCGTCGCGGGCCGTCGGAAAGCGCAGCGCGGAAAACCGCGCGAAGGCGGACTGACGCAACCGCTCGATCCACGGCGCGTCGGGCCGCGGCGCGTTTCGCGTCCGGTCGGCGAAATGGGCGAGCCACGAATCGGTCTGCGTCGTCATACGCTCGCGACCGTCTCCTCGGGATCGTGAATCCCTAGACCCGCGTAGCCGCTGCGCTCGAGTTCGTGAGCCAACCCGCTGCCGCCGGATTTGACGATGCGACCGTCGGCCAGCACGTGCACGAAATCGGGCGTGATGTAATCGAGCAGACGCTGATAGTGCGTGATCACGATGAGCGAACGCTGGGCGCTGCGCAGCTTGTTGACGCCGCTGGCCACGAGCTTGAGCGCATCGATGTCGAGCCCGGAATCGGTCTCGTCGAGAATGGCGAGCTTGGGCTCGAGCACCGCCATGTGGAAGATCTCGTTGCGTTTCTTTTCCCCGCCGGAGAAGCCCACGTTGACCGAGCGGTTTAGGAGCGACGCATCCATCTCCATCAGCGCCAGCTTTTCCTGGATGAGGCTCAGGAAGTCCATGGCGTCCACTTCCGGAAGCCCTTTGTCCCTTCGAGCTGCGTTGACCGCGGCTTTGAGGAAGTAGAGGTTGCTGATGCCGGGGATCTCCACCGGATATTGAAACGCCAGGTAGACGCCCTGCCGCGCGCGATCCTCGGCCGGCATCTGCAGCAGATCCTTGCCTTCGTACACTACTTCGCCGGCGGTGACCACATAGGACTCACGTCCCGCCAGCACTTGCGAGAGCGTGCTCTTTCCGGAACCGTTCGGACCCATGATGGCGTGGACTTCACCCGGTTGGATCGTCAGATCGATGCCCTTGAGGATCTCGCGCTCACCGACCCGGGCAAAGAGGCCCTTGATATCGAGCAGTGCCATCGCTTTAACCCACGCTGCCTTCCAAGCTTATGCCGAGCAGTTTTTGGGCCTCCACGGCGAACTCCATGGGGAGCTCGCGGAAGACTTCCTTGCAGAACCCGTTCACGATCATCGAGACGGCGTCTTCGGCGCCGATGCCGCGCTGGCGGCAGTAGAAGATCTGGTCCTCGCCGATCTTGGAGGTGGATGCTTCGTGCTCCACTTGCGACGAGGTGTTGCTGACCTCGATGTAGGGGAACGTGTGAGCTTCGCAGAGGCTGCCCAAGAGCATCGAGTCGCATTGCGAGAAGTTGCGCGCGCCGACCGCCGACTTCATGATCTTCACGGCGCCGCGGTACGTGTTGCGGCCGTGTCCGGCCGAGATCCCCTTGGAGACGATCGTGCTCTTCGTATTCTTCCCGATGTGGATCATCTTCGTGCCCGTGTCCGCCTGCTGGTAGTGGTTCGTGAGCGCCACCGAGTAGAACTCGCCGACGGAGTTGTCGCCGGCCAGCACGCAGCTCGGATACTTCCAGGTGATCGCCGACCCGGTCTCGACCTGGGTCCAGGAGATTTTCGCATTTGCCGCGCACGAGCCGCGCTTTGTGACGAAGTTGTAGATGCCGCCCTTGCCCTCTTTGTCGCCGGGATACCAGTTCTGCACCGTCGAGTACTTGATCGCAGCGCCGTCCAATGCGACGAGCTCGACCACCGCCGCGTGCAGCTGATTGGTGTCGCGCATCGGTGCCGTGCAGCCCTCGAGGTAGCTGACCACGGCGCCCTCGTCGGCGACCAGCAGCGTCCGCTCGAACTGGCCCGTGTCCTTGGCGTTGATGCGAAAGTACGTGGACAGCTCCATCGGACAGCGCACGCCTTTGGGAATGTAGCAGAACGAGCCGTCGCTGAATACCGCAGAGTTGAGGGCCGCGAAGTAGTTGTCGGCGGGCGATACGACCGAGCCCAGATATTTTCGCACGAGCTCGGGATATTCGCGCACCGCTTGCGAGAAGGAGCCGAAGATGATGCCCATCGCCTTGAGCTTGCCTTTGAACGTCGTGGCTACCGAGACGCTATCGAACACCGCATCGACCGCGATTCCGGCGAGCAGTTCTTGCTCTTTCAGCGGAATGCCGAGCTTGCTATAGGTGTCGAGCAGCTCGGGATCGATCTCGTCCAAGCTCTTGGGCGCGTCGTTCTTGGCTTTGGGCGCCGCGTAGTAGATGATGTCTTGGAAATCGATCTTCGGATAGCGGAGGTTGGACCATTGCGGCTCGCTCATCGCTTGCCAGACGCGAAACGCCTTCAGCCGCCATTCGAGCAGCCAGGCCGGTTCGTCTTTCTTGGCCGAGATCAAGCGCACGACGTCTTCGCTCAGGCCGCGCGGAATCACATCGGACTCGATGTCCGTGACGAAGCCCCACTTGTACTCCTGGTTGGCGAGGCTTTCGACGCTGTCCGCGGTGCTGCTCAAAGATTCGTACCCGTCGTCTACTCGAAGTCGTTCTAGCCGAACGACTTGCCGCATTCGCAGCGTGAAGCCGCGTGCGGATTCTTGAAGCTGAATCCCGACTCTTGAAGGGTCGTCACGAAATCGATCGTGGTTCCGTCGATCGAAGGCAGGCTGCTCGGATCGATGAAGACCTTGATGCCGCGATCCTCGACGAGCACGTCGCCCGGGGCCGGCTCCGCGACTAACCCCATCATATACTTGAAGCCGGCACAGCCGCCGGCTTCCACCACGATGCGCAATCCGTCGACGGGCTCGGGAGCCCCCGCCATCGCCGCACGGACCGCGTCGGCCGCAGTTTCGGTGAGATGGATCATCGCCTGCTCCTGTCACGATTGTGTGCAACGGACTCCGGCTCGTTGCCCCGTTTGTTGGTCATATCGTCTTCACCGTCGCCAGCCCGCTTCTACAGAGACGCAGCGTTTCGAACAATGTTGATTTCGACGCAATGCTAACATGCGGTAAAATGAAAGCCACGGGCCATTCGTCAAGCCATTTACGGACATAGTTGTGTGGCGAGTCAGATAGAAATGTGCGACATCTTAGCGCAGCCGAAGGCGCGACGAATCCGCGATTACGGCGTGCGCGAGTTCCAAGGCGAGGCGGTTCCGCGCGAGTAGACTTTCACCGGACTCGTCGCCGAAGCACACGGCGAAATCGCCGCACTCGGCGCAGCTTGGGGCCGTGCACAGACGAAATCCCTCATCCCGGCAAATCATACGGTAGAGAAACTTTTTCCACTTCATGTCGTTGACGTTGCGGCGCGCAAGGGACGTGAAGTGCCTGCCCATCAACGTGCTGAGCTCGCCGCGGTTGCGCAGACCCAGGTCCTGCCACAAGTGATTGGGCCGCATCGCGCGACGCGCGATCATGGCGGCAAGATGAAGCTCGAGGGGCGTTCGTCGCGTGGAGAAGCGCATCAACAGTTCCCGCAGCGAACGCTCGTCCTCGGGAAGAAGGGGTTCGCCGGCGAGGGCGGCGTCTGCGACCAGCGGGACGGCGTGAGGAAATACCGCGCGCAGCATCTCCGTGAGCGCCGCGCTGCTCAAGCCCGTACCTTCGGAGAGCGGAAATCCGGCCGCCGCGCTTTCCTCGAGCGCCAGAACGAGCACGCAAGCCAGCACGTGCGCGTCGAAGCGATCGCAGACCGGTTCCTGTGCGCCGTCCATCAGCCAATCGTAGCTAGCAGCCGCCTTCAGCACGCTGGGCTCGACCTACGCCGCGTGACTCTGGCAGTCGGTGGGGCAGACGCGGGCGCAGGCCGCGCAGCCGATACAAGCGCCGGCGTCCGCCATCACCATCACCTTACGCTCGATCTCATCGTCTTCGTCATCCTCGAGGTCGACAAGGTCGCCTTCCTCGTTGATGCCCTTGAGGGTCATCACCTCGCGCCCGCAGACTTTGTAACAGCGGCCGCAACCGATGCAGACGGTGCCGTCGATTGCGACCAGGTATTCGGGCTGCCACGCGCGCCCGTCGCGAGTCGTGGTTTCCTTTACGACGATTGCCATACGCGTCTCAACGCCCCGAATCGGCGGCGACGAGCTCGAGTTGCGCCTTCAGCTGTTCCCGCTTGCTCTCGAGCAGTTCGAAGGTGTCGTGGGCGCGTTGGGCGACGGCCGGGATCTGCGACCATCCGATGGGGAGCTCTTCGGAGAGGTCGTGCAAGTCCATCTTGGCCTGCATCGCTTGGGCGGACAACTTCTTGATCTCCGCCTTGAGTCTATCGGTATCGAGCATGTGTGCTTCTCTCGTCGATCAGTAGTTCGCGACTTCTGGGAATTGCCGGATCATTGCGACGGCTGAGGCGACCAGCTTCTCCCCTTCCGCAGCCAGTTTTTCGAGACTGTCAAAACCGAAGCGGTGAACGTCGCGCAGCTGCTTGTTGAGCACGATCAGACGGCCCGCGGTGAGGACGAGCCGGCCGAAGCCCTCGTGGTGCAACTTCATCATCGGAGCGACCATGATGCCGGTCTCGCGTTCGACGACCAGTCCGACGGCGTTGTAGAAGAGCTCCAAGCGCCATAGCGTCTCCGGGTCCGGATCGCCGATGATCGGCATCTGGCGGCGCTTTTCTTTGTCGAGAATGTAGGGCTCCAGCAGGTCGGCATCGGTCTTTCCGTCCCAAGCACCGTGGGCGTCCTGCGCGCGCCATTGCCTGACGAGCTCCCGCACGAAAGGCGTTTCCAGCGGCGCGGCCGGGGAGGCTGGGCTCGCGAGGCCCGCCGCAGTCTCAAGCATGCCGCACCTCGTCGTCTTCAAACGAGGCGTCGCGCGGCTTGTCCTTGAGCATCGCTTTGCGCAGCCATGGCGGCGGAGTTCCCCCCAGGACGTCCTGAAGCTTGTCCAAGATGACGTCGATCGCTTCGGGTTGCGAGACCTTGATCGGATGGATCTTATTGGCAACGACGCGCGCCGCACCCGAGCCGCCGATCGCCGCTACGTACAAGATCGCACAGTCTTTGATCGCCTCGAGCTTCGGCGCAAGCTTGTCGTCGTCGCCGTCTTCCTGCAAGTCGCCGAACTCGACGGCACGCAGAAATTGATGCCCGCTCGGCGAGACGTCGTAGATGGCGATGCTCTTCGCCCAGCCGAAATGAGCGTCGACGTGTTTTTGGTCTTGTGTCGCGAATGCGATTTTCATGTCAACTCCGAGATCATGACGAGGTACTCGTGCACGCGCAGGCGCGCGGTGGGGCATATCCCGGAGCTGCTTCATCGTCGCGGCGCCAGGTATCGGGAGTGGGCTCATGGACCTCGGCCATGAGGACGTTGCCGATCTCGAAGATCAGGTCGCGCGTTCCGCGGTACCCGACCGAGACACGCTGCGCAGCGCCCAACCGGTCGAACATCGGGAAGCCCATGCGATAGAGGGGAATGTGCAGCCGTTCCGCCGCTTGGCGGCCGTGTGAGTGCGTGATCAGCAGATCGCACTCGCCCGACGCGCTCTCGAGATCTTCGAGGTCTCCGATCACAACTTGCTCGGCGGGCACGCGCGCCAGCACGGGCGAGTTGGTGGTGGTTACGGCTGCGCTGACGTGACTGCCCATCTCCGTGAGAAAGGCGGCCATGCTCCAAAGCAGATCCGGCTCGGCCCCGATGCCGATCTTCTTGCCGCCGAAGTGAAAGTGTCCGTCGAGCATCGCGTCGACCAACTGGCTGCGCTGGCGGCGGTACTTGCCGGGGACGGGCACGCCGGCGACACGCGCCAGCAGCGCCATCAGATCGTCGTTCGGCGCGAGCCCGGTCAGACGGTCGAGAACGGTGAACGGCACGCCGGTTCGCTCCTGCAGCTTGAGCGCCGCACCGCGCATCTGCTCGCCGAGCGCGAGCGCGTGCGCGGAAGTTCCGAGCCGGGTGATTTCCTCGAGGCCGATGCCGCCGAGCGTGGTCGGCGTAAAATCGTCGGGAATGTGCCCGTCGAGCGAGCCGGAGAGATCGGGCAAAAAGAGCGGCTCGAGCCCGAAAGCCTCGATGATCTCGCGCAATTCGTCGAGGTCGCCCGGCGTCAGATGGCTGCCCGGCAGCACGGTGAGGCGCCGGGCGTTCCGCGGGAGCTCGCATCCGCCCGGCGCCGCCGGGACGAGCTCCTCCACCATCCGCACGACCGCCTTTGACCAGCCGTCCGCAAAGGCATCCTTGAAGTCCGGCGTCGAGACGCAGACCAGGCTCACGTGGGATAGCTCGGGATGGTTTGCGCGGATCAGCCTGATGAATGCGTCGAGGTCGTCGCCCTTCACCTCGGTCACCCCGGTCGAGCAGATGCCGATGATCTCCGGTTTGGCTCGGCCGGCGATGTTCAGAACCGCCTGTTCCACGTTCTCGAATCCGCCCAGCACGGTCGCGACTTCGCTCATCGCGGTCGTTTGCAGCGGAATCGACTCGCGGAAGTGCCGCACGAACAAGACCAGGCCGAATGAGGTGCAGCCCTGCGAGCCGTGCAGCAGCGGCATGCAGCCGCGAATCCCCATGAACGCCAGCGCGGCGCCGATGGGTTGGCTCATCTTGAGCGGATTCACCACGCAGGCTTTCTTGGCTGCGACGACCGTGGCCATGGGGATCGTCAGGCCACGCCGAGGGCGGGCGTTGCCCAGGGCGGCGACTTGCGGACTTGCTCCCAAATGGGGCTCGAGAGCGCTTTGTCGATCTCGCTCACCAGCGCGATCATGCCGGCGTAGCCGGCGTAGGCGTGATGGCGCTCCTGGTTGATGTCGAGCCAGGGCATCTTCGCCTTGAGCGCGACGAACTGCGACCGCCCGCCGGAGAGCATGATGTCGGCGCGCGCGCCTTTGAGCATTTTGTACATTTCCCGCGGCGTCATGTCGTCGATCATGTGGGCGTCGCCGCCCATGATCGCTTTGATCCGTTCCTTGTCTTCCTGCGTCGACTTCTTGACGCTCGTGCCGACGATCTCGAGCCCCACGTCCTGGAGCGCCGCCACGACGGACCACGACTTGACGCCCCCCGTTATGAGCAGAACGCGCTTGCCCGCCAGGCGCGATTTGAAGCTTTCCAACTGCTGCCGGGCTTGCGCCTCCTCGCGAGCGACGATGGACTCCGTGCGCTCGATCAGCTCGGCCGGCGCGCCGCGCTCCACCAGGAGCTTGGCGATTTGCCGCAGCGAATCGCTCGTGTCGCCGATGCCGTAGAACGATCCTTCGAAGAAGGGGATCGCGTAGCGCTCCCTCATCTTGCGGGCGACGTTGATCATGGCTTTGGAGCAAACCATCATGGCGGCTCGCGCGCGGTGGGAGCAGGCCAGCTCGTGATAACGCGCATCACCCGAGATGCAGGCCAAGATCCGCACTCCCATCTCGTCGAGCAGAGGCTTCACCTGCCACAACTCACCGGACAGGTTGTACTCGCCGATGATGTTGATGTCGTAGGGAGTCGTGTACTCGGGCTCCTCGGTTCCGATGACGTGATCGAGCAGCGCTTCACCCGCCAGCTTGTTGCCCAAGTTCTTGGGGCCGACGAAGCCCGGCGCCAGCACCGGGATCACCGGCTTGCCGAACCGTTCGGCGGCCGCCTTGCAAACGGCCTCGATGTCGTCGCCGATCATCGCCGGAATGCACGTTTGATAGACGAACACCGCCGGCGGATCGTACTTTTCGACGATCTCCTTGATGGCTTTGAAGAGCCGCTTTTCGCCGCCGAAAACGACGTCGTTCTCGCCGATGTCGGTGGTGAAGCTCGTCCGATACAGTTGCGGACCCGACGATTTCGACCCGCGATTGTCCCAGGAGTTTCCCTCGCAGGCGATCGGCCCGTGGACCAAGTGCGCCACGTCGGTGACCGGCTGCAACGCGATCTTGGCGCCGTCGAATGCGCAGCCGCCGGCCGCGGCGCCGGGCGCGAGCTGCTTGCTGCAGCCCTTTTTCCGTTGTTTGTCAGGCTTTGCTTGGTTCTTATCGCACCCCGGCTCGTCGAACACTGCCTGTATCTTGCTGGACAGGGCGCTCATTCACACCTCTTATCGGCTGCGGCTGCGTCGTCTCAGCGGATGATGTCGAAGCTGTAGTCGGTCTTCGAGGCCACGTTCGTGCTGCGATCGATCTCGTCGAAGACCTTGTCGAGCAGCTGCACGAGAACGTTCAGGCCGCCCTGATAGCCCCACAGCGGGTAGCGATGATGATGATGGCGGTCGAAGATCGGGAATCCGATGCGGATCAGGGGCACCCCGGTATCGCGCTCCAGATACTTCCCGTAGGTGTTGCCGATGAGAAAATCGACCGGCTCGGTGAACAGGAGCGAGCGCATGTGCCACAGGTCCTTGCCGGCATAGACGTGGCAGTTCTTGCCGAACGGCGAGCTATCGAGCAGCGCCCGGGTCCGCTCTTCCCACGTGCGGCCGCCGTTGGTCGACAGGATGTGCACGGGCTCGGCGCCCAGCTCCATCAAGAAGCCCGCCAACCCGAGGCAGAGATCCGGATCGCCGTAGACGGCAAACCGCTTTCCGTGCAGGTGTGCGCTGGAATCGGCGATCGCGTCAACCAGCCGGCCGCGCTCCTTGGACAACTCCTCGGGGATCGGCTTGCCGGTAATCCGGGCGATCTCCATCAGGAACTTGTCCGTCGCGGCAACGCCGATGGGATGGTTGAAGGCGACGACTTCCTGACCCGTGCCGGCGACGTACCCCAGCGTTTTCTCGGTGCAGAACTCCTGCATCGAGACCGTCGCCTTCGCATGGATCGCATTGGCCGTCTCTGCGAGGGTCGTTCCACCGTCGTACATGCGGAATTCCCCGTCGCTCGGCGTGTCCCAGACGTCGCTGGAATCGGACAGGATGGTGAACTCAACGCCCATCAGACCCAGGATGCGCTTGATCTCGCGCAGATTTCCGATCGAGTAGCCGTCGAAGCCGCCGATGAAGTTGATCTTGTCGTTTGCGACCCGTTCGAGCACCGGCGCCGTCTTGGCTTTGCCGCCCCAGAAGTGCTCGAGGATTCCCTTGATCACGTTGTCGTAGCCCGTGATGTGGCTGCCGACGAACGCCGGCGTGTGGGCGAACGGGACGTCGAACGCCTCGGGAACCGAGCCCTTTTCCTTGGCGCCCTTGATGAAGGCGTTGAGATCGTCGCCGATCACCTCGGCCATGCAGGTGGTCGAGACCGCAATCATCTTGGGCTTGTACATGTTGTAGGCGTTGGCGAGCCCTTCAACCATGTTCTTCAAGCCCCCGAACACGGCCGCGTCCTCCGTCATCGAGGAGGAAACGCAGGAGGTCGGTTCCTTGAAGTGCCGTGAGAAGTGGCTGCGGTAGTAGGCGACGCAGCCCTGCGAGCCGTGCACGAACGGAAGCGTGCTCTCGAAACCGACTGCGGCGAACACCGCGCCGAGCGGCTGGCAGGCCTTTGCGGGATTGATGGTCAGCGCTTGGCGCGCAAAGTTCTTCTCACGGTACTCGTCGGTCTTGGTCCATTCACGAACGCGTTCCACCTCTTCGTCCGCAACCCGATTCTCGAAGTTCGCCCGCTTGTTCTCGAGCATCTCTTGGTATTCCGGCTGGCGGAACAGATCGAAGTGGTCGAGGATGTGGTCGGCATTCTGGCTCATTGAGAACTCCTGTGGCGTTGGATCAAGCAGCTGAGGAAGAGGACGCAGCGGGTTGCTGCTCCCAGGGCGGCTTCGTCAAACGCCAGACCGGGGCGTTGATCGCCATATCCATGTCGCGGGCGAAGATCGGGAAGCCGTCGTAACCGTGATAGGGACCGGAGTAGTCCCACGAGTGCATCTGGCGGAAGGGCACGCCCATCTTCTGAAAGACGTACTTTTCCTTGATGCCCGAGCCCACCAAGTCGGGCTGGACCCGCTCGACGAACTTCTCGAACTCGTAGCCGGTCACGTCGTCGTAGATGAGCGTTCCGTCCTTGATGTAGTGAGTGGTCCGCTGGTAGTCGTCGTTGTGTCCGAACTCGTAGCCCGTGCCAACCACTTCCATGCCCAGATCCTCGTACGCACCGATCACGTGCCGGGGCCGGAGGCCGCCGACGAAGAGCATCACCTTCTTGCCCGCGAGGCGGGGGCGGTACTTCTCGATCGTCGCCGCCATCAGCGCCTGATACTTGGCGATCACGCGTTCCGCGCCGGCCTTGATCGTGTCGTCGAAGTGGTTCGCGATGTTGCGCAGCGACTCGGCGATCTTGGTGGGGCCGAAGAAATTGTACTCGACCCATGGGATGCCGTACTTCTCCTCCATGTGGCGGGAGATGTAGTTCATGGACCGATAGCAGTGCAGGACGTTGAGCTTCGCCTTGGGCGTCGCCTCGAGCTCGGCCAGGCTGCCGTCGCCCGACCACTGCGCGATGACACGCAAGCCCATCTCCTCGAGCAGGATGCGCGAGGACCACGCGTCGCCGCCGATGTTGTAGTCGCCGATGATGGCGACGTCGTAGGGCGAGCTCTCGAAGTGCACCGGCTTGCCGGTCAGCTTGTCGAAGACCCAGTCGCGGATCGTGTCGTTAGCGATGTGGTGTCCGAGCGACTGCGACACGCCGCGGAAGCCCTCGCAGCGAACCGGCACGATCGTCTTGCCGTATTCCTTGCCCTTGGCCTTCGAGACCGCCTCGATATCGTCTCCGATGAGCCCGATCGGGCACTCCGACTGGACGGTGACACCCTTGTTGAGCGGAAAGAGCTCTTGGATCTCGTCCATAATCTTGGAGAGCTTCTTGTCGCCGCCGAAGACGATGTCTTTTTCCTGAAAGTCGGAGGTGAACTGCATCGTCACGAACGTGTCGACGCCGGTCGTGCCGATGTAATAGTTGCGCCGCGAGCCCCACGAGTATTGGCCGCAGCCGACCGGGCCGTGGCTGATGTGAATCATGTCCTTGATGGGACCCCACACCACGCCCTTCGAGCCGGCGTAGGCACAGCCGCGGATCGTCATCACGCCAGGGATCGACTTGATGTTCGACTTGACGCCGCAATCCGGCTTGCCCTCTTCGAACGTCCCCAGATGCTTGGCGCGTCGCTTGGCCGTCGTCGGCGGATACACTTCCAAGACCTCGCTGATGAGCGCCGCGTTTCTGGCCTTGACGTCTTCGGTGTTTTCCCCAGAAGTGATACTCATGAGTTTCCTATTCTCGCAAGAAGCGCAGCGGGGCGTTCGCGTCTCGCGCCAGAGCGCGAGACGGAACGCCCGGGCATTGAAGCTAGGCGACGGCCAGCTCTTCGGCGGCCAGTTCTTCGGCGGTCTTTCCGACCAGGGTCTCGTCCACCGGCTTGATGATGCCGTGCTCCATCAGCATGTCTTCCAGCTCGTCCATCGAGATCGGGGTCGGAATGATGCCCTTGCCGGCGTTGTCGTGGATTCGCTTGGCGAGCGTCCGGTAATGCTCGGCCTGCTTCGATTCGGGCGCGTACTCGATGACCGTCATGCGGCGCAGCTCGGCGTGCTGAACGACGTTGTCGCGCGGAACGAAGTAGATGAGCTTGGTGCCCAGCTTGGCGGCCATCGCTTCGGCCAACTCGAGCTCTTTGTCGGTCTGGCGCTCGTTGCAGACCAGCGCCCCCAGGCGCACGCCGCCCGAGTTGGCGTACTTCAGGATTCCCTTCGAGATGTTGTTGGCCGCGTACATGGCCATCATCTCGCCGGACATGACGATGTAAATTTCTTGCGCCTTGTTCTCACGAATCGGCATGGCGAATCCGCCGCAGACGACGTCGCCGAGGACGTCGTAGGAGACGTAGTCGATGCCTTCGTACGCGCCGTTCTCTTCCAGGAAGTTGATCGACGTGATGACGCCGCGGCCGGCGCATCCGACGCCGGGCTCGGGGCCGCCGGACTCCACGCAGCGGATACCCCGGTATCCGACCTTCATGACGTCCTCGAGTTCCAGATCTTCCACGCTGCCCTGTTCGGCCGCGAGGCTCAAGATCGTGTCCTGTGCCTTGGCGTGAAGAATGAGTCGCGTGGAATCGGCTTTCGGATCGCAGCCGACGATAAGAATCTTTTGACCCATCTCGGCGAGCGCCGCGAGGGTGTTCTGCGAAGTCGTCGACTTACCGATCCCGCCTTTACCGTAAAAGGCAATCTGCCGCAATGCTGACATGAATTAGTCTCCTTCGAACATCTTTAGGATGGCTTCGACTGCCCCTTGCGGGCCGGCCTGGCTGCCGTACATCCACACTCCACGCGTGCGCCGTTGCAAAAGGGCGGCGCGATTAATGATTAGTAACAACTAGTGCGCGGATTCGGTGTGTATCATGCGAATAGCATAGCGCCTGTGCTACCTATCGCGCACTCGACATCGGGCCGACGGTTTCTGTGTGGGCCTATTCACTTCGTCGCAGACGCGCTATTCTTCGGATTATTCAGACTTTGCCTTGCTTTTCGCAAACGACGAGAGCCTCACAGTTCAAACAGCTGCGCTCGTAAATATAGTTCAGTTTCTTCTGAACTTTGCTACGATGCTCAGGCGCGCTTGTTGCTACCCAACAATCTTGTGAGCGTTGGCATAAACGATTCACCGAATGGCCGTTGGCTCGCGACTGCCCCGATGTCAGGATGAAGCCGCACGAGGAGCGAGCCATGCAACAGCGGATCGGCCCAGCAAGCTACTCGGCACTTCCTCTGAACGTGATCCAAAGGGCGGATCAAGGGATGGAGAAGAGCGCCGAGCACAAAGGGTGCGGTAGTCAGGGCGGCAGCGGCAAAGCCGGCTGCGGCTCGGGCGCAGGCGCCAACGACCTCGCTCCCGAGATTTGGGAAAAGGTCAAGAACCACCCATGTTATAGCGAAGAAGCGCACCATCATTACGCGCGCATGCACGTGGCGGTGGCGCCGGCCTGTAACATTCAGTGCAACTATTGCAACCGCAAGTACGACTGTGCCAACGAGTCGCGGCCGGGAGTCGTCAGCGAGAAGCTCACGCCCGAGCAGGCCGCGAAGAAAGTGCTTGCGGTCGCCTCCACGATTCCGCAGATGAGCGTGCTCGGCATCGCCGGGCCCGGCGATCCGCTCGCGAATCCGGAGAAAACTTTCAGGACCTTCGAACTGATCGCGAAAACCGCACCCGACATCAAGCTCTGCCTGTCGACGAACGGCTTGATGCTGCCCGATCACGTCGACACCATCAAGGCCTTCAAGGTCGATCACGTGACGATCACCATCAACATGGTCGATCCCGAGATCGGAGCCAAGATCTATCCCTGGATATTCTACAACCACAAGCGTTACACGGGCGTGGAGGCGGCTCGGATTCTCAGCCAACGGCAGCTGCTGGGCCTCGAGATGCTGACCGAGCGAGGCATCCTCTGCAAGGTCAACTCGGTGATGATACCGGGCATCAACGACCAGCACCTGATCGAAGTCAACCGGGCCGTGAAGTCCCGTGGCGCGTTCCTGCACAACATCATGCCGCTGATCTCCGAGCCCGAGCACGGCACGGTCTTCGGCTTGAACGGCCAGCGCGGGCCCTCGGCCCAGGAGCTCAAGGCGCTTCAAGACAGCTGCGAAGGCGAGATGAACATGATGCGCCATTGCAGGCAGTGCCGCGCGGACGCGGTAGGCCTGCTCGGTGAGGACCGCAGCGCCGAGTTCAGCACCGAGAAGATCATGGCCATGGAGGTCGAGTACGACACGGAAACGCGCAAGGCGTATCAGTCTGCGGTGGAGGGAGAACGCGAAGCGAAGGTCGCGGCGCGCCAGGCCGAGCTTGAGACGCTCGCGGGGGAAATGAGCGACGTCAAGGTCTTGGTCGCCGTGGCCACCAAGGGCAGCGGGCGCATCAACGAGCACTTCGGCCATGCCAAAGAGTTCCAGGTCTACGAGCTGAGCACGGCCGGCGCAAAGTTCGTCGGGCACCGGCGAGTGGATCACTACTGCCAGGGCGGCTACGGCGAGGAGGAGAGCCTCGAGACCGTCGTGCGCGCGATCAACGACTGCCACGCGGTCTTCGTCGCCAAGATCGGGGGCTGCCCCAAAGACAGACTGCGCGCCGCCGGGATCGACCCGGTAGAGAAGTACGCGCTCGAGTTCATCGAGCAATCGTGCATCGCATGGTTCAGGGAATACCTGAACGACGTGAACAGCGGCGAGATCGAGCACGTCACGCGCGGCGATGCCGACATCCGTCAGGGAGCCTTCACCGCTGCCTAATCCCAAGGAGTACAGGAGTTAAAAGTGGCCTACAAGATCGTGTCGTCACAATGCACCGCCTGCTCGGCATGCGAGCCGGAGTGCCCGAACGTGGCGATCTACCCCAAGAATGGAACCTACGTCATCAATCCCAAGAAGTGCACCGAGTGCATCGGCTATTTCGATACGCCGCAGTGCGTCGCGGTGTGCCCCGTCGAGCTCACGTGCATCATCGATAATTCGGTGCCGCGCTACCAGGCAAAGGCATAGCCTCAACGTGGATGTCGTCATTACGCCTGGTGCCGAGAAGTTCATCCGGCGCATGATTCGCTTCGCAAGCGTGCCGGGAGGCGGGGGATTTCGTCTCACCGTGAGTTCGGGCGGCTGCTCGGGATTGGCGGCCGAGTTCGACGTGGTAAGCGAGCCGCGCGCCGGCGATGCCGTAATGGAGCACAATGGATTGAAGCTCTTCCTGCCCGCTGAGAGCCGGCTGCTCTTGGAAGGCGTGACGATCGATTGCGCCGACACGCCCACGGCTTCAGGTCTCGTCTTCCACGACCCGAAGAGCAGCGGGTCCACGTGCGGGACCTCGCCGAGCCCAAACGTGCAGTTGGTGAACCTCGCGGTCCCACCCCGCGCGCGGGGCTAGAAGGTTGGCAGCCGGCGGCGGGGCGCGCGCGTATGAGCCGCCGAGCATGGAGAGCGAACGGCTTGCCGCCGCTCTCTTGGGCGCGGATCTACCGCTCGAGGCTAGCCGGCATTTGCTCCACGCAGGGTTGACGTACGCGCAGAGCGCGATCGCCGAGCAGCACCTGCGCGACGCTGAAGCGATCGCCGGCGATCATGCCGCCGTCTTGATCGCGCGGTACCGCTTCTATTTTTACAAGGGGCGGCTGCGCGAGGCCCTGGACGTCGCGCAGGCCTGTTTGCTCAAGGCCGCACGAGAGAACGGTCTGCGCTCGGACTGGCGCGAGGTGCGCCCGGAAGACTGCAACTTCGGCGCCTACGATGCGCCGCTGCCGCGCTTTTACCTGTTCACGCTGAAAGCCTACGCCTATCTCCAAATGCGGCTGGGCCGGCTGGAAGAGGGCCGCGACGCCGTCCTCAAGCTGCTGGAGCTCGATCCCTCCGACAAGATCGGCGCGAGGGTCCTGCTCGACGTGCTGGCGGGCGCGGCAAGGGGCGACGAGTGAACATCGCTCGCGACAGCGACATCGTCGAGCTCGACGGTCCTCCGTCGTTCGACTACGGAGCGCGCGTCCGCTCTCGGCGGACGATCCGCAACGACGGAACGTTCCCCGGCAGAGATATCGGCGACGTTCTCGTAAAGAAGGGCGAGGAAGGCTACGTCGTCAGCATCGGGACGTTTCTTCAGCAGTTCTACATCTACGGTGTGGACTTTCCCGCCAGAGGTTATCGCGTCGGCATGAAGCGCAGGGAGCTTGAATCCATATCCGATTCCGAGACGAGTGCGGCGGCCGCCTCCGGCGAGGAGGAAACATGATGGAGACCGTCGTCCCCAAGTTTCAGTGGGGGCAACGCGTGCGTGCGCTGCTCGATCTCCACAACGACGGCTCATTCCCGGAATGTCCGGAGGATGCGCTGCTGGTAAGCGAAGGCGATCACGGCGAGATCGTGCAAGTCGGCACGCACACGGAATCGAACACCCCGGTCTATCTGGTCGAGTTCGGGCCGAACCGGGTCGTGGGGTGCTTCGAGCAGGAGATCGCATCCGTATGACCTGCGATCTGCCGCAGCTGGGCGAGTTCGAGCGCAGACAGATCGAGCACGCGATCGCGAAACGCGAACGGTACCGCTACGTGCGTCCGGCGGTGCGCGTGGTGCCCGAAGGCATCTTGGTGGAGAGTCCGTGCTGCTCCCGGCGCGTCAACCCGGCCGGCGGGATGGTGGACGTCGCACTCCTCCAGCGCCTGCCTTCGGGAAGCTGGCAACTGTACTTCAAAGATCACTCCGCCTCGTGCTGGAAATTACACAGTCCTCACGCGCGGTTGGCCGACGCCCTGGATGCGCTCAAGAGCGATCCGGATCGGTTATTTTGGCAATGAAAGAGCTTCGATGAAAGTTATGATCCGCAAGAATGCGCAAGGCGAGCTGTCGGCTTACATCGCCAAGAAAGACCTCGAAGAGCCGATCGTCGACATCGAGAAACCCCAGATGTGGGGTGGGCTGGTCACGCTGGCAAACGGCTGGCGATTGGAACTGCCGCTGCTGAGCGCGGAGACGGCGCTGCCGATTACGGTCGAAGCGCGGCGCCTGGCGGCCGAGTAACCGGCTTGCCGCTGAGCGAAGAGGCGCTGGCAAGAATCGAGGCCGCGCTCAGTCCGGCCGACGCGGATCCGGCGGCGCTGGCCGGCTTTCGCCGCGATTTCCCCGGGCTCTCGCTGACGCGCTGCGACCTGTCGGATCTCGGCGTCGAGCAACCCTTCCGGCAGTATCAGAAGTTCAACGTCTACCTGCTGGACGCGAGCGACCACTGCGCGCGAATCACGCCGGACCCGGCTCGCGCAACCGGGCTCGTGATCGCCAAGAAACCATGAATGCGGAGAAAGCATGAGAGAGATTCAAGCGCACGATCGGGCGATGCGCGATATCGCCGCAGCCCTCGACAGCGGGAGCGCTGTGCCTTACCTCGGGTCGCGGCTGCTGACGCTGGCGGGCGAGGGCTGCCCGCTGCCGGCGTCGCCGGAGACGCTGGTAGACCGGCTCACCGCGAAGGCGAGCGTGCCGCACAAGATTCGGAAGAACCTCACCGCCGCGGCGCAGTTCATCGAGAACTTCAAGCACCGCAGCACGGTCAAGGCAGCCATGACCGAAGCCTTCGCGCCCTCGGTCGAACCGACCGAACTGCATCGCATGTTGGCCGCGCAGCCGGCGCTCCCGCTGCTCGTTCATGCCTGGTATGACGATCTTCCGCAGAAGGCCTTGGCCGTTCGAAAGAGCTGGGGGATCGTGCAGGGCATCAGTCAGGCCGAGCACTTCGGAACCTGGGTGCACTACTTCAACGCTGACGGCACCCGTGCCGAAGCCTCGAGTTGGGAGACGCTGCTCTATCAGCCCTTAGGCTCGACATCGCCGGCCGGGAACTTCCTGCTGTCGGATTCCGACTATGTCGAAGTCCTCACGGAGATCGACATTCAAACGCCGATTCCACAGGAAGTCCAGGAACTGCGCGCCGACCGGCACTTCCTGTTTCTGGGCTGCCGGTTCGCGACGCAGCTCGACCGCGTGTTTGCGCGGCAGATCATGAAGCGTTCGTCGGCCAAGCACTGGGCGGTGCTCCCCGAAGAACCGACAAGAAATGAAGCGCGCTTCCTGGCCGAGCAGAACATCGAACGGCTCGATCTTCCGCTGGCCGATTTCGTCGAGGCGCTCAAGCGCAGCCAAAAGGAACTTGCCGAAAGGCCCGTGGCCGTCGGTTTTTAACGCTACGACGCCGTCCGCGAACTCGGTTCGCGCGACCTGGGAGCGGAATCAATGCAGATAGGCGTCGAGATCTCGCGGGCCCTCGAGAACAAGCGCATCTTCGTGATCGACAGCGACGAGATAACGCGCGCAGCGATCCAGTTCATGCTCCAGGATGAGAACGAGACGCACGAGCTTGCGAGCGTCGCCGAGGCGATCGAAAGATCCGGCCGGCGGAAGGTCGACCTCATCGTGATCGGCGAGGCGCTCGTGCGCGAGCGAGGTCCGGCTGTGTTCGACGAGATTGCACAAGGCATTCCGGGTGCGAAGGTCTTGCTTCTCGTCGACTCGGCGCGGGACGCTCACGACCATCGTCAGTTCGGCCTCGCCGGCGTGCTCGCCAAACCGCTTACGGTCGAGTCGGTGCGCCACAAGGTGAACGCCGTGCTCGGCCGCGGGTTCACGCCATTGCAGATCCTGTCGTAACGCGAAGGTTCAGGCGGGCACGCAGGTGTTCGCAACGGGACAGACGTCCGCACACTGCGGCTCGTCGAAATGCCCCTTGCACTCCGTGCACAGCTTGGGATTGATCGTGTACATTCCGCGTTTGAGGGAGATGGCCGCGTTCGGACAGCCGAACTCGCACGCGCCGCAAGCCGTGCATTGAGAAGCGATGATCTTGTAGGCCACGATCGCAGCCCTCCTTGAGCGGCACGTTAACACTCGGCAGGTAGCGTGTCAATGGACGGTTGCTTAGAGAACTCGAGGGCTTTAACGTCGATCGATTAACGAACGGTCGCAACGCGATCGACGTGGGCTGGCAGCCAGCGCTCGTCTTGAGGTTTACTTCTTAGTGACCTATGGCCCTGAAGGGCCACATGGCAGCGGATGAGAATGGCCCGCCCTCGGGATTGTCACGCTGAGCTTGTCGAAGCGCGCCCTTCGACTGCGCTCGCTGCGCTCGCTTCGCTCAGGATGACATCGACTGGGCTCGCTGCGCTCAGGATGACATCAACCCCCGCCTATTCTCACCTCAGGCTTGAGAACACGACGGCATCTGCTCGACGTTGCGCGGCCCTGCGTGATACCAAAGCCGTCAACGGGCCAGCCGGCTTGAAAAGCACGCTGATGGGAACGCGGCCTCCCGGAGTGACGGGGAGCCTTTTTGGCCGGAGAGAATAGGGAACGCATGCCACCTTTTGTCATGGTTCAAGCCGTCGTGCGGCCCGAAAAAGTCTACGGCGTCATGAAAGCGCTGCTCGAGGCGGGCTTCCCAGCGTTGACCAAAGTCGACGTCTTCGGGCGCGGCAAGCAGCGGGGTCTCAAGGTCGGCGAGATCACCTACGACGAGCTGCCCAAAGAGCAGCTGATAGTCGTCGTCAGCGGCAAGGACGCCTCCCTCGTCGTCGACACCATCATGGCTTCGGCTCGCACCGAGGGAAAGGGTGCCTTCGGCGACGGCAAGATCTTCGTTCTGCCGGTCGACGAGTCGTACACGATCAGCTCCGGCACGAAAGACGAGGCGTGAAGCAGATCCTCGCGGTCATCCGCTCGCAGGCGATCAATCGGACGCGGGAGGCGCTGGTGAGCGCGGGCGTCTCGGGCTTCACCGTCCGTAAGGTGCTGGGGCGTGGTAAGGGCAAGGTCGACTTCCGCGTCCTGCAGGGCGCCGAGGAAGGGCAGACCGAGGCGATCCCGCAGCCGGGCGAGGGGCCGATGCTGTTCCCCAAGCGGTTGCTCACCGTGGTCGTCTCGGACGAGCGGGTCGCGGCGGTCGTGCAGACGATCATCGACGCCAATCGGACCTCGACGGCCGGCGACGGAAAAATTTTCGTTCTTCCCGTGAGCGAGGCGGTCCGCATCCGGACGAGCGAAAGCGGCGCGAAGGCGCTCGAGTAGTGCCTCGTTAACGTTTCGCGGATGACCGCCGCAGAGAACGCGACCGCGCCCGCCCGTCCCGTCCGCATCGCCGTCGTCGGCGCCGGACCCTCGGGCATCTTTCTCGCTGAAGCGCTCCTGAAGAGTGCGAAGGCCGATTTCAGCATCGACGTGATCGAACGGCTACCGACGCCCTACGGTCTGGTGCGCTACGGCGTGGCGCCCGACCATCACAAGATGAAGTCGGTCATCACGATCTTCCACAAGACCCTCGACGACCCGCGCGTACGCTTTCTCGGGAACGTCACATTCGGCGAAGACCTGACGCTGGCCGACGTGCGGCGCTACTACGACGCCGTCATCTACACCGTCGGCGCCTCGGCGGACCGGCGGCTCAACATTCCGGGCGAAGAGCTGCAAGGCAACCTGTCCGCGACCGAGTTCGTGGCCTGGTACAACGGTCATCCGGATCATGCGACACGCCGGCTCAAGCTCGACGCGCACGCCGTCGCGGTCGTCGGTATGGGGAACGTCGCGGTCGACGTGACCCGAATCCTCGCCAAACACGTCGACGAATTGCGCGAGACCGACATCCCGCACGCCGTGCTCGAGGTCTTGGCGCAGAGCCAGGTGCGCGACATCTACGTGCTCGGGCGGCGCGGCCCGGCGCAAGCCAAATTCACCACGAAGGAGCTGCGCGAGCTGGGCGAGCTCGACAATGCCGACGTGATCGTCAAGGCCGAGGATCTCGAGCTCGACTCGCAGAGCGCCGAGGTCGTCGCCGGGCAGTCGATCTTGCAGCGCAATCTCGAGGTGCTCAAGGATTTCGCGTCGCGCACCCCGCAGGGCCGCCCGCGCCGCATCCATTTGCGCTTCTTCGCGGCACCGGCAGAAGTCGTCGGCACGGTGCACGCCGAGCAGCTCAAGGTCGAGCGGACCGTGCTGGACGAGCGTCAGGACGCGCTCGGAACGGGACGTTACGAGTTGCTCGACGTGCAGATGGTGCTGCGCTCCGTCGGCTACCGCGGCTTACCGCTGAGCGACGTGCCGTTCGACGCGCGGCGCCACCTCATCCCCAACGAGCGTGGGCGCGTGCTGGTCGAGCCCGGCGGCGCGCCGCTCCCCGGCCAGTACGTTTCGGGCTGGATCAAGCGCGGCCCGACCGGGATCATCGGCACCAACAAAGCCGATTCCATCGAAACGGCTGCAGCGGTCATCGAGGATCTGGCGGTGCTGCCGCGCGCTCCCGAGCCCGACCCGGCCGCCGTCGACCGGCATCTCGCCGAGCGCGGCGTGACGGTCGTCGGATGGAATCACTGGCTGACGATCGACCAGCGCGAGGTTCAGCTCGGCGGCCGCTACGGCAGCCCGCGCATGAAGCTGACCGACTTCGAGGAGTTCGTCGTCAAGCAGCAGCCGGTGCTTTGAACCGTTAGCGTTACCGAACGCCCGTGTCGAAGAGCGAGGGCTGTGGGCGAGTGATGCCGTCCGGCCGGTAGACGTCGTCGGGACCGGCCGCCCTGGGCTGCGAGGCCAAGGCGACGTACACGACGGGAACCAGCACGAGCGTGAGCAGCAGCGAGCTCGACAAGCCGCCGATCACGACCGTGCCGAGCGATGCGGCCGCCTGCGCCCCGGGGTCGAGCGCGAGCGCCAGCGGCGCCATGCCGGCGATCATGGCGGCGGTCGTCATGATGATCGGGCGAAAGCGCTCTTTGGCGGCCTCGGCCATCGCGGCGTCACGGCTGAGGCCCTCGCGCATCCGCGCGTTGGCGAAATCGACCAGCAGGATGCCGTTCTTCGAGACCAACCCGATCAACAGCACCGAACCGATCAAGGAGAAGAGGTTCAGCGTTTGGTGCGTCAGCGCGAGCGAGCCGAGCGCACCGACGACCGCGACCGGAACGGCGAACATGATGATGAACGGCGTCCGGTAGCTGTTGTAGAGCGCGACCATGAGCAGGTAGACCAGCACCATCGAGAGCATCAGCGCGATGCTCATGCCTTTGACGGTGTCGCTGACCTGCTGCTCGTTGCCGCCGGCCGACGGCGCGATGGTCACGCTTGCGGGCAGGTGAAGATCGTTCAGCCGGCGTCCGAAGTCGCGCTGCACGTTCGAGAGCAGCGCACCCGGCGCGAGGTTCGCGCCGACGTAAACGACGCTCTGCCGGTTGATGCGCATGATGATCGGCGGCGCCGGGGCCTGCACGACGTGTGCGATGTCGCCCACGTGGACGATCGAGCCGTCGCCGGCGCGGATCGGAATCGAAGCGACCTCGCCGAGCGAGGTTTGATCGGCCAAGGGGTAGGTGACGAGCACGTCCTTGAGGCCGTCGGCGCCGGTGAACTGCGTGGCGAGATCGCCACCGAAGGCCGCACGAATCGCGGTCGCAGCAGTTCCCACGCTGGCGCCGAGCGCTCGGGCGCGGTCGCGATTGAATTGCACTTCGACCTGCGGAGCGTTGGCGACGGCCGAAGTCGTGACGTCGATCGCTCCCGGCGTCGCGGCCAGCGCCGCTTCGACTTTCGCTGCGTACGGCTCCGGCTGGCCGTCGACGCTGGAGATGACCTCGTCGACCGGTTGCGCGTTGCCGCCTGAGATGTCGGTCGCCGGAACGGAGACGACCGAGGCTTCCGGGATTTGCTTCTGCACCTCGCTTTGCAGTTGCGCGGCCCAGTACGCCGTCGAGTGCGCGCGCTTGGTGTTGAGGAAGACGTCGAGCTGGCCGGCGGCGGCGTTGCTGATGTAGCCGCTGAGCTGCCCCAGATACGCACCGGCCATCGCCGACTCGCTGCGCAGATCCGAGACGCGGTCGACGACTCGCTCGGCCGCGAGCATGCCGCGGCGCGTCGTTTCCAGCGGCGTGCCGCTGGGATACGTGAGCGTGATGTAGAGCTCGCCGCGGTCGACCGGCGGGATGTACTCGAAGCCGACCAGGCCGAGCGGAATCAGCGCGAGCGCCAGCGCCAGCGAGATCGCCGAGATCGCTGCCACGGTTCGGCCGTGGCGCAGTCCCCAGGTCAGCATGCGGTCGACGTAGGCCGCGCGCGCGCTTTCGAAACGGTCGGTGAAGCCCTCGATGATCGGCCAGGGCTTCCAAGTTGAAAGCAGCGCCCAGCGGCCGGCGAGCGTCGGCGTCACCGTGAACGAGACGAACAGCGAGGTCAGGGTCGCGACGGTCACGACCAGCCCGAACTCGCGCAAGAACAGCCCGACCGATCCCGGCAGGAACGAGATCGGCAGGAAGACGACGACGTCGACCAAGGTGATGACGATCGCTGCCACGCCGATCTCGCTGCGCCCGCTGATCGCCGCCTGGGTCGAGCCCTCGCCGTGCGCAAAGTGGCGCTCGACGTTCTCGAGCACGACGATCGAGTCGTCGACCAGGATGCCGATGATCAGGGTCATCGCGAGCAGCGAGACGGTGTCGAGCGTGAAGTGGGCGAGCCGCATCGCCGCCAGCGTCACGAGCAGCGAGGCTGGGATGGAGATCATGACGACGATCGCGTTGCGCCACGAGCGCAGGAAGAAGAGCATGACGATGCCGGTGAAGACGATCGCCTCGATCAGGGTTCGCACGACGCCCGAGAGCTGCTGCTGCGTGTAGGTCGACTGCACGTTGAGCACGGAGAACTGGACTTCGGGATAGGTTTTGCTCAGTTCGGGAAGCGCAGCCAAGACGTGGTTGGAAGTCTCGACTTCGCTGACGCCGGCCGACTTTTGGATGTCGAGCGTCACGCACGGCGTGCCGCCGGAGTACGCGAAGACGCGCTGCGTCTCGTACGTGTCCGTGACGTTCGCGACGTCGCCGATGCGGAAGAGGCGGGCCGTCGTGCTCCACGGATCGGTCGTGGTCGAGCTGGTCGAGCCGCCCGAAGCGCCGAGCAGCAAGCCGGCGACCGTCGGAACGTCCTGGATGTCGCCGCGCACGTCGAGATTGGTCTCGCGGTTGGGCGAGTAGACGATGCCGCCCGGTGCGCGAATGTTGTTGTTGGTGATCGTGCTGATGATGTCGGTGAGCGTGAAGCCCGACGACGAGAGTTTCTTGGGGCTGACGTTGATCTGGATCGAGGGCGTGACGACGCCGTTCTCCTGGACGTAGGACACGCCGGGGACTTGTTCGAGCTCGGGAACGATCTTGTTGATCGTCAGCGACGAGAGGTCGCCCGTCGAGAGCGATTGCGAGCGCAAGAGCAGCGAGACGACGACCGCCTCGCTCGGGTTATAGATCGCGATCTGCGGCGTCTGCAGGTCGTTGGGCAGCGAGTGCTGCGCGTTCTGAACGCGGCCTTGCACCTGGACGAGATCGTTGTTCTGATCGGACGTGAGCGTGAAGTAGGCGACGATGGAAGCTTGGCCCGGCTGGATCGACGTCTCGAGGTGATCGAGGTCGGGCGAACCGGCGAGCTGGTCTTCGAGCGGGCGAACGATCGCGTCGCGCATCTCGGTGGTCGAAGCGCCGGGATAGCTGAGGAGCACTTGGATCGAGGGCGAGTCCGTGCTGGGAAACTGCTGTTGCACGAGCGTCGCCGCGCCGACCACGCCCGCGAGCAGCACGAGGCAGAGAAAGACGGTGACCAGCGGCGGCCGTTGGACGAAGAGCCGGGTCAGCCACATCAGCGCGACCCCGGGGCGAGTTGCAAAGGCCTGAGCTTCTCGGGTTCGTTCTCGCTCGGGAGCGGCCGTCCCGGCGGCCCGGGCGCGAACCAAAGGTAGACGACCGGCACGAGCACGAGCGTCAGAATCAGCGAGCTGGTCAAGCCGCCGATGACGACGGTCCCGAGCGAACGTTTTGCCGCAGAGCCCGGATCGAGTGCGAGCGCGAGCGGAAGCATCCCCGAGATCATCGAGACCGTCGTCATGACGATCGGCCGGAAGCGCTCCCGCGCGGCCTGAACGATCGCAGTTCGCTTGTCGGAGCCGCCCTCGACCTTGAGCGTCGCGAAATCGACCAGCAGAATCCCGTTCTTGCTGACCAGCCCCACCAGCATGATGACTCCGATCAGCGAGAAGAGGTTGAGCGTTTGATGGGTCAGCGCGAGCGCCCCGAACGCGCCGACGGCCGCCACGGGCACCGAGAACATGATGACGAGCGGCACGCGATAGCCGTTGTAGAGGGCGACCATCAGCAGGTAAACGAGCGCGAACGAGAGCACCAGCGAGGCGCCCAAGCCGGAGACGGTTTGGGCCAGATTCTGCTGCGAGCCGCCCGCGCCGGTCCCGACGATGACGGTGTCGGGCAGGTGCAGCGCGCGCACGCGCTGCTGGAAGGCTTTTTCGACCGTCGAGAGGGCCGCGCCGGGCGCGAGGTTGGCGCCGAGGTGGATGACGGTCTCGCGGTTGACGCGCGTGATCAGCGCTTGCGCGGGATCGTTCTTGAGGATCGCGACGTCGCCGAGGTGGACGAGCCGACCGCTGCGGTTCCGTAAGGCGATGGCGCGCAGGGTCGCGAGGCTGGTCTGATCGGCCTGCGGATACAGCACCTGCACGTACTTGGTCCCGTTGACCGTGTCGAATTGCGTCGCCAGCGTTCCGCCGAACGCGGCCCGCACCGCTTGCGCGGCCAGGCCGATGTCCAAGTCGAGCGCCCGGGCACTGTCGCGGTCGAACTCGACGTCGAACTGCGGCGAAAGGTTCAGTGACGAACTGTTGACGTTGGTCGCGCCGGGCGTGTCCTGCAACGCTTCGAGCACTTTGGCGGCATACGCGTCCGGTTCGCCGCGGGTCGTCGCGACGGTCACGTCGATCGGTTGCGAGTTACCGCCGCGCGTCCCGGTCGCGGGGATCGCGACGACCTTCGCGTCGGCCACCAGGCGGCGCGCCATGCCGTTGAGCATGCGGGCGATCTCGTCGGTCGTGCGCTTGTGGTCGGCAGCAAGGATGACGCGCAACTGTCCGTTCGACCCAAGGTTGATGTTGCCGCCGAAGCCGGCTTGCGACGTTCCGGTCGTGGACGTGATCGTGTCCACGCCCTCGACCTGCATGAACCGGTCGGTGAGCGTGCGCACCGCAGCGTCGGTCGTGGTCAGCGGCGTGCCGGTCGGATACTGGATGGAAACGAAGATCTGGCCGGCGTCGACCGACGGGATGAACTCGAAGCCGATCAGACCGAGGGGAATGAGCGCGATCGCGCCCGCGGTTAACACCAGCGACGTGGTGAAGATGAGAATCGGCCGTGCCAGCGCCGCCGCGAGGATGCGGCCGCTGTAGAAGTCGCGCAGCCGCGCGAAGCCGCGCGAAAAGGCTTGAATCGGACGCGGCGCTTGCCAATTCGAAAGCAGCGACCAGTTGCCGGCGAGCGAGGGCGTGATCGTGAACGAGACGGCGAGCGAGGTGAGGGTCGCGATCGTGACGACCACGCCGAACTCAGCTAAGAACTTGCCGGTTTGGCCCGGCAGAAATGCGATCGGCAGGAACACGACGACGTCGACAAGCGTGATCACGATCGCGGCGGCGCCGATCTCGGCGCGCCCGAGAATCGCGGCGGTTCGCGGTGCCTCACCGTGCTCGTAATGCCGTTCGACGTTTTCCAGCACGACGATCGAGTCGTCGACCAGGATGCCGATGATCAGCGTCATTGCGAGCAGCGAGACCGTGTCGATCGTGAAGCCTGCGAGCTTCATGACGAACAGCGTGACGAATAGCGAGGTAGGAATCGCGACCATCACGACCAGCGAGTTGCGCCACGAACGCAGGAAGACGAGCATGGCGAGGCCCGTGAACACGATGCCCTCGATCAGGGTCTCGAGGACGCCGAAGAGCTGAGCCTTGGTCTGGTCGGCTTGGACGTTGAGGATCTTGAACGCGACGTCGGGATACTGCGCTTCGATCGCGGGCAGCGCCGCGAGCACCGCCTCCGACGCCGAGACCTCGCTCGCGCCGGTCGCCTTTTGAATGTTGAGCGAGATCGCAGGCAAGCCGTTGACGTACGAGTCGACGCGTTGCGGTTCGTACCAGTCGGTAACCGACGCGACGTCGCCGACCCGCGGCAGACGCGGCATCGACGAGAAGGGGTTCGTCGCCTGGCCCGCCGCCCCCGAAGAGGCGGCGCCGGAGGTCGAGACGTTCGTCGACGAGAGCGGCACGTTCGCGGCACCGCCCGCGGACGACGCCGAGGCAGCGCTCGAGGCATTCGTCGCCGCCGCCAGCGAACCGGCGTTGGCCGGCACCGTCAGCGTCGGAAACGAAGTACCGGGAGCTGGGCTCGCGCCGGCCGAGGTCGTCAAACTGGAAGCCAGCAGCGGAGCGCTGGTCGCCAATTGCAGCGGCGCGGGCGCCGCCGCGGTCAGCGGGGGCGGCGCAACGGAGGCCGGTGTCGCGGCCGTGGCCGGAACGAATGCGCTCTGCGGGGCTGCCGCGGTGAGCGTCCCGCTCGACGGGGCGAGCGTCGCCGACGACGAGGCGCCCGTTGTGGCGTTGGTGCCGTTCGTCGCGTTCACCGTGTTGGCGCTCGTCGTCGTGCTCGCGTTCGAGCTCGACGACGCGCTGGAGCCGGCCCCTCCGCCGGAACTGAGCGACGTGGACGTCGTCGTGCTGCTTCCGCCGCCGGCTTCAGCGCCGGTTGCGGTCGACGCCGTCGAGGCCGGCGCGATGGCGTTGGTGCTGAGCGTCAACGCCTGGTTGACGGAACCGCTCACGCCCGTGTACTTCTGCGTGGCGGTCCCCGAGGGCGAGGTCGCTCCGAGCAAGATCGTGGTCGAGCCCGAGAGCAGCAGGTTCGCGACCGAGTCCGACGTTTGCAGGTCGCCGCGCACGTCGATCGAGGTTTCGCGGTTGGGCGAGTAGGCGATGCCGCCGGGTGCGCGGACGTTGTTCGACTGGATCGCGCTGACGACGTCGGTCGGCGTGAAGCCGAGGCTCGCGAGCTTCTGGGGGTCGACCTTCACCTCGAGGGCGGGCGTGACCGTGCCGTTCGCGCCGACGTAGGAAACGCCGGGAACTTGCTCGAGGGCCGGCACGATGTCGTTGGTCACGATCGCCGAGAGCCCGGCGATGCTGAGCGAGCGCGACGTGACGGAGAGCGTGACGACCGTTATTTGCGCGGGGTCAAAGGTGCGAATCGACGGTGCCGGCAGGTCGGCGGGGAGCGCCGCGCGCGCCGTCTGAACGCGGTCCTGCACTTCGGTCAGATCGGTCGTCTGGTTCGAGTCGAGCGTGAAGGTCGCCGAGATCGAGGCTTGATTCTGCTGGATCGAGGTGTTGATGTGGTCGAGGTCGGGGGCGCCGGCGATCGCGTCCTCGATCGGCCGCACGACCGCATCGCGCAGCTCCGAAGGCGAAGCGCCGGGATACGAGACGCTGACGTTGATCGTGGGAAAGTCGATGTTCGGAAACTGCTGCTGCACCAGGGTCGCGAGCGCGAACGCTCCGGCAAGCGTGATCACCGCGACCATCACGAAGACCAGCGGCGGACGGTTGACGAAGAGCTGCGTGATGCGGCGCATCAGGGCGTGAGCGTTTGTCCGTCGGCGAGGCCGAGTTGACCGTTGACGATGACCGCCTGGCCGTTCTTGACGCCGGTCACGATCGAGGTCGTTCCGTCGGAGGCCAGCTCGCGCACGTGAGCGAGCTTGGCGACGACGTCGACCAGCTCGTCGTCGGCGAGCATGACGCTGCTATGCGAGTCGTCGAGAAAGGCGGTCGTCGGAATGCCGATCCCGCGAACGGCGGGCAGCGCCACGGTAGCCGAGACGGGCAGACCCGATTGCAACTTCTGATCGGGATTCTGGACCAAGACTTTGACGGTAAAGTTCGTCGAGCCGGGCGTGACCTGTCCGAGCACCGCCACCACGTTGCCCTTGTAGGTCTGGCCGGCGCTGCCCGCGACCGTCAGCGTCACCGGCGCGCCGACCGGGATGGCGAATGTGTCCTCGCTCGAGGCGTTCAGCTCGGCGTAGACTTGATCGAGCTGTTGGATCGTGAAGATCGTGCGCGAGCCGGGGTACTCACCGGGATTGAGGTTGCGGTTGACGATGACGCCGTCGACCGGCGAGACGATCGTCGCCTTGGCGATCTGCGTTTGCAGTTGCTGGACCGATGCCCGAGCTTGATCGACGACCGCGTGCGCAGCCCGGGCGTCGGCGATCGCTGACGCGACCGTGGCAGCCTGCAGGCCGGAGCTCTGCGTTCCGTTGACCTGCCGGTTGATGGTCGCGGTCTGCAGGTTGGCCTGCGCGCTGCGCACCGCGGCTTCGTCGTTGACGACCGTCGTCGCTTGCTGATCGAGGGCTTGTTGGGCGATGTAGCCGTTGGCGACCAGCGACCGGTCGCGAACGAGGTTGGCTTGGTCGTTGCGCAGCGTTTGCTGGGCCTGAGCGAGCGCGGCGGCGGCGGTGCTGACACCGTTGACGCCGGTCCCGATGTTGAGCGTGGCGGTGTAGCGCGTCTGCTCGACCTTCGCGTCGTCCGATTCAGCGGTGCGCTCGTCGGTCTCGACCGTGCTGTCGGCTTGCGCGAGCTGGGCCCGCAGGTCGGCGGTATCGAGTACGGCGATCACCTCGGCGGCGGTGACGCGGTCGCCCTCGTTGACGCGCACCTCGTCGGTCGGCTCGGAGAGCGAGCTGGTGATGGCGACGTTCTGGTACGGCGCGATGATGCCCGAGATCGACGAGCTGGCGCGCACCGTCGTCGTATGCGCGGCGACGGTTGGAACCGGATTGGGCGATGCGGCGGTGCGGGTGTGCTTCTGCTGTTGAGCGCAGCCGGCGATGACGGCTGCGGCTGCCAGCAACAACGGTATCGTGCGGAGCGCGCCCACCGGTTACTGCGGCTGGCTTTCCTGGCCCTTGCGCATCGCGTCCAGCTTGGCGTGGAGCGTTTGGCGCTGCGCCGGAGCCAAGACGGCGTCGATCTTCTTGAAGGCGGCTTGCCGGTTCGCGCGCCGGGTCTCCGGGTCGGCGTTTTTGTTTTGCTGGCGAGAGGTTTGCATGATCGAGCGGATCTGCGACTTCTGCTGATCGCTCAGGCCGAGGCTCATCAAGATCTCGCCGAAGCGATGGCCCCGTCCCGAGGCCGCCGGCGCGGGCGCATCTTGGGCCAGCATGTACGGCGCCGCTCCGGCGACTTGTGCTGCGAGCGCGGGCGCGGCGCCGCAGCCCAGGACCGTCGTCAAGAGGGCAGTGCAAAGCAAGCTGGATCGCGGCACGAACATCGGATATCCTTATTCAGGCAAGAACTGGGAAACCCCGCAGTGCCGATTATGACCGAATTTGCTTGGATTAGCCTGGGATAACCGTTGTCTGCTTTGCTTGCTAAAAGGGGAGAACGATCGCCGGCAACGGGTCGTTGCCGGACGCTACGTAGCCGGTGATTGCGGGCCGCTCTCGGGCTGTCGTCGAACCGAAAAGCTTGCAACGACAGGCTCGGACGTGGACATGACTCCAGAGCAGAGATCGGGCGGCGCCCACCCCGGTCCCCTCATTGCTCGGGAGTTTCTCGCGCCCCTGGCGCTCGAGCCGGCCGAATTGGCGCGCCACATCGGCGTCGATCCGGAGCGTCTGACGGCGATCTTACGGGGCGAAGCCTCATTCGATCCCGAGACCGCGGCACGCTTGGCGCGAGCCTTCGAGCTGCCGGCGGACAAGATCGTGCAGATGCAGATGAAGTACGACCTGGCGCTTTTACGAACCGACCCGGCCGTGCAAACGATCGGGGTCTTGCCCGCGCCGGCCGACGACGACTTCCCGGAGGAGGCGCTGCACGGCCGCCTCGCGGAGGCCAACGCCGAAGACGGGGACGAGGGCTACGGCGGCTTCAGTCTCTTCTTTCGGGAAGACGTGGCCGACGTGTCTCCGCTCGACCCGTACCGTGGGCTGCACTCGCTCTGGGTGGGGGACCGCCTGCGCGTCTACGACGCAAAGGGCCGGGTGATTTGGACGGGGCCGATCCTCAAGAACCTCGACGGACGCATGTTGCTGCCCTACGTCCGTTTCCAGGCCTGGATCGAGTGGTTCTACAGCGGGCTGCGCGCCGATCTGGCGATCGGACCGGAGCACCGCACGGTGCTCGAGCGCTTGCGCGGCGGCTAGTGGCCGTTACAGGCCACCAGCGCCGCGGCCGAGTGCGTTAAACCTCGGTAGCCGCCGCGAGGATCATCTCGCGCGGCGCGCGCGTGCCGTGCGATTCGTCGCCGTGCGCATCGCAAGCCACGACCAGCGTCTCCTCGTCGTCGCCCGTGATGCCTTGCCCGCAAAGCGGACAGGTAACTTGATATGCCATGAGCGGAATCTCTTTCTCGATGAAGTCTTTGCAGTCGTCTTCTGCGGGCCGGCCGGCGAATCTGCTTCCATGCCCGTAAGCCGGACGCCGAAGATCGCCCTCTTACTCCGGCTGCTGGCGGCCATCGACGAGGGGCGCTACGGCTTCGAGGCTCTCAAGGAGCGCATCGACGATGAGCGGCCGCCCGGCACGCGCACGTTGCGGCGCTATTTGGCGACGCTGGCGGAGTCGGGCTTTCCTTGGTATTTCGACCGTCAGAGCGGCACCTACCGATTCGAGCACGGCTATTCGCTGCGGCGGCTCGAGCTGTCGGGCAACGAGCTTTTCGGGCTGCTCGCGCTCAAAGGCATCGCCGGCTCGCTCGGGGGCAAGATCGGCTCCTCGATCGACGAGGTCACCGAAAAGCTCACCTACGTCGCCGGCCGCGGCGCGAATGCCGCGGCCGCGCGCCCGGCGGTCCGCGTGCAGCTCCCCGACGCGCAGCTCGATCCCGAGCGCAGCCTGGCCTTCGAGCTGCTGCAGCGCGCGCAACGCGACCGCCAGAGCGTGCGCTTCGCCTACGTCGACAAAGCCGGCCGCCGTTCGCGCCGGCACGTCGACCCGTACGGCTTCGTCGTTTCGGCCGGACGCGTGTACGCCGTCGTCCACGACCGGGGCCGCGGCGCGACGAGAGTGTTCGCGCTCGACTCGATCTCCGACGCGCAGACCGCGCCGCAGCGCTTCAGCATGCCCGACGACTTCGATTTGGAAGCGTTCGCGGCGCGCTCGGTCAGCGGCATCATGCACGCGGACTCTTCGATGCTCGTGACCGTCCGCTATTCTTCGGTCGTGGGGCGCGCGGCGCTGGCGGACCGGGTCGTGCGTGAGCGCACGATTGACGAGCTTGCCGACGGAAGCGTCGAGATCACGTACACGATCTCCGACGCGGACGAGTTCGTGCGCTGGGCGATGAAGTGGGGCGCCGAAGCCGAGATCGTCGCGCCCGCCGCGGTGCGCGAGGCCGCCGCCGCGCTGGCGCGAGCGATCTTGGCTCGCTACGACGCGCGCGCATGAAGCGCGCCAAGCTAACGGGGCCCTGCCGTTTCCGACAAGACCCCGCCGACGTGTCACTTGCCCGAGCGGTGACGCGTACTCGATTGCTCGAGGCGCTCTTTCACCGGCGTGCGGTTCGATCGGCCCTCCAGATGTCCGCCGCGAAGCGGTGTTCTTTCGAGGTGTCGATCGCGTCGTCACGTTCGACGCACTTCATCTCTGAAGTGATTAGACTTTACCACCTGACCCCGTGCGGGTTCAAGAGCCTTGTGCCGCTACCCACAGCCAATCCACAAGAAAGTTTGCTTATTCGCAGAATTCCACCGGCTACTCACACTTCGGAGTCTTTTTCGGAATGCTGACCAGGCTGCTCACCTGCGCGCTCGGCGCGACGTTCTTCCTGACGGCGTGCGGGCCGCTGGCCGCGTTTGCGGCCGGGTCGGAACCCGGCGATCCCATCGACGGTATTCCCTGCGAGCACGCGGAGGGCACGGTCATGCACGTGCACCAGCATCTCGCGCTCTACGACCGGGGGCAGGCCGTTCCGATTCCGAGCGACGTCGGCCGTCCGATTCTGGCCGGTTGTCTGTACTGGATCCATACGCATACGCCCGACGGCATCATCCATGTCGAGTCGCCGAGCTTTCGCGTCTTCACGCTAGGTGAGTTCTTCGACATCTGGGGCCAGCCGCTGAGCGAAACCGAAGCAGGGCCCGCGCGCGTGGGGCGCGGCGCGCTCCGCGCCTACGTCGACGGCCGGCTCTATCGAGGCGACCCGCGCCGGATCGAGCTCACGCAGCACGCCGACATCGTGCTCGAGGCCGGGCCGCCTTACGCCACGCCCCCGCCGTTCACGGCGTGGCAGGGACTATGAGGCTGAAGGGTCGGCGGCTTCGCCTAGATAGGCCGCGGTGATCTCGGGGCGGCGCAACAGGTCGGCGCCGCGGCCTTCGAGCGTGATCGTGCCCCGTTCGAGGACGTACGCGTAGTCGGCCACGGCCAGCGCCTTGCGCGCGTTCTGCTCGACGAGCAGGATCGAGGTCCCGCGCGCGCGCTCGGCGGCGACGATCTCGAAGACTTGCTCGACGAGCTTGGGGGCGAGGCCCATCGACGGTTCGTCGAGCAGGAGCGCCTTGGGTTTGGCGACGAGCGCGCGGGCGATCGCGACCATTTGCTGCTCGCCGCCCGAAAGCGAGCCGGCGGCGACGTTGCGCCGCTCGCGTAAAATGGGGAAGCGCTCGTAGATGCTTTCGATCTCGCCTGGCGGGTCGTCGGTGCGGCCGGTCGAGGCCGCGATCAGCAGGTTCTCCTCGACCGACATCGAGGCGAGCATGCGGCGGCCTTCGGGAACGTGGATCAGGCCCGCGCGCACGACCTCGTGCGAGGCCGCGCGCGCGATCGACTTCCCGTCGAAGAGCATGCTGCCGGCGCGCACCGGCAGCAGACGCGAGAGCGTCTTGAGCAGGGTCGTCTTGCCGGCGCCGTTCGCGCCGACGATCGCGCACAACGTGTGCGCTTCGAGCCGCAAGGAAACGCCGTGCAGGATCTCGATCCGGCCGTACCCCGCGCGCAGGCCCTCGATCTGCAGCAGCGCGGGCGCTGGCGCGGTCACGTGCCGCTCGTGCCGAGGTAGGCTTCGATGACGATCGGATCTCGCGCGACCGAGGCCGGCGTTCCGGTGGCGATAACCTCGCCGAAGTTGAGGACGACGACGCGGTCGCAGACCGCGGCGACGAGCGGCATGTCGTGCTCGACGAGCAGCACGCCCGTACCCTCGGCGGCGATCGTCCGGATCACCTCGCGCAGCTGGCCCGTCTCCGCGGGGTTCATGCCCGCCGCGGGTTCGTCGAGCAGCAGGATCGCCGGCCGCGCGGCCAGCGCGCGCGCGATCTCCAAGCGGCGTTGCTCGCCGTACGGCAGCGAACCGGCGTGCCGGGTCAGTTCCACTTCGTGCATCGCGGAACGCGCGAGCAGCGCGCGCGCGTCCGCGTCGGAGAGGTGACCCGGCCGGGCGATCGCGCCCGCGCGCACGTTGTCGGCGACGGAGAGCGTGCTGAAGAGCCGGATGTTTTGATAGGTGCGCGCGATGCCCGCGCGGGCGACGCGGTGCTGAGGCAAGCGCTCGAGCTGCGTCGCCCCGAGCGCGATGCGCCCCCCGGTGGGCCGCACGACGCCCGTGACCGCGTTGATGAGCGTCGTTTTGCCCGCGCCGTTGGGTCCGATCAGCCCGACCACGGCACCGGGCGCGACCGTCAGGCTGACCTCGTCGAGCGCGGCCACGCCACCGTAGCGCACGCTGACGCTCGTGACGACGAGCTCACGTCCCGCCGCGCTCATGCGCGCCGCTTCCAGAGCGCCGCGATGCCGTCGGGCGCGAACAGGACGATGCCGAGCAGGATCGCGCCGCTCGTCACCTCACGGTAGTCTTGCAGAAAGCGGACGACCTCGGGCAGGATCGTCATCAGCGCCGCGCCGAGCACGGCGCCGAGGGAGCTCGTGACGCCTCCGATGACGCAGTACACGAGGATCTGCTCCATGCGCGCGAAGCCGAAGTCGCCGGGGGTGATGAAGAAGTTCGCGTGGGCGTAGAGCGCGCCGGCGAGCCCCGCAACCACGGCACCGCCGGCCAGCGTCAGCATGCGAACCCGGGCCACGTCGATGCCGACGCCGCGCGCGGCGTTCTCGTCCTCGCGCGTCGCGGCGACCGCGAGCGCGAACTTCGTGCGGTCCAAGAAGAAGAGGACGACGCCGGTGAGGACGAGGGTCCCGTAGATCCAAGCGGTGTTCGCGTCGTTGGGAATGTTCGAGAAGCCCTCGGCGCCGCCGGTGACCGGCGCATTCACTTCGGCGATCCGCGCGATCTCGCCGAAGCCGATCGTCGCGATCGCCAGAAACACCCCGCGCAAGCGCCCGATCGGGAGCGCGAGCAGCACGGCCACGGCTCCGGCCACGAGCGCTCCCGCGAGCGCCGACTCCGGCAGGTTCCAGCCCGCGTTGACGGCGCCGATCGCGCTGACGTACGCGGCGATCCCCATGAACGCCGCTTGGGCCAGCGCGAGCTGACCGGCGCGCAGCGAGAGCGAGAGCGAGAGCGCGAGCAACGCGTTGATCCCGATCTGATCGATCAGCTTCGAGTGCTGCGCGAAGAACGCCAGCATCATTTACTGCCAGTGTCCACTACGCTGCGCGAAGCGCGCGCTTGCCGAGCAGACCGGTCGGGCGGAGCACGAGGATCAGGAACATCACGCCGAAGGCGATCGCGTCGCGGTAACTCGAGGAGATGTACGCGACCGAGAGCGTCTCGACCACGGCCAGCAAGAATGCGCCGATGACGGCGCCGGTGATGCTGCCCATGCCCCCCAAGATGATGATGGCGAGCCCTTTGAGTTCGATGCGCGAACCCATGTCGACGCTGACGCTATTGTACTGCAGCCCGACCAGGATGCCGGCGGCACCGCCGAGCGCGGAGGCGATGAAGAACGTCAGGGCGATGGTGCGCTCCAAGTCGATTCCGAGCAGCGCGGCGGCGACCCGGTCTTCGGCGACGGCTCGAATGTTACGCCCCAGCGCCGTGCGCCGCATGACGAAGTTGAGCAGCAGCATCAGTCCGATCGAGACGAGCAAGATCGTCAGGTCGAGCGTTCCGAAGGTGAGGCTGCCGAGGTGGAAGGTCGTCGCCGGCACGAGGTTCGCGCCGAAACCGCGCTCTTCGGGCCCGAAAATGCCGCGCACGACGCCTTGGATGACGATCGCCGCGCCGATGCTCGAGATCAGCGGCACGAGCGTGCCGGCGTTGCGCCGGCGCAGCGGCGCGAAGGCGACCCGGTCGAGCAAAACGCCAAGCAGCCCCGCCACCGCGACCGCCAACAGCAGCGCGAGGGCGACCGGCACTCCGGCCCCGATGAACCAGAGCGCGGCAAAAGCCGCCGCCATGAAGATCGCGGCGTGCGCGAGATTGAGGATGTCGAGCACGCCGAAGACCAGCGTGTACCCGATGGCGAAAAGCGCGTAGACCGCCCCGAGGAAGAGCCCGTTGGCGAGTTGCTGAACGAGCACCGCTCAGCAGCCCGCCCGGGCGCGAAGGCTACTTGAACTCAGCGAAGCGGTCGCCTTTGACTTGCAGGATCGCGCTCGGCGCGTGGGCGTCACGCGTGGTTTCGAAGCTGACCGGGCCGAGGACCGTCGGAACGCCGCTCGTCTTGAGCGCGGCGCACATCTGGTCGCCGCTGGTCGCGCCCTCTTTGACCGCGTGGGCGACGATCTGCGCCGCGGCGTACGCTTGCGCGGCGAACTGGTCGGGCGCGATGCCGAACTTCTTCTGATAGCGGTCGACGAAGGCTTTGTTGCCCGGATAATCGTTGCCGGCGTAATAAGCCGCGCCGACGACGACGCCTTCGGCATCCTTGCCCGCCAGCTTGAAGAGCTGCGGCGAGTTGAGGCCGTTGCCGCCGATGACGTGCGTCTTGAGCCCCTGCGCGTTCGCTTGCTGGATGATCTTGACGGCTTCTTGCACCAGCGCCCCGACGACCAGCATGTCCGGCTTGGCCCCGGCGATCTTGGTGAGCTGCGCCTTGAAGTCGACGTCGCCCTTATGGAACGTCTCGGTGTCGACGACGTTGATGCCCGCTTTGTCGAGCGCGTCCTTGAAGATCAGGTAATCGGTCTTGGTGAACTGGTCGTCGTCGCCGTAGATGATCGCGGCGGTCTTGACGTTCCAGGTCTTCTTGGCGCGCGCGACCGCTTCGGGGACGACCTGTTCCTCGGCGAGCGCGTCGCGGTAGACGCAGGGCCCCATCGCGGTGATCCCCTGCGCGGTGTTCGAGATCGCCAGGATCGGAAGGTTCGCCTTGACCGCGATCGGGTCGGCCTTTTTCGCTTCCGAAGAGAGCGTCGGGCCGATCAGCAGCGCGCTGCCGTCGCTCGTGAACTTCTGCGTCAGGTTGACGACCTGGGCTGGGTCGCTGGCGGCGTCCTCGACGTCGAAGGTGATGGTCGCGCCGCCGGCATCGATCAGCCCCGCCTTGAGGTCGTCGGAGGCAAGATCGAAGGCGTTCTTTTGGGCGGTCCCGTAAGCGCCGGCCGAGCCCGTCACGTCGGCGATGACGCCGACCTTGACCGCCTTGCCCGTCATCGGGCCGCCGGCGGCGAATGCGGCGCTCGCGCCGAACAAGCAAACGAGTCCGACCATTACTACGGACCGTGCGTGCACGTGACTCTCCTTCAACTCACATCAGGCGGCGAAAGTAGCTCGCCGCAGCGCTGGGCTTTAGCGCGCGGTTTGACGCGGTTTAGCGCTCACCTCTCCAGCATCGGGCGCAGGGCGCGCATGAAGGCCGCATGCCTGGCGTCGACCTCGCTCGAGGAGGGAAGCGGTGCGTAGACCACCAGGACGAAGCGCCCGCCGCCGGCGAGCTCCAAGATGCCGCCGTCGTGGGAGACTTCGTCGGTGTCGCCGGTCTTGTGCGCGAACCGGTCGCCGGGCTGCAAGCCCCGCGAAAGCTTGTCGTTCCATTCCTGATTTGCGAGCGTCGAGTAGAGCCAATCCTCGCGGCCGCGGGCTGCGACCTGCGCGAACAGCCTGGCGGCATCCCCGGCGGGGTGCGCGTTGCGGCCGGTCGCTCGCGGGTCGTCGATCAGCGGCAATGAGCCCGAGAGCTTGCGCCGGACGGCGGTCCCCGTCAAGCGCGCGCGGCGGCAGAAGCGGTTGATGGGCTCCCGGTCCAGCACGTCGATCAAGACATTGGTGGCCACGTTGTCCGAGCGGGTCAGCATCAGCCGGCCCAGCTCTTCCAGCGTCGCCTCGTATCCGGCGACCAGGGGCGAGGCGGCGTCGTTCGCTGTCAAGTTCGCCGGGTCGACCACGACCCGGTCGCTGGGCCGCAGCTCGCCGGCGGACCAGCGATGGGCCAGCGCAGCTGCGACCGGGACCTTGATCATGCTGGCGGGCATAAGCGGCCGGTCCGGCTCGAGCTCGAACGGCGGGCCCGCTCCGTCGAGGGGCAGCAGAATGACCGAGGCCTCGCCTAATCCGGCCTGCGCTACCAGAGAGCGAAGCGTGGCCTCAGTCACCCGGCAAACGACCTGCAAGTATGTGCTTGCATTAGATCGATGGACGTGCTAATCTGCGTGCAAGTACCCACCCTCATGCAGAATTCCTACATTCCGTCGGAAGCAAGCGGTCAGCCTGTCTTCCGGCTAACGCCGGCACCAACCCCCGCGGACCTCAGCAGGCTCCGTGCCGCCGTGCGCGGTGCGGTCGACGACGGCATTTCGGCGTTGACGATCGACCTGGGCGCGCTCACGGTCCTCGACTCGCGGGCGATCGCGGTGCTGCTGGCGATCCGGCGCGACCTCGGAGGGGGCCGGGCCAAGCTGAAACTGCGCTGCCGGGGGCAACGCGTTCGAGATACGCTGCGCATCACCGGTCTCGACGGCCTCTTCACGGTCGAGGGCCCAGAGGTCGCGCCGCCCGCCCGCCGGTGGCGGGCTGGGGCATACGCGGTGGTTTTTCTGCTGGCGAGCCTGGGCCTCGGAGCGCCGAGCAGCGCCGCGCCCGAAACCGAGGATCCGACGGCGCTCGTCACGCGCGTCACCGAGCAGAACGCCGAGATGCGCAGTTACGAAGCGCGCGTCAGCGTCGACCTCCAGATGCGCAATTTTCCCTATGTCGCGCTGCATTTGGACGGGACGACCTACTTCAAGCGGCCCGACAATTTCGAAGTCGTCTTCGAGAAGGTGCCTTCGTATGCCAAAGGCTTCGAGCGCATCTATTCCGACATCGGCGATCCTTCGAGCTGGCCGCGGCGCTTCACGATGTCGATCGTCGGCCAGAAGACGGTCGAGGGACATCCCGACGTCGTCGTGCGGCTGATCCAAAAGGTGCGCGGCATGATCGACCACGAGGATGTCGCGATCGATCCCGTTTCCGCGCGCATCGACGACATGGAGTGGCACTATTACAACGGCGGCGTGATCTCGATGTCGCAGGATTACGCGCAGGTCGGCGCGTTCAACCTGCTCTCCCGGCAGCACGCGACGGTCCACATTCCATATATCCACGCTTCGGCCGAGGCCGAGTACAGCAACTACCACACCAACGTAGCGATCGACGATTCGATCTTTACCAAGGAGAAGCACTAAACCAAGTGGCTACTGAACTTCGGCACGGCGAGGGCGGCGCAAAATCGAGCGTGGAAGAGACGCGGCTGCGAATCTTGGCTGCGACCCGCGAGTTGTACGCGCGCAACGGAAGCCGGGGAACGACGACGCGCGAGGTCGCCGAACTGGCCGACGTCAACGAGGCGACGGTCTTTCGCCACTTCGGAACCAAGCAGCATTTGCTGGCGGCGATGCTCGACTACTATTCCGAGGCGAGCCAGGTTCGCCAGCTGGTCGAGAGCGCCAGCGCGCTGCCGCTCGAGGAGCAGTTGCGGGCGCTCGGCCACTCGTCGGTCGAGGCCATGCGCCGCAAGGAAGATCTCATCAAGATCGGCATGGCCGAAGAAGTCAGTAACCCCGAGGGGAGCGTCTGCGTGTGGCGCGCGCCCGTCGAGGCACGCCGCGCTTTGGCGGGTATGATGCGAGGACGGGTCGAGGCCGGCGAACTGCGCGGCGATCCCGACACGCTGGCACGGATTTTCATGTCGCTGTTCTTTTCGTACGTCATGGCCCGCAAGCTGTGGAGCCTCGAGTGCGAGCTGACGCAAGACGATGCGGTGAACACGATGGTCGATATCTTTCTGAACGGAGCACGGAGCCACTAATGGATACCACGCGTAAGCCTCCCGCCACCGCCCCGGGCGTGGTCGACGGAGAGACCGCTCGTTCCGAGCGGGGCCTCTCACCGGCCTTGCGCTTGGCGCTCATCGTTGTGGGCGTCATCGTGCTCCTGGTCGCCATCGTCGCGGGAGTGCGCTTCCTCGCCTATGCGACGACGCACGAGACGACCGACGACGCGATGATCGACGCCGACGAAGTTCAGCTGACCAGCAAGATCTCCGAGCGCGTCCAGCAGATCCTGGTCGACACCAATCAGCGCGTCCACAAAGGCCAGCTGCTGATCCAGCTTCAGGACACCGACGAGCAGACGCGCGTCGCGCAGGCGCAAGCCGCCGTCGACGCGCAAAAGGCGCAGGCTCGGGCTGCCCAGGAGAACGTCGCCTTGACGCGCGACACGCAGCAAGCGCAAAACGCCCAGAACTCGGGTGCGATCGCACAAGCCCAGTCGGGCATCGCGAGCGCCAGCGCGCAGGCGAAGTCGTCGCAGCAGCAGATCGACGTCGCCAAAGCGGCCGTCGACGCCGCGCGGGCCCAGTTCAAGGCGACCCAAGACGCCCTGCCCGGCGCGCTGCAGAACGAGCGCAAGGCCGAAGCCGACTACCGGCGCGCGGCCTCGCTGGTGACGACCGGCGACTTTTCGCAGGCGCAGCTTGACGCGGCGCGGGCCCAGTACGAGTCGGCGCGTTCCTCGTACGCGCAAGCGCAAGCCGACGTCGCTGCGGCCCAAGCCAACGTCGACGAGGCGCAGCAGAAACTCGACGCGCAAGTCTACAGTTCGACGAGCAGCGCGGCGCAGATCGGAGCGCAGCAAGGCATGCTTTCGACCGCGCAGGGCAAGCTGCAAGAGAGCGACGCGCCTAGCCGCGTCCCTGCAGAGCAGGCGCAAGCCCAAGCCGCCGTAGCTCAAGTCGGCTCGCTCGACGCCCAGTTGCGCAGCGCGCAGGACCAGCTCTCGTACACACGGATCGTCTCGCCGATCGAAGGCTACGTCGGGCAGAAGAACGTCGAAGTCGGGCAGACCGTCTCTCCCGGCGAATCGCTGATGACGCTGATCCCGGTCAGTCCGATCTACATCACGGCGAACTACAAAGAGACGCAGATCGGGCACATGAAGGTCGGCCAGGAAGTCGACGTCCACGTCGACGCGTACAACGGCGTCAACTTCACGGGACACGTCGACAACCTGTCACCTGCGGCGCAGAACAAGTTCAGCCTCGTTCCGCCGCAAAACGCGACCGGCAACTTCGTCAAGGTGACGCAGCGCGTTCCCGTGCGAATCGTGTTCGACAATCCCGACCCGAACTATCCGCTGCGCCCCGGCATGAACGTCGAGACGTCGGTCAAGGTCAAGTAGGGTAGCGAACGTTGGCGACGTCAATGGCGCTCTCGCGGAACGGCGGGGTGCCGCGCCCCGCCGTGACTGCGCGAAATTCCAACGTCGTCGAATACGGCTGGCGCCGGGCGCTGGTCACGGTCGCGATCGTGACTGCGACCCTCTTGGAGATCGTCGACGTGACGATCGTCAACGTCGCGCTGCCCAATATCGAAGGCAACTTCGGCGCGAGCGTCGATCAAGCGGCCTGGATCGGCACGGGCTACATCATCGCCAACGTGATCGTCATCCCGCTCACGCCCTGGCTGCAACGCCGTTTCGGCCGCAAGCAGTACTACGCGGCCTCGATCGCGCTGTTCACCTTCGCTTCGATGATGTGCGGCCTGAGCGGCTCGCTGGAAGAGCTGGTCTTCTGGCGGCTCGTGCAAGGGGTGGGCGGCGGCGGACTGCTCTCGACCTCGCAAGCGATTTTGCGCGAGACGTTTCCGGCGAACGAACAAGGCAAGGCCGCCGGGATCTTCTCGATGGGCGTCATCGTGGGCCCGACGGTCGGTCCGACGCTCGGCGGTTTCATCACCGACCAGCTGTCTTGGCGCTGGGCGTTCTTCGTCAATCTGCCGGCCGGCTTGCTGGCGCTGGGGCTGGTGATTTGGCTGCTGCGCAATCCGGAGGCCCCCCGCAAGCTGAAACTCGACTGGCTGGGGCTTGCGTTTCTGGCGACCGGGATCGGCTCGCTGCAGTACGTGCTCGACATGGGGCAGCGCAAGGACTGGTTCGACGACGGATCGATCGTGGTGTGCAGTTGCCTCGCGGTCGCGGGGCTGCTTGCCTTCGTGCTCAACGAGATGCGCCGTGATAAGCCGATCGTCGACCTCCACGTTCTGCGCTATCGCTCGGTCGCGGCCGGCAGCATTCTGGGCATGGTGCTGGGGATCAGCCTCTACGGCAGCGTGCTCATCCTGCCGCAGTACGTCCAGGGTTCGCTCGGCTTCACCGCGACGCTCTCCGGGGAGCTGCTCGTCTTTCGCGCCGTAGCCGTCATGCTGGTGACGCCGCTGGTCGCGGCGCTGGCCACGAAGGGAAAAGTCGACGCGCGCTACTTCGTGCTGTCCGGCTTTCTCTTGCTCGGCATCTCGAATTGGATGCTGGCCAACGTGACCACGACGCAGTCAGATTTCTGGACATTCTTCCTGCCGCTCTTCGTCAGCGGCCTCGGGCTCGCGCAGATCTTCGTGCCGCTAACGATCTCGGTGCTGGCCTCGGTCGACCAGCGCGACGTTCCGGCGGCCGCGGCGTTCTTCAACCTCGCGCGGCAAATCGGCGGAAGCATCGCGATCGCGGTGCTGGTGACGATCTTGGCGCGTTCGAACGCGATCCACCATACCGAGCTCGGCTCGCGCATCGCGCTGTCGGTGCCGCCCGTCGCGGATTACCTGCGCCTCAACGGAGGCGAGCGTTCGACGCAGGCCGCATCTAACTTGGACCGCCTCGTCTCGGAGCAGGCTGCCGTGATCGCATATGCCGACACCGCGCGCGTGGTCGCCATCATCTCGGTCGCTTTAGCGCCGCTGGCCTTCATTCTCAGCCGGCCGAAGCCGCTGAGTGTTCCCGCGAAATAGGAGATCATCGTTCATGCAACTGACCCGGGGCGCACGCTTGGCAGGGACGCTCGCCGCGCTGGTCCTTTCGCTTCCAAGCGGGCTCGCGCAACTCGACGCGCAGCCCGCGGCCCAACCGCTCACGTCTCCCGCGCCGTCGGGCTCGTCGCTTCCGGCATCGAATCCGGCAGCGAGCCCGAGCGCCCCGGCGACGACGGTCCCGGCGATTCCAACGGCCTCGCCCGACGTCGTCGCGACGCCGCAATCGACGAACGGGCTCGTCCTGCCGCCTGCACCGGCGATCGAGCCGGGCTTTCGCGAGCCGAACCCGGAGCTGCCTTCGGGCGACATCGTCGGGAACCAGGAGCCGTTCGTCGGGCTCTCGCTCGACGACGCCGTCGCGATGGCCCTCGCGCGCAACACCGACTTGATCGTCTCGGCCTCGAACCGCCGCATCGCCGGATATCAAATCGTCGCCGCCAAGGGGGCGTACGACCTGCAGTTCCAGATCCAGCCCTCGTATTCGTTCGCGCAGAGCGCGTCGATAAGCCCCTTCCAAGCCGGTCCCAACGGCTATTCGGTGACGCAGTCGAGCCTGGGCGCGAGTGCCGGCCTCGCACAGAAGCTGCCGGGCGGCGGAAACGTCTCGCTGAGCACCTCGGCGCAGCGCATCGACAACAACGGGCTGTACAACAGCTACGATCCGTTCTACCAAACGGCGCTCGCGCTCAACGTGGGGCTGCCGCTGGGGCGCGGGCGCTCGATCGACGACACGCGCCGTCAGATCCAGCTCGCCACGATCAACGGCGCCGCGACCAACGACCAAACCCAGTTGAACGCTTCGAACACGCTCTCCACCGTGCTCGACGCCTACTATAACTTGCTCGCCGCCTGGCGCAACGTCGCGATTCAAGAAGACGCGCTGCGCCAAGCCAAGGCGCAGAGCGAGAGCAACGCACGGCTCGTGAAAGCGGGCCAGGCGGCTCCGGTCGACGTCGTCGAATCCGACACGCAGGTCCAAGTCTTCCAGAACGACGTCTACTCGGCGATCCAGAACGTGGCCAGCCTGCAGAACCAGCTCAAGACGCTGATTCTCAGCGACCCGGCCGATCCGATCTGGACCGCGAACCTCGTCCCCACCTCGCCCGTGACGGACGTGCCGCCGGAGCCGTCGCTCGACGACGTGGTGGTGGCGGCGTTGCGCGAACGGCCCGAGATCGCGCAGCTGCGCGAGCAGATCCGCAGCGCGGACGTCAACGTCGCGTACGCCAAGGATCAAACGCTGCCGCAAGTCGATCTGAACCTGGGCGTAACCGAGAACGGATTCGCCGGGGCGGCCGTCTCGACGGCGAACACGCCGCTGTTCTCGGCGCTCGGCGGCGCGTTTTCTTCCATCAACGCGCTGATCGGGCGCGTCAACGCGTTGACGCCGGCGCTCCCGCCGCTGGCGCCGCTGACGACGAACCTCACCCCGACGCTGGCGCCCTTCACGATCGGGGGGATCGGACAGTCGTACGCGAACGCGCTGACCGGCCGCTTCCCGCAGTACACGATCTCGGCCACGATCGGTATTCCGCTGCGCAACCGGACGGCGCTCGGCAATTACCGCGCGGCGCAGGAACAGCGCAAGCAGATCGCGACCGACGAGGTCGCCTTGATTCAGCGTTTGCAAGCCGAGTCGCGCAACGCGCTGCAAGGCTATCGTTCGGCCCGCTCGCGCTTGATCGCGGCCACCGCAGCCCGCGTCGCGGCCGATAAAGTCGCAGCCAGCGAATACCGCAAGTTCAAAGCCGGACAGTCGACGACGTTCCTCGTGCTCCAGCGCCAGATCGAGCTCGCGAACGATCGGGGTCTCGAGCTGCAAGCGCAGACCGACTTGCAGAAGGCGGCGGTCGAGCTCGACCGGGTGACCGGAAACATCTTACCGCGTTACGGCGTCAACCTGTCGACGCTCGGCAACGGCACGCTGGGCACGACGCCGAATCTACTCACCCCCGCGGCGGCCGGTTCGCCGGCGCCGTCCACGCAACCGCCGGCCCCGCGCTAACGAGATAAAGGCCCGGGAGCGTCGTGGTCCGTCGACGCTCCCGGGGTTATCCGCGCATTCGCTGTTCGGATGTGCAGAGCATAGACCCGGAACCTTGGGTAAGCCTGAGATTGGTGCCAGAAAGCTGAAGTTTTCGCGGGGCGCGAAGCTGGCTTATGCGATATTTGCCCGCAGCCCGACGTCGGCGTCTTGGCCGCTTTGACGTGCGAGCAGCCAGCGCTCGAACGCGGCGGCGGTCAGCGGAACGCTCAGCAGATAACCCTGTGCGTACTGCGCTCCGAGCGCTGCGATCGCGTCGAGCGTTTCGATCTGCTCGATGCCTTCGACGACCACGTCCATGTCGAGCCGCCGTGCGAGTTCGATCGTCGAGGAGACGATCGCGGCGTCTTCGGGATCGGTCATCAGGTTCGCGACGAACGTCCGATCGATCTTGAGCTCGTCGAAGGGGAAGCGCTTGAGGTGCAGCAGCGAGGAGTAGCCCGTGCCGAAGTCGTCGATCGAGATACGGCAGCCCAGCGCCGATAGCTGGTTGAGCACTTGCGTGGCGCGTTCCGACTCGACCGCGACGGTCGTTTCGGTCAGCTCGAGGCACAGCCGCGAGGGCGGAATCTCGTAAAGCGAGAGCAGGCGGCTGACGGTCTCCGGCAAGGTCGAGTCGCGCAGGTTCTGAGCGGAGAGGTTGATCGCCATGTGGAGGTCGAGATCTTTTTGGCGCCAGCGGCGAAGCTGCCGCAGGGCGTTGCGCAGAACCCAGTCGGTCAGCCGCCCCATCATGCCGATCTCCTCGACCGTCGGCAAGAACTGGTCGGGGCGGAGCAGCCCGCGCTGCGGGTGCTCCCAGCGGATGAGCGCTTCGACGCCGTGGACGCGTCCGCTCAAGATCGAGATCTGCGGCTGGTAATGAAGGACGAGCTCGTCGCAGGCGATCGCGGCATGGAAGGCGCTGCCGACCGAAAGCCTGCGGCGAGCTCGCTCGTCGTCGGCAACGGTGTAAATCGAGATGCCGTCGGCGCTGTGCCGGGCGCTTTCCAAGGCCACGTCGGCATGGCGCAGGATCGTCGCGGTGTCGCTTCCGCCGCGGGCCACGGCGATGCCGACCGTCGCGCCGATGATGACGGTCTGTCCGGCGATCGAGTACGGATTGCGCAGGGCCAGGGCGACGGTCTCGGCCATCGCGGTCGCTTCTTTGACGTCGCGCCGCGGCAGGACCAGGGCGAACTCGTCGCCGCCGACGCGGGCCACGGTGTCGCCTTCGCCCACTTCGGAGCACAGGCGTTTGCCTGCATCGATGAGCAGGGCGTCGCCGTAGTGGTGTCCGAGCACGTCGTTGACGTCGCGGAAGCGGTCAAGGTCGACGATGAGCAGCGCGACCGCCGCTCCGGACGTCAGGGCGCCGGAGAGCTGCTGGTCGAGCACGATGCGCAGGCGTTCGCGGTTCGGCAGCCCGGTGAGGGCGTCGTGCAACGCGGCTGCGGCGAGCTGCGCTTCGATGTCGCGGCGTTCGGTCACGTCGCGCGCGCTGAAGACGACGCCCGCGACGGCCTCTTCGGCCAAACAGTTCTTGGTGAGAACCTCGAGGATGCGCGGCGTGTTGTTGGCGCAGCGCATGATCATCTCGAAGTTCTCGGAGGCGACGGGATCCTTGCGAGCGTGTTCGACCGCCTTGGTGACGGCTTCTTTGCCCCGGTCGTCGAGGTAGAGCCGGAAGCCCTCGTCGAGGAGCTCCTGGGGCGGTACGCCCACAACGGCCTCGTGCGACTGGCTGGCGTAGGTCGCCCGGCCATCCTTGTCGACCACGAGGACCAGGTCCGCGGCGTTTTCGGTCAGCGCGCGGAAGCGGCGCTCGCGCTGCTCGAGCCGGTTCGTCTGTTTTTGAACGCGTAGCGAGAGCTCTTGCAGACGGCCGACGAGGAAGCCCGCGATCACTTCGACCATTAAGAGGCCGAGCTCGAGCTTGAGGGTGGCCAGCGGAACGTAGGAAAGTGACGGGTCGACGCGCAGCAGCATGTCGAAGGCCGTCGCACCGACCGCGGCCCCGACGCCGGCGAGTGCACCGTAGCAGAAGGCCAGCAACACCGTGTCGGCGGTGGCCACAAAAAGCGTGATGATCGCCGAATAAGGCTGGAAGGGAGGCCAGAGGAGTGTGACCAGAGCGTCGCATGCGGTTGCGACGACGCAGATCACGAGCGGCATGAAAGCCGCCCCTTTCCATTGACGTATCTGCCCGAGAGGAACGCGCGCCATGTCTCAATACTCGGTGCGCCCGTAGACTAGCCTGAGGACCAAGGGGAGTGCTTTCGGGCACTTTACGAACGTTTTACACGGAGCGGTAAACCGTCGCCTTCAAAAGTGTGACGGCCGCCCGGTCGAGTAGCCACGTCAGCGTTCCGGATGTGGGCTGCACGACTTGAATCGGACGCCGAATTGGGTCGTGCGGCCCTTCGAGCACGTCGCGCAGCGCTTCGGCCTTCGCCTTGCCGGCGGCCGCGATCGCGACGTTTCTCGCAGCATTGATGACGCGCGGCGTCAGGCTGAGTCGATAGGTGCTGAACTTTTCGACGTACGGCGCGCGAACCAGCGCCTCGTCGTCGAGCAGCGGGTCGGTGCCCGGAAAGAGCGAGGCGGTGTGGCCGTCCGGGCCCATGCCCAGCATGACGAGGTCGAGCACCGGCGCGCTTCCGAGCTGCTCCACCAAGGTTCGAGCGTAGCTGCGAGCGGCGCTAGGAGGATCGTCCTCGCCGTGCATGCGGAAGATCCGTTCCGGCGGGATCGACAGCGGCCCGAGCAGCGCATCGTGCGCCATCTTGTAGTTCGACTGCGCGTCGTCCGGCGGCACGCAGCGCTCGTCGCCGAAGAAGAAGCGCACCTTCGCCCCGTCGACGCGCTCGCGCAGCGGGGCGGCGGCCAGCAGCTGGTAGGCCGCCTTCGGAGTCGAACCGCCCGCCAGCGCGAGATCGAAGCGGCCGCGGGCCGCGAGCGACTCGTGCGCGACTTCAACGACGTGCTCGGCGACCGCTTTTGCCAGAGCCGCTTCGTCGGCGGCGACGATGAACTGAGACTCGCTCATTTGATGAGGTCGCGCACGGTGATCAGCGACGTCTCGAAGATTTGATCGCGGTTGATGGTGAGGATCGCGCGCTCGATGAGCAGGGCGTTGTCGATGTTGAGCAGCGGCATGCAGAACATGGGCTTGGCTTTGGCGCCTTCGACGTGAAGGCACACGGCGTTGCTGTCGTCGCCGCTGAGTTCCGCGACGTAGGTGGAGTCCTCGCTCGTGATGCGCACGCAGGCGATGCGGCGCCGGCCGCCCTTGTGCTCCATCGTGAAGTTCACGCGCTTGCCGAGGCGGTCGACGAACGTTCGGTTCTCCGACGGCTCCCAGCTCAGACGGCTGCCGAACCAACCCGCCAGATACAATGCTTCGGCGTCGCTGCCGCTTTCGATGTGCAGCGAGCGGATCGAAAAAAGATCCTCCCTTAGCGCAGCGTCGTCGAAGAACTGTGCGATCATATCTTGCCACGGCGCAAGCCGCATGAACGCGAGATCGCGCAGGATGACGCGCGGGAAGCGCTCCGGAAAATCGCCGAGCTCGCGAATCGTCTCTTCGCCGCTCGCCTTTCCCGACGAGTCGAGCAGCACGCCCGTCGCGCTTTCCGCCAAACCTGAAAACGTACGGCTCTGCAAGAAGCGCGCCCCGCTCCACCAGAGGAACGTCGGCACGTCGGGCACGGTGAGGTCCTGCGCGAGCCGAATGATCGTGCCGTGGTCGAGCTCGGCGACGCCGATCGATACGTGCTCGTTGACGACGGTCGCGGACTCGAGGCTCGACGCGCTCGAAGAAACGTCGACGCCGATGCCCGGACCGCTCGAGTCGAGCACGATCGAACGCGAGGGATGTTTGGCCGCGACCCGCCCGGCTCGCTCGACGACCCACGAACGATGAGCCGGGTCGTCGACGAAGATGACGAAGTTCATGGTCGCGATGCGCGGAGTTCCAGCGCTCTCGCTGTCGCGCAACGCTTCCCGCGACCGGCGCAGCTGCGCGAGGATCGAGGCGACGTCAAGCGCCGGATCGAACCGCGTCGTCATCAGATCCGTCTCCACTCCCGCCCGTCGGCGACGAGCAGCGCGTCGGCGCTCTGCGGGCCCTGGCTGCCGGCGAGGTAATTGGGGAAATCCACGATGCGCGATTCGCTCCAGCGCTCGATGATCGGCGTGACCGCTTCCCAGGCCGCCTGGACGGCGTCCCAGCGCGTGAAGAGCGTGGCGTCGCCGCGCATCGCGTCGGCGATGAGCCGTTCGTACGCGGGCGGCGAGACGACCCCGAAGCCCGAACCGTAGTTGAAGTCCATGGTCACGGAGCGAATGTGCATCTTTTGCCCGGGAACTTTGGCGTTGAAGCGGAGCGAAACCCCCTCCTCGGGCTGGATCTTCATGACCAGCGTATTGGTCTCGATGTTGTCGCCGCTCTCGCCGAAAATGCGGTGCGGGATCTGATTGAAAATGACCGCGATCTCGGACATCTTGTGGGCGAGGCGCTTGCCGCTGCGCAAGTAGAACGGCACGCCGGCCCAACGCCAGTTGTCGATGAAGAACTTGACGCTGGCATAGGTCTCAGTGATCGAGTTCGGGTCGACGCTGGGCTCCTCGCGGTAGCCGAGAACGGGCTTTCCCTCGACCAAGCCTGGACCGTATTGACCTCGGGCGGTCAATTTCATCACCTGGTCGAGGCCGATCGGGCGCAGGGCGGAGAGCACCTTGAACTTTTCGTCGCGGATGTTGTCGGCCGCGGGTGAGACCGGCGACTCCATGGCGACCAGCGCCAAGAGGTTGAGGACGTGATTTTGGATCATGTCGCGCAGGGCGCCCGCGCTGTCGTAATAGCCGCCGCGCCCTTCGACGCCGACCGTCTCGGCCGCGGTGATCTGCACGCAGTCGATGTAGCGCCGGTTCCAGATCGGCTCGAAGATGACGTTGGCGAAGCGCAGGGCCATGATGTCCTGCACCGGCTCCTTGCCCAGGTAGTGGTCGATGCGGTAGACGTGGCGTTCTTCGAAGGCTTTGGTGACCTCGGCCTGGAGCGCGCGCGCCGATTCCAGGTTGGTTCCGAACGGCTTCTCGATGACGATGCGCGACCAGCCGTTCGGGTGATCCTTGGGGCCCAAGCCCGCGATGTTGAGCTGCTGTACGATCTTGCCGAAGACCGTGGGCGGCGTTGAAAGATAGAAGAGGCGGTTACCCCCGGTGCCCAGGCGCGCGTCGTTCTCGTCGAGCTGGCGGCGCAGGCGGCGGAAGGCCTCCGTGTCGTCGAACTCGCCGCCGACGTAGGTGATGCGGTTGGCAAAATCGGTCCAAAGCGGGTCGCGCGCCGGCCCGCTGCGTGAGAACTCGTCGACGGCCGACTTCATCTGGTCGCGAAATTCTTCGGACGAGAACTTCGAGCGCGAGAAGCCGACGATCCCGAAGTTGACCGGCAGCGTGTCGGCCAAGCGCAGGTTGTACATCGCGGGCATCAGCATCCGCTTCGTCAGGTCGCCGGTCGCGCCGAAGAAGACGATGTTGCAGGGCTCCGCGATCCGGGTCGTGTCGAGCCCGGCGCGCAGCGGATTGGGCCCGGCCGGCGTCTTGCCGTCCGCGATCGCTCGGACGTCGACTTGCGTGGTCACTAATGCGTGCTCCTCACGGGCTCGGTCTCGTGCTTGACGGCGTGGCCGCCGAACTGGTTGCGCAGCGCCGCAATTACTTTGGCGCTAAACGACTCGTCTTGCCGCGAAGCGAAACGCGAGAGCAGCGACATGGTGATGACCGGCGCGGGGACGTTCTCGTCGATCGCGGCCTGCACCGTCCAGCGCCCCTCGCCCGAGTCCTCGACGTAGCCGCGAATGTCGACCAACCCCGGATCGTCCGCGAAGGCGCGTTCGGCCAGCTCGAGCAGCCACGAGCGCACGACGCTGCCGTGCAGCCAAAGCTCGGCGAGCTGATGCAGGTCGTAACGGAACTCCGACTTCTCCAAGATCTCGAAGCCTTCGCCGTACGCGGCGAGCATGCCGTACTCGATTCCGTTGTGAACCATCTTCGAAAAATGTCCCGCGCCGCTCGGCCCGACGTAGGCATAGCCGTTCGGCGGCGCCAGCGTCAGAAAGATCGGCTCGACGCGCCGCACGGCCGCTTCGTCGCCGCCGACCATTAAGCAGTACCCGTTTTCGAGCCCCCACACGCCGCCGCTGGTCCCCGCGTCGATGAAGTCGACGCCCTTTTCCTTGGCCGCTTTGGCGCGCGCCTGCGACTCGCGGAAGTTCGAGTTGCCGCCGTCGATGATCGTGTCCCCGGGCCGCAGCAGCGACAACAGCTCCGTGACCGTTCCGTCCGTCGCCTTCCCCGCGGGCACCATGATCCAGACCGTTTTCGGGGCGGTGAGCTTTCCGACCAGGTCGGCGAGCGACGCCGAAGCGGCGGCTCCATCGGCGGCCGAGCGTGCGATCGCTTCAGCGCTGCGGTCGTAGACGACGACCGCATGCCCGCCGCGCTGCAAGCGCGTCGTCATATTCGCGCCCATGCGCCCGAGTCCGACCATGCCGAGTTGCATCGAGTTCTCCCAACACGCCCACGAAAAGCTAAAGGGGCTATCGCCTACTCTATTCGTTTCGCGCAGATGCGTCTAGCGCCGCCGGCCCAACGTCGAACGCGCCGCCAACGCATCGCTCACCGCGTCTTCCAATGCTTTGAACGCTTGCACGAGAGGCTCCGTCAGGTGCAGACGCGCGCCGCGCCGGCCGCGGCGCTCGAGCGATTCGAAATCGCCGAGCGCTTGCGCGCGCAACAGGTTGCCGAACGTCCCCATTCCCGGAATGGTACGATCCACCGCGGGATCGGCAGTCAATTGTATGAAGACGCCCGTATTCGGGCCGCCCTTATGCAGCTGTCCGGTCGAGTGCAGGAAACGCGGGCCGAAACCGACCGTCGTCGCGACCTTGAGCGCGTTACGGACCGCGAGGCGGATCTCCGTGAGCCGTGCGACGTGATCCGCGTTTATTTCGAGATACGCGGTGAATGCGACGTAATCGCCGGGCTGCACTTGCGCGAAGATGGCGGCAAGCGCGGAACTGAGCTCCGCGCCGAAGTGCAATTCCTTGGAACCCGAAAGCGGAATGACGTTGGCGACGGGCGTCGTCAGCGCGGCCGCCGGTTCGCTGAAGCTGCCGCGCGAGCCGAACTCGGCGAGCAATCGCTTCGTGTTGTCTTTCGATTCTTGGACGTTGGGCTGGTCGAAGGCGTCGATGCCGAGCACGGCGCCGGCGGCCGCTGTCGCGATCTCCCACAGCGCGAATTGCTCGCCGATGTCGAGCTTATCGGTCATGCCCAGGCGAATGACGGGGAAGCCGGCTTTCTCGAGCAGGCCTAAGCGCGTCTCGATCGCACTCCCGTCCATCTTGCCCGCGAGGTGCTCGGTCGACGGCAAGCCCGCCCCGACGTACACGAAGGTGCGATCCGCGCCGTATTCATCGGGAACGCCGAGCGGCTCGCCCTCGACCGGGACGATGCCTTTCCCGGCCTTCCCGGTCGATTCGGCGATGAGCTGCTCGGCCCAAGCGCCGAACGCGCTGACGTCCGGATGCGCGACGATCGTAAGCTTGTCGTGTCCGTTCTTCGCGAGCGCAGCGAACGTCGCGCCCAAGCGCACAGCGGAAGCGCGATCGACCGGCGTCGTGCGCGAGTTCGCCTCGAGCACGGCGCAGCCGCGCGCGAGGATCGCCGCCACGTCGTAACCGGCCAGCGCCGCGGGGACCATGCCGAAGTACGAAAGCGCGGAATAGCGTCCGCCGACCTTCGGATCGTTCTCGAAGATGCGCAAGAAGCGGTCCTGCTTCGCTTCCTGCGCGAGCTGCGTGCCCGGATCCGAGATGACGACGAATTGCCGCCCGGCGTTGTCGGCCGCGCCGGTCTTGCGGACGCGGTCGTAAAAGTAGCGGAAGAAGGCTTCCGGCTCGGTCGTCGTGCCGCTCTTCGAAGCGACCACGAAGAGCGAACGGGCGAGATCGAGCGACGCTTCGAGCGACGCGATTCGATCGGGGTCGCTCGAGTCGAGGACGTGCAGTTCCGGATAGCGCGCGACCTTGCCGAAGGTCGCGCGCAACACGTCGGGCGCGAGCGAACTGCCGCCCATCCCGAGCACCACGACATGCGTGAACGCTACGGCGCACTGCGCCGCGAACGCCGTGAGATCGGCGAGCTGCGCCAAGAGCGTCGCGGGGAACGTCAGCCAGCCGAGCGAGCCCTTGATGATCTGCACGTGCTGCGGATCGTTCGACCAGGGTGAGGGATCGCCGCGCCACAGCTTGTTCAGGAAGTCACTCTGAACGAGCCGGGCGAGCGCCGCCTCACGAACTCGGCCGCCGCCGGGCATGCTGGTCGCTAGCCGCTCCGGCACCGGCATCAAACGGCCTCGGAAACGCCTAGTGTACCGTCTCCGACGTAGCTATACAGTCGCTCGGCGCTTTTCCGCCGCCGCCGCGTCGCTCCCCCTCCGCTTCGCTTCGGGGACAGGCAAATGGCGCTGCCATTCTTCGCTCCTCGCTCCTTGCGGCGACGAAAAATCGCTCTCGCTTGGTGTATACCCACGTCGGAGACGGTACACTAACGAAAACCGCCCGGTGCGGTCATCGAGAGTTGCTCCCCTTTGCCCGCCA
>JBKQHO010000049.1:0-65874 GCA_052267165.1 Vulcanimicrobiaceae bacterium | reverse complement strand
GGGCGCCCCTCTCGTGGAACCGGCCGTAGTGTTCCGGTCCCTTCGAGAGGAGCGTCCTGCTTTTTGCACTCAGGGGTTCAAATCTTCGATCCCGCTACGGGTTCAAAACTATCGTCCCGTTTCCACCTGCGATCGCTATATCGAGCGCCCGGCTGTTCGAGATGTCGACTTCGCCGTGCACGCGGAGCAGTGAGACCACACCCTGGCACTCAACTCAACCTTGAATAAGCGAGATCCGAGAGCGGTCGCACCTCAAACCTGCCGACGCCAAGCGTTTCAGTCCAGGCGCTCGTTCCCAAGAATGCCTGGAAACTAAGCGGAGCCTAAGAACCCGTAGCGGCGCAGCGGCTCAAGAGCGGTAGCGGCAAGGGCCGGCAACCTCTGCTGGCGGTTTAGCGAACTCTGGCATTGTGATTGACTGCATATAGGCATAAAATACATGTATCTGGAGAAATAGTTCTGAACGCTATGGAAGCCGGGGCCTGGCCTCGGACGCTGACAACAAGGTTCAAACGACTCCTCACGGCAAGGCCGACGCGGGTTTACCTCCGCGAGGCATTCCTACACCTGAGAATTACCTGATGGCGCAGCTCCTGGCTCAAGGATCTCGACCCCCAACGGTATGTGATCATGAAGGTGCTCAAGGAGAGCTTCGCCGAGAGCTTCGCCGAGAGCTTCGCCGTCGTTTCGGACCCGGCACGGTGTATCGAGCCCCGCGTCAGCTCGAGCGGGACGATTACATCCGCTCGTGGTGGGACCCGAAAGAGCAAGGTCCGGCAAGGCGCGTCCACACGCTTACGGAGACGGGCAGCGATACCCTCAAGATGTGGACTGCGGCCTTCGAGCACGACGCGTTCTTCGGCCTCTATTCCGGGGCGTCGACAAAAGAACGGTCAGAGCCAAAAGGTGTCGGCAGTATTCCGTGTGTTATTGCCGGCGAGCAAGGCCAGTCTGTAGGGTGTCTGCCATGACTTCGCCCTTGGGGGATCGACGCGCCTGCGGCACCAGCGATTAAAGGTGTCGGGCCGCCGGAGGCGTCCGCGTCCGACAGGCGACGCTCCCTTCGATTTCGGCTATGTTCTGTGGGCGTTGCTGGTCTTGGTTGTAGCCGTGGGCGCGCTCATGTTGGCCGAAGCATTCCAAGTCTCGCGGGTCCTTCAGCACGGGTTCGACGTACAAGGGCAGATACGCGAGGCACAGTTTTTGACGGCTCGCGTTCTTAGCTGTGAGATCGGTCGAGAGAGCGGGGTCCGGGGCTATACGAGCACCGGCGACCCGCGCTTTCTGGAGCCGTCGCACGCGGCGGAATCGGAGTTGCGCGTTCTCATGCCACGATTGCGGTCCGACCTTCAGCGGCTGGAAATGCCGGCGGCCCTCGCACTGCTGAGCGATATTGAGAACGCCGACAGGCGCTGGCTCGATACCGCAGGAAAACCGTTCATTCGCGACTGGCGAACAGGTCGGGACGATGTGCAGCAACTGCGCGGGAAAGTATTGATGGATCGAGTTCGCGTCGACATCGCGCGTGTCGAGAAGGTTCTTGCCGACCGCGCGCCCCAGGTCGATCGCGAGACCAGTGCGCAGTTGACACGGAACACTCGATTGATTTCCGCCATAACCTTTGCTGGCCTGGGACTGATTCTCGTCGCCGGCGGCATCCAATACCGCGGCCGCTTGCTCGCGCAGGGGCTGCGGGACCTGGCGCTGCGCGATCCGCTGACCGGACTCTTCAACCGGCGATTCCTCCAAGAAGTCTTGGAGGTGCAGCTGGATCAAGCCGACCGAACGGGGCTGCCGCTTTCGGTCGCAATGTTCGACATCGACCACTTCAAGCGATTCAACGACACCTTCGGCCATGGAGCGGGGGATGTCGTGCTCAAGGAGGTCGCCGAAACGCTACAAGGGCGCGGTCGAAAAGGCGACGTCGCGTGCCGCTATGGCGGTGAGGAGTTCCTCGTCGTGTTCCCAGGTATGGGCCCGCTGGAGGGGCATCCGCGGGTCGACGCGATGCGGAAAGAGATCAAGGAAAGAGCGATCACGTTCCGGGGCAAGCCCCTCCGTGCGATCACGGTCTCGGCGGGGGTCGCGACGTATCCCGACTGTGCGAATAACGCGGACGCGCTGATCTGCGCGGCCGACCGCGCTCTTTATACCGCCAAGCATTTGGGGCGCGACCGCGTCGTGTTCTTCCGGGGTGCTCTCTAACTAAGAGACCGCGGAAAAACCGGCATAGGTGGAGGCCCATCCCGCATCTTGGTCACCGCGAAAGCGGTCAGCTCATGGGAGGCCACTTCGCCGAAAGCGCGACACCCGAGTGCTCGCATCAGCTCGGCGACATGCTTGCGGCGGTTGGTCGGCCGCTGCCGATAGACGGCGAACTCCGATGCTGGCACGCCGACCTGGTCGGCAATGAAGGCCAGCACTGAGGTAGGTGGCCTCTCGTGAACATGGAGCACGCGTCCAGGGAAGCGCAGGCAGCATAGCAGGACCGCAAATCCAAGCCGATTGGGTCCCGCCCGCCTCTTGGCGACGAGCGCGATGTCGGCGGGGGTCAGCGTGTAGTGGCGCACGATGTCCTGCTCGTCCGATGCCCACGCCCAGAACGGGGCCATCTGCTCGTCGGAGAGACGCCGGTGACGGGTCCATCATATTCTGTCCCTTTTAAACTTGAGGCTATTTCGTACACAAATGAGCCCCGGATTTGCGGGGGTTTCAAGCCCTTTCGGCGCGGGCGGTTCTAACTGGGTCAGGGCCCCGCCCCTCTCCTGCAGGTTTCAACCGGATTGCGTCTTGATGGGGCGGCTCAGACGTCGAGCGTAACGGCATAGCGGATCAACGGCCAGATCAAGTCCTCCGCCTTTGTGTGAGATGTCGTGCACTCAGAGCACCTTCGTGTAGTGACCTCGTATGTGGCTAGCTATGGACTGCTGGCCGAGTGAGGGAGAATTGCGTCCCGGCCGGTGGGAAGCATGTCTGAGCGTCAAGCAAGCTATTTCGTTTCGCTTTATCCGCGATGCCAAGAGCTGGCGTGGTCTTCGCATCGACCACCGTCGCTCCAGACGGGACGGCAAGCTAACAAGAAAGCGCATCACGCGATTAACGGCGATGCCTTCACTCTTTTTCTAGCTGTATTACCAAGCGCCAGCAACCGTTAAGACTCCTCGCCTAACCACCCGAAAACCCAATTAGTATTCCCGCCACAATCACGTCTATAAAGGACACGCTCAATGGTCACCCTCACTAAGATCGATTCATCCGGAGCCATAACAACACTTCAGATCGATACGACAAGCAGATCCATCAACGTCAACGGTGAGAATTGGGGGCGATACCACGCCGGCGAGACCCTCGAGCATTACGTGAATGATTGCATCGCAAAAGGATTCGTAAGAGCGTTCGCATAGTTGGAGACCATAAAGATCCGTGGGGGAGGAGAAGAGCACCTCCCCTGCTGAGCCGCCCCCGCTAGAGTGAAAATGGGGATGCAGTCCCGCGCGTGACGGAGCGGTTTCGCGCTAGTGACGCTGAACCCGATCGCGCGATCGTTTTTCGTTCTTCCGCTAGTTGCACTTCCTCCGAGTCAGGCGGTACGTCCGCTACGACGTTCACGGATCGTTGCTCGGTGCGTGCCGGATAGTGCTAAAGCCGCAGTATTGTCCAGCCGACGCCTGGGGAGTTCGTCCCGCGAATGCGCGCTCGTCCAGCGATGTGCGTTCTTTCTAGTTCCGAGCCGGCGCCGCGCTCCGGGACGCAAGCCAAGCGCGCACGGCGTCGACCCGGCTGGCCATGAAGGACATGTAACCGCCCGAGAGCAGGAACTGTTTGCGCAACGGATCGAGCGTGAAGCGAACGACCGTTCCGTCCTCGCGGGTCACCGTCTCGTTTTCGAGATCGATCGTGAGTTGCTTGGACGCCAGCAGCGCGTCGATCTCGCCGGCCTCGATCACGATCGGTGCCACGCCGTTGTTGTAGGCGTTCTCGAGGAAGATGCGCGCGAAGCTTGACGCGATCACCGCGTGGAATCCGCGGTCGAGCAGCGCCCAAGCCGCGTGCTCGCGCGAACTCCCGCAGCCGAAGTTCTCCCGCGCGACCAGAATCGATGCGCCGGGATGGGCCTCGAGCAAAGCCGTGCCGCCAGTCATGCCGGTGAACAGGAACTTGCCCAGGCCTGTCGTCTCGACGCCCGTCAGACAGTGCGCGGGGATGATCTGGTCGGTGTCGACGTTGGCCCGCTCGACCGCCAGAACCGTGCCGGTGTAACTCATGCAGCCCCTCCCACGGCGATGGCCGCGAGTTCCTCGGGCGCGGCAATCCGGCCGAGGACCGCGCTCGCCGCGACCACGGCGGGCGAGGCGAGGTGGACGCGGCCGCCGGCGCCCATCCGTCCCGGGAAGTTCCGGTTCGACGAGGATATGCAGCGCGAGCCCGGCGCGAGCACGCCCATCGACATGCCCAAGCACGGTCCGCACGAGGAGTGCGTCCAGAGCGCGCCCGCGTCTTGGAAGACGTCGTGCAGGCCTTCGCGCTCGGCCGCGCGTTTGACGGCCTGCGAACCCGGCGTCACGATCGTGGGGACGGTGACGGTGCGCCCGCGCAACACTTCGGCCGCCGCGCGCAGGTCGGAGAGACGCGAATTCGTACACGACCCGATGAAGGCTTGATCGACCTCCAGCGAACGCATCCGCGTGCCGGGCTCGAGGCCCATGTACGCAAGGCTCGCCGGATCGGCGTCCGCGGGGACCGTACCGTCGACGGGCACGGCTTCACCCGGATTCGTGCCCCACGAAACCAGCGGGCGCAATTCGGAGACGTCGAGCGTGACCTCGCGGTCGTACTTCGCGCCCGGATCGGCGCGCAGTTCGCGCCAAGCCGAGACCTTCGTTTCGAACTCGTCGCCCGTCGGCTGGTTCTGGCGCCCGCGCAGGTACGAGAAGGTCGTCTCGTCGGGCGGACAGAGCCCGGTCGTCGCGCCGGCTTCGATCGCCATGTTGCACAGCGTCATGCGTTCATCCATCGACAGTCCATCGATGGTGCTGCCGCCGTACTCGAGGACGTAGCCCGTTCCGCCTTTGAAGCCCAGCGTCGCGATCACGAACATCGCGAGGTCCTTGGCGGTCGCCCCGTGCTCGAGCCGCCCGTTGATGGTGACCTTCATGACCTTGGGACGCTGCAGCACGAGGCAGCCGGCGAGCATCGCGCCCGCTTGCGCCGAGGTTCCGACGCCGAGCGCGAACGCGCCGAAGGCGCCGTTGGTGCAGGTGTGGCTGTCGCCGCAAGCCAGCGTGATCCCCGGTTCGACGTAGCCCCGTTCGGGCGCCACGACGTGACAGATGCCGTTCTGCCCGATGTCGTAGAGCACGATGCCGTGACGCTTGGCCCAGTCGCGCAGCACTTTGGCTTGGATCGCCGTGTCGCTATCCTTCGCCGGCGAGACGTGATCGTTGAGCGCGACGATGCGTGCCGGGTCGAACAGTTTGTCACCGTAGTTCCGCTCGATGTCGAGCGCGCCCTGAGGGGTCGTTATCTCGTGCGCGACGATGCGGTCGACGAAGACGAGGGCGTTCCCGCCGGGCAGCTCCTCGACGACGTGCGCGTCCCAGACCTTCTCAAACAGTGACCGCGGCATGTTCCCCCTCGCTGATCGTACCGCGCAAGCCGCTGGTACGCAGACGGTCGATGCGCACGGCACGGTTGAATCCCGAAATGACCGCCCGCAGCGACGCGGTGACGATATTGCGGTGCCGCCCGGCGCCGTAATGCGTCTGACCGGCGGTCACCAGCTCGACGTAGGCCACGGCCGTGGCGTCCGCGCCGGTGCCGACGGCCTGCTCGCGGTAGTCGCGAACCGACATGTCGACGACCAGATCGCGCCGGAGTGCGGAAACGAAGGCGTCGATCGGGCCGTTGCCGGTGCCCCACAGCGTCCGCACGCCGCCGCCCTCGGCGACGCTCGCCTCGATCGTGAAGCGACCCGTTCCGTCGTCGGCCAAGTGATAGTCGACCAGTTCGAGCGGCCCGGCCGAATCGATGTACTCGCGTTCGAAAGCGGCATAGATCTCGGGCGGCGTGATCTCGGTGCCGAGCTCGTCGCTGAGCGACTGGATCGTCCGGCTGAAGTCGGCTTGCAGTCCGCGCGGCAGGTCGATGCCGTAGTCCTTCTCGAGGACGTAGGCGACGCCGCCCTTGCCGGACTGGCTGTTGATGCGCACCACGGCCTCGTACGAGCGGCCGATGTCCTTGGGATCGATCGGCAGGTAGGGCACTTCCCAGATCTCGGTCTCGCTCGTTTCGAGCGCCGCGAAGCCTTTCTTGATCGCGTCCTGATGCGAGCCGGAGAACGCCGTGAAGACGAGCTCGCCTGCGTAGGGATGGCGCGGATGCACCGGGATCTGGTTGCAGTACTCGACGGTCTTGAGAATCTCGGGAACGTTCGAAAGATCGATCTCCGGCTCGACGCCCTGTGAGAAGAGGTTGAGCGCGAGCGTGACGATGTCGACGTTGCCGGTTCGCTCGCCGTTGCCGAAGAGCGTTCCCTCGATCCGGTCCGCGCCGGCCAGCAGCGCGAGCTCCGCGGCGGCGACCGCCGTCCCGCGGTCGTTGTGAGGGTGCACGCTGACAATGATGCTGTCGCGCCGCGAGACGTTTCGGCAGAACCACTCGATCTGGTCGGCGTACACGTTGGGCATCGCCATCTCGACGGTCGCCGGCAAATTCAGGATGACTTTACGCTCGGGCGTCGGCTTCCAGACGTCCATGACGCGTTCGCAAATCTCGACGGCGAAGTCGAGCTCGGTCGCAGTGAAGCTCTCGGGCGAGTACTCGAAACGCACGTCGGTCCCGGGCATGCGCGCCGCAAGTTCCTTAATTCTCTCCGCGCCGCGCACGGCGATCTCGACGATACCCTCGCGCTCGAGCCCGAAGACCACGCGCCGTTGCAACGTCGAAGTCGAGTTATAGAGGTGAACGATCGCTTGTTTCACCCCGCGCAAGGACTCCATCGTGCGTTCGATCAGGGCCTCGCGCGCTTGCGTCAGAACCATGATCGTCACGTCGTCGGGGATCAGCTGCTGATCGATCAGCCGCCGGACGAAGTCGAAGTCGGTCTGCGACGCCGCCGGAAAACCGACTTCGATCTCCTTGAACCCAAGCCGCACCAAAAGGTCGAACATGCGGCGCTTGCGCTCCGGGCCCATCGGCTCGATGAGCGCCTGGTTGCCGTCGCGAAGGTCGACGCTGCACCAGCGTGGCGCACGCTCCAGCGTACGGCTCGGCCAGCGGCGGTCCGCGATCGGAACCGGGGTGAAGGGTCGGTACTTGTTGACCGGCATCGATGACATGGCGAGTAATTCCTCGTCAAATGAAGCAAGGCCCGTCGCTATTGCGGCGGGCCCCGATAGAATGGAGCAAACGGCGCTTAGCGATTACGCAAGGGGCGTACCGCTAAGGAGAATCTTACGCGCCGGAGCGCGCATTTCACCGTTCATACGCTCCCGACCTTAGCATGGCCTCACGAGGCAAGTCAAGGGGTTCCCTTGGAACGCGACCTTTTTCACTAAGCGAAAAAAGCTTGGGTCGGAGAGCTTATGATGCGACCGACGCGGGGAGTGTGACCGGCCTGTTGTAGTGACGCCTTCAGCGTGAATCTCGACTCGAAGATCGTCCTCGTCAGCGGCGCCAACCGCGGCATCGGCCGCGCGCTCGTCGACCGTTTCCTCGCGGCCGGCGCCACCGTCGTCGCGACGGCGCGCAGCGACGCGGACGCGGCGCGCCTGGCCGCCGAGCTTTCGCCGTTCGGCGAGCGCGCGCTGGCGGAGCGCGTCGACATCGCCGACGAGGCGCAGGTGAGGGGGCTGCGCAACCGCGTGCGCGAGCGGTTGCGCCTGGTCGACGTCCTGGTCAACAACGCCGGCATCCTGCTCGACGAGGACCGGCGCATGAGCGCCGAACTGGTCCCGCTCAGCCTCGTGCGCCACACGCTGGAGATCAATCTGTTAGGGACGATCTCGATGTGCACGGCCTTCGCTCCGCTGATCCCCGAGCGCGGCCGCATCATCAATCTCTCGTCGACGATGGGCCAGCTCGAAGGCGGCCTCGAGCCGAAATATGCCGCTTACGCGATCAGCAAGGCCGCGCTCAACGCCTACACCTCGTCGCTGGCAGCTGCGCTCGCGCAGCGCAAGATCTTGGTCGACGCGATGCACCCCGGCTGGGTTCAAACCGCGATGGGCGGGGCAGGCGCGCACGTGTCCCCCGCCGACGCAACCGAAACGGCGCTCTTCTTGGCGACCCGTGACGGAGGCCAGACCGGGCGCTTCTGGCACGAGAAACGCATCATTCCCTGGTAGCCGCGCACGTCGCGCCGCTACGCCTCACGAAAGTTCGCACGCGAAACGAAGGAGAGAAACGTCATGCAGGCAGTCCTCGTCGTAGAGGGCGCTCCAGGCCGGCTCGCGCTGCAAGAGGCCGCCGAGCCGCAGCCCGGCCCGCACGAGGCGCTGGTCGAAGTCCACGCGATCTCGCTGAACCTGGGCGAAGTCCGCCGCACGACCGTCGCGCCCGCAGGCTGGCGCCCCGGCTGGGACGTCGCGGGCGTGGTGTTGCGAGCCGCGGAGAACGGCAAGGGACCCCCGGCGGGCGCCCGGGTCGCGGGGCTGCTCGTCGATTCCGGCGGCTGGGCCGAGCGCGTCGCTGTACCCACCAACGCCTTGGCGGCGCTGCCCGAAAGCGTCAGTTTCGAGCTGGCGGCCACGCTGCCGATCGCCGGACTGACGGCGCTCTACGCCCTCGCGCGCGGCGGGCTGCTGCTCGGAAAGCGCGTGCTGATCACGGGGGCCTCGGGTGGGGTCGGCATCTTCGCGACCCAGCTCGCTCGCGCCGCGGGCGCGGACGCGAGCGGCCTCGTGCGCAGCGAGCGCCATGCCGGCATCGTCGGCGACGCCGGAGCACGGCACGTCCTCAGCGGAGAAGGCGCGAGCCTCGAAGGTACGGGACCGTACGATCTGATCCTGGACTCCGTTGGCGGCGACGTCTTCGCCAAAGCGCTCGACGAGCTGGCCGACGAGGGGCAGCTCGTGACCTTCGGGACCTCGCAAGCCAAGACCGCGGCGATCGCGCTCGACCGATTCTATTCCAACGGGGGCCGGCGCATCTACGGCTTCATCATCTTCCACGAGGTGTTGGCGCAGCCCGCGAGCGTCGGGCTCGCGCGGCTCGCGACGCTCGTCGCCGAGGGCGTTCTGCGCCCGCACGTGGCGGCACGCTATCCGTTCGCACAGATCGGCAAAGCCGTCGGCGACCTGTGGAACCGGCGTGTCCCCGGCAAAGCGGTCGTGCTGCTGCGCTAGCGTTCTCGCGCGTGCGCAGGTCCTACGTCCAAGATTCGAACGGCCTAGTGACTTTTTATCTTTTTTTATCCATGTCTTCTCCTTACGAGGTATCATGCGCGAGTACAATGATGGCGCTTGCAAAATTACTACGCGTCAGAGTTCGAGGCAACGGATTATCCACTAATAGGCTGTTCGCGCATGATCCGAAGCTGATCCTCGAGGATGAACGGACGAGGATCCCACGCAACTGCTTTGCGGATGGGGCTCTCGTAATAGGCGAGATCCGCGGCTGCATATCCCTCTGGCCCGTCCCAACGCAAGATCCAGATGAACTCTTCGGATTCACTATCGGTCCATGCGGCGATCACTTTAAATCCAAATTTCTCACGACTTGGCACGATATTGACCTGCCAGCCATCGACGAATTGCTGCATGCTACCTGGTCGAATCTTATAAATTCTCAATTGGTACTCGCTCACGGCGTGATTCTCCGTTCTTTGCCTAGCGGCATCGGCCAGGTCAACCTATCGCGATGGTGAACCGAAAAATGCGAAAGCGGCGACTGTCGTGACGAACAATCAGATCGGCAGAGCGTCGCGATCGCTTGCTGGTGACGTCATTGTGACTATGAATTAAAGGGGCAGCTACTAGGCGCAGCTTCTCTGTTCAAGGTCAGTCGACGGGCCGCACTTTGCCGCGCGGCAACTATTCAAGGGGTCGACCGAAAAGTGGGCCAGCGTGCCCAGTTTGCGCCTTAACGCGCATTTGCTTGCCCTAAGAAAGCGGCCACAGGGCGGCATGAGCCGCCCCTGCAAGTCTGCTTCGAGACCATGCGGCGAGCGCGAATATGCGAACGAGGCCGGCGCACGCGTTGCGCCGGCCTCGAAGGTCTTGGACCGGGGAGGGTTTCGGACTTACCAGTCCTTCTTGCACGTGGAATCGGCCTCGGGCCGGAACGCCTGCTCTCCCGGGATGACGCGCAGCACCTTGAACCAGGCGTGCGGCTCCGTCACTTGATCCTTGGAAAGCACGTCGACGAAATACATGTCGTGAATGACGCGATGGTCGCGTGCCCGCCAGACGGCGTTGCGCGCGTAGAAGTCGTTGAACTTGCGGCCGTCGAGGTACGCGACGATCTTGTCGGCATCGGTCGAACCGACCGCCTTGACGGCGTTGAGCCATTGGATCGTGGCGGAATAGTCCGCCGCCTGAATGTCGGTCGGCCGCGTGCCGTTGCCGACGCGTTTGGTGAACTTGTCGGCCCAGGCGCGGGTCTGCTTGTCGTAGCCCCAGTACCACGACGTCGTTATCGCGGCTCCGGAGAAGACGTCGGGCAGCGCGTCGACGTCGGCCAGGAAGAGCAGGCCGATCGCCGGCTTCATCGTCTTGTCGAGACCGAACTGCTTGACGGCCTTCATCGTGTTCACCGTGTCGGCCCCGGCGTTGAGCACACCCAGGACCTGCGCGCCGGACTGCTTGGCGGCGAGCAGATACGTCGAGAAGTCGGTGTTGCCGAGCGGAATGATGTCGGAGTGAACGAACTTGCCGCCTTCGCCCTCAACCGCGGCGGAGAAGTCCGTCAGCATCGCTTGCCCGAACGCATAGTTGGGAACGATGCCGTACCAGCTCTTGCCGTTCTTCTGGCTTGCGATCGACTTGCCCGTGCCGTGCGCGAGCGCGTAGGTGTCGTAGGCGTAATGGTACGTGTACTTGTCGCAGGCGGCGCCGGTCAGCGCCGAGCTGCCGCCGCCCGTGACGATCACGAGCTTGTGCTTTTCCTTGCCGACCGCGGAGACGGCCAGCGCCGTCGCCGAATTGGTGAGATCGAGCGCGAGGTCGGCGCCGCCGTCGAACGCTTCGCGCGCCTTGGCCGCCGCCTCCGGCCCGTTGTTGCGGTGGTCGATCGCGTCGACCTCGATTTCGCGGCCGAGAACTTTGCCGCCGAAGTCCTCGACGGCCATTTTGGTCGCTTCGACCGCGCCCTGGCCGCCGTCCGCCGCGTAGACCCCGGAGAGGTCGGTGATGACCGCGATCTTGACGGGACCGTTATCCTGAGCTCCGCCGCGCAACGGCGCGGACAACGAAACGATGATGCCTGCCACGGCGACGAGTGCCGCCGGTAATCGTAAATGCTTCACGGCCTCCCTTTCGAGAACGTCACCCGCCTCCATCGAGACGGACGGAGCACGCATTCAGCGGGAAAGCTCGCGAGCCTTCGACTGCGAGCGTCGCCTCGTCGAGCAACTGACGGAGAAGTCGCAATGCCGCAAATCCTTCTCGTTTCCTTAAGGATTCGCCCACGCCGCCGAGGACGGCCCGCTCGTGACTGCGAACCTGTTTCGGACGTTGAGCTTTCGAAGCCTATTGCTTACGTCTCTCCTCATCGGCGTTTTGCCGGCGCTCGCCGTGGCCGACATGCCCGACGTGTCGCTGACGCCCGGGGCCGTAGCCGACACGGATCCGCGAGTCGTCTGTGCGTACGGGTATGCGTCCGCGCGGCGCCACGTTTCTTACGCAGAGCGGGACGCCGTCTATCGCGAATACGGTATCCCGCGGGGCACGCGCTCCACGAGCCCGCGACGGGGCTATCGCATCGACCACCTCGTGCCGCTCGAGCTCGGCGGCGCGAACAGCGTCGGAAACCTGTGGCCCCAGCACCTCGCCGACTCGAAACGCAAAGACCGCGTCGAGGAACGGCTGCACGCGGCGGTCTGCGTCGAGCACGCGCTGACGCTGGGGGCCGCGCAGACGGCGATCGCGCACGATTGGATGCGCACGCCGGTCGGACTGCCGTCGCGTTGAGGACGCGAGCTAGCGCGACTTGAGCATGACGCGCGCGGCGTTCCAGCCGGGTGCGCCCATCACGCCGCCGCCGGGATGCGCGGCCGAGCCGCACAGAAAGAGCCGCTCGACCGGGGTTCGATAGCTCGCGTAGCCGGGCGCGGGGCGCAGCATGAAGAGCTTGTTGAGGCTCATCGCGCCTTGGAAGATGTTGCCGCCGGTGAGGTTGAAGCGCTGCTCCAAGTCCTTCGGGGTGAGGATTTGGCGGTCGAGCACCGAGCTCTTGAAGCCCGGCGCGTAGCGTTCGACGACGTCGAAGCAACGGTTCGCGAACGCGTTCTTGGCCGCGTCGTCCCAGATGCCGTCCTTGAGCTCGTAGGGCGCGTATTGGCAGAACATCGACATCAGGTGACGCCCCGGCGGCGCGACCGTCGGATCGACCGACGAGGGGACCGTGCACTCCACGACCGGTTCGCGTGAAGCGCGGCCGTACTTCGCGTCGTCGTAGGCGCGCTCGATGAAATCTTGGTCGGGGCAGAGGTGGACCGTGCCGCGATGCTGCGGACCGGCCTCGGTGCCGGGGCAGGCCTTGAAGTTCGGCAGCTCGGCCAGCGCGACGTTGATCTTGGCGGACGCGCTGGCGTAGTCGATGCGCCGCAGCTCCGCGACGAACTCCGGCGGCAGCAGCGCGGGATTGAGAAACGTCTCGAAGGTCAGCCGGCAATCGACGGAGCTCGCCACGTGACGGGCGCCGAGCTCGTCGCCATTGGCGAGCGCAACGCCGACGGCAGCACCGTCCTTGACGAGGATCTGCGCGACCTCGGCCTCGGTGCGAATCTCGACGCCGAGCGCCTGCGCCGCGCGCGCGAGCGCCTGCGTGAGGCCGCCCATTCCGCCGCGCACGTAGCTCCACACGCCCTTCTTGCCGTTGGTCTCGCCCATGACGTGATGGAACAGCACGTACGCGGTCCCCGGCATGGACGGCGCGGCGAACGCGCCGATGATCGCGTCGGTCGCAAGCGTCGCCTTGAGCTCTTCCGAAACGAACCAGCGATCGAGGATCGGGCGCGCCGCGCCGGTCAGCACCTCGGCCGCCTCGCCGAGCGCCGGACCCAAGCGCTTCAAACTCAAGCCGAGCCGCAAGAACTCGACCAGATCGGCGAGCGTCGTGCGCTCTATATTGGGCGGCACGCGCACCAGCGTCGGCTCGAGCACCGAAGCGACGCGCTCCAGCATGCGTTCGTACTCGGGATAGCGCTCGGCGTCGCGGCGGCTGAATTTCGAGATCTCGGCCAGGTTTCCGGCAGCGTCTCCGCCGAGCATCAGATAGCGCCCGTCGTCGAAGGGCGAGAACGACGCGGGGTTGCGCTCGACCACTTCGAAGCCGTAATCGGCGAGTCGCAGATCGCGCACGATCTCCGGCCGGAAGAGGCTGTTCACGTACGCCGCCGTCGAGACTTTGTAGCCGGGAAAGACGTCTTCTTCGGTGACGCACGCACCGCCGACGAGCGGCCGCCGTTCCAAGACCAGCACCTTCCAGCTCGCTCGAGCCAGGTAGCAGGCCGCAACCAAGCCGTTGTGGCCGCCGCCGATGACGATGGCGTCGAACGTCGTCGCCATCCTACGCGCGCACCAAACGCCCGTCACGGACGCCGTCGAGCGGCCAGAAGCCGAAGAGCGCGCGCCCGGGTTCCAGATCCCAGAAGCGCGTCGCGTTGTCGCCGACGCCGTAGACGATCGCGAACGGGACGTCGCGGGCGAGCACGCAGCGCACGAGCCTGGCGAAGTCGCGTTGCGACATCCAGGTCGCGGCGTAACGTGCGAAACGCTGCGCCTCGTCGAGCGGCAGCCACCGTGAGGAGTCGCGCACGCTCGGGTCCAGCGGATCGTCGGCGGCGGTGATCGAGCCGATGCGCACGCAGGTGACCTGCAGCCCGTGCACGTCGCTGTAATGGCGCCCGAGCGCTTCGCCGAACGCCTTCCAGACGCCGTAGAGGCTGTCGGGGCGAAGCGGCGCGTCGGTGCGCACGACGACTCCCGCTCCGGACTCGTAGATGTGCGGAACGGCCTCGACCTCATACTGCCCGACCGCGTGATTCGAGCTGGCGAAGATCACGCGCCGCGCGGCGGCGCGCCGCGCCGCTTCGAAGGCGCAATAGGTCCCGTTGATGTTCGGCCCCCGGTTCGAGGGCCAGTCGTTTTCGAGCGTGACCACGCCCGCGAGATGAATGACCGCCTCGCAGCCGGCGAAGGCCCGCTCGAGCGCGGCCTGGTCCTGCACGTCGGCGACGACGTCCGCGTCACGCAGGTCGATGCGCACGAGCTCGTGGTCGCGCGCCAAATCGGCTGCAAGCGGGCGGCCGATGGTGCCGTTCGCGCCGGTGATCGCGATCTTCATACCAGGCGCTTCTCCCCAGGCGCTTCTCCGGCCGGGCACCGCGCGACTTCCTGCCGGCGGCGACGTTTCTTAACAGGGTGCGGAAAAACCCCCGTGCCACAAAGCGGCGTGGATTTTTCGCTGGATCGAGGCCGCGGCTGACGCGCATCCTGCGCTGCGCGGCATGCCTCCTTCCGTGAAGGCTAGAGCCGCCGAGGGCGCAATGCCGAGGCGTATTGTAACTGAGGCGGCGACGAAGAGGCAGCGGAAAAGCCACGTCGCGACTGGTGCGGGGGTTTTTCCGCACCCTGTTAAACCTTGTGGCGCAAGGTTCGGCGGCGCCCTGCGCCAAGATGAGGCGCCGTGTCAGCTCCGCTTTCGGTCACCGACGCGCTGGTCGCCGCCGCGCTCGCGTACGAGTCCGACTTCCCCGGCTCGCGCGCCGTCATCCCTGCCAAGCACATCGCGATCGTGACGTGCATGGACTCACGCATCGACGTCTTCCACATCTTCGGACTCGACGAAGGCGACGCGCACGTCATCCGCAACGCGGGCGGATTGGTCACGGACGACGTGCTGCGCTCGCTGGTCCTCTCGCAACGCTTCCTCGAGACGCGCGAAGTGGTGCTGGTCCATCACACCGACTGCGGCTTGCAGCGCTTTCGCGAAGACGAGCTGCAAGCCACGCTCGCGTCGGAGGTCGGCGCGCCCGCCCCGTACGCGTTCGGCGCGTTCGACGACATCGAAGCGGCCGTGCGCCGGGCGATCGCGCGCGTCGCCGAGCACCGCTTCCTGCCCCATCGCGCGAACGTCCGCGGTTTCGTCTACGACGTCGCGACGGGGCACCTGCGCGAAGTGTGCGCGGCCGGCGCCTAAACGTCGACCTCGAGACCTAGCTCGACGCGGCGCTCCGGCTTGATGCGCAATTCCTCCGCGAGCGGTTTCGAGAGCCGGTGGAGGAAGCCGAAGAGACGCCGTTGCCAGCGGGGCAAGCCGTTGACCTTGCGCAGAATGACCGGATCGGCATAGATGAACGTCGTCGTGTCGGAGTCGATGTCGAAGTCGCGAATCTTGCAGGCGGCGAGAATCGGCTTGAGGCGCGGCCGCTCCATGTAGCCGAACGTGGCCGAGATTCGCGCGAACCGGTCACAAGGCCGATCGATCGCGACGCGCTCGTGCTCCCCGACATACGGGCGCCCCGCCGTGACGACCGTCAAGAGGGCGACCCGCTCGCGGTCGAGGCGCGGAACGATCCAGCGGTGGTGCTGGACGAACGGCACGCCTTCGGGATCGCCGGTCAGCAAGACCATTGTTCCCTCCGCGGGTTGCTTCAACGCCGGATACTGCGCGAGGAACGTCGCGACCGGCATCTGCTGGTCGGCCAGCACTTTGGCGACGCCGCGCCGGCCTTCGAGCCACGTGATCGCGATCGCCATGACCAGCGCGCTGATCGCGAGCGGAATCCAAGCGCCGTCGAAAAACTTCGGCAAGCCCGCAACGACGAACGTGCCGTCGACCAACAGGAAGAGCGCGACGAGCGGCGTGGCCAAACGCTTGCGCCATTTGAAGACGCGGGTCGCGACCACGAAGAATGCGACGTCGGTCGCCATCATCGTGCAGGCGACGGCAAGACCGTAGGCCGCGGCGAGCCGGTCGCTGCTGCGGAAGGCCAACACCAACGCAAGACATGCGAACCCGAGCGCCATGTTGATCACCGGAACGTACACCTGGCCGCGCTGGTCGCGCGAGGTGTGCAAGACCGCGAGTCGCGGGCTGAGGTTGAGGGCGATCGCCTGTTCGGAAAGCGTGAACGCGCCAGAGATCAGCGATTGGGAAGCGATCACTGTCGCCGCCGTTGCGAGGACGACCATCGGCCAGAGCGTCCAGCCCGTCGTCAACGCGTAGAACGGCGACTCGAGCGCCTTCGGATTGCCGATGACCATCGCTCCCTGACCCAAGTAGTTGAGCAACAGCGCGGGCAGCACGATGGCGTACCATGCGAGCGCGATGGGCTTGCGCCCGAAGTGCGACATGTCGGCATAGAGCGCTTCGGCGCCCGTCACGCACAGCACGACCGCGCCGAAGACGAGAAACCCGAAGATGCCGTGATGGAAAGCGAAGCCTAAGGCGTGCCGGGGATCGAGCGCCGCCACGATCGCGGGATGCACGACGATTGCGACGAGGCCGCTCAGCCCGATCGCAAGGAACCACAGGATCATGACCGGGCCGAAGATCCCGCCCACGCTCTGCGTCCCGCGCCACTGGATCGAGAAGAGCGCGATGAGCACGCCGGCCGAGATCGGCACGATGAACGGCTGCGCCGCGGAGGTTGCGACGCCAATGCCCTCGACCGCCGAAATCACCGAGATCGCGGGGGTGATCATGCCGTCGCCGATGAGCATCGCGCCGCCGATGACGACGACCCACACCAGCCAACTCGCCTTGCTCTTCGCTCCGAGGATCTTCGGAGGTTCGGCCAGAGCGAGCAATGCGAGGATGCCGCCTTCGCCTTCGTGATCGATGCGCATCAGCACCGTCACGTACTTGACGCAGACGACGAAGAAGAGCGCCCAAACGAGCAGCGATACGATGCCGAGGGCGTTCTCGACGGTCGGCGCGGCGTTCGCACTGTCGAAGCACGTTTTGAGCGTATAGAGCGGGCTGGTGCCGATGTCGCCGAAAACGACGCCGAGCGCCGCGAGCGCGAGACCCGCCGGCAATCCCAACGTTTTTCCGCGCGATTGCGCTGTCATTCCCGACTCGAGGGGCTTTCCGTGCGCGGTGCCCTGCAATGCCATGAGATGCTACCTAACCGACAGGTTCAAACCATCTTCAGCCACGCGATAGTTCGGCGACGGCAAGCTCGATGCCTCGACGGTTTTGTTTTACGACTTCGATCGTAACGTGCATGCACTCTGACAAATATCGCACGCATTTAACGCATCGCAACGCCGCTGAACGAAAAGCACAGCGACCCTCTTCGCGTCCACGATTGCGTCGCGGCGCCCCGCTGCGCCGCCGACCATGACGTGAGTGCGAAGCGGAACATTCTACGCCCCGGGACTGAAGCGTTTGAACCGAACGTTTCCCGTAGAGAGCTTCCGAAACCGGCCGGGAAGTGCGCTATCCTTCTGACGCCAGCTCGACCGGCAGTGTTTGGAGCCGGGCGCTGCGAATGAACCCGGTCCGACTGCGGAAGCGAACCCCACTTCCAAGGCGGCACCGCCCCGGAGGTGTCACGTGATCCTTCGAGCTACGCTGACCGGCATGTTCCTCTCGGCCATCCTCTGGATCGCGCCGGGCAGTGCCCGCACGCCGGCGTACCAGCCGCCCTTCGCGCTGCCGGCCTCGTTCGGCGGAATGTCCCTCTGCGCCGATTGCTCCGGCATTCGCTTGACGTTGACGGTGAGACCGGACGGCACGTTCGCCTTGCGCCACGTCTACCTCGGAAAGGCGCCCTCCACGACCTGGTACGACCGCGGCACGTGGAGCTACGGGCGCGCCGGCTCGACCCTCGCGCTCCACGGGCAGGGCAAGAATCCTCAGCTGTACCGGGTCCTCGATCCGCGGACGCTGCAGCCGCTCGACGCGTCCGGCAATCCCTTGCCGACCCACGTGCAGCCAAACCTCAAGCGCTTGCCAACCGTCGTACGGCTCGGAATGCAAGCTCGGGACGGCACGCTCGTCGCGACACTCCCATCCTCGGCGAAATAGACGCACCCTGTTAAGCGACCAGCACCACTTTGCCGCGGAGCGTTCGCGACTTGACGGCTTCGAGCACGTCGGGCGCTTCCGCTAAGGGCTTGAGCACGTCGACGTGCGGCACGACTTGCTTGCGCGAAACGAGGTCCGCCAGCGCGCGCAAACCGGCGCCGCTGAAGAACGGCGTCGTTCCGGCATCGAGATTCTCGGCCTGGATGCCGCGCGCTGCGAACCACTCGACGTCGGCGACGAACACGATCGAGACAACGTAGCCGCCCTCACGGACGAGCGGCGCCAGCGCCTCCAAGCGTGCCTTGTCGCCGGCGGTATCGATCGCCGCGTCGACCGCTTTGAGCCCGGCGTTCTGGACGAGCGCAACCGGATCGTCGTTTGCGCGCAAGCCGAGCGTCTTGATGCCGTGCGCGGCCGCGATCTGCAAGACGAGACGCCCGACCGCACCGTCCGGCCCGATGACCAGGACGCTGTGGCCGCCATGGTGCGCGACACGCTCGACCAGCGCCAGTGCCGTCAGTCCCGGGATCGGCAGCGCGGCCGCGTCCGGCGCCGCGAGGCCGGCCGGAATCTCAGCCACGATACCGTCCGCCGAGACGACGATCTCACGCGCCCACGTGCCGCCCCGCGCGACGCCGAAAACTCGCTTCCCGTTCAGCTGCGCTGCCTCGGCGCCTGCGGCTTGCACCGTGCCCGCGAAATCCTGGCCGAGCACCAACGGCAACGGCCGCTCCGGATCCAATCCGTCGCGCAACTTGAAGTCGATCGGATTCACGCCCGCGGCTTCGACGCGCACGAGCACGTCGCGCGGTCCGAGCGCGGGAAGCTCGAGTGGGCGAAGCGAGCCTCGCTCTCCAAACGCGTCGACCGCGTATCCGACGGTGCCTGGGGTCATGTCCCCGCCTTTCATTCAGGCAAATGCGTGCGATGACGGTCCCCGGGTTGGTTGGTACGTCTTCGTCGCACGTACCTGCGACCCGGAGGACGGAACGTTGCGGGCTCGCCGCGCGCCGGCGAGCTCGGATTTGACGCTCATCTCGCCTCGACCGAGAAGGCGCGATCCGTCTTGAAGCCGTTCTCGGCCACCTTTCTCGCCGGAGCCGGTTAGCGAACCGCGCCGTGGGCAAGTAACAGGGCGAGCGTGGAGAAAAGCGCCTCTTTCTCCGCTTTCGCGAAGAACGCACTGCCGTGCACAAGATCAGGAGCAGCGATGAGCGATCCGGCGAACCAAGGCGATTCCCACGACCGCAACAAGGCATACTACCTCATCGTCGACGCGATGGCATGGTCGAACTACCGCTTTCTCGATTACTGGCGGGGAGTCTGGGAGATCAATTCGCGGCCGCACGCCTCCATGGCGTCCGAGGCCTACCTGCGTGAAAGTGCGGCTCGGGCCAGCGAAATCTTGCAGCTCACGATCGACGCCCTCGATGCTCAGGCTGCTAAATCAGCCGAGCTGACCGAGCGCCTAGCGGAAGAGGGAGCCCATTTGCAGCATGCCGCGCTGGAGGCCTATCGCGGTCTGCTCGAAACATCTATCGCGAACATCCGGCATGTCCAGCAGACAACTGCCGCCCAACTCGAGGAAGTAACGAAGCGCCTGGCGGAGATGCAGGCTAGGGCGAGTTCGTAGTCCGGCGGAGGCGCCGCGGCTGGGCCGCCAGGCCTCGTCCGTCGAGCGACCGCGCCGGCGCCCGCGACAGAAGGTCGACGCGCGCCTCGAGACGACATCTCGCGCGAGCGGTCGGGCCCCATGAACGTCATTTTTCGCCGGGCCAGCGGCTCGCAGAGCACTAAGGAGAGATTCGTGGCCGATGAGCATCTTCTCTAATCGACGAGCGGTCCGCCGAGCTGAACGCGGAGGAAACCGCGTGAGGCGCGGCTAGCGTGTTCTCGATCGCACTGCGCGTCGCGCTCATCATCGGCTTTCTCATCGACGCCGGAATTGGGCTGCTCGCCTTGTTTGCGCAGCCGCTCATCGCGCCGCTGCTCGACGTTCCGGTGAAGGATCCGGCGCTGACGACCGTTTTCGGCGGAACGTTGCTCGTGCTCTCGTGTCTGTACATGCTGGTCTTGCGCGACGGCGACCGCTGGCGCCCGCTGCTCTGGCTTTGCGCCCTCGACCAGACCTTCGGCGTCCTGCTGCCGGCCGTGGAAATCGCGCGCGGTAACGTGCTCGCGACCGTGAAGACGGTCGGACCGATGCCGTTTCAGGTCGTCTTGGTCGTCATCTACGTCGTTGGAGCGTTGCGCGAGCGCAACAGCCGTATCCCCAAGCGCTACACGCGTTAGGCTGCCATCTCAGAGGGAGGTTCCGCCTCTTCTCAGGCAGCTTTGGTCAGCGGCACGAGCCTCGGGTCCGACAATACTCGCTGTCGCGACTCGCAAGCGTTCTCGTTCCGCCGTGGCTGCACGAGATCACGAAGCACGTTGAGATCCACTACCAACGAATCTGTTATGCCATCAACGATTTCCTTATCGAAGGCATTGCCGGCGGCCACGTGCTATAAGACACTGGCTTGAGTCGTCCCCCCGGCACGTCTTCATTTTGCTAGGCTCTGTGACGATCTCAATCTGCTGCGATTGCCTCACGAAGAAGCGGAATGCCACGTGCCCGGCGCGCCGTCCGGGAGATTCGCAAGCTCGTGATAAATGACATGCGGCAGGATCATTGTTGAGCTGACCCGAGCCAACACCACGTTCATCTACGAGCATATTCGCCGCAGGTGAGAAAAGCAGCAAGCGGAGACAGGAGCACCAGGATGGGAGAACTGCCCGAGTACGTCGATGGATTACCCAATCTGTCCGGGGCGGAGGATCGCCTCGAGGCAGCACTACGGGAGGGACGGCAGCACCCTGTTTTCGTTCCGCAGGGCACCGTGGGGTTCGGCGAGATCGAGAGCACCTTCGCCATCGCCTTGCACATGCATCAACCGCTCATCCCGGCCGGCGGGGGCGACCTGCACACGGCTGCGCTGATCGGTAACCTACAGTGGATGATGGCCAACCCGGGAATCGGCGACAATCACAACGCTGCCGTCTTCCTGTGGTGTTACAAACGCATGGCGGAGTTCGTGCCTCAGCTCCTCCACGAGGGATACCAGCCTCGTGTCATGCTCGAGTACTCCGGCACCCTGCTCCACGGACTCCGCCAGATGGGCGCCAACGACGTGCTCGACGGTCTGGCCAAGATCACTTGCGACCCGTACTACCGCCAGGCTGTGGAGTGGCTTGGCTGTCCTTGGGGACACGCGGTCGCGCCGTCGACCCCGATCCAGGACTTTCGACTGCACGTGCGCGCCTGGCAACATCACTTCGCCGCCATCTTCGGCCTCGAGGCGCTGGGCCGAATTCGGGGTTTCTCACCCTCCGAAATGGCCCTGCCCAACCATCCCGACGTCGCCTACGAATTCGTCAAGACACTGAACGATTGCGGTTACGAATGGGTTCTGGTGCAGGTGCATACCGTTGAAGAGCCCGACGGGCGCGGCGTGGGTCGACCTCACCTGCCGCACCGGTTGGAATGCACCAATTCCCGTGGGGATACCGCGAGCATCACTGCGATCGTCAAGACTCAGGGGAGCGATACCAAGCTCGTAGCTCAGATGCAGCCCTATTACGAAGCGAAGGGGCTTTCCCGAGTCGACTTGGCCGGTCAACGGGTACCGCCCCTGGTAACTCAAATCGCCGACGGCGAGAACGGCGGCGTGATGATGAACGAATTTCCCTCGAAGTACTTTGACGTGATACACGAGTGCTCAGGCTCCCGCACCCCGATCGTCAACGTCACCGAGTACCTCGAGCGCCTGCATTCGGTCGGGATCCACCAGGAGAACCTTCCGGTCATTCGACCCCTCTTTCAATCCCGCATTTGGGGCCGCATGGCGCCTGGTGACGGGCCCGAGCGGCTCGGTCAGGTGATCGAGGAGCTTCGTCGCGAGGACGGCCGCTTCAACATGGAGGGGGGGAGTTGGACCAACAACATCTCCTGGGTCCGCGGCTACGATCAGGTTCTCGCTCCCATGGAACGGGCCAGCTCGTTGTTTCACGAGCGTGCGCTCGCGCCGGGCGTCCGAACGGACGATCTCCGCTACCGTAACGCGCTGTTTCACCTCCTCGCAGCTGAAACCAGTTGCTATCGCTACTGGGGCCAGGGCATCTGGACGGACTACGGCGGGGAAATCTCTAGGCGTACCAGCGACATCCTAGCGCACGACCTCTAAGAGAACAGGAGCGCGTCTGCGATGGCCCAGGCACAGTTTGCTCTGGTGCTTAACTTGCATCAGCCCTCTGGGAACCTCGAGGAGATGCTTCGGCATGACGACTGGACGGCCAAGGAGATCCTGTTCGCCATCGACCGGATTCCACGGTCGCTTTGGGGCTACGAGGACGTCGGCCGTGTCCACCTTTCCCTGTCCGGCACGCTGCTGGAGACGCTCTCGAGCCCCGGCTTCCAGCGCGACGTCTACGGATTCGTCGATTGCGGCTCGCTCCTATGGTATCTGCAGAACACGCGCTTGATCAAGCTCCTAGGCACGGGCTACTATCACCCAGTTCTACCGCTCACCCCGCCGCCCGACTGGGATGAACAAATCCGGCGCTGGCAGGGCATCGCGAGCCACCTCTTCAACCGCACCGACTTTTCCGGGTTCTGGCCTCCCGAGATGGGCTTCTCGATGGAGCTCATCCCGACGCTGCGACGTTACGGGTACCGCTACGTCCTCGTCGACAGCGAACATGTCACGCCGGTGACGCCGATGCGCTGGGAGGAGCTCCGTTACCGTCCCCACGTGGCCCGGTTCGGCGGCGAGGAGATCATCGTCGTCGTCCGGGACCGGGAATTGTCTGACGCGCAGGAATCCGGCATGGACGCCGACTGGTTCATCGGCGAGGTGGGCGCGCGAACGAAGTTTTGCGACTTCGTGCCTCTCGTCACGACCGCAACCGACGGAGACAACGGCGGCTGGTTTCGAAACACCACGATGTCGGGCAACTTCTGGGGTCACTTTTACAACGATCTGCTCGAACGGGTCCGCTACGGGCGCAGCGACGGAGTTCGTCCCACCTTCATCGATGACTACCTCCGCGACCACGGTGCGCACGGCGAGGTATCGGTAAGAACCGGAGCCTGGAACACGGGTTGGCACAGCGGCATCGATTTCATCCAATGGACGGGATCGCAAACGCAGCGGGATGCGCTGACCCGGGTCGCTGAGCTGAGCCAAGCCGTCCACGCGGCTTGGAGAAACGCCGTCGGCATCGGCGCCGGCGACGCGAACCTCTACCGCCTTCTGGGAGAGGCTCAGTGGCACATACTCCGCGCAGAGACCAGCTGCAACTTCTTCTGGGGAGAAGCCTGGGTCCAACGTTGCCATGACGACCTCAACGCCGCGACGTGGTTCCTCGGCGAAGCGGGGGGCCGGTTCCGGTAAAAGAGGTCCGTCGTCTGCGAAATAACTCTCGCGGAAGCACGGGCCTCCGAGGCCGAGTGCTTGTTGCTTTGGAAAGCCCGCAATTGAATACTGAGGCAGAGCTCTCTACGGGACGCGATCGCCGCAGGCTGCTACTTTATGAATCGCACGGCTCTTGAGCTCTTCGAACCGGGCGCAAGCGGTCTCGTTCGCAGCGAGATACCCTCCGAAGCGGTCGAACCAAGCTCCCCTGGCGGATCGAGCACTCGCGCACCTCGGGGTTGCGCGAACGCGCGTCAGGCTGCGTGATTATCGGACACAAGTCGGCCGAACGATACCGCTTTCCTCAATACAAGAGTCCCAGGGTAGTCGAGACCAATCGCCGCCACAAACGGAGCGCCGTCGGCTCCTTTCGGCGATAGAAGGAGCGGGCCGTCTCAGGGTGGCGAAAACATCAGGCTGTGCCAGAGCAGTAGGGCTGTGGCGGCTCGGGTAAAACTACAGACCTCGTTGACGCTGCGGAGATGCAGGCGACCTGTGCATCCCCTTGACTTCGCAGCACCGTTCCTCTCTCGGCGACTCAACGGACAGACGTTGTTGCTAACGCGCACGAAGCCGGGAGCAGTCATCACCCCTTTTTAGGAGGGCAACCCTCATGAGACTTGTTCTGATCACCGGGCAAAAAGGCGGCGTCGGAAAAACGACGTTTGCAAATCTACTCGCCAATTGGCTCGACCGCCAAAACATCGTCTGGCATGGGGTCGACTCTGACGCCGAGAACAAGTTCTTTGCCGACGTTAACAACAACCGCGTCGAGAATCTCTTCCTATACGACGACGCTGGCCGCTTAATCGAATCCTCCGTCAACGCCCTGGTCGATAGCATTGCTGGCGCGATGGAGGACGCCACCACAGAGACGTTCGTCGTGGACATGGGTGCCGGGCAGTTACACGCGATTCTTGGCGCAATGCGAACAACTGGGCTCCTCAATGAAGTGGGCTCCCATCTCAAGCTCACGATCCCCTATGTCCTGACGATGGACGTCGAGTCACTGAGCACGCTCATGAACAACGTCGATACGTTCGATGAGATGCGCGACGTACAATGGATGGTCGTCAAGAATGAAAAGGATGGGATCCTCAAGGCCTACGACGAGAGCACGGTTCTGCGTCCGGCTATGGAACAGCGTCGGGCGCTTACCATACGAATCCCGCGTGAGCACGATCCCGACGTCCTGTTTGCCTTTAAAACTTCCGGTCTTTCGTTTGATGCCTTCTCCGATCGTTTGTCCGGAGCTTCGTGGTCGCATCGCGGCCGCATCAAGACGTTCGTTGAGCAGGTGAACGCGCAACTCGACGAGCTGGCGGAGACCTTTCGTGACCGCCCTTTGGCTCCGGCTCGACCTCCGACCCCAGCCACGCGTTCACAGCCGCGGAACGGCAAGCCGAGGGCTATAGCCAAACCGGCGATACGTCGCAAGAGGTGAGTCCCGGAGCCTCTGACTTCGATCCGGGAGCTGTCGAACGCGTCTTCGCGACGGAGCTGACGGCCGAAGAGCGTGCCGAGCTCGGAGCGGTCTGCATGCGTCATGGGATTACGCCAGACCACCCGGTGCTAATCGCAGTCGCCGAGCAACTCCTCTTTCGCCGGCGGCTCGACGAGCGAATCAAACGCTTTGAAGCGATTGCGCAGCGTGTCGAGGCGGCCGCGGCCCGCATCGCCGCCCACCACCAGCGGCCGTCGGGCAGGTGGTATCGTTCGCCTTGGATTACGGTGCTAGCGCTAGTCGGGATCGTTGGGCTCGGCGCATGGTTCGTCGGCGGAGCCGTCGCGGGGGCGCACATCCGGTTTGCGTCGGCGCGTATCGCCAGTGCCGTCACGACGCCCGCCGGCGCTGCAGCGATGCACCTGCTCGAGGTGAACGGCGACGACTTACCAAAGCTGCTCGCCCGCTGCCGACGTTTCAGTATCCAGGGTCGAGCCGCTGCTAGCTGCACGCTTTGGGACGAGGGTCCAGCGCCGGCTGCACGTTCGTCACCTTGGTCGTGGCTCGCCATGGCGATGGCCGCGACGCCCGCCTGGCCGTTCGCGATCGTTGCCGGCGTGGCGCTCGCGACGCTGCCGATCGTCGCTCGACGGCGGCGCTACATCAAGATCGTACGCCCCGAAGCCAAGGAGCACAGCTGCTAAGAACACACCGTTTCGCCAGTCAGAACCCCACGCGATCGGTGTGTCCGACGTCAGGCTCATCGGAGGACAAAGTGCGCGCGCAGCCGCGAAGCCCTGGCGCCCCGGAGTTCGACGCGTCTCGTGTGCTGCCGTGCCCGCCGGGGATCGCCACAAGCGCATTGACGCAAAAACACAGGACCAAGCGGTCAAGTGCTGGTATGTGCACTTTGTACCTAATGGCACCGCTCGACAGCGCCTCGCGGTTCCAACGACGGCCAGCATTGGCGCTTAAGCCAACCGAGTTCGAGCGCCGTCTTTCTTGGTTCCTCTTGAACCGCCGTCGATCGAAGCCTTGCAAGATTTTCATCTCTCGTTTCGAGGGGGGGTGTCGAGTGGGATTCTCCGCCGGCTCTGACCACATCAGCACTTGGTCGGAGGATATCGCCGAGCTCTCGCCTCGACTGCCTCCTAGGGGCGGCGCCGATCGCCTCAACCCACGTAAGGGCGGGGCGTCCCCCTTCTTTCGCAAGCTCTTTTCAAACGCCGACCTCACGCCCGCCGACGAAGCATTCACATGCTACTGATGGCAGAGGCGGCTCGGATCAAAGGCCTCGCTCACAGCGGCGACGGTGATCCGTTCGGCATCTTGGGAATGCACCGCATTCCGGAAGGTGGCCTAGTCGTGCGAGCGTTTCGTCCAAAGGCGGAATCGCTCGAGCTGATCGACGCCCGGACTGGCGCCGGTGCGGGCCTCCTTGCGCGGGTCCATCCCGAGGGTGTCTTCAGCCTCGAACTGCCCCAAGGCGAGCCGTTCCCATATCGGTTTCGCGAGAACGACGGTCTGTCGGTCGCGGAACTCGAGGACCCCTATCGCTTCGGGAAGGTGCTCAGCGACGCAGACACCTGGCTAATCCGGCAAGGAGAGCACCCTCGGCTGTGGGAGGTGCTCGGCGCGCACCTACGCGAGCTGGAGGGGGTGCGCGGCACGGCCTTCGCGGTCTGGGCCCCAAACGCGAGACGGGTCAGCGTGGTCGGTGACTTCAACGATTGGGACGGCCGCGTTCACGCGATGCGCTTGCGGCGCGAATGCGGCGTCTGGGAGATCTTCATCCCGGTCGAGCTGGCCGGCAACCACTACAAGTACGAGATCGTCGGACCCGACCGCAATCTGCTGCCCCTGCGCGCTGACCCCGTTGGCTTCGCTCACGAGCTGCGGCCGGCAACGGCCTCGATCGTCGTGCCACCCAGTACGCATGTCTGGGGTGACGCACTGTGGTTGGAACAGCGCGCCGAAACGTCACGGCGCGACCGCCCGATCGCGATCTACGAAGTGCATCTCGGCTCATGGCGACGCAAGGGCGAAGGCGACTCGATGCTCACGTACGGAGAGCTGGCCGATACGCTCCTACCCTACGTACGCGAACTCGGCTTCACGCATGTCGAGCTGCTGCCAATCACCGAACACCCCTTCGACGGCTCTTGGGGCTATCAGACGACCGGGATGTTCGCTCCGACGAGCCGACACGGGTCGCCGGACGACTTCCGCGTGTTCGTCGACCGCGCGCACGCCCAGGGGATCGGAGTCATCCTCGACTGGGTGCCCGGCCACTTCCCCGCCGACACTCACGGCCTGGTCTACTTCGACGGCACGCATCTGTACGAGCACATGGACAGACGCAAGGGCTTCCACTTCGAGTGGGGCACGTACTCGTACAACTTCGAACGCGTCGAAGTCTCGAACTTTCTGATCGCAAGCGCGCTGTTCTGGCTCGACCAGCTCCACATCGACGGCCTGCGTGTCGACGCCGTCTCCTCGATCGTCTATCTTGACTACGGTCGCCAGTACGGTGAATGGCTGCCCAACCTGCGCGGCGGCAACGAGAACCTCGAAGCCGTGGCTTTCCTGCGCCGCTTCAACACGACCGTCTACCGCGAGTTTCCTAGTGCAATGACGATCGCCGAGGAATCGACCGCGTTTCCGATGGTTTCGTGGCCGATCGATTCGGGTGGGCTAGGCTTCGGCTACAAGTGGAACATGGGGTGGATGCACGACACCCTGCGCTTCTTTTCGGTCGATCCGCTCTTTCGCGGACACCACCTCAACGAAGTGTCATTCGGGATCTGGTACGCGTGGACGGAAAATTTCATCCTTTCGTTCTCACACGATGAGGTCGTCCACCTCAAGCGCTCGCTCCTCGGACGCATGCCCGGTGACGACGAGCGACGCTTTGCGAGCCTGCGCGCGCTCTACGCCTTCATGTACACGCACCCCGGGAAGAAGCTCATGTTCATGGGCGGTGAGTTCGCACAGGAGGGTGAGTGGAACGAATCGTCGGGCAGCCTCGACTGGGAGCAGCTCGAAGACGATCCGCGGCGCCAAGGCGTGCACGCGCTGGTCCGCGATCTGAACCGCTTCTATCGGGAGTCACCGGCACTCTACCAGGGTGACGCCGAACCCGCCGGTTTCGAGTGGATCGACTGCACGGACCCGGCGAGCGTGGTCATCTCCTTTCTTCGCCGCGATCCACAAAGCGGCGCGTTCCTGGTTGTCGTCCTCAACGCAAGCGGCGTTGCGCATCACGATTACCGCATCGGCGTGCCGCAGGGCGGTGCGTACCAGGAGCGCTTGAACACCGACGCAGAGCTGTACGGCGGACGAACTTGCGGAAATCCGGGCGAGCTGACCGCAACGGAACCCGGCGCGCACGGACGGCCGTATGCGCTATCGCTGACACTGCCGCCACAAGCGGTAATCGTGCTGGAACCCGACCCGAACAACGGCGCGAGCGCAAACGAACTCGGCGCGCACGAACGCCAGGCTGCGCTCTCGCCGGCACCGCCGAAGTCTGTGCTCGCGCTGAAAGCAAACACAAACATCGGGATCTCGAGTTTCACCGAGGATCCAGTGCGAGCGATGGCCTACCACCAAGCCGCTCACGCCGTCGCGCTTTGGGCGCTCTTGCCAGAGACCACGGTGTTGCCCATCATCGTGGCGAGCGAGGAAACGAACTCGACGGAGCACGCTCCTTTTGGGCGCGGGCAGCTTCGCGATCGCCTGCACAACGCCACGTGGTCTGAGCGGCGCCACTTGCTTGAATGCTACATCATGGCGACGATGGTGGGCGCGATCACCGAGAAAACAGTAACTGGGCATTCTCGCCCGGCCCCAGCGGACTACGACGCTGACTTGGTCGCTGAACTCACCAGCCGTCTGTCAAGCTCCGCGCCTGGCCAGATCGCCTATGAGTCGTGTGAGAGACGGCTCGTTACCCGCGCAGAAAGACTCGTCGCAGAACTTTGGCGTAAGATCGACGCGGTCGCCCGAGCGGTACTGGAGCGCGGGGCGCTCAACGAGCACGAATTTCACCAGATCCTGCAAAACGTTTGAGTGCTCGCGAGAGCATCGAGCCCGCGCCGGCGGGACTTCATCGAGCTGGTCTCACCCAGCATCGATACAGATAGAGAGATCCATCGAAATGACCCTTGGTCCAGGCGACGGCTGGCGGATACAACGGCCTAAGTACGGAGTAAGGAGGTTGCTTTGTTCCTCGTCATGATCGCTTCCGAGTGTGCCCCGGTGGCGCAAGCGGGTGGGCTGGGCGAGGTCATTTTCGGCCTCAGCCGCGAACTCGAGATGCGCGGCCACGTGGTCGACATCATTCTGCCCAAATACGACTGCATGCGCTACGACCAGATCCATGGGCTCTCGGTCTGCTACGAGAACCTCTGGGTGCCTTGGTACGGCGGGTCCGTTCGGTGCACGGTCTGGTTCGGCTTCGTCCACGGCAGGCGTTGCTTCTTCATCGAGCCGCATTCGTCTGACAACTTCTTCAATCGCGGGCATCTCTATGGCTTCGTCGATGACGACACGAGATTTGCCTTCTTTTCGAAGGCAGCCATGGAGTTCATGTTGCAGACGAACCGCCGCCCCGACATCATCCATTGTCACGACTGGCAGACCGCGCTCGTGCCGGTCCTCCTCTACGAGATCTACCAGCACATCGGAATGGGCAATCAACGGGTCTGTTACACGATCCACAACTTCGCTCACCAGGGGATCACCGGCGAAAGCACCCTTTGGGCCACTGGGCTGAGGCGCCCCGCGCACTTTTTCAATTACGATCGCCTGCGTGACAACCTCAACCCCGGCGCGCTCAACCTCATGAAAGGCGCCATCGTTTACTCGAACTTCGTCACCACGGTCTCGCCGCAGCACGCCCGGGAGGCGCTGCATAGCGACCAGGCGATGGGCTTGCTACACACCCTCGAAATCAACCGGGGCAAGTTCGGGGGAGTGCTCAACGGCGTCGACTACGACGTGTGGAACCCTGAGGTCGACGTCCTTATCCCCGAGCGATACACGCCGGAGACGGTCGAGCGGAAGTACGCGAGCAAGTGGGCCCTGCGTAACCGCTTGTTGCTCCGCAACGAGTTCAAGCCGATCTTGGCCTACGTCGGTCGACTCGACCGCCAAAAGGGCGTCGACCTCATCCACCATGCCATCTTCCATGCCCTTGCGCGAGGAATCCAAGTCGTCGTCATGGGTAGGTGCCCGGAACCGGCGATCAACGCGCACTTCTGGCACCTCAAGCACCATCTGAACGACAATCCCGACTGCCATCTCGAGATCGGCTTCGATGAAGGATTGGCCCACTTGATTTACGCGGGAGCCGACATGATCGTTTTGCCGAGCATGTTCGAGCCGTGCGGCCTCACTCAGATGATTGCGTTGAAGTACGGCACCGTTCCGATTGTGCGGGCTGTCGGCGGATTGGTGGACACGATCTTCGATCGCGACTACTCGGACCGACCTCACTGGGAACGCAACGGCTACGTCTTCCATCAGGTCGACCATACGGCGGTCGAGTCGGCACTCAATCGAGCCATCGGACTCTGGTACGACTACCCAGCGGAATTCCAGCAACTCATGATTAACGGAATGCGGCAAGATCATTCGTGGGCTGGTCCGGGCCAAGACTATGTCAACATCTATGAACACATTCGTCATAAGTGAGATCAGCGGAGTCGGAGCTCTATGACTGACGCGCGGTTTGCCTTGGTGCTCAATCTGCACCAGCCGGCGGGCAACCTCGAGGGAATGCTCGAGCGTGACGACTGGACGGCCAAGGAGATCCTGTGGGCCATCGACCGCATTCCACGGGCGCTCTGGGGATTCGAGGACGTCGGCCGTGTGCATCTCTCCCTGTCCGGCACGCTGCTCGAAACGCTGTCCCAACCCGAGTTCCAGCGTGGGGCCTACGGAATCGTCGATTGCGGCGCTTTGCTGTGGCATTTGCAAAATACTGCGCTGATTCAGATCCTCGGCACCGGTTATTACCATCCGGTTCTACCCCTCACCCCGCCGCGCGATTGGGATGAACAAGTTCTGCGCTGGCAGGGCATCGGTCGGCATCTTTTTAACCGGAGCGACTTCCCAGGCTTCTGGCCGCCCGAAATGGGCTTTTGCATGGAGCTCATTCCAACACTCAAACGCGCCGGGTATCGCTACGTGCTTGTCGACAGCGAACACGTCGAACCGATCACACCGATGCGCTGGGAGGAAGTGCGTTATCGACCGCACGTAGCCCGTTTCGGCGGCGAGGAGATTCTCGTCGTCGTTCGAGACCGGCAACTTTCAGACGCCCAAGAAGCAGGTATGGACGCCGGTTGGTTCGTCGGAGAAGTCTGCGCCCGTACACGGTTCTGCGACTTCACTCCGTTGGTCACGACAGCAACCGACGGAGACAACGGCGGTTGGTTCCGCAACACTTCGACGTCCGCCAACTTCTGGGGGGGCTTTTACCGAGATCTGCTCGAGCGGGTCCGCTCCAACCAAAGCGCCGGAATCCGTCCCACGTTCATCGATGAGTATCTCGACACGCACGGCGCCTACGGTGAGGTCCGGGTCCGTCCTGGTGCATGGAACACGGGCTGGCATCACGGGACGGACTTCGTGCAGTGGACGGGGTCGGCGGCGCAGCGGGAAGCATCGACTCGCGTCGCTGGGCTGAGCCAAGCCGTATACGCGGCCTGGCAGAACGCTATCGGCGTCGGTTCGGACGATCCGCAGGTCTACTGCCTCCTGCAAGAGGCCGAGTGGCGCATCTTGCGAGCCCAGACGAGCTGCAACGTCTTCTGGGGAGAGGCGTGGGTGCAACGCTGCCACGACGATCTCGACGCCGCAAGCTGGTTCCTCGGTGAAGCAGGCAGACGATTTTCTTAGGAGAGGCGGCCCGAGGCATGGACTTCGAGCTCGGCTCGACTCCAGTGATCGAACTCTCGACCCTCCGGCCGGCCTTCCACTTCCCAAAGCGCGTATGCCCTCTCCCGAACGCGCTGGTGGAAAGTTGCTCGCTCGTGCTCGGTCGCATGCGCTTCAAGAAAAATCGCGTGGGCGTAACGCTCCTCGATCCGTTCCGCCTTCGAGAGAACGATTTTGCCGAAGCGAGCTGCCCCGCGGGCGACCGCGAAGGCGGGTTCAGGGTTTTCGAGAACGATCGGCGGAAGCACCCCTTGCCATTTACCGATCACTCGGCAGATCCGTTGACGCAAAGGCCAAGGTGAAAGCGAACCACCATTAAAGAGCACCGCGCCGACGGATGGAAGACCCTTGAGAAACTCAGCGAGGTGCCGCGTCACAGCGGGGTCGGGAGCGTAGGGGAGCCCCCATTCCCCAAGAGCCGCCTTGGCCTGGAGCGGAACCTCGTCCGCGTTGCATTCCGGAAAGAACCCGTCGAGGAGCAATGCTTCGATCTCCGCGCGCGCGAGCTTCGCCGAGCGCGCCCCGGCGCTGAGGCCTGAGCCACGCCCAGGAATAGAGACGGTGAACACTTCGTCGGGCCGGCCCTTACTGGACAGCGCCGTCTCCTTGACGTCGCGGCAGCGGGCTACGAGATAAGCCCACTGGCCGCCCGAGAGTCCCTCGCCTTCATTCACGAGCTGCGTTTCAAGCCGTTGGGCGATGGCCAAATCCATGTTGTCGCCCCCGAGCAGGATATGTTCGCTCACCCCAATGCGCTCGATCCCCAGGCCACGGCTTCCATCATTTGGACCGAATTCGAACAGGCTGAAGTCCGAGGTGCCGCCGCCGACGTCGACTATCAAGACATGGTCAGCTCCGGTGCCGTGCTCGGACAGCTTGAACCACAGGTCCTTGGCGAAATCATTCTGCTCGAGCCAGCAATAGAATGCGGCGTGCGGTTCCTCGAGCAGCGCAATGCTTTCCGGGAAACCGGCTTCGTCCGCGGCGGCCAGCGTCAAGTGCTGTGCCGCCGCATCGAACGACGCGGGAACGGTGACCGTAATGACTTGGGAGTCGAACGCGAAGTCGGCGCCTGCACCTGCGAAGCGGTCGTTCCAGGCGTCGCGCAAGTAGCGCAGGAGCAGCGCCGAAGCCCGAACCGGTGAGATTTTTTCCTCTCTGGCGACGTCCTCCGACCCCCACGGAAGAAATGGCGCGGTGCGATCGGCCGCGTTGTGGCAGAGCCAAGATTTGGCGGAATGCGCGACCCTGCCGGGACATTCCGCAGCCTTCGCTCGCGCGAGTCTGCCAATCGTCCAGCCCCCCTCGTTCTTGTACGAAAGCTGGTTGGCCAGAGCTTTCTCCGGGAGATAGAGAAAGGACGGGAGTGTCGGTACTTCGGCCACGTTGACCGGCGCATCCAATTGGGGGATCGGCAAGACCTGTGTTTCGGCATCGCCGCCGAGTGCCACGAACGCCAGAACGCTATTCGTCGTACCGAGGTCGATGCCGATACTAAACCGGGCTCGAGTCATATGAGAGAGATTGCGCGCGACTTGCACGAAGTTACTCCGTACGGACCGCGAACTCGACCTTCCAACGGCGATCCGAGTTCGTGTGCTTCATCCAGAGTTCGAGCGTGCCAAGCTCCGTGACGACGGAGTTGATATGCACGGGCACAGGCTGTCCGTCGGGTAAACCGTCGATCGAAGGCAAATCGACTTCGAGTAGGCTGGTCTCCTCCAGTAGCCGTTCGGCGTCGGGAAGGACCTGCCCCGGCTTGTCGCCACTGCGCGCTTCCGACGAGAAAAAGCGGAAGTCCGCGGGCTGCCCGGTGACGAGGCCGAACTCCCGATCGGCGATCAGCAGTTCGGAGCCTTCTTCCATGCCTTGCGGAACGACGCACAACGCTTTGACGGGCGGTTTGAATCCCGGCACGGCCGGCATCGACGTCTCCAAGCCGATATAGTACGACCGCGCTGTACCGGCCTTGATCCGGACGCCCTTGCCGCTGACGCGATTTCGTCCGTAGAGCGATGCGCCTTTGGCCACGGCAAGGTCCAGTTGAACGCCCTCGAGCTCGCGCACCGGGCCCTGCGTCCAGGACGCCAGCAAATCCCGAACGCGCCGACGCATCGGGGCGGCGTTGAAGACGCCGCCATTGAACAGAACGGCCGTTGGCGCGAGAAAGGCTCCCGACTCGGCACGGTCGCCGACTAGACGCGTCAGCGATTCACTGGCTCTTACATTCGCCAGGCTCCGCGCCAGGAAACGAGCTAGGTGCTTGCTGATGGCGGCATCCGCCGCGTATGGGAGGCCGAATTCGCGAAGCCCTACATCGCGCGCTTCTCGCGGAAGCTCGGCGACGCCGGTCATCGGGAAAAAACCCTCGAGCACGACTCGCTCGAGGGTCGTCCGGTCGAGTGACGTCGATACCGTTTTGGCGAAAAGGCTCGACCCGCGCGACGGAACGCTGATCGGCGCCGCAGCCAACGATTCGTCGCAGAATAACGCGACCTTAGCTCTGGCGACGGCATGGACAAGCGCAAGCAGCTGCCAATCATCGATCGGCGTGCCCTCCGCCTCCAGCTGCGCCTTCAGCGTATAGGCGAGGGCCAGATCCATGTTATCGCCGCCGAGGAGAATATGTTCGCCGACGCTTATGCGTTCCAACTCGAGCGCGCCGTCGTTCTCGCTGACGGCGATCAGGCTGAAGTCGGCGGTTCCACCGCCGACATCACACACCAAGACGATATCCCCGGGTCCGACCTGCGAGCGCCACCCCGTGGCCGCCCCAGAGATCCAGGCATAGAACGCCGCCTGCGGCTCCTCGAGCAGCGTGACCTTTCCTAGGCCGGCGGCCTCGGCGGCTTCGGACGTTAGGCTTCTTGCGACCTCATCGAACGAGGCGGGGACGCCCAGGACGATCACACCGTCGGACAGGCTCCAATGCTTGCCCTTCATGCGCTCGGCATAAAGGAACCCCTCGCTCAGGTGTTCGAGGTATCGGCGAGAGCATTCAAACGCGGATAGCTTCTCCTCGTCGATATCCGAACTCCACGGAAGCGTCTTTTTCCGCGCATCGACGTGCGGGTTGGAAAGCCACGATTTTGCAGAGGTTACGAGGCGGTCGGGGACCAGGGCGCCGTGGTCGCGCGCGAATTGACCAACGATTGCGCGCCCGGATTCCGTCTCCCAGGGCAAACGAAAGGCGTTTTCGGGAAATTCGTCCGGGTGCGGAATGTATACGGCAGACGGTAACGTCGATTGTTCGCCGACCTGGTTCGGGCTGAGAATCTGAGTGACGTCGACGACCTCCGTGCGATCGCTTTCGAGGTCGGTGATCGCTATGGCGCTGTTGGTCGTCCCAAGATCGATGCCGAGGCTGAATCGATATTCCATGACTCGAGGCGTAGGTCGTGCCTACGTAAGCTCCACTTCTGCAGGTGAAATAGTGGGAAGGCTGTTGTCGCCCATTCGCAAGACCCTTGGGAGCTTAACAAACTCGGTTCTCCAGCCTCGGTGCATCAGCGTTCCCGCGAACGGCGCCTGACCGCTTATCTTTCCGACGAGACGGTATTCGTCGGCCGGATGTCCCGCCGATACAGTCACTTTCGAACCTTCGTTCTCCTCCCGGACGGGAACGATGCGAAAGTTGTCCCGCAGAACGGCCTTGCATCCGTCGTGCACGACGCGAGCCGCTGCTCCGACCTGGGCGTCGCTATAAGGCGTGATGTTGTCCATGAGGAAGTCGACAAATCGACCTTTCTCTTGGAGCATGGCAAGGAAGCTGACCACCTCGGCCTCGGCTTGGTTTGCGACGATCGGCGCCGGAGCGGTTTTGACGGCTTCGACAGCCGGGGCCGGGGCAGCTTTCACTGCTTCGATCCGCGCGACCGGCTGGTCGGGTCCCTCCGTCCACCCGACGACGACGGTCACGAGTAAGGCTGCGGCCGCCGCCAAGGCGACGAGCGAGAAGGCAAAGCGATAGTCACCCGCCGCGGGGACGAGCATCGCCGCGGTCAGGAGTAGCAAGGCAAAGGCTACGATTATCGAAACGATTTTCATGGGCCTCAATCTGCTGGCTAGTTTGGCAGAGGCACGGCCGCGCCGAGATCAGGTCGCTCGAACAGATAGCCGCGTATAGACTCTCGTCCCGAGACTTGGTCGCGACGGCCGAACACGGTGTCTCCCTCGCACCGAGCACGATCCTGCGTCGGGTGCAGCATTACACGTCGGAGCTCGAGAAACGCTGGATTCGCTTCGCACGTCCGGTGGCCGGCTCGCGAGGCAGCGGATGATTGAATGCCCGCGATTGGACGTGGCTGCCGGAAAAGCCTTTCCGCAACGGCCAACGCAGACCGCGACCGCATCTAGCACCTTGCAAAATGCTAGTCTGGGTTTTCTTGTGTTGAGAGCTGCGTTTCGAGGCCAACCTACTGTTTACCGGGAGCGACGAACACGAGGCTCTGTCCGGGCCCGAAATCGTACGTGAACGATCCGACTGGAACGGTGTCCATGCGGAACTCGGGCGACGCGTCCACGATCGGGCGGTGGAACTGGAGCGGTCCACGCACGTCGCCTAACTCGACGGAGTGTCGGCTCCAGAGATCGGTGTTAAGATACAGCAGTGCTTCTTGACCGGCTGACGCTGAAGCTTTCCAGAAAACTGCGATGTGTGGGTCGGGGGAGGGCAAAACGACGATCGGCGTGTCTTCCTGGAACACCGGATGAGATGCCTTCACGTCGTTTACCGCACGGATGAAGTCTCGAAGATCCAGCGTGGTCGATTCCCAGTCCTCGGGACGAGAGCAGACGACGTCGAGCGGTCGCTGGAAGCCGAACTCGAAGCCGATGGGAATCATGCACGCGGACGAAGACAAGGCTGAGAACACGTAGCGTAGCTTGAGTGCGTTCGGGTTTCCGTGGGCCTCTTGCGCCAGTCGAGGGGTGTCGTGACTTTCCGGAAAGGCGATCGTTGCGACCACCTCGCGCATCAAATCATATTGCTGCAATAGCCACGGGGAGCGAAAATCCCACCATTTCGAGCTATTGAATACGTAGTCGAAGCCGGCTCTGCCCGTCGCGAGCGCCTCGGGCGTCGTGCAGCCCAGCGTCTCCGCCACGAACACCGTTGCCGGTGCGCGACGTTTCACGTCGGCAATCAGCCGCTGCCAAAGGGCAGCGGGCACTTTGTAAGCAGCGTCACAGCGAAAGCCCTCGAACCCGAGGTCGAGCAGATGCTCAGCGACCTCGAGGCAGTAGCGGTACAGACCTTCAGGATCTGCCGTACCGAGATGGTCGAACTGGGCCAAATCCTCCCAAACCACCTTCCTACCGTTCTCCCAGCAAAAGGCCTCGACAACGGCACCATCGGCGTCGTGGCAAAACCATGCCGGATGGGTCGCTACGATCTTCGAGTCCTTGGCACAATGGTTGATTACCAAGTCGACCATCGTACGCAAGCCTCTCGCCCGCGTCGCCTGGAGGACCGCTCGCAGTTGGTCTTCGGCGGAGCGCTTATCAGCCGACTCCACCAGCGCCGGGTTGATCGCGAAGTTATCCGCAATGGAGTATATGCTTCCCGAAGCGCCGGGTTCCTGAACCGGGTTGACGAGGACCCAGTCAAAGCCCATCGCCGAAGCCCGTTCGATGTGTGGGAGCCAGCGAGGAAACGTGCCGGCAAGGAGCGGGAACAGATTGTAAATGATCATGGCTTTTCCTCCGGCGGCTCACGGCAGCCTCTCCTACGGATTCCAGTCTCCGGGCTGCGACCCTTACCGCGATTTAGGCCGCCGGCCCCACGGCCGACTCCCTGCAAAGAAATATCACCGTCCTCAAGGCGTTGATACCATGAGTGCGAATCAGCGCACTACTTGTTTTGTGGGACAAGAGAGAGCGTTTGCCTGTTTTGGGGAAACGATCGACTACGCTACACTTGGCATGGACGGCGACGGGCTCATCCTTTCTTCTTTCGCAATAGCACGACGATCGAGCGTGGCGCGACGGCGTAGGAAGCTGAGCCGATCGAACGCGCTGAAGAACCCTCGTCGTTGATGTCGCCCGGACTGTCGAGGCTAGTATCGGCGATCCGTAGCCAAACCGCTGCGTCGTCTCCCTGTACCGCAAACATCAGCGTCTCCCAATACGCATTTACCATGACGTACAGGTCGTCGTCGTTCTCGCGGCCACCCTTCAGGCACCAGGCGACGGACCGCGAGTCCGGACCCAAGTCGGGTGACGCGCCGACGCCGTGCCACTCCACGTCGTCCTCCCAGAAGGTTGCCCGGGCAATCGATGGGTGCCGTTTGCGGAAGGCGATCATCATTGCGAAGAAGCGGCACACGTCGCGATGCTCGTCCAATCGGCGCCAGTTCAGCCATGTCGTCGGGCTGTCGACGTTGTACGGATTGCCGTTACCTCCTTGGGTCGCAAGAAACTCGTCACCGGCACGAAACATGGGCGTGCCATTGGAGAGCATGACCAAACAACAGAAGTTTTTCGCTTGTTGCTTGCGCAACCGCATCACGTCCGCCCCGACGTTCTCCTCGCCGTCCGGTCCGCCGCAGTTCCAGCCCTCCCGCGTCGTGTAGGCGACCAGATCGTAGAGCGTCGGACCGTCGTGGGCGGCCACATAATTTACGCTCTGGTAGGGGCGGTACGAGTCCGGGAGCGTGTCGGGGAAGACATCACTGCTGCCGTAGATGCGCGTCATGAGCTCGGGCACCCAACCGGCGTCGCCCTTCACAAAGCGCCGCGCCGTCTCGCGGAAGCGATCGTTCCACTGACGCCAGCCGATGCCGGGGAAGCTGCGCTGAAACGGCTGGTTACGAGCCGCCTCGTTTCCGAGCTGGTAGTTCGGAAATCGAGGATTACCCTCCCAAGGTTCGGCGATAAGCCGCGCAGTCGACAGGTACGGGTCCATAGCGATCTCACCGAAGATCGGCGGGTCGTCGAACGCGATGCTGCCGTCGGTATTGCGCGAGAAAACCGAAGCTAGGTCGAACCTAAAGCCATCGACGCCGAGCTCGCAAACGCAGTGTCGCAGGCTGTCGACGACAAGTTGGCGGACGGTTGCGTTGGCGCAGTGCAGCGTGTTTCCGGTTCCGCTATAGTCCGCATATGGGTGCGCCGGATCCTCGGATGCCATGTAATATGTGCTGTTGTCGATGCTCTTGAAACTGAAGACAGGGCCGCTCTCGTCCCCCTCGTTCGTATGGTTGAAGACGACGTCGAGATACACTTCGATGTTAGCCTCATGCAGGGACGTCACCATCGTGCGGAATTCGGCGAGCTGCTCTCCGGGAGTCGACGCATAGTCGTGCTGCAGTCCGAAGAATGACAACGGCATGTAGCCCCAGTAGTTCGGCTCGGTGCGATCGAACTGAAAGACCGGCATCAACTCGACGGCGGTGATTCCGAGGGCCGCCAAATATGGAATCTTGTCGATCACGCCCAGGAATGTACCGCGTCGAGCCGCCGGAATACCTGAGCCCGGATCGGCGGTGAACCCGCGCACGTGCAGCTCATAGATCACGAGGTCGCTATCGTGCCGCGGACGGCGGGACGCATCGAAGACGGGCAACCCCTCCCTTACGCGCGAAGCTTCTCTCAGGAGGACGCCCAGGGGTGCGCGCCCGTCGTTCGCTCCGGGCTCGATCGCAGCGCGGCGGTCGAACTCGGGCGGGAAGAAGACCGCACGTGCGTACGGATCCAGCAGGATCTTCTGCGAATCGAACGCGTGCCGCTCGAAGCGGTCACCGGACGGTGGGGGTCCGTCGATCCGATAGGCGTAGTATCTGGCGTCGCCTAGAAGGTCACCGCGGAGGCGAGCGTGCCACGTGCGACCGGTCCGGTTCCTCCGCCGGTCGAATTGGTATGCGAAGATCGGACGCACGAAGTCGCCCGCACCATAACACAGCAGCGTTACCGTTGTCGCGTACTTCGAATAGATGGCAAAGTTGAAGGCCCCGCTCTCGTTGAACCACGTCGCACCGAGAGGATTGGGTGAGCCGTCTGTTTCGCTCCAGATTCGCCCGTGATCCACGGAACCTCACTTTCGAGGCGAAGGTTCGCGAGTGACGCGTGCAGCGATTCCGTACGCGCTCTCACTGCCATACGCACCGCAGTCCGTGCTCGCGCATGAATTTTCGCATGAACGAGCACCGTGGCAGCTTCTCGCAATCTGCGGCAGAACTGTTGAATCAATCCTTCCCCAAGAAGGCCTGGAGCGCCTTGGTTACGATCTCGTTAAAGGTCAGTCCATTTGCAGCAGAATAAGCGTGTAGCTGACGAAACACATTGCCCGGAACCTCAAAAGCCGTTGATACCGATGGCTCGGCAGCAGGCGGCCGTTGTGACTCCTGCGAGCTCCCGGACGATGCCGCGAACGACTCAATTATCCGCGGTCGCTTCGAGTAGAGACCGGCGGACCACACCGCATCGAATCCGACGCCGCCTTGGTCAACGGGCCGGGTCAGCCCCTCCCAGCCGGTGTTATCCTCAGCGATCAGAAAGACGGCAGGGTCCACAAATCGCACGGTACGTGCCAATTCTCTCAACAACTTGATCCCAAAAAGGTTGACATGCTCCAGAGGCCGCCCGTCGGCATGCAGCCGATTGCCCTTATGAAGCGCGTCCGTGAAGTCGACTTTGATCCCATTGATATGATACTCGTCTATCATCATAGCAGCGCTACTGGTAAAGAGCTGGCGGACGTTTTCATGCCAGAGCCGTGGCGTCCAACCGCTGGAGCCATTGTCCACATAACCACCTTCGACGGACGCGTAGTCATGCGATTGGCCTTCGTACCAATAGTATATATTGTGTTCGGGAGATTCAGAAGGGTCGGAGTCGTATCCCCATTGCGAGCGACCGCCATCCTGGCTCAGACCGCTGTAGAAAACATCGAGAATGACCGCGACCCCCTTTCGGTGGCACGCGCGAACGAAGAGCTTCAATTCGTCGCCGCCGCCGACGCTCGTTTGGACGCAGAAGAAATGCGAGGAACCGAGCCACCAATGCCGAGAAAGATTAGTGAAGCTTGGGACGGAAAACAACTCGATCACATTCACTCCGAGATCGACGAGCCGATCCAGCAGAGCAAGAGCGTTTGCGAGCGGGCTAGCGTCATTCGCAACGGTTGCGAACGATGAGACATGGAGCTCATAGACGATGAAGTCTTCGGCACGCTGGGGCAAATGCAGGCCCGGCGTAAATTCGTCTCTCCAAAACTCGCCTGCCGAAATCAGGTCGCGCCTTGGCCAACCTGCGTCGTAGACGCTCGTTGCGACCAGATCGGGGTCTGTAACGATGGAGCAACTAACCGTCTCGTCCAGGTCTTCAAATGTGCCGGTATATTTTTGCCCGTGCGGATTTATTACTCCCCGGCCTACTTGATTGCGTGACCATAGATCGGTCTTGTAGTATCGTTCTCCTTGCTCGTTGGTGATACGGAACATGTAAAGCCGTTGCGAGAAGGCTTCATAATCGGTGAGCGACGGCGAGCGTGCTAGGTCCGTCGCAAAGATTCCATCGCCTTGCGCGAATAGAGGAAAGGCGCCGTTCTGTCCGACAGAGGCGTCGATGCCGTTTCCGTCGTCGTCGATATAGCCGCCGCTGAACTGCTCTGCATCAAACTGAGCGAAAACCAGCTCGACGTTTTGCGCATTTGGAGCCCACACGGCAGAACGAATTGCGGGAGAGTCCATTCCCGGCGCATGAAGCTTTTGAGCGCCAAACCTACGGGTCGTCGTCAACCAGTAAGATTCGGCCTGCCCTGCCGCGCGAAGTATGAATGCTCGGGAGCAATCCGTCGCGTGCATATCGCCGACCTCGGTCGCGATTCCCCACGTATTGGCCTTCCCGGCCACGTCGACAACGACGCCCCACCGAAACATGCGGCCGACTTGTGACTCGTCGAACCACGCGGTAGCGGTGAATGATGAGCAAGCCATTTCGCTTGCTCCGGCCTGCATCGGAGCTTCGGTCCACTGGTCCGAGAAACACCCGGTCACGTCCCAGCTTCCGACTAGGCGAGCGTTACGGCAGATCGGCCGCGTCAGTCCCGTCTCGTAGCTAAACGTCACATGAACCATAGCTGCCTTCACCGCGCCGCTGGCAGAAGAGTGGCCACTAGCAAATCGCGGCAGTGCGGAATGGCACGTTACGGCGCTCCGCGCGACGCCGGTTGCAGCGCCGGCGACTCGCGTACGCGGGCACGACCGCATCGCATGCGTCCCCCCATAGAGTCTGGTTCAATGCCATGCGCCGAATCGTGTTCCCTGTGAGCGGCTCGCGACCCTCAACGAAAAGAGCGAGCCCTCGAGGGTCGTGACTCCAAGCCATGGCCGCCCGATGGAGCGCTCACGCGCGCGGACTCAACGAGCCTTCGCATCAGGGGCTCCGCACAGCACTACCGAGGCGCGTTGCCGGAGAATGGGTGGTGGCACGACCCGCGGGCGATGACACCCATTCGCCTCGGAGCGCCCGGCACCCAAATCGTTACCTGAGCCGCTTTGTCGTCCTGACCGGTCCGTTTCAGTCTTTTGAGATCGCTCATTTTGCTCGGCTAGCTAAGCGACAGCCTAGTATTGTCGCCGGCCGGCTCTGGCCCTTAGCGAGGTTAGCGTGCACGGGGCGCCATTCCGCGGTGAGAGAACGGTCTTTCCAGCGATGGCCCGGTTAGGCTCTCCGGCGACCCGCACGTGTTGCGGCCCGGCGAACCTGCTATGATGGGCAGGACTCACCGTGGCAGACAACCGTCGACTCGTGACGGAAACTATATAGGAGCAGCCCATGAGCACGCAGTCAAACGACGCAGCGAGCAGCGCAAGCTCCGCGACATCGAGAATTCGACACCTTCTCGAGCAATATCGGTTCCCAGGCTTGAACCTCGACGCGTTCATCCAGGCACGTCAGGGCGATATCGACGCAATGGCGAAAGCGTCGGCGGTCGCCTTCACGGGGGCCCAAACCATCACGGAAAAGCAACTCGACCTCCTGAGAGCTACGCTCGACCGTTTAGGCGAGGCAGTAGATCCACGCGCTTCTGCCGCACCGGGCGAGAGCGCGAGCGCCGAGGAAGCTGCCAAGAAGCAGGTGGCTCTCGTGCAAGACACGCTCGCCCGAACACTGGACGACATGAAGCAGATGGCCGAGGCCGCTCAGCGCGCGCAGACGGAGATCTTCGACATCGCGCTCGAGCGCGCACGGAGCAATGCTGAACAACTGCGCACTCTTTTCTCACAGAACAAATAGTACGCCTCGGAAACGACACTACCGAGTCGACTTGAGCGAAGCAACGGCTTTCGAACTGTCGTCACGCAAAACATGATACGGAGAGAAGCCGTCGCCTGCCTCGCCAACTTGCGCGACACGCCGGCCGGTGCGCTCGAGGTTCGGCCGATCCGCACGATGATGAATCACGAGAAAGAACTCGAGCGCGCCCTCAATACCCCATCGCCGAGCCGGCCGGCCGGCGCCGGTCGTTCGCGCCGAACAGCTCGTGCGTTTTGGGGTCGATCGTGATCGCTTCGGCCGCGCCCCACGGATCGCGCTCGGTAATCTTGTAGCCCAGCGCCTCGAGCGCGGCCCGCGTCGGGGCATCGAGCGCTCCGTGCTCGATCGAGATCTCGTCGGGCAGCCACTGATGGTGCACGCGCGGCGCGTCGACGGCGTCCTTCACGTTCATGCCGTAGTCGATGATGTTCTGCAAGACGCCGAGCGTGATGGTGATGATGCGCGAGCCGCCCGGGCTGCCGGCTACGATCGCCGGCTTGCCGTCGCGCAATGCGATCGTCGGCGACATCGACGAGAGCGGGCGCTTTCCAGGCGCGATCGAGTTGGCCTCGCCCTGCACCAAGCCGTAGAGGTTGGGTACGCCCGGTTTGCTCGTGAAGTCGTCCATCTCGTCGTTGAGGAAGAAGCCGGTTCCGTCGGCGATCACGTTCGCGCCGAAGTAGTCGTTGATCGTGTAGGTCACGGCGACCGCGTTCCCGTCGCGGTCGACGATCGAGTAGTGCGTCGTGTTCGAGCCCTCGTGATACGGCCCGAGCCCTGCCGCCGTGTCCTGCGAGGAGCCCACGCGCGCCGGAATGCGTGCGCGCTCCTTGGCGATATAGTCGTCGGAGAGCAACGTCGCGACCGGATTGTGAATGAACCCCGGATCGCCGAGGTACGTGTTGCGATCGACGTAGGCCAGGCGCTCCGCTTCGGTCAGCTCGTGGATCGCGGCGACTGAGTGGAAGCCGCTCTTGGCGAAATCGAACGGCTCCGCGATGCGCAGGATCTCGCAGATCGTCGTCCCGCCCGAGCTCGGCGGGGGCGATGAGACGATCTCGTAGCCGTGATAGCTGCAGCGGACCGGCGTCGACTCGTCGACGTTGTACTGCTTGAAATCTGCGAGCGACAGAATGCCGCCGTGCTTGGCGCTCGCGGCGACGACGGCTTGCGCGATCGGACCGCCGTAGAAGGCGCGCGGCCCGTCTTGCGCGATCAGCTCGAGCGAGCGCGCCAAGTCCGGCTGCCGGAAGAGCTCGCCCGTATGCAGCGGGCCTCCGCCATGGGTGAAGATCGCGGCCACGACCGGGTCTTGCTGGAAATCCTTGAGGCCCGCGTTGAAGAGCGCGACGTCGCCGTCTTGCAGCACGTAACCGTCCCGCGCCAGCGCGATCGCGGGCGCGAGCAACGCCTGCCGCGACTTCGTTCCGTAGTGCTCCCGCGCGTACTCGAGCCCCGCGACCGAGCCTGGGACGCCGACGGCCAGATAGCCGCGCGTGCTGAGATTGGGGACCACGTCGCCCTTCGTGTCGAGGTACATCGTCCGGGTCGCGCGCAACGGCGCCTTCTCGCGGAAGTCGATGAAGGTCTCCTTGCCGCTCGCGAGGTGGATCAGCATGAACCCGCCTCCGCCGACGTTTCCGCAGCACGGGTCGGCGACCGCGAGCGCGTAGCCGACGGCGACCGCGGCATCGACCGCGTTTCCGCCGGCTTTGAGCACGTCGAGCCCGGCTTGCGTCGCCAAGTGCTGATCGGTCGCGACCATGCCGTTCGTGCCGCGGACCGGCTCCCCCGCGGCGGCCGGGTGTAGATTGCACAGCCAAAGCACCGTTGCACAGAACAGGGCGCTCGCGCGGCCGGCTCGCTGCTTCTTCAACACCGTCTCCCTCTTCAGAAAGCAATTGTCAAGCAATTGTCGATAGCTTTTCGTAAAGCGTGGGTAAAGCATTCGCCGAGAGCCTTGCCGATGCTGCGAGCGCGCGCCTTAGCCCTTTAGGAAAGCCGGCAAGCCGTCCCCGGCCGCGGCCGAGTTTCACGATGCGAAGGAAACATTGTTTCCAGGGCCTATGGGTTGACTTCTGAACCGGCCACATGGTAAATCCAAGAACAGTTATGTCTCAGGCGCTTCTTCTCGTCGTCGTTAGCCTTATTCGCGAACCCCTGGTTCGGCGTAGAGCTATCGCGTAGATTAGAGACCTCAGAGAACGCGAAGCCCCTCCGCCGGACTAGGCGGGGGGTTTTTCACTTGTAAGGGAGCGACACCGTGTCAGAGCCCGCCGAATCGACCGGCGCACAACTCGTCCTCGATATCCTCGCCGATGAAGGCGTCGAGGTCGTGTTCGGGTATCCGGGCGGCGCGATCATGCCGTTGTATGACGCCCTCTACGGACATGCGATCAAGCACATCCTGACGCGCCATGAGCAGGGCGCGGCCTTCGCTGCCGGCGGCTTCGCGCGGTCGTCGGGCAAGGTCGGAGTTTGTCTGGGCACCTCGGGCCCGGGCGCGACCAACCTCGTCACCGGCGTTCTCGACGCCATGATGGACTCGGTCCCGGTCGTGGCCATCACCGGCCAAGTGCGGACCGTCTTGATGGGAACCGACGGCTTTCAGGAGGCCGACGTGACCTCGATCATGGGCCCCGCGACCAAACGCGCGGTCTGCGTGCGCGACGTGAACGACCTCGAACGCGTCCTGCGCAACGCCTTTCGCATCGCGCGCGGGCCGCGCCCCGGGCCGGTCCTGGTCGACATCCCCAACGACATCCTCAAAGCCAAGTGTACGCCCTTCAACCCCAACGCTCCGCGCCCCATTCCGGCTACGTACGAGCGCCCCGACGCGAACGCGCTCGAAGAGGCCATCGCGCTGATCGCAGCGGCCGAACGTCCGATCGCCATCGTCGGCGGCGGCGCGCGCAGTTCGAACGCCACCCACATGTTCCGCGAGCTGATGGCGTTGCTCAAGATGCCGCACACCTCGACCCTCAACGGGCTCGGCTGCGCTGCGCCGGGCGATCCGCGCTTCTTGGGGATGGTCGGCATGCACGGCTGGAAGGCCGCGAATCTCGCCGTCCACCAGTCCGACCTCATCCTCGCACTCGGCATGCGCTTCGACGACCGCGTGACCGGCCGCGTCGACCGCTTCGCGACCGGCGCGAAGATCATCCACGCCGACATCGACGCGAGCGAATTCAACAAGATCATCAAGAACAAGGTCGCCTTGCGCGGCGACTTGCGCCAGACGCTCTCGCACCTGTTGCAGCGCATGGCCGGTCGGTCGCTGCCGACCTTCGAGGGCTGGGCCGAGAAGGCCAAAGCCCTGGGCGGACCGCTTCCACAGGACCGCATGCCCAACGGCGAGCTCTCGGCGACCGACGTGCTCGACGAATTCTTCGCGCTCGTGCCCGAGGACGCCATCGTTTCGACCGACGTCGGCCAGCACCAGATGTGGGCGGCGCAGCGCCACCGCGCGACGCACCCCCGCAACTTCCTCACCTCGGCCGGCCTGGGCACGATGGGCTTCGGCGTGCCTGCCGCGATCGGCGCGCAGTTCGCCAACCCGCGCCGCAGCGTCTTCGCGATCGTTGGCGACGGCGGCTTCCAAATGACGATGCCTGAGCTCGGGACGATCCGGCGCTACGAGCTGCCGGTCAAGATTCTGCTCATCGACAACCACCGCTTGGGCATGGTGCGCCAATGGCAGGAGCTCTTCTACGAGCGGCGCTATTCGGCGACCGATCTTTCCGACAACCCCGATTTCGTCATGATCGCCAAAGGCTACGGCATTCAGGCCGAGCGTGTCGAGGACACGGGCGAGATGCGCGATGCGCTCGAACGCTTCATCAATGCCGAAGGTTCCGCGCTCTTGCACTGCGCGTGTTTCCCGCACGAGAACTGCTGGCCGATGATTCCGGCCGGCGGAACCGCGGCGGACGTGCTCGAGGGCGCCCCGGAGGCCGCGGTTGCATGACCTTGTCCCTGGTGATGCATGATTGGCGGCTGCTCGAACGGATCATCGGCCTGACCAACAGGCTCGGCTGTGCCTACACGAAAGTCGCGGTGCAAGCGCGCGACGAACTCTACCACGCGACGATCGAGTTCACCGGACCGCCCGACGCGTTGCGGCGGCTCGACGCGCAACTTTCCCGGCTGCTCAACGACGACAAGGAGATGTCCCGACGATGAACGCCCTCTACGACCGCGACGCGAACCCGGAGAAACTGGCCGGGAAGACGATCGCGATCATCGGCTACGGCAGCCAAGGCCGGGCCCAGGCGCGCAACTTGCGCGACAGCGGCCTGTCGGTCATCGCCGGCTTACGGGAGGGCTCTCCTTCACGCAGCATCGCAGCGGAAGACGGCGTCTCCGTCGACACGGTCGAGAACGCGGTCAAGCGCGCGGACCTCGTGATGATCCTCGCTCCCGACGAGGAGCAGCCGTCGATCTTCCTGCGCTCGATCGGGCCCAACCTCAAGAAGGGCGCCTACCTCGCCTTTTCGCACGGGTTCGCGATCCACTTCGGCACGATCGTTCCGCCAGCCGAAGTCAACGTGTTGATGGTCGCGCCCAAGAGCCCCGGACGGCTGGTCCGGTCCGAGTACGAGATGGGCCGCGGCGTGCCGTGCCTGATCTGCGTCGCGCAGGATCCCAGCGGTGACACGCGCGAGGTCGCGCTCGCCTACGCGGCCGCGATCGGCGGCGGCAAAGCCGGCATCCTCGAAACGACGTTCAAGGAAGAGTGCGAGACCGACCTCTTCGGCGAGCAGGCCGTCCTGTGCGGCGGTGTGACGAATCTGGTCGCAGCGGGCTTCGAGACGCTGGTGGAAGCCGGCTACGCGCCCGAGATGGCCTATTTCGAGTGCTGCCACGAGCTCAAGCTGATCGTCGACCTGATCTACGAGCGCGGCATCGAGGGTATGCGCGACGCCATCAGCAACACCGCCAAATACGGCGACTACACGCGCGGCAGCCGCATCATCACGGCCGAGACCAAAGACGTGATGCGCGCCATGCTCAAGGATATCCAGAGCGGCGCGTTCGCGCAGGAATGGGTCGCCGAGCACGCTGCCGGCAAACCGCGCTTTGCCGAGTTCCGTAAGAAGTGGGCCGCGCATCCGATCGAGGTGGTCGGGAAGAAGTTGCGCGATCTAATGCCCTTCCTGAAGGCTGCGCGGACCAAGCCCGAGCCCGTCGAGGCGGCCGGAAACGCCGACCACGGCTTTCGCATGAGTTGAGCGACGCCGTCGCTCCGGCGGCGCTGCTCGAGTTTCGGAACGTGACCGTCCTGCGGGGCGGTCGCGCGGCGTTGCGGGATCTCAACTTGCGCGTCGATGCAGGCGAGCATCTTGCCGTGCTCGGCCCCAATGGGAGCGGCAAATCGACGCTGCTCAAGGCGATCACCCGCGAGTGCTACCCCGTCGTGCGCGAGGACTCGTGGCTGCGCATTCTCGGCCGCGAGCGCTGGAACGTCTTCGAGCTGCGCACGCACCTCGGGATCGTGTCGAACGACCTCGCCGCCGCCTGCGCACTCGACGTTCCCGTGGAAGAGGTCGTTCTCTCGGGCTTCTTCTCGAGTCTGGGACTCTCGTCGCATCACGCGGTCGACGCGACCATGCGCGAGACCGCTCGCGAGGCACTGGCCATGCTCGACGCGACGCACCTGACCGGTCGCGCGATGACGCAGCTTTCGTCGGGCGAGGCCCGCCGCGTGCTGATCGCGCGCGCGCTCGTCCACGCGCCACAGACCCTCGTCTTCGACGAGCCGAGCACCAGCCTCGACCTGGCGGCGCATCGCGAGCTGCGGGCCACGCTGCAGCGGCTCGCCGCGCACGGTATCGGCATCGTGCTCGTGACCCACGACCTCTCCGACCTGATCCCCGAGATCGAGCGCATCGTCTTCCTGAGCGAAGGCCGCGTCGTCGCCGACGGGTCGCGCAACGAACTGCTCAACCCGCCCGCGCTCGAGCGCCTCTTCGGTGTTTCGGTCGAGATCGCGGCGCGCGACGGCCTGCTCTACGCCTGGTAGGCGTGCCGTCTTCGCTTACAAAAGGCGCCGTAAGGCCCCGCGTTCAGGCCGGGGATCTAAGGTCCCGGTCTAATGTTGGCCTTCCTACAAGAAACATGAGCGGCGGCTTGCCTGCCTGCAACGCCGCCTCGCCCGGAAGGTGGCGTTCTCAGCGAATTGGCGTAAGGCCAAGGAGCGAATCAAAGCGTTGCACGCACGGATCGCCAGTATTCGCCGGGATCAACTTCACAAAGCCAGCACGACGATCAGCAAGCAACGTTCGCGTGCGTGAGTTGCGGGCATACGGCCAACGCTGATACGAATGCCGCGAAGAACATCCTAGGAAGGGCCGGATGGGCCCGGATCGCCCGTGGAGACGCGCAAGCGCCGACGAAACAGGAAGCGCGGTGCGCCGCTTGAGCGGCGTACCGCAGAATCCCCGCCCTTCGGGGCGGGGAGCACGTCACTTGACCGCGCTGGCGTCCGCTTCGCTGACGGGTCCCGCGCTGTTGCCCCAGGCCGAGCGAACGTAGGTCGCGACCGCGGCGATGTCGGCCGCGGAGAGCTGGCCCTTCCACGACGGCATCATGCTGCGGCCGTGCGAGATCGTCGCGAGCATCGCGCTTGGGTCGGCGGCCGTCACGGTCTTGTCGCCGGCGAGCGCGGGGAACATGCCGCCGCCCCCGCCCTGCCCGTTGGCAGAATGACAGCCGGCGCACTTCGCGCTGAAGATCGACGCGCCGACCGACGAGGCCACGGCCGGCCCGGCACCCGCGACCTGCTGCTCGGTCACGCCCGAGGCCTTGTTGCCCCAGGCGGATCTGATGTAGGTCGCGACCGTCGCGATGTCGGCGTTGGAGAGCTGTCCCTTCCAGGTCGGCATCTTGCCGTTGTAGGTTTTGCCGTTGACGGTGATCGGCCCGCTGCGGCCGTTGACGATCGTCGCGATCATGCCCTTGGGGTCGGCCGCGCTGACGTCGGGATTGCCCGCGAGCGGAGGAATCGTAGCGCTGCCCTGCCCGGCCGATTGGTGACAGGTCGCGCACTTGGCGGCGAAGATCTGCGCGCCGGAGAGCGCCATCGGGTTCGCGGCCGCCGCGACCTGATCTCCGGTCACGATCGCCGCCTTGTTGCCCCAAGCCGAACGCACGTAGGTCAGCACCGCCGCGATCTCGGCGTTCGAGAGCGTGCCCTTCCAGGCGGGCATCGCGCCGCCGTAGCTGTGCCCGTTGACGGTGATCGGCCCGCTGCGGCCGTTGAGCACCGTATTGAGGATCGAAGCCGTGTCGGCCGCGGTGACGTCGGCGTTGCCGGCTAGCGGCGGAAACGGGCCGCCGCCCAGGCCCGTGGCCTGATGGCAAGCGGAGCATCTTGTCGCAAAAATCGTCTTACCGTCGGGCGCCGCCGCGGATGCGACGCTTCCATTCGCTACATGCGCGAGCGAAGCGCCCGCGAGCACGAGTCCCAGCACGAGTCCGAACTTCGCCGAAGGCTTCACAAGGAGGTCCTTTCGCGGCTACTCCGGCCGCGCGTTCTGTACGGTCGGATACCAACTGCGGGCAGTATGTCGTCCTCGCTTCGCGGGAGGGTTACTGCCGATGACGGAACGTGCCGGACACTTACCGCGCCGCGCGAGTTCAGCCCTTCGCTCGACCGAAATTCCACGCGTTTTCGGCATGGTTTCTATTCGGTAACTATCTCTGGACGTTTGGGGAGGTTCTTGGTATCTTCGCCCTGCCTTCTTGCGTATTTCACGAGCAGAGCTTAAAGGGTGAAAGACTTGCACTGCACCTCTACCGAAGGGATCGGTTCGACCGTCGCATGAAGAGCTTCGCTACATCACCCAGGCAAGACGATGGCGGACTTTCGGTCCGCCGGTTCGGAGACGTATGATGCGTTTGCGCACGTTGCCGGTGCTCGGCGCCCTCGCAGCACTGGGCCTTCTCGTGTCACTGGCTTTGTTTACGCCTAAACCGACGAAGGCGATGCCGCCGTTCGCCCAGGCGTATGGCCTACAGTGCAGCACTTGCCACACGATGGTCCCGCTCCTCAACGCGTACGGCCGTTACATCCAGTACACCGGTTACGCGGCGCTCGACCGGCACACGCTGGCCAAGGCGCTCCCCGTCTGGCTCGACGAAGCCATGCTCTACGATTCGGGGCCGGCCGTGGGAGCCGGCACGGGCACGGCGCGCTTCTCGTTCGGCAACTTCGCGATCCACGCGATCGGCTACGCGGCTCCGGACATCACCTATCACGTGCAGCAGTGGCTCGTGCAGGGCGACGAGTCGGGCGGGCTCGACACGGCATGGGTCGCCTGGAGCGGGCTCCTGAACCACCAAGGCCATCTCTTCGTCGGCAAGTACATCACGCCGGCGCCATCGCCGTACAGTCAGGACTTCGAGCTCGACGGGCCGGCCGCTTCGACGTCGCTCGTCGGCGAGCACGACTGGAGCCAGACCTCCTACGGCAACCGCTGGGGGACGAAGTTCGCGTACCTGCCCAAGTACCTCGACCTCGAGGCCGGCTGGGCGTTCAGCAGCGACGACCTCAACGGCATCACCGATTTCAATCCGGGCGACAAGACGTTCATGTGGAAGGCCGCCTACATTCGGCCCAAGAGCCCGCTCGAGTTCGGCGTGTTCGGCAGCTTGGGTTCCATTCCGGTGAGCACCGGCCAGGATAGCTATCATTCCGTCGCAGGCTACGTCCAGGTCGATCCGGACATGCACTGGCGCCCCGGCTTCCTCGGCATCTACCAAAGCAACTACGACGGTAACCCGGGCCTCGACGCGGTAACCTCGACGATCCCGCTCGGTCCGACGACCAGCCGCGGCGCGAGCGCCGAGATCTACGAGCCGGTTCTCCACGGCAACGTGCTGATCGGATTCAAGCACGACTTCGTGGACGGCGGCGCCGGCAACTCCATCTCCAACGGCGACTCGATCAACGTCGGCTTCAACGTGCCGCACTTCAACTATCTCCACGGCTACCTCGAAACCAACCTCGGCGGAAACTCCGAGAACTTCGGCGGGACGGGAGGCCCGACGTGGAAGGGCATGCTCTGGTTGACCCTCCCGGTCAGCCGCAAGCCGGATTAGCCCGGAGATCAGGCAACGAAATGACAGAGGCGCGAGCGGCAAGCTCGCGCCTCTGTCATTTCAAGCGATCGTATGCGGCTTATTCCAGCGAGCGCACCAAGCTCGCGCACGGAGCGCACAGCGTCGGGTGCAACGCGTCGCTGCCCAGCGGCAGATACTTCCAGCAGCGCTGGCACTTGCCGCCTTCGGCCGGCGAGAGCACGACCTGCGGTTCGGCGTCGGGCGCCGCTTCGGAATCGAGCTCGAGCGTGACCGCCGAGACGACCAGCGCCTCGCGCAGGTTGTCGCCGAGCGCCCGCAGCTTGGGCTCGAGCGCGGGCGAAGCCTTGAGGTGCGCTTGCAGCTGGAAGTCGCGCATGCCTTCGGCGGCGGCGACGGTCGCGCGCAGCCGCTTGAGCAGCTCCCAAGTCTCGAGCTCGTCGGCTTCGTGCGTCCCGCGCGCGCTGCCGTGCGGCAGGTGCAGGTCGAAGACGCTCTCGCGCCCCCGCCGTAAAGCGGCCGGGGTGTGTTGCCAGGCTTCTTCAGCGGTGAACGAGAGCAGCGGCGCGAGCAACGCGCAGAGCGATTCGAGAATGACGAGCAGGGCCGTCTGAGCGCTTCGGCGGCGGGCTCCGGCGCGCGGGCCCGAGTACATCGGATCTTTGAGGACGTCGATGTAGAAGCGCGATAGGTCAGCCGCGTCGAAGTCGAGCAGCGCGAGGTAGACGTCGTGTAGCAGGTACTTCTTGTAATCCTCCACGACGCGGTGCGCGAGATCGTCGAGCTTGGCGAGCGCGAGCCGGTCGACCGGCTCGAGCTTCTCACGCGGCACGATGTCGTCGGGCGTGAAATCGTCGAGCAGGCCGAGCAGCATGCGCAGCCGGTAGCGCAGGTTGCGGTAGACGCTGCCGACCGACTCCATCAGCTTCTCACCGATGCGCATGTCCGCCGTGAACTCGACCGAGGCGACCCAGAGGCGCAGCACGTCGGCCCCGTACTTCTTCATCGCTTCCGCAGCGCCGAGATAGTTGCCGGCCGACTTGTGCATCGCACGGCCCTCTTCGTCGAGGACCCAGCCCGTCGAGACGACCTCGCGGTACGGCGGCGCACCGGCGGTTGCGACCGCCGTGATCAGGTTGCTGCGAAACCAGCCGCGGTACTGATCGGCGCCCTCGAGGTAGAGATCGGCCGGCCACCCCAGGCCGCGCTGCCGCAGCACGGCGCGGTGCGTCACGCCCGACTCGAACCAGATGTCGACGATGTTGTACTCTTTGTCGAGCGCGATGCCGTTGCAGTTCGGGCAGCGCAGGTTCTCGGGCAAGAACGCGTGCAACGGTTCGGTCCACCACAGATCCGAAGCGTTGGTGTCGTCGCCGCCGAGCTCGCGAAAGACGCTCGCGACCCGCCGCGCGACGTCGGGATCGACGAATGAGGTCCCGCAATTCGTGCAGACGAGCGCGGGGATCGGCGTTCCCCAGGTGCGCTGACGGGAGACGCACCATTCGGGATGGCTTTCGATCATCTGTGCCATCCGGTGCTCGCCCCAAGCGGGGTGCCAACGGACCGAGGGGATCTTCTCCTCGATGCGCTTGCGCAACCGGTTGACGTCCATCGCGACGAACCACTGCGAGGTGGCGCGGAAGATGACCGGGTGCTTGCAGCGCCAGCAGTGCGGATACGAGTGACGGTAGCCTTCGCGCTCGAAGAGGTGGCCGCTCGTGTACAAGTCGGCGATGATGCGCTCGTTCGCCTCGACTATCGGCTCGCCCGCGTAGAGGCCCGCTTCGGCCGTGAAGTAGCCGCGCGCGTCGACCGGATTGATGACCGGTAAACCGAAGCGCATGCCCGTCTCGAAGTCGTCCGCGCCGTGGCCGGGGGCCGTGTGAACCGCTCCCGTGCCGCTGTCGAGCTCCACGTAATCGGCACTGACGACCATCGAATCGCGGTGCAGGAACGGATGGCGCACGGCGGCGCCGATCAGCGCGTGTCCCGGCGCGCCGCCGACGCGAACGTGCGCGATACCGTCGTCGGACTTCGCGAAAACCGAGTCCGCCAGCTCGTCGGCCAACAAGATGAGTTCGTCGCCGCGCTGGTAGACGCCGTATGCTGCCTCGGGCTTGACCGCGATCGCGACGTTGGCCGGCAGCGTCCAGGGCGTCGTCGTCCAGATCATGATCGACAGCGGGCCGTGCGCGCGCTCCGTGTGAACGTGGGTGCGCTTGAGCAGGTCGTCTCGCTGCTCGTCGCTCGCGGTGAAGCGCACGTAGATCGAGGGTGAGACGACGTCCTTGTACTCGATCTCGGCTTCGGCCAGGGCCGTTTCGTCGAAGGTGCACCACAGCGTCGAGCGCAGACCCTTGTAGAGCTGGTCCACCTCGGCGAGGTCGCCGAGCGTCTCGACGATGACCGCCTCGAACTCTTTGTCGATCGTCCGGTAGGGATGGTCGTAATCGCCGAGCGTTCCCATGCGCAGGAACGTTTCGCGCTGCAAGTCGAGCCAATGGATGGCGCGCTCGCGACAGCGCGCCCGCAGCTCGATCGGATTGACGTCGTGGAAGTCGAGGCGCAAGTGCTTGAGCGTCTCGGACTCGATCGGCAGCCCGTGCATGTCCCAGCCCGGCACGAACTTCGCGTAGCGCCCGTCGAGCAGGTGCACCTTGACGAAGACGTCCTTGAGGACGCGGTTGAGAAAGCCGCCCATGTGGACCTCGCCGTTGGCATAGGGAGGTCCGTCGTGCAGAATCCACGGCGGGTTGCCGGCGTTCGCGGCCAAGCGGCGCTCGTAGACGTCGTGCTCCCGCCACCACGCTACGCGCTCCGGTTCACGCTTGGGCAGCTCGGCCCGCATTGGAAAATGCGTCTTTGGAAGGTTAAGGGTCGAGCGGTAGTCGGTGGTGGCGGTCTCGTTGGCAGGCATTTCGAACGGCTCGCGTTCGCGAACCGCGCAGCCTCATCCCCCGAGACGGCCCTCGACCGGGTGCAAGAGCGCTTCCAGAACCGTGAAATTCTGCTCGGCGAGACGGCGCTGCTCGGAGGCCGCGACGCCCAAATGCACGGCCAGCTCGTCGTGGCGCGCCCAGACCTCGTCGGCCAGCGCCTCGGCGGCCGAAGGCGGGATCCGCGCGCCTAAATCCCAGAGCGGGGAGAGCGGATAACCGATGTCGTCGGTCAGACCCGTGATCTTCGGATCGTAGGGAATCGCGAGAAACGGCACCCGCAGACGGACCGCCAGGATGAGCGCGTGCAGCCGCACGCCGACGACGACGCGCGCGCGGGCGATCGCGGCCGCGACCGCATCGAGCGAGTCGAGCGCGATCAGCGCGGGTTTCGAACGGCACTTGCGGATGACGACCGTCGCCGCTTCGGCATCGGAGACGCCGGCAAAGGGAACGAAGGCGACGCGGGCCCCGTAGCGTTCCGTCAAGCGGTCGACCGCGGCGGCGACGAGCGTCGCCACATCGCTGAAGTGGACCGTTTTGCGCACGGCGACGACGACCAGCGGGTCACTTTGCGGGCCCAAGCCGAGCGCGACGAGATCGACCGGCTCCTCGGGCGGATCGTAAAGAAAGACCGGGTCGGCGGTCCGCATGACGGGCACGTCGGGCAAGATCGAGGAGAGCAGCCGGCGCGAGCGCTCGTCGCGCACGGTCGCCGCGCCCAAGCCTTTGCAGCACTCGCGGACGGTCTGCTTCCCGAGAAAGTCGAGCGGTCCGACCGACTGCGCGAAGATCATCGTCTTCTTGCCGGCGCGCACCGCGCTGCGAATGATGCCGGCATAGTAGACCAGACTCTTGAGACTTGTCGAATTCTGCAACAGGCCGCCGCCACCCGAAAGCAAGACGTCGGCGCTCTCGATGGCGCGCTTGACGGCCCCGAGGTCCGCCCGCGGCGTGGCTTCGATGCCGAGCTCGTGCGCGGTCGCGTCGGGCTGCGCCGACAGCACGTCGAGCATCGCGTAGGGATAGCGCGAGCGCAGCTCGCGCACGATCACGTCGCGCAACGCCTCGTCGCCGAGGTTCCCGAAGCCGTAGTAGCCGCTGAGCAGAAAGCGCACGCGCTAGCGGGCCACGCTCGTGTCCCGCCCGGTAAATGACGTGACAGTCGCTCGGCGCTTTTCGCTGTCGCTTTGTGTCACGCCGCTTACCGGTGGGGACACTAGCTACGACGTTCTTTTCGGCGCGGCGCCGGCTTCGCGATTGGCGGGGGCCGAGAAGGCGGGCCGGCCCGCCAGGACGGCGTTCCCGGGCGCAACGGCCGGCTGCGGAACGAATCGGCGGTAGACGACGACGGCCAGCGCGCCGACGATGCACCCGATGACGGCGCCGTTGAAGACGCGCACCAGCGAGACGGTCAGCGGCGTGTGCAAGTGCGAGAACGTGTCGACGATGTCGGAGGTACCGACCGCGATCCCGATCGCGAACAGCCAGCCCACGAGGCGCTTGTGCTCGAGGCGCAAGGCCGGCAAGAGCAGCATGAGCGGAAAGCCGATCAGGAACTCCTTGAAGCGAGGCCGCACGCCGAGCACCGTCGTCAGCCCCGAACGCAGCGACATCTCGAAAGCCGAGGGCGTGATGTCGCTTTGATTGCCGCTGCGCATGACGTAGACGACCGCCGCGGCACCCAGCATTAGGAGGATCGCGAGCTGATAGATGCGCACTGGCTCGAGCGCGCTTTGTTTTACGCCCGGCGGGTTGTTGCCGAAGCGGCGCGAGTAGACGTACAGCGCGAACGCCAGCAGCGGCGGCAGCACGATGACCGCCTTGACCCCGGCGAAACGGTCGATCTCTTCCATCAGCAGCGGTGCGCTGACGAGACCGACCACCACGAGCGCTCCGCCGAGCGCGAACGCGGTCGCGACCGCGACCGTGCGCAGGCCCGCCAGCAGCGCCGCTCCGAGCGTCGGCGGCGCGTCGAGCGTGAACGCGCGCGGGATGGCGACGACGCCCATCGTCGCAAACTCGATCGCGCCGGCCAGCGCCAAGGCTTTGCGCACGAGCAGATCGTGATGGACGGCGTAGCCCAGCGCGACGAGCGCCAAATCTCCCAGCACGACCGCGTAGGCGACCGGCGCGCGCCGTATGCCGAACGCTTCGAGCAACAGCAGGAACATCGCCGGAACCGCCAGCGAAGCGAGCGCGATGACCAGCGGGCTGATGTGGAAATCCGGGACCGGCGTGGCGCGCCCCAGCTTGAAGCCGCGAGCGCGCGAGCCGGTCGCGATCTGGCGGATCATGTCGACGTTGGTCGCCTCGAGCGATTCGCCGGGCTGCGCGTGAAGATACGGCCGCAGGTAGACGACCCGCACGTTGCGTTCGCGCACTCCCAGCAGATAGCGCGCGACGACCGTGTCGAAATCGAGCTTGTCGAGCTCGAGCTTCGGGGTCGCGAGCACCCGCGTCGTCCGCTCGATCGCCTTTTCGGCCAGGCCGTCGTTGCCTTTTTGCAGTTGCGCTTTGTCGTAGATCTCGATCGTTCCGAAGTTCAGGCCCGTGCGCTTGAGAGCGTCAGCCACGTCGTCGAGATGGTCCGGAAATCCCAGCACCTCGTTGCGCGGCCCGAAGAAGATGACGGTCGACGGCTTCCAAACGCCGACGAAGAACGAGTCGAAGATGCGGTCGATGTCGGCCTTGCCGAAGCGCTCGTCGTTCTGGATGCGCGGGATCAGGAAGAGGTGCAGCCGGCGCGTGAGCTCGAGCGGGCGCGAGGGCAGCCCCAATCCGAGCGCGTTGAAATAGTCGATCTGCGAGCGGACGGCCAGGATCGTCGGATGCGCCGCGCGCAGCGTGCGCACGGCGTGCGGACCGAAGCGCATCGCCAGCGCCTCGCGGTAGCGCGTGAGCTCGCGCGGGTCCTCGACGATGAGGTAGAGGTCGCGCGGCGTCAGGCCGCCCGAGCGCGATAGCTTGGCCAAGGTCGGATCGGCGAGCGGCGCGAGGCGCTGCTGATCGAGCAACTGCTGGCCCGAGAGCACGATCGCGGCCTCGTCGTCGTTGACGTCGGAACCGAGCTCCTCGGCGACGGCCAGCGACGTCAGCCCCGCGCGGCGAAATGCGATCAGCAAGCCGGCTTCGTTATAGCCGTACGAGGCCGCGAACGCGTGGAAGTCGGTGTAGTCCATCGCGATCTCGACGCGTCGCGCGCCGTGCTCCTTGCGTTCGCGAACCACGCCGACGTAGAGCGCGGCGAGCAGCGAGACGCACAGCAGCAGGCTCAGGAATAAGCGGTAGCGGCGCGGTGCGCTCACTGCGACCACCGTCGCACGAAGTCGCCCAACAACTCGCTCACGCGTTCCGCCGACCGGTCCAGTTGCAGATAGTGTCCTCCCTCGATCGCCGCGTATGAGAAGCGCTCTCCCAGGCGCGCCCCGAGTTCACCGACCAGTTCCGGAAAACGCGGGCGATCCTTCGCGACCGAGCCTTCGACCAGTTCGACCGGCTGCGTCAGCTCGCGCGCGAAGGCGCGATTCGGAAATCCGGTCGGTCCTTCGAAAGCCTCGTACAGCATCTTCGGATACTCGGTCGGCACCTGCATCCGTTGCAGCGTCCAGGCCCGTTCCATGCGGTCCCGGTCCTCGAACGCCTGCGTGAAGATGGCGCGGCTAAGGAACCGCGTAACGAAGCCGCCGCGCTCGAAATCGTAGACGAGCGGTGCGAGCACGAAGCGCGCGACGCGCGCCAGCGCGCCCGACGCATGACGCCCGCCGTCGGGCGCGTAGACCGGCTCGATCAGGAAGAGCCCGCGGACGTCGGCCGGCCGCTCCGCGGCCAGCGCCATCGCCAGCAGGCCGCCCATCGAGTGGCCCGCCACGAACGGGGCCGCGGCGCCCTGCGCGAGCACTTCGTCGAGCGCCTCCTGCGCGTCGATGAAGTATTCTTCCAAGCCCGCGTCGCGGACGCGTTGCGCGGCTCCGTGGCCGCGCGCTTCCCAAGCGTAGCAGCGGCAATCGGCGGCCAGCGCCTCGACCTGTGGCTGCCACGACCAAGCTGCGCCGCCGACGCCGTGAAGGAGGAGAAGCGGGGCGCTGCCCTGGCCGCTGACATGCAGAACGCCTCCCGAAGCGAGGCGCCGCATTTCTTGTGCTTGACGCACGGGAGCCGGGTTCGGTATAGTTGGCCCACTTAACTGCAACCTTTTTGTGGTGGATATCGCTTGTCGCTCACTCACCAAGCGCACGCGGATCGCACCGACGCAGAACGCGACGTACGCATTGCCCTGTTGGGCTGCGGCACCGTCGGCAGCGGCGTCGCGCGACTGCTGGTCAGCTCGGAATCGTCAGTCCCCGCTCGCAGCGGCGTCGACTACTGGCTTTCGGCGATCGCCGTCCGGTCGCCGGCGAAGGCTCGGCCGGCCGAGATTCCGGCCTCGCTCTTCACCGAAGACGCCGAGGCGCTCGTCAGCGACCCGTCGATCGACGTCGTGATCGAGTGCATCGGCGGCACGGGCGTCGCCGCCCGGCTGGTCGAGGGCGCGCTGCGGGCCGGCAAGCACGTCGTGACCGCCAACAAGGATCTGCTCGCGACGCGCGGCCCCGAGTTGCGCGCGCTGGCGGCGGAACGCAACGTGACCATCGCCTACGAGGCGGCGGTCGGCGGTGCGATCCCCATCGTGCGCACGATCGCGGAATCGCTCGCGGGCGAGGAGATCCTCGAAGTCGGCGGCGTCCTCAACGGGACGACCAATTTCATCCTCTCGAAAATGTTCGAAGGGCAGTCGTACCAGAGCGCGCTCGCGCAAGCCCAGCGCCTGGGGTTCGCGGAGGCCGATCCGACCAACGACGTCGAGGGCATCGACGCCGCCCACAAGCTTGCGATCCTCGCGCAGCTGGCCTTCCGGCGCGGCTTGATCACGCACGAGATCCCGCGCGCCGGGATCACGCGGCTGACGCCGCAGGACGTGACGTTAGCCAAGCGCCTGGGCTGGAGTCTCAAGCTGGTCGCCTGCGCGCGCGCGCAGGCATCGCTGGTCGCACCCGCCTACGTGCGCCCGGAGCACCCGTTCGCCCAACCGGTCGGGCCGCAGAACTGTATCCGCGTCACCGGTCGCAGCACGGGCTCGTTGACCTTCGCCGGAACCGGCGCGGGCAGCGAGCCGACCGCTTCGGCCGTCGTCGGCGACGTCGTGGCCGTGTTGCGCCTCATCACCGCGGGCCGCCACGTTCCCGGGATCAAGCCGGTCTCGTCGACCCTGGCACCGGTGCGCGACGACGTGTTGGAACCGTCGATCCCGCTGCGCCGCGTCGTGCGGCTGCGCACGCTCGCCGACGTCCGCCCCGCGCGCGAAGCGCTGGCGGCAAGAGGCATTGCGGCTGAGCCGCTTGCCGGCGTCCCGGCCGTCATCACCTCCGGCGCGGAGCGCGGCCGTCCGGGCCGTTTCGAGGCACTGCTCGCCGAGCAGGGCGTGCACGCCGAGTCCGTCATCGGCCTCTGGGAAGACCTTGCTCCCAGAACCCTCAGCCCCGTCGGCACCGCCGGATCATCAGCCCCGACGCGACAAACGCACGGGGCACCCGCTTCGTAAACTCACTCACCGCAAGCTCGGCCATCTCAACGCCGGCAAGGAGCATCACGTGTCAGACCAGCCTTTCCACTTCGACACAGCGGCCATTCACGGCGGCCATTCCGGCGATCCCGGAACCAAGTCGCGCGCCGTCCCGATCTTCCAAACGACGTCGTACAAGTTCGACGACTCCGACCACGCCGCGCGGCTCTTCGCACTGCAAGAGTTCGGCAACATCTATACGCGCATCATGAACCCGACGAGCGACGTGCTCGAGCAGCGGATCGCGCAACTCGAAGGGGGCGTCGGCGCGCTTGCGCTCGCCAGCGGCCAGGCCGCGGTCATCTACTCGGTTCTCAACGTCGCGCGGGCCGGCGATCACATCGTCAGCTCGGCCTCGCTCTATGGCGGCACCTATAGCGCGTTCGTGCACACGCTTCCCAAGCTCGGCATCGAAGTCACGCTGATCGACCCGACCAAACCCGAGAATTTCAAGCATGCGCTGCGCGAGAACACGAAGGCCGTCTTCGCCGAAACGATCGGCAACCCGAAGGTCGACGTGCTCGACGTCGAGGCGGTCGCGGAGGTCGCGCGCGACGCGAAAGTCCCGCTGATCGTCGACAACACGCTGCCCACGCCCTACCTGTTGCGTCCCTTCGAGTACGGCGCCAACGTGATCGCGCATTCCGCGACCAAGTTCATCGGCGGCCACGGCACCTCGATCGGCGGCCTGCTCGTCGACGGCGGGAACTTCGACTGGGCCGGTTCGGGAAAATTCCCGGACTTCACCGAGCCCGATCCGTCGTATCACGGCGTGCGCTACGTCGCAGCCTTCGGCAATCTGGCCTACATCATCAAGGCTCGCGTGCAGCTGCTGCGCGATCTCGGTGCGGCGCTCTCGCCCTTCAACGCCTGGCTCTTCCTGCAGGGCCTCGAGACGCTCGGCGTGCGCATGGAACGGCACTCCCAAAACGCTCAAGCGGTCGCGGAGTTTCTCAAGGGGCACGCTGACGTGACCTGGGTCTCGTATCCGGGACTCCCCGATCACCATTCCTACGTTCGCGCCCAGAAGTACTTGCCGAGCGGCGCCGGCGCGATCCTCACCTTCGGCATCAAGGGCGGAGCGGCCAGCGCCAAGACCTTCATCGACAGTCTCAAACTCTTCTCGCTGCTGGCCAACGTCGGCGACGCGAAGTCGCTGGTGATTCATCCGGCTACGACGACGCACCAGCAGCTCAACGTCGTGCAACAGATCGAAGCCGGCGTCACCGAGGATTTGATTCGGCTCTCGGTCGGCATCGAAGACAAGCGCGACATCATCGCCGATCTCGAACAGGCACTCGCCGCGGCGCGTGCGAGCACGCGCGAGGCGACGAGCGTTTGAACGGTTGAAGCCGGTTCCCACCTTCGAGCGCGACGTCCCGATCGGGGCGCTCGCGCTCGACTCGGGCGTCGTTCTCGAGGATGCCGTCCAACGCGTGACCGTCTACGGCGAACCACGCCCTGACGGAGCGAACGTCGTCCTCGTCAATCACGCGCTGACGGGCTCGGGTCGCGTGCTCGACTGGTGGGCGGACATCGTCGGCCCGGGCAAACTGCTCGACACCAACCTAGCGGCGGTGGTCGGCATCAACGCACTGGGAAGCTGTTACGGCTCGACCGGTCCCACCTCACCCGCGCCCGGCGGCGAGCCGTACGGCGCGCGTTTTCCCCTCGTGACGGTCTGGGACATGGTGCGCGCTCAGCGCGCCGCGCTGGCGGCGCTGGGCATGCAGCGGCTGGCCGTCGTAGTCGGCAGCTCGCTCGGCGGGATGCAGTCGCTGGCCTGGGCGCTCGAGTCGCCCGCGCAGGTCGATCACGCGGTCGCGATCGGCGCGTACGATCACTTCACCCCGATGGGGATCGCGCTCAACTACGTCGCGCGAGAGGCGATCCGAATCGCGCGCTCGCGCGGCGAGGGCATCGAGCTGGCGCGCAAGATCGCGATGCTCACGTACAAGAGCGAGGCGCTGATGGCCGAGCGCTTCGCGCGGCGCCACGACCGCAAGGGCGGCAACCCGACCGTCGATCCCGAGGCGAAGTTCGACGTCGAGGGTTACCTCGACTATCAGGGCGCGATCTTCTCGAAGCGGATGGACACCGACGCCTACCTCGCGCTGACGCGCGCGATGGACCTCTTCGACGCGCGTGAACGCGGGCTGAGCGACGCTCACCCCGCGTTTACGCTCGTCGGCATCTCCAGCGACTGGCTCTTCCTGCCCGAATACGTGCGCACGACCGCCGAGCGCTTCGCAAGGGAAGGCGCCGACAGCGTCTACCTCGAGCTCGAGTCGAACCACGGGCACGACGCCTTCTTAGCCGAACCCGACCACCTCACGGCGCTGGTCGCGCCGCGCCTCGCAGCGTGGTACGCCTCGCTCGCCCAGCCGCTCGCGCTTTAAGTCTAAATCTAAAGGGCGCCGGAAAACCGCTCTCAGCGGTCACGCTCCGGTTTGGCGGCCGGATTGTACGCCGGCTTGGTGAACCACAGCGCCCCTTCGGCGCCGAACGCGCCGTCACCAAAATCCGAGGTCGAGGCCTCCAGTTCGCCGGTCTTGAGAACCACCGGCGGATTGTAGGCCGGATTCTTGAACCAGACCGAACCCTCGGGCCCCAGCGCGCCCTCGTCGACGAACTTCGCGGGCAAACCCGGCAGATCGTCTGCCGGCGTGTTGGTGGTGGGAATCAACGTCCGCGCCACGGGGCGCCTCCTTTCGGGCGACCCCGTCACCCTGGTGATTCACCAAATATATGCAATTGTAGATACAGCTTTTCGGAAACTCAACCCGCGCTTGGAGAAAACTTTCATCCTGGTATGTCGCCTCGGACGGGTGCGCGCCCGGCCGGCACGGCGGCGTCCGGCGCGCTCTCCGCGTCGCTGCCGCAGCAATGGCCGCCTCCGCTTACCTCGATCACCGCGGGCTCGCAGCGGGCCGCGGGGGACCGGTGCCGGCTCGACGGGCGACGGCTGCACCGCGCGAGCCCCGCGCGCGACGATCACCACGGCTGCAAGCGCCGCAAGCGCCAGCACGTTGGCGACCAGGGTGAAGCGGTCCGAAAGCTCCATCGAGCCCATCGCCATCGTTCCGAAGGCGTTGCCGACGAGCGCGTCCATCAGCGCGCCGGCCAGCAGCGCGCCCAGGATGAAGAGTCCGAGAAACGACCAGGTGGCCTTCGCCGGAAACGACTTGCGATAGATGCCGACCAGCGGCGGAATGAGCAAGTCGCCGTAAATGAACGTCGTGTTCGCGCCCAGCGGAATGCCCGCCATCGCCAAATAGCGCGCGATCGGGACGTTCCCCATCGAGCAGATGAAGGTCAACGAGGCCAGCGCGAGACCGACGACCAGCAGCAACACGTAGCCCACGACCGGGATCGTGCCGACCGGCTGTCCCAAACGAAGGCGAGCGTCATGCTGACGCCCGCGATGAGGGAGTGGGCTAGTGGTGCCAATTCGGGGTTCGGCGTTCGAGGAAAGCGGCGATCCCCTCTCGTGCGTCGGCGTCGATCGCGTTCATGCTCATCACTTCTTTGGCGTAGGCGTACGCCTTGGGCTGATCGAGATCGATTTGCGTGTAGAACGCGGCTTTCCCCAGCCCGACGCTGAACGAGCTCGCGGCGACGATCGTCCGGCACAGGCGCAAGACCTCGTCGTGAAGCTGCTCGGGCGGGACGGCCCGGTTGATGAGGCCCCAGCGCTCGGCCGTCGCAGCGTCGATGAACTCGCCGGTCAGCAGCATCTCCATCGCGCGCTTACGTCCGATGGTCCGCGTCAGCGCGACCATCGGCGTCGTGCAGAACAGGCCGATCTTCACCCCCGGCGTCGCGAACTTCGCGTCGGTCGAGGCGATCGCGAGATCGGCCGAGGCGACGAGCTGACAGCCCGCGGCGGTCGCGACCCCCGCGACCTTAGCGATCACCGGCTGCGGCAACGACTGGAAGGCCGTCATCATCTGCACGCAGGTTTCGAAGATCTGGCGGAACGTCGCGACTTCGCCCGCGTCGCCCGCGCACTGCATCTCGCGCAAATCGTGCCCGGCGCTGAAGGCCGGCCCGAGCGCGCGCAGCACGACCACTTTGACGGCGTCGTCGTAGCGGACTTGCTCGATCACGGCCAAGATCTCGCGCATCATCTCGAGCGAGAGCGAATTGCGCCGAGCAGGGTTCGCGAGCGTGATCGTCGCTATGCCGTCGCCCGCATCCAGCGTAATGTGTTCGTATGAGCTCGTCTCGATCATTGCTGTCGTTTCCCGGTGGCGTCGAGGGAATTCCCATCACCTCGCAGGACCCGCAGCGCCGCGGCGTCGTTGCAATTGCAAGAATTGGCCCGTGAGCGGTACAATTCTCGCACGTCGTTGCGCTTCCCGGCATGTATATGTAGAATGTTAACAATCGACTCGGCAGCCTGTCGAGCTCGTTTTCCGTCGTGAGGTACGCCATGGCAGAGAAGCGCCGCAAGAAATTGCCTCCGGTTATCGGGCAACCCAAGCGTTCGGCCCAGGCGCCCGCAAAGAAGCCCATGGCAGCAAAGCCGGTTGCGGAAAGCGCCGCTGCCACACCCTCGCCGAACGGCACAGCGAATAAGCACAACGCGGCCGTGGCTCACGCCGGCGGAGCAAACGCTCCGGCAAAAGTCTCAGCGAAGAAGGCCGCTCCGGGTTCGCCGAAAACGTCGCGCCTGGCCGCTCGCCTCGCATCAGTCGTCGAGAACCCGCGCGAAGACGCGCTAGCGCGGCCGGCCAAGAAAAAGCCCGCGGTCGCCGCCAAGCAGGTCGCGCCGAAGGCCGCCCCCGCGAAAGCTCCCGCGGTCGAGGCCGTCGCCGTCAAAGCCGTCGTCAACGATCCGGTCGTCGTCGAGCCCGTCGCGGAGGCCGCGCCGGTCGTGGTCGAACCCATCGCGATCGAACCGATCGTGGTCGAAGCCGTCGCGTCGGAACCCGTCGTCGTAGCTGCCGTCGC